>OZ241366.1:0-1311289 GCA_965199905.1 Ilyomonas sp. | reverse complement strand
TTGCCGGCCATATTTAAAAATAAGATTGACATGGCAACAACGTCTGATATTGGTCGCGGCATGATTTTAAAACTTGACGGAAGCTTGTATTCGATAGTAGAATTTGGCGAAAACAAAACGGCTCGTGCGGCTGCTAAAGTTTGGGCTAAACTGAAAGGTGTAGATAACAATCGCACCATCGAAAAAACATGGAACAGCGGAGAAACCGTTTTCCCGGTTCGTGTAGAGAAGAAAACATACCAGTATCTGTATAAAGACGAATCTGGCTACAACTTCATGGACAATGAAACTTTCGAGCAGATTGCTTTACCTGAAAACATGATTGACGCTCCGCAATTTCTCAAAGATGGCTCAGAAGTATTTGTATATATCAATACAGAAACCGAGCAGCCGATAGGAGCAGAGTTGCCTGAAAAAATTGTTGTAAGGGTTACGTATTGCGAGCCTGGTCTTCGCGGCGATACAGCTACACGTGCATTAAAGCCTGCTACTGTTGAAACCGGTGCCACGGTTCAGGTTCCTCTGTTTGTAGATGAAAATGAACTGATACGTGTAAACACAAAGACCGGTGAATATGTAGAGCGCGTAAAAGAATAAATTATTACTTTGCCTTCTTGATAACGATAACATTTGCTTACCTATTAACAGATTTATCTTATGGATTATAAACAAATTCAGGAACTGATTAAAACCATTAACCGCAGTAATATTGGTGAACTGCACATTGAGGATAAAGACTTCAAAATTACTATTAAACAAAAGAAAGAAGCCGTTCAGCAGTTTTTGGGTGCGCCGGCCGTGGCTCCGCAAACCATAACCTTGCCTGCGGTTTCGCAAACGGTTCCTACCGCAGCAGCTTTGCCTACGCCAACAGTTACGGCGGCCGATGCAACACCAAAACCAGATAATTTAATCACGATAAAAAGCCCGATGATAGGAACCTTCTATCGCAAGGCATCGCCCGATAAACCATCCCTGGTTGATGTAGGTGATGATGTAGCGCCGGGCAAAGTGGTTTGCATCATTGAGGCAATGAAATTGTTCAACGAAATAGAATGCGAAATCAGCGGTAAGGTTGTTAAAGCATTGGTGGAAAATGCAAGCCCGGTTGAATATGATCAGCCGTTATTTCTTGTTGAGCCAGCTTAATAAATTTGAAGATGAGGCAATTTGAAAATTTGGAAATGTAGTAAAACATAGTTCAGATTTTCAGATTGCCTTTGTTGTATTTATCATTTTCAAATTTTCAAATTCATTAATTTTCAAATTAAGTATTGTGTTTAAAAAAGTTCTGGTAGCCAATCGCGGGGAGATTGCTTTGCGTGTCATTCGCACCTGCCGTGAGATGGGTATAAAAACAGTTGCCGTATATTCAACTGCCGATAAAGATAGTTTGCATGTAAAGTTTGCAGATGAAGCAGTGTGTATAGGCAAGCCGCAAAGTGCAGATTCTTATCTCAACATCCCGCACATTATGGCAGCGGCTGAAATTACAAATGCAGATGCCATCCATCCGGGTTATGGTTTCTTAGCCGAGAACGCCAAATTTTCAAAAATCTGTAATGATCACGGTATTAAGTTTGTCGGACCCACAGCAGACATGATCAATGGCATGGGTGATAAAATTACTGCCAAAGAAACCATGATAAAAGCCGGCGTACCTGTCGTTC
This sequence comes from Ilyomonas sp., assembly GCA_965199905.1. Taxonomy (GTDB): domain Bacteria; phylum Bacteroidota; class Bacteroidia; order Chitinophagales; family Chitinophagaceae; genus Ilyomonas. The sequence continues at coordinate 1,309,619 of OZ241366.1, read as the reverse complement.
CGGGTGGCGAAGGTTTATTGGAAAGTGTTGATGAGGCAAAAGGATTAGCCAAGAATATCGGGTATCCTGTTATCCTGAAAGCAACCGCCGGTGGTGGAGGAAAGGGTATGCGCGTGGTGTGGGAAGAAAGCGAAATGGAACGTGCCTATAATACAGCCAAAGCAGAAGCCGGTGCTTCCTTCAAGAACGATGGCATATACATGGAGAAGTTTGTAGAAGAACCACGCCACATCGAAATTCAGGTTGCGGGCGACCAATACGGAACGGTGTGTCATTTAAGTGAGCGTGATTGTTCTATACAGCGTCGTCACCAGAAGTTGGTAGAGGAAAGTCCATCGCCGTTTATGACGCCGGAATTGCGCCGGAGTATGGGGGATGCTGCCATTAAAGCGGCTAACGCCATTAACTATGAAAGCGTTGGTACCATTGAGTTTCTGGTTGATAAGCACCGTAATTTCTACTTCATGGAAATGAATACACGTATCCAGGTAGAACATTGCGTGACGGAAGAAGTTGTCAATTTCGATTTGGTTAAAGAGCAGATTAAAATTGCCTACGGCGAAAAGATTTCCGGAATGAATTACGAACCGGTCGGTCATGCTGTTGAATGCCGTATCAATGCGGAAGATCCTTATAATGATTTCCGTCCTTCGCCGGGCAGAATCACTGTATTGCATACACCGGGCGGTCATGGTGTGCGTGTAGATAGCCATGTGTACACAGGCTATGTGATTCCTCCGTATTATGACTCTATGATTGGTAAACTGATTGCCAAAGCGCGCACGCGTGATGAAGCTCTTGACACAATGTATCGTGCATTAAGCGAGTATGTAATTGAAGGTGTTAAAACAACCATTCCATTCCATCTGCAACTAATGCAGAATGAAGATTTCCGCAAAGGAAATTTTACAACGAAATTTTTAGAGACATTTCAAATGCAATAAGTAGTTTGATAGTTTGAAAGCCTTCCATAAGGGAGGCTTTTTTGTTTGGTAAAACATTTATATCAATCCCTTTTTATCTTATTATTTTCTACAATTATCCTTTTTAGTTTTTCTTCTTTTGCACACCATCAATCTACATAAACTCTCGCTACATTCATCTTTCGAAATTGAAGCCAATGCAACTAAAACAGCCACGATTATTTTCTATAGATGTCTTTCGCGCCATCACGATGTTCCTGATGATTTTTGTCAACGATTTCGATGGCGTTGAAAACGTGCCCGAATGGATTAAACACGCCAAAGCTTCAGAAGATGCGCTTGGCTTTGCCGATACTATTTTCCCGGCTTTTCTTTTTATTCTTGGCTTGTCCATTCCCATTGCTTTGCAAAACCGCATCAAACGCGGACAAACCACACCACAAATCCTTATTTACATCTTGCTTCGCGGACTTGCGTTGCTCGTCATGGGCTTCTTTCATGTTAACCTTGAAAACTATAGTTCTACTGCTTTATTGCCGCAACCTGTCTGGGAAATATTGATTACAATTGCTTTCTTCCTGCTATGGATCGACTATCCCGAGACTATTAAAAAGGCAACGCGTTATTTCTTGCAGGTAAGCGGAATTGTAATGTTGATAGCCCTCGCTTTTTTATATAAAGGCGAAAACGAAAATCACTTACTCATTTTAATGCAGCCGCAATGGTATGGCATACTTGGCTTGCTTGGCTGGTCGTATCTTATTTGCGCGCCTGTTTATTTATTATCAAAGGGAAAGCTTTGGATTCAGTTTGTAAGCTGGGTTTTTTTCTTTTCATTTTCCGTAGCGGCTCACGCCGGCATGCTTCAATCATTGCATTCGATTCGTGAATACGTCTGGATTATTGGAAGCGGCTCTATGCCTGCGTTTACGATGGCTGGTGTTTTTGTGACTGTGCTTTATCAAACAAAACTTCAGCAGGAAAAAATGAATTCAGTTTGGTCATTTCTCATTCTGTTCGGTATCATAAATCTTGCGCTCGGATTTATCACCCGACCTGTTGGCGGCATCTCTAAAATTCATGACACGCCTTCCTGGATCGGGCTTTGCACCGGCATTGCCGTTCTCGCTTACGCCGTCATTGTTTTCCTGGTTGACATCAAACACAAAAAAAATTGGTTCAGCATCATCAAACCTGCCGGAACCGTTACACTTGTTTGTTACCTCATTCCATACATTTTATACTCGTTATACGAAATCTTAGGCTTCCGGTTTCCGCAGTTTCTAAACGAAAGCTGGGGCGGTTTTTTTCGCTCTGTTATTACTTCACTGGTCGTTATTCAAATCGCCGGCTGGCTTGAGAAAAGAAGAATTCGGTTAAAGATTTAAAATCATTTTAGCATCTGTTAAATAATATATTGAATATAAAGATTAGAAATCGTGAATACAAAATATTGTTTAAGGTTTAATATTTATTGTTTACCGATAAATATTTTATGTTTGTGAAAATAATTAATGAGTATGAAATTTGGTGGTAAACTCTGGTATGAGAATCTTTCTACGTTTCTGTATTGCGCTGGCTGGCTTCTGATAACCTTTTTCGTTCTTTTCTCAGCACTAACAGAAACTAACCCATATATAAAGGCAGATATAGAAAAGGTCAATAGTAAAGTAGATACTTTGCAAAGGTTTCCAGATGTTATTATTGTAGCTGCCGAAAAAATAAATGTAGAAAGCATATCGCCGCAAATTAAGTATTTGGCACCGCGTCCTCACATGGATCCTCTGTATGCTTTATTCTTCTTTTTGCTTGCTATTATTATTGTGATCTTTTTCAAAGACTTCTCTTATAAAAAGCCTTTCACAAAAAAAGTTCTCCTTGGCTTGCAAACAGGCTTTGCACTTTTGCTTGTTTTCTATGTCGTAAACTTTATTAGATACGATTGGTTTAGTGAGCAAGTAAAGCAATTAACAAACGGGATGTTTACCTATGAGAAACCGATTCCGTTAGCATCGCCGGAATTCTGGATTCTTCTTGTTTTGCTTCGGCTCATTAAAATTTATAAGAATGGTGTTGTATTACAATCTGATGCTGAATTAACCGTATAAGCTATGCCTATTGTTGTCAATTTAGATGTAATGCTTGCCAAAAGGAAAATGACACTAACGGAGATTAGTGGAAAATTAGACATCACTATTGCTAATGTCAGCATTTTAAAGAGCGGAAAAGCAAAAGCAATACGCTTTTCTACTCTGGATGCTATCTGCAAAGTTTTGGAATGTCAGCCAGGCGACATTTTGGAATACATGTCAACGAAAGACTATAATAAGCTTATGCGCTCAGGTTAACATTCCCGCCCACATTTACACTTTTGGAAGCTTATAGCCATTGTGATATTCCTTCGCGAAATATTGCTTGTTGATGGCTTCATCGGTAAACCGTTCTTTGGCAGAATCCCATTGTAATTTTTGTCCGCTCCGATACGCAATGTTTCCCATTTGCGCCACGGTGGCAATATGAACAGCCTCGCTTACGGGGCAATGTAAATCACTCATTTTCCGGCTTCGAACCACCTCTATAAAGTTCTGCATGTGCAAGTCAACACCTTGATCCATAGAAGCTTCCAAAGGCTTACTTACTTTATTGCCGCTCTTCTTTTCTTCAATCACTTCCCAGCCGCCGCGACTCAATATTAATGTGCCATTATTGCCGATGTATGCAATGCCATGATCGCGCCCGTACGAGCCGTTACCAATGCCCATCGCCGAATCCCACACCATATTGAAATTGTCGAATTCGTACAGCGTAGTCAGCGTGTCCGGCGTTTCTTCATAAAGATCAGGATACGCAAACCTGCCGCCCAATGCAGACACGGTTTTTGGCGTGCTCACATTCATTCCCAACAAGCCATAGTCAAGAAGATGAACGCCCCAATCCGTCATTAAGCCACCCGCATAATCCCAGAACCAGCGAAAGTTGAAATGAAAACGGCTACTATTGAAAGTCCGCTTTTCGGCAGGTCCTAACCAGGCCGCATAATCAACGCCGGGAGGCGGTGCGCTGTCGGGCACCACCGGACCGGGTTTCATCCAATCCTGGTAGCACCAGACTTTTACGGTTCGTATGTTTCCGAGTTTGCCGCTTCTTACAAAGTCAACTGCATTCTTAAAATGTTGCTGGCTCCGCTGCCATTGGCCCACCTGCACGGCGCGGTTATATTTTTCCGCTGCTTTTTGCATGGTGCGGCATTCTTCTATAGAATTGCCAACTGGCTTTTCGCAGTAAACATCTTTACCGGCAGCGCAGGCATCTATCATAATCAGCGCATGCCAATGGTCGGGTGTACCGATGATGACAGCATCGATATCTTTCTGCTCCAGCAGCTTCCGGTAATCGTTGTAGGTCTTCACTTTAGAAGCATCCACGTTTAAATCTTTAAGGTCGTTCATGCGCTTGCCGAGCACATTTTTATCTACATCGCATAGCGCAACAATGTTTACACCGGCTACTTTGGAAGCTGCAGTTACGTCTGCCCAACCCATACCATTAATACCAATGGCACCAATATTTATCTGGTCGCCGGGCGATACTTTTTTAAACATAGAAAAGGCATTGTTGCCTACGGAAGAAGCAAGCACGCTGCCGCCTAATAAAGCAGATGACTGCTGAAGAAATTTGCGACGATGAAGCATAGCGAATCGTTTTTAGTGGAACAAAAATGCTTTAATAAAACTGAAAGTACAGTAAATTGAAGATTCCTATTTTCACTGCAAAAGATTTAATGGAAAAAGGTAAAAGAGCATTATCGCACTTCACATATTTCGCCCCATCTTGTTGTGTAGCGCGGGCTGCGCATTTCCTGCCGCATCTTCCAGTTTTTATCTACGCCCGCGGCGGCAAATTTTATTTTATCATCGCGCATCGAAGCGTTGATATTGTCAATAACATTCATCAGCATGCGGCTGCTATTGGTTGATGCCGGTACAAACAAATTTGCCTGTACTGACACATCGGGCACCAAACCACTCAGCATTACACCTGCTTTTTTATAAAACAATCCGTCTTCGTAAATGGATTCTATAAGAGATACAGCCGCTTTAATTAATTGATTCGTGCAGCAGGTAGCATGCGGCAATGTTATATAGTTGCTCACCGTTTCGCCATGATGATAACCCTTCCCATCGCGCGGTACTTTTTTTACAATAAAAACGCCCAGACCAATGGCTGCACTCTTTTGCCTTCTCAATTTTTCGCATGCGATTGAAACATAAGTGGCAATGGCTTCCCGGATATCTTTTAGTTGAGTAACCGGCGTTCCAAACATGCGGGTCGTAGCAATATTTTTCTTGTTGTTTAACGGATCGCGCATTGCAATGGATGGCTCACCTTTTAGTTCTCTGATCATGCGTATGCCGACGACACCACCTAAATTATCATGCGCCCATTTTTCATTTTGCAAACTTAAATCGTAAGCTGTATAAATACCAAAGAGCTGCACTTTTTGCGCGTAGCGGCTTCCAATGCCCCAGATGTCTTTCACTTGCGTATGCTGAAGAACGTATGCAACTTTTTCCGGCGTATCTAACACAGCCACACAACCTGTTCGCTTCTTGTTTTTTTTTGCTATACGGTTAGCCATTTTTGCCAATACCTTCGTAGGAGCCGCGCCCACGCTTACTTTCACGCCGGTCCATTGTTCAACCGTATTTTTGAACGAGTGACAGATGTCCTGCACATCTGTTATATTGCCGAGGTTCACAAAGGCTTCATCTACCGAGTATACTTCTACGTTGTCTTTGCCCGCAAGCTGACGCAGAGTTTCCATTACGCGCCAGCTCATGTCGCCATAAAGGTTGTAGTTAGAGGAAAACACATCCATCTTATTTTGCTCTACCATATCTTTTACCTGGAAATAAGGAACCGCCATCGTTACACCAAGTGAAACCGCCTCATCAGTTCGCGATACCACGCAGCCATCATTGTTGCTGAGCACGACAACCGGCTTTGTCGTCAGGTCGGGGCGAAACACTCGCTCGCACGAGCAGTAGAAGCTGTTGCAATCCACAATTGCAATCATGTTTTTGTTTTTAGTTGTTATTCAGTCAGCAGCAGGCTTACAACCTGTTGCCGGCTGCTATTTTTATTAGTAATTATTTTGCTAAAGTAATTAGTTTGCAGAAAACTTTTTTATGCAAACTGTTTATGTGAATAACCTGTTGACAGAAAGAGAAAATCCATTTTAACATAACAGGGCTTTGTAATAAAACAATTTACTTTGCGGCCTTAACTGGTTTGATATGATGTACAACTTTAATTCTGGCCCATCCATTTTACCTGAAGAAGTGTTGCAGCAGGCTGCCGAAGCCATCCGCAATTTCAATGGTATCGGGTTGTCCATTCTTGAAATTGGTCATCGCACATCCTGGTTTCAGGATGTAATGGATGAGGCGCAGGCATTGGTAAAGGAGCTGATGGAGCTGAATGATGATTATAATGTTTTGTTCCTGCATGGAGGAGCCACTACAGAGTTTATGCGTGTGCCAATGAACCTGTTAGACATTGATAAAACGGCTGCTTACATCAACAACGGAATCTGGGGAAGCAAGGCGATCAAAGAAGCCCGGTTTTTTGGCAACGTGGCTGAAGTGTCTTCTACAAAAGATAAAAATCATTCCTATATTTCTAAGAGCTTCACGGTTCCTGATGATGCGGTTTACCTGCATTATACTACGAACAATACCGTCGAAGGCACGCAATGGCACGAGGTGCCTGATGCATCTGTTCCTCTTATCGCCGACATGAGCAGTGATATTTTTAGCAAGCCGATGGAGTGGAATAAGCTCAGCTTAATTTATGCCGGTGCGCAAAAAAATGCCGGTGCTGCGGGCGTGAATCTGATAGTGCTGAAAAAGGATATTCTGGGTAAAATTACTCGTCCCATTCCAACGATTATGGATTATCGCGAGCACATTGAAGCCGGTTCATTGCTGAATACGCCACCCGTTTTTGCGGTATATGTTTCCATGCTTACGTTGCGCTGGATAAAGAAAGAAGGTGGCTTGCCCGAAATGGCCCGCCGCGCGAAAGAGCGTGCTGATTTGTTTTACAACGCACTGGATTCATTGCCAGTATTTACTCCTGTTGTTGCAAAAGAAGATCGCAGCCTGATGAACGCGACTTTTATCATACAGGATGCAGAAAAAGAAAAGCAATTTCTTAATCTGTGCAAACAAAATGGAATGATTGGTGTAAAAGGACATCGAAGTGTGGGCGGTTTGCGCGTATCGATGTACAATGCCATGCCGCTGAGCAGTGTGCAGGCAATGGTTGATTTGATGAAAGACTTTCAGGAAAAGCAATAACAAATATTTAATAAAAAAGATTCATTTAGAAGCAATAAAATAAATGGCTGATATCAAACCTTTTAAAGCATTACGACCACAGGCACAGTTGGCAAAACAGGTAGCAAGTCCGCCGTACGATGTGCTAAACAGCGTAGAAGCAAAAAGAGAAGCAGAAGGAAATCCGTGCTCGTTTTTGCATATTACTAAAAGCGAAATTGACCTGCCGGAAAATACTGATTCGTACTCGCAAACAGTATATGATAAAGCGAAGGAAAATTTGACCGCTTTTATCAAGCGCGATGTATTATTCCGTGAAAGCAAAGATTGTTATTACCTGTATCAGCTTACTATGAATGGCAGAAGCCAAACGGGTTTGGTGTGCGTAAGTTCTGTGAGCGATTATGAAAATAATATCATCAAAAAACATGAGTATACGCGTCCGCAAAAAGAGCAGGACCGCATTAATCATATAAAAACAACAGGAGCGCAAACAGGCAATGTCTTTATCGCTTACCGCGATGTTAATCAGATTAATGATGTGATTAAAAAATACACGGAGAGAAACCCGGTGTACCGATTCGCAGCAGAAGATGGTATTGAGCATGCCATCTGGCTTGTAAATGACAGTGCTATTGCAGAAACCATCACAACGTTGTTTGCTGAAAAAGTGCCCGAAACTTACATAGCTGACGGGCATCACCGTGCGGCTTCGGCTGCTAAAGTGAAAGCCGCATCAGGCAGCAAAGCAACGTCTGAAGCTGATTACTTTTTAACCACGTTATTTCCTGCTTCGCAATTGGAGATAATGGATTATAACCGTTTGGTAAAAGACCTGAATGGTTATGCACCTGAAGAACTATTGAAGAATATAGAAGCTGATTTTTCGATAGAGAAAAAAGAGAGCGCTGTAAAGCCAGATGCCTTGCATCAATTTGGAATGTATCTCGATGGTTGCTGGTATTTGCTGACTGCAAAGGAAAGCAGTTTTGCCACTGATGAAATCAGTGTGTTAGATGTAAGCATTTTGCAAAATAATCTTCTCGATAAATGGCTTGGCATTAAAGATGCGCGCACCGATAACCGGATCGATTTTGTGGGTGGCATCCGAGGTTTGGATGAATTGCAAAGGAGAGTAGATAGTGGTGAAATGAAAGTTGCGTTTAGCTTATTTCCTGTTAGTATTGAACAGTTGTTTTCCGTGGCGGATAGTGGTAATGTAATGCCGCCGAAAAGCACCTGGTTTGAGCCCAAATTGAGAGACGGTTTATTGACTCATCTTATTTATGAATCATGATGAAGCATTTTGCTTTTATTCTTTTGCTTGTTACTTCTTCAACGTTTGCCATTGCACAGGCAAACACAGACACACTGCGCATGCGTGCGCAAAAATTTATCATACAAGGCGATTATGATAACGCGTTGCTTGTATTGAATCATGCTTCTGAAATGGATGCCGGCAATGCTGACATTTTGAAAGACGAAGCGTATGTATATTACTTACAGAGAAACTTTGCGAAAGCTATAGAGATTGGCAAAACCATTACCAATCGTCCGGATGCAGATGTACAGAGTTATCAGACATTGGGCTTGGCTTATAAAGCCACCGCAGATTATGTAAGTTGTGAAAAGCTGTATAAGAAAGGATTGAAGCAATATACAAACAGTGGTGTTTTATATAGTGAGTATGGCGATTTGTTGTCACAACAAAGCAAGCCGGATGAAGCTATCAAAATGTGGGAGAAAGGAATCCAGGTTGACCCAAACAACAGCAGTAACTATTATTACGCTGCGCGATATTATTCGCAAAAGAACAAACCTTTGTGGGCTGTGTTGTACAGCGAAACGTTTGTCAATATTGAAAGCCTGACAAAGCGCAGTGTTGAGATAAAAGACATCTTGCTTAGCAACTATCGTAAGCTTTTTTCTGTAGATATACTCAACACACTTTCTGCCAGCGCAAATACTTTTGAAAAAGAAATTGGTACTATTTATAGTGGTTATAGCGGCATGTATACAGAAGATTTAACTCCTGAACAACTGACCGCCATTCGCACCCGGTTTATTTTAGATTGGTATAAAGGCGGAACGCCGACGTATAATTACCGTCTTTTCGAGCATCAGCAATTGTTATTACAGCAAGGTATGTTTGATGCTTACAATCAATGGTTGTTTGGAGCTTCTTCCAGCACGAGTGCTTATCAAATATGGATCAACAATCATTCAACTGAAGTAAAGGATTGGATGACATACCTGCGTAGTGTTGTATATAAAATTCCAGCCGGGCAATACTTCGCGCATTAGCCGTTCGATTTCCAATTGCATAGTTACCTTCTTACAATATGAAACAGCGCATTCTTCATATTCATCCGAGCGACAATGTACTGGTAGCGCTTGACAACCTAAAGAAGGGCGAGGTCATTGTGTTTGAAAATGAAGAGTATTTTTTGCCGGAAGATATTCCTGCCAAGCATAAATATTTTATGCATGACATGCATGCCGGCGATGAAGTTATGATGTATGGTGTGCTCGTGGGGAAGGTTCAATACGGTGTTACCCGGGGTGCGAGAATGACGGTTGAGAATACAAAGCATGCAGCCAGCGATTATTCATTCCGCAACAAGCATTACCAGTGGACACCACCGGATGTATCACAGTTTGAGAACCGAAATTTTAATGGCTATCATCGTAGCGATGGGAGAGTTGGCACTGCCAATTATTGGTTGTTTATTCCCGCTGTTTTTTGCGAAAACCGCAACCTTGATGTCATTCGCGAAGCGTTACATAACGAGCTTGGTTACTCGGTAACTTCCAAATATAAAAGCTTCACCAAACAGTTGCTTCAATCGTACCAGGAAGGTAATGTTACAATGCCTGGTATCGGTCAGTCACCGCCAAAAAATAACGAACGTATTTTTAAGAATATTGATGGCATAAAATTCCTCAATCACCAGGGTGGTTGCGGCACCACCAGGCAGGAATCTGATATGCTCTCAAAGCTTTTATCAGCGTATGCCGACCATCCGAATGTTGGAGGAATTACGGTATTGAGTTTGGGTTGTCAGCACCTGCAGATTCAACAATTAAAAGAAGATATTTATAAGCGCAATCCTTCATTCAATAAGCCCTTGCTGACCTTCGAGCAACAACAGATAAACAATGAAGAACAGCTGATACAACAAGCTATTTATCAAACATTTCTTGGGCTAACAGAACTCAATAAGCAGATACGTAAACCCGCTCCGTTACATAAGCTGACTATTGGTGTGAAATGCGGTGGCAGCGATGGTTTCAGCGGTATTTCTGCCAACCCGGCAGTAGGTTATTGTGCGGATATGTTGGTGGAATTAGGTGGCAAAATATTATTGGCTGAATTTCCAGAGTTATGTGGTGTTGAACAGAACCTTGTAGACCGTTGCATTGACGAAGAAAAGGCTGATAAATTCATCCGCCTGATGAAAGAATATGATGCAAAAGCACATGCGGCAGGTTCCGGTTTTTATATGAATCCATCGCCGGGCAATATTAAGGATGGTTTGATAACAGATGCCATCAAAAGTGCAGGCGCTGCAAAAAAAGGCGGCACTGCTCCGGTAACTGATGTTCTTAATTATACAGAACCGGCAACAGAGGCCGGATTGAGCCTTGTTTGTACCCCCGGAAATGATGTGGAAGCCACCACAGGTAAAGCCGCAGCGGGCGCTACGCTTATACTTTTTACTACAGGGTTAGGTACGCCTACAGGTAATCCTGTTTGCCCGGTTATTAAAGTAGCAACCAATACCTCTCTGGCAAAGCGAATGCATGACATTATAGACATTAATACAGGTGGCATTATTGATGGCACACAGACCGTGCAGCAAGCGGGCGAAGAAATTCTGGAATACTGTATCAAGGCAGCAAGCGGTGAAGTAATCCCAAAGGCGGTGCAGCTAAACCAGGATGATTTTATTCCCTGGTTTCGGGGTGTTTCTTTGTAAATGCCAACTGGAAATATTTACTTGCAGGCATCTTTTTATCGAATATTTGCAGTCGATAGAATTAAATTTAAATCTCTTCACAAATCTTTAATAAAATTTTTTTTATCCCTACATAAATCTAAGCATCAAACAAACGTTACTTGATTTTACGATAATAAGACGCCACGTAAAAAAATTATTCATCTTATGACTGGTGAAAAAAATTATACAGTAAAATAGTTTTCAACGATGGCATTTTGCTAAATAATTGCTCAAAAAATACGTCAAGTTGTGGACGATTTTACTGCTGACTATAAAACTACTTATATGCTTTACCGCTTACTCAGGAACAACAAGGAAAATGGACCGTTCACAGCTTTGCAATTAAAGGAAATGGGTTTAAAACCCTTCGATCTTTTATGGACGGAAGGCCGTGGCGCTGCCTGGCAATATGCATCAGAAATAACTGAGTTGAAAGACTTTGCCCCGGTTGTGGAAGAACAGCCGTTCGAGCGTTTGAGTAAACGGAAAGACGAGGCGCAAACAGCCGTACAGGCTGCCGTTGCCGTAAAAAAAACAAAACCGCGTTACCGCATTTCCAACGGTCAGCTCATTATGGTTGAGGCTGGTAACATGGAAGTAGGTACCAACGGTGTAATTAAAGAAACAACACAATCAGTAAAAGAAACAGCGCCGATACACCACATTAATACTTCGCCGGATGAAACTAAGAGTACAGAAGCGCCTGATTGGCAAAATGTATATCCTCAATGGCAGCCGCAGCAACAGCCGCAGAAAGAAGTAAAGCAGGAAGAGCCGGTTGAAATTAAAACCAAGTATTCAGAATCGCTTGACAACCTCAAAAAACGTTATGCTGAAAAGGTATTGGGAAATAAAAGAGAAACGTCATCTTCTTCCATATCTGCTGCTTCAGTAAAGCAAAACATCATGGCGGTTGTTGCCCTGATTGTATTGGTTGCCGGCGGCTATATTGGCTATACTTTAAAGAAAAAAAATGATACATCGGTAACCAATGGTCAGCCTGCTGCAGAGCGTGCTGATATTGCCGGTAATGGTACGAATGGTGTGCAACAAGCAGCCTCTGATAACAATCTTTCTTCTGACGGAAATGCAACAGCAGAGCGTAGCAATAAAACTCCAGGCAATACGACAATTAAGGCTGAAGGCAGCAAAACGAATCCTGCAAATGTTACCGCTACAAACAGCACTAATACATCTGTTGTAAAAGAAAGCGCCGGCAAAACGGCAGCTTCTGTTCCGCAGAAAAAAAATACAGAGCAAGCTAACAAAACAGTGAACAAGCCAACCGTTGCAGATAATAAAGCAACAGCAACGCCAACTGGCAGTAACACCCAGCCAACAGCAGGCGCTACTGTAAAAAATAATACAGCATCAACGTCACCAATAGCAACTCCTCCTGCACCCGTTGCAAAGCCTGCAAACAAGCAGATCAGTGATTATGTATCGGTAAAAAAGTTGGGTGGTTCAGCAGCAGGTGTGCAAAACATAAAACTGATGGTTAGCAATGTGAGCGATTTTCCAATTGATCTTGCCGTTGTGGATATTCAATACTTCGATAGCAAAGGCAAGTATCAGAAAGGCGAAACCATGTATGTAAAGGACATTAACGGTGGAAACAATGTTGAAGTGCGCGTACCTGATAGCGATAAATCAAGTTCTATTAAATACAAAGTTTCTATGGTGCAGGCAGACCAGAAAACGCTATATATGGTGGCTGATTAAATTGATTCCTTTTACCTTAAATAAGCGTATAACAAAAAGCTCCGGAAATAAAATCCGGAGCTTTTTGTTAAGTCACAACAATTATTTTGCAGTATGAAATGTATTGTTCTTTTTGGTGCAGGCAAATCATCTACGGTGCTAATAGAATATTTAAAAGAGAACTCTGAAACATATGGCTGGCAAGTGTTTGTAGCCGATGCCAGCTATGATACTGCTTTTCAAAAAACAGGTGAACATGAGTTGGCAAAACCTGTTCAGGTCGATGTTTATAACGATCAAGAACGTGCATCGCTGGTAAAAAAAGCTGATGTTGTTATTTCCCTGTTGCCTCCTTCGCTGCATTTTCTGGTGGCGAAGGATTGTGTTGCTTTTAGCAAACATCTTCTTACCGCATCTTATATAGACGATAACATCCGGACGCTTGAAGCGGATATAAAAAGTAAGGGTTTATTGTTTCTCTGCGAGATGGGGCTTGATCCTGGTATTGACCACATGAGCGCCATGCAAATGATTCATAGTATTCAAAATAAAGGTGGCGTTATTACTTCTTTCAAATCGCACTGCGGTGGTTTGGTAGCGCCGGAAAGCGATGACAATCCCTGGCATTACAAAATAAGCTGGAACCCACGTAATGTGGTCATGGCTGGTAAAGCCGGTGCCATCTTTAAAGAGAACGGGCAGATCATTCAAAAAGAATACGCTGATGTTTTTAAACAATATCATACAATAACATTACCCGGTCTGCCACCATTGAGCTGGTATGCGAACCGCGACTCGATTCCCTACATTTCGCTATATGGTTTGCAGGATGCGCATACGTTCGTTCGAACTACTTTGCGGAAATTTGAGTTTATGCTGGGCTGGCAAAATATTATTGATCTGGGGCTTACAGAGGAAGGTCTTTTTTATAATACTGACAGGCTTTCTGTTGCTGGTTTTTTGCGGGAGCATTTTGAGAAAGTGGATTTTGAAAAGTGGAGAAGGGAAACACCCGACCGCGAGGCAGACATGGCTGAACGCCTTGCTAAGCAATTATATTTATTAAAACACGAAAAGCAACGCGCAATTGGAGAGGGCAAACCTGCAGGTGAAGAAATTATGATGATCGATAAAGAAGGCGGCTTAGTCAGCATCAACCTTGAAAATAATATTGACAAAGTAACTGAAATGGTTGAAATGCTTTACTGGAAAGCGACCTTGGCATTGGAACAAATCGCATTTTTAGGGATTGATGATGAGGATATATACATCAACAAAGGAGTTAGCAGTGTGGCAGATATTTTACAGTTCATTCTGGAAAAAAAACTTGCCCTTCAGCTTTATGATAAAGACATGATTGTGATGCTGCACGAAATAGAATATGTACTGCATAACGAGCCAAAAAAAGAAAGCAGTTACCTCATTGTAAAAGGCGAAAACAGCACACATACCGCCATGGCAAAAACGGTCGGATTGCCGCTTGGCATAGCAACCAGGCTATTATTGGAAGGCAGCCTGCAGGAGCGTGGTTTACAGATTCCCATTACGCCGGGAATTTATAATCCTGTTCTTGCTGAACTAAAAAAACATGACATCGCATTCTCTGAATTATAGAGTATTTTGAAAAGTAAGCTTGTAAACAATTCTGACTAATTATACTATCTCTTTCAACCGGTTCGTGAGTTCCTTCACACCTTCTGTAGCCGGCTTTTCTATTTTGGTCAGGTTGGGTATATAGGATACTTCGGGAATGCTTTTGTCAATAATAAATTTTGGTGCAAAGCGTGGCGCATAATTTACCAAACCGGCGGCAGGATACACTGCTAACGATGTACCGATAACAACAAAAATATCTGCCTCTCCTGCTATTTGCGCCGCCTTTTCTATCATAGGCACAGGTTCCTCAAACCATACAATATAAGGTCGTAACTGCGCTTTGTCTTCCGCAAGGTGACCTAATAAAATATCCTGGTTTATATCGTAAACCAACCCTTCATTTTTCTCACTTCGCATCTTGAATATCTCGCCATGCAGATGCACCACATTTGTACTTTCCGCCCGCTCATGCAGGTCATCAATATTTTGGGTAATGATGGTCACTTTAAAGTCCTCTTCCAATGCTGCCAAACCTATGTGAGCCGCATTGGGTGCAGCTTTCAGTACATCGGCACGACGCAGATTATAAAAGTCGAGCACCATCTGCGGGTCTTTCTTCCAGGCGCGCGGGGTAGCCACATCTTCTATATTATAACCTTCCCAAAGTCCATCGCTGTCGCGGAATGTACGTAAGCCACTTTCAGCACTAATACCTGCACCGGTGAGGACAACAATATGTTTTTTCATAAAAAAAGAATGAGGTTTAGCGTCACTGATAGCTTACCTCCATTTAGTATGCTTCAGTTTAAGAATAGCTATGTGATTTCTTTTTACAGAATAGATCAATTTATAATGCGGAGTTATCAGCGTTTGCCTGAAGCGGGAATGTTAGGCACTTTTAAAACCAATATCCGGCTGTTGTTGCAATACTTTTATTTTTAATTGCAGGCGATATGGGAAGGTATCCAATACTTTTTCGGGACAATGATTTTGCAGGTAAGTGATAATTCCTTTTACATCTTGTACCGCAGTCTCTGTCCAAACTATTTCTTTTTCCATTCCTGAAACTGCCTGGTTAGTTCATCATGCGAAATGTATTGACCGGCTTCGTATTCAGCATCCGATTTCAGCACAGTTTCTTTGTCGTCTTCTGTCAATTCATCCCACCAATCTTTTACGCCAGTTTCTGATTGCAGCAGAGTTCTTGTTTCCTGCAATAGAAGCTCATTATCACAATTATCAATTAACTGGTGAAGCACAGTTTTTATATCATCATTCATGCAACGTGATTTTACTCAAATATATTATATCCAATTGTTTTGTTTACCTGCGCCGAACATGAATTTTAGCCCCTCAATCACCCTCATTTTCCTCCATTATTCAACGCAAACTTTTGCTTAAAAGATGATTTTGTGTTTAGCATTACTTTCTCTTCTTCGCCCCACTGCCGGAGCGTGCCGCCTGTGCCTGCATTGTAGCCGCCGCCGGTAAACTGTCCGCGCCGCATATCGTCACCACCACTGCCATGCGAGCCGTGGCTGCGACTCGGTTTATCGTCGCTAAGAGAAGATCTTGGCAGGGCACGAATCTCAACCGAAAGTGTAATGTCGGCAAGCGATATATTACCCGCTGTATAATCGGCACCAAAAAATTCCTTCTCCGGAATTACGACTTCATAACCCAGGTTAGAAGTCGTATCCCAGGCTATTGCAGCCGTAATGCCGGATAGATTCTGAAGCGGAACTTCACCTTTTGCAGTAGCAAAACCATCCACATCCATTACAGAATGGGTTTGAATAAAATGAGCTCTGAATGAGTATTTATTGCTTTGCACCGGATCATTTTGCGCCGCGCTATTCTCTCCATTTCCTGCCTCATTTTGTGTTGCTAATTTTGGCGATACCGGATACAAAATAGAGGCTTCATGTTTGCCTTTACCTTTTGTGCTTAACGTCAATTTCATGCCTGCGTGCATCAGTTTTGTCTGCGTCATTTCGTCTTTACTTTCAAAGCACAGATAGATATTGTTGCTATCGTTGGCAATATCGAAAAACAACCTTGTCTCAGCATCATAAAACCGGAGCGGAAGGTTCCATTCGGTAAGCTTGCCATCTATCGTTGCCGGTTGTCCTTTCCAGCCGGCTGTCGTTACATCGCTTTGCGCAAATGCATGCATACTTATATTAATGGCAACCAGCATCCACAAGTGTCGTTTCATAGCATCTTTTTTACTAAGCCTTGCGGCGATATTTAAAAAACGAAAATTGAATAAAAATGTGGTGGCTTGTTGTGAGCTTGATAATTTTCACAAAAGTTTGAAGTGAATGTTGCTTTGTTAGAGTTTGCTATTTCAGGGTTTATCAGCGTTCAATTTCAATTGGTTTTTGAGGCCGAAGTCCGAAATACTTAGTAATTGTTTATGTTGCATGGCAATTAATGGTTGATGCCTGCACCGCCAACGGCTTTACCGAAGAGCACTATGGCGTTAATTTCTGGAAGCAACTGCAAAGCAAATACACAAAAGCCTTTACTGAAGCAGGCAGCACCAGCGGCGATGTGTCTGGTTATGTGGGCGAATTTAAATACGCTTCGCCGTGTGTTGCGCAATATCTTATTATTGCTCGAAGCCAGCTATCCCGATACGTTTGACAGGGTGCGAAGGAAGTGGGGATTTCAGAAAGAGAATTATTGATTGGTATAATGGCTATCCGCGTAATAACCACCAGCCGTATAACCACCTGTCAGATTTATTCTCCGTCTATCGCCTGTAGTTAACCTGATGGGTTAACTACAGGCGATAGTTATTATTAATCCTGTTTTTGTTGGTCGATGACCAATAAGAGTAATTTCGATTCAAAAACAAAAGGGCGATGTCGTAAAAGCATCGTCTTTTTGCGTTCATAAAACACAAAACTTCTTTACTAAAAACAAGTAATGATATAAAGGAAGGAAAGGCGCTAAACAAATTCATTTATTGTTTCTTTGCGGTTCTGCGGTTCGCCCGTAAGAGGCTGAATTAAAGACTTAGCATGATGAAGTTCGCTTATAACCTGTTTACATTCCTTTACCCGGCAGGGGCTGCTATACTCGCCTTGTTTGGCAACCAAAAAGCCAGGCTTTGGGTAGAAGGAAGAAAACAGATTTTCCCTTTCCTGCAAAGCAGGTTTGAAAATAATACGGCGCCGGTTATCTGGTTTCACTGCGCGTCGTTAGGTGAGTTTGAACAAGGTCGCCCGGTAATGGAAGAATTAAAACAACTGTATCCGCAGTATAAATTACTGGTTACTTTTTTTTCACCATCAGGATATGAAATCCGCAAAAATTATCCCGCTGCCCATACCATTTGCTACCTGCCAATGGATGGTAAAAAAAACGCGCAGCGGTTTATGCAAATTGTTAAGCCGTCTTTTGTTTTATTCGTTAAATACGAGTTCTGGTATTACTACCTCGCCGAGATAAATAATCAAAAAATTCCATTGCTGCTTATCTCGGCTTTGTTCAGGAAAAATCAGCCTTTTTTCAAAAGCTATGGTTCATTTCACAGGAGCATGCTGCAGTGCTTCCGGCACATTTTTGTGCAAACAGAAGCGTCGCTGCAATTGCTGCACTCTATAAATTTCAACAAAGCAAGCCTGAGCGGAGATACGCGTTTTGACCGTGTGCTGCAAACAGTTGACAGCTTTGAGGCATTGGCATTGATTGAAAAATTTTGCGAGGATAAAACAGTTCTTGTTGCCGGCAGCACGTGGACGGAAGATGATGAAGAGCTTGACCATTTTGTAATTCAACATCCTGATATGCGCTTCATTATTGCGCCGCACGATATCAGCGAAGAAAGACTGAAAGAATGCGAGATGCTATATAAGCATACCATACGCTATTCGCAATTGGAAAATATTGAACTGACATCCAACACGAACACGCTGGTCATTGATAATATTGGTATCCTGAGCCGTATTTATTATTATGCTCACATAACTTATGTAGGCGGTGCTTTTGGTGGCGATGGCATACATAATATACTGGAAGCTGCCGTGTATGGAAAGCCCGTTGTATTTGGACCTGAGCATGATAATTTTCCAGAAACGGATGATTTGATTGAAGCAGGCGGTGCCTTCAGTGTAGGGAATGCACTGGAACTGGAAACTGTGCTGAACAATTTATTATCAGATGATGTGTACTACAAAAATGCCTGCGCGGCGTCAGGCGAATTTGTAAAAAGAAGTGCAGGCGCTACGCAAAAAGTGATCAGCTACATTCAGGAAAACCGCCTTCTTACCAACTGATAAAAAGATTTTACGGTAGCGTTATTATCATCCCAGCCAAGCTTGTATTTCATTTCGCGTTGAATCCAGTATTCTGCTTCGGGCAAAATACTAAAGCCGTTGATTGTTTTTAAAGTGCGCTCGTAAGCGGCTTCATCGTTACGAAACAATTCTTTTATAAAAGTGTATTTATCATTGATGCCAATGGCTTTGCGAAGGTCTTTGATTGGCTCATTTTGCAAACGTCCGCCCGCTTCATTCTGCTGTGGCTTCAGCCTGTCGTTGACACTTGGTTCTTCAGCCTGCAAAGAATTATTCAGTTCATAAACCACTTTGGATTGCTGCTGCGCGAGGGTTGGAATTTCATCAAATACATCATTGAATTTTTCCTCTGCCAGCATATTAATGGCTGATGTTTGTACGGGTTCTGTTTCTTCAGGTTCCGGCTGGCTGACGGCTTCTGCTGGTTGCTCAGGTTCCATATCAACTTCAGGAAAAATATTGTTTTCAATGATTTCGTGAAGAATTTTATCAGATTGTTCATTGGTTTCTTCTGGTAAAACTTGTTCTTCTTCCGGTGCAACTTTTTCCTCTTGAGGCAGCGTAATTTTTTCTTCCAGAGTTTGCGGGTTACTCACAACTTCGAAAGGCTTTACCGGCATGATAACGCTTATTTTGCCAGGCGTAAAACCTGGCTCCGGATTTTGATTATACTGTAATTCTGTTACCAGCAGCAAAGCTGTATTCAGCAAAGAAGTTCCATCGGCACCCTGTTGATATTGATCCTGTAAGCGATTAATTAATACGCCTCTTTTATCCATCATGCGCTGAGATATTTTTATGGCAGTTGAGGAAGCTAAGGTAATAAGGATTTTATTTGCAGCTATTCTATTTACAAAATGTTTATCGAACCGGTCATACAAGGCAGAGGCTGGATAGAAGTGATTTGCGGCAGTATGTTCAGCGGCAAAACGGAAGAATTAATCCGTCGGTTGAACCGTGTAAAGATTGCCAACCGCAAGGCAGAAATATTTAAGCCCGCACTGGATACCCGTTACCATGAAGTAAATGTGGTTAGCCATAACACAACAGCCATCGCCAGCACGCCGGTTGCGAATTCGCAAAACATTTTATTGTACGTTGGCGAAGCGGAAGTAGTAGGCATTGATGAAGCTCAGTTTTTTGATGCTGAAATAATTAATGTGTGCGAAACCCTTGCTGCCAAAGGGTTGCGGGTGATTGTTGCAGGATTGGATAAAGATTTTGCCGGCAAGCCATTTGGACCTGTGCCGCAGCTACTTGCCATTGCCGATTACATCACGAAGCTGCATGCCATTTGTGTGCGATGCGGAAACATTGCTGCTTATTCCTATCGAACTACGGCGCAGCAAAAACAATTTTTGTTAGGTGAGATGGATGTGTACGAGCCACGCTGCCGGAAGTGTTATTATGATTTGTAAATTTGAGGTATGGAAGCAATACGAAAAATCATAGATCATTCTTCGCATGAAGTGATAATTGAATTGCCTGAAAATTATCAGAACAGGAAACTGGAAGTAATTGTGATGATGACGGAAGATAAAGAAACAGACAAAAAGAATGATTACTCAAAATTCTATGGAACACTTGATTGGAAGGGTGATGCAGTTGCTGAACAAAGAAAATTGAGAGATGAGTGGGATTAAGTACATATTCGATACAAATGCATTGATTGGCTTTTTTAATAAAAACGAAAACTTAAGCCGATATGTTTTGCCTCAAAACAAGATCGTTATTTTTATAATCAGCGTTCTTGAATTTCTATCTTTTAAATCATTATTGAAAGAAGAAAAAGAATTGTTTATTGAGTTTTGTGGTTTATCTGATGTTGTCGATATAAAATTTGAAAATATTAATTTGCTCAATTCTATCTCCTTTATAAGGGCTTCTCACAAACTCAAACTTCCCGATGCAATTATCGCCGCTTCAGCTATTGCAATAACGCTGTTCTGGTAACAAACGACAAACAATTTTCTGTTGTATTTAATCTGCAAATTCTCTCTTTCTGACCAATAAGATATCTCATATCGCCACGCTGATTAAGAAAGATATTCTTTTAGAAATCCGCCAGCAGTACACGTTCTATGGTATTGCCTTGTATGTAATGGCAACTATTTTTGTGGTTTATCTTACGCTTGATTCGCCGGAAGATAAAGTGTGGAACAGCCTGTTCTGGATCATACAATTGTTTGTTAGTGTAAATGCTGTTGCCAAAAGTTTTTTAAGTGAAAGCAAGGGCAAGCTGTTTTATTTTTATGCCATTGCCGGTGCTTCACAATTCATTTTAGCGAAGCTTATTTTCAATGCCATTTTAATGATTGTAATGACGGCAATCAGCCTCATTAGTTTTACACTTTTTCTTGGTAATCCTTTGGTTCATGGCTGGGCTTTTTTCGGCATTGCCTGCCTTGGCGGAACCGGCTTGGGGCTAACGTTTACCTTCCTCGCAGCTATTGCTGCCAAAGCTCAGCAAGGTGCTGCATTGATGGCAATTATGGGCTTTCCTATCATTACACCGCAATTGTTGTTGTTAAACAAAGTGGCGGGTGTTGCATTTTCTTCTATCATTCAAAACGGCTTCTGGCAAATGACATTGCTTCTTGTTGCTTTCGATGTTTTGATTGTTGTGCTGGCTGTTATTCTCTTTCCTTTTTTATGGAAAGACTAACTCCACAATAAGGTTAAAATAAAAATCATCATCGTTTAAACAAAAGCGAACACCTGTTTGTGTAACGCCTTTGCTATACATTTGCAACCGCAAAACTATCTCTGTATAATCAGGATTTGTTTGTTGTAAACCGTTTCTATGCTTCGTAAGCCTTGGTGGAAAATTGCATCATTTATACTGCTTCTTTACACCTGCACCTTTGGTTTTTTTGTAAAGATTCCTTATCTCGACGACAGGATGCAGCAAAGCATCCGCAACTTATTTTTTCATGTGCCCATGTGGATGGCAATGATGGTTTTCTTCATTGTTTCAGTGGTGTATGCCATCCGTTTTCTGCGCACGCAAAACCCGGTTTACGATTTTTATTCCGTTGAGTATGCACGCACCGGCGCTGTGTACAGTACGCTTGGTTTTGTTACCGGTATGGTGTGGGCAAACTATCAATGGGGTGCGCCGCTCAATGGTGATCCGAAGCAGATTTATACACTTATCGGCATCCTCATTTATTATGCTTACTTCATTCTTCGCGGCTCAATGACTGATGAAGATAAACGCAGAAAAGTAAGCGCGGTTTATAATGTATTTGCCTTCGCCATGATTATTCCATTGATCTTTATTCTGCCAAGATTGAAAGAATCATTACATCCCGGCGGTCAGGGCGCAGAAGGCAATCCAGGCTTGAATCCGCAGGACCTGGATGCTAACATGCGGCTTGTATTTTACCCCGCAATCTTTGGCTGGACTTTATTGGGAACATGGATCACAACATTGCGCGTCAGGTATCGGGTTGTACAAGAAAATCAATTGGAATATGAGCATGCTTAAACGCTTTTTTGCTTTATTGGTTGTATCATTTTATAGCATGCTGGCACAGGCGCAGAATAAAGCCGGCGGTATTACAAAAAGTGAAGAACCAACAGATTTCATGCGTGGCAGTGGAAAAATTTATGTTGTGGTAGCCGTGATTATTATCATACTTGCCGGCTTGTTTTTATACTTATATAATCTTGATAAAAAGATAACGGCTATCGAAAAACGGGAGCCGAAATGATAGTCAGCTTTGCCATATTTATTTTTCAGTAAAACTATTTTTTATTGAGTACATCTACATTCTAACCATGTTGTTTTTTTCGATTGAGTGATGTGGCTTATTAAGAAGTATCTTTATTTTCTAACGACATTTAAAATCATTTATCAATGTCTCAACCGTACAGTTTTTTTGAAAACGTAAACAAGAGTTTTGCCAAAGCCGCCTCATTCACCAAATGGGAGGAAGGCTTATTAGATCAAATTAAACAGTGCAATGCCGTTTACCAGATGCGCTTTCCTATTCGCAGGGATAACGGGAAGATCGAAGTAATTGAAGCCTATCGCGTGCAACATTCGCACCATAAAATGCCGTGCAAAGGCGGCATCCGTTTTAGCAAGGAAGTGAACCAGGATGAAGTGATGGCGCTGGCTGCCCTTATGACCTACAAATGCGCCATCGTAAATGTGCCATTCGGCGGAGGCAAAGGCGGTATCAAAATAGACCCAAAAAAGTACAGCGAATTTGAGCTGCAGAAAATCACCCGCCGTTATACAAGCGAGTTGGTGAAGAAGAACTTTATTGGCCCCGGCACCGATGTTCCGGCTCCTGATTATGGCACCGGGGAGCGCGAGATGGCGTGGATATTAGACACTTACACTACGCTACATCCGGGCGAAGTAGAAGCCATGGGTTGTGTAACGGGTAAACCAGTATCACAAGGCGGCGTTCGTGGTCGTAAAGAAGCTACCGGCTTAGGCGTATTCTTTGGTGTGCGCGAAGTTTGTAATATGCCTGATATTATGGAGCGTATTGGGTTATCGACCGGCGTGGTTGGTAAACGGGTCGTTGTTCAGGGCTTGGGTAATGTGGGTTATCACACCGCAAAATTCTTCCGTGAAAACGGAGCTAAAGTGATTGCCATAGCAGAATATGAAGGCGCTATTTTAAACCAGGATGGACTGAACGAAGAAGAAGTATTTCAGCATCGCAAAAAGAATGGCTCCATCTTTAATTTTCCCGGCGCAACAAATGTTATAAGCAGTGGAGAAGCCCTGGAGCTGGATTGCGATATTTTGATACCAGCAGCTCTGGAAAATGTTATCACTGCAGAAAATGCACCGCGCATTAAAGCAAAACTTATCGGCGAAGCAGCGAATGGACCAACATCGCCGGAAGCTGATATTATTTTAACCGCCAAAGGAACTATCATTATTCCCGACATGTATCTCAATGCCGGTGGTGTAACGGTTTCTTATTTTGAATGGCTTAAAAACCTGAGCCATGTTCGCTATGGCAGAATAGAAAAGCGCTTTACCGAAAATATGAATAAGCATATTTTAGGTCAGATTGAAAACCTGACCGGCAAAGAAGTGAGCGATGCAGAGAAGAAATTTATAGAACACGGCGCTTCCGAAGAAGACCTTGTACATAGCGGGTTAGAAGAAACGATGGTAGAAGCCACGCATGAAATTATGAATTGCTGGCGCGGTAATCCTGCCATTCCCGATATGCGCACAGCCGCTTTTGTGGTTGCTGTCAATAAGGTTGGAAACTCATACGCAGAACTTGGTATTTTTCCATAATTTTCAGTGTCAATACATTTAAAACCTGTAAAGCTATCCATGCTTTACAGGTTTTGTTTTTCCTCTGTTTACAACCTTCATTTATACTTAGCTTTGAAGCCAATATCATGAATCAGGATCATCCCAACACATTTTCTTCCATTGGTGTTTTCGATTCCGGCTATGGCGGTCTCACGGTGCTTAACTCAATCGTGCAAAAGCTACCGCAATATAACTATATCTACCTTGGCGATAACGCCCGAACGCCCTACGGCAACCGCTCTTTTGAAGCTGTTTATCAATACACGTTGCAATGCGTAAACTGGTTATTCGATAAAGGCTGCCCGCTCGTTATCCTTGCCTGCAACACGGCTTCCGCAAAAGCGTTGCGCACCATACAGCAAAATGATTTGCCGCGAATGAACGATTCGTCACGTCGTGTTCTTGGCGTTATTCGCCCGACGGCGGAAGTGATTGCAAACTTTTCACAGAATAAAAAAGTCGGTATCCTGGCAACAAAAGGAACTGTGGCTTCGCAATCTTATGTCATTGAGATCAACAAGCTTTTTCCCGATGTAAAAGTGACTCAGGAAGCCTGCCCTATGTGGGTACCGCTGGTTGAAAATAATGAGCATGAACATCATGGTGCAAACTATTTTATCAAAAAAAACATTGACAGCCTGATTAAGAAAAACAGGAAAATAGACACTGTGCTACTAGCCTGCACGCATTACCCGCTTCTGATGAAAAAAATCTGTGAGTACATGCCGGTTGATATCAAAGTGGTATCGCAGGGAAGCATTGTAGCAAACAGTCTGGAAATTTACCTGCGGCGCCATCCTGAAATAGAAAGCAAGCTTGCAACCTTTGCGCATCGTTCATTTTATACAACGGACAGTACGACCGATTTTGACGCGCAGGCGGAAAAGTTTTATGGCGAAAAAATCAGTTCTGAATTTGTGGAGTTATAAAATATAAACCGTTTGCTGTTAGCTTTAGAATTCAGGTTAATTCGGATAAATACTTTTTTGGTAACCATCGCCCGTCACTTTTGTGATCGACAGTTGTTGCCATTCCTGCTGCTTCCACACGCAGAAATGCTCCCATCAAGGTTCCGGGCAGTGATTGGGCTTTTATAAAAGCGAATAGCAAACGGTCACTTTAAAAAGATAGTTCAACTGGTTTTGCAATGAAACAAGCTAATAAAAAGTTGATTATCCAACTATCAATCAATCATCAATTCCTAAAAAAAACTGAAAGCTGATCACTGATTGCTATCAGCTTAATCATTCCTTGTTTCTTCTCTTTTTTTCCTATACTTTTGCAGCCCTTTCACAAGGCGCACAGTGATGGTGACTGTTGCCCTACGGAGACAATAATATTTGTAGATTTAGTAAACACACATTATGAAACGTACATTCCAGCCGCACAACCGCCGCCGCAAATCGGTACATGGTTTCCGCAAGCGCATGCAGACGGCAAACGGCCGCAAGGTATTGGCAACCCGCCGCGCGAAAGGTCGTCACAAACTGACGGTTTCTGACGAAAAGAAACTAAAGTAAACTTTTGAATGTTTTCCCTTTAGAGTGAAAGCAAAACTATATCTCTAAGCCTCCTTTGTGAGGCTTTTTGTTTTTGTGTTATGAGCAAAGTTTTTTCATACGGAAAAAAGGAAAAGCTGAAAAGCCGAAAGCAACTTGGTGAGTTGTTTGGCAGCAAGCAATCTTTCTTTTTCTTTCCGGTGAAAGTGTTTTACTTAGAGCCATCACAAATATCCGGCAATATAGTAAAAACAGGTGTTGGCGTTAATACACGGAACTTTAAAAAAGCCGTTGATAGAAACCGGATCAAAAGATTATTACGCGAAGCCTACCGTATTCATAAATTGCCGTTGCACGGGCATCTTAAGCAGAACAATAAACAGCTTGTTGTTTTCTTTTTATATGTTGATAAAATACTTCCGCAAAAAGGAATCCTGCAAAGCAAGATGCCGCAGATGATACAGGAACTTATCAAACGATTGAATGAAAACCGTTCTCAAAATACTTAGCTATCCATTTATTTTCCTGATAATAATTTACCAGAAAATTATTTCGCCCATTCTCGGCCCAAAGTGCCGCTTCACCCCAACATGCTCTAATTATTCCCTGCAGGCTTTTAAAAAATACGGATTGTTCAAAGGCTTTTGGCTGAGTGTAAAACGAATTGCAAAATGCCATCCGTGGGGCGGTCATGGATACGACCCGGTACCTTGATGAAGTCCGGAAGTTGAAAAGAAAGAAAAGTCAGGAAGACTTAAATTTATAACAGGAGCATTGAAGCATTCGGATTATAAAAATTATTAGATCCATTACTTAAAAACATTAGACCGGAAATAACATAACATGATATTTACTTACGGTCTTTCCGTCTTCCGGTCGTCCCAATTTATTTAATTATTGGTTTGGCGATGGCGGCGCAATCGTCATTTTTTGTACACGCTCCAATGTTTCCCTTACATCTTTACTCGTATAAAACTTATACACTTCGGGAGCTTTGCTGCCGGTTTGCTCAAGTGTAGTTAATGAGTTGAATGGTCCCACCATCGTTGCATTTAAGTTGTCTGTAATTTTTACAGTTTTCCCGGGAAGTATATAGAATGTTTTTTTCGGATCGCCCACGTTGCCTGCTAATAATTGTTGAAGCGAATCAATGCGATGTTTCAAATCATCCTGCGAGATGACTTTGGTTTCTGAAGCCGGTGCGCCATAATTTTGATAGCTGCCAATGATAGTATCAGTTTTTGCATTCAATAAATAATAACCGGCTTGAGGAATATCTGCTGAAAATTTATTGTTAGGAGTTGTTACCTGCAAAGTCAAAGCATCGCCGCCCGAAAAATCTGCTGTTTGCTCTTCGTGGCTGGTACCGCTTTCTATGGTTACTGTTTTTGCTTCCTTATTTACTGTCGCTTTGCCTTTCGACATAATGAGAACTTTTTTAGAAGCGCCGCCACCGCAGGACGTAAGAATAACAATTGCTGACAAGCAGGAGAGAATCGTTTTCATAAAATAAAATTAAAGGAAATGAATAAAAATAACCTGCCGGATATAAATCGCAGCAGGTTATTTTCAAATAAATAAGGAATTACTTTTTAGCATCAGCAAAACGCTCTGATACTTTTGCCCAATCTATCACACTCCAAAAAGCGGCAAGATATTCAGGGCGACGGTTCTGATATTTGAGGTAATAAGCGTGTTCCCAAACGTCAACGCCAAGTATCGGTGTGCCTTTTACTTCGGCAACATCCATCAAAGGATTGTCCTGGTTGGGAGTTGAGCTAACGTCTAATTTTCCATCTTTTACAATGAGCCATGCCCAGCCACTGCCGAAGCGGGTGGTAGCTGCTGCATTAAACTTTTCCTTGAATGCATCGAACGAACCAAAAGCACTGTTGATAGCATCAGCCAGCTCACCGGTTGGTGCGCTGCCACCATTTACGGCTAATGTTTCCCAAAAAAATGAGTGATTCCAATGACCACCGCCATTGTTGCGAACGGCGGGTGAAATAGTACCGGCAACTTTTACCAGTTCTTCAAGGCTTTTACCTTCATTCGGTGTTCCGGCAAGCGCTTTATTCAGATTGTCAACGTAAGCCTGGTGGTGCTTATCGTGGTGAATGGTCATTGTTTGTGCATCAATGTATGGCTCCAGTGCATTGGGTGCATACGGCAGGGGCGGTAATGTAAACGGCATAATAATGCGGTGTTTTATAGTTAAAAAATATAAAGCAAAAGTAGGGAATGAGGCGAAAATAAAAGTTAAGGCATGTGAATGTTCCTGAACGCGAAAAAAAGCCTGCTAATTATTTACAGAGGAAAAGGAAAAAACCGGATATATCCGGTTTTTTTAAAAGCAACTTCGAATCATCGTACTAAAGTAACGGTTCCCTGAAGATTGTAAATTTCACCTGCATCGCACTCGGCTTCCATCATATAAATGTAAGTGCCGGTTGGCAAATATTGATGATTACTCATGCCATCCCATGATGCATCATTGCTGTACGGACTCACATTGTTTCTTTCAAATACTTTGTTTCCGTTTCTGCCATAAATAACAATATGCCTGATGGTTTTAAGACCTTGTGCTATAACATGGAACCTATCATTTTGTCCATCGCCATTCGGGCTGAATATCTGCGGAACATTCACTAAGCTCTCTTTACAAACAACCGTTACATGCACGGTATCGCTGGTTTAGCAACCGTAGCTGTTGGTAGCTTGCGCAGTATAGGTAACGCTTTCTCTCAATTTACCGACAGGTGCCGAACAAATAGTACAAGACAAATAAGTGGGCGGCGTCCATTTCCAGCTTACTTTATTATCGTCTGACGTAGCTGCCAACTGTAGGCTTGATCCAGCAATTGCCACCTGGTTAGGTTTACCGGCATCAACGACCGGTTTATTTCTTACAATTACTTCAACAGTACTTTGATCTGTAAAGCAACCAAAAGCATCTGATCCAACAACCGTATATGTTTTACTAATCGCTGAATCTTTTGTAACGGGATTTGATATACTCGTTGAAGCCAGGTCAGTTCCATCTATCCAGTTATAAGCATCTGTTCCTGCGGCTTTCAAATAAGCTTTACTTCCGGCACAGACATTTATCGGAGAAGTAGCAGTAATCTTTTGGCGCTGCGTAATGGTAACCAGGAAAGAATCAACATTCTGACATCCGTAGCTATCTGTAACCCGAACTGCATATTTGGTATCGGTTACCGGGAATACATACGGATCTGCCACAGAGGCATTCGTAATATAAGCTGCATTCAGCCATTGATAGCTTTGCCCGTTATGCGCTGTAATATGCGATGAATCACCCAGACAAACCCTTTGATTTGATGATGTGATATTTGGCTGCGGAAGGTTGTGAACTGTTACCGTTTGACGAGCCGTATCGCTACAATTACCCGAGCTTACTATTAGATATAAATGATCTGTAGTGCCGGCAGAATAAGTTTTTACGGGATTTTGTACCGTAGAGGTTGTTCCATCATTGAAGTGCCAGGCAAACTGCGCCAAAGCGATGTTTGATGAACCTTTGAAACTGATAGCATTTCCAACGCAAACATCCGGTAGTACCTGGATAGAAGCAACAGGTGTTGGATTAATGATGACGGTTTGTAATATTGTTTTTGTACAACCAAACACAGATGCAGACGTCAATGTAACCGGGTATTTTCCGGCAGTTGTAAATAAGTAAGAAGCGGATGACTGATTAGATGTATTTCCATTGCCAAAATTCCAGACATAATCAATTGGTTCCGGCAACGCCGTTACATTTTTAGATGTGAATAAAATCGTTTTGCCCATGCAGGAAATAGAATCTGATAAACCAATCACTACATCAGGTGTGCCGTGTACATTCACTTTATAATATAACGTGTCCTTACATCCATTCTTATCAACAATCAGGCGGATGCTGTCTTTCCACGCGGCTGTAAACGTTTGTGGCAGTGGATTCTGCAATTCGGACGTGCTGCTTTCGAACTGCCAGTGATAAAGTAAAACATCGCTGTTGTTAGCTTTTACAGCTTTAAATGTTTGCGGTGTTTTCTCGCAAAACTCTGATGGTCCTTCAATGGCAGCATGCGGAGCATCTGTAAATGAAATACTTGCAATAGCTGTATCAGTACAACCATGTAAAGAAGTGGCAATAAATGTAACCGGGTATGTGCCAGGCTTCGTGTAGGTAAATGAGGCCGTGTCATCCTGCGATGTACTAACGCCATCGCCAAATTCCCATTTGTAATCAACCTGCTGATTATTCTTCTTTGCAATGCTGAAAATGGTCGGTTTAAAATTAACCAACAACTGATGACACTGGATAACCGAGTCTTTATTGATAGTAACATGCATGCTATCAATAGCAATCGGTGTAGCTAACGGATATGAGAATACGCAGCCAGTACCGTTTTTAACCGTTAATACAGGCGTGTAAATATTTGGTGTTGTGTAAGTATGACTTACAATTGAATCGGAAGAAGATGTACCATCCTGAAAATCCCAGCTCATTGATGTTATGCCCTGGGTTTCAGCCGTAAAAATAACTTCCTTAGAACCACACCCTGGAATTACATCAGCCTGTAAGGTTGCTGTCGGTCCGTTTATCGTAATATAATCCCAGGAGGAATCATACGTATTATCATCATAGTAACCCAGTATGGTTACTTTATACGTGCCTGGTTTATCATAAATTGAAGAAGGCGCGTTAATGTTATCGGCTGTTTTTCCATTGCCAAAATCCCAGCTAACAACAGAAAAATTTACTGATGTATTCCGGAAATTTACCTGCAGCGGAGGGCATAACGCATTTGGCTTATCTAATACATAAGTGAAAGATAAATTGGTGTTTTTCACATGGACAATATCAGTGGCGGTGTCGCTGCAACCTGTTATGCTGCTGGTAGCTACAAGTTTTACAGTGTCATCGCTGTAGAGCTTATAAATATGAGATATTTTATCGTCGTTCGATATCGAAGATGTTGCGTCTCCAAAATTCCACTGATAAGAATTAGAAGCTCTCGTATTGTAGCCAGAGTCCGTTAAGTTGGTAAAAACTTCCGGTGTATTTGGCAGGATAGGATTTTGAGCAATTGAAAACTTTGCCTGCGGTCCGTTTATGGTTATTGAATTTCCAACAAAATAAGCAGTATCAAAACAGTTCTTTGTATCTGTTACAACAAGCTTTGCTTTGTAATTACCTGGGTTTGCATATTCATGAAAAATGCTGCCGCCTGAAGTTAGAATCTGGTCAGTACTGTCGCCAAAAAACCATTGCCAGCTCGTTATAGCCGCGTTGCCATTTGGCTTTGAAGTGTCATTAAAAAATAATTTATCTGACAAACAGAATGTGCTTTTATCAACAGCAAATCCAGCTTTTGGCCCGCTTACATCAATAGCAATATAATTCGTTGTATCAGGGCAATTGTAAAAGCCGGAATTAGTTATATAACGCAGGCTTTTTTCGGAAGTATTTGTTTTTGTTATGTTCACATGAAACGGAATTACCGGAGTAAGATCCGGATATTGTATAGAACCTGTAAATGGCTGACCGCTTTGATATTGGACACTTTTAATGGTGTATTTATACGTGCTTCCCCATGGATTAATTGCCATATTTGATACAGTTGTATGCAGTGAGTCGCTTGCACAAAGGGTGGCATTAGCTGCTGTAAGAACAGGTTTTTGGTTATCTAAAACTTTTGCATAAACAGAATCTTTTGATGTACAGGTTCCATTAGTTGTTGTAAGAACTGTTTTAAATGATCCGGTTTTAGGAAAATAATGAGATATAGCAGCATCTCTGTGCGCTGAATCGTAGGTGTATACAGAAGAACCGTCATTAAAATTCCAGCTATAGCTCTGCGCTTTTTTACTCGTCTCTTTAAATAAAACTTTCAGACGCTCATCGCAATTGTTGATGTTTGAAGATATTTTAGGAAAAGGAGGTAAAACCTTTAAAAAGGCAGTTTTGGTAATGGTATCATTACAACCATGGTTTTTTATAGCCAATGATATATCGAAAGTCGAATCCGTTGTATATTGATGTGAATAATTAGGCCCGGCCAGCAATGAGAATCTGGTCACATCTCCGAAATTCCAATAATATTGTCCTACTGTTTTATCAGAATCACCTGTAACTTTAAAATAGACAAGCTTATTACCGCATACCAGCGTATCACCTGGTGTTGTCAATTCAAAATCAAATGACGGCTCATTGCCTATTTGTACTTTGTATGAAGCAGAATCATTACAGCCACTTGTTGTCTTAATTTTCAGCTTAACTGTGTATTTTCCCAGATTAACAAATACATGTCCGGGCGTATCCAATACGGATGTTGAGTTGTCATCGTTAAACAGCCATTGATAAGTAGCAACCGGATTTGTTGAAGCAGCTTTAAACGTAGTTGCAAGTGTTTTACAACCGAATGCACCTTCCGAGCTGGTAATCGTTGTCGTATTCTTTTTAATAGTAACCGGTTGCCTGACTTCACCCGTACATCCGGAAGCGTCAGTCACACGTAGCTTTACAAAATAGGTATTCTCTGCTGTGTAGGTATGCGGTGCATTATTGACGAATGCCGTAGGCTTAAAAATGTTAGGATTTGCATTGTTAAAGTCCCATTCCCATTTGGTGCTGCCTGCACCTGCATCGGCGAAAGTAGCATTGACGGGAACTGAGCAACTGCCGGCAATATTTACGCTAAATGGTAATGGAACCGGCGTTGCTTGCGCCTGGATAATTTTTGTTGCTGTATCGCTACAGGCTCCATAGTTATTTATTAGTTGCAGCGTGTGCTGTTTGGTATCTGTGAACGTAGTTTGAAACTGGTGCACATTTAAAGCTACAGTTGTGCCGTCCAGCATCCAAACCGGTGTATTTGTTTGCGGAAGACTACTATCAATGAACGTTAGATTTTCATTTAAGCATAATAAGGTCGGTAGAGTGATTCCGCTTTTTGAATTGGCAACTGTAATTGTTGTCACCTTCGAAGTATCAGTACAGCCGTCAGCGCTGGTAGCCAATAGCCTGGCATTTTTAGTGCCTTTAGTTGTATAGGTGTAAGTTGGGTTGGCATCGGTGCTCGAATTGCCATCACCGAAAGTCCACAAATATGTGGTTGGTAAGGCGCCGCCCGTTGTTGTATTGGTAAATATTACCGGATCATTTACATTACAAACTGAAGTTTGATTGACTGTAAATGCAACCTTTGGTGCAGGAAGAATTGTTAGTGCATTCTTAGCAAACGAATTGGTACAGCCATAAATATCGGTTACAGTAAGAGTAACAATAATGTTCGGTTTTTTTGGGTTGCCGTATTGATGCTGTATATTCAGTGAAGTCGTGTCTATAATTCTGCCATCACCAAAGTCCCATTTGTAGTTAGCAATGCTGGTATCACCAGGAGTAGAAGTGCTGGTAAAATTGACGCTTGAGTTTGCACAAACTTCTGACGTATTTACAGAAAAATCAGCCACCGGATTTTTATACACTGTAATTTTTTCGGTGTCAGTATAAGTATTTACACCGTCCGTTACCGTCAGCGTTGCTATATACGTATTTGGCAAAGAATATGAGCGTGTAGCGGTACCATTAGCCGCTATTGGAAAATTACCTTTGCCATCACCAAAATCAATTGTGTATATGGCGATTACAGAAAAACCGGTGGAATTATTGGTAAATTTCACTTGCGAAAGCGGCGCACAACCGGCATTTATATCAGCTGTAAGTTTTGGTGTCTGCGCCTGAGAAATGAGAGAACATACGAAAAGGCATACTGATAGTAACCAGGTAAATTTGTGTTTCATTAGCAGTTTGTCTTGTGGTGTATTTGTCTAAAGTCTTGGTACTTTTACGAAGCTTTAAAAGTATAAAAAAGTTTTTATTTATATTTCAGTTGGAGCCTGTTACTTGAAGGGTAACATTGATTTCAATTGGAAAAACTCTTTTACTCCATTTAAAATGATAATTTATTAACAAAAGTGTGAAATCGCTTCTCTAACTATTAGCTGTTAGTTTTTTGGCCGAACTAGTTCATTGCTTTTGTTCAAAAAAAGAACACGGGCATATCCAGAATTTATTCCGGCAACTCTTCAAAATTTCCGATTTATCATTTTTTGCCTGTCAACTGCTTCTCCTGTAACTACGTCAGATTCCGTTCAAAATGCGACTTCGTCCTTTATCTTCGTTTTTAAAAGATCAATACATGGAGTTGACAAATACCAACAATATATTAAAAGATATGAACCTGACATTGCCACCTGCACCAAAGCCACTTGGTGTTTACAAACCTTGCCTGCAGATCGGTAATCTTTTATACCTCTCCGGTCATGGTCCGGTGCAAAATGATGGCAGCCTGATCATCGGGCGTATCGGGAATGATATGGATACGGAAGAAGGCAAAAAAGCTGCGCGACAAGTCGGCTTAACCATGCTGGCTACTATTGTTCAGAATATCGGATCGCTGAATAAAATAAAGCGTGTGATAAAAGTTCTGGGCATGGTTAACTGCACACCTGATTTTAAAAAACATCCTTACATTATCAATGGCTGCAGCGAATTATTTGCTGCCATTTGGGGAGAAGAAAACGGAATCGGTGTAAGGAGCGCTGTCGGAATGGGTTCCCTGCCAGATAATATTCCGGTTGAAATTGAAGCCGTTTTTGAATTGGACTTTTAAGTAGAACAACAACGTTTTGCCACCATGAGCAATTGGTTTACCATAAAAAACATCAGCGATTTTGATTCGCCATTATTAGTCGTTTATCCAAACAGAATTAAACAGAATATTCATTTCGCCATTGACATGGCAGGAAATGTAAGCAGACTGCGACCTCATGTGAAGACGAGCAAAATGTCAGAGGTTTGTGTTATGCTTAGCGAAGCCGGCATCACAAAATTTAAATGTGCCACCATAGCCGAAGCAGAGATGCTGGCATTAATTGAGGCACCTGATGTATTATTGGCTTACCAGCCGGTCGGTCCAAAAGCACAGCGCTTTATTTCCCTGATACTTACATATCCGGAAACTTCATTTTCCTGTTTGGTTGATAATATAGAAAGCGCAACACATCTCAATAAATTAGCAGCGGTAGAAAACATCCAGGTGTCTGTATTTATTGATCTCAACGTCGGCATGAACCGTACAGGCATTCAACCTGAAAAAGCTTTTGACCTTGCGCAGCAGATAAGAAGTTTTTCATCGCTTCAACTCAAAGGCCTACATGCTTACGATGGTCACATCCACGATAGCGATATACAACAGCGAAAACAAAAAGTTGAATCCGCGTTTAAAGCAGTAACGGCTTTGCATAAGCAACTGACTTCTGATCATAAATCGTCGCTTGTAATAATTGCTGGCGGCACGCCCACTTTTCCTGTGCATTTGCAACATAAAGATGTGGAGTGCAGCCCCGGTACGTTTATTTTTTCCGACTGGGGATATAAGCATTCTTTGCCCGACCAACCTTTTGAATATGCGGCGCTCGTTATAACAAGAGTCGTATCTATAATAGACAAAGAAACTGTTTGCGTTGATTTAGGACACAAATCAGTTGCCGCCGAAAATCCGCTGCCTCGTGTTCATTTCTTAAATGCGCCGGATGTCGTTCCAGCGTCGCAGAGTGAAGAGCATCTGGTTTTAAAAGTTCCACGCGATAGTTATTATCATGTCGGTGATGTATTATACGGAGTGCCGGTTCATATTTGTCCTACCGTTGCGTTGTACGATAAGGCTTATGTTGTTAATGATAACAACATTGTTACAAGCTGGAAAGTGATTGCGCGCAACAGAACCATTACTGTTTAGTTTTCTTCATTTCATCAATTGCTTTTTCTTGAAAAACTTACCGTTCATTATAGATGCACATCTTGACCTAAGCATGAATGCAATGGAATGGAACCGCGACCTGCGGTTGCCTGTTGCTGATATTAACCAAAGAGAAAAAGGACTTACCGATAAGCCGGACAGAGGCAACGCAACGGTATCATTGAAAGAGTTACGCAAAGGAAACATAGGGCTAATAATAGCTACTCAAATTGCAAGGTATGTAGCACCCGGAAACGCATTGCCCGGCTGGCATTCACCACAACAAGCCTGGGCGCAAACACAAGCACAACTGGCATGGTATAAAGAGATGGAAGACGAAGGCGAAATGGTAATGATTGCCAATAAAGATTCGCTGGAAAAACATCTTTCTTTATGGATGAATGATGAGCCATCTGATAGTAAACCCATCGGCTATATTTTAAGTTTGGAAGGCGCCGACTCGCTAACAACTATACATCATTTGGAAAGAGCTTACAGGTATGGTTTGCGCGCCATCGGTCCTGCGCATTATGGACCGGGACGTTATGCAAATGGCACAGACGCAAGCGGTCAGTTAACTCAAAAAGGTGTTGAGTTGCTGAAAGAAATAGAGCGGCTGAATATGATTCTTGATGTCACGCATTTATGCGATGATGCGTTTTGGGATGCGTTGAAATTGTTTAAAGGTCATATCTGGGCGAGCCATCACAATTGCCGCGCACTGGTGAATCATAACCGCCAGTTGAGTGATGATATGATTCTGGCTTTGGTAGAAAGAAATGCAGTGATTGGAATGGCATTCGATGCCTGGATGCTGGTGCCAGATTGGGTTCGGGGTAAATCAACACCACAAAGTTCAGGTTGTTATTTATCTGCTGTTGTAAACCATATCGATCATATCTGTCAGCTTACCGGTAATACGTTGCATGTTGCGATTGGCAGCGACCTTGACGGCGCTTTTGGTCGTGAGCAATGC
The DNA here is from genome assembly GCA_965199905.1 of Ilyomonas sp. GTDB lineage: Bacteria > Bacteroidota > Bacteroidia > Chitinophagales > Chitinophagaceae > Ilyomonas. Next base: position 1,273,164 of record OZ241366.1, on the reverse strand, counting down.
CCTGCTGATTTAGAAACAATAGCAAACCTGCAACTGCTTGCAAAGCTGTTATCAGAAAGGGGCTATAACGAAGTTGACGTAGAAAATATCTTCAACGGCAACTGGTTGCGATTTATAAAAAATACATGGAGTTAGTATTTAAAATCGTCGATATTTTAGAATGGCTATGAAAGCATTATATAATCATGGCAAAGCGTTTGTGTCTTTATCTGCAAACGAATGATTATGGCTAAAGAGAAATATGAAAAAAATGGTCAGGATGGCAATGCAGATGCGCCTGTAAAACCAGATCCGGGAACTACGAATACGACCGACCCGCAGGAGCATATGGAAGGACCTCTGTCTTCCTTAATGAAAGGAGCTGAAGATGCTTTTGATGAGGACAAAAACGGTGCAGAAGAAAAAGAAGAGTAAATAAAGTATTTGAAGAAGCGTAAAAACAAATTTTACGCTTCTTTCTTTTTATACCGTATGCTAAAAAAAAGAAGAACCAGGTTTATGATCTCTGAGAAAATATTTGTGCTGATGATAGGAATATCTTTTTTCAGGAAGCCATAATAAATCCAAAGAGCGTTACCAATAATCAACACAAGCAACATACCGAGTGATAAACTTTTCGCTTCTTCTTCTTTTATGGTTTTAATGAGTTGAGGTAATAAAGAAACCGATGTACATATACCGGCTGCTAAGCCAATCGCTTCGTTAGATATCATAACTATTCTTCAAGAAAATCATGCCTATAGTTCTTATGAAAGATTATTTATTCGCAGCCACAATTTAATACATTATAAACGAGCAAGTATTTAAAACAAAAAACATGGACGATATTTCAATACAAATAAATTTTGCGGGCAAATCAGGAAAGAAATATTCTTTTACTCATTGCTACAATCTCGAAGAAGATAACATTCCCGGCAGCGTAGGCATCTATGTTTTTACAAAAGAAAAAAAGGCTGAAAGTGCCTCTGTGCTTGATGTTCAGCTATTGCAAAGCAAAGATGAAACTGATAACACCGTTAAGCGAATGAAAGAAGACGGTGCTGCCTTTGCTTTTTTTAAAGAGTGCGATAGTGAGCTTGCATGCGATGCTGAAATTGATGATATAAAAGGCGGCGGGGATTATAGAAAAAGTATCGGATAGGCAAAAACTTCGGTGGTACCAGTTTGAAATAAAATACATTTTGGTAACCATCGTCCGTCGCTTTCTGATCGGCTAATGTGATTCTTACATGTCGAAGAAGCAAGAATTTTTACATCAGCGTTCAAGGTAATGTTTAAGCTTTTGCGAAAGCAAATCATAACATCCATTTTCAAACTGAGTCACTATTTAACTTCAACAAGTTTTGCCTTCATCATTTCGCGAAACCAATTCTATTTTTGGACGAATGAAATACATACTGCTTCTCATTTTTGTTGCTTGTTTTACAACTTCCTTTTCACAACCTTCAGCAAGCGATTCTGCTTTTATAAAGGAAAATTATAGCAAGAAAGAAGTGTATATAAAAATGCGTGACGGCGTTAGGTTGTTTACCAGCATTTATACACCGAAAGACAGCTTTCAATCTTATCCGTTTCTCTTAATGCGGACGCCTTATTCCATTTCGCCCTATGGCGAAAATGCGTATGCAAAACGATTAGGGCCGAATCATCTTTTTATTCGCGATAAATATATTTTTGTTTACCAGGATGTTCGGGGGCGACACATGAGCGAAGGACAATTCCATGAGATGACGCCGGCGATCGATGACAAAAAAGACAGCGCTCAGGTTGATGAAAGCAGCGATACTTATGATACAGTTGATTGGCTGCTGAAGAACATTTCCGGCAACAATGGAGCGGCAGGCATTTACGGCATTTCTTATCCTGGCTTTTATGCAACGGCATCCTTGCCGAATGCACATCCTGCCATTAAAGCTGCATCGCCGCAAGCACCCGTTACTGATGAGTTTGAAGGCGATGACGCTTATCACCGCGGGGCATTTTTTTTAATGGATAATTTTGGATTCGAAAACTTTTTTGATGCGCCGAGAGAGGGTCCAAGACAGCGTAATCCGCAGGTTGATTCAACTATCAGCTTTGAAGATGTCTATGATTTTTATTTGAAGATGGGTGCGCTTCATCATTTCAACGATTCATTCTTTCATAACAAAGCCAACATCTGGAATGAATACCTCGCGCACGATACCAAAGATGCTTACTGGCAACAAAGAAATATCCGCACACATTTACACGATATAAAACCTGCAACTCTCGTTGTAGGCGGATGGTTTGATGCTGAAGATATGTTTGGCGCCCTCAATACTTATCAAGCCATTGAAGAGCAAAATAAAAACAACCACAATTTTCTCGTGATGGCGCCCTGGACGCATGGCGGATGGGAGGCTAAAAGCTGGGATCATTTTGCAGGCTATCATTTTGGTCAGAATTTGAATGAGAAATTTCAAAAGATGGAGTTTGATTTCTTCAAATATTATCTCAAAAATGAAGGCACTTTTAAGGCTGCCGAAGCTACTGTTTTTATGACCGGAACCAACGAATGGAAGTCATTCGCAACATGGCCGCCAAAAGAGGCGACAACAGAGAAATGGCTGCTAAATAATAATCACCAATTGCTTCTGCAAAAAGCAAGAACAATGGGGCGGGACAGCTATGTTTCCGATCCATCGTCACCGGTTCCGTACATTAATAAACGTAGTGATGACAGGTTGAATGAATACATGGCAGCCGATCAAACCTTTGCTTCCAAGCGTAATGATGTTCTTTATTATCAGAGCGATAGTTTGGAAAAAGATGTTCAATTGGTTGGCTCGATAACGGCTGAACTATGGGTCAGTTTAACCGGCACCGACGCTGATTTTGTAGTGAAGATAATTGATGTGCTTCCTGATGGTACAAAGACACAACGATTGGTGCGGGCAGAAGTATTGCGTGGCAAATTTCGTAATAACCGGGCAAAGCCTGAGGCATTTGTACCTAATAAACCAACGCTTGTAAAATTTAGCCTTAACGACGTGGCTCATACGTTTTTAAAAGGACATCGCATTATGGTGCAGATACAAAGCAGCTGGTTTCCTTTGGTTGACAGAAATCCGCAGCAATTCATAAATATTCCTACTGCGAAAGACAGTGATTTTAAAAAAGAAACCATCACCATTTTGCACGATGAAAACCATCCGTCTTTTATTGAAGTTGGAAGAATTGAAAAATGAAAATGCCATCAGGTAAAGTTTCTTTTTCTAACTCTTAATCAACATATTTTTTTGTATAAATGAGAAAGGATTACAATCATTTGTATGATTCTTTTTTTACGGTTTTTTACTATGTAACTGCCAAATTATTTTGATTGTATGAATAATAAATTGCCTGAAAATTTTACAGCCATTGCGTTATGAAACTTCTTTGAACAACCTGCGCCTGATAAAGCTGACATAGTGCAGGAAATTTTAAAAGTGCTGGCTGATGTGCGCGAAAAAACCTATGCCCATTCCGGTTATGCTATGCGAAATGTGTATGTAAAAAGTCATGGCATTTTAAAAGGCGAATTAAAGGTTGTCAACAATTTGCCTTCTGCATTTGCGGTAATGTTTCTTATTTTATAATTCTTTTTGTACCCAATTCAATTACCTCGCAATCCTTTATGTCTTTGCCATCAATGGTAAAACGGATGAGTGTTCTTACCTTATGCCAGCCATGTACACCAGCCGCGCCGGGGTTCATGTGAAGGCACTTCAGCTTGTCGTCGTATATCATTTTCAATATGTGGGAATGACCCGATATAAAAAGCTTTGGCTGATGCAAAATGATGGCATCTTTTACGCCCGGCGCATACCTGCCCGGATAGCCGCCAATGTGTTTTATCAACACTTTTACTTCTTCGCAATACATCACCAGCAACTCAGGAAATTCGCTTCGCACATCATACCCATCTATATTTCCCCACACACCTTTCAGTGGTTTAAACGAGCGTAGTTTTTCAGCAATGGCAATTGTTCCAAAATCGCCGGCATGCCATATTTCATCGCAGTTTTGGAAGTGTTTAAAAACGGCGTCATCGAGATAGTTATGTGTATCGGATAGCAAACCAATTCTTGTCATACGGAGATGTAAAGTAATGATGGATTCGGTTTTTTTTCAGAATAACTTTCTTATTACGACAATGTTGTGAAAGTTAAAACGTCAAAGCGTTTTGGATGTATTCTTGCACGTCCGCAAACACATAATATTTTACGGTGAACAATCAGAAAACGATTTATGAACCTATGTTGTCAGACATTGTTCTTGGTACTCAAACGGTATCGAGGGAATATGCTGAAAAGATTTTTTTTTACTTTAAAAATAACCCGCTCTTTCGCTGGAGCGATGCAAACAATGATTGCGAGGACAGAGCAAATGCCATCTGCATTTTGTTGTCGGAATGGAAGATTCCAAATTACAAAGGCTGGGTATTTGGCGGTGCTTACTTAAAGAAACAGGAAGGCAGCCTTGTTAACTTATGGAACTATCATGTGGCAGCCGCTTTGCCGGTGGATGAAAATGGCGAAGCCGTTTTTTACATCATTGATCCGGCTACATCACCTGTTTTGGAACCGTTAGCCATTTGGGCAGAAAAAGTTACACATGTATCTATCAGCTATTATCTCATTAAAGACAGTCACTACTATATATTCCCAACCTGTAAGCTGTTTCGTGATAACTGGAACAAGCAAAACAAGCAGAATTTTAAATGGACAATACAAGGTCTTGGAGGTATTAACGGTGTACCAAAAAGCGGGCAGGCAGCGTTGGTTTTTAATAAGCGGCGCATTGAAAATACAGAGAAAAAATTCACCAAATTAAAAGCTCATAAACCAGCAGAATTAAATTAAACAACCAGCCGGTTTTAGCATAAAAGCATCACCAGCCGGCTGTTTATTATAGCTAATAAAGATATTTATTCAGCCTTTATTTCTTTGTTGGCAGCTTTCACATCTCTTGTGTTTTTCTGTACTGCAATTGCTGAAAAAAGACTCAATGTAAAAGACATTGCATAAAAGCCTTTTTCGCTTTTTATCATATCTGCATTCCACAATCCAACAGTTAGCAGCACGATAGAAAGAATGGTTGAAAACCAAGCAATACCGTAATAAAGATTTGTCACCGGAATTTCTTCCAATTGATCTCGCACCGCTTTCTGCACTGATATTGCGGCAAACAAACCAAACATCAGCACTGTAAAATAATATCCCTTTTCGTTCAGCGCCATGTTTGCATTCCAAAGCCCGATAATAAAAGCAGCAGCGCCAATTAATAAAGCCGACCACGAGGCAGCTATAAAAGCGTTTGATGGCTGTGATGATTGAGTCTTCATAAAAGTTTTATTTTATGAAGCAAAGCTACCGGCATGCAAAAGCGCATTTTTGACTTATGTCAAATAGCAAAACTGTCAATGTTAAAGGCGGCTTCGCACACGGCTTAATGTTTCCTGGCTCATGCCAAGATAAGAAGCAATATAGCCGAGCGGAACACGCTCAACAATGTGCGGAGCCTGCTTCAGCAGGTTCTCGTAAAGCTCGCTTGCAGTTTTAAAATGCGAGTTCACAAAGCGCTCCTCAAGCCGTACATAATAGGTTTCATAAGCAATGCGCACAAGCCTTTCCACATCGTGATATTGGCTGCATAGTTTTATCATATCTTTCTTCGAAATACTCCACAGCAAGCTATCTTCCAGCAACTGTATATATTCAACCGCCGGCTTGCCCGTAGTAAAACTATAGAAGGACGTAATGAAGTTATTTTCGAAACCAAACCAATGCGTAATCTCTTTTGATTCAGCCTGGTAAAAACCACGAACTGCGCCTTGCTCTAAAAAGTAAAGCTGTGAGCAGGTTTGCCCTTTTCTAACAATATATTTTTCTTTCGATAACACGGTTTCTTTAAAACAGGAAGCTAAAGACTGCTGCACTTCTGATGATAGCGGGAAGTAACTATTAATGTGTTGAAGCAATTGCTGCATTGAGAATTTGTATAAATAAATCAGCCGCTAAAATAAAGTCTTAGCGGCTGATTTCATGTTACACATTTGCGCGAATGCAAAGTCAATGTTTTTAAGTTGAAAGTTTAATTGGATACATACGATATACTTTTTTGGTAACCATCGTAAGTCACTTTTTTGATTGACGGTTGTTTGCCGCGGCGGATCAGATTTTAGGGCAATTATTTGGCTTTTAGAAGCGAATAGTAAACCTCAATTTCAAAAAAAGACCTTATGAACGAGGACTTGTGATGGATAGTGCGAACTGTCGTTAATTGTTGTACAAAAGCTGGCAGAGCCAAAGAATATTTCGATTGAATTTTAAAAAGAAAAAACAAAAATGGATACATCTTTTCACTTGCGTAAACTAATATCGCTTACCAACATATAATGATCGCTGAGAGCTTCATCAACCATATTGAATTGCTGCACATTGAACGTGGTATCGGGAAGAATATAATCAATACGAAGCGTAGGAGCTAAAGCATTATAGCTTTTGCCGATGCCGAAATCTTTCCTCAAAAAAGCATCCTGCCGCAAGCCACGAATGGTAAAGTATGTGTATGAATTTGGCACATCGTTAAAGTCTCCGCACATGATAGATGAATGCGGACTAACACTGATTTCTTTGTTTATCACATCTGCCTGTTCGCTGCGCCGCTTAAAGGCAATTTTCATTTTTGATATTAAGCTTTTGGAGGCTGATAGAGTTTCATTGTCGGCTTCAGTGACCTTGTCAATATTGGCGTAATCGGAACCTGAAAATTTGAAAGACTGCAGATGCGAAGTATAAAAGCGAATGGTGTCTTCGCCATACTTTATATCGGCAAACACAAGGCTTTCGTAACTAAAATGCGGGTACTTAATTTTGCCTGTATCAACGATTGGATATTTTGAAAAAATGACTGAGCCATATTGATAATAACCATCTTTCCGGTTCACATCTTTTGAAAAATAATAGTAAGGATATTGCTTGGAAAACAAGGCAATGTTGTTGGCTTCTTCGCCTTGCTTTGTTGAATGATTGAATTCCTGCAAGCAAATAATATCAGGCTTTTGATTTAAGATAATACCTGCTATTTCCGTGCGGTTGTGCTTACGGGTATCGGTGTTGTTACTGAGACCATACATGTTGCCAACATTCCAGTCTACAATGCGCAAAGTGTTTGACTGCTTATCAGCTTTAAAACCATAAAAATGAATACCAAACAGAACATTGATTTGTTTATAGCCAAGCAACAAAACAAAAAGCGGAAGCCAGGCGTAGCGCGGCTTTGCCATAAGCCAGAAAAGAACGATAAATACTAATAATGTAAATAAATAAGGAAATGACAAGCCAAAAAAACCAATTGGCCACCACGATAAAGGACTGATAAGCAGGGGCAGCAAAGCCAACAGATAAAAAGCACAACAGAGCAGCGTGACAATAAATATTATTTTCCGTGTGATATTGCGCAATGCTCCCGCCATATTGTAAAAGTAAGAAGAGCCGGATATTTATTTCTCCTTCCATTTAAGGTCGGCAAATACCGGGTAATGATCACCTAATTTTCTTTGCACAACCGTGCTTTGTGTAACAACAAAGTCTTTGGCAGGAAACACAACATCAATACGCAGTGTAGGAACAATATTGTAAAACGTAGCGCCAATGCCATTACCCGCTTGTAGAAAAGCGTCCTGCCGGTTTCCTTTCAATAACTGATAACTATACATGACAGGTGTGGCATTCATATCGCCGCAATAGATAACCGGGTGAGGTGTGGAATCCAGGAGAGATTTTATGCGGCCAGCCTGTTGCTCGTGCATGCTCTCGATGTCGCGTATTTTCATTTCCACATCTCGCTTGTAAGTGTATAGTTTTTTTGCTACGGTTTTTCTACCCACATATCCTCGGGCAGAATCGGGAAATAGATAGTAAGACTTAAGATGACCGGTAGTAATCCGCATTAGCTTGCCGTTGAATTTAACATCGGCATACACCACATTTTCTACATTAAAATCGTTGCGGATATTGAGTGTATCGCTTTCCGTAATTGGCAGTTTGCTGTAGATGGCAACACCGCGTTCTATCACACCAAAAAATGTTTTCATACGCTGGTCGCCGGAGAAAGCCACATAAGGATAACCGAGCGAGTCCAGCTCGTGTTGTTCTGAAGGCAGATCGCGGCTGTTTGATGCGTTGTAGTATTCCTGCAGGCAAAGTATATCAGGCTTGTATTCGGTTATGGTATAATAAATATTGCGCCTGATTTCAGCATCAGGCAAATCGAGCGGGGCGGGATTTACAAACTCAGACACATTCCACGTCATTATGCGCAGGCTGCCGGAGTCTTTCTTCATCGTCCAGCTATGCAGCGGTGAAATGGCAACTGTTTGAAAGAAATTATACAGACCTGCCAGTAGTAAAACAAAAAAAACAATCGCCCACTTTTTATTAATAAACAAATTGATAATGGCCGCAACAAGAACCGCCAAAAACAAGTAAGGAAAAAGCAGCGCAAAAAAGATAGAAAAAGAAAATATTGCAGAAGAAGTAAACGCAGTGCAGCAGGACAACAAAAAAGCGATGGCTAATACGACACATCCTACCCGCCAGAAAAGTTTCAAAAATTTATTCATGATGTTGGATTCTCAAAGGTCTTCCTTGCTGGCTTTCCTCAGATAATCTTTTTCTTCGTTGCTCAGCGAGCTGTAGCCATCTTCATTTATTTTATCTAATATTTCGTCTAACTTCTGTTGCGAAAAGCGCGATGAAACTTTCTCGAAAGGCTTTTTGCCGGTCCTGTAAAATACCTGCTGCTTTAAAGGTTTGCGTGTGTATTTTATTTCGGGATTGAACAAATTATTGAACCAGTCAAATACTTTATTCATCCACACGCTGCCATCTCTGCCTTGCTGCATTTGTTTAATGAAAACAAAACCTGTAGCTGCACCGGCTAAGTGCGAGATACCAACGCCTGCATTGCTTACACCAAGCGTACTTAAATCAAACACAACATAGATAAGCGTAAGCACCCAAAGAGGAATGCCGCCATTAATCATCGGGAACAAACGATAGCCGGGCGAAAGAGTAGTAGCAGCCAGCGCGATAGCCATAACAGCCGCACCGCCGCCCATCAGCGAAGGCGCTTCGTTGATGTTAGCCCGCAAGCCCGGAATGGCATATTGCGTAGCGATAAAAAAGATAGCACCTACAAAACCACCGTACAAATAAATGGGAATCATTTTTTTATTTCCGGTTAAATCCTGCAGAATAAAACCAAAGCCCCACAGCCAAAGAATGGTGGCAATGGCAGCCATAAAATCGCTGTGAGTAAACATATATGTTAACACCGTCCACGGGCGCGTAGCCAGTTTGCCTAATTGTGGCGGCAATGTAAACCAGTCGAGTACCTGCTGCTTATAAGTGGCAACCTCAACCATTCGATAAATCAATTCGGTGAAGAAAAGACCGGCAAATACAACGGCATTAAAAATAATAAGCCACACCAGTGCATTGCGGTCGGAGCCAAGTAAAGTAGAATATTTTCTGTTCTGTTGCATCACAGCCTTATCGTAGGATTCTTCAAATTTCGGTATAAATCTTAGTAAAAAGCCGTTAAGTTTTAATAAAAATTCCGTTTGTTGCTTTTGTTCCAAAACCAGACGAGTAAGATGCCAAACAAAGCACCGCCAAGGTGTGCTACGTGAGCCACATTATCGCCGGCACTGTTCTGAACGGCTTGTGTCAGCTCAAAACCGGCATAAATCAAAACAAACCATTTGGCTTTGATAGGAATGAGAAAACTGAAATACACATAATCGTTGGGAAAGAGATAACCAAACGCAGCAAGGCAACCAAACACAGCGCCGGAAGCTCCTAACGTAGCTTCATTGACGCGATAGTTGAATATTTGTTCCGGACTTCCGCCATACCCGTTTCCATATTTACTTATAAACTGGAGTGCGCGATCTCTTAAATCTCCACCGCCTGCCAATAAACTGTTGTAATCACTTATAAGCCCCTTGTTTTCAAAAGACAGAACGATCATGTGGCAGAGAGCGGCACCTAAACCGCAAACGAGATAAAAGGTAATGAAACGCTTTGGCCCCCACAAATTTTCGAGAATAGAGCCAAACATCCACAAAGCAAACATATTGCTGAACAAATGTCCCCAACTGCCATGCATAAAAAGGTGCGTTACAAACTGCCAGGGCTGAAACAAATCGCTCTGCCAGGCATGAAGAGCGAAGTTATTTGTAAGATATGTTGACATTTCATCGCCGAGGTATAATTGCGCCAGCAATACCAGGACATTGATGATAATAAGATTCTTAATAATGGTTGGTAAAATCTGGAAACTCCCTGGTCTGAATTCACTCATGCTTTATAAATGTGCTTCTATATTTTCAAAGATATTTTTCTTATTCCTTTTTGTTGGGTAAGATTGGTAGCTTATTCGTTTTTTAACGTTAGCTGCACTACATTTTCAATGTGAAGCGTGTGCGGAAACATATCGACCGGCTGAATTTTCGTCACTTTATATTTTACATCCAGCCACATTAAATCTCTTGCCTGCGTGGCAGGGTTGCAGCTAACATATACAATTCGCGGTGCTGAGATAGCAAGCAATTTCTCAATCAGTTTCTCACTCATACCTGCTCTTGGCGGGTCGGTAATAATAACATCCGGCTTGCCATGTGTTTCAAAAAAAGCATCGTCGCATATTTTAATAACATCACCACTAAAAAAAGAGGCATGTTCAATATGGTTGATGGCTGCGTTTTCTTTTGCATCTTTTATGGCATCTTCAACCAACTCCACACCAACCAGTTTTTTTGCTTTGCCACTTACAAAAATGCCGATGCTTCCTGTGCCGCAGTACAAGTCGTAAACGGTTTGCGTACCATCAAGCTCAGCAAACTCACGCGTAATGCTGTATAAGGTTTCCGCTTGTTTGCTATTGGTTTGAAAGAATGATTTGGGGCTGATTTTGAAAAGAAAATTTTCTAATTTTTCATGAATAAAACCATCGCCCGCCGCCGTTTGCGGATATAAATCTGTAATGCTGTCATTCCATTTTGGATTACTGGTAAACAACAAAGTTGTGATCTCAGGAAACTGCGCCAGCAACAGGCTTTGCAGTTTTTCCTGGTGATTGTTATCATTATACCCCAACACCACATTTACCATGAGTTCGCCTGTGGTCGTGGTGCGTACCAGCACATTTCGCAACCAGCCTTTGTGTTCGCGAATGTCATAAAATGGAAGACCATTCTCATTGCCATACGCCGCAATGGCTTTGCGGATAAGGTTTGTAGGCTCGCTTTGCAAATGGCATTTGTTTATTTCAACCACTTTATCAAACACACCTCGCGCGTGGTAGCCACCAACATTTTTAATGTGCGCCTCTTTCTTTTCATCAGCAGAAAGCTGGTTAAATTCTCCATCGGGCACATAGCGTTTATTGCTAAAAGTATATTCCAGTTTATTGCGGTAATAGCGTGTTTCTGTACAACCAATGATGGGCGCAAAATGAGGAAGTTCAATTTTTGCAATGCGCGTAAATGCATCTATCACCTGCTGTTGTTTGTATTCTAATTGCTTTTCGTAAGGCAAGTGTTGCCACTGGCAGCCGCCGCACACACCGAAGTGCTCGCAAAAAGGTTGAACACGTTCATCAGAATACTTTTTAAATGCAACGGGAAAACCTTCCGACCAGTCTTTTTTATTTTTTGTTAGCCTGACATCAACCACATCGCCGGGCACCACATTTTCGATAAACACCGCTTTGCCTTCTACGCGACTGATGCATTTTCCTTCAGCCGCATAATTTTCAACCAAAATATCCTGTAAAACGACGGTTGCTTTTTTATGTCTCACGGCGCAAATGTAAATAGCTGTCAGCCTTCAGCTATCAGCTTTAAGTTTTGGATTTGTTTTATATCAACTTTTCAAGTACAAATACTACGATAGGGCAGAAGGTTGAATTCTTTTGGGTAATGTTTGCCCGCTTTATTATTACATCTTCATCGGTGTAGGGAAACCGTTCGCAATCTGATGGACGCACCTCGTAAATGGAGCAGTAATTATCCTCATTTAAGAAAGGGCACGGCGTTGATTTTACCACATAATCGCCATCGCTGTCAAGCCGCAGGTATGTTTCGATTAATTCACCTTCTTTCATTTTAAGGTGCTTACTTATTCGCTTTATATCCGGAGTTTTAAAACGCGGCGAATAATTTTTGCAACACGCAGCACATTTCAAACAATCAATATTTTCAAAAGCTTCTTCATGCAGTTGCGGCAACTGCTTCAGCACTTTGTTTTTATCAGCACGCTGCAAAAACTGCTTATACACTTTCTGGTGATCAGCCGATTTTTTTTGCCAGTTACTTTGTAGGAAGTCTGCCATAGCAACGCGAAGGTGGCTCAATTTGCCGAAGCCAATTTTATAATTCTATAAAAAAATTTGACTCTTACTTTGTTGTGCCAAACAAAGTGTATGAATTCTGTAAGAGAGCATTGGCTGCTATTATTTTCCACTCCTTTCTATGTCATTATTATTGGCGTCGAATTGTTGCTGACTCACTTTCAGCAACGCCAGGCTTATTCAGTAAAAGGAACGTTCACCAACTTTTACCTGATGGTGCTGAACACTTTGATTGACGTGGCTTTCAGGCTCTTTTATCTTTCGGTGTTCGCTTTTTGTTATCGCTTTTCATTTGTGCAGATTTCTAATCCATGGGTTTACTGGATAACACTTTTGCTGGCTGAAGATTTTCTTTATTATTGGCTGCACCGTTTTGACCATGAAGTGCGTTTGTTTTGGGCTGTGCATGTTACGCACCACAGCAGCCAGCAAATGAATTTTTCTGTAGGCTTCCGTTCTTCTGTATTTGAACCATTGTATCGTTTCGTCTATTTTATACCACTGGCTTTTTTTGGTTTCGAGCCACTCGATATTGTGTTTATGTATTCGGCTACGCAAATCTGGGGAACTTTGGTGCATACAGATATTATAGGAAAATTAGGCTGGCTGGAATATGTATTCGTTACGCCTTCACATCATCGCGTGCATCATGCCAGTAACGTGAAATATCTAGATAAAAACATGGGCATGTTTCTCATTATCTGGGATAAAATGTTCGGCACATTTCAACCTGAATTAAAGGAAGAAGAATATGAACCTATCCGCTATGGACTGGTGTCTGACATTCAGCAGCCTAATGCAGTCAATATTGTTTTTCACGAATGGCAGGCAATAAAAAACGATGTAAGAAAGAATGATATTGGCTGGCGCAATAAAGTAAACTACATCATCAAAGCACCCGGCTGGAGCCATGATGGCAGTAAGATGACGAGTAAGGAAATGCGGAAAAAGGAAATAGAACACGGATGAACATGATTATTCAAATTTCAAATGCCTCACCGTCGTTGTCTTCAGCATTAATTGTTTCAAAGAATTGATGCCGATGGTTAAATGTTGCTCCACATATTTCTTCGTTATCAGCTTATCACTTTCCGCTGTTTTTACGCCTTCCGGTGTCATCGGTTGATCGCTTACCAAAAGCAATGCGCCGGTTGGAATTTTATTAAAAAAACCAACAGTGAAAATGGTAGCCGTTTCCATATCAATAGCATACGCTCTTATTTTTCGGAGATATTCTTTAAACGTATCATCGTGTTCCCAAATGCGGCGATTGGTAGTGTAAACAGTTCCTGTCCAGTAGTCAACACTGTTCTCGCGTATCGTTGTTGATACCGCGCGTTGCAGCGCAAACGCAGGCAGGGCAGGCACTTCAGGCGGAAAGTAATCGTTGGAAGTTCCCTCTCCGCGAATGGCAGCAATGGGTAGAATCAAATCGCCAAGCTTGTTCCTTTTTTTTAAACCGCCACATTTACCTAAAAACAAAACGGCTTTTGGGCTAATAGCAGACAGCAGATCCATAATCGTTGCCGCGCCTGCACTTCCCATCCCAAAGTTGATAATGGTGATGCCGTTTGCCGTGGCGCATTGGTAAGGACGATCTAAACCAACGACTTCAGTGCCATTCCATTCGGCAAATAGATGCACGTAATTGCTAAAGTTGGTCAGCAAAATATAATCTCCAAATTCGTCGAGCTTCTGACCTGTATATCGTGGCAGCCAGTTGTTTACAATATCCTGTCTTGTTTTCATGTGCGGGAAAATTTTGCAAATATACTTCGGCCTTCGCCGGTAGTTTTGCAGTATGGTTGCTATCAGTTTTCCGGAGCCACACTTTCAATTAAAAAAAGAAAATGAAAAGGAATGGATTTTTGATAACATCCGCAAAAAATGGCTGCGCCTTACACCGGAAGAATGGGTGCGGCAAAACTTTGTAAAATATCTATTGGAAATAAAACGATATCCCGCCGGTTTATTAGCCATCGAAAAGGGAATACAACTAGGCGAATTGAGAAAACGCTGCGATATTGTGGTGTATAAAAATGAGCAGCCCTGGATGATTATTGAATGTAAAGAACCGGGTGTACCGCTTACCGAAACTACTTTAATGCAAGCCATCCGTTATAACCTCGTCAACGATTGTGCATACCTGGTTATCAGCAACGGAACAGGTACAATTGCCTGGCAAATTGAAGGCGGAAAGGCTGAAGAAATTGAAACGCTTCCGATTTGGCAATCATAATTTTTAATCCTTTAAACTTTGCGGTTCATGCTCTGTCTGATTGCCTTAAAATATTGTTAGTAAAACGGAAACGCCCGTTTTGCCAATGTTTTACTTTGTAGAATTGAATAATATTGCACAACAAACACAATGAATATGAAAAAAATGATGGTAGCGTTTAGCGCCCTCTTTATTCTTGCTGCGGCACACGCACAAACTTCAACAACTACTACCACTACTTCGCAGGCACCTGCCCAGGACGTTGATAAAGTATTACAAATCAGCGATGCTGACCATGACATGGGTAAGATTGCTTTCGGTAAGCCAATTGAGTACACGATTACAGTGAAAAACCTGAGTATGGATACTATCAAGACCATTACAGCGCAAGCGGGTTGCGGTTGCACAACACCAGCTTGGGAAACCAGCAAATCGACTGTAGAAGGTCCGTTTGCACCGGGACAATTAATGCGCTTAAAACTTGGTTTTAACGGCGGTACCAAAGGTTCGTTTACAAAAGTAGTAACCCTGCATTTAGATAATGGTTTAAGCAAGCAACTTCGCTTTCACGGCGAAACCTTCGATACACCCGCCGATGCAGCACCTGCCAACAGCGCTACCGGTGGCCTGAAACCTTCTGCTAATTAATCATCATTATATATGAAATACGTTCTTTCTGTTTTGCTTTTTCTCGTTTTTGCCGGCGTTTCGTTTGCGCAGGATGCGCCTGTAAAATTTTCTCAAACCAAGTATTCTTTTGGGAAGATTAAACAAGGCACTCCGGTAACAACTGAGTTTAGTTTTACAAATACATCGGGCAAGCCGGTTATTATTGAATCTGCTATTGCTGGATGTGGATGTACAACGCCGGACTATCCAAAAACACCGGTGATGAAAGACAAAACGGCTACCATAAAAGTTACCTATAATGCAGAAGCCGAAGGGCATTTTGAAAAGCAGGTAACGGTAAAGTTCGCCAAAGTGCAGCAGCCTGTTATTCTCACCATTGACGGAGATGTAGAAAAGAAATAAGCTACAATTAATATTGTAAAAATGGCTTCCGGAATGGAAGCCTTTTTCTTTATAATAAAGTTACTGAAGTGATTTAAAATGTTGCCTTTCTCTCAACAAGCTATCGTTGTATAGCTTTTCATTTCTGCACAATTCCATACTCTGTCCAGGTAAGCTTTTCAGTATTTGTTTTCTCTCGTATTGCAGCATTGGCGGCAAGGTCAGCTTCATTTTTATAACTCCGCGAATGATCGAGATGAAGACACACAGCACTATAACGGACTTGCAAACCCTTGATGCCGTTATTCATCAGCCGTTCGCCCATCTCGCGGTCTAACGCACCATAGCGCATACGTTCATCAAAACCATTAATGGAAAGAATATCTTTTTTCCAGGCGGACGAATTATGTCCATTCCATGAAGCATTTGTAGGTGTCAGCTTGTTTAACAGCGACGCCTTCCAGCCTGCCACGCGAAGCTTGCTGTTTTTAAAGCTTTTCGTTAAGCCATGTTCTGTCAACCATTCAACATCAAAACATCGCTGTGCTTCAATATCTTCTTTCGTGATTTGTTTGGAAATATCCATTGGTAATTTGCTGTAACCGCCTGATAAAAAGCTACCTTCTTTTCTTTCTCTGTGATGCACTTCCAAAAAGTCGTTTCGCGGAATACAATCGCCATCAGAAATCACTAAATAACCAGCTTGCGAAGCAGTAATAGCTTTGTTTAAAATGGTGCATTTGCGAAAGCCAATGTCTTCCTGCCAAATGTGTTGAATAGGAAAAAATACTTCGCTTCGCAACGCATTAATGAGTTGCGAAGTGTCTTCTTTCGAGCCATCATCTGCAATCACGAGTTCAAAATCGCGAAAGCTTTGCACGCTGTATCCCCATATTACTTTCTGAAGCCAATCGGGCGAGTTATATGTAGTGACAATGACAGACAATTGCATGGATAGATTGAAATGGTAAGCAGCAAAAGTAAAATGTTTCCGTTCCTGTTATTCATTGTCATCACAATCATTACGATGTTACTAACATCTAACATCACACATCTCACATCGTACATAGATTTACATTTGCCTCATGTACACAATCGGTGCTATTTTACCAACCACAAAACTATTCGGCGGCGTGCGTCGCTTCTTCGAATTGGGCGAGCGCTTTATTCAGCAGGGGCATACGATGATCATCTTAACTCCCGAAGGAGAACAGCCTGACTGGCTTCATTATTCTGTGATTGTTGAGAAGCTTTCAAACATTGATCAATACCACTTTACAGCTTTATTTGCCATTCAAAAAGAAGCTTTGTCGCTGTTTCAGGAAGCGAATGCTGATATCCGTATCTTTTATCACGTTCTTGAGTCGGAAGACATAACTGATGTTATAAAATACCCGGAAATAAAAATATTTGCCAACTCTACCAACATCCTGCAACACGATAAGAAGAAATATGGCATTGATGCTTTTTTATTGAAAGGCGGCGTTAATCTTCCGGCAACCATTAAAGATGTTTCAAAAGAAGAGGATGTATTTACCATCATGTGTTTCGGCAGGTTGGGCCGCAAGCGAAAAGGGACAAGGTTTGTGGTAAAAGCCGCCGAGCGCTTGTACAGGCAAGGCTATCATGTGAAGCTGCTTTTATACGATACGCCTATCGATGAAAAATCGAAGAAAGACATCGAGCAATTCACCACCAAAGTACCTCATGAATTTGTATTGAATCATCCTGTTGCCGAAAACGAAGCCTTATTCAAAAGAGCTTCTGTGTTTGTATCTGCAGAAAAAAATGCAGGCTGGTCAAACTCTTCCGCAGAAGCTTTATCATGCGGTATTCCCTTGATTGCAACAATGAGCGGCACCAAAGATTTTTTGGTTGATAACGAAACCGGGCTTGTGGTTTGGCGAAACTCATTTTCGATAAGCCGGGCACTAAAAAAATTAATCAGCGATAAAGCTCTCAGGATAAAATTGAGCGTGAACGGACGAAAGAAAATCGAGTTATTTAACTGGGATAAACTGGCTGCAGATATATTGACTTACATCGATAACCTACAAAAAAAGCAGGCGTTATAAACTCTTTTCATTAGCTGCTTTCTTCAGCACATTATATAGTTTGGCAGCCTGTTTATCCAAGTCATAGTTTTCTTCCATATGCATTCTGCCTTTCATTCCCATTTGTATGGCTAATTGCGGATTATCAATCAGGCGTTGCATTTGCGCAGCCATTGTATCAATATCGTGTTCTTCAACTAAAAAGCCATTGGTACCATCTATGACAGCTTCTTTTATGCCCGCATGTTTTGTACTTACAATCGGCAATCCGCTCGCAGCCGCCTCTAAAATGGTATTCGGTGTGCCTTCTTTATCGCCGTTTTCAGCCGTAACAGAGTGCTGCACAAATACATTCGCTTCCTGCATGTGCAGCGCTACTTTTTCAGGGCTTTGAATGCCGGTAAATTCTACATCATTTTCAATATTAAGTTCTTCAGCTATCTTTTTACAATCTTCATACAGACCCGTTTTTTGTCCTGTCATAATCAACCGCGCAACTTCCTTCGACCTTACCAGTGCAAACGCGCGAACGGTAGACTGAGGTGATTTTTTTTCAATAAATCGTCCCACCGAAATGAACAGGTTGGTTTGCTTTTTCACAAATTGAGGCGTGAATTTTTTTAAATCAATTCCGCAGGGAATTAGTGATATTTTTTGTTCCGGAGCGTCGAGCGAAATCAATTGAATCTTCATATCAACCGAAACCACAACAATAGCCGCCACTTCCCGAAACATAATTTTATAGGTTTCTGCATACTTGTCTAATACATTTTTTTGCGTAGCATCAAAGCCATGAAAATGCACCACCAGCGGCACGCCTGCGCTTTTACAAACCGGCAGTATATGCACGCCTGCAATGCCATAATTGGCAAGCACTACATCAATCTTATTCTTCTTTAAAAACTTTTTAAACCCGTAGTTTCCAAAATAATTATTGCGCCTGCCGGTAAGGAATTTTATAATGTTGTGAAGCACCCAAAACAAAAAAGGCGACAGCAGCTTATTGTTACCATCGCGCTGCGGCAATCGCCCGCCATGCACCGCAAACACTTGCGCCCATTGCGAAATCTTCGCAATTTGGTTGTCAATGAACGTTTCCGAGTATCTTCCTTTTTCTGTTCTGGTAATACAAATATTCATTGGGTAATGATGAATGAAAAGATGTTGCTGCGTTTCGCAAACAAAATACATTTGTCAATGCAATGAGGCTAATACGGCTTGTTTATTATCATTGCGTTTTGTGAAGATAACAAAAAGCAATCTTGCATGGCAAGATGTGTGCGTTTGCATTATTTGTCATCCGCTCTTATGAATACAAACTTATTTGACACTGATATTGAAAATTGCCTGCACGCAATAAAGAGTGGCGGTATCATTCTTTACCCAACAGATACTATTTGGGGCATTGGCTGCGATGCTACAAACGAAGAGGCAGCAGAAAAAATCATTACCCTTAAAGAGCGTCCATCCAATAAAAGTTTTGTGGTATTGGTGGCAGATGAAAGAGACATCATGAAATATGTAGCCGCGCCCGATTTATCTGTTTTTGATTACCTGCAAACCCTTGCCAAACCTGCCACGGTTATCTATGAAAATGCTATCGGCTTAGCGCCAAATGTATTGGCTGATGATGGCTCAGTTGCCATCCGCATTTGTAAAGAACCGTTTTGCCGGCATCTCATCAAACGGTTCCGCAAGCCCATCGTAAGTACATCTGCTAATTTCTCTGGTCAGCCTTCTCCGCAAGTGTTTTCAGACATTAATAAAAGGATTATAAAAGGAGTTGATTGCGCAGTAACATATAGAAGAGACGACAACACCAAAGCCCAGCCATCCTCTATTATCAAATGGAAAAATGGCAAGCCCATTATTATCCGTGAATAAATCCATCGTACATCACGCGCCTGATATCGTACATCGAATTATTCTTTCAAATCAGTTGTATCCCTGATGCCGGTGAAGATGACAGACATATCTTTCGCGTCATAAATCCGGCTGTTGTATTTATTGCCAATCACAATGATGGTAGCCGTATCCTGAACCAGGCGTGTAAAGCAAGAATTGGTGCCATGCCAGCGCCCGTTATGATACACAAAATATTCCGGTCCGTTTATGTATAACCGCCATGCCAAACCATAGTTGTGCTTCGATTCCTTCTCATGACTTTGCGGCGTGAAAGCCGTATCCAGCGCGGCTTTATTTACAAATGTATGCTGGTACAAAGCACGATCCCATTGCAGCAGATCACGTGCGGTGGTGTACACATTTTTGTCTCCATACGTAGCATCGAGATACGTGATTTCGTAAGGTCTGTTGCCAACCATTGTCGGAACATAATTCATAGAATCAGTTATCGAAAAAATATACGTGTTGTTCATACCAAGTGGTGTAAACAAACTGTCTTTCATGAACTGTGGAAATGGCTGGTGCGTTATCTGTTCCACTATCAGCGCCAGCAGCATAAAGTTCGTGTTACTGTAATGAAACGACCTGTCAGGCTGCGCTTCTACAGGCGGCTTATTGTCAATCATATAGTTCAGCACGTCTTGATTGGTTGCCATTTTTCTTTTGTTCCAACCGCTCTCCATAAAGTTCAGGTAGTTAGGCAACCCGCTTCTGTGGCTCAGCAACATCCGGATGGTGATGCCATGATAAGGAAGCTGCGGAAAATATTGCTGTAAACTATCGCTTAACGACAATCTTCCCTGGTCGCGCAAGCGCATGATTTCCATGCCCGTAAAGGTTTTGGAAGTGGAAGCTACATGAAGCGCCGTATTCCGGGTAATGGAATCACGCGTTTTAAAGTTGGCAACGCCGGTATAATCTTCAAACACAATTTGTCCATTCTTCGCTACTACGATCTCACCATTAAAGCCGGTATTCTTCAGCTTTGTTTCGTAGTAAAATTTAGCTTCATTGCCATACCTTGAAACCTCTTCCGGCGATAAAGCGCGGAACGTAAAATCGCTTGCCAACGTGGGCAGGTGCTTACTATCGGTTTTCTTTTCTGCTTTAGAAGAACAACCTGCAATAACGAAAAATAAAATCGCTGAGGAGATGAGAAACAATACAGATTTCATAATCACGAAAAACAAAAGTAAGCGGATACACCCTTTCTCTTTTTTCGACAACCCGTATGGTGATAATAATGTTACTTTACCTCATTGATTCACATACATGACATCTTCTTTTTTAATTCATTTTTAAGTTTTTTATGGCCATTGTGCTGTTCGATACCGACAGGCGAAGCAGTTTATATCCATTTACTTACAACAAAGCCGTTGCTGATCTTTTCTTCGGCATGTTATCTATAAAACAAAGATGGCAGCTTCTTTTAGGGCAACCTGTACTTATAGAAACCGTCCCTTATCTGCAGGGTTTATATAACGAAGTCAAGGATGATATTCACACTTGGATCAATGCCTCTTTACTGCCAGATGGCGCAGTGATCGAAAGTATACAGAAAATGAAAGAAGGCGACGTGCTGGAAGATGGCAGTGGCATCATAGTTTGTCGTGGCAAAGGCAGCCATCTTCAAATGGCTTTGGAAAATTCAGCCAATAATTTTTCTGTTCTTACAGATATTCATTGGCTTCGTTATCCCCACCAGTTGCTTCAGCTAAACGATCGCTTTCTTCGCTCCGATTTTGTGTTAGTTACAAAAGGAAAGACATCTCAATCCATTCCTTCTTCCAATCATTGCACAGCAATTGAAAATATTTTTATAGAAGAAGGCGCTTCTGTAGAACATGCCATCATCAATGCGCAGTCGGGTCCTGTTTTTATTGGTAAAAATGCCACCATTATGGAAGGTAGCCTGCTTCGCGGTCCGCTTTTTATTGGCGAAAGCGCAGTGGTAAAAATGGGTGCAAAAATTTATGGCGCTACTTCCATCGCGCATCAATGCACTGCAGGTGGCGAAATTAAAAACGTTATTCTCCATCCATACAGCAATAAAGCTCACGATGGCTATCTCGGCGATTCTGTAACAGGCGAGTGGTGCAACCTGGGCGCGGGCGCTACCAACAGTAATGTAAAGAATACAGCCGGCGACATCATGCTTTGGAACGATTACGAAAATGATACCGTTAATGCCGGTAATAAATGTGGTGTGATGATGGGTGATTACACCCGTGTTGCTATTAATACTTCCATCAATACCGGCAGTGTGTATGGTATTAGTTGCAATGTATTTGGCGAAGGCTTGCTGCCAGCAAAGCTGCGCAATTTCTCATGGGGCGTTAGCGGCGAAGGATATACCATCGACAAGGCTGTGAAACACATCCGGCAGTGGAAAGCTTTCAAAGGACAAACACTATCCTCGGCTGAAGAATCTGTGCTGGCGCATATCTTTGACCACTTTATCGCTCCATGACGACATACGAATATAAAATACTGGAAGTGCCTGTTAAGCGTTGGTTTCTCGGCGGCAAGGTAGACACACAAGCCTTAGCCGATAAACTGAATGAATTAGGCAGGGAAGGCTGGCAAGTCACCACTATGACCGATACCAATATGGCACAAGGCGCTTCCCGCAGCCTGTTTGTCATTTTGCGAAAAGAAAAGATGGACGGAAGATGAAAGCTTCATTATTCTGAAACTGTACATCTTGCTAAGCATGATTTTTTTCGGAATCGGTCTCACCACTCACAAAATCACCATTCACAAAAATCAATAACAATATGAGAAAACAAATCGCTGCCGCCAATTGGAAAATGAATCTCACCTGGCAAAAAGGCGAAGAACTATTGAATGCCATTGACAATGGCGACTATACGCTGACAACCAACCAGCTTGCCATCTTCGCCGTACCGTTTCCTTACCTGCATCTCGCGCAGGAAATTTTGCAGGACAAAACCGGCGTATTTGTATCTGCCCAAAACGTCAGCAATAAAAAATCAGGCGCATACACCGGCGAGGTTTCTGCCGAAATGCTGCAAAGCCTCAATGTAAAATATGTCATCATCGGCCACTCTGAGCGCCGCGAATATTTTGGTGAAACCAATGCAACGCTAGCCGAGAAAATTGATCTTGCCTTGTCTCATGATATCATTCCCATTTTCTGTTGCGGCGAGCCATTGGGCATCCGCGAGGCAGATACGCAAAACGAATACGTAGCCAGGCAACTCGCCGAATCTCTCTACCACCTCGATGCCGCCACCGTCACCGGTATCGTGGTAGCTTACGAGCCTATCTGGGCCATCGGCACCGGCAAAACCGCCACTAATCAGCAGGCGCAGCAAATGCACGCCTTTATCCGCGCCGAGCTGGCACAACAATACGGCGCCGAAACCGCCGATTCTGTCTCCATCCTCTACGGCGGCAGCGTTAAAGGCGCCAATGCAGCAGAGATATTCGCCGAGCCCGATGTTGACGGCGGACTTGTTGGTGGCGCATCACTTGTAGCGGGCGAGTTTGTGACCATCATCAAAAGCCTTAAATAACAAGTCATAACAATAACACAAAAAGAAGAGGCTGTCTCAAAAGTCGAGACAGCCTCTTTTTTATTCGGATACCTGATGGAAAAAGTTCTCGTTTAAGCGATTCTCAAAGCCTTCATTTTACTTTTGAGTCAGCCTCTTCTTTTTATTCATTACCGGCGGTTTGGCCTGACGTGCTGGATTATAAAAAGACTCAAATTTTTAGCGGTCGAAAACAAGCTTTTGAGTGTATCAGTTTTTTTATAACCAGCAAAGTGACTCACATATAAGATTAGCAACTTTTAATACTACTCTTTGCCTGCTATCTGTTGAAGATTCAGTGCGTCTGCATTTAAAGAAAAATGAATGAGTTTTCTGAGATAAGAAAGCAATTTCGAAGGATTACTACTTGCAAAAATCATTTGCGGTAGTGAGTAATATACGTTGTAAACAATGTTTTGGTAGTTGCTGTGAAATGATCTGTACTTACAAAGTTGATATCGTCGTAATAAGTTGAAAGTATATGTCCGTCCGTTACATCAGCCGCCGTTACTTGTAAGCTTTGAACGATGTCATCATCTTGTGTTTTTTTGACAATGTTCCAACTTCCCTGCAGCGTATCATGAACTGAATTAACATAGTTCAATATTCCATTATCAAAAAAAAGTAAAAGTTCCGTCTGTGAACGTTAAGGAAGAAGTGCTGCCAAAGAAAGTGGTATTTCTTACATCCGAAATTTCCCAGGTTCCTACAATTCTTTTGTCATACCTTTTAAGGAAGTCTTTGCTGCAGCCAAAAAGTATAAGAGCCGAAAAAATAAACCCTGTTATGTATAGTTTTTTCATTGTATAGAATACTGAAAAAGTAATGTAGTTATATTAAAATTGATAAACAAAAAATTTAGGTTACGGTGGTTTACATACCATATATCCTTCTTTAAAGCGCGCTATTTTAGGTTCGAAGCGCAGTCATAAACCGTGTAAAATAAGAATCCCTTTTTGCATTTCTTATAGTTTTCCCAAAAAACTTTTCTAATGAAGAATAAACAAGACTGACAACATTTTTACGTTCTATAATTCATCATCTAACGTGTACGAAACCATGCTAAAAACCATTTTTGCTTTACTGCTATTGCTGGCTGCTTATCCACTTTTTTCGCAGAAATATATTACGGCTGCCGGCTTGCGGTTGGGCGGCGGTATTGGCATTACAATGCAACAGTCTTTGTGGAGCCAATATACGGCAGAAGTGCAATTACAAAAAGCTTTCACCAATGGTTTGAGCACCTTTACTGCTTTGTTTGAACAGCACCATCGCATTCTCTCAAAAGGCGCAAATTTTTATCTGGGCATAGGTCCGCATATAGGAAGTTACCAAGCAGAAAATAAAGAAAATAAGCGAAGTGGTGTGCTTGGTATATCCGGTATTGGCGGCATGGAGTGTAAGTTTGGAAGCACCATTCTATCAGCCGATTTGAAACCAATGATTAACCTGTCAGGCGGTAATAGTTTACTGGATACACAGGCAGGTATTTCATTCAGATATGTATTTATAAAGGCACAAAAAAAAGAACATAAATGGATGTTCTGGAAAAGAAAAAACAATGGTAAGAAAAAGGAAGAAAATAAATGGAATGTAGACGTCAAACCTTGAAATAATCTGATTATAATGTCAAATAAAATAAAGCATAGCAGATAACTTTTTGCTTACTAATTTTTAGATGACAGTGCAGTATAAAACTCTTTCCAATATAAAGCTTTACATCGTATTAAATGTAGCGTATTGCTATGGGTTTTCCCGAATTGAATGTTTGTTATTTGCTTTGATAAAAGCTTTATCATAGCCTTGAACGTTAATCCGCGGCGGATCAAAAGGCGGTCACAAGTGTGATTGACGATGATTGTGTAAACTGTAATTGCATTCAAGTAAACCTAGATCCTAATTGAACCATTTATCACACAGAAATCTGCATCATAAATATCTTCTTTCCCTTGTACATTGCACTGCGCACCAAGCGATATTCAATGACACAAACCGCGATACGCGTCTTAGCCTTTTGCTTTATACCGACCGGTTTTTTTTTATTGTTACAAGGTATAAAATGGATACGGAAAGCCATCGGTGGCGCCGTTTTGTTAAACATTCCATTGATGCAAACAGAAGCACAGTTTAGCGTAGTAAAAGAAGGCAGTTATGCCATCTGGCAAAAAGGAAAAAGATTGCAGAAAACGGCAATTAAAATGCCTGTTCCTTTTATATACAATGAGGCAACGGGACAAAGCCTTTGGCTTCATTATCCTATTGCCGTAGTAACCAGCAACGATGGCAGGCATGGAAGAATAAGGCTGTTAACTTTTTACGCTTCTGCCGGTCAATATCGCTACAAGCTTTCTGCAGACATTACGGCGCAAAATGAATGGCTGGAAAAAATGCGCGCAAGTAGAAAAGATGTAAGCAGCTATGCTCTTGAAATTCAAGAGAGCCGTCCTGTAGCGTGGTTAGGGTTGGGTATATTGGTGCTTATTTTGGCAGCATTTTTTATCATTAGCGGACTTGTTTTTACCTTGAATCCCCATGCGATTCCTTTTTAAAAAAATGATTTTATCCGCTGCTTTTCTTTTGTATGCAGGTTATACTATTGCAAGTGTGCAGTTTGTAAATAAACATGGCTTAAGCCCGAACCGTTTTGCAATGCCGGTTATGCGAAAGGCTAAGGTTCCATATGATATCGCTGCTATGTGCTTCAGGGAATAGAATGATAGAAATTGGCAAACTCTGCTTTTTAAATACTAGTTGTCACTTCATTCCACGCTATATTACTCACTTCGTTAGCTTATCCTTCTTAAAATATAAGTAACATAGGTTGTCAACTCATAGCACATGCAAACCGTCAATAGTTTCATGTAGTTTCCTCCTTGTAAAAACTGTATTAATATTACAACAGTTGAAAAGAAAAAATCAAAAGATATCCTTCGGTAACAATCAAGTTTATTGGGCCGCTTGCTCTTCTTTATCCTTTGCAACATCGATAGGATTACCGAACAGGTAAAAAAACTTTTTGCCAAATCCTTTTGCCGAGCGCATGTCTTTCCAGATGTCTATAAACTCATGAAAGTTGATGTAAATGGGGTTGCCTTTATTATCTATCTTATGGTTTAGCCCGTACTCCACCTGCTCTTCTTCAAGCTGAAAAGTGCCAAATATGCGATCCCAGAAAATGAATGTAGCGCCATAATTTTTATTGATATATTTTTCCTGGGAGCCATGATGCACGCGATGGTTCGACGGCGTTGCAAATACATACTCTATCCAGCGCGGTAGTCGCCTGATATATTCTGTATGTACCCAAAACTGGAACAACACAGCAATCTGGTTTGCCACAAAAAAAATAACCGGGTGAAACCCGCACAACGCCACCGGTATAAAGAAAATCACCTTTAGATGTTGTACCCAGCTTAGCCTGAACGATACGGTAAGGTTATAATCTTCACCACTGTGATGCACCACATGTGTAGCCCACCAAAACCGTTGCTGGTGCGAGATACGGTGAGACCAGTAACTGCACAGATCGAGAATAATGTAGCAGGGGATAAGCGTCCACCAGTTCATTTCCATGCGCCAGGGAAGAATATTATACACCAGGATAAAGCCACAGAATAGAAAGAATTTAATAAGAAAAGAGATCAATACATTACCAATACCGACCGCAGTAGACGCAATTGTTTCCGTACGGCTATATATCTTTTTATTTTCACGCCATGACACGAGCCATTCTAAAAACACAAATAAAAACATGACAGGCGCAGCCCATGCAATAATTTCCGGCGCACTATCGCTTAATCTTTCCGCATCTTTAAAATCAATCCGGGGTGCTCCGAAAATACTGAGGCATTTTATCATGAATACGTGTAGCAGAAAGCGGTGTGAACCCTCTGCATAGCGCCAAATGTAGTTCCGATAACAGAGTTGGCCTTATTATTTTCATATGCCGGTATCTATTTTCACAGTCGTATAACTACTATGGCATTCAATATTTTTTATCTCCTTTTTTTATCACTTTGCCGACAGGGAATTATGGTAACAGTATCTCATTAATTATAATTTCGTTATAGACATTTATGCAATCTTGTTTCACAAAACAGTCTGTAAAAGATTTTAATGGCTTACTGCAAAAGCGCAACGCCTTTTCCAATCAAAATGCAGGAGCAGGAAATGTTTGTTAATAAACAACAACATAGGTTGGCACAAAAATTTATTACAGCATTGGCATAAATAAATGATTCATGAAAAAGATTCTTTTTGCAATGCTGTTCAGCATCAGTATGATTGGGGCATTGCAGGCACAGATTCGTAAAGTGCCGGCTGATGTCACTAATTCCCTCAAAGCCAAATATCCGGCTGCAACCAATGTAGAATGGAAAGACAAGCTTACCGGCTTCGATGCCTCTTTTAAAGATAACGATGCCGATATGACCGTGAGCTTTAACAATAAAGGTGAGTGGAGTAAAACGGAAAAAGGTATTGCCTCTTCCGAAACGCCTGCCGCTGTAATGGATGGTTTTACGAAAAGTAAATACTCATCGCCCGACGATTGGAAAATGGGAGAAACCGTGACAGTAATTACAAAGTCAGATAAAACGACGCAGTACCGCGTTTATGTAGATAAAGTAGATGGCATTCAGAAAAAATATTTATTCTTTGCGCCATCGGGCAAACTGGAAAAAGAATCGCTCACTTTATAAGAAAACACGATTAGGTAAAAAGCCCCGCATATTCGGGGCTTTTTTATTGCAAGCTATTATTTTTATCGCATGAAAAAAACAGGTCTGTTTCTCTGTGTCGCTGTATCGTTTTCATCTCTTGTTTATGCCCAGCCCGACAGGTGGCAGCAGCGCATTGCTTACGCCATCAATGTGCAGATGAATGTAGAAACGAATCGCTTCACCGGCACCGAAAAGATTGATTACTGGAACAATTCTCCCGATACCTTAAGCCGTCTTTTTATCCATCTGTACTGGAATGCCTTTCAGCCAAACAGCATGATGGATCAGCGTAGCATCGAGCTTGGCAAGCGCGTTATCGGCACCGATAAAAAGGGCAATGAAGTTCGCGATTGGGATGAACGTGTTAAAGACCGCATCAGCAAGCTAACGCCGGAGCAAATCGGTTGGGACAGCGTAACCAGCCTCACCATAAATGGCGCTGCCCAAACGCTCATTTACCACGAAACCATACTGGAAGTAAAGCTATCATCGCCTATACTTCCTCACAGCAAAACCGCAATGAATGTGGCTTTCAACTCACAGGTTCCCCTTCAGGTCCGCAGAAGCGGGCGCGATAATGCCGAAGGCATTCGCTACAGCATGAGCCAATGGTACCCGAAAATGGTTGAGTATGATTACCAGGGCTGGAATGCCAATCCATACATAGCCCGCGAGTTTTACGGCGTGTGGGGAGATTATAATGTGAACATCACTATCGATAAAAAGTACGTGCTTGCCGGCAGTGGCACCATACAAAACCCGAATGAAGTGGCACATGGCTATGGCGCTGCTGCCAACCATCAACCATCAACTACCAGCCCTACGCTAACCTGGAAGTTCCTGGCGCAGAATGTTCACGATTTTGTGTGGGCGGCCGATCCGGATTACAACGTTATAAAGCGGCAGGCTGCCAATGGTCCGCTGCTGTATATCGTGTACAAAAAAGTAGATTCTCTGGAAGCCAAATGGCAAAATTTTGCCGATACTATGCAGCTTGCTTATCCCTATATGTCTAAAACATTTGGTGCTTATCCTTATAAAAATTATTCTTTTATACAAGGCGGCGATGGTGGCATGGAATATCCAAACGCAACGCTCATAAAAAATGCAAGCACCGGCACCGGCATACACGAGTGGATGCATAGCTGGTACCAGGGCATGATGGGCACTAACGAAAGCCTGTACCCTTGGATGGATGAAGGCTTTACCACATATGCCGAATTGCGCATAAGCAACAATTTACATGGCGGGCAAGGCTTTCCGTTTGCCAATGCCTACAATGGCTATTACCGGTTGGTAAAGAGTGGTTTTGAAGAACCTATGAGCACACATTCCGACCACTACAACACCAACTATGCGTATGGCAACGCGGCTTACTCAAAAGGCGCTGTATTCATGGCACAGCTTGGCTACATAGTAGGCGCGCAAACGCTTGATAAAATACTGCTGGCATACTACAGCGAGTGGCGCTTTAAGCATCCCAATCCCAACGATTTTATCCGTGTAGCCGAAAAGCAAAGCGGCATCGAATTGCAATGGTATAAGGAGTATTGGGTGTACACCACCAAGACTATTGATTATGCACTGGGCGACATCAGCACCGAAAGCGATAACGCCGTTTTATCTATCAAAAGAATTGGGTTAATGCCCATGCCGGCAGATGTGTTGGTTACTTATAAAGATGGCAGCCAGGAAATGCATTACATTCCTATGAACCTTATGTATGGCACTAAAAAAGCAGAAGACAGCATTCCTGTGGTATTGCATCCTGAATGGAAATGGACGCAGCCGGAATACAGCCTGCCGTTAAATAAACCTGTAAAAGACATTAAAGAAATTGAAATCGACCCCAGCGGGCGCATGGCCGATGTGAACCGCGTGAACAATAAAATAACGATACCGTAGCAAGGAATGAAGAAACAGAAAGTAAAGGCATTTTGATAATTTATGCTCCTGTAAACCTGGATGATTAGCGAGGCTGAGGTCTCAATGGATCGTTCAAGGTTTTCTATTTACTGTTTATGAGAGACTTCGCGGCTGTTTATAAACACGCAGCTTATTAAGTCAATTAATCTCTGTCAACCGTTTATGACATTGCATATCTTTTCAGTCCACATTTTTACAAAAAATCATCTAATCCGACTGGCGTTTGCATTCCGTATATCGTGAATCCTATAAAAACAGTTGTGTCAGCCGTTACGGAGCACGCATCTGTCCGTAAAAATAGAATCGATGTAATTGTTCAGGTGCATTTGCCTTTCATTCGTACTTTCTTACTTATTTACGGTAAATTTCCTCTTTCTTTTCAGTTGCATATACAAATGGAACACAATTAAAAGTGAACATATTAGCAAAGCAGCCTTTGAAATAATGTCGCCCCACTTTACATAGAAAGTAATAGTTGTAAGAGCAGGTATATTGGCTTTAATAAAAGCGGCTTTATCCCACGGCTGACTTTTCAAAATCTGCCCCTTCTCATCAATTACTGCACTAATACCCGTGTTGGCACTTCGGGCTACATAACGTCTTGTCTCAATGGCGCGCAAACGCGCATAATTCAGATGCTGTTTATGCCCCGGTGTATTTTTCCACCATCCGTCATTGGTGATTATTGTCAGCAAGTTTGCACCCTTTTTCACATACGTGCTAACATACTCTCCATAAATACTTTCATAACAAATAACAGGCGCTGTAACGAATGGCTCTTTCGGTTCAGCAAATATGGAAGAAGAGTCAGAGTGCGCATAACCTCCGGCGGTACCACCAAACTGCTCAAAAACAGGTCCCATCCATCTTAAGAAATCGGGCAGCGTTTCAACGCCGGGTACAAGTTTATTTTTGGTGTAAAACAACAACGGATCACCACTTTTTATTGATACGGCTGCGTTTAAATCGTCGTAATAAATGCCTGTGCTTTTATCCTGTTGAGCTGTAGCCGTTGCTTTTTCGTTGCCATAAACACTAAACGTTTCTATTCCTGTCAAAAGGGTTATTTGCGGGTGCCGTTTTACAAAGTCAAAAACAGGTTTATAAAGCGGCGCGGTTTGTATATCATCTTCCGAAACCGATCCTGATAATGCAGTTTCCGGCCACACCACCAGGGATGTATTTGTATTCAATCCTTGTTCCGATAGTGATATCAAAGTAGTTAGCTGTTTATTCAATGAGCCAATATCAAACTTTTCGTTGTAAGGATCAATATTGGGCTGAACGATAACTACATTATGATTTGCTCGTGATGCAACCTCAGATGTTTGTAAATGATTGAGTATAATCCAGGAGATTACAAAAGGTGAAACAAATAAACATACAAAACCGGTTATTTGTTTTCCCCCGTATCTGCCGCCGATGGCTTCTTTTATAAGGCTGAACAACATAACATTTACAAGCAAAATCCAGAGCGTGCCGCCACTGGTGCCGGTAATATCATACCACTGAACCCAGTTAGGATACATCGCAAACACATTTCCCAGTGTTAGCCAGGGCCAGCTTAATTGCCAGTTCAGATGAATGTATTCAAAACTTATCCAGAATATAATCAGGGAAGCAAGCCCAATCAGTTGTCCGTATCTTTTATTGTACACCCGGTAGCCCCACCATGGCAGTGTCATTAGCAGGCTATTAGCTATGATGGCGCCAATAGCGCCCACATCAGTTGAGTTCCATATCCACCATGTTGTGCCGGTATTCCACACCAACATTGTTAAAAAGCTATACAAAAAAAAGGAGAGTCTTTTTGCCGTATAATGTTCTGCAAATAACAGAGGAACGAAGGCAATAAAAATGAAGAAGGTATATGGTGATACAGGCCAGGAAAGCCACAATAAAAGTCCGCTTATGATGCTTAGTAATAACGGGTAGAAGTTTTTCAAAACCACATTTGCTTAACTTGTAAAAAATTTAATTGTTTCTGTCTTTGCTGTGCAAATCCTGTTTGGTAAGCCGTTACAGTCTTGCATATCCAAGTCTCTCAATGTCCGCAAAGTTTTTTGTCAGGTAACACTGTCCGTTGGTCAATACATACAAGTCATCGCAAATGTCAAGAATATGCCTGTACATGTGATCGGTAATTAACAATCCCTTGCGCGTTTTTTCTTCCGCAATTAAGTCTTTCACCTTTTCAATCTGCAAAGGATTCAGATGAGTAAAGGGTTCGTCCAACATTGCAAATTGCGACACAGACTTCACGATTACATACAATTCTACCAACCTGCGCTCACCGCCCGAAAGACTGCCGGCAGATGATTTGTGCTTTGTTGAAAACTCAGAAAATTTATTTTGAAATACACTGTAATCCAGTTCAAAATCCTCGAACACCCGGCGAAGTGATAGTGATTTTGGAATAAAATTAAATTGTGGTAAATACATCAGTAAGTCAGGTCGTTTAAAGCTCTCCGCTACAGAAATGTGATCAAACCGGACAGACTTTTGACAGCGTAAACTACCATAGATAATGTTCATCAGGCACGACTTTCCCTGTCCGTTTTTGCCTAACAGCCCTGTAATTTTTCCGGTTTCGCATGTAAGGTGAATGCCTGATAATATGTTTCTTCCGCCGAACTCTAAGTGAATGCCATCTATTTCTAAAATATGATTCATGTCAGGTGATTCGTCAAAATAAGAAGAAAAAGAAATAGCGCAAAGTCGAAGGACAATGAAACTGTCCAAAGTAAGGTTTTGGAAACACCCAAATTTTGATAATAATAATATTCATTCTTCTTATAGGTACTTACAAGGTAGTAAGTAAGACCAAGTGTAGCAATTTTACACCAGAAAATTCCAAAGAAACTGGCGAATCCATATTTCCAAAAAGCTCTGACACAAAAAAAGGTGATGATCGCCGATAGCAACAGAAAAGACTTATAAAACGTCCAGATAAGTTGTATGGTTTTAAATAGTCGCATAATGACGTTGTATTTCTTTTTGGTCATTAGAGAGTTTCGATAAAGTGGCGTACAACGCTTCGGTATTGCCAAAGTGCAGGCAATAGCGCTGTGTCAGCCGATAACTGAAGCTAAATTATGTTTTATTGTTGATGTTTACTTTCTACTGCTCACCTGCGTTCTGTCGCGATGGAACTGAAGCTGAACAATATTACTGCTGCTGCTGATGCTTACAGTATTGAAAGAATAAATTTTCTATTTTGCACGCCTAAAGTTTATGCGGTGTTATCAACTCTGTCAAATGGGAAAACATAAACCCGGCAACTCTGTTTTTAATACCTTACACCAACTCTGCAACATGTAAAAGTTTCGCAGTGCGGAACAATGTAAAAGCAATACTGTTTATGAAGAAATTCGCTTTATTGATTATCATGCTCGCCATGGCTGTCATTGGTTTTTCGCAAAAAGAAAAAGTAAAATTCGGAATTCAGGCAGGTGTCAACATTGCCGGCATCAATTCAAAAATTACCTACGCCAGTTTTGGAAGTAGTTATACAAGCAAATTGCCCTTCGATAATATCATTGGCATCACCGGAGGTGTACAGGCAGAAAAACACGTAACCAAACATTTCTACCTCCAGCCAGAACTTTCCTACTCGCAATTGGGTGCAAAAAATGTTTATCCAAATGCCGACACCACCACCTCCTCAGGCGATCTTACTGTAAAAAGCACCCTGCATTACCTGGTATTGCCTGTATTGGTAAAATATAAGCTGGGCAACACCGGCGCCGGTATTTATGCAGGTCCTCAATTCGGCTACTTGCTCGCCACCACCAATAAAATAAACAGTACCACCATAAACGAGAAAGACAACAGCAATTACAAAACCGACCTGTCGGGGATATTTGGCGCAGAATATTATCTTCAAACAGGGTTGGGCATATCAGCACGTTATCAATTGGGCATTCTGAATATACAAAAGTCGAATTATATTGATCTCAGCAACTTTCCCCAGGAGGCTACTCCCAGAAGTATCTACGTAAGAAACAATGCCGTTACCATTACAATCGGTTACCGGTTTTAAAAAAGTAATCTTCCGTCCAGGCACCGTCTTTCACCAAGGCGGTGCAGTGTAATAGTAAAAGGATAATAATAAATTAGTGGTTTCATTCCGCATCGTACATCAAACATCCTACATCGTTCCTCAATTACCCATTACCCATATTCAAATTACCAATAATTCACTATCCTTGCAGTTATATTAAAACCACTGCTTTGAGAGGATTACAGAAAGCTATGGCTCTGTTTCTTTCGGTAACAATATCGGCTGCTTGCATTGCACAAAACGATGTTTCTTTTACCGAAAGTGGTCAATTCTATATCGACAAACTTTATCGCCGCGATACCATACTGCACACCGCCTGGAAGCCGGTTCTGCTTACCGATAGCATCGTTCAGCCTTCGCAGCATAGCTGGCTGCGCCGTAAGTTTTTTGAAGAGCACCTGCTAAGTGTGCAGAAAGAAAATTTTAATCTTTATGCAGATGTTATTGTAGATGAAAACATCGGCTACGATACGCGCGCCGTTAATCCACCTAATGCCAGCACGCAAACCTATAAAGTGCCAATGTTGAATACCCGTGGCTACGAAGTAAGCGGCAACATCGGCAGCAAGTTTTATTTCGAAACCAACTTCTACGAAAACCAGGGACGCTTTCCAGGCTACGTGGATAGCCTGGTAAGAAGAACGAAGGTCATTCCCCGGCAGGCGTCTTATAAAAATGCATTGGGCGACGGACCCGGCTTCGATTTCAACTATTCGTCTGCGCGGCTGGTGTACACACCCACAAAGCATTTGCTGTTTGATTTAGGGTATAATAATAAAAACTTTATCGGCGACGGATATCGCTCCCTGTTATTATCAGACTGGACGATTCCTTATCCATATTTCCGCACTTCTCTTACGTTCGGCAAGTTCCAGTATTCTGCCATGTGGTCGCAATATTTGGTAAGATTGACACAGCTTGCAGGCACGCCTTATTATGCACTCGGTCATGCACGCAAATGGTCGCAGACTTACCTGCTCGATTATGCCATTACCAATAAGTTTTCCGCAGGCATATTCAATTCTGTGGTGTGGGCAGGCAGCAATTATTATAAAAGCAGCGATATCGATATCACCTATGCCAGTCCCATCATTTTCGCCCATTCGGGAAAATCGAAAAAAGGAGATGACAATAACGAACTGGTGGGTTTAAATTTGAAATACACCTTTCTGCCCAAAGCCAATTTGTATGGTCAGTTAGCACTTGATAAAACGGGCAGCGATGCAGATAATCGTTACGCTTTCCAGGTCGGCGCCCGTTTCTGGGATTTCCTGAAAGTAGCAAACTGGAATGCCTTGCTTGAATTTAATACCGCACGACCATACACATATAGTTCTAGTAACGAACATGCCGTTTACACAGGCGCCAACCTGCCACTGGCACATCCGCTCGGTGCTAACTTTCGCGAGGTAATTGGTGTTACTGATTATGCTTTTAAAAACTGGTGGTTCCGGCTCGAAGCCTTTGCTGCACAGCAAGGTCTTGATTCTACAGGCGGCATTACAAACTATGGCAGCGCTCCTTTAAATACCAGCGTTATGTATCCATCCGGTACTATTAAAACCACGCAGGGCATTAAGACGAATATCTATTATGGAGACCTACGCATTGCCTATGTTTTAAACCCGAAAACCAACCTGCGTTTAGAAACAGGGTTTACGTATCGCCGCGAAAGCAATGCGCTTACTACGTGGGAAGACAAATATGTTTACATCGGCGTTCGTATGTCGTTCCGCAACCTGGTGTATGATTTTTAATTGACGAATTGCTTTCTAAAAACAAACTCATGCGCATCTCTTTTATACTTTTCTGTCTTCTCTCTTTTTATACAGGAGCCAACGCTCAGCAAATACCATTGAACCAGGCGGTGCAAAATCGCTTGAATCAACTTCTCATTCATTCCGATACGTCCATATTTACCGGCTTTCGCGCCATGAACTGGCTGGAGCTGCAGCCATTGGGTAAACTACAGAAAACAGATTTGATAGATAGTGCTTTTGGTATTGCTTCGCCTGGTAGTAAAGCCTCTTTTCAGGATCGCGTGATAACTGATAACTGGATAAAAATAGGAAAGGGCAATAGCGTTCTTACACTCGATCCTTACCTCGAAGGCAGTTATGGAAGAACAAGTGCCAATGGCAAAAAAGATACACTAACAAGCGGCGCTGTAGGAGTAAGGCTACAGGCAGTTATCAATCGTAAATTCACGATAAATGCAGATTTCGCGGCGTATAGCAACGAGTTTCCGCTTTATGTCGACAGTGTTATTTTCAATACTGATCATATTGTTCCTGGGAATAATAAAGCGACGCTTATTGATAATCATCGCTGGAATTATAACAACGGCAGCTTTAATGTTACTTACACACCATCAATACATTTCCTGGCTTCGGCGGGTTTTGGCAAGCAGTTTTTGGGCGATGGTTATCGCAGTCTACAGCTAAGCGATAATGCGTTTAACTATCCTTACCTGCGCCTGCAGGCGCGTTTTTGGAAGCTGACTTACAATGTGCTTTACAACCGCTACGAAAATAAAGATTGGTATAAGGTAGATGGCAAGTCGCAAGGCAAATTCAGCGTCATACACCAGCTTGGTGTCAACCTCGGCAAGAAGTTCCAGTTCGCTTTATTTGACCAGGTAATCTTTATTGCAAAAGACACCAATTTCAACCGCGGTTTCGATGTCACTTATCTCAATCCTCTTATTTTCCTGCGCCCGACAGAGTTCTCCATTGGTTCGCCGGATAACGCATTGATTGGCTTGAGCTTTAAATACAATCTTTATAAAAAAGGATTTGTTTATGGGCAGCTTGCGCTCGATGATTTAAACCTGCAGTTATCTAAAGATCATAAATCGCAGTTTTACGGAAACAAATATGCCTTACAGGCAGGCATCTGGAACAACGATTTGTTTGGGGTAAAAAACTTAAGCTGGCGGCTTGAATGGAACGGCGTTCGTCCATATACTTACGGGCACGGCATCGGCAATAATCGCAGCCTGAACGACTCGCACTATTTTCAATCCGTTACCGATCCGTTTGGTGCCAACTTTCATGAATTTATTTCCATCTTCAACTATAGTTACGACCGTTGGTATGGCTTCTTGCAAAACCTGTATACCATTCGTGGCGAAGGCAATCGCCTGCCGGGCGCATTAGCAGGCGATAATATTTTTGCAGACCAGAACAAGTTACCTGCAAATGCCAGTTTTGGAACGACAACATTACAAGGCAGCCGGCACAACTATTTTTATAACCAGTTAACAGCCGGTTATCTCATCAATCCCCGCAACCGTTTAGGCGCTGAAGTGAATGTTGTGTATCATCGTCGCACAGGTGTTGATGTTCACCAGTCAGAGTTCATGTTCTCGCTTGGTATAAAAACAACTATCTTCAACAGCTATTACGATTATTAGAAATCAATTTTATAGAAGATAATATTAGATAAATGTAAACAGGTAATGAAGAGTAAAGTATTAGTCTTACTACTCACTACTCACCATTCACTTTAATACAACTGCCTGTCCTCTTTCTGATGCCACTCGTTAAATACTTTGATGGCTTCTTCCCGACCAATGTTTTCCATGGGTAAGGCGCGTTCTTCTTTTTTCATTCTTAGTTCCCGGTAAATGGCTCCGTCGTCAAACCCAATTCGTGCCGCATCATCTTCCGTATTGCCATAATAGACTTTACCAATTCTTGCCCAATAAATAGCTGCCAGGCACATCGGGCAAGGCTCGCATGATGTGTATAGCTCGCAGCCTTCCAGCGTGTTCATTTGCAGGTTAGCGCACGCATCACGAATCGCTACCACTTCAGCATGTGCGGTCGGGTCGTTCTGCAAAAGCACTTTATTGTTTCCTTTGCCAATAACATGTCCATCCTTCACAATCACACAACCAAAAGGTCCGCCTTCAGGTTTTTCCAACGCAATGGCAGACAGCGCCACCGCCTGCTGCATGTATTCAAGTTCTTTGCTCATTGTTTTTTGCGTTGATAGTTGGTGGTTGATGGTTGTTTGTTAGCAGGTAAAATAGTTCCTTTATCAACTACCAACCAAATTATGCTCTCCGAAACGCCCATTTCATCATCTGCCCCCACGATGGCTTTTTGCCATACAGTAAAATACCGGTGCGATATATTTTACCAGCCAGCCATGTCGTAAATAAAAATCCGGCTACCAGTAATGCCATGCTCGATAATAGCTGGATATACGATACCGTTCCCGGTACACCATACGCCAGGCGCGCCATCATCACAATAGGCGAACTAAAGGGTATCAAACTTGCCCACACCGCCAGTGAAGAATCCGGCGCTTGTACTGCCGTCGTCATAATGATAAATGAAAAAATGATCGGCATGGTGATGGGCAGCGTAAGACTCTGCGAGTTTTGCACATCTTCCACTACGCTGCCAATGGCAGCAAACAGGGACGCATAAAACAGGTAGCCGCCAAGAAAATAAAATATAAAGCAGCCAATCAAAAGACCAATCTGCAGGTTGCCGGTATAGTGTTGCAAACTATCAATGGCACGTTCGCTTTGCGCGCCCGACATGGCGCCGCCACCGCCTGCCATAGCGCCACTTTGCTGCGCCTGCTGCATGTTCTGAATGGTATCGTGCGACAGAAGATGTGGAAGCACGTTAGCCAGCGCAAAAATGAGTACGCCCCACATAAGAAACTGGGTAAGACCCACGGCGCCGATACCTACAATTTTACCAAACATCAGTTGAAAAGGCTTCACGCTTGATACAATCACTTCGGCAATGCGGTTTGTCTTTTCTTCCATCACACCGCGCATCACCATCATACCATAAATAAGCATAGTTATGTAAACAAGAATACCGCAGAAATAACCCACTGCCGTTGCTACGCCGCGACTATCTTCCGAATCATTATTTCCGCCTGTATGCGTAGAAATGGTTGCCAGTTGCGAGTGTGTGTGAATAGAATCCAGTTCGCTTTTTTGAATGCCTTTATCCATCAGCAGCTTGTTCTCAATGGCTTCGTTCACTTT
Organism: Ilyomonas sp.; assembly: GCA_965199905.1. Taxonomy (GTDB): domain Bacteria; phylum Bacteroidota; class Bacteroidia; order Chitinophagales; family Chitinophagaceae; genus Ilyomonas. Next base: position 1,234,269 of record OZ241366.1, on the reverse strand, counting down.
GTCTTCAATATCTGCTTCAGATGCCGATTTCAACGCCTTCTTTGCATACACTGAATAGTTATCTTTTTTATCAGGGTTAAAAGAAGAAATCAGCAGCAAAGCATTATAGCCTTTGTCCGCATAGTTCGCCGTGTCCACATTATCCGGAAAGCTGAACGAAATATCATCCGTGTTTTTCAGGTTGTTCTTAAACACGCCGCTGTTGTCTTTCACGGCAACAGATAATTTTTCAGTCGCGTTTTGTATGGCGAGATAAGTAGAACCCGCAAAAAAACCAGCGATCAGCAAGGGCACAAGTAAGGTTGTAATAATGAAAGTCCGGTTTCGCACCCGCGTTAAGTATTCTCTTGATATAATCAGCCAGATTTTATTCATAATAATGAGTCGTGAATAGTGAGAAGTGAATGGTGAGTATTAATACATGTTATACATTCTGAAACGATCTCGTTATCGCTTTGGTGCCTTCAACTTCGCGGATAAAAATTTCATTCAGTGAAGGCAATATTTCCTGGAAAGATTCCACCAAACTGCTTTGCTGTATAAAATAAGAAAGCACATCGTTGCTGGTAAAATCTTCATTTATTTTTACCACCAATCCTTGTTCTTCCTTTTTCTCCACCACGCTGAAAGCGGCACTGTAAGTATCAGGAATGGTGCCGCTCAGTTTTATCCGAAACAGGTTTTCTTTAAACTGGTGCTTAATACCTTTTACTGTTCCGTCAAGCACTTTCCTGCCAAGGTTTACCAGCACAATATGGTCGCAGATTTCCTCTACCTGCTCCATGCGGTGCGTGCTGAAAATAACGGTACTGCCTTGCCGGGCTAAATTGAAAATCTCATCCTTAATCAGGCTCGCATTCAGCGGGTCCAATCCGCTGAAAGGCTCATCCAGTATAATCAGTTTCGGCTGGTGCAAAACAGTGGTTACAAACTGTAGTTTCTGGCTCATGCCTTTACTCAGGTCTTCCGTTTTCTTATTCCACCAGCTTTGCATTTCCAGTTTCTCAAACCAGTATTTTATTTTCTGCATTGCATCGCTGCGACTCAGTCCTTTAAGTTGCGCAAGGTATAAAGCCTGCTCACCAATCTTCATCTTTTTATACAGCCCGCGCTCCTCGGGCATATAACCGATTTTGACAATGTCATTCGCCGGGTCGAAGCGCCTCCCGTCAAAAGTTATCGTGCCTTCATCAGGATAAAAAATGCCCGTAATCATACGCAGCAGCGTGGTTTTGCCGGCACCATTTGGACCCAGCAAACCAAAAATGCTACCTTGCTCAATGCTGAAACTAATATCATCAACCGCCTTTTGCGTGGAGTAATATTTCTTCAGGTTGTCCAATTGAAGAATCGTCATAGTACATTGTTTCGAGGTTCAAATATAGACGGATTGGCAGAACCTCAACTATAAGAATTCGGTATAATGAGCCGCTAAATTTGCATTTAGGGCAGTCATCGTTCGGTTCTGTATCCGACTTCGGTTCCGTCCGCCGCAGCAGATATTATCCGGCAGCCTTTTAGCTTTAGGAATTCTATTTGGTATTTTAACTTCCAGCTTTGCATTTTCCAGTCTTCTTTACACTTAATCAAATGATTAGACATAATTCCTAATAAGAATCGAGTAAAATCAACTGAATGGACGTTATTCCTTTTAAGAATTGTGTCCATTCATTTTTTTTGGCAATCTGTAAAAAAAATGATATAAAATAGATTGGTTGAATATGTCAGGCAGAAAGCAAAACATAATCCTGCTTTATTTGTATTCTGAAAAGTCCCATCATTCCCCGGAACGTTGATGGGAGCATTCCTGCGTGTCGAAGCAGCAGGAGTGGCAACAACTGTCGATGACAAAAGTGACGGACGATGGCTATCAAAAGAAAGAAATTGCTTTAATAGCCTGTAATACCTGGGAAACAAAATAGAAATCTCAACGCATCCTTGTTTCGCAACCGGCTTCTTATAACGAAATATTATTTGAGGGTATGACCTCAAAGCCGCAATTTTGCCGCCGTTTCAAGATATGCAGCCAATTACAGCATTCTATCCCCAGTTACTGAATTCGCAAAATGTGGTCGTTACTATGCACCAGAAACCGGATGGCGATGCTATGGGTTCTGCCCTTGGCATGTATCATTTTTTGGTTCAGCTTGGGCACAACGTAACCGTGGTGTCGCCTACCAACTGGGCTGATTTTCTGAAATGGATGCCTGCCTGCGGTAAGGTGATCGACTTTGAATCGTACCGCGATAAAGCGACGCAAGCCATCAGCCAAGCGAACATTATTTTCTGCCTCGACTTTAACATTATGCACCGCACAAAGCACCTGCAGGCAACTTTGCTGCAGAGCGGCGCTACCAGGGTGTTGATAGACCACCACGAACTGCCGGAAGAAAGCCAGTTTACGTTTGGTATTTCCAACCCGTACAAAAGCTCTACCTGCGAGATGGTGTACGATTTCATTGTAGAATCCGGCCACACAGCCACTATTAACCTTGATGTGGCGACTTGTTTATATACGGGCGTGATGACGGATACGGGCTCGTTTCGGTTTCCATCTACCACCGCTTCGGTTCATAAAATGGTGGCGCACTTTAAAGAATTAGGTCTTAACCATACGCCGATTCATGAAAATATTTACGACAGCTCGCTGGAAAACCGCCTTCGTTTTATTGGCAACTCGCTTTTAAAAAGGTTGGATGTTTTGTATGAATACAACACCGCCATGATGGCGATACCCAAAAGCGATATCAAGGAATTTGATATTAGAACCGGCGACACCGAAGGACTTGTTAACTATCTTCTTTCGCTGGAAGGCATTAGGTTTGGCGCTTTGCTGATAGACAGGGAAGAAGAGCGCCGCTGGAGCTTCCGCAGCAAAGGCAGTTTTGATGTGAACCAGTTTGCGCGTCTTCATTTTGAAGGCGGCGGACATAAGAATGCTGCTGGTGGCAGAAGCAGCGATACGCTCGATAATAACGTTGAAAAATTCAAAACCGTGCTTCGGGATTATGAAGCTCAATTACAATAAGATGAAACATTTCCTTTTTGCAGCGGCTTGTGTTGCCCTGCTTTCCACAGTGGCTTGCAAAGCCAATTACGATAAAACAAAATCCGGGCTGGTGTATCGCATTGTTTCGAGCAAAGGCGGCGCCCAGGTAAAAGCCGGCGATTTTGTAAAGTTCAATGTTGAGTTTCGCATGTCAACACCAAAAGACACCGTTCTAAACTCAACCTATGGTAAATTTCCCGGCTACAGTAAAATTGATACCGGCGCACAGGTTTCGTATTCTTTTTTTGAAATTATGCCGAACTGTAAAGTGGGCGACAGCGTAGAGTTCAGTATCAGCATTGATACGTTGGAAAAGCGCAAAATGATACCGGGATACAACGCTCTTTTTGTAAAGAATGGCGTTATCAAAGGGCGTTTTACCATCTTGAAAACTTTTGATAAAGAAGAATTGGTAAAGACTGATTACGATGCGGAAACAGAAAAGCTGAAGACGAAAGAAGTGGCTTCGCTGCAGGATTATATCACTAAAAAAGGCGTGAAAGCTACCAAGACCAAGAATGGTGTATTTGTGGAAATCGATCAGCCCGGCGATCCTTCTGTAAAAGTAGAAACAGGTAAACAAGCTTCCATTATGTACAGAGGTTCCCTGATGGATGGCGGTAAAGTATTTGATACAAACATGGATACTTCTAAACATCACACGGAACCGCTGGATGTAGTAATCGGGCAGGGTCGTGTAATTCCGGGCTGGGAAGAAGGTTTGGTGTACTTTAATAAAGGTGCAAAAGGTAAAATTTATATTCCTTCTTCATTGGGTTACGGCATGCAGGGCGCCGGTGGCGATATTCCACCAAACTCCAACCTTGTTTTTGACATTGAAGTTAAAGATGTAAAAGATGCTCCGCCGCAACCACAAGGTGGTGGTGCAAATGGCATGACGCCGGAGCAAATGCAGCAGCTACAGCAAATGATGCAGCAGCGTCAGCAGCAGCAAAAAGATAGTGCCGCGTTACCTAAGAAATAAGCTTATATCATTACGATAAAAACAGCCGTGCCTGCGTATTGCTGGCGCGGCTGTTTTATTTTTTATAGTTTTCCCGATTCTATAACCTTCTAATTCCTCCGGCGTATTATCTTGCCCGCGACTGTAAAATTTATTGTTTCAAATTGTCTTTTAAAATCCCGGTTATCTACTCATGCACACAGTAATTATCAGGCTTGTTATTCTGTTATTCACCTCTATCAGCTTTTTAATTTGCAACACATCTCTCTTTGCGCAAAAAAGTAATTTTGGTAACTGGTGGATTTATTTTGGTAATCAGAAAATCAGCAAGCGACTGAACTGGTGGAATGAAGTGCAATACCGGAATTATAATTTCATCGGCGATATGCAGCAACTGCTTGTCCGCACGGGTATTGGCTATAATCTTACGGAGAATAACAACAATATTTTGCTTGGCTATGGTTACGTACGCTCGCGCAATTATCTGCCAAATCAGGATGATGAAACCGTAAGCACTAATGAGCATCGCATTTACGAGCAGTTTATTACAAAGCAAAATTTCGGTCGGGTATTTATCCAGCATCGCTACCGTTTGGAAGAACGCTTTTTACAAGATGATTTCCGCCTGCGCCTGCGTTATCTTTTATCGCTGAATTTGCCTCTAAACCATAAAGACATGGGCGTCAAAACTTTTTACCTCTCAGCATACAATGAGGTGTTTCTGAACACCGAAAATAACATCTTCGACAGGAATCGTTTGTATGGTGGCGTTGGCTATGTTATCAATAAAAATTTCAAAGTGGAAACGGGTTTGCTGGCGCAAACAGTTGGTGCGGTTAATCGCAATCAGCTTAATATTTACTTTTATAACAATCTTCCTTTGTCGAAAAAATAGAAGTAAACCGCTTGATCAGGCAAGGTTCAGTATCAATACTTTGCGCACAATGAACGCAGAAATTACTATCCTGTTTTCTTTGTGCAGGTTTTTATTAGAAAATGCCATTATCTGTAAAGACTTTTCCTTTTTTAATTGACATCAACGGCTTGTTACGTATGCAAAACACATATTCAGGCTAATCTTTTATAACGAAAATGCCATGGCATCACTATTGCAAAATCAGTAAGTAAATATTGTTATGAAAGGATTCCCGATGCTGAGCCTCATTGCAACGCTAACAACAATTATGGCTTGCAACAATCAAAAGCAAAAGAAAGAAGAGAATAAAGACAAAGCAGATATAGTTGCTACTACCACACAGGAAGTAAGTTTGCCTGCGCCTTATGCCACAAAGTCGTCTACCGTTTACTGTGACGTTATCGGCTGGCCGACAGGCAAAACACCTGTTGCACCAGCAGGATTTACGGTTACAGCTTATGCTAAGGATTTAGTCAATCCGCGAAACATTTATCAGGCACCCAATGGTGATGTATTTGTTGTAGAATCTAATACCGAAGTGAAAGGAGTATCGAAAGCCGAAGTGCTTATAAATGGCAAAGGAAAATCGCAACGGCTGGGTACAAGCGCCAACCGCGTAACCTTACTGCGCGATATGAATAAAGATGGCGTGCCCGACCATCGTTCTGTTTACTTAGCAGGGCTTAATCAGCCATACGGCGTACTGGTGATCGGCAATAATTTTTACGTTGCTAACACCGATGGATTATGGCGTTACCCTTACAATGCAGATGACAGTATCATGAAATCTCCGGGCAAAAAAATTGTGGATTTACCGGCTGGCGGCTACAACAATCACTGGACAAGAAATATCATTGGCAATAAAGACAATAGCAAAATTTTTATAGCAGTTGGCAGCGGAAGCAATGTAGCTGAGCATGGTATGGAAAACGAAATTCGCAGAGCTGATGTACTACAAATAAATCCTGATGGCAGCGGTGAGCAAGTGTATGCCAGCGGTTTGCGAAACCCTGCCGGCATTACATTACAGCCTTCAACGGGTAATTTGTATGCAGTAGTAAATGAGCGTGATGAGTTGGGCGATGATCTCGTTCCTGATTATTTTACCAGCGTAAAACAAGGCGGCTTTTATGGTTGGCCATATAGTTATTTTGGTCAGCATGAAGACCCGAGAATGAAGGATAAACAGCGTTCTGACATGGTGCAAAAAGCCATTGTTCCTGATGTGGCATTAGAACCGCATGTGGCTGCATTGGGTTTACATTTTTATGCAGGTTCCGCCTTTCCGGCAAAGTACAGAAATGGAGCTTTCATTGGCGAGCATGGTTCGTGGAATCGTTCTACACTAAGCGGTTACAAGATTGTTTTTGTACCGTTTAATGATAACAAACCCGGCAAGCCGGAAGACTTTGTAACCGGCTTTATAGCCGATGAAAAAGAGCATAAAGTTTATGGCAGACCTGTGAATGTATTTGCCCTTCAGGATGGCTCTTTACTGATTGCTGATGACAGCGGGAACACAGTATGGAAAGTAAGCTATAAAGGATAGTTTGATGTGCAGTATCAGGTGTGCGATGAACGATATGAAAGCAACTGATGACCTTGATTTGTAAGCCCGCGAATGGTGCTGATGTTTGCAAAAAGATTTGTGATCATTAGTATTATCTGCGGGTTTTTTTTATTAAGACAACAATTTATCAAAAGCCTTATGATACACTTCAAAATGAAAGCTGCTAAGCGTTTCCTGCATATTTCTTTCTATCTTATCATTACACAAATTGCCAATGCTGCCCTCGTGTTTGTGTTGAATTTGCGTTGAATAAGTGAAGTTATCTGCTTCAATATCGAGACCTACTTTTTTATAAGCGTCTCTGAAAGGAACACCGTATGATACAAGCTTATTCACTTCTTCTACGCTGAATAAATACTTATATTTTTCATCTGTCAGAATGTCCTTCTTTACTTCCATATTGCTTATCATCAAGCCTGCTATATCAATACATTTTCGCAGGGTTTGAAAAGAAGGAAACAGATGTTCTTTCAGCAATTGCAGATCGCGGTGATAACCTGATGGCAGGTTCGTAGTCATCATCATGATTTCGTTCGGCAAAGCCTTAATGCGATTGCAATAGGAGCGTATCAATTCAAACACATCCGGATTTTTTTTGTGCGGCATAATGCTGCTTCCTGTAGTGAGTTCGGGCGGAAAAGAAATGAAACCAAAATTCTGGTTCAGATACAGCGTTGCATCCATGCTCATTCTTGCCAGTGTATCAGCAATATTGGCTAAAGCAGAGGCTACAATGCGTTCCGTTTTGCCGCGGCCCATTTGTGCATACACAACATTATAATTTAAATCGGCAAAGCCAAGAAGTTGTGTGGTTAATGTTCTGTTGATGGGAAAGGAAGAGCCATAGCCAGCCGCAGAGCCAAGCGGATTTTTATTGACAATATCATAGGCTGCTTTCAATGTAATCATGTCATCTGCCAGGCTTTCAGCATAAGCGCCCAGCCATAATCCAAATGAAGAAGGCATAGCTAACTGCAAATGCGTATAACCAGGCAATAAAATATCTTTCCATTCATTGCTTCGCTTTATCAGCAATGAAAATAACGATTTGACACTGTGTACAATCGCTTCTATTTCGCTTCGCAAAAACAATTTGACATCTACCAAAACCTGGTCGTTGCGGCTGCGTGCCGAGTGAATTTTTTTTCCAACATCACCAAGCTTTTGCGTGAGCAAAAATTCAATCTGTGAATGCACATCTTCTACATCTGGCTGAATACTAAATTCTGACTGTTGAATGCTGTTATAAATTTCGCGTAATTCTGTTGTTAGTTGCTCAGCTTCTTCATTGGTGAGCAAACCAACGCTGGCAAGCATTTTTGCATGAGCAATATTACCCAGCACATCATAAGGTGCTAAAAGCAAATCAAATTCGCGGTCGTTGCCAACCGTAAATGTTTCCACTTCTTTCAGCGACTCAATATTTTTTTGCCAGAGTTTCATTGTGTTTATTTATTGCTGGTTATTCATATTTCCTGAAGGCTGAACCAAATCCCAAAGGTTGCCATATAAGTCTGCAAATACGGCTACTTTTCCATACACTTCAATGGCTGGTTGCCTGACGATGGTTATGTTTTGCGAAAGCAGGTTTTGATAATCTCTTTCAAAATCATCTGTATGAAGAAACAAAAAAACGCGTCCGCCGGTTTGGTTGCCAACCCTGCTTTTTTGCTCATCGCCTGATGCTTTGGCCAGCAACAAATGACAGCCTGATGAGCCTTTTGGTTTTATAAGAACCCAACGCTTTTGAGGCGATAAAACAGTATCTTCTACCAGCTCGAAATGAAGCTTGTTTGTATAAAATGCAATGGCTTCATCATATTCATCTACCACCAAAGAAATATGTGCGATATGCTGTCTCATCTTTATACCCCTATTCAGTTATAGCGTTATTGCGTTTATCAAAGCGACATAGGTTTCGATTCCATTTTTAATTTCATCCAGATAAATGAATTCATCCGCTGTATGACTCCGTGCGCTGTCGCCGGGACCCATTTTTAAAGTGGAAAATGGCATCAAGGCTTTGTCGCTCGTGGTAGGCGAACCATAGTATGTTTTACCTAAAGACAATCCGGATTTTATTAATGGATGATTTACTGAAATGGATGTGCTTCGTAAGCGTGTGCTTCTGGGTTGTATGAAGCAACTTGTATGTTGATGAATAATGCTTAACACTTCTTCAAAAGTGTATAATTCATTTACTCTTACATCAACCGTAAATATACATTCATGCGGCACCACATTATGCTGAGAACCGGCATTGATAATAGTTACGCTCATCTTCATCGGACCTAATAAAGAAGATACTTTCTCAAACCTGTAATTGCGAAACCATTCGATATCTGTCAGCGCCTTATAAATTGCATTTTCGCCTTCCTCCCGCGCGGCATGTCCGGCTTTACCATGTGCCGTACAATCCAATACCAGTAAACCTTTTTCGGCAATCGCCATCTTTAGTAATGTTGGTTCACCAACAATGCCAGAATGAATTTTATATTGATTAAAATTCTCTTCCTGCAGCAAAGCTTCAATTCCTTTTTTGCCTGAAACTTCTTCTTCTGCTGTGGCTGCAAATAATAGGTTGAAGGGCAGATTTTCTGTCTCGTAAAAATATATAAACGTTGCTGTTAATGCTACAAGGCAACCACCTGCATCGTTGCTGCCTAAGCCATAAAGTTTATCTTCTTTTATTAAAGGAAAAAACGGGTCAAGCGAATATCCTTTGTTAGGTTTTACTGTATCATGATGTGAGTTCAGTAAGATCGTTGGCTTTGAAGAATCGAAGCGTTTATTGATTGCCCAAACGTTGTTTAAAAAGCGTTTGGCTTTTATTTTTTTTTGATGTAAGAAATCAACAATCTCATCCGCTGATTTATCTTCTTCCTTACTAAATGATTGAATGGAAATGAGGCGGGAGAGAAGGGCTACCGCATCGGTATAAAGCGTATGTAGCTCTGTGTTATTCATGAATAATGCTTGTTCCGCTGCTGCCCGATAACAGTTGCGATAAGTTTTCGGCTTTGCCAATTATAACGCGGCTGACACCTTTTTGTAATGCAGCAAATGCATTATCAAGCTTCGGTATCATACCTGCGAATATGGTTCCGTTTTCTTTTAATGTTTGATAATAAGAATGGGTAATGGACGGTATGGTTGACGCATCATTTTCAGCATTTAACAACACACCGTTTTTTTCAAATGAATAGATCAAATGCACTTCATACTGATGGCTCATCGCCTGTGCAATTTCCTGTGCAATGGTATCGGCATTGGTGTTTAATAACTGCCCTTTTTTATCGTGTGTAATCGGTGCCATCACAACACTGATATTTTGAGATAATAAGTTCTTTAAAAAATCAGTATTCACTGCATCTACATCACCTGCAAAACCATAATCAATAGATGAACGAACGCGCTTGTGAGACTGTATCACGTTTCCATCGGCACCACATAATCCAACCACAGCGCAGCTTTGCGCCTGTAATTGTGCAACTATATTTTTATTGATAAAGCCCGCATACACCATCGTTACAATCTTCAATGTCTCTGCATCAGTAATGCGGCGACCTTCTATCATTTGCTGTTCAATACCTAACTGCTGTGCGAGTTTTGTTGCCAGTTTGCCACCGCCGTGAACGAGTATTTTAGACGATTGAATGGCTGCAAAAGATTGTAAAAAGGAAGAGAGTTTTTCTTCATTGTCAATGATGTTGCCGCCGATTTTTATGACGTATAATTTCTCCATTTATACGCTTTTTAAAATCTCGCTGATAACAGCCTGCGCAGCCCACACCCGGTTTGCAGCTTCCTGTGTTACGATGCTGTGCGGTCCATCCAGCACTTCATCGCTCAACTCTACATTCCTTCTTACAGGAAGACAATGCATCACTTTCGCGTTGTTTGTCTGCTTTAATTTTTCATTGGTCAGCATCCAGCGCGGATCGTTCTCATATATCTTACCATAATCTTTAAAAGTGCTCCAGTTTTTTACATATACAAAGTCAGCATCACGCAAAGCTTCATCCTGGTTATGTAAAATAACAGCGCCTTTTGTAAACTGCTCTGCCAGTTCATAATCTTCCGGGTGTGTGATCACAAAATCAGCTTCGCCCCAGGCAGTTACCCACTGTGAAAAGCTATTGGCAACGCATTGCGGTAATGCTTTTACATGAGGTGCCCAGGTGAGAACAATTTTAGGTTTGCTTACAACCTCTGCATGAGAATGTTGAAGAACTTCTTGAATGGTAATAATATCTGTTAATGATTGCAAAGGATGAAGCGTTGCACTCTCCAGACTAATGACCGGAACGCCGCACCATTTTACAAATTCGGTGATGTACAGTTCGCTGTAATCATCCTCTTTATTTTTAAGAGAAGGAAATGTGCGGATGCAAAGAATGTCGAAGTAATTGCCTAACACCGGTGCTGCATCTTTTACATGCTCAACGGTACCGCCGCTCATGATAGCGCCTTCCTCAAATTCAAGCGCCCAGCCTTCTTTGTCAACATTAAAAACAATGGCTTCCATGCCTAAGTTGCGGGCTGCTACCTGCGTGCTAAGCCTTGTGCGCAACGACGGATTTAAAAATAATAAGCCAATGCGTTTTTCATTACCCAACGCACGATCTTTAAAAGGAGCCGCTTTGCAACTCAATGCTTTTGCAACCAATGTATTGATATCAGGAACATCATGAACGGAAAGAAATTGCTTCAATGTTGATGCTGCTTATTGTTATAAAGAAAGACTGTTTATTAATCTACTTCTGCTTCCTGCACTACTTCTTTTTCTTTTGGTTTCATCTCGCTGATGGCTTCCTGCAAAGCTTCGAGAAACTCATCTGATTGCTTGCGCGATAAAGCTAATGATGGCAGCAAACGAATCACATTTGGTTTGGCCTCGCCGGTAAATATGTTGAAGTCAAATAACAATTTATTACGTAACCCTTTTAGGTCTTCCGGCACATCAAAACCAATCATCAAACCTTTGCCACGGATGTTTTTGATACCGTCAACCGTCTTCAAACGGTTCATAAGATATTGACCACGTTGTTTGGCAAACTCAATCAGGTTTTCATCTTCAATTACCTCAAGAACAGCCAGCGCAGCCGCACACGCAAGATGATTGCCACCGAATGTGGTGCCCAACATGCCATGTTTTGGTTTGATATAAGGTGCAATGAGAATGCCACCAACCGGAAAGCCATTGCCCATGCCTTTTGCCATCGTATAAATATCAGCGTTAATGCCCGCATGATCGAGACAAAAAAACTTACCCGTTCTGCCGTAGCCACATTGCACTTCATCAGCAATAAGCAAAGCGTTATTCTGGTCGCATAAACGACGAATCAATTGTAAGAAACTTTCGCTGGCAACGTTAATACCACCAACACCTTGTATACTTTCAACGATCACTGCACAAACGTCTTTTCCTTTTGTTTGAAAATAAGTTTTTAGCGCGCTTTCATCATTAAAAGGAAGAAAATCGATATCGTCTGTTTCATTAACAGGCGCGATGATGGACTTATTATCAGTAGCTGCTACAGCCAGTGAAGTTCTGCCGTGAAAAGCTTTTGAAAACGCAACTATTTTCTTTTTTCCTGTGTGAAAAGAGGCAAGTTTCATCGCATTCTCATTGGCTTCAGCACCACTGTTTACGAGAAATAACTGATAATCATCTTTGCCACTCAGTTTTCCTAATTTATCAGCCAGTTGTTGCTGGATAGGAATATGAACGGAGTTTGAATAAAAAGCAATTTTCTCTAATTGCTCTTCTATGCTTCTCACCCAATGCGGATGCGTATGACCAATGCTGATAACGGCATGACCGCCGTACATGTCAAGGTATTGAACGCCATTATCATCCCATACATAAGAACCTTGTGCCTTGGTGATGGTTATGTCGTTTAAAGGATATACATCGAATAATTTCATAAATGATTGCTTGCTATTTTAAAAATAAGTTGATTTCAATTTTAACCCGGTTGTTTCTTCCATTCCAAACATGAGGTTCATGTTTTGAACAGCTTGCCCTGATGCGCCTTTCAATAGGTTATCTATAATGGAATGTATTACCAGTTTGCTGCCTACTTTTTCTAACTGTATAATGCATTTGTTCGTATTGACAACCTGCTTTAAGAAGATAGGCTCGGCGCTTATAAATGTAAAAGTGCTGTCTGCATAAAAGTCCTTAAAAGTGTCAGCCAGGTATTCAATTTTTCGTTCGCTGCTGATAACAGAAGATACAAAGATACCGCGGGTAAAATCTCCACGCCAGGGCACGAAGCTAATGTCTATTTCCTTTTGTGATGAACGGGTTTGTAACAACGATTGTGCAATTTCGCCGAGGTGCTGATGCGTTAGTGTTTTGTAAGCCTGAATATTGTTAGCGCGCCAGCTAAAATGTGAAGTTATACTTAAGCTTTGCCCTGCGCCTGTGCTGCCGGTAATGCCGGTTGTATAAACCTCATCAAGTAAACCTGCTTTTGATAAGGGCAATAAACCCAATTGAATAGCGGTTGCAAAGCATCCTGGATTGGCAATGTTTTGAGCTGTTTTAATTTGTTCTTTATTCAGTTCGGGCAAGCCATAAATAAACTGTCGTGTAAATGTGTTTCCGTCTTCAGCTTGTTGTTGAAATGCGGCTTGTCCCGATAAACGGAAATCATTTGATAAGTCAATGATTTTTACGTTTTGGGGAATTGGATTCGCTTCTAAAAACTTTTTCGCTTCGCCATGACCTGTGCAGAGAAACAAAACATCAATGCCTGATAAATTCGATGTTTGTAAAACTTCATTTCCGCTAAAAGAAAGTGTAGTGTCGCCAAGCAAATCCTGGTGTACATCATAAATCTTTTTGCCTGTATTGCTATTGCTGTGAACAAATGAAATGCTTGCCTGCGGATGATTAAGAAGCAGGCGTATTAATTCGCCGCCGGTATAACCTGCACCGCCAATGATGCCCACGCGGATTTCCCCAGCCGCTAAAGGAGGGTTTGCAGCTTGTTCATAATTTGTTGTTTGCTTTACAGTCATTGCTAATTAAAATAAACTTTACTTATGCTATTGCCAATTTCGTTTAGTTGTGCGGGGCTTCGTTTATTTTATGATACATGGCGGTTTGGTTGCCAAATATTTTGCTGAAACCACGAACGTCTTCACCCGTCCAGCCACTGTTCATTTCGCCGTAGCTGCCGAACTTGCTGTTCATTAAATCGTGCTCGCTTTCAATGCCGATGATTTGAAAACGATAAGGAGCCAATTGTACAAATACGTCACCGGTTACATTCTGTTGTGAGCTTTGCAGGAAGGCTTCGATGTCGCGCATCACGGGATCGAGAATTTGTCCTTCGTGAAGCCAGTTGCCATAGAAATTGGCGATATTATCTTTCCAGCTTAATTGCCACTTGGTAAGAACATGCTTTTCCAGCGCATGATGTGCTTTGATGATCACCATCGGCGCGGCCGCTTCAAACCCAACGCGACCTTTGATGCCGATGATGGTATCACCAACGTGAATGTCGCGACCGATACCATAAGCGCCAGCTATACTTTGTAAATACTGTATCGCTTCAGAAGAATGAGAAAATGATTTATCGTTTACGGAAGTAAGTTCGCCTTTTTCAAAATGCAGTTTCACTTCTTCACTATCGCTTTTTGACACTTGTGTTGGCCAGGCTTCTTCGGGAAGAATGCCCTTGCTTTTGAGTGTTTCTCTGCCACCAACGCTGGTGCCCCACAAACCTTTATTGATGGAATAGGCAGCCTTTTCAAAATTCATTTCGACACCTTTCTTTTTGAGATATTTTATCTCAGCTTCGCGGCTCAGTTTAAGGTCGCGTATCGGTGTGATGATTTCCACTTCGGGAATCATGATGTGGAAGACCATATCAAAACGAACCTGGTCGTTGCCGGCTCCTGTGCTGCCGTGTGCAACGGCTTTTGCGTTGAGCTTTTTAACGTGTTCGGCAATGTGTAAAGCTTGTATTAACCTTTCGGCGCTTACGCTTAAAGGATAAGTATTGTTTTTAAGAACGTTGCCAAAAATCAGGTATTTGATAATGCGGTCATAGTAGCCTGTAACGGCATCAACCGTTGTATGTGTTTTTACGCCAAGCTTATAAGCGTGCGCCTCTGTTTTTTTAAGTTCTTCTGCAGTAAAACCACCAGTGTTTACGATTACGCTGTGAACTTCATAGCCTTCATCTTCAGTGAGATACTTTACACAAAAAGTTGTATCGAGTCCGCCGCTGAAGCCGAGAACAAGTTTGTTGTTTTTATCTGAGGAAATGTTGGTGTCGTGCATGAATGATAGAAAAGTTTTCGGTAAATGCCTGCTATGTAAAGTGTTGTTGTTCGTTGCTCAATCATTGTTCGGAACCTTGAATGGAGCGTCGCAAGGGACGATCAATCAGGAATACGGACGATGGTTACCAAAACTGTATTTTGTATTGTCAGTTTATTACGCAAATAAAGTAAAGAACATGCTTGCGAATGAACGTTTTTGCTTTTGTTGTTTGTCGGCTTCTTTTTTCTTTTTGAAGACGTTCAGAAAACGGCTTTGCTTGCTTTCGAGAAGACGATTATAGGCTTCGCTTTTTTCTTCGAAATGTTCTTTGGTTTCCTTTGGCTCATAGTGATCCGCAGGATCGTAAAGCATGGCCGTACATAGACAATTCTTACGCTCTTTCATCGTCAGGATATCATAGTTGATACAGCTCTTGCAACCTGCCCAAAAGGCTTCGTCCTGCGTAAGCTCGCTGTATGTTACCGGCTCGTATCCAAGCTCGCTGTTAATCTTCATCACAGCCAAACCTGTGGTAAGTCCAAAGATTTTTGAGGCCGGATATTTTTCGCGGGAGAGATTAAAAACGGCGGCTTTAATGCGTTTTGCCACGCCGCTCTTGCGGAAGTTGGGCGACACAATTAAGCCACTATTTGCAACGTAATCTCCATGACTCCAGGTTTCAATGTAGCAGAAACCTACCCATTCGCCTTCGGTCGTTATAGCTATAACAGCTTTGCCTTCGAGCATTTTATTTTCAATGTACTCGGGCTGGCGCTTTGCGATGCCGGTGCCGCGCGCTTTGGCGCTGGCCTCCATTTCTTCAGTGATGAGTTTTGCGAAATGTATATCGCCAATGTTGGCGATGCGAACGATGATATTATCTGATTGCTGATCCACTGTAAAGTTGATTGAAAAGTTTGCTACTGTTTAATGACTACGATGCCCTGCTATTTGAGCATTGTTGTGTAATAATTCCACATGTTCTTGTGATGTAGAAGACAATTAGATACGAGGTCGTCGTGCCGGTCGGAAACAGTGCGGGTTGGGGTAAATAACAACACCCATCAACAAAGGATGGAAAGAAGAAAGCGCGCTTTGTGTTGTGTACTGTGTCAACTTCAATTTTGAATAAGAGATGAATAAATTCTTATTGTCCTGAACGTGTAAAATTAATGCCGTTTATTGGTTTGAAGATTAATTTTTTTATAAAATAACATTAGAATTTTAATTGGTGAAGCTTAGTATGAAAAGATGAAGACGATTTACAGCTTTATCAATATGATATTCCTGAAAAAATGGTGCATCCCGATTTCCAGGATGCACCAGCTTATAGATTATTTAAAGCTTATTAATTCAACATCGAAAATTAAGGTAGAGTAGGGCGGAATAGAACCACCGGCGCCGCGCGAGCCATATCCTAATTCTGAAGGAATGAACAGCCGCCATTTGCTGCCTGCGGGCATGAGTTGCAAAGCTTCCGTCCAGCCGGAAATAACCTGCTGCACGCCAAACGTAGCCGGAGAGTTGCGTTTATAAGAACTGTCAAACACTTTTCCGTTCGTCAGGCTGCCTTCATAGTGAACGGTTACATTTGAAGAAGAGACCGGCTTTTCGCCAGATCCTTCTTTCAATACAACATATTGCAAGCCCGATGGTAGCGATACGACGCCTTCGCGGGACGCGTTTTCTTCAAAAAAAGTCTTTTCCTCATCTTTCGTTTTCTGAAACAATGCTTTTATTTTTTCCTGCAAATCCATAATATTCTTTTGTTTAGAATGACAAAAATACGATGCTTTTGCTGTAAGCTGTCAACCTGCCATTGAAAACAGATTGGCTTTAAAGTTGACATTAAATACTTATAAAATATAAATTATGGCAATTGAAAAAGCAATACTGGCAGGCGGATGTTTTTGGGGCGTTGAAGAACTGGTAAGAGCTTTGCCCGGCGTATCATCTACCAGAGTTGGCTATACCGGCGGTGATGTAAAAAACGCAACTTACCGCAATCATGGCTTACACGCGGAAGGCATTTCAATTGAGTTTGATAACAATCAAATGTCTTACCGTAAACTATTGGAATTTTTCTTTCAGATACATAACCCGGTAACAAAGAACAGGCAGGGAAACGATATAGGCACTTCTTACCGGTCGGCAGTTTATTACTTTAATAACGAACAGAAAGAGACCGCTGAAGGTTTGATTCGGGAAATGAATGCGTCGGGTATTTGGCCGGGAAAAATTGTTACGGAAGTGGAACCTGCGGGAGATTTCTGGGATGCGGAAGAAGAGCATCAGAATTATTTACAAAAACATCCTAATGGCTATACCTGTCATTATATAAGGCCTGAATGGCAATTGCCGCAAATGGAGAAAGCATAGGTGCAAAACCATTGATTGGTTGGAGCAGTTACGAATGATTTTACAACGAGCCACATTTTATGAAGCATAAGCTGAATAAAATGTGGTTTTTCAGTTTGTGAAGAATTGAGCAGCCAGTTTTGCTGCATAGCGATGAGGGTTACCTTTTCCTTTTTTTCGAATCAAGGGTTGATAAAAATTGTTTATAAAACAAAGCTGACAATGATTCAGAAAACATATTTTAAGACTAAAGACTATTGCAAAGTAAAATTTTCCTTCAAACCCGAACACGCCGAAACCGTTGAGATTCTTGGTTTAAATAACGATTGGAATACATCAATCGTAATGAGCAAGAAAAAAGACGGAACCTTCTCTTCAGAAGTTTCACTTCCAAAAAATACACAGCACGAATTTAAGTATCGCGTTAACGAAAACGAATGGCTAAACGAACCTGAAGCTGACAATCAGGCTGCTAATTCTTTCGGTGGCGTAAACAGCATTCTTGTTCTGTAATCCTTGTGATTTAATATATTTTATTGGGCTTAGCCTTCGCTATGATATCTTATCTGCTTTAAATTGATAAGATATCATTGCTATGTCTTGATAAAAGAGATGCCGGTTATCGCCTGCTCAATGCCGCTTTTCCTTATTTGTTATAGTAATTTTTCCTTCTGTTTTCCTTATTTATATAATCCGCTTTTATTCCTTTCATTCATTTGTGTATTGCACTCCTGAAAACGTACCTTTTATATTTTTGTTCTGAAAGTGGGAGAATTTTCTCTCGCTACTTATCGGTAAAACAAATTGTCCGCTTACTTAAAACCTGCTAAGGATTTCTAAAAACCATAACTCATTTATGGAATTACACTGTAGCCCGCATCTTCCATAATCCTCTAATTCGTAAGAGATTGCATCGATGAATTGTAACAATGTGTTCTCATTTAACTATTATTGCCTTTTCAATGAATAAAGTAAATTGCAAAGCTTACTTTATTGCTCATTATCAAATAAGCCATTCGTGTTAGAGGAATATAAGAATAAACAAAGAAAAAGTGCAGCCTTAGCCAGGCGTATATATAATATCAGTTTTGGCATTATCATCGTGATTATTGGGTTGATAGTGTTGTTCATTGATAAAATACATAATGATACGCTTACGCAATACTTTGATTTGTCTGATGCGCTGTTACGATATATGTTTGGCGGGCTTTGTCTGATCTATGGTATTTTCAGGTTGTACCGCGGTATCAAAAAAGAATTCTAATGAACAAACGAGTTTCGATATTTCATCTGCTGGTTTTTTGCTCTCTTGGTTTGTTGTCATGTAAAGACGACAAACCGGGCACTGTATATGATTCGCCCACGCAAGGAACCATTCATATTTCTGTTGACGAAAGCTTTAAACCTGTGATAGATGAAGAAATCAAAGTGTATCAGTCATCATATCCGGATGCACATATTATTGCAGAGTATAAGCCGGAAGCTGAATGTTTTAAAGACTTACAGAACGATAGTGTGCGAATGATTATTACCGCGCAAGGCTTTACTGATCAACAAGGGAAGGATTTGGCGAAAGCCTGGGGATTTCGCCCAAACTGGGATATTGTGGCTTACGATGCTATAAGTGTCGTAATTAATAAAGCAGGAAAAGATTCTGTTTTTACCATAAAAAAATTACAGAGAATGCTATCTGATTCATCATCAAAAGAAACAATTGTTGTTGATGGAAACAGAGCTACCAGCACCGTGAGATTTTTACTGGATTCAGTTTTAAAAGGAAAGCCTTTTAGCCCGAATGTGAAGGCAGCAGCCGGCAGCAAAGCCGTTATTGATTTTGTTTCGAACAATCCTGATGCCATTGGTTTTGTTGGGTTAAGCTGGACAGGAAATGCCGATGATACTGCCCAGATAAATGAAGCGAAAACGATCAAGACGGCACTCATTGAATGCAAATCATGTGGAGAAGGCTATTTTACAAGGCCTTCACAAGGAACAATCGTAGATGGTCAGTACCCGATGGTACGGCCTTTGTATTATATAATTAAGGAAAATAACACAGGTCTTGGTACAGGTTTTGTCAATTTCCTGACCCTCGAAAGAGGTCAGTTAATATTCCGGCGTTCCTATCTGGTACCTGGAAAAATGGACTTCAGTATCCGCAGCAGTAATTTTTAAGTAAAGCTGTGCAAAGGCTAACCATATAAGTAAGCAAACGATTAATAACTATTATAAAAAAACAGACATGAAGAAAACAGTCTTATCTTTTGCATGTATTGTTCTGGCTGCTTCACTTGCCGTAGCTCAATCGGTAGATGATGGCGTTAAGTTCCTATACTATGGCAAAAACAAAAGTGCAAAAGATGCCTTGCAAAAAGTAGTTGACAAAAACCCGAAAGATGGCAAAGCCGTTTATTGGCTGGGTCAGGCTTACCTCGCTGATCAGGATGTGAACGGAGCTAAAACCGTTTACCAGGCTGCAATGACTGCCGGCGTTAACGATCCATATCTTCTTGTAGGAATGGGCGAACTTGACTTGATAGGCGGTGACAACAATGCCGGCAAACAAAAATTTGAACAGGCCATCACAGCGTCAAAAGGGAGAAAAGGAGATAACCCGGATATTTTAAACGCTATAGGACGTGCAAATGCTTATGGTGGTAATAAAATTGGTGATCCGGCTTATGCAGTCGATCTTTTAAAAAGAGCGGCTCAGCTTGATCCTAAAAATCCGGATATCGATATCAATCTCGGTATCAATTATCTGAAAATGGGTAGCGATCAGGGCGGTGCAGCCGTAACAGCATTCACTGAGGCTACTACCCGCGATCCTAAAAATGCAGCCGGTTTTGCACGTATCGGTAATATTTATAAAAGCCAGGACAATAAAGAGTCTATGGAAGAATATTACAATAAAGCAGTCGCTGCAGATCCTAATTATGCGCCGGTTTATTATTACTGGTTCGATTACTATCAGAACCGTGATATAAATGCTGCACAGGATTACCTGAATAACTATGTAAAAAATGCTGATCAGGATTGTACAACGGATTATTTCAAAGCCGATTACCTGTTTCGTGCCGGTAAGTATGATGAATCGAAAGCGGCTGCAGATTCAATGGCTAATGGAAGCTGTAAAGATTTTCCGCGCCTGAACATTCTCTACGCATATAATTATGATCGTTTAGGCGATTCAGCAAATGCAAAAGCTTCTTTGGATAAATACTTTACAACGCAAGCGGCTGGTGCGGATGTTGATCCTAACTATTACATGTTAGCTGGCAAAGTATATTCTAAATTTCCTGGCATGGAAGATACGGCTGCCAACTATTTAATGAAAGCGATGGAGGCAGATACAGTTGCCAAAAACAAACAAAAGTATTTGGATTCTATTGCAATGATCTACAAAAGGGCTAATATGCCTGATAAAAGATTAGAGTACAGAAGGCAGAGTTTTGCGCTTAATAAAGACACTTCAAGTCGTGACTTTTACGATGTAATTGATGCTTCCATCGCTGCAAATAATTTAGCTTATGCTGATACTTTGATAGCATCTTACAAAACTAAATTTCCTGACCAGGTGTATCCCTACACATTTGCCGTAAAGAATGCGCAGGCAACGGATACAACTGGTGCCGCTGCCGTTGCGCCTATTAATGATTACATTGGATTTTTAGCACAAGACACCGCGAAAAATGGACAAACAATTGCTTACTACTATGCTTTACAGGGTGGTTACTATGCCAACACTGCAAAGGATTTGGATAGTGCGGTTTATGCTTTCAGTCAAGCGGTTCGTTACGATCCGGCTCAGCCTCAATATCAGCAATACCTGAAGATTTTAGAGGATGCGCTGAAGAAGAAAAATGCGCCAAAAACATCAACTCCTGCAACAAAGTCGTCGGCTACAAAGCCGGCCTCTAAGAAATCGGGAACGAAATAAATAATCAGTTTTATCGAAATAAAAAACTCCTCAAGCCATTGAGGAGTTTTTTATTTAACCCGCTTGCCTATTTTTGCCTTTATCAACGTATCGAATATGTCTTTACTTTCTGTTCTTCTCCAGGCATCAACTACAGTCCCAACCATTGCAACCGGCACGGCTACTGATTATTTTCCTATCGGTATCCAGTTGGTTTTTGCGGTTGGATTTATAACTGTAATGCTTTTAGGTTCTAATTATTTAGGTCCTAAAAGAAAGACAAGCGATAAGCTTGAAAACTTTGCCAGCGGCATAGAAACACATGGCACTGCGCGTCAGCCAATGGCTATTAAATATTTTCTGGTAGCTATTTTATTTGTTTTGTTCGATGTTGAAGTCATTTTCTTTTATCCATATGCTGTAAACTTTAAAACGCTTGGCTGGCAAGGCTTTGGTGAGGTTGTGCTGTTTGTTGCCTTCTTTTTGATTGGCTTTTTTTATATCTTAAAAAAAGGTGCACTTACCTGGGAAGACTGATTTTTTTTATTGTATATTGGTAATGGTTAATTGAATTTATTCTTCAACTAACCATTTCTTTCAGAACAAAGCCCTTACGCTCGCTCGGCCAATGTTCACCGTTCGGCTATCGCCCGGTTTTCTTCCTTCATATTCGAAATTGATTTCAAGATTATTAAGAAGCCTTTTGGTAAAGCTGATATTCCACAAATAATTTTTGCCCGGCAACAAACCACTCAGCATAATATAGCTTGTAGTTGTATTCAGCTCACCTGTATAATTGATATTATTCAACGTAAACTTTGCATTCAGGATGCTGTTGCTTACTGCATTGTAGCGGCTTTCCACGCTCAGCGAATGACTCTTTGATGTTTCTCCGCCATAATCAATTTCATTCTTTTGTTGTTGATATTGATAGCTTGCCTGCAACCGGAATTTTGTTAAAAAAGTATAAGATAAGCGTGGCTGCAAAGAATACATGTGAACGAAATAATTGCGGTTGGCAAAAGAGGGTGTCAGCAAGCTGTTGTATCCAAAGATTTGGGCAATCTCAACCGTGTAAACTTTTTTGATATTTACATGCGCCTTGCTGTTCCATTGCTGCAGCCGGCGACTTTCAAATCCGTATGTTAACAGCGATTTGTTGAAGTTGGTTAGTTGTGTAATATCTGTTCCCCATACAGGGCTGCTGCGGTTAAAAGCCAGTGTGTTGCTAATGATATAGTTTAATGATAGCAGCGAAGTATCGCTTACGGCATGCGCGAACGGATTATATAATGGATGCCCTGCTGCCTGTTGTTTTTGAGCTGTTTGCAAAGAAGACTGAAAATAAAAACGGGTAATTAAATTTTTAAAATGCTTGTTGTTGATATGGTTTGCCAACGCTTTTGGCAGCAACGAAA
The DNA here is from genome assembly GCA_965199905.1 of Ilyomonas sp. Lineage (GTDB taxonomy): Bacteria > Bacteroidota > Bacteroidia > Chitinophagales > Chitinophagaceae > Ilyomonas. The sequence continues at coordinate 1,211,791 of OZ241366.1, read as the reverse complement.
AGTTGTAAGTAAACTGGTTATAATTTGCTTTGATATACTGATTGGTTGGCGTAAAAATGCGGATGTATTTTGCCTGGTCCTGAAACTGCGCAATTTCAAATTCATTCAACTGCGGTATACCATCACCGTTGTAGTCATTCCATGTATATTGACCCAAACCTGCAGCAACTTCTATGTATGAATAATCACGTTTTTGCTCTTGTCCCGAACCCACTTCATAAATCACATTTCCGTTTACAAAGCCATGCCATTCATTGATGGCATATTCTGCTCTTCCCAATAAACTATTATCAGATGTTTGATTGATAGGTTTTGAATCAGAAACAAACAATTGCCGATAAGTAACATTTAACCGAAACTGGTGATTTTGATTTTGCAATAACTCAGTCTGAAAGTTATAATTGTGGCTTCGATCTGTTTGTATAAGTGCGGCGCCTTGTGGCAATTGATTGCTTCTTGTAAAATAAGTAAACGACCATTTATTGGCTTTTGACTGATCGCTTTTTACATAAGCACTAATGGTTTCAAAGGCAAATGAAACGGGTATTATCGTATCGCTTTGCCGGTTGCTGATTTCATTATGCTCCACCGCGTAGGAAGCACCGGCAACATAATTTTTCATCTTGTACAAGGTCTTGCTAACATCAATCGTCGGTCGCAGGTAAAAGCCTTTGTCATACGGCAAATTTATCGTTGTCAGGTTGAACACATCATACAGGCGCCAGCCTTTATTTTCTAAGTTATGTATAACGATATTGCGGTAACCTTTATAGCCATCGCTTCGCAAATAACTGCTGAAGTTGTATTGTAGGTTTTGCCCTTTATCATCCGCAAGTTGCAGGCTTACCGAAGGCAATTGTTCGGTAGCATAATTGGTGATGATCGGCAAACCCCAATCTCTCGTAAATTCAACCGCACGCAGACGTTCAACCGGACGAAAGTTTTTATCTACCCATTCATAACTGCCACTACCTGTAAGCGAAAGATGTTTATTATGTTGTGCAGTCCAGCCGGTTTGTTTGGTAAACGAAACACGCCCTGCATAACCAACGTCATTCGCTTTATCTTTTTCAGAAAATGTATTTACGTTATACTTACTTGATGCCAGCTCAGCATTGATGACTGTTTTATCATTCAATCTATATTCGCCACCAATGCTAATGACCTGTTGCTGCTTCGGTGTTACAAGAAAAGCAGCAGCTTCGTAAAAGCCTTGCGGCACACCATTTTGCGGCGCTATCCATTGATACACTTTACCATTCGCTGCAGATGCAGACAATGTATAATTTCCTTTATTTGCCCCAACCTCAATAAAAGATAAATTGTATTTCGCGCTGTCGTTACTTGTTGAATACACATATACAGAATCGTGTACGCCATTGTATAGCGTATCAATCTTTTTATATAAAATTTTAGAAGCTGAAAAACTATCAATGCCAGCAATAGGATAAAACGCATTTTGCACACTATCGCCAATGTTTGCAAGGAATTGCTTTTGCGGTATGTCCAGCGTTTGATTAATCGGCGAATTTCTTGCATCGCTGTTGCTGTAAGCTGATACATTCAGTGTAAACTTTTTACCAAACGAAACGGCGTTGCTTCCATACAACATCGAGTTTAAAAAATTGCGGTCGGCATACTCAAACTCAACCTGCACGCGCCGGTCTTTTGTTATCATCTGCTTTGGTGTAAATGTTACTTCCGCCGTATTGTAATTGATGATATAATCTGCGTCTTCGCCACGCTGCAGTTGCACGCCATCTATAAATACTTTTTCCGTTCCGGCAAGCACCACAAAATAGAGTTCATTATTATTTCCTTCCAGCCGGTAAGGTCCCTGGTTACCTTCCTGTACAGCAAGAATATTCCTGGCAAACTTTCCTTTTGCAATGGCGCCGCTTAGCAGTAAGTTGTCTTTTGTGTTTTTATTGATATTAAAATTCTGCTGGTAAGAGATGCCTTGCAAACGCTTATAAAATTTCAGGAAATAAGCATCGTTTCTGCGCATATCAATATCACCCAGGTTGATTTCCCAATCCCGCTTTTTAAACTGTAGAAGAATGCGGTCAAATTCATTTAATTGTTGCGTGGTTCCGTCAGGTTGAATAGGTATATTATTGTCTGTAATAGCCGCCGCAATCTGTATGCTGTCTCCAACCAAACCGTTAATCTGGAGATTGAATTGCGAATTGAACACGGCATCCTGTGTATTGCCTACGCTCAGGCTTCTGCCAAAGCTTCCGTTGTATATAAGATTGCCCCAGTTAAATAAAGGTTCTTCCTTTTTAAAGCCTGATAGTTTTTTGTTTTCAACGATGAAATTGTTGCGGATGCTATCGTATGAAAACCGGTATACAGGCGCATTCAGGCGGGTTTGAAAAACACGGTAAGTTATGTTGATGCTGTCTTTATCAATTGCTTTTTTCCAGGATATTATTGAATTTACATAATCAACCGAATAGGAGGAAGTATCCGTGTTGTAAATGAGTAATGATTGCGGTACAATGCTCAATGTATCCAGGCTGATAATTCCCTTTGTTGCAATCCTCCTTTTTCTTAAATTACTTACCTGCGCTTCTGCCCAAAAGGAAGTATGAAGCAGCAGTAAAAAAGCAATAATATATAAACATCGCAGCATCTACAGTTCTGGTATCACAGATAATGTCGGTAAATATAAAACGATGAATGAACATAGCAATTGCGTTAAATTTTCGCGTTTGCCGATAAAAAAGCACTTAACATAGAATTATTATTGGAAATTTACTCCAATACAAACAATATGTCTATGTTTGCACTGTTAATTTGAGTTCTTCAGTACATCAGTAAGTAGTTATTTTCGTCCACGCATCTTTGCTAAAAGTTAATACGTCTTATCTCACCTGTTGCCTCAAGCTTTATTTACAAACAATTTATTTAGAATGAACATTTATGTTTCAAACTTAAGCTTCAACGTACAGGATGATGACTTAAGAGGTTTCTTTGAAGAGTATGGCGAAGTATCTTCTGCCCGCGTAGTAATGGACAAAATGACTCAGCGCAGCCGTGGTTTTGGCTTCGTAGAAATGCCTGATGACACTGCCGCTCAAAAAGCGATCAGCGAATTAGATGGTGCTTCTGTAGAAGGCAGAAACATTCGCGTTACTGTAGCTAAGCCCCGCGAAGAAAGAAGCGGCGGCGGTGACCGTGGTGGTTACAGCGGCGGTGGCGGTGGCGGTCGTCGTAACTTCGGTGGCGGCGGCGGTAACAGCGGCGGCGGTGGTGGAAGATGGTAATATCTCCTGCAAAATCGTTATAAAAAGAGAGTTCATTTCTGAACTCTCTTTTTTTATGCATAGAACACCAATGATACGGCTTCATACACTAATATTTAGTAAACAGCGGGCGAAATATATGATGGGGAAACCTGCGGTATTCAATACAGAATTCAGCATTATGGTAAAATACTTTTCGAAACTCTCTTTGCATTTCGATCATAAACATTACTTTATCATAAAATAAAATCAGTATTCATCCTTGCACAAAGTCCGTGTCATCCGTGTTCTATATTTGCTTTACTAAATAATTATTGCATGCGTTACCTGTTCACAGCATTTCTAACATTTTTCGCCATGACGTTGTTTGCACAGAATCCTATCTTTTACCTGTTCGTTGGCACTTATACAAAAGCGCCCGGTAAAAGCGAAGGCATTTATGTTTATAAGTTCAACCCGAACAAAGGTTTGATAACTCCCGTCAGCAATATAAAAACTGATAATCCTTCGTATCTCGCCATTTCAAAAGATGAAAAATATGTGTATTCGGTAAATGAAAGTGGCGAAGACAAAAGCACCGTAAGTGCCTTCAGTTTCGATAAAGTAAAAGGTGAATTGCACCTGGTTAACTCGCAGCCAAGCGGCGGCGCCGATCCGGCTTATATTTCAATAGATTCAAGCGGTAAATGGGTGATTGCTGCCAACTATAGCGGCGGTAATATCAGTGTGTTTAAAACAGGTGATGGCGGCGCTTTGCAGCCTGCAGCGCAGGTGTTGGCACATGAGGGATATGGTGTAAACGTAACCCGGCAGGAGCAGCCGCATCCGCATTCAGCCAGCTTCTCGCCCGATGGTAAATTTGTTTTTGTGCCCGACTTAGGAAACGACCGTTTGTACTCGTACAGCTTTGATGCAAGCAACAGCACAACGCCATTAACAGCTACAGATCCTGCTTACATCGAGCTACCTGACGGAACAGGACCGAGGCATATAGAATTTACTAAAAACGGCAAGTATGCTTACCTGCTTAGTGAGCTTTCCGGAATGGTGACCGTATATTCTAACGATAATGGAAAACTCACTGAAATACAGACCATTGCCTCGACGGAAGCCGGTGATAAAAATGAAAGGGGAAGCGCTGATATTCATTTAACGCCCGATGGTAAATTTCTGTACACATCTAACCGTGGCAAAGCCAATGATATTGCCATCTTTAAGCCGGGAACGGATGGAAAACTTGTGTTTGTTGCACGCCAACCCGTAGGCATGCATCCACGCAATTTTATGATTGATCCAACCGGTCGTTTTTTGCTTGTCGCTTGCCGCGATAGTAATGTAGTGCAGGCTTATGTAATCAATAAAAACTATGGCTTGCTTACCGATGCCGGTTTTAAAATCGATCTTGATATGCCGGTATGCCTGAAGATGATGCCTGTGAAGTAATATGTAATTATAATTTTCTACAAAGCACAATCATTTTGATTGTGCTTTTTTATTTTCCTGCGAACAGTCATCAACAAATCAGTTAAGATATTATTACACCGCCGTCATTGCGAGGTACAAAGGAATCTGTACTATGCAAAAAAAGGGTTTATGAGTAGCGAAGTAAGCTTTCATTCACCCATTGCTTAATAATTACCATTCATTATTCACCACTCACAAACAACCTTACTATAACTCATAGATTGCTCCGTTTTCCACAATGACAAGCATACAAACCACTCCAAAACAACCGGCGCCATTTTCTTGTAACTTTACCATCATGAGCAAGTATGACGTATTGATTATTGGCGGCGGACCAATTGGATTGGCATGTGGCATCGCCGTAAAAAAAAGAGGCTTAAGTTACATCATCATAGAGAAAGGCGCATTAGTAAACAGTCTGTTTAATTATCCTTTATTCATGACTTTCTTCTCCACTTCCGAGCGTCTTGAAATTGGTGGCGTTCCGTTTATGAGCCTGACATCAAAACCGGGACGACAGGAAGCCATTGAATATTACCGCCGTGTAAAACAATATTACGACCTGCAAATAAATCTCTTCGAGGAAGTAAAATCGGTTGAACAGAAAAAGCCACATGTATTTACAATAACCACTTCGAAGGGCGAATATGAAGCTGATAATATAGTTGTATCTACTGGTTTTTATGATGTGCCGGTGATGATGAATATTCCCGGCGAAGACTTGCCAAATGTGAAGCATTACTATAAAGAGCCGCATTTTTATGCGTATCAAAAAGTATTGGTGGTGGGGGCGAATAACAGCGCGGTTGATGCGGCTCTGGAAACCTGGCGGCGCGGCGCTGATGTAACGATGGTTATCCGAAGCAGCGAGATTGGCAGTGTGAAATATTGGATTAAACCCGACATCGAAAACCGTATAAAAGAAGGCAGTATTAAAGCTTATTTCAACAGTTCACTAATTGAGGTAAGAGAAGGCGAAGCAGACATTGAAACGCCGGATGGAACAGTAACAATAGAAAACGATTGGGTGCTTGCCATGACAGGTTATAAACCCAATTTTACATTGCTGCGCAGCTTTGGGATTGACCTTGCAGATAATGAAAAACAATGTCCTGCGTATCATTCAGAAACCATGGAAACCAATGTGCCCGGTATTTATTTAGCGGGTGTTGTGTGTGGCGGCATGGATACACATATCTGGTTTATTGAAAACTCGCGCGAGCACGCAGATAAGATTGCAAAAGCTATTGTTACCAAACAAAAGACAACTGCATTCGCATAGTAAAAAAATTCGTTGGTTTAAAAATTGTTCACAGGTGTGAAAACAAATGTCCCTTGCTACTTCTGCAGGGAACACCATTTGTTGTCGCTATCTTATGAAAAACATTTCTACTTATTTGGGTAGCCCTTACCCTTTGGGAGCCACGGTATATGAAGGTGGTGTCAACTTTTCAATCTATTCTGAAAATGCAAAAGGTGTGGTCCTTTGCCTGTTTGATGAACAGGGTGAAGAAACGCGTATCCCGGTTACAGAAGTGTACTACAGCGCCTGGCACATATTTGTAGCAGGAGCGAAGGCGGGGCAGTCGTATGGCTATCGTGTTTATGGCGATAACACGCCGGAAAAAGGTTTGCGGTTTAACCCGAACAAGTTACTGTTAGATCCTTATGCCAAAGCTTTATCAGGCCCTTTTCAATGGCACAATTCAATGTTCGGATATAAGATTGGAGAAGATAGCGAAGGCAATACCTGTAATGAAGAAGACAGTGCGCCGCATGTGCCTAAAAGCATTGTTATTGAAGATCATTTTGAATGGAGCAACGATAAGTTTCCGAAAATACCCTATCATGACACCATAATTTATGAAGCTCATGTAAAAGGATTTACAAAACAGCATCCCGGCATTCCGGAAAACATCTGCGGCACATATGCAGCGCTGGCTCATCCTGTCACTATTCAATATCTGAAAGACATGAACATAACAGCCATCGAGCTAATGCCGATACAGTTTTTTATTTCAGATAAAACGCTTGAAGATAAAGGGCTTCACAATTACTGGGGTTATAATACAATAGCCTTCTTTGCTCCGCATTCAGATTATGCTTCTGATAAAAAGGGCGATGGGCCTGTAAAGGAATTCAAGACTATGGTAAAGGAGCTTCATAAAGCCGGTATCGAAGTGATCCTGGATGTGGTTTACAACCATACGGCTGAAGGCAATCAACTGGGGCCAACGATAAGCTTTCGGGGCATCGACAATCCATCATATTATCGTCTTGACGAGGATAAAAGATATTACACAGATTATACAGGCACCGGCAATACTTTAAATGCAAACCTGCCACCTGTGTTGCGCTTGATTATGGATAGTCTTCGCTATTGGATTACCGAGATGCACGTAGATGGTTTCCGGTTTGATATGGCGCCGGTGCTTGCCCGCGAAGAAAAGGAGGTGAACATGCTCAGCTCTTTTTTCGACATTATTTACCAGGATCCGATTCTGTCGCAGGTAAAATTAATAGCAGAACCCTGGGATTTGGGTCATGATGGAAACGTAATTGGTAATTTTCCGGCAGGCTGGGCAGAATGGAACGGAAGATACCGGGATTGTATTCGAGACAACTGGCGCGGTCAGGGCTGCTCGTTGGATGAATTTGCGAAGCGCTTTACCGGAAGCCCGGATATTTATACAAACGATTATCGCCGTCCCACTGCCAGCATCAACCTGGTTGCTGTACACGATGGTTTTACATTGAACGATTTGGTTAGCTACAATGAAAAGCACAATGAAGCAAACGGAGATGAAAATAAAGATGGCGCCGAAGAAAATCATTCCTGGAACTGCGGTGCAGAAGGACTTACCGATAACGAAGAAATCAACGAGCTGCGCAAACGGCAGAAACGGAATTTTTTTGTAACGCTTTTGCTATCGCAAGGTGTGCCGCTGATTAACATGGGAGATGAAATCAGCCGCACGCAGGGAGGTAATAACAATGCATATTGCCAGGATAATGAACTCTCCTGGATGAACTGGGACAAGGCAGATACCGAGCTGCTCGAGTTTGTAAAAAAAATAACAGGCATCAAAGCAAAGCATCCTACGTTCAGTCGCCGAAAATGGTTTAAAGGAAAGCAGGTTACCGGCACCGGCATGAATGACATCGCATGGTTTCATCCTGATGGCGCGGAAATGAATGACGAAGACTGGAACAATGGCTTCAGCCAGTCGGTTACTGTGTACCTAAACGGAAATAGCATTGAAGGCAAAGGCTATAAAGGAGAAGATATTGTGGACGATTGCTTCCTGCTCTTGTTCAATGCTTACGAAAAGAATCTTGAATTTATGATACCATTACGCAATGCGCACGCACCCTGGTTGCAGGTTCTGGATACCCATTCAGGATGCATGAATGAAGAAGGTTGTGAAACACGCAATGATGGTGATAAACTAATGCTGGAAGGGCGCTCGATGGTTGTATTGCGAAGACCGCAGAAGAAGTAAGAAGTAACACGATTTATAAAAGAGCCGGCTCTTTTACTTTGTATATGATTGCAGGCTTATTGATTGCAGACCTATAAGGTTTTTAAAACCTTATAGGTCTAACTGCTATTAAAAAATTGTCTTGTTCTGACATTGGTCTTGATACAAGTGTTGTCAGTAACAAATACCTGCTCTGAAGGGTTGATTTCCATGTCTTACATCCGGTTTGGGGAAGTGTAATAAAAAGGTTTTGAATCCGTTGTAACATGAAATCGTTTGGATTTTGTGACCGGTAATCCTTTGTAGCGCAACAGGTAAAAGAGGGCATCTCTCTGCCCATTTTGACCTGTTGTTTCCATGTAGTGAAGGCTTAAGTTCTTCCAAAAAGACGTTTGGAATATAATTTGATGATTTAAAAGAAAACAATATTTTTGTTTTATCGTCTCGTTGAATACACTGTTACTATTAGTACCTTTTTTGAATGATTGTTTGTATATCCTGAGATGATTTTGTTGACCTATTAGTGTGTTAGTATAGCGAATTTTTTAGATAGAATTTCATTAAGATTTGCGAGGATAAAACCTGCGCGGTACAGATTTAGAAAGGAGTTTATTTTTGAAAGTCATCTTCTGTTACCTGCCCCGTGTACCTTTTGTGAATGAGTTTGATAGTACCCCGGCAGACGGCTTTCCGGATTTTACTGTATTGCGAGTGTTGGCGTTTTGAGCTTGCCTGTCTATAGCTGTGGCTGTTAATGATGTTGCATAATAAATGAAACTGTGTGTAATGTGCCATTTGCCCTTTGTTGCTGATAAGCTACGCTATGTTGAGGATACAGGATTGCTGCTTCTGTCATGAAATGCGTCATCAATCAACGCCTTATGAAGTTATACATAACAAGACAACCGCCGGTGGCAGTTCTTTCAGACTGTTTTTCTTCTGCTAACTAACAGACAACACTTAATTTTTAACTATATAAACATTCCACATTCAAATTCTTTTATGAAACATTCTGCATTGGTACTTCGCTTTTTTATCCATTTGCTCTGCATTCATTCTCTCTTTATCTTTTCAAGCGCCGATACAGGCACAAGCTGTACAAAAGGTAACCTCTGGCACATTTAGAGGCTTTCCTGCGGCAGCAAAATTTAAGCCTGTTGCTTCTGCAGAAGCGTTAACAGGCCTACAGCCGTATTATAGTGCAGCAGGCGTTATATTATTTCAGCTGATGGCATTGGTTTCGCCAGCTCATCAATGAGCGTAAAGGGTGAACAAGCCAAATGCGCGGTCAATCATGCAAAAAGCTATTCTTATTTCGTCTGTCGCGGTTGGTACTATAAGTGATGGTTTTGTAACGCCAGACGGCGTTCCGGTAAACCGAAAAGGTACCGCAGCAGTTTCGTTTTTCTAATTACCGGGCTTTTGTTTCCATAGCAGGTAAAATCTGTTTCTTCTTTACATATTTCGTCATTATTCATTCATTTATATAATCTCACAAACAATCAATTTATGAAAATGCTGCTGCCAGTGAACGCTAAATTGTATTCTTCCGTCTCTGCCTTCGTGTTTTTCCTTTTACTCTTCTTTGGCTCTGGTTGTAAGAAGATCATCGAACACTTGCCTTACCCTGCCGTTACTACTGTTGCCACAGGTTTAACCAATGTGATTGGCGTAGAAACCGATGCAAAAGGCAATGCGTGGGTGGCTTTATTCGGTACAGGTGTTAACGACGGAAAGGTTATGGTGGTAACACCGGCTGGTAATAAGTATGATGCCATCATCAACCTTTCTTCCATCCTCAATCCGGCGTCCGGCGAAATAGATGGTACTGCGCATATGCTGCTTGACGGTGATACCATGTTTATTACGTCGGCTAAGTTTCTTTATAAGGTTGATATCAGCCATTTCACTCCAGGCGATGCGCCAATGAACGGCGCTTTGATGCCATACGAAGATGTGGGTGCGTTCTCGCTTTCTTACCTGTGGGTAAACAATGCGCACGACTCGCATATTTATGGTATTTGCAAAGGACCTGAAGGAGATATATACCTGACAGATGCGGGCGCGAATGCTGTGATACACCGCCGTGCATGTGGTAACTATGCGGTGCTTGCAGAGATACCGGGCTACAACAATCCAACCCCGGTAGGCCCGCCGCAGGTGCAGGGCGTACCAACAGGTATTATTTTCGATGGCAGCGATTTTTTGGTAACTACGCTTACCGGCTTTCCCTTCCTGCCGGGCTATGCGTCTGTTTACAGAATTTCACCATCGGGTGCGGTATCTGTTTACCAGGATAGTATGACAACACTGGTGAATATTGCGCGGGGCAATAAACTTGGGCACCTTGTGGTGCAGTATGGTACGTTTGGTGATTTTGGATTTAATCATAATACGGGCGCGCTTATCTGGGCAAACGGAAACACATCAGAACCCTTGATAGAAGCTATGGATATGCCTGTAGGTATCAAACAGATCAGCCCTAATAGCTGGTATGTAACTACGCAAGGCGATGGCAGCTTGCTGAAGATCACTTATAAACCATCTTTTCAAACGGCACAACCGGTTGAAAAATAGTTTTGAGAGCAGGAAGCATAGAATGGAAAGCCATTTCGGGTGTAATAACCTGGAATGGCTTTTTGCATGATGCCCGTTTTGTGTAGTGTTAAATGAGTACCGATAGATTGTTCTTCTTTTTATTGTTTATTAAATCTTACAACATAAGTACATTGTAACACGAGTTTATTCATATTTCGGCGGGTGGCAACACGCCGCCGACAAAACGCTACCCGATGATGTCTCCATCAAACGCAATAAGCCAGATTATAAAAATATTTATGTTACAATGTAATAAGCGCATCATTGTTTACTACTATTAGTCGATTGTCAGGCACCTTTCGATGAGTGAATTTTATTGATGTTTATCCTGTTTTGGCTCCTGTGATAAAGAGCTCAACTTTCATAAACATATAATGACAACAGCAATGAATACGATAATTAATACCGGGAAATTGCGGTGCAGGATAGTTTGGGCGGTGATGAAATTTGCATCGCAAACTTTGAAGCGCCATTTGTTTTTGCAATGATTTTATACGTTCTGTAAACAGTCTTGTTCGAGTCTTCTCCGAAGTGATTTTTTACCCCTGCAAGCTTGATGTTATGTTTTGCTTTTTGCGAATTTTGGCAAATGCAGCGGCATTGAAAGCCGTTCCCGTTGCGCCCGATAAAGTTCTGCTGAGTAAAAGAGAATACACAACATTCCGGAAACGGAGACTTAAATAAACTCGCCGGATTTACAAGTATTCGCCAAGTTTCTGTATGATATATTTCGCTGAGTTGGAGGCATTGCTGGAAAAAAAATTGCAACAAGCCTCGATAAACGCTTAATTGTATATTTTTTCATGATTGGTTAAGTACGGTACCAGAAAGGCAGCGCAAAGACCGTCTATAATAATAATTCCTGCGAACAAAATCCTGAATTCATGCTGGTTAGCCGGTACATTGGAACGGTCAGTTTGCGAAGCAGCATAAATACCAGCCACAATAAGAACCAGCATGAATACGATATACATCAATTTCCCGCTTTTTATTTTTGAAGACAGGTAAAAAAAAATGCCCGCTACCAATGTGACCAGGATAGAACTGAAAATAAGGGATACCACATTCACCACTTCCGACAAGGAATATCCTGTAGCTACACGAAAAATATAATTGTAAGCAAAATTGATAAGAACAGCCGCAAAACCGGCAAGCAAGCCGCTTAGGATACAACGAGACAAGAGTGTTTGCTTAAAATCGTAATTCATAAAATATTTTTATTGGTGATAATTGTAAGCGTAAGGCAGTACATAAATAGTGCCCTTACTCAGTCTGTCTTCTTTCTGACTGTAAAGAAAATGTATTGTTTTCCGAAATATTAGTATATCGCGGTAAACAGGATGTATAAAGCGAGTTCCTGTTTGTCATTAACCAGATTTCCTTTTTGCGGTGGAATGGCTTATCCCTGTAGTGTGTCAGGCAAAGGCTGTCTTCATTTCGTCGTTGCGCTGTTGCGCAGCACCTGCCTGCGGTGAGGAGCTTATTCAATGGCAGGATTGATTTAACCGGGAAGTGCATGATTATTGGTGAAAGACTGAGCGTATGAAGCCGATATGTGCCATGAATGAATACATTGTAACATAAATATTTTTACAAACCTGACTTATTCCGGATGATGGAGACCCCATCAGGTAGCATTCTATCGGCGGTGTATCCTCACCCGCCGAAATGTAAAAAACTTATGTTACTATGTGCTGAATATTGTGAAGAAAAGGAGAAGATGATGTAACATGAGGCTGATATATCTTGCTACCATTCAAACACCGAATTGCAAACATGAGCTCTTCTAAAAAGCTAACACAGTTGCCGGCTACTGCCATTTGTGGAAACGATATCACGTCTTCCTGTTTATATGTGTCGTCGCTCACCATTGTGTATGCAGGACAGTACGCGTGGATAGCCTTGCTGATGGTAGCCGGTGTGTTGTATTTATTTAGAAAAATATATGGCGAAGTTGTTGGTGCTTTACCGCTTAATGGCGGGGCTTATAATGTGCTGCTCAACACAACCTCTAAAAGCAATGCTTCCATAGCTGCCTGCCTCACCATTTTATCGTACATGGTTACCGCGGTTATCTCTGCCAGCGAAGCCATGCAATACCTGCACAGCTTTATTGACTCTATCAATGTTATCACAGCTACGGTTATTTTATTAACCCTTTTTTTGCTGCTTGTCATCATGGGTATTACCGAGTCTGCCGTGGTGGCAACCATCATATTTATTCTTCACCTAAGCACCATGCTTTTTTTGATCATAAGCGGCGGCTGGTTTGTAATGCAGAACGGGCTAACCATTGCCTCTGCAAACTTTAGCGCGCCACTGCCGGGAGGCAGTATTTTTACTGCGCTGGTGCTGGGTTTCAGCACTGCCATGCTGGGTATATCGGGCTTTGAAAGCTCGGCCAATTTTGTGGAAGAACAGGCGCCGGGCGTTTTCCGGAAAACATTGCGCAACATGTGGGTGGCTGTCTCGGTAATAAACCCGCTAATGGCGCTGACCGCTGTGCTGGTATTGCCTTTGGCAGTGGCTGTACAACACCAGGAAGCCTTACTGTCTTACCTGGGTAATAATACCGGTGGCAAGTGGCTGGCTACGGCTATATCGATAGATGCTGTGCTGGTGCTCAGCGGCGCCGTGCTTACTTCGTATGTGGGCGTTGGCGGGCTGATGAAGCGTATGACGCTCGATCGCATTTTACCACAAGTGTTGCTGAAGGAAAACAAGCAGGGCAGCTCACCGCGGATATTTGTTTTGTTTTACGCCCTGTGCCTGTCGGTTCTGTTTATTACCGAAGGTGAACTCGGACCTCTGGCGGGTGTGTACACCATTTCCTTTTTAATGGTGATGGTTTATTTTGGATTTGGTAATTTTTTACTGAAGGTAAAGCGTGCCCGGCTGCCACGGCCTGAGTTTGCCCCTTCCTACCTGGTGGCTTTAGCTATTTTGATGGTGCTGATAGCTGTGTATGTGAATATAGAGCTTCACCCCGAATTTCTGGTGGTGTTTCTGCAATATTTTATTCCTTTCATGCTGGCTCTTTTCTTACTACTGGAACGGAAACAGATTTTGCAATACCTGTTGCTGGTTGTGAATAGTTTTTTCAATACCATTAAAAGATGGGCCGCCGTAAGTCGTCTGCATTTATCGCGTCATATCCGCAAACTGTCGGAGCAGGAATTTGTATATTTTACCAAAGGAGATGATATTTCGGTACTGAACAAAGTGATGATATATGTACAGGAAAACGAGATTACCACGAAGCTGAAAATCGTTACCGTATTGATGGAAGGCCAGGAAGTGCAGCCTCAGTTTTTAAGTGATTTTGAGGTGCTTGACCGCGCGTATCCTGATATTAATATCGAATTTGTGAAGCTGCAGGGCATCTTTGGTCCGCAGTTAATTACAGATTTATGCGCCGAGTGGAAAATACCCACCAACTTTATGTTCATCAGTTCGCCCGGCGATAAATTTTCGCACCGCATATCTGACCTGCATGGGGTGAGACTGATTATTTGATGGCCGGCTTACATAACATGTTTTCTCAATAAACCATCTTGCATTTGACTGTCTGTATATAATAATCACCGCCTGTTTAAAACCTGTAATTTGCTTATTCGTTCTCCAGATTTTTATGTTGATCCTGATAGGTTATTACGCTTTTAAATGTATTGAATATAAATGCAGGAGTAAACGTTAGGAAGTTGCCCGTTCTTTTAGATACAATTTCTTTACTATCGTCATAATAATAGCCACGACAGGCGTAGCCAGCAGCACGCCCCAGAAACCGCCTAACGCGCCCAGCGCTACCTGCCCGATAATGGTGAGAGCCGGCGGAATATTTACCATTTTCTTTTGTACCAAAGGCTGCTGAACAGCACTTTGAATAACCTGTATCAAAACATAGATACCAGCTACCCAAAGCGCCGCATTTGTGCCTTGCAACAAGGCGATAAGACCGGCCGGAATAAAAGCGATAACAGGACCAAAGTTGGGAATAAAATTGAGCAGACCGGCAATGAGCGATAAGGTGAAAATTAAAGGCAAACCCACAATGGTAAGACCTATTGCAGTAAGAACAGCGATGAATACGATACCAATAATCTGCCCGATCAGCCATTTTTTTAAAACTGTATATAAGTCGGAAAACAACTCTTTTGTTTTCTCTTTGGCTTTCGGCGTTGGCATGAGGCTTACAATGCCTTTTTTGTAAACAGAAGGGCTGGCAGTAAAGAATAAGCCCATCAGCAAAATGATATACAAATCACTAAGAATACCAAAGCCGGAAGAGAAAAAGCTTTTAGCAAAAGCAACCGTTTTTTTAGAATTTCCCGGCGAATGCAGGTAAGATATTAACTTGTTTCCTACCGCGCTTTGGTTCAGCTTGTTCTGCGCGTTTTGTAACGTCTGCGGCAGCGTATCTGTTAGTTGCGAGATTTGCTGTTCCAGCCTGGCGCCGACAAACCAGAAAAAAGCAACAATGAGCAGAAGATTGAAAATGACAGAAACCGGCACACTGGCTTTGGCAGAAATTTTTATTTTTTGAAGCATTTGTGCAAAGCCATGAAAGTAAACCGATAACAGGATGGCTGCCAGTATAAGCAGGATAAGGCTAAATAAAGCCTTGAACAAAAGAAAGAGAATAACTACCAGTAAAATGATACCTGTAGCTAACCAAATTTTTCTTGAAAATGTGAGCGGTTTATCTTGTGTAAAGTTGTTTGTATTTGTCATAAGGCGTTAACTAACCGCACGCAGTTTCAAATGTTATGCCTTCCATAAAAATATATCTGAATTAAATTTATCTGTCAACCTGTAAAAATTTTGAACCGGCTCTTTGTCTTTTCAAAACCTTGTTGTGAATGTAATATTGTTAACTACGCTGTTTTATAAACGAATACCTGTGAGTTGCAATTTTAAAAAGGCTTTGTTATCAACGTTGCCTGCTTCTTGCTTTACGGATCTTAGCAGGAGCTTTTACCGCGAACTTTATTTTCAATTATATTGTCATTCAAAATTGTACGGGTAATAATCGAACTGCCTATATTAATACCCAATACGGGTTATCACAAATCACTCCTGCGGAGGTTTTAACTTGCAGCGCTGAAAACAAGATGTGAATCTAACGCCCCGAAGAACCGGTATATTGTATTTGTTAAAGGTTGCGGCATGTTATAACCTGTGCTTGCACTTATTAAATACCTTTGCCGCGCACTATTAAAGAAACAAAGCGTTATCAAGTTCCAGTGCTACTTATTTTGTTTTTCGCCGGTCTGGTAATTGCTTTATAATCCGGCAAGTTCTTTTAATCTTTTTAATTAAACTGTATATATGAAATATGATTATGATTATGAACAGACCCCTCTGTCAAAGTATCTTTTGATTGGGTTGTTATTAGGATTTATTGCCGTTGTTATTGATTTTTTTGTCTATGGTTTCTTAAGTTCTTCTAATGTAGGCGCTTCTACTTCACAGATTGTAAACCCGTTTTCTCTTTTATACGGCTGCATTGTTCCCACTATGCTGGGAGGTATTCTTTATTACTTTCTCGATAATGTAAAGGGCGGCGTGATGATTTATATCATCATCACTTTTATTTTAGGTGCTGCCATTGAATATGGTTGTTGGCACATGTCTGTTAAAGACCAAACGATTTCACATCAATACCATATTTTGTTGATTGCGTTATTTGCTTTACCGCTTCTTTTTACCACGTTTCTTTTGCCTTACCTGGCAAAAAATGAGAAGCACATTCAGCATATTGTGTAACTTAATCCTTTTTACCAAAAATTACGATAGTCCGGACCATAAAAGAATAATCAAAAAGACGGTTCTTTACCAAAATGTCCCCAAACGGGGACATTTTGGTGCTACACATTCATCGGGATAATATCCTGGTTATCTTCCATATCCCCATTGGTAAAGAGATCGCTGATAAAGATGGTTTTTTATCACTTTTACTGCACCAACCGGTTGCCGTTATTTCACTTGTGCAATGGTTATGATGTAGTGTATAAATGTTTTTTTATCTAAAAAATGCAAGGTCATCGTATCATCGGCTACGTAGTTATGCCAAATCATATATATGCCTTGCTTGCATTTAGAAATACTACCAAATTTATCAATACGATTGTGGTAAATAATAAGCGATTTATGGCTTATCATTTAGTAAAGCGGCTGGAAGAAGCCAAAAAGATTTTGGTAGTGGAGGAACTGCAAAAGGGATTGAATAATACAGAACGAAAAGAAGGTAAAAAGTACGGTGTGTTTGAGCCTTCGTTTGACTGGAAGGAATGTCGGACGGTGAAATTTACCTAGAAGCTGGATTATATGCATTGAAATCCGCGTAAAGGAAATGCGACTTATTCTTCGAGGTGGTTGCGTAGCGCACCTCGAAGTTAAGATGAGGCAGGTCTCCAACCTGCTATTATTTTTCTTACCTTTTCCTCATGGCTTACGCTTGCAGCATTTCAGACCAAAGTGCTATGCATTTCATTACTTGTACAGTTGTGCAATGGGCAGATGTGTTTACCAGAACAACTTACATTGAAATTAAGGAAGACAGTCTAAACTTTTGTATTGAGCACAAAGGACTAATTGTGCATGGATATGTTGTAATGAGCAATCATATCCATTTGCTTATACAGGCAAAAGATAACAACCGGGCTGTGCTACGTGATTTTAAAAAGTTTACATCGCAACGCATTACGAAAGCGATTGAAGAGAATGAGAAGGAAAGCCGTAAGCGTTGGCTGATGTGGCTATTGACAAGTGAAAAGGCAACGGAAGAAAAGGCG
This sequence comes from Ilyomonas sp., assembly GCA_965199905.1. GTDB lineage: Bacteria > Bacteroidota > Bacteroidia > Chitinophagales > Chitinophagaceae > Ilyomonas. The sequence continues at coordinate 1,194,202 of OZ241366.1, read as the reverse complement.
GTCTCTTATCGTTTCTGGCAGCCTGATAATCACGCTGAGCTGTGCTTTAGTCTGCAGTTTATGTGGCAGAAGCTGGATTATATTCATAACAATCCGGTGCGGGCGGGGATGGTGGATAAGGCTAAAGAATATAAGTGGAGCAGCGCGGCTAATTATTTTTATGGAAAGCAAGTGAGTAAAGTGAAAACTGAGTGTCTGGATGCGATGGTGGTGACGGTTTGATGTGTATGGTTTTGCAGGTCGGAAACCTGCTTTATCCCTGCTTCGAGATGCCCTTTGGAACATCGCGAAGAACGGGGAGAAAATCTGAAAAGAAGAAAATTATATTCTTATCTATTTCTGGTTTTGATTGCTTACTTTAGTTTCTAAATTTTATGTATGCCTGATATATATCCGCAGTTCATTAAAGATTCAGCTGGTGAAAACCTGGTTGTTCTTTCACAGCGTGAATTTGATACACTCATGGAAGATATTGAGGAGTTGGAGGACATACGCCTGTATGATGAAGCGAAAAAACAGGATGGTGATGAAAAGATTCCGGCGGAAGATGCGTTCCTAAGTATAGAAGCCAAACGGAATTCTGCTTCATGATGTACGCTGTTACGCTAAGCCGTCAGGCAATAAAGGAATTGGAAACCATCAATGAACCTTTTTATTCCCGCATTAAGGAAGCGATTCTGAATCTGACTGATAACCCGCGACCCGCAGGTTGCAAGAAACTGACGGGAAGGGATGGCTGGAGAATCAGGATTGGACACTATCGCGTCATTTATGAAATCTTTGATACTGAACTTGTGGTGGATGTGATTGCGGTTGGTCATCGGAAAGATGTGTATGAGTAGCTCTGTGAAATGGCAGGTCGGAGGCCTGCTTTATCCCTGCTTCGAGATGCGCGCAGCTAACAGCTTGAAGAACGCCTAACATCTCGAAGAACTGGGACACTTGGGAAAATGCACGAAAACTCCCTTTACTACGCTTCGGCAGATTCGCAGTATTGGCCGGTTATAAGAGGAGTAGCATCCTTATGGGGCGGTTTTGTAATTCCAAAAAACTATGATAGCCATGAAGTAGATTTCTTCAAATTAAAAAATGTAGCAGCTAATCCACCATTGATTGCTTTTCACGGTGCTTTGGATACAACAGTACCCTTTTATGACAAAGCATACCAGGACTTAGATTTATCGCCCCCTCCCTTAAGCGGAAAGTATGATTATAATTCTGAAAATTTTTGTACTTATCAAAATCGAAACTATGCACAACTTTCAAATAGCAGTGTTGAACTGAAAGGTTGCAGTTCTTTAAACTTGCATTTGGTGATGAACAAACTGAACAGGTTTAGTGAGTTATATGTGGACTGCCAAATGGCGCATGGTTTAGATGATGATGTAAGCAGCTGTAAAGTTTGTGCGCCCTATGCACATGGTAAAAAGAACAAAATGGGAGTATGCGAGCCGTGCACTTATGAAAGCAACTTTGGCACCATGGCTACCAACCAAACAGATACTATAAAATATATAGCAGAACGAATTGCTGTCTTTTCGCAAGCTATTATGGTTGCGTATCCAGCGCTGCTTGCGTATGGCGCCAAAGGCAGAGGATACTTTAAAGATTGCGAAAATTATAGAATATGCACAGACGCCGGTAATAACAATGCCTGTGGCAGTGGCGGCTACACCCTGTGCGATGGAAATAACCTGATTGAAGAGGAAACCGAATAAACAAAAAACAAAATCTAATTATTATGAAGCTTTTTTTAACATTTCTTGTGTGTTTTGTATTCTGTGTGCAACTAATGGCACAACAGCCGGGCAGCCTTGATAATAGCTTTGGAGACAAAGGAAAGGTGGTGAACAAAACATTTAACGGTGATATAAAAGCAAGCCTGTTGCAACCTGATGGAAAAATAGTTACCGGTGGAGCTATTGGAGGATATTTCAGAGGTGAAGAATTTATTACAGGTGCTTTGGTAGCCCGCTATAACAAAGATGGTACACCTGACTTAAGCTTTGGTGACAGTGGCAGAGCGGTAACTGATTTTGGCGATAACGATGGTAAACAAGTTTATGGTTTAGCCCTGCAAAAGGATGGTAAAATACTGGCGGCTGTGTATTATGTAAAAAATACAAGCTTATCAGTAATCCGGCTGAACACAGATGGCTCAACTGACAAAAACTTTGGCAAAAACGGTCTGGCATCAATGCTCGATCCGGAAATGAACAACTATCGTGGAGAAGATATGACTTTGTTGCCCGATGGCAGGATAATAATAGCCGGCAATGTGAACTATGGTTTAAATGAAAACTACTCGTTTTTAACCTGCTTTACCAGCGATGGTGTGGTAGATAATAATTTTGGCTTTGAAGGTACTGCATATCCTGCCGTGCCAAACAAACAGCCGGTTATCGTGAACTGTGTAACAGCAACAAAGGAAGGAAAGATATTGACAGGAGGTCAGTATCTTACTTCTGATAAGACACTAATATGGCGCTTTAACGGAAATGGAACACCGGATGAAACATTTGGAAGAAACGGTGTGGCTGAGATGGTGTTTGAAAGAAGGACATATACTCCTAAAATTTTAGATATAGCCGTTGCTGAAGATAACAGCATCACAGGCGTTGGCTGCGCATATCCAAACAGGGCAGTCTATTCTTCTTACATGGTGAGCCGATTTTTGGAGAACGGCACAACCGACAGCAGTTTTGGTACAAATGGCTATACCCTTACTAAATATGGCAGCCAAGATGCAGATAATTCTTTTGAGGCGATTGCATTACAAAACAACGGCAGAATAGTGTGTGCAGGTAGTGCTGTTACACTTAGCGGAGTTACGACCTTTACTACACTGCGTTATGATAAGGACGGAATTCTGGATTCTACTTTTGGAGAGAACGGGATTGTTTCTACAAGCTTTACTGATAGGGGACTCACTTCCTCCTCAGCCACTTCGGTATTCTTGCAGCCCGACGGCAAAATCGTAACATCAGGCTTTGGCACTACAGACGATTCTAAATATTACACAGCTCTTGCCCGCTATAACGGTGACGACAAAAGCCCGCGCCAGCAAATTATTACCCGCATCAGGCGCTGGCTTCAACATCACGGCATCACATGGCAAACTGATAACAGCGTAAGATATTACAACGTGCAGCGCAGCACCGACGGCGGCATTACTTACCGGCAACTGCAAAAGATATACAACAGCAGACATGCTTTGCTTATATATGAAGACAAAACAACCACTGCCGGCAGCGGCACAGAGATATATCGAGTGGTGGCGCAGGGTAAGGACGGTAGCCGCAGTGTCTCCAACAGTATACCTGTGAGCAGCGAATCGCAGGTAATGGTGTATCCTAACCCTGCGCAAAGCTATGTAACGGTGCAAGGCTTACAAGCTAATGAAACGGCTGACATCAGCATTAAAGATGGCAGCGGTAATGTGCTGGCAAGAGGGGTGAGCAATGGAAGCGGGCAGTACCGCTCGACACTGGGTAGTAATATGCAGCCGGGTACGTACTACCTGAACATCACCACCGCCGGCAAAACGGAAGTGCTGAAGTTTGTAAAACAATAGAGAGAAAAAGATACCAGTAATGAGAAAGCCGGATGATGAATGCCCGGCTTTCTTTTTTTTCAAATTGTTCTTTCCGGTTCCAGCGCCGTTAGGATAGGACGGTGCGGTGCAGAGGAAAAGGTAACCTCTTTACTATACGTCAACTTTACAAACGGATGGGGCTGGTTCGACTCTACTTGTTTAAAGCCTTTAATGAACCTTTGCCTCAGGACGGGATGGTACTATCTGCAAATCTTGATTTGTATTTAAATTTTATCGAAGGTGTCTTAGTTGATTATTCTTCGGCTGATGGATTAATTCTCTATGCAAAAGATTGGAGCGCGCGCTGGCCAGATGTGTTTGACTTATATTTTAAAGAAGCAATTGAATAAAGGCAAAATGATGTTTCCAAGGCAATAAAGGAAATTAACAACTAAGTGAATGCATGGGCGCATATACCTGGTGTAAGTACCCCAAAAGTCAGACAGTGGTTAACTGATATTTTTCTTTTCATCAGCGATATTTTTGTATTCAGATGGTGTCAGATTATCGAGTGCTTCATGAGGTCTTCTGTGGTTGTACTCTTCCATCCATTCAGTCGTTAACAATCTTACTTCATGCAATTCAAAGAACAGATAAGCATCCAGAACAGCTTCTCTGTACAGCCGGTTGAACCGCTCAATAAAACCATTCTGCATCGGTCTGCCCGGCTGCGTGTACTGAATGCAAATATGGTTCTGTTCTGCCCACGTTGTCAGTTCATGCGAGGTGAACTCCGGTCCGTTATCCACTCTGATCCTTACCGGTTTGCCTTGTTCAGCAATCACCCTGTTCAATACTCTTGTCACTCTTTTGGCAGACAAAGAGGTGTCAATCTCAATAGCCAGTGCTTCCCGGGTGCAATCGTCTATGATGTTCAGCGTTCTGAACGTTCTTCCACTTACCATGCTGTCACTCATAAAGTCCATGCTCCACGTTTGGTTGATGGCTGTTTCTCTTACCAACAGACGCTTTATTCTCGCCGGCAGCCGTCTTTTACCCTTTCTTCTTTTGTTCAGCTTCAGCAACTTGTACACCCGGTATACTTTTTTGTGGTTCCAGCTTCTGCCGTCTCTTTTCAGGTAAGCAAACAGCTTTCTAAAGCCATAACAGGGATGTTTAAAAGCCAGATCCTGCAAGGCTTCTGTGACTTTTGAGTCATCTTTTTCACTCTTGTAATAATACTGAGACCGGCTTAACCCGGTTACTTTACAGGCTCTCTGAACAGGCAACTTATAGTCTTTGATAATCTCTTCCGTTAATTGCCTTTTGCCAGAGAGCCCCAGCCTTTTTTTGAGATCACATCTTTTAAAATGGAATGATCCAGGCTCAGCCCGGCATACATCTTTTTCAGCCTGCTGTTTTCTTCTTCCAGGTCTTTCAACCGCTTTACATCTGAAGCATCCATGCCGCCGTATCTGCTCTTCCAGTTGTAAAATGTGGCTTCGCTAATGCTGTGCTCCCGGCAGAGTTCTTTGGTGGCTCTGCCCGCTTCCTGTTGCTTCAATATGGCAGGGCAATCTGTGTCTCACTAAATCTTGAATTCTTCATCGTTTGCAGTTTAAAATTATACTTCTTTCTCTAATCCTAAACTGTCCGTTTTTTAGGGACACTTACACAAGGACTAAATTATTTTATCTTTCCCTTATCTTTACTTATCAATTATATGGCAACATCAACAAACATAAATAGTATACTTTCTCAAATAAAACTGCTTGATAAGGAAGAACAGCTTACACTCCTGCAACGACTTGCCGGTTTTATAAAACAAAAAGAACAAACTGCTTCTACTTCCCGATTGGTTTCGCTTTCCGGTTTGGGAAGTGAAATATGGAAAGGGAAAGAAGATATTGACCAATACTTAGATTAAGAAAGGCAATAGTGATAGAGGACTTCGCTTCTAAAGTGGTGTATTTAGATACAGCGCCGCTGATTTACTTTATTAAAAGCGTAAAGGCTATGTAAAAACCTGGAATCAAAAAATTGTAGATCATAGTCTTAAATGTTGTTAACTTAGTTTTGAAAAAACAAACATTCATCAAATAATTTCAGAAATGACTTTGAGCGAATTGCATGAAGTTGCAAAAAAGGAATTGGTTGGTTTGACAACTGTTACTAACCCGGATTTTAGACTGGAAGAAGCGGAATATGACAAAGCAAGCCATATATGGAATGTGGTGGTATCGTATTTAGTAAATAATACAAATAAGAGAGTAAATGCGCTCGGAAGTTTGACCTCTGAATTTGAATACCATCGGATTTATAAAAAGCTAAGAATTAATGATCACAGAGAGCTCGTTGGATTGTATATGCACAACTCTTAATCATGATCTTAATTGATGCCAATGCACTTGTGGTTTTACTGCTAGGATTCATGAATCCATCCTTAATAAATACTCATAAAAGAACATCAATCTATGAAAAGCAGGATTATGATGATCTTGTTTTTCTTATTGGGAAGTTTGAAAACCTGGTTGTGTTGCCGAATGTCTGGACGGAAGTGGATAATTTACTAAACAATTTCAAAGGCGATTACAGGTACTTGTATATCGAAAAATTGACAGAGACGGTGAAGTTAGTTTCAGAACAATACATTCCTACTTTAGGTGCAACTGATGATCCGGCTTTTGTAGATTTGGGCGTTACCGATACTTTATTGTTACAGGCAGCTAAAGAATGTCAGCTTTTAATTACCGCTGACTCAGCCCTATCTGATTATGCGATTGCAAATAATATTCTTGTACATGACATGGTAAAAAACAGGAATAGGCGGTTTGTATAAATATCCTTTCCTTTCCCTTCTTCACCTGCCCTTTTTACATAAAACCTTTATTCTCACTGCATTTCAGGCAGATGGCACCAACAAAAGCCGACAGAATTTCCGCATCGGTGGCTTGGTTTGGAGTTTGCATTATAAGCGCATATGAATTTGAATAACTATACCATCAAGGCACAAGAAAGTGTGCAGGCAGCCCAGCAGATTGCCTTTAACAATGGTAGTGTGAATATAGAAACCAACCACTTGTTGAAAGCGCTGCTGGACGATGAAGACAGCCCGGTAGAATACCTGCTGAAGAAGAACGATGTAAACATCGCTTATTTAGAAACGAAGATCAATGACAGCATCAGCCGCCTGCCGAAAGTGCAGGGCGGGCAACCGGCGCAGAGCATCGGGCGCGACCTGAACAATGCGCTGCTGTATGCAAGCAGTACGCTGAAGCAATTCGGTGATGAGTTTGTGAGCGTGGAGCACCTGCTGCTGGCGCTGCTGCATGGCAACGACGAGACAGCGAAAATTTTGAAAGATAATGGTCTGACGGAAAAGAACCTCGTGGCTGCCATTAAAGACCTGCGCAAGGGCAGTACGGTGAACTCGCAGACATCGGCGAACCAATATAACATGCTGCAGAAGTATGCGCGCAACCTGAACGATATGGCGCGCAACGGCAAGCTGGACCCGGTGATTGGCAGAGATGAAGAGATACGGAGAACTCTGCATATTTTATCAAGACGAAGCAAGAACAACCCAATACTGGTAGGCGAGCCGGGCGTGGGTAAAACGGCGATTGCGGAAGGATTGGCGATACGCATTGTGAACGGCGACGTGCCTGACAACCTGACCAGCAAAATTATATTTGCGCTGGATATGGGTCAGTTGATAGCGGGCGCGAAATACAAGGGTGAGTTTGAGGAAAGGCTGAAAGGCGTAGTGAAAGAAGTAGCGGAAAGCGAGGGAGAAATCATCCTGTTTATTGATGAAATTCATACGCTGGTGGGCGCCGGTGGCGGCGAGGGCGCGATGGATGCGGCAAACATACTGAAGCCTGCATTGGCGCGCGGTGAGCTGAGAGCGATTGGAGCCACGACACTGAACGAATACCAGAAATACTTTGAGAAGGATAAAGCGCTGGAACGTCGCTTTCAACGGGTGACAATTGGCGAGCCGAACGTGGAAGATGCGGTGAGCATTTTGCGCGGCATTAAAGATAAGTATGAAACGCATCACCATGTGCGGATTAAGGACGAAGCGATTATAGCGGCGGTGGAATTATCGAACCGGTATATCACCGACCGTTTTCTGCCGGATAAGGCGATTGATTTGATAGATGAGAGCGCGGCAAAGCTGCGGCTGGAAATAAATTCGATGCCGGAAGAGCTTGATAAATTAGAACGCGCGATACGGCAGTTGGAGATAGAACGGGAAGCCATTAAGCGCGAGAATGATGAGGAGAAACTGAAAGACCTGGGACAGGAAATTTCGCTATTGACGGTGCAGCGTGATACGCTGAAAGCGAAGTGGAAGGAAGAGAAGGAAGTGGTGGAACGGATACAAAACGCGAAGGCGAACATTGAAAGCCTGAAGCTGGAAGCGGAACGTGCGGAACGCGATGGCTACCTCGGTAAAGTGGCCGAGATACGCTATGGTAAAATAAAAGAACAGGAACAGATTATAGCAGACAACTCGAAAGAGCTTGACACGCTGAGCGAACGGAGACTTTTAAAAGAAGAAGTAGATGCGGAAGACATTGCAGAAGCTGTTGCAAAAGCGACTGGTATTCCGGTAAGCAAAATGCTGCAAAGCGAAAGAGAAAAGTTATTGAACTTAGAAGACGAACTGCATAAGCGCGTAGTGGGCCAGAACGAAGCGATAGAAGCGGTAGCAGATGCGATACGCAGAAGTCGTGCAGGCTTGCAAGACCCGAAAAAGCCGATTGGTTCGTTCATCTTTCTGGGTACCACGGGTGTAGGTAAAACAGAGCTGGCGAAAGCCTTGGCGGAATACCTGTTTGACGATGAAAACATGATGACGCGCATAGACATGAGCGAGTATCAGGAGAAGCATTCGGTATCGCGGCTGGTGGGCGCGCCTCCCGGTTATGTGGGTTACGATGAAGGTGGACAGCTGACGGAAGCTGTGCGCAGGAAGCCGTATAGTGTGGTGCTGCTTGACGAGATAGAGAAAGCGCACCCGGATGTGTTTAACGTGCTGCTGCAGGTGCTGGATGATGGCAGGCTGACGGACAATAAAGGTCGCGTAGTGAACTTCAAGAATACGATCATCATCATGACGAGCAATATCGGCAGTCATTTGATACAGGAAACATTTGAAGATGCAAGCGGGCATGATCTGGACATCGTGGCAGAGACGGCGAAAGAGAAAGTGCTGGACTTGTTGCGGCAGACGATTCGTCCGGAATTCTTTAACCGGATTGATGAGGTGATTATGTTTCACCCGTTACAGCGGAAGGAGATTAAAGGTATTATCCGCATACAGTTGGAGGGGTTGAAACGGTTGCTGTTGAACAATGGTGTTGAGCTTCAGTTTAGTGATTATGCCATTGAATATTTAGCGGAGAACGGATATGATATTACGCTGGGTGCAAGACCATTGAAGCGGCTGATTCAGAAGGAAATTATTAATGTGCTGAGTAAGAAGATACTGGCGGGAAGCATTGATAAAAGTCAGCCGGTGCTGGTGGATGTGTTTGATGGAACGGTGGTGTTTCGGAATGATGTGCATGAGCACGCGTGAGCTTATGTACGATATTAGATATGTGATGTACAACGTGTGAGTGAGGAAGTTTTTTAGTTCTAAGCCTTTATAATTGGAAATCCCGGTGTGATTGTGCATCGGGATTTTTCATAGAACACGGATGATACGGACTGGCGTATGCACGAATGTAGGATTTTTAAAATGCTGCTCAGTTATGTCGTGGCTTTTGTGGTTGCAGGTTTTCTTTTTTTTGTGGTACGGGCTGCATCGCTCCGATGAATCGTCTGTTGCGTCGCACTCTTCAACGTTCGGGGCAGTGATCAGGCTTTTTTGAACCACGAAGGCACAGAAATAAAGGAAGTGTTTTATTCAGGTTTGATACGGACGATTTTGCCGTCTTGCATAATGACAATGTCGGTTCCTTTTAGTTTTTTAAATTCAACAACTTTGTCGTAGATGGTGTCGAGTGCTTTTTGAATTTTATTGAAGAGTTCTATTTGTTGTTCAGGTGTGGTCATACAAACTTTTTAGATGATTATATTTTTCGTAATTAATGATATTTAGGCTTTCGTTAATTGTCTTCTTGACGATTAATTCATAGCTACCTCGTGAATTATCGCATATAAAGGCTCCATTAACAATTGGAAGGTAAAGGTCAAACAAATTTTTGATCCCTTTTATATATCTTCTTTCGATAACATCTGGTTTAATATTATGCCCGCCCTCAGATACGCGTATGCTTACTCGTTGTTTTGCAAGTTCAATACTTTGGAGCCAAAGAAAAAGCAAGGTCGTTGTATAACCTTTTGCTTTAGCTTGTAAGATTGTGTTGATAACTGCGCGTTGAAAGTGTAGTTTCAAAGGCAAAACTTTCGTCGTTCTTCAACAATTCCTGTATTCGGTTAAGCATGATTCGTCCAGCTTCGAAGGCCACTTTTTCGGGTTGAAAGGGTGATAAGCCCCGGGCAATTTCGTCGGCGTTGACAAACTCTTTACAATTAATGATATCAGGCATGATGGTGAAAGATGCGGTTGTTTTCCCAGCGCCGTTGCAGCCTGCGATAATATAGAGATGTTTGTCTGGCATTAGAGACAAATGTAGGATGAGTATAAGAAAGTTTTACATCAGTAAATCCTTCTGAAACGTTGGTGCTTTTCGCATCTTGGAAGCTTGCTCATAAGCATAGGCAATTGATAGTAGTTGTGGCTCGGTATAGGCAGTAGAAAAGAAGGAAATGCCTGCCGGTAAATTATGTACAAAGCCCATAGGAACTGTAATGTGAGGAAAGCCGGAAATAGCTGCGGGCGTAGAGAAAGAAAAGCCGGTATCGTAATCGCCGTTTGCCAGATCAATGCAACACGCAAGTCCGTTTGTGACGCCGCATAATGCGTCAAGTTTGTTTTCTTTTATTAAATCTTCAATCACTTTTCGGGATGATAAAGAAGTAGCCAATGCATCTACATATTCTTTGGTTTTTAAGTTCCCTTTTTCCTGGCTGCTGATCAATATTTCCTGCTTGAAATAAGGCATGGCTGAGGGTTCATTTTTCTTGTTGAAATCAATAACGTCCTGCAAGGTTTTCATTTTGCTATTTGCAGAAGAAAGGTATTTGTTGACGCCATCTTTAAACTCGTACAGCAATACAGTGTATTCTGCATCGCCAATGCCATTGATGGCGCGAACAGTTTTTAGTATGTCTAACTCAATGATAATAGCACCTTGTTCTTTTAATTTTTCAATGGCTGCTTTGTACAAATCAACGACATCCGGATTGCCGTTAAAATGTGCTTTCTCGATGCCGATGCGCTTGCCTTTCAGTCCATCTGCTTTTAAGAATTGAGTATAATCATTGTATGATTTGCCTTTGCTCTCTGTGGTTGTTTCGTCTGCATTATCAAAGTCTGTAAAAGCGCCAAGAAGTATAGCTGCGTCACGCACGGTACGTGCCATTGGACCGGCGGTATCCTGCGTGGCAGAGATAGGAATGATGCCGCTGCGGCTCCATAAACCAACCGTTGGTTTACAGCCCACCAAGCCATTCACAGAAGACGGCGAAACGATAGAGCCATCTGTTTCTGTACCGATGCCAGCAACGCACAGGTTTGCTGCAACCGCACAGCCTGTTCCTGCACTGGAACCGGATGGATTTCGGTCAAGAATGTAAGGGCATTTGGTTTGTCCGCCACGGCTGCTCCAGCCACTAACGGAACGCGTAGAGCGGAAGTTTGCCCACTCACTGAGATTGGTTTTTCCAAGCAATACAGCACCAGCTTCGCGTAGCTTTTTGATGATGAAGGCATCTTCTTTTGCCTTGTTGCCGGCGAGTGCGGAAGCACCTGCAGTGGTCATCATGTTATCGCCGGTATTGATGTTGTCTTTTATCAATACCGGTATGCCATGTAAAGGTCCGCGTACCTTGCCGTTTTTTCTTTCTTTATCAAGCGATTTGGCAATGCTGATGGCATCGGGATTGATTTCAATAATGGCATTTAGATACACGCCTTTTTTATCGATGGCGTCAATGCGTTTTAGATAGTGTTTAGTGATTTCTTCAGAAGTTGTTTTCCCGCTTTGCATGTCTGTTTGCAATGCATCAATGGTGGTTTCGTTTAGTTCAAAATCATCTTTTTGATTATCGGTTTTGTAAGCAGCACTTGTGGCGCAGGACTGAAGTGCAGAGGCAGATAATGCGGCTCCGGCTAAGGAACTGTTGCGTAGAAAATGGCGTCTGTTCATAGATGCTGTTTGAAGTATGCATATTACTTCAAAATTGCTGAGCGAAATGTGTTGCTTAAGAAATTCTGGTGGTAAGTAGCTTTTAAAATGAGGCTATAATTCGCTTTTGTAAAAGCTCAATCATTGCCCGGAACGATGATGGGAGCGTCGCAACTGTCGCTTAATCGGAGCTACAGACGATGGTTACATAAACTGTATTCCCATTTCATCTCAGAACAATTTATAGCTAAAAGTTAAGTGGTGTTTTGGTTGAAATTTCCTGCAGAAGACGCTGATATTTTACGCAGATTGACGCAGATTATTTGCAATTTCAGTAGCTCCGATTGAAAAGTGAGTAGCAGAATAATGGCTTGGAGAACTGATTGAAAATGGCTTCTATTCACTTCGCAAACCGTTGACAGGATTGCTTAACGCAGCCGTAACAGATTTGATGCTGATCGTTAGAAATGCAATGAGTAATGAGGCAATAGCTGCCGCAGTAAAGAGCCGCCAGCTTACCGTGATGCGATACGTAAAATCATGCAGCCGGGCATTCATTGCCCACCCTGTAACAGGCGACGCTACCAATAATGAAATGATAACAAGCTATACAAATTCTTTCGATAATAACTTCACGATTCCTGATGCAGAAGCGCCTAATACTTTGCGCACGCTGATTTTTTTGAACGTTGTTGCATGGTATAAGCAGACAATTCAAACAAACTTAAATTCCGCTTTCAGGTGTTTAGTTTTGCATATATTTTTCGTTGGTTGGTAATGACGTAATTGCAATCAATCTGTTATCTCAATGCCCACACTGCAATCAATTGGCATAAAATACCTACAAACAAACCTGTGTAAACGTCGCCATTTGAATGCGCGCCTAAAACAAACCGGGAAGTACAAACCAAACCTGTAAGAAGGGTAGCGATGCATATATCAAAGCCCAGCAAAGTATGATTTATAAAGCAGGTAATAAATACAAACGCAAACGCACCAGCAATGCCCATGGCGTGCATACTTATTTTGCTAAACGAGTTGATGATAAGACCAAATACTGTCGTTAAAAAAATACCGAAATAAAAATATTGAAGCACTTCGGGCTGATCAGTAAAGTTGCGGCTCAAATACCACATCCACCAATAAAAAACCATGGTGATGATATAAGGTGCAATGCGTTCTTTTTGCGTGCGCAAATAAATGTTTTCGCTTAAGCCAAGTCGCCATAAAAGGAATACTGAGAACGCCGGAAAGAAAGCGGTAATCCATATCACGTTAAACTCGCGGAAGAACAAAGTTTGTTGTGTAATGCCTGCAAACTGATATGGAAAACGAAGCAGCAGCCAAAAGAAAATATAAGCCGGAATAAACAGCGGGTGCAAAAGAAACGAAACAATTTTTGCCGGAATGCGATAGTAAGGTTGCGGATAAACAGATGCTTCCAAATGAGTTATGATTTATGAGTTATGAATGATGAATTATCGCATGTTATTTTTCAAATAAATCCATAATCCATAACTCATAATTATTAAAGTTCTTTTCTCAGCCTTGCTACCGGAATGTTCAATTGCTCACGATATTTAGCTACGGTACGGCGTGCAATGTTGTAGCCTTTTTCCTGGAGAAGTTCAGTTAAACGCTCGTCACTCAATGGTTTGCGCTTGTCTTCACCTTCTATCAGGTCGCTTAATATTTTCTTCACTTCACGCGTACTCACTTCTTCGCCGGTATCGGTGCTCAGCGATTCGCTGAAGAAAAATTTCAAACGATAAGTGCCAAATTCGGTTTGCACGAATTTGCTGTTAGCCACACGGCTCACAGTCGAAATATCAAGCCCGGTAATTTCAGCGATATCTTTCAGGATCATCGGCTTCAGCGTCGTTTCATCACCCGTCAGGAAGAAGTCCTTCTGGTAGTTCATGATGGCATCCATCGTGCTGAGCAATGTATGCTGGCGCTGTTTAATCATATCAATAAACCATTTCGCGCTGTCTATCTTTTGCTTGATGAAAAGCACCGCTTCTTTCTGGCGCTTATCTTTTTTTGAGCCTTTATCATACTCTTTCAGCATATCGCGATAGCCTTCGCTGATATGCAGATCAGGCGCGTTTTTCGCGTTCAGCGTCAGCTCTAATTTTCCGGCATTATTAAGGATGAAAAAGTCGGGCACGATATAACTTTCGGCTTTATTGATTTCACCCACATTGCCACCGGGCTTTGGGTTTAGTTTAATGATTGCCGTGATCACATCTTTCAAGTCCTCGTCAGTTAAATTTAAACCACGCTGTATTTTTTCGTAATGCTTCTTGGTAAATTCTTCAAAGTATTTATCCAGAACAGCAATCGCCAGGCGAACATCTTTTCCACCAATCATCTGGCGGTTTAACTGAAGTAACAAGCATTCTTTCAGATCGCGTGCACAAATGCCCGGCGGATCAAACAATTGTATCCTTTTAATCAGCGCTTCAATTTCGCCTTCACTGGCGAAGATATTTTGCCGAAACGCAAGGTCATCGCTCATCGACGACAGGTCGCGGCGCAGGTAGCCATCATCATCAATGCTACCCACAATATGCTCAGCTATCTTCCTGTTTTTTTCGTCAAGCGATAACATGCCAAGCTGGTCAAGCAAGGTTTCGTGAAATGAGCTTTCAATCTTAAAAGGAATGGTTTTTTTATCATCCGATTCAGGATAGTTATCGTCGCGCAGTTTATAATCGCCAACTTCATCGTCACCGTCCGAAACATATTCGCTCAAATCGAGATTATCGTATTCGTCAGCACTGCCTTCCGTCTCGTATTCTTCTTCGTTAGCCGAGGCAAATTCGTCGGGCATATCTTCACCCATTTCATCGTGCTGCTCATCGTTGCTAACTTCCAATGCCGGGTTCTCTTCCAGTTCTTCTTTAATGCGCTCTTCCAGGTTTGCCGTAGGTATCTGCAGCAGTTTCATCAGTTGAATCTGCTGAGGCGATAATTTCTGTAAAAGCTTCTGCTGTAGCGTTTGACTAAGTGCCATTTCTAAAATTAAATCTTATCCTAAAATTGTAGTACGATTTTTGCAAAACTAACGGCTCGCTGCTAATTTTGCAATGCTAATATTTTTATGATGTTGAAAAATTTTGCGTTGTGCGGTTTGTGCTTTTTCTTTTATATACAAACGAGTGCACAAACAAAAACGTCCGACAGCTCTCGTACCGGCAATATCCGTTTTGCTCCGCAGCTAAATCTATCCCTCAATCATTTACCTACAGTTATCCCGCAAAACCTGACAATCAAAAACCTCCCTTTCTTCTGCGATAAAGAATACAAGCTGGAAAAAATTACCAAAATCCCTTTCCGCTTTCGTCTTGGCTCCGTGGCTTATTGCGACAAGATGGAAGGCAAGAACAATTGATGAATCTTGCATTTAATAAGGAAATCAAATAATACAAAACGCATTTTTTTATAACCATCGTCCGTCGCCTTTGTGATCGACAGTTATTGCCATTCCTGCGGGCTTCTACACGCAGCAATGCTCCCATCAAGGTTCCGGGCAATGATGAAGATTTTTATAGAACCACGAAGATTCGAAGAGTACAAAGCTGCACAGAGAATTTTTTAGATAATTCAGTAGCAGCCATCAATATTCCAAAACATTTCACCTCAAAAAAACAAATTTCATTTCCATTCCTCCTTTCATAGTTTCGCCACATGCAGTTTTCCGACGTGATAGGATTGGGTGATACAAAGCAGCATCTCGCAGATATGATGCAGCACAACCGGCTCAGCCACGCACTATTGTTTTTAGGTAAAGAAGGAAATGGCGCCTTGCCACTTGCTATTGCATTTTCGCAGTATGTTGTATGCGAAAATAAGCCATCCGCTATCAGCGATGAGCCGACTAACAGCAGTGAATCGCACGAATTAAACACTTACCACTCACAACCCGCCACTCACCAACTCGATTCCTGCGGCGAATGCCCGGCTTGCATAAAAGCTGCGCAATATGCGCATCCTGATATTCATTATTCCTATCCTGTTATTCCTAAAAAAAGTGGCGATAAGCCGGTAAGCACAGATTATATTAAAGATTGGCGTGAGTTCTTACAAATCTATCCTTATGGTAATGTATTCGACTGGCTGCAGCACATTGGCGCAGAAAATAAACAAGGCAATATCACAGCCGAAGAATGCAGCGACATCATTCGCACGCTGAGCCTGAAAAGTTTTGAAAGCAAATACAAAATACTCGTTCTATGGATGCCGGAATATTTAGGCAAGGAAGGCAATAAGCTATTAAAGCTGATAGAAGAACCGCCGGCTAATACCTTGTTTATTTTAGTTGCCGAAAACGAGGAAGCAATTTTGCCAACGATTCTATCGCGTTGTCAGCTTGTAAAAGTTCCCGCGCCTGATGATGCTTCTGTACGCGAAGCGCTGCATACACGTGGAAATGTTCCATTGGCAAAAGCACAACAGGTGGCTGCCATTGTGCAAGGCAATTATCGCGAAGCACTTCAGCAATTGCAGCATGCCGAAGACGACTGGCAAAGCTTTTTAAGCGACTGGCTGAAATTTATTATCCGCCGCATGCTGCCTGAGCAGCTAAAATGGCTGGATGAAATAAGCAAGCTAGGGCGCGAAAAACAGAAACAATTTCTCAGGTATTTTAATCATCTCATCGGGCAAAGCATTCGCATAAAAGTGTTAGGACCCGATGCCATTGCAATGCCTGATAACGAGCGCGATTTTGCGCAGCGGCTTGGCAAGATTGCCGGCGTGAATCAGCAACATGTAATGTCGGAAGAACTTGACAAAGCCATTTATCATATCGAACGCAACGCCCATGCCCGCATGTTGTTTCATGCGCTTACTATCAGGCTACATCATATTATTCAGGACAAAGCACTAATTTTGACTGAGTGAGAGAGAAGGAACTGTGTGAATTGCCTGATTCTGATAGATTTATAAACATAAAATAAAGCCGCTTTTCCTGTTTATTTCCAATAGAAAAAGTAGCTACCATTGCCATAAAACAGCTTGTGCCCGAAGTTTATACAATCTTTAATCGCATCGCGCCGGTTTGTCTTTCGTTTACAAGAAACAATTTTATAAATCGTACAAACCTGATATAGAGAATGGGATGCGGATCGTGTGGTACCGGCACACCAAATGGTTGCAAAAGCAACGGCAGTTGCGGCACCGGCAGTTGTAACCGGATGAATGTTTACGACTGGCTGAAAAATATGCCTTATGACGATTCTGATGGCAGTTGCAAAGTTGTAGAAGTGTCTTTCAAGCAAGGCAGCCGGAAAGATTTTTATCGCAATATTACTCTGCAGCCCTTTGAAAAAGGAGAGCTGGTAACCATTGAAGGCGTAAGCGGATATGATGTTGGCGAAGTAAGCTTGACCGGTGAGTTGGTGCGCCTGCAAATGAAGAAGCGCAGTGTGGATGAGCTGAATCCTGACATGAAAAAAATTATCCGTCGCAGTACGGAAAAAGATATTCAATCTTTTGAACAGCAAAAAGCCCGCGAAGCAGAAGCATTGATGCGCAGCCGCGCCATTTCAAGAAGCTTGAATCTGCATATGAAACTAAGCGAAGTTGAGTTTCAGGCAGATGGCAGAAAAGGAACGTTTTATTATACTGCCGACGACCGCGTTGACTTTCGCGAGATGATTAAAATCTTTGCTTCAGAGTTCAAAGTAAAAGTAGAAATGAGGCAGATTGGCATTCGCCAGGATGCCGGTAAAGTGGGCGGCATTGGCAGTTGTGGCAGAGAGCTTTGCTGCTCTACCTGGCTTACCGATTTTAAAAGCGTTACCACTACAGCCGCACGTTACCAGAATTTATCCATCAATCAAACAAAACTCAGCGGTCAGTGTGGTCGCCTGAAGTGTTGTTTAAATTACGAGCTGGATACTTACCTGGATGCATTGCAAGGGTTTCCTAATAATGCCGATACGCTACAACTTGCTAAAGGATATGCTTCACTGGTTAAGAAGGACATCTTCAAAAACCTGATGTGGTATATGCTTTCTGAAAGCAACCGTCAATACCCTGTTACCATTACGAGGGTAAAGGAAATTGTTCGTATGAACGCAAAAGGCGAACGGCCTGCTGAACTGGAAGCTGTTGAAATTACCACCAGCAAGCCAAAGGAAATAGAGCCAACATTTGTGGATGTGGTTGGACAAATTTCACTGCGCAGTTTAGAAAGAAACAGCAAAAAAAGAAAAGATAAAGAGCGGGAAGACGACAGGAGAGGAGGCAGGCAAGATGCGCCGCAGCAAAAAGCCAAAGGCAATAATGCGCCTGTTACCGGTAAGCCGCAAATACAGCCCCAGCGCGGCGGACAGCCTCAGCAACGCAATCAGCCACAGCAGCAGAAAGGAAATCAGAACAACCAGCAGCGGCCTCAGCAGCCACCGCAAAATGGTGGACAACAAGGCGGACAAAGAAGAAATCCGCCGCCAAATCAAAATAACCAGCGACCGCCAAAGGCGCAACAGCCACCACTACCTCCGAAGAGTCCCGACGAGCAAGGCTAAATGAGGTTGTTTCATCATGAAAACCGGTGCTGCAAAAATTATTTTTCTCATATTATTATATTGAAGGGCTGCCATTGTGTAGCCCTTTTTTACGCTTCCGTAAAATAAAACAAGTAATGAATTTTTTGAAATGGATGTTTGTCGTTGCTTTCGTAAAAGCTTCATCAATGTGTCGAAACTTGTGTGCCGGCAGGCAAGTCTTGACAGGAGAATTCTTGCTGCTTCGACATGCAGAAACTATAATTAACAATGAAAAAAGCAATGAACAATGATCACTGAAAACTGTTTTTATATTGTAGTTAAACTGATCTTCGACTTAAAATTTATGATGCGCTTGTTATTGATCTTTGAGCGCAAAACATTTGTACAAACTACATTTGCTTTATGAATATCGCTGAACTTATTCAACAAATACAGGCGAAGCAGAGTTACTTATGCGTGGGTCTGGATACAGATATTGAAAAATTGCCCAAACACCTGAAAGAAAAGAAAAACGGAGTGGCCGAATTTAATAAAGCCATCATTGAGGCAACAAAAAGCTTCTGCGTGTCTTATAAAATCAATACGGCATTCTATGAGTCGCAAGGGATAAAAGGCTGGGAGGCGATGGAAGAAACCTTGCATGCAATTCCAAACACACATTTTTCCATAGCTGATGCCAAGCGTGGCGATATTGGCAACACATCTGCGCATTACGCAAAAACATTTTTTGAAACGTTGCCATTTGATGCGGTTACCGTGAACCCTTACATGGGCGAAGACAGCGTGCGTCCTTTTTTAGAATATGAAAATAAGGTAACGATCCTGCTGGGACTGACTTCGAATAAAGGCGCTTCTGATTTTGAAATGCTTTCAGTTTCAGGCGGTCAAAAGGACGATTCAGCCTATCATCTTTATGAAAAAGTGTTGGTAAAAACTTCATCGTGGGGAACCGCGCAGAACCTGATGTTCGTGATAGGCGCTACACAAGCCAGCCAATTTTCTTCGATACGAAAATTGATACCAGACCATTTCTTACTGGTGCCGGGCGTAGGCGCGCAAGGCGGAAGTTTGAAAGATATTTCGGATTATGCGATGAATAAAAATTGCGGGGCATTGGTAAATGTGAGCAGGGGAATTATTTATGCAGGTAATGGTGAGGATTATGCTAAAAAAGCGGGAGAAGCCGCCAAAGAATATGGGACAGAAATGCTATTGTACCTGCAGGCAAGCAATGTGTTGCAGGATTGAACAATTGACTTTTGAAGCTAATTATTTATGATTGAATGTTTAAAAGGTGAAGAGAAGCTAATGTCATTACATCCAATCAAAAAAGAGAAAATTATTTGAATATTTTCATAAAACAATATCCTAAACATTTGACAACATCATCCGGTATCTTTATTATTGCTGACTCTTTGTAAAAAATTGCCATACTTTAATTTGCAGACCAAACAGTTATAACCTTGATAGATAAACAACAAAAAATAAATAAGGAAGAACGCGCCGTTCTTGTGGGATTGATCCAGAAAGATGAAACCGAGCAACAGGTTCAGGAATATATGGATGAGCTGGCTTTTTTAGCTGAAACCGCCGGTGCCATTTCGGTTAAGCGCTTTTTACAAAAGATGCCTCATCCTGATAGCCGCACATTTGTGGGCAGTGGCAAGCTGGAAGAAATTAAGCAATACGTGCAAAGCAAAGGCATTGACATTGCTATTTTCGACGATGAACTCACCGGCTCGCAAATTACAAATATTGAGAAAGAGCTCGGGATAAAAACCATTGACCGGAGTGATTTGATTCTCGACATTTTTGCGCGGCGCGCCCGCACGGCACAGTCAAAGGTTCAGGTAGAGCTGGCGCAATATCAATACCTGTTGCCGCGCCTGAAAGGTATGTGGAAACACCTGGAACGGCAAGGTGGCGGCATTGGTTCGCGCGGACCAGGTGAAACAGAAATTGAAACAGACAGGCGTATTGTAAAAGATAAAATTTCTTTGCTGCGCAAAAGATTGCAGGAAATAGATAAGCAGTCGTTTACACAAAGGAAGGAGCGTGGAGAACTGATTCGTGTAGCGCTGGTTGGCTATACGAACGTTGGCAAAAGCACCATCATGAACCTGCTGAGCAAGAGTGATGTATTTGCCGAAAACAAACTGTTTGCAACCCTTGATACAACCACGCGAAAAGTGGTGTTTGAAGCCACGCCGTTTTTGCTGAGCGATACGGTTGGTTTTATCCGCAAACTGCCGCATCACCTGATTGAAAGTTTTAAAAGCACGCTTGATGAAGTGCGTGAAGCAGACATTCTGTTGCATGTCGTTGATGTCTCTCACCCGCAGTATGAGGAACACATTGGTATTGTGAATAAAACATTACAGGAACTCAACGCTTTTGATAAGCCGATATTGATGATTTTTAATAAAATGGATTTATACGAAAAGGCAACGTTCGATGAATGGCTGCAGGATGATGTAAAAACAGAAATGCGCCGCGACCTGCGTGAGCGCTGGGAAGGTGAAACAAGCGGCAATGCGATTTTTATATCTGCCACCGAGCGGCAAAACATTGATGGGCTGCGCGATTTCATTCTGCAAAAAGTGAAAGATATGTACGCGGTGCGCTATCCATACCGACCTGCATTTTCATAAAATATTTATTGCAGAAAACAATTTCAAAAACGATTTGGAAAAAACCGATTTTCTCTTATTTTTGCAACCCCTTACAAAAGGGAACAATCCCGAATAGCTCAGTTGGTTAGAGCATCTGACTGTTAATCAGAGGGTCGCTGGTTCGAGTCCAGCTTCGGGAGCCTGAAAATCAAGCACTTACATTGTAAAAATGATAAGTGCTTTTTTATTTGCACCAAGATTTGCACCAAATGATTGCTAATAATAAATAGAAAAAAAAGAGCGGTGATTTTCAAATCACCGCTCTTTTTAGTTTGATATTCTCTTGGTTTTTTCTTCCAAAAGAAAATCTTCAATATCATTTCTTATTTCGTCTTTACTTTTTCTCTTATTCTGAAGTGCCCATGCATCTATCTCTGATCTTCTGAAATAAATTAGTTTACCTGTAGGAACATAATATGGGATCAATCTACCACTGGTTAACTTGTACATGGATGATGCACTTCGTCCAAGATAGATACAGGCTTCCTCAAACGTGAGAATTTCTTTCTGTAATAAATAGAGCATCTTTTCGGCTGGTTCTTTCAAAATCTTTTCTCCCTTCTCCATTCTTTACCTCCTTTTTCAGATGTTCAGACATTTCATTTATAAAAATCAGGCTTCCTAAAAAACGATTATAGGAAGGCTCGTATGTAATATATCCATAGTTATGCAGTTCCCAAATATTTTTGTTGAACGTTGCTGTTGCAGATATTTTAGCAAGAGGCATTAAGTCTTTACTAAATACGCAAACCGGATTCAAAGATTTAGTTTGTTCTGCATATTGTAGAATGGCGATAAACAAACTGATATGTGATGGACCTATTCTCCCATCATCTTTCACATCATCTATAAACCTCGTTAATTCTTCACTGTACAACATCCTTTCTCCGCTTTACACCTTCACTTTTTTTGTTCTTTTTGCAGCGGGCTTCTCATTTTGCTTCGGAGCCTCTTTCTGAGCCGTTTGTTTCTGCGATTGTTCTGTTTTTACTGTTGCTTCTTTCTTTTCTTCCTGCTTTTGCGAGAAGTCAATCAGCTTTATTCTTTGACCACCTGTATTGAAGGCTGT
The DNA here is from genome assembly GCA_965199905.1 of Ilyomonas sp. GTDB lineage: Bacteria > Bacteroidota > Bacteroidia > Chitinophagales > Chitinophagaceae > Ilyomonas. Next base: position 1,172,141 of record OZ241366.1, on the reverse strand, counting down.
CAGCGTTTTATACTCTGGATTTGCGGCAATAAATATTCTTTCTTCTTTGTCACCGTCCTTGATTGTCACGGACTGAAGGTTGCCCTTCTCCAACGATTTCATTAAGTCCTGTTTGCTCTTCTCATCACTTAATTCTTTGATGGGATACTTAGCTAAAGTAGTTTCCAGCTTATAGCCATAGTTATCATGAAGCTTTTTAAATTCATAGTTGCCGGATGGAGATACATTCTTAAAATCAAGTTGCAGCCAGGCACCATACTTCTCATTGTCTCGGCTGGTAAGAGTTTTATGAACCGCGCGACCTTCTAACAAGTTATAACCTTCCTTTAAAGTAACAGAACTGCCTTTATTGATATAGAACATCTGCTTAGCCTTTTCATCTCCGTCTTTGTTAAGCAGTTGAAGATTGTAACGGTTGAAGAAATACATGTCCGAGTCGGCTCCACGTTTAAAGTAGAGGGTAGCATTGACATCATCGCTAGTTCCGAATTTCCGGGTCATAGCAAGCTGAAACTCGGGTTGGTTTTCTTTTATTTTCTCGGACAAAGCCTCGCCCAAGTTTTCCCCAAAGCCGGTATTCCTTAACTGCTCTTTCAAATACTCAAAATTTACCTGATTCATATTTTTTGTTTTTAGTAATTGGTTATTTGAGGTAATGGCTTTATTTGTTTCATGATACGGTGGGTAAGCTCTAACGTAAGTTGCCGGCTACCTGCCGCTTCACCTGCCTGAATAATTAAATGCCTGGCATCCGGTAATGAAAAAGGATAGCAGACAAATACATAAGATTGAGCGGAATGGGCATCTGTCGTTTGTAAAGACACCGGAATCAATGGCGTTATTTCGCTTTGCTGAATGGCGGTATTTGTTACCTGTTTCTTGTCCTGCATAAACACCCGGAGAAATGCAGGATTGAACGGTATCAAGCTGTTGTTGGAGATAGTAATATGCAGCCACAGCATATTGTCCTTTATAAAAAGATTATTCAGCCCAAGCCACACGTTCTCAACCACTGCAATTTTGTGTATTGATGATTTTTGATGTAAAATCTGTTTAGCAATCTTGTTATATGAAACGCTTGTTATCGGCTGATTGGCTACAATCGCTTTTTCACCGCTATCGCTTACAAAAGAATAGTTGAGAGTACCGGGATAAGGATTATAGCTGACGGCAAATGAATAGAAATGTCCGTCAGCCGTGACCACAGTTACATTTGTCTCTTTAAAGTTTTCTTCTCCGGCTTTTAACTGAAGAATGTTTTCAACTCCCGGCGCTTTCTGCGCAAGAATATTTTCGCTTCCCCTGTCTACACTTTTGATGGAAGATGGAAAGATGAGATTGCTGGTTTTATCATGGCTCAATGTTATCCGGTAAGGCTCAATACTCTTTGGGAGATACTGTGCACTTGCTTCAATACATAGTGCGCATACTGCTGACAGTAAAAAAATGAGATACTTCATAATTGTTCGCTTGATTTATGATTCAATTTTCTATATTGCTTTTGAGAAACACTTTATAGCCTGCCGGAATGGTAACTTTTATGGTCTTTACTTTTTTATTCAGCAGCGCTTTGGTGGCTGCTATACCTGCACTAGCAGCCTGCATGCCGATAGATGGGTCAAGGGAGGCCATATCGAGATTGCTGATTGCCTCGCTGCCGGATTCTTTGGCTACATCGCTTCTTTGAATATTTGCGATGTGAATGCCTGGAAGTCCATCGCCATCATAAACAACCAGCTCAACAGGTAAAATTTTATTCTGATACCGGATAGATGATACTGCGAGTTTTAACCGCTGTGTGGCAAAGGAAACCAGCGCGTACACGAAATTCCCCTGAGGTATGAGAGTTCCATTTACATAAAGGTCATCCTTGACAACCAGTTTTAACAGAGAACCATCAGTGACGGCTTGCGTTTCATAGACAGTTGCTGAAAAGGTATTATCTTCTTCTACAGTAGAAACAGTATCGTTGGATAATGAGTAGAAAGCAATTTTACTTTTTACGGGTGTGTTTTTCTGTTTTGTACTTCCCAGCAGAGAAACAAAGCTTTCTACAGAATGAACTGATACCGGATAGGCTGCTTTCTTATTAGTGATGGATTCCTGTTGGAGCTTTGCCTTCACACGGTCAGGATGCTGAATATCTAATATCTTATCCATCATTCCATTAAGTTGTTCGGTTTCCGGATCCTTTTCAGAATCGGGCTGATTGACAGCCTGCAATATCTGTTCAAGCCGGTTTACATCTTCTGCTTTTATCGCCGCAATCTGATTATGACTCGTCTGATCATTCTTCTGGTATTGAATTTCATTTGGGTTATTGTTCAAAGCGGCGTTGAGCTGCGCAAGCTTTTGATTGACGCGAATTTCATTTGGATCCTGATAACCTTCAGGTAGCGGATTGTACGAAAACGCTCCAACACCGGCAGAGCTATCCCGATGGGCTTGGAAAGACGGATCGCTTTTGAGTTCATCCTGGAACTTAAGAGAGTCTTTGTCAGCCTGCTCATAAAATGAAAACTTGTTCCATGCTTTGTTCTCTTTAAGTTTTGCGTCCGGCAGTTGGGCATTCAATCCTCCTGTTGTGGAAGCGATCGCTGCATTACTTCCCAAGATGCCAACTGACCATAACAGCAAAGTGAGGAAAGGGATAATAAAAGCAGGAAGCAGCAAGAGAAAACCTCTCTTCTTTGTTTGCTCTTTGGTAAGTTCAATGTGATTCTGTTTCATGGCTAAAATTTTTTTGATTGAAGAAATTGTTCCGCCTGGATGAGGCTGTCAACAAGGTGCGGACGCTGATTCACGATTGATTGATAGTAACTCAAATCGTATTCTTTCAAGCTATCCAGATACTTGTGAAACCGGGTGATTCGTTTCAGCACAAGTGCATCCCCATCTGTGGCTGTTGATTGCTTTACGGCAGGTGAACGAATACTCTGTACTTCTATAATTTTTTTATACCGTGTCGAAGTGATGGCGATATAGCTGAAGCAAGCTGCCATCAACACACAGGAAGCAATGATCAGCAACGCAAGTTTTTTAGGCGATAGGCGTTCTGATTTTTTTGATAAATATTCTGCCAGCAGGTGCATCTTATAATCAATTTTATTTTTTACACTTTGTAGAGCATACAAACGATAATTTGTTCTATGTTTCCTTCTAAATACTGATATCATAAAATAGATTTGTTAGTTCTGACGTGTTTCTGTTTTTATATCCTTGTTTTCGATTGTTGTCCAATCTTCAATTAAAAACCCATGAGGATTATTATCACTCCGCGAAACATTACGCAGATAGCCTTCAGTAATGAGGGAACGATCAACGATGCTTGTAGCCCTGATGATTTTCTCTGTTGCGAAACACCGGAAATAGTAGGGATAGGAAGCCGTATTTACGTCTACACTATCTATATTGATTTGCTGGCTTATGTTACCGGCAATGATGTTTGTGTAGTAGTTTTTCTCTTCCAGGTCGTCATACTGGCGCTTTGCGCTTGCATCAGCCAGGTACAAGGCTTTGCTGATGTTTCCCTGTATCACTTTCTCATCAGGATCGAGTGTGAAGAAGTATTCGTGAAATGTTTTCACATGGTCCCTGGCTTCAACAGGAATATTATCCTTTCTATCAGCAGATGTCGCCTCCAGAGCTTTTCCATTCGCCAGCACATATACTTTGTTCTGTGTAATAGCTGCGAGTTGATAACTTTTGAGCAATACAAAAACACACAGCATAAAACAGCCTCCTACAATTACCGCCGTAAACAGCCGGATATGTTGAAAAGCGGTTTCGATATTTTTCATTTTCTTGAACATCATTAGTGGATTTTATTGTCGCCTGATAATTTGTTTCTGAGATAATGGTCTGCCTGACCATAAGCTTTGCCGGCATGGTGCCCCATTCCTGAGCCATCTGAACCACTGTTGTAACCATCCTTAATGCTGCCCGGCGCATTCCAGAGATTGGCAGCACCTGCACCCATCTGACTGATACCACTTGACGCTGCGGATGAACCAGCTGCAACTGTAGCTGCTGCAGCGCCCGTGGTAATCGCTGTCATCTTTCCTCCCAAAGCTTCACCACCGCCAACATGCATGATATAGTTAGCAATAGATGGAACAGAGAAGTAGCCGATGATTCCAATAATCATGAAGACTAGATAACCCATATCTGCTGGGCTGAAAAAGGTATCTCCTGCCTGCCCGACCTGTTGTATATCTATCCTGAGCATGTTCTCCTGTATTTTCCCGATGATGCCTCCGAATATATTGGCAACCGGAAGCCATAGAAACACATTGATATACCTTGCGATCCAATGCCTGAGTGTGTGGTGAAAGCCATCAAATACACTTATCCCAAACACTAGTGGACCGAGAATAGCAAGAATGATCAGGTTGAACGTTCTGATGGTATTGATGCAAAGGGATGCTGCGGCAAAAAGCACCTGCAGAATCTCACTCATCCATTGCTTAATGGAATTGCGGAAGTTGTAGGATGCCTTTGCCATCGCGAACTTGATATCATCTCCGATGCCTTCAAAAGCTCCTTCTTCTGATACCTCCTTACCGGGATGCGTGTATTTATACCATTTATCACGGTCCCCTTCACCATCATCACCAACATATATCTGATACACATCGGTTGTTTTTATCGCCTCTTCTTTTTGTTTCAGTAGAGTAGCCACAGCTTCATCTGAATTGGAAACCATGGACGCCGTTGCTATAACCGTTGGTTGCATCACACCATTTATTATGGCAATGACAGAAGGAAAAATCATGATGGCAAAGCCAATAACGAACGGGCGAAACAAAGGATAGAAATCTATCGGTTCTGCATTCGCCAGATGCCGCCACACCCTGAAAGCGATATACCATAGTGCAGCAAAACCGGCGATTCCCTGCCCAACCCCAATGAGCTGAGAACAGAGTGGTATCATGTCATTGTATAACTGGTCAAGCACACTATGCAGGCTGTATAGCTCATTTGCCATATTCCCAGAACCAGACTGGGCTTTCGAAAAGAAGGGCAATACGATTCCTGTTACCGCCCAAAGGGCAGTTTTTACATAACGATTCATGTCTTTTGATTATTTGTTTGTGCCGAGAAGAGTGTTCATTTGCTCTGCTTCATTATGAGCTTTTGTCCTTTGAAGAAGCAAGATGGAATTTCGATTATTAAAGCTTTGCAGGAACTGAAGCTTATCCTGCATGTTATCGTAAACTTTATCAATACCGCTCAGTCGCTCATCATCGCTCATTCGTGTTTTGTTGGGAGTAAGCAAGGAAGTAAGATCAGTTAAGTCTTGTAAAGACTGATTAAAAAGGTTGCCATACACTTCCCCGAGATAAACAAGTTCTTCAGGATTCATGAGATTACTGGTCTGGCATCGGTTGAAAGCGGATTTGTATTCCTTTACAAGTTTCAACTGGCTACTAATAATATGCGGGATTTTCCAATATTTACGAACCGTCGGGCTGACCAGCCAAAGACCGTCCAGAAATGCTTCGTGAAGATTGAAGCTGCCTTTAGAAATGTCCCGGATAGTTGAATATCCTTTGGATACGACTTGGTATCCCTGCTTCATGTCCTTCAATATTCCTTTCAGCTGAGAAAGCTTTGTCCAATCCAAAAGCAGTTGCTGTGCTTCGTATGACTGAGCCTTTGTTTTCGTACTGCAAGCAGATAGCAATAGCGCAACGAAAAAAAGAAATGGTTTCATGACTGATTATTTAAGATTGAGTAATGTTTTTGTGTTATTAATTTCCTGTTGTGCCTTCTGCCTCGAAGTAGACAATTCACTGACCTCATTACAAAAGCTCTCAGTGAACTGATACTTCTCTTTCATGCTTTGATAGATGGATTCAAGTCTTTTCAAACGTTCATCATCAGATAATTGAAGCTGATCATTAGTTATTACTACAACCAAGTCGTCTATTTCCTTTCCGCAACCATCTAATAAATTGGCAAATACAGAACGAACATATCCGAATTCAGAGGTCGTTATCATTCCACCATTAACCGCTTTATTTAAACACTTTTGATATTGTTGAGAAATATTTACTTGGAAAGCAATGATGGCAGCGATTCGAAAATCTTTTCCAATGACAGGATTCACTTTTGAGAGTGATTTGACAAATGTTCGATGCAAATCCAATTCTCCATTTTTCAGATCGCCGACTGTCTGCAAACCAGACTTCGCAATCTTATAGCCCTTGTTGAGGTGCTCTGCATATATCTGCAAGCCGGCAACCTGCTGCGTCAAGTATTGAATCTGTGTCTTCTTTTGGCGAAACCATTCGTTCCAGGTTTGAGCAAAAGGGGTGAGCGACATCATAAGTAAAACAACCAAGCATATTCCTTTCATAACACACATTTTATTCTTCACAAAAAATATCCTGTCAATAGTCTTTACTTTTTACAAACCATACATGGCTTTCACGGTTCTGGCTTCATTCATACTGTGCGCCCTTTGTAAAGAGAGTAAAGCATTTTGATTATTAAATTGATGGAGATTATTGTAGTTTTCGATAACCTTATCTGCCACGCTATTGATAATCTCAATGCGTTTCGCATCCGACATTTGCGTCATGAAAGAATTGACCACACCCAATAAGCCATCCACATTGTTGACGGTTTCATCTAATATCCCGGAATAAACCTGAGACATATAGGCTAACTCATCTGGCGTGAAATGAGAGTCTTGTTTAATTGTATTCCAGGCATGTTTATAGTCAGCAACCAGCTTTGCCTGCGTTTCCGAAATGTCTTTTACCTGATGATAATAAACAATTACCGACTTAACCTCTGACAAGCCTTTATAGTAATCGCTGTATAAATCCTTTTGCTTCTGCACCCAATCAGTAATGCCATCGAGGTGCGCTTTGCTCATGGTGTTTTCAACAACCTTCTGTGTATTTTGAAGCCATATTGTTTTGTTCTGCAAACGCTGAACTTTTAAATCGACGGCTTTGATAACTTTGGTTACCCCATTTTTAATTACATCAGCTATCGGTATCTGAGCCTGTGTATGATACGGAAGGAAACAAGAGAAGCACAGTATTAATAAAGTGTTTACAACAGAATTCATGACCTAAGTTTTGAAATTTAATTGTTGATTTTATAATAAGGATGAGCGCCGGCAAAAAGCCTGTTGTTTACAGGATCAAACGAAAATGTTCGACCAAGTCTTTGTTCATTCAGATTTTGCGATGCCTCATCATAGAGCGCTTTCATACTGCTTTCAGTATACCTTACGGGTAATAGTCTGTTGTTCCGAATCGGTTGAAAAGCGGTATGATTCACAATCAAAAAATTGTTACCGTTTGTACACTTTATAAAAAGCGTATCACAGGCAATAGCATATTCGTTCTTGATTTCTTTCACATAAATACCAGGAATGAAATCTTTAATACCTGCCGTTTTATCACTAGTGTGATTACACGCTATATAAAGCAAACAGCTAACGATTGCAATAAGAGTGAATTGACGCATAATTTTAATTTTTGCATTAATAGTTTTAAAGTTCTGTTTTCAAATCGGCGACTAATCTTTGAATCCCCTTTTCCATGGTGCCGTACCTTTCGGCGTACTCAATCACTTTCAGTTTCTCTCTTTCCTCGGTAGTGTACGTATAATACTCTTCAGGAGACAGCTCGTTGCGATATACCTTCATTACCTGTCCACCCAAGTCAATAAATACCTCCCGGTATTTTTTCCCGGGTTCATTATTCCGGTTGACAGATAACAAAATGGTTTTCCCTTTTTCAGATAATCCTAATGCTGCCTGCAAACCATCAAACTTGTTCATGAATTTTCGCATGTCCATGAGCACCTTGATGTCAGCATTATTAATAATTGCTTCTTTGATAACAGGTGAGCTGATTACGTCTTCCAGTTCCTGCGTTACTACAATCGCTATCCCGTTGAACTTCCTCACCGTTTTATAGACGTACTTAATGAACTCAGCCATGCCAGCCTTCGCAATTGCCTTCCAGGCTTCTTCTATCACAAGCACTTTACGGATTCCTTTGAGTTTCCGCATCTTTGAAATAAAAAGTTCCATGATGATTAAAGTCACAACCGGAAAGAGAATCGGATGGTCTTTGATATTATCCAGTTCAAACACGATGAAACGCTGTTGCAGAAGGTCAAGGTTTTGATTCGCATTTAGCAGATAGTCGAACTCTCCGCTTTTGTAATAAGGTCGCAATACGTAAAGGAAGTTATCGATATCAAAATCTTTATCCTTCACTTTATGTTCCCTTAGAACATCAACATAAACATTGCTCAGGTAATTATAGAAAGTATTGAAGCATGGGAACACATCATTGTGCAAGGAAAGCCAGTCATAATATCCTTGTAGCGCATTCGAGAGTGCTACATATTCTGCACGATTAAAGCTTTCGTTTTCTTTTTTCCAAAGCGATACCAATAATGCCTTTAGGCTTTCCTTCTTTTCGGTGTCTAGTGCTTCGCCGGCAGCGATATAAAATGGGTTGAACTCAATAGGATTTGTTTCGGTATACGTGAAATAATAACCATTGACGAGCGTACATAATCCTTTGTAACTGCCACCAATATCTACAATCACTGCATGTGCGCCATTATCGTATAACGAGCGGGATAAGTGATTGGTGAAAACAGATTTACCACCACCGGAACCACCTACTACAATCATGTTACGGTTTGTAATCAATCCCTGCTCCATCGGTCTGTCAAACAAATCAACATTAACCGGTACACCGTATAACCGCTCGGCTAAACGCAGGGTACAATGAAAATCGCTTTTATACAAAGTATCGCTGTTTACAAAACAGGAAGCCTGATCAACAAAGGTTTCAATAATATGGTCTCTGGGTAAGTCGGCATAATTGCCAGGGATGCCGGCATAGAATAATTGTGGACCGCAAACAGTTTCATACTTGGGAGTTGCATCAAGCTGTGCAAAAGCAGCCCTTACCGTTTCGGTATGAGACCTCGCTTCATCATGACTATTTGCAATAGTCATGACAGTAACATTTAAAAAACAGGGTCTGCGGCGATTAGCGGTAAGCTCATGCAGATATTGATTAATCCCTTCGTTCGATACCGCATTTTCTCGTGAATACCGGGCAAGAGATAAGGTTCGTTTTGCCTTGCGTTCGTTCCTTCGTCCGCTTTCGCCCGCATTGCCAAGAAAAATGTAAGAGGTTGTGATATGGTTAATAGGAAGCAGCAAACCAATTGGAGCCGCATAGCCCACAGGAAATACTGTTTTGTCGGTTGTGTATGACTCATGAGTAATGCGGGAAGAACAATAAACCGGGAAGCTGTCTATATCTGCTAATGTATAAAATTGACAGATTTCATCTCCGATATGGACACTTCTGTTAAAGCTGATGTCCTTGATGACAGGCTTGTTTTTGTCTGTTTGGAACAGATACTGTTCAATCATTCCAACTGTTTTTTCACTGCTCATCAATTCATCATCAGTAAGCCGATGCAAGTGGATTCCTGCCTCTTTCATCAGACGCTTAAATTGCCCAACCGAACTTTCCCAATCCTGCAATACACTTTTCTGAATGGTTTGCTGTGGCGCAAATGTTCCCCGGATTAAACTATTGAAACCAGAATTGGCCTGCTGACGGTTCGCAGGCATTTTTACGATGCTGATATAACATGTATGTACCTGGTATTTACGCCCGTTAAAAAACCGGTTACTTGCAGTTGAAAGAAAACTTTTCCTCTCAACTTTTTCTTCAACTACTCCATTTTTATAGTAGTCCTGTTGAACAAATAAGGTGTCATTGGGCAAAGATTGAATCGCTTTAATTCTTGCCTGATTTAAAGCCTCATATTCCTCATTTGAACGGGTGAGACATTCAGGATAATCAACTCTGAATACAATCGTGATATCACCATTCTTAGAAAGAATACAATTATGCTCAACCGTTGAAATTGGCGTGTGTTTGTCCATCCACTTTTCCATTACTTTCCAATTAGAAAACCTCTTGATTTACTTTTTAGCATGTCAGGTATCTTTCGCCGGGCTCTTTTTCGCATCAACCCATGCTGTCCATATTTGCTGTTCAGACGATACACGTAGTAGAAAACAAAGCCACCTAAACTGAGCCCTATCACGACAACCAAATAAGGATTTAAACCGGCTATATACATTGCGCTGAACAACACAAGAACGATGACCAATCCACCGGCGAAATAGCCGATGTATTGTGCTTTGAGTCCCCTGAATTCAAGCGGGCGATTGATGCCTTTATTGATGCTGTATATGGTATTGCTCATGTTGTTTTCTTATACACCGAAGAATGATTTTAAAACGGTCGCTACCACAACCAGAAAGACACAGGAACCGAACCAGGCTGCCGCTGTAGAACCCGTGTCAGGATGCCCGTTACTCCACTTCTGATAGACTTTTACGGCACCTACCAATCCGACGATTGCACCCACTGCATACATCAGGTTTGCACCTGATGCGAAGTAGCTTTTTACCATGCTTGTTGCCTGATTGATACCAGCATTGCCATCCTGAGCATTCGAATCATTACTCAATAAAATCAACAGGAATAATGCATTTGCTGTTCCTAAGAATTTTCTCTTTGACCACATTTTCTTTCTCACAATTCTTCCTTTTATTTTGTTTTCAATAAGACATTCGATTACCTGTTGCCCCCGTTCCCTTCGGTATAGGGAACAGGTTAGCAATCAGGCAGAATTCCTGCACCGTGATTATTATCCGCACATGGTTTTACTGCTCCTCAGCAGTGCAGGTGGGCGTTCCACTCAATCTCTCCACATCTCACTCAATTCTTCCGCGCTGACATGAATGGAACAATAATTTTCTGTTGAAATAGCGATTAGCTGATTTAGTTCGTATTTATGATTGCTATCCTTGAGGGAAGGATATTTCTGAATAATCTGCTGAATGGATTGAACCAATTTTTCCTTTGTGATATTCTCTTCGCAGGATGAAGTATAGGCGACGATTTCATCGGCAAAATCCTGTGCCTCAGGGTTGAGATCCTGTTCGTCTATACCGGTGATTATATCTTCACTTACTTCTTCACCAAATAAATTTTTGTTTCCTGCGTCGGAAATCGAATTACCATTTGTATCAGCTTTCGACATCGAATTCCCTTCTTCATTTGCAGGGCTTGCAATTATTCTTGCACGATAAAAAATAACGCCGACAACTGCATAGTAAACTCCTAAGCATACGCTTACAATCAGGGCATAGTTCGCCCATGTCAATGATATACTCATAACTCACACGTTCTTACTTCACAAAATTTATTATCGTTCCGATTCTATGCGGGCAATGTGGATTGATTCTTTTTTATCCTGAAAGATTGAAGCTGTCTCACAGCAAACAGCAGAAGTGATATAAGAAACAAACTCATCATTAACAGCGGAAACAACTGACGGAAGGTTGGGTAATTGTAGCTGCCGCCAGGCTGAGTAAAAAATCTGACAAGTGATAGAATCATACAGACCACGCCTGACAAGCCTATATAAGCCTTTACCGGCGTTTGTTTGCTGCCGCCGGATAAGAACACGAGTATAAGGCCCGCAATACCCAAAATGGAATGCAAAAGTGCATGCGTAAGCCCAAGCATCAATAGCGTAAGATAGAAAAACCCGGTTGACTGCCCGCTGATTATAATGAGGCAAAACGATATAGCTACCATAATGTAATGAGAAAGTATTTGCTTTAACCGTATCATATAAATACAATTTTTTGAAAACTTAAGATTATTATCCTACTGTGGATTGGCACTATCACCGCAGGAGCCATGACTTGCGCCAACATAGCCACAAACACCTGGTACATCAACCGTACCATAGGAATCGTTTCCATTGTTTTGAAATCCCTTCATCGTGTCGAATAACCCCTGTGGCGTGTTTGAATATGTGCTAGTTCCAGGAATTTGAAATTTTGGAATAGTGAGAGTTTCGCCTGTATTAGAAGCATTGAATACAGCTAAGGCAAAATCAGTACAATTCCATGTTTCGATATTATAATCTTTTCCGGAAATCGTTTGCACCTCGTTAAGGGCTGCCTGAAATTCCGTACTGCTTACAGAAGCTGTAAGTGAGGAGTTGAATTCATGTCCGGCATTATCTACCATTTTACTATCAACATTGTAACTAGAAAGTGATTTCCATCCCGTTACGGGATAAAAGCCGATATTCTGTTGTACGCTGGTGCTTCCGCTTGATTTCCTTAACTGAACAAAAGTGTGACCTACCTCACCAGTTGAATAATTAAAAAGTTGACCGGGGTCTCCATTCACCGGGATATCTGCATAGAGTGTAATTTGATACGTTGCATTGGCATCGGGTACGGTGCTGAAGCATTTAGTGTAATCTGCAACCTTAATGGGAGAATCGTCGTTAGACTCAACTTCAATGTTCATGGTTTTGTCGGTGTGATCCGGGGGAGTTGTAGTTCCGGTGCTGCTTCCGCCGCCACCTGACGAACCATAGGTGTAACCGGTTTCGCCACCGCCAGTGCTATAACTATAATCGTAGAACCCGCCATACCAATACCAATCACCGCTGTAAGAACCATCTGAGGTGTAAGATGTAACAACAACCTCCGGCAAATCCTGCGTACCGGCTGGTTCTTCTTCCATAAGTGAAGTGGCATTCGTTTCTTTTTTCCACCGCCCGTTTACTACTTCTCTTGCAACGGATAATTTTCTGTCGAGAGAATTGATTACAAATTGTCCGCGAAACATAAGATCATTAGAATTACTGGCATCGTTAACCTTGTTGGCATGAATGATTCTGCCGTCTTTAATATCGCCGACACTATCTGTTTTCAAGAGAATAAAATCTGTTGCCAGCTCTTTTCCCTGAAATGCAATCCGCACAAAATAGTTTGGAGTTTGTGTGTCTTTGCTTTTGTACCAGCGCGTTTCGTCCATTGTTACGTAATCATCATTTGACAGGCTGTCTTTCAACTCTAATTTGACGGCACTGAAGAATGATTCGTCTGGAATAACTGCCGAATTGTTTGCTGATGAGATGTCCTTTTTACAGGAGAAGAAACATAAACCAATCACCGCAATAGTCAACAACTGTTTCATTTTTATTTTGTTTGATAATGTAAAATTAGATGGGGATATGTGAAAGCTATATTGGAAAATGACAAGAAATTGAATTGGAAAATTACAAGTCTTTAACTTGCGTATTTAGCCTTAATCTTACTAAAATAAGCCTCATCAATATTGAGGTAGCTAGCAATGAATTTTGCCGGAAGTTGCAAAGTAATTTCAGGTTGTGTTTCCATCAATAAGGCATACCGCTCATATGCTGTATGAAGAGAAAGGATGCGTTGTCTTCTCTCGCTTTCTACATAATACTTTTCAAGCAATACAGCCCGGTGAAGATTGAATTCCGGAAAGCGAGTGTATGTTTCTTGTAATTGTTTATAAGATATTGACCAAGTTGTACAATCATCAAGAGCCTGAATGTATTGGTAACTTTTTACCTGTTGAAGGAAGCTCTCAACAGAGATAATGACATTGCCCTCAGTCATAAACCAGATACAAATTTCGTGAGCACCTTTATCGTAAAAACATCTTACCATTCCTTCATCAAGGAAGTGGATGCAATTGCTGATTTGACCGGACTGTAGGATATAAGACCGTTTTTTAAAAAAATTTCGTTGGAGTGAATTCTCCAAGTATATCTGAAGTGGTGCCGACATTGGCGCAATAAAGTTCAACAGATCAAGCAACTTTTTCATACTCCTCCTTTCAATCTCAATGTTGCGGGGGATAGATTGACATGAAGGATAGTTGTCAATAGATTTTTATATTACGCAGCAATTCCATTGGATGGACTTGTAAGGCATACGCTATTTTAAATAAATAGGATACACCAAAATTGACTTTTCCGAGTTCCATACGGTTAATCTGGCTGTAATCAACCTCACATTCGCCTGCAAGACCTTCCAGAGTCATATTTTTTGATAACCGCAGCTCGCGGATCCTTGCTCCGACTAAAAGCAGTGATGGTTTATCAATATATTGTTTCTTAGGAATCTTTTTTGGCACATATCAAAATGAATAAATAGTAACGGGTTAAATAAGGGAGAATAATCCCTATTATGCAAAAGAAATTTTAAAAGAAATTAAGTTTACGCTGGCGATAGTAAATGCAATTGATAGGAAAGTTTCGTGGGATGATGGGCAGCCGGCGGCGGTGCCGAGTGATTACAAGCTTTCGAATTAGAAAGTGGATGTATGGCTGGATGCAATCTTTTTAATGTGGAGCAATTTGGTTTGCTGTTGATAAACTTGACGGAAAGGGTTCAGTGTTTCGTAACGGCGTATCCTGAGAATGCGGGGCAGGTTAGAGATGAGGCAAGGCATAATTGTGTATTGGAAAGTGTGATAACGAAGGAATGCGGCAGTGAGCCGGTGGCGACTGCAGTGGTGAGTTTGGAAAATATGGATAAAAAGGCGGTGTGTAAGTTGAGGAAAGCATATCCGTAGTATAAATCAGACCTGAGTGGTATTATGTGCTGGTGCGGATGCTCCATAAGGTGCAGCAGGGAAAGTTGGAAAATGGCGCTTTTGAGGTGTGATGTGTTGATGTAGGTTAGAAAAACGCGGGTGTGGCGCTTGCGCTTTTTTGTGGATGAAAACAACCACTAATTTTAAAGTTGTAGTTTAGAAATAAATATAAAATCATGGCTTTGAACTTTGGAAAACTTCGGTTCCAGTTACTAAAGTGGAATTTTAAAGACTTAAAAAAATACCAAAGCTTAATTGAAGAATCTCTTAAAAATGAAGCGAACGAAATTGCGCGAGACTTCAATAATTTAGACTTTCCTTTAAATGTTGAAGGGGATGGAAATGAAGAGGAAAGCCGATACTATCAATTTTTGATTGAAGACTATTCAGAACGTCATGCCCAAATGACAAAGCAATTTCCGCATACTTTTCGTGCTTCCTTATTTATTCAAAATATCTCCTTTATTGAAGTCAGCCTTATCGACATCTGTGAGGATTGTACCTATTTTAAAAACGAAAAGTTTGAATTGAGAAGTAAACGAGGAAACAGTCGGTTCGAGGATATTGAAGCTTATTTAATTAAAGAAGCCAATGTGAACTTCAGTAACCTAACAAAAGAATGGGATGAAATTAAGTGTTGCTATTTACTACGGAACAAATTTGTGCATGACAGAGGAAACATTAATACTGACGAACAGAATATGGATAGGAAAGAACGATCGTTATACATTTTTACTCAGAAGAATTCATCTCTAAATTTGGAAGAATCGAAAAGCGATGAAGGGTACAATAAATCTGTACTTATTAATAGCCGTGAATTGGTTGATGACTTAATGAATAATGCTGAAATTTTTTTCGAAAAATTGTTGCTGAATGAAATAGTGTATATCAAAAAACAAATGAACTGAGAAAGGGCAAGTTGAAGAACTGCTTTATCCTTTCTGAAAGAGGCCTGTTGGAACATCTTGAAGAATTTACTTGCTTTTAAGTTTATAACTTATTTTAAACCCATGAATAGTACAGACTCAACGTTATCTTTCAAAACCGCTTTGAACTTATTGGATAATGCTTTCAAGTTTGTTGAACCGGCGATTAGTACCCTAAAGAAATTCGAAACACATAGTTACTCTTATGTTGAAAAAGAATTACAGACTGCAATTCTATCTGTCACAACTGGCGTAGAATTAATTTTAAAAGCAAAAATTGCTGCTAAAGATTGGCGTGAACTTTTTCAAAATCCAAATAAATCTGATAGACGGAAATTTTTATCTGGGGAGTTCTACAGCTTGAGATTGGAAGATTGCATTTCAAGAATAGAGATACTATACAAAGTTCAAATCAATCAAAATCACAAAACCGAATTTGATCAAATTCGTCAAATAAGAAATAAGCTTATCCATTTTTACCTTGACGTTGATAGACTTGAATGTATCACTTTGATTGCGACGTGTATTGATATTTTTATTGAGTTTTATAGAGACTTTATTATAACTGAACTTTTTGAAGAATATGATAGAACAGCTAAAATTGACAATACTTTGAAATACGTTCAAGAGTATGTTCGAATTAGACTCAAATCCATAAATAAAAAATTAGACTCTTCAGTTCGACCTCTCACTTATCACTTAAGTGAATGTGGTAATTGCGAACAGGATACTTATATAATAAAGGATAATAAAGAAATAAAATGCCTCTTTTGTGGTTTCACCCGTCGAATAGAAGAGATAGCTAAAGAATGGAGTGAAAACAGGCAAACTAAAAGATGTCCAACTTGTGATTTGGAAAGCCTTTTTTTGAATTACAATGGCGATGACTCGTGGGAATGTTTTCTTTGTGGTTATTATACTGATACTCCTACTCGATTTTTATTAAAAAACGGAACAACAACATTTGACTCTAAAAGACTTGATTCTGCCAACATCTGTATTATTACCGCAAGCCAATAAGAAAAACCATTCTAAAATTTTAAATGATGGTAAAAACATTAATTGCGAGAATTAGCAACCTAAAACAATATAATGCATCTAAAGAAAGCGTGCTTTGGAGAGACCCTAAAGAAAATCGCTGGCAAAAAATTTATGGACTACTTAAAGAAAACGACAATGTGATTTTTATTGCTTACGATAAACTGCTTGTAGGACAAATTAGCGCTATTACTAATCGTAAAAGTATTCTCTGCAATAACATAAAAGAATTGACTTGCAATAATGATCAATTTTTACAATTAGATGAAGTGTATCCAGAGTTGATTTCGAGAGTCAAAGCCAGTTTTAAGCCATTTATTCATTCTCATGCTGTGAATATAAAGCGATTGATTGCAGATGTCACCAATAATCGCTTTGTAAGCTTTTATGTGTTTGCAGGAATAGACAACTATAATCAGCAACAATCAACTTTAAAATTAAATGATAGAGTTATTGTTATTAACGATAACAATACACTCAATAATGTGAAAAAATATTCAAAGGAGGGCTTAACAGACTTTGATCCTTCTCTACTTATTGGTGTTAGTGTAGAAGGATTAACGCTTAATGAGATTCTTGAAAAGAATAAAAGTATAAAGCGTAAAAGTGTTAAGTCTAACAATGTTAATCGTATTGAACAAATACAAGCCGCGCTGAATGAATTCGGTTTTTACAGATTTAAAACATTCTTTTCTTATCATGATGCTTTGTATAATAAACGTGTATATAATCGAACAGCAACTAATGGAACGATAAATATAATTAAGATACACCCAAGTAAAATGATATACAAGGTATCAATGGGTCCTAATGCAATACAAGACGATGCATTCAATTATTTTACAGAAAGAAATTTGCTTGTGGTTCATGGCGAAACTAAAGCCAAAGGCACATCTTCTCGGAGTCAAGGTGAAACTTTTATAAACAAAATGAATGTTGGCGATTATTTCTACATGTGCAGAGGCAATAATAATATGGAAATAATTGGTAAAATCACAAGTGATGCCGTAGAATGTGAGCTTGAAGAATATGGAGATGATGGCTGGCTGCAACGAGAATATAAAATTATAGCTGAACCGATAAGAGACGATTCATATAAAGGCGACAGAAAATGGTGGACTCCAAATGATAATTCTACTTTCATTGCTATTCCAAAACATGAAATTGATGATGCTAATTCAAAATTATTTGTCCCTTATTTCAATAGTCGTTTTGAATACGACGAAAGTGAAACTACAAATTCAACAGAAGAAAATTTAAATAAGATGTCGTCATTAAATGAAATTTTATACGGACCACCGGGTACTGGCAAAACGTTCAAAACAATCAATAAAGCTCTAAATATTATTGGTAAAAATATTAAAGGTAAAACACGAAAAGAAGTAAGAAAGGCATTTGAGGATAAAGTGAAAGAAGGACAAATTGTGTTTACAACATTTCATCAAAGCATGAGCTATGAAGATTTTATTGAGGGAATTAAACCATTGCCACCGACGAAAGAAGAAGGCAATGTTATTTACAAGGTGACTCCTGGTATATTTAAACAGTTGGCTAATGACGCATGGAAAACCAAAGAAGAGAAAATAAAAGTTGCTGCCGATAGTGAGGTTTTAACAGAGGAAGCTTTTAGAGATTTTTACAACCAGTTCGTTGAAACTTTAAATGATGTAAACAGTGAACATAGCAGTTGTAAATTAAAAACGAAAGAAGGCTATGAGTTTAAACTTTACAGAAATTCGGGCAATTCTATCTCGGTAAAATCAGGAGAAGAAAAGTCAAAATTAAGTGTAACAGCAAATGAGCTAATAAACGTTCACTTTTATGAAAAAGTGCCAGCTTACAAGTCGTATGAAAAAATAATCATTGATAAGATTTTAGAAAATAAAGGATATAGCATTGTTGATACAGACAACAGGAGTAAAAATTATGTATTAATAATAGATGAAATTAACAGAGGAAACGTATCACAAATCTTTGGAGAATTAATCACATTAATAGAAGACGACAAGCGCCTAACTAAAGACGAGGCTTTGGAAGTAATATTACCTTACAGTAAAGAAAAGTTTGGCGTTCCTCCTAACTTATATATCATCGGAACCATGAACACGGCCGACCGCAGTGTTGAGGCTTTAGATACAGCTTTAAGACGTCGGTTTAGCTTCGAGGAAGTAAGTCCTCAGTCAGAAGTTATTGCCAAAGAAGGAAAGTTAAAAGAGTCTTACGGAGTTTTAGGAAACATTGATTTACCTCTCCTACTTTCTATTATAAACAAGCGCGTAGAAAAGCTGATAGATAAAGATCATCAGATTGGGCATAGCTACTTTATGTCGGTTGAGAACCTAATCGATTTAAAAGCAGTTTTTCAGAACAAAATCATTCCTCTGTTACAAGAGTACTTTTTTGGAGATTATGGTAAAATGGGGCTTGTGATCGGAAAAGGATTTTTCGAACCGAGTGCAGAAGAAAATGAAGAGGTATTTGCTGTGTTTGACTATGATGAATCAAGATTAACTGATAAGCCGATTTACAAGTTGAAAGATGTAAACAAAATGACTGATGATGAGTTTATACAAGCCATTAATTTGTTATTGCGGAAATGATGAAAGGAAGACAGAAGCATATTAGTGTGTTTGAGCATTGTGCGATCAAACTTCATGATAAAATAGATGGTGTAACGATAGACCAAAAGCTGATTGATGCATTTGAAGCGTTTTATGGTGACGAAGGTGTGCCATATTATTCGTTGATACATAAAGGCGTTTGGTTTAATGAATATGTAGGAGTCATTCAAATCGGTGATACACTTGTGGAAGTATTACCAAAGGCAGATAAAAGATTTGCCGGTGGCGATGAAAAGATGGAGTGGAGAAATCTGCTGATAGATATGATTTTTGCTGTTGGTATTTTTGATGTTCACGCACCAAGCAGCAGTTCACTGACTTTAAAACCAAACTCAATACTTGATTTGTATTTTGAATTGTTTATTAACGAGGTGGAATATTTATTACGTTTTGGTTTAGTAAAAAAGTATCACCAAACAGAGGGAAACAGGAAGGCATTAAAAGGTAACTTGCTGTTTGCAAAACACATTCAACAGAATTTAACTCACCAAGAAAGATTTTATACCCGATATACAACTTATGATACAGAACATCAGCTACATCAAATTCTATATAAAACCATTTGCCTTTTAAATCGCATCAATACTAACCTGTCATTGCATAGCCGTATTGGAAGCTTGCTCCTCAACTTCCCGGAAATGTCTTCCGTTAAAGTGACCGACACTACTTTTGAGAAACTAGTTTATAGCAAGAAGACACTGCCTTATAAAACCGCCATAGAGATAGCACGATTATTACTTCTGCATTATCATCCTGACGTGGCTAAAGGAAACAATTATGTTTTAGCCCTCATGTTTGATATGAATGCACTTTGGGAGAAGTTTGTTTATGCAAGCTTGTATAAACATAAAACTTCAGACATAAGTATCCATCCGCAAGTATCAAAGCCGTTTTGGAAACCCGCAAGTGGATACCGCTCCAAAATTATTCCTGACATTGTACTGAATAAAGACAAAGCTAACAGTGCAGTTTTGGATACGAAATGGAAAAATCTAAATGGCTATCAGCCTTCGCCGGAAGATTTGAAACAAATGTATGTCTATCATCATTATTACAGTGCAAAACGCGTTGCATTGCTATATCCGGGAGGACAATCTAATAGAGTGTTTGGTAATTATTTAGAATGTATGACTGGTAAAGAAACAGATAATGAGTGTAGCCTTATTTTCCTATCACCTGAATTAAAAGTTAAGGACTGGCAGAAAAAGATTTACGACGATATTACTGACTGGTTAAAATAATGAAAGAACTAGTTCATTCAAGCTGTCAAATAGTTAAGAGACTTTATCGAGTGTAAAGGCTAAGAGGAACAGAATCAATTTGAGAAGGAAGCCTTTGAAGGTAACAGAATGAATGGTTTTGAGAAACAGAGCTTTAATCTGGCTGACAGTGGTTTCAATTCCTTTTTTCATTTGTTCTTTCAGAACCTGATCCACGGCTCATCTTTTCTCGTTGCATTGCTTCTCCGCTGTATCATCAGTTCTACCAGTTCAGCTTCTTTTATATCATCTTCTATGCTGTAATCAGTATAAGCCGCATCGCGGTAAATTCTGCTTTCTGCGGTACTGCCAAGGACAGTTTCCTGAGTTCCTGCACGTCGCTTTCACATCCCGGCACGAAACAGAATTCTACCGGTATGCCCCTTGCCGTAGCAAGCACCTGAATCTTTACACCGTAAAAGTATCTTCGCATACTGGCTTGCTTTCTCGCCATTGCTTCCCTTTCAGTAATCTGGAGCGGCTGATGCGGATATTGTCACACAGGGCTACTAGAAAAGAATCAATCACATATTCACCGGCACCGGCTGCAATCTTTTTGTAATCACCGATTTGGTAAAACAAACTGACAAGCAACTCTGCTACCTCGTGCAGGCGGCGATTGAACCTGCTTTTATCAAGCAAGTGTGGAACCAGCTTTGTCATTCGCATAAAGTGCCTGGCATTGTCCTGGTGACCGCCAAAGTAAAGGGCAGATACAATCGCTGTTGTGATCACTTCACTATCATTGACCCTTCTGCGGTGGTCCTCATGATGTTCAATCCCTTTCATTAATTCATCTATGATACAGTAAAGAGCTATAATTTTATCCTCACAGAACATCGGTAATCAATTTTAAGTGTGGTAACTCAAAATTAATCCTCATCCCTTGCTCTGTTTCTTTCTTCTTAATATCTGGCAACTTGGGTTAAGTAAACAAGCTTTGCAACAGCGTATCAAACATTCGTTTGTTTTTAACTGCCTCCTTATACTACCTTCGCGCCCTGTGAAAATCTTTGCTTTTATAATGGCTTTTCTTGTGTTAGCGCTCAGCATGATGCCGTGTGCCGATAAAGAAGCTGCAGTTACAAAAGCCACGAAGAGTATTGAAACGGTAAAAGCTCTGCATCACCAGGGGTGCCCTTTAAACGATGCCTGTTCTCCCTTTTGCCAATGCAGTTGTTGTGCAGGGTTTTCTATAAATCATTCTATTGTAGCCATCCCTGTCTTAAACGTTCAGCAAGCCATTCCCATTACCAAATATTTCAAGTCAGGTATAACCACCCTTGCTTTACCCATCTGGCAGCCTCCGCAGTTAGTATAGCCTTTTCAGTTTTATCGTTATGCTTTGCAGCCCTCTAAAGGCTGTGGTGTATTTATTATTTCACGTCCAGAAAGGTTATAGAATGTTAGATAAGATTATACGGTTCAGTATAAGCAATAAGCTTGTTGTCGGCTTTTTTACCATTGCCCTTATCATTTGGGGGGTATGGAGCGCAACAAGGTTGCCCATTGATGCAGTCCCCGATATTACAAACAATCAGGTGCAGATCATTACCAATGCGCCTACATTAGCCACGCAGGAAGTTGAGCAGTTTGTCACTTACCCGGTTGAGCAAAGCTTAGCCAACCTACCACAGCTACAGGAAATTCGCTCGATTTCCCGTTTCGGTCTTTCCGTAATTACGGTAGTGTTTGATGATAAAACAGACATCTATTTTGCGCGGCAACTGATAAATGAAAAGTTGCAGGAAGTCAGGGAGCAAATGCCGGAAGGTGTTTTAAAGCCTGAACTGGCACCGCTTAGCACCGGTTTGGGGCAGATTTTCGAATACGTCATTCATCCAAAAAAAGGCAGCGAAAGCAACTACAGCTCGGCAGACTTGCGCACCATGCAGGATTGGATTGTTGCCCGTCAGCTTTATGGCACTCCCGGTGTGGCAGAAGTAAACAGTTTTGGAGGCGTTTTAAAGCAATATGAAGTAGCAGTAGATCCCGACAGGTTAAAAGCCCTGAACGTAAGCATAGCAGAAATTTTTTCTGCTATGGAAAAGAACAATCAAAATACCGGCGGTGCTTATATCGATAAAAAGCCCAGTGCTTACTTTATAAGAAGCATCGGCTTAGCCACTTCATTAGATGATGTAGGAAAGATCGTAATAAAGAATACCGGCGGTGTACCGGTGCTGGTAAAAGACGTTGCCACTGTTCAGTTTGGCAGTGCAGTTCGCTATGGTGCCATGACAAGGAATGGCGAAGGTGAAGTTGTTGGCGGCATTGTAATGATGCTGAAAGGTGCCAACAGCGCAGATGTAGTAAGTCGGGTAAAAGCAAAGCTGGACGGTATAAAGAAAACCTTGCCTGCCGATGTAATGATTGAGCCTTACTTAGACCGTACCAATTTAGTAGATAGGGCAATCGGAACCGTTGAAAAAAACCTGCTTGAAGGTGCTATAATCGTAATACTCGTGTTAGTCCTTTTTCTTGGCAATTTACGGGCAGGTTTAATAGTAGCCTCAGCCATTCCTTTATCCCTGTTCTTTGCCCTTGCACTCATGAACATTTTTGGAGTGTCAGCCAACTTAATGAGCTTGGGCGCTATTGATTTCGGGCTGATTGTAGATGGGGCAGTTATCATTGTCGAACATGCCTTGCATCTGTTATCATCAC
Organism: Ilyomonas sp.; assembly: GCA_965199905.1. Classification (GTDB taxonomy): domain Bacteria; phylum Bacteroidota; class Bacteroidia; order Chitinophagales; family Chitinophagaceae; genus Ilyomonas. The sequence goes on along the minus strand of OZ241366.1, from coordinate 1,149,111 downwards.
AATCAAAAAACAATACGCAAAAGCTTTCGCAGGCAGAAATGGATGCTACTGTTGAAAGCAGCGCAAAGCAAATGATGAGTTCCGCAGCCTTCGGGCAAATCATCATTTTAATTGTTTACCTGCCTATTTTATCTCTGCAAGGCATTGAGGGAAAAATGTTTCGTCCAATGGCGGAAACAGTAGCTTTTGCCATCCTTGGCGCACTGCTGTTATCGCTCACTTACATACCTGTAATGTCATCCCTGTTTCTGTCAAAGAAGCCTGTACACAAGGCAACAATTGCAGACAGGTTAATGAACTTCTTTCAGCGCATATATGTGCCTGTTTTACGCTTTGCTATGAAAGCGAAATATGCGGTTGTAAGTGTGGCAGTCATCATAACGGCTATCGCTATATTTCTTTTTTCGCGTATGGGTGGCGAGTTTATCCCGCAATTACAGGAAGGCGATTATGCTTTCAACTTCATTCTGCCACAAGGCACTTCCTTATCGCAAAGCCTGGAAACTTCAATGCTCGCTTCCCGTATTATCAAATCTTTTCCCGAAGTAAAAGAAGTGATTGGCAGAACCGGTAGCGCAGAAATTCCTACCGATCCCATGCCACCGGAAGCAACTGATTTGATTGTCATTTTAAAAGATAAAAAAGAGTGGACGACTACGCAGGATTATAATGAATTGTCTGACATGATGGAGGATAAACTGAAAAACATTCCCGGCGTTTTTGTCGAAGCGAATCAGCCCATTCAAATGCGGTTTAATGAATTAATGACAGGCATCAAACAGGACGTTGCCATCAAAATATTCGGTGAGAATATGGATACCTTAGGCTCTATAGCTCCCAAAGTAGTAGCTGTTATAAAAACTGTGCAAGGCGTTGCCGAACCACAGATTGAGCAAACAGCCGGTTTGCCCCAAATTACCATCACTTACGACAGAACACGCATAGCAAATTACGGGCTAAATATAGAAGACATAAACAAGGTTGTAAGTACTGCATTTGCAGGCGAAAGTTCAGGTTCCATTTATGAAAATGAAAAGAAGTTCGATCTTGTTGTCAGGCTTGATAGCGCCCATCGTACCACTATTGACGATGTTTCAAATCTTTACATTCCTACAGCAAACGGCAACCAGATTCCGCTTAGCCAGGTTGCCGCTATTGACTTTAAAGAAGGTCCTGCACAAATCAGCCGAGAGGATGCAAAACGAAGGTTGGTAATTGGCTTCAACGTACAGGGCAGAGATGTGCAGTCCGTCGTAAAAGAAATACAAGGCAAGCTGAATAATTATAAGCTGCCAACCGGTTATTATTTTACTTATGGCGGCAGTTTCGAAAACTTGCAGCAGGCATCAGCCCGGTTGTCAATTGCAGTTCCGGTTGCCTTACTGTTAATCTTCATTCTGCTTTATCTAACCTTCCATTCTCTAAAGCAGGCAACCTTAATCTTTACTGCCATTCCCATGTCTGCAATCGGTGGTGTATTCGCTTTGCTCATAAGAGGAATGCCTTTCAGCATATCTGCCGGCATTGGCTTCATTGCATTATTTGGCGTAGCTGTATTAAATGGTATTGTACTCATTGGCACTTTTAACCAGCTTGAAAAAGAAGGTATTGCCGACGTTATAGAACGGGTGTGGCGGGGAACAAAAGAACGCCTGCGACCTGTATTAATGACGGCTACTGTGGCTTCATTAGGCTTCCTTCCGATGGCTGTTTCTACCGGTGCCGGTGCTGAGGTGCAAAAGCCTCTGGCTACCGTAGTAATCGGCGGTTTACTAACAGCTACGATACTCACTCTTGTCGTTCTGCCGCTTCTGTATATTTTATTTACCAAACAGAAAACTCTCAGTAGCAATGCTGTTACAAAAACGGCTACACTATTGTTGATTCTCTTTTGTTCACAATCATTATTTGCGCAAACAAACAGTCAGCAGGTACGCACTTCACTCAATAACGTTTACGATGTTGCCTTGCAAAACAATTTACAGTTGCGCTCTTCCGATTTGCAGATACAGCGTAGCCAGGCATTAACCAGAACAGGGTATGCAATACCAAAGACAGGAATATTTGCAGAGAATGAAGATATGAACCCGAATGATAAAAAAGGCATTCTGAAAATTGGAGTATCGCAAAGTATAGAATGGTTGGGTGTATACAAAGCAAGAAAGGATTTGCTGAATGAACAGGTGAAATCAGTTGAGTTTTCAAAAATGGCAAAAGCCTTGGAAATTAAACGTGATGTGCAAAGCGCCTATTACACACTGTGGTATTATCAAACTAAGCAACAACTTTGGAAGCGGTTGGATAGCATTTATTCCTCACTCTCCAAAGCTGCTGTTTTACGGGTAAAAACCGGCGAGAGCGCAGGGTTAGACAGTATTGCTGCACAGGCTAAAGCGCGGGAAACATACGTGCAGTTACAACTCTTGTTCAGGGATATACAAACAGAGCAGGAAATACTGAAAAAGGTCTTGAATACAGACACTTTATATCTGGCAGACAGCATTGCATTAAAAAAAGTACAGGTAGATGATAGCAGCATACAATTAACTAACCATCCTCTTATTCAATTGCAGCAGCAGAATATTGCTATTGCCGGTGCCGAATTAAATGTGACCAAACAAAGTCAAAAGCCAAACTTTGAGGGCAGGGTGTTTACACAGCGTTTGTATGGCATTACACCACCATACTCCGGTTTTTCTTTCACCGTTGGTGTTCCCCTTTTCGGTAGAGGCACTTATAATAATACATTGAAGGCTGCACGTATAGAGCAGCAATACCAGCAAACGGCGTTAGACTATCAAAAATTATCTGTCAGCACCGAGTTCGCTCAGGCTTTACAGCAGTTGCAGAAAAATAATGAACTGTTGAACTTTTATGAAAGCACAGGCTTAAATCAGGCAGATGCTATTATCAAAGCAGCCAATTTATCATACCGGTCAGGAGAAATCAGCTTTGCCGAGCTTTCGCAATACCTCACACAAGCCATAGATATACAGCGAAATTATTTAGATGTGCTGAATGAGTATAATCAATCAGCTATTCAGGTAAACTATTATGTAAACAGGTAAAATCAAAATATACCCATGAAACAATTTTTGTTTATTTTTTCATTAGCCTCTTTATTCCTTGCATGCAACAGCAACAAAGAAGAACCTGTAAAAGAGGAAGAACATCACGAAGCAACCGCCAGCAACATCGTTGAAATTACAAAACAGCAGATCCTTACGGTTGGCATTGAAACAGCTTTAATACAAAATAAATATCTTACAACAGCCATCAAGGCAAACGGCATGTTAACCGTTCCCAATCAAAACAAAGCATTGGTTACTTCTGTTACAAATGGTGTGATAAAAACATTAACTGTGCAGCCCGGCAACTACGTCAATAAAGGTCAGGTAATTGCAACCATTGTCAACCCGAATATAACCGGCATTCAGCAGGAACTGCAAACAACCAATGCGCAACTTAGTTTAGCGCAGGTAGAACAGCGCAGGCAAAAAGAACTGGTAGAAGGAAATGCAGCGCCATTAAAAAATCTACAGCAGGTAGAAACGCAACTGGCCACATTAAATGCTACCCGTAATTCTCTCGTGCAGCAATTGCGTACAATGGGCATTTCAGCAACTGCGGTTAGCAATGGTAAAGTCGTAACCACATTATCAGTCACAGCACCCATAAGCGGCACCATCAGCGAAGTATCAGCACAAATCGGTTCTAATGTTGATCCTTCAACGCCCATTGCGCAGATTGTCAATAACTCGCAGTTACACCTGGATCTGTTTGTTTACGAAAAAGACCTGCCTAAACTACAACCACATCAAACCATACATTTTACACTCACCAACAATGCCGGTAAAGAGTATGATGCAGATATTTATTCCATCGGAACGGCTTTCGAAAACGATACCAAAACAATCCCGGTACATGCAGTTGTAAAAGGCGATAAAACAGGACTGATTGAAGGTATGAGTATTACAGCTGTTATCAGCATTGGCAAAGCTGTTGTGCCTGCTATTCCTTCTGATGCCATTGTTAGCAACGGCGGACAGGATTACATTTTCGTGCTCACAAAAGCAGCAGTAAAGAAGAGTGAACAAAGTGCCGGTAATGAAAAAGAAGAGACTGATAAAGACACCACTTTCTACTTTGAAAGAGTCCCCGTTGCAAAAGGAAATACCGACATCGGCTTTACAGAAATTACACCGGTAAAACCAATTGCGCCAGGCGCTAAGGTTGTTACCAAAGGTGCCTTCTTTGTGATGGCTAAAATGACAAATACAGGAGAACAGGAATAAAAAGCAGAAAATGACAGTAATTGAAAATATTATCCTGTTTGCGCTCATTCCTGTTTTCACCATGATTATGGGCGGCTTAATCGCTTCTTATCATAAGCCGGGAGGCAGTCTGCGAAGCTTCATTTTGCACTTTGCAGCCGGTGTTGTTTTCTCTGTTGTAGCAGTCGAAATATTGCCTGATGTAGTAAAGAATCATAAACCCTTACAGGTAGTGATAGGTTTTACTTTGGGTGTTATAGCAATGCTTGCAATACGTAAGTTTTCCGAAACAAAAGAAAATTCAGGAGCCACAAATGAGGGCAAATTACCGGTAAGTCTATTGATAGCCGTAGGCGTCGATATTTTTATTGATGGATTGTTATTAGGAATTGGTTTTGCGGCAGGTGCCACCGAAGGCATGTTATTAGCTGTAGCCTTGGCAGTTGAGCTTTTATCTTTAGGTATGGCTACTGCAACCGAATTGGGTGATAACAATATAAGCAGGAAAAAATCAATTGGGCTCATTGTTTCCCTGGCTGCTGTGTTCTTCATAAGTGCTGTTTTAGGGGCTACACTGTTACATAATCTCTCTCATAATGCTTTAGAAGTAGTACTGTCATTTAGCTTAGCTGCACTGCTGTTTTTAGTTACAGAAGAGTTACTTACCGAAGCGCACGAAGAAAAAGAAACTGCCTGGCATACCTCAGCTTTCTTTGGCGGCTTTCTTTTGTTTTTAATTTTAGGAATGGTTGTTTAATTATAAATACTTTTATATGGATGGCATAAAATTGATCAAGTGGCGTGATAACTTCAACAGAGAAGTTCAGCATTTACAAACAGAATACGATGCATTCTTTCAATCTAAACCGCTGTCAGATTTTTATGAATTAGAAGAAGATGAAGGAGAACAAAATCTTCACTTGAAAATACTGCACGAAGAAGAGTTACCCAAAGAAATAAGTAGCCGGCTTATAAAAATACTTGAACAGACCAAACCGGAAGATTCGATATAATTTCTTGTCTTGTTCAATAAATAAAACTTCAAAATGTCAAAAGAACTTGAAAACATCCTGATAGCCAAAGAGGTTACACCAACACCTATGCGGTTAATGGTGCTGGAGTTCTTATTAAAGCAGGCAGCCGCTGTAAGCCTTTCAAATCTTGAAAAGCAATTTCAGTATTCAGACCGCACAACCTTATACAGAACATTAAAAAAATTTGAGGAAAAAGGGCTGATACATCACATAAATGACGGTAAAGAAGCCTCAAAATATGCGTTGTGTGAAGCCGAATGTAAGCAGGGCGATCACCACGATTTGCATGTACATTTTTATTGCAATGCCTGTAAAGAATTGTTCTGCTTGCCTGCAACAAAAATTCCGCAAATCCATTTGCCCGGTCTTTATCAGTTGCAGGAAGTAAGCTTGGTAGCTAGGGGAATATGTGATAACTGTACTTGCCTTAACAACAATGCAATTGCGTTGCATGATAACCCTGAATAGTTTTGCGGTTCTTACAATTTGTAAGTATCTAATCATATAAAAGTTAACCACATGGAACAACAACAACCGAGTCATCATCATTCAGGACACAAACACGAAGCATTGATTCAAACATTGTTAGATTGTGCTAAAGCTTGTGAAATGTGTGGCGCAGCTTGCCTTGACGAAACAGACGTTACGCCAATGGCGCATTGCATTGAGTTGGATCGAGACTGCGCCGAAATTTGTTTCTTGGGTGCTAAGCTCTTACTGAGAGACAGTGAAATATCTCACAAGTTCTTAGTTATCTGCGAAGAAGCCTGTCGCGAATGTGCAGAAGAATGCAGTAAACACGATCACGAACATTGTAAACGTTGTGCAGAAGCTTGCCGCAAATGCGAACAAGCCTGTCACGAACATCATGGTGCGCAGCAGATGAACTAATTTCTTCATCATGTGCCTGTTCAGGTATATGCTTTTCTAAAGTAAACCAGTGCAATGTTTAGCATTATTACAGGCAGTTTAATAATAAGCTTGCTGCATGCAGTCATACCGAATCATTGGCTGCCTGTAATTGCTATTGGAAGAAAAGAAAAATGGACCACAAAAGAGGTTACAGAGGTAACATTTATTTGCGCGTTAGCACATGGAATAAGCACTGTTGTTATCGGGATTATTTTAGGTTTGTTAGGTGCTAAACTTAGCAACAACCTTACTTATTTTACTAACATTATAGCACCTGTTATCCTTATTTTATTGGGCTTACTGTTTATTTATCGCCATCACCGTCATAAGCATTTTCATATTGATGGAGATGTAAGAATGAAAAAATCAAAAACAGCAATTATATCAGCCCTTGTGATAGCTATGTTTCTTTCACCTTGCATGGAAATCGAAGCGTATTTCCTTTTGGCAGGAACACAGGCGGCATGGTTCGTCTGGCTGATAGCCATATTATATCTGGTGATTACTACTACCGGGATGGTGCTTTTTGTAAGATTTGCGTTTAAAGGCTTATTACAACTCAACTGGCACTCATTAGAGCACAATGCTGGTGTAATAACCGGCTTAACACTCGTTGCAACAGGCATTGCAACATTCTTTATTCATTAACTACAATTTTTATGGAGCATAATCATGAGGAAAGAGAAGATACAGACTTACAGTTAGATGAACTTACAAAAGTCTCTGATAAAAAGTCCGGGCATATGCATTCAGAAGACGAAGAGCATAATCATGAACATAGTCACGATGATGACCATGACCACGATCATAGCGGTGGAGAAAATGCTGGTTGGAAATCGCATTGGGATTTACTGTTAGCCTTACTAATACTCATTGTAATGGTAGTCCTCAAATTTGGTTTCCATTTCACGCCCACTAAATGGGTTGACTTTAGCATTCACTTTATCGCTTTCATTTTAGCAGGGTGGAGAGTGTTAGACTTGGCATTCAGGAAAGCAAAGCGGGGCGATTTCTTCAACGAGTTTGTATTGATGAGTGTCGCTACAATTGGCGCATTCTACATCGGTTCTTACAGCGAAGGTGTAGCAGTAATGGTGTTCTATTGTATTGGTGAATGGTTTCAGGATGCAGCGGTTGATAAAGCAAAAAGAAACATCAAGGCATTGTTAGATATACGACCCGACGAGGTAACCGTTTTAAGAAATGGAAAATCAGAAGTGATAAACCCATCCACGATACAATTAGGTGAAAGCATACAAATAAAGCCGGGAGAGAAAGTTGCCTTGGATGGCGAGTTGATTTCAGAAAGCGCATCCTTTAATACAGCCGCATTAACAGGAGAAAGCAAACCGGATACAAAGTATAAAGGAGAAGCTATTTATGCCGGAATGATAAACCTGAATACGGTTACTGAGGTAAAAGTAAATGCCTTGTTCAAAGACAGTAAGCTAAGCAAGATTTTAGAAATGGTGCAGGATGCAACGGCTCGTAAATCACAAACGCAGCTATTCATTTCAAGGTTTGCAAAAGTGTATACACCAATCGTGTTTTTCTTAGCATTGGCGGTGTGTTTAGCTCCTTACTTCTTTGTCGATGATTACGTATTCAATACATGGTTTTACAGGGCATTGGTGTTCCTTGTTATCAGTTGCCCATGCGCATTGGTGGTGTCTATTCCGTTAGGATATTTTGGAGGTATTGGTCTGGCATCCCGCAACGGCATACTTTTCAAGGGAGGAAATTTCTTAGATGTAATGACTAAGATAAATACCATAGTCATGGACAAGACCGGAACGTTAACCAAAGGTGTTTTCAAAGTGCAGCAGATAATAGCGGGCAACATTACAAAAGACGAACTGATTCGATATGCTTCAGCAATCGAAAAGAACTCAACGCATCCCATTGCAAAAGCAATAACAGAGTATGCAGGTGGCACGAAAGACAATGTGAAAGTGGAAGGTGTGGAGGAAATTGCAGGTCATGGTTTGAAAGGAAATATTGAAGGCAAAGAAGTGTTGGCAGGAACTTTAAAACTGCTAAAAAAGTTCAATATTAATTACCCGAAAGAACTGGAACAGGAAGTAGATACCATTGTTGTGGTAGCTGTAAACAATACGTATGCAGGTCATATCACGATAGCAGATGAGATTAAAGAAGATGCCGCTAAAGCGATTGAGGAAATGCACAAACTCAATATACAGACAGTCATGCTATCAGGCGACAAGCAAAGTGTGGTAGATCAGATGGCAAAGCTGGTTGGTATTGATAAAGCCTTTGGCGATTTATTACCCGAAGGAAAAGTAGAGAAAGTACAGCAGTTAAAAAATGAAGGCAGACGAATTGCGTTTGCCGGTGATGGTGTCAACGATGCTCCCGTAGTCGCATTGGCAGATGCAGGCATAGCAATGGGCGGGCTTGGAAGCGATGCAACTATAGAAACAGCGGATATCGTAATTCAGAATGATCAGCCTTCAAAAATTGTATCAGCCATAAAAATAGGTAAAATTACCAGAAGCATTGTTTGGCAAAACATAACCATAGCAATGCTTATCAAAGTTGTAGTTTTAATCTTAGGTGCCGGCGGCATAGCCACTTTATGGGAAGCCGTAATAGCCGATGTTGGTGTTGCTTTATTAGCAATTTTAAATGCAATACGCATTCAAAAAATAAAATTATAAATTCATGCATCTCTACATAAAAAACATGGTTTGCAATCGCTGTATACTCGTTGTTCAGCAGGAGCTCCAAAAGCTAAGGATAGATACCTGCAAAGTCGCACTAGGCGCAGTAGAGATCAGTAAAGATTTACCGAAAGAAACTTTTAAGATTCTGAGCGATAATCTCGCTGCGCTCGGCTTCGAAGTATTGGACGATGCAAAACAGCAACTCATCGAAAAGATAAAGAACGTCATCATTCAGCAGGTTCACCATTCGCATGAAGAAATTCACCATAACTATTCTGAAATACTTTCCAAATCCCTGCACAAAGATTATTCTTACCTCAGCAACTTGTTTTCCGAGGTAGAAGGAATAACCATCGAAAAATACATCATCAATCAAAAGATTGAGAAAGTCAAAGAGCTGATTATTTACAACGAGTTAAGCCTGAGTGAGATTGCGTATCAGTTAGGCTATAGCAGCGTAGCCCATCTTTCCAATCAGTTCAAAAAAGTGACGGGCTTAACGCCCAGCTATTTTAAACAGGTTGGTCAAAATAAGAGAAAGCCATTAGATAAAGTATAAGTGATTTCTATGCGATATATCATTACAAGCGTTCTGTTTTGCTTCGTCTTCTTTCCGGCGTTTACACAAGTTGTGGCAAATGATAAGGCAGATATAATCGTTGGCAACGGTAAAATGCCGCAGCTAACTACCGATAAAATAAGCAATGCTTATATTGTTTACGGCTCGGGCGATAGCATCCTATATATAACATCAAAAAACAAAGGCGTTTCATTTCGTTCTCCTTCGTTGGTTGCAGTTCTGCCGGGCTTATTTGCTTCTGCCATGCGTGGTCCGCAGATTGCAGCCACCGATAACGGACTTGTGGTAACAGCTTGTACCAACAAAGGAAATATTTACGCTTTTAAACAGGAAGCTTCAGGCAGCTGGACGAAAACAAAACAGCTGAATGATGTAGATGAAACTGCCAAAGAAGCCTTAATGGGGCTAAGCGCCGATGGCTTACATGTATTTGCCGTATGGCTTGGCATTAAAAGTCCAAGAGGTCAAAATGTCTATGGCATAAATTCGACAGATGGCGGAAAAACCTGGAGTAAAAACGTATTGGTTTATGCTTCTCCCGATAGTACCGTATGCGAGTGTTGTAAACCTTCCGTTGCTGTAAAAGGAAACACTGTGTTGGTCATGTTTCGCAACTGGCTCAACGGTAACCGCGATTTATATCTCACTCAATCAGACAACGGTTTAACTTCCTTTAAAAAAGCGCAAAAGCTAGGTGCAGGAAGCTGGAAGCTCAATGGATGTCCGATGGACGGCGGAGGATTAGCGGTTAATGAGAGCGGCGAGCCGCAAACCGTTTGGCGCAGAGAGAAAAAAATTTATTCGGCGACTGCCGGCATGCGTGAAAAAGAACTTGGAGAAGGAAACGGGTGCACACTGGAAACAATTAATAACAAAAACATTTACGCCTGGACAGAAAACGGGAACGTGGTGTTAGTGTCTTCAACCGGAGAAAAGAAAGTGCTTGGTAAAGGAACCGGACCTATCGTAAAAGCCCTGAATAATCAACAGGTATTGTGTGTTTGGGAGAACAACAAACAAATACATGCATCTATATCAGCCTTATAGCCAACACAAAAATCTTACAACTCTTATCCATAATTGTGTAATAGCGGCGGCTTTATATCAACATAGCTTTGTATAATCAATAAAGACTATGGCAACCGAAAATATCGATATAAATCTGCCTCTCGAAGGTATGGACAGTGAACATTGCGCTTTAATAATCGATAAAGGATTAGCAAAGGTAGCTGGCATTACACAACACAAGGTAGAACTCAATAACAACAGGGCAGTCATCAATACAAACGGAGAACTGGAAGTATTACCCAATGCGGTAAAAGCCATCCGCGGTTTAGGCTACAATGTAGATACAATAAAGAAAACATTTCCGGTGTTGAACATGTCATGTGCCTCCTGTGCAGTCAGTTCAGAAAGCACTCTAAAAAGTCAGCTCGGCGTTGTCAGTGTTGCGGTCAATTATGCCAATGCTACTGCACAGGTTGAGTATATTCCAACTCTTACAGATCCGCATAAACTGAAAGCTGCTCTGCAAAGTATCGGCTACGATTTAATAATTAATGAAAGTGAGGAAGCGAAAGACGAGTTAGAAGACTTACATAAGCAGCAATGGAATAGTCTTAAAAAAAGAACGATTGCTTCTATAACCCTCGCCGTTCCTACAGTGTTGATAGCTATGTTCTTTATGAGCATTCCTTATGCAAACTATATCATGTGGGCATTAACAACGCCGGTGGTATTTGTTTTTGGAAAACAATTTTTCGTCAATGCGTGGAAGCAGGCAAAACATCGTTCTGCCAATATGGATACGCTTGTTGCACTCAGCACTGGCGTCGCTTATTTGTTTAGTGTTTTCAATACATTATGTCCTCTGTATTGGTTAAGTAAAGGTTTACAGCCTCATGTATATTTTGAAGCAGCTTCCGTTGTAATTGCTTTTATTCTGTTAGGTAAAATGCTCGAAGAGCAGGCAAAAGGCAATACGTCATCCGCTATAAAAAAACTAATGGGTTTACAACCCAAAACCGTTACCATCATTCACGAAGGCGGTCACCAGATGGAAATGCCTATAGCCAGCGTAACAGTAGGAGCAACCTTATTAGTAAAACCAGGTGAAAAGATTGCAGTTGACGGTACGGTAAGCGAAGGAACTTCATTTGTCGATGAAAGTATGATCAGTGGCGAACCTATACCGGTCGAGAAAAAGCAGGGAACCAAAGTATTCGCCGGAACTATTAACCAAAAAGGCAGTTTCCAGTTCATAGCCGACAAAGTAGGTGGCGATACCGTTTTGGCACAGATCATAAAAATGGTACAACAGGCACAAGGCAGCAAAGCACCGGTTCAGAAACTGGTAGATAAGATAGCAGGCATCTTTGTTCCCATTGTTATGCTTATAGCCGTTCTTAGTCTGGTAGTATGGGTAGTGATGGGTGGCGAAAACGGATTCACGCAAGGTTTGTTGGCGATGGTTACAGTATTGGTCATTGCCTGTCCGTGTGCCTTGGGTTTGGCAACGCCTACCGCAATTATGGCGGGCGTTGGCAAAGGCGCAGAAAATGGCATATTGATTAAAGATGCAGAAAGCCTTGAATTAGCAAAGAAAATAAACGCAGTAATTCTCGATAAAACAGGAACCATCACAGAAGGAAAGCCCGTTGTTACGGATATTCTTTGGTTAAATAACGATGAAACAAGCTTACACGCATTCGCATCGCTCGAAAAACAATCAGAGCATCCCTTAGCCGAAGCTGTCGTAAAATACTTGGGCTCAGTTCAGTACCTGCCGGTTTATAACTTCCAAAGCATTACAGGCTTTGGAGCAAAGGCACACATCGTTGATAGTCTCTACTATGTAGGTAACTCAGCGCTTTTAAAAGAAAATAATATTGCTGTAGCTCCTGATTTAGCCGGCGCTTCCTCAAAATGGTTTACTGAAGCAAAAACAGTCATTTGGTTTAGCAATGAAAAACAGGCATTAGCTGCTGTAGCCATTGCTGATAAAATAAAGCTTTCATCTATAGAAGCCGTAAAAGACTTGCAGGCAGGCGGTATAGAAGTGTATATGCTTACCGGCGATAATGAGGCTACTGCAAAAGCCATCGCAGCACAGGCAGGAATTTCAAATTACAAAGCCGAAGTGCTTCCCGCACATAAAGCAGACTTTGTAAAAGAGTTACAACAAAGAGGCAAAGTTGTGGCAATGGTTGGCGATGGCATCAATGACAGCAACGCACTGGCGCAGGCAGATGTAAGCATCGCTATGGGTAGTGGGAGCGATATAGCCATGGACGTAGCAAAAATCACTATCATTTCGTCTGACCTATCTAAAATTCCAAAGGCAATAAAACTATCCCGGTACACAGTCGCCGCCATCAGGCAAAACCTGTTCTGGGCTTTCATTTATAACCTTATTGGTATTCCTGTTGCCGCAGGTATCCTATATCCGCTAAATGGTTTTTTACTAAACCCGATGATAGCCGGCGCTGCTATGGCTTTAAGTTCTGTTTCGGTTGTTACCAACAGTTTACGGTTACGGTCCAAAAAGCTATAAAAAAATCATATAAATCAACACAACAATTGCATAAAAGGTCTACAGGCAAGCAGTAATAATTTCGAATCTTAAAATTTATAAATGATGGAAACATTACAATTTAAAACGAATATCAATTGCGGCGGTTGCATAGCCAAAGTAACTCCTATATTGAACGAAGTAAAAGGGATTAAAAAATGGCACGTTGATATCAAAAATCCAAGCAAAATTTTAACGGTAGAAGCAGACAATATCCCTTCTAAAGAAGTGATAGATACCGTGAATAAAGCAGGTTTCAGGATAGAAGAAATCAATTAAATTTTTAAATTACCGGGAAGGCTTCAACTTATGTTCAAGCCTTCCTGTTTTTTATGCTAAGCCAAGTTCCTGTAAATGCGGTTTTGCAATTGAACCAAACATTGTATATTGATGCCTTTTAAGGCATTGAATGAATACCAACTTCTCCCCGCTAATTCAGCAATACAAGGCAGATAAAGAATCAGTGTACAATACTTGGTTCATCAACAATGAAGACAGGTTAAAAGCCTTCCGCTCCATTCGCAGAGGGGTTATGCAGGTCATTGAAGATATAAAATGCAAGCGCTTCCCAAACGATTTTAAAGGTTCGTCACTTGAATTTGTATTATCCTGCATCACAGAGCAAAAGCAGGTATTTGAAGGTGCATCTCATCCTTTTTACTGGAAACCCAAATTACGCATTCCCGATATTTATGAGCATGAAGGCAACAAACAGGCATTCGGACAATTTTTGGAAAATGTATTAAATGCAAAAACTGAAGAGCAGATCATTAAAGAGATTATCAGATTAGATAGCGTAAAAATAAAAGGATTGGGTCCGGCGGTTGCCAGTATTCTCTACTTTCTGCATCCAACTGTTGTTCCTCCGTTCAATACTGCAATCATCAATGGTTTCAATTTTCTTTTTAAAGACAAAAAAAAGTTAGGCAGTTGGAGTGAATATTTGAAGTTGAGAGAAGTATTGATAGATACAAACAATCAGCACCGGTTAGAACTTTCCTCCGACTTAGGCGCTATTGCAGGCTTGCTGTTTGAAATTGGTATGCAAAAACTTGTTTTAGGCGGGGATGAATATCTTTCGCAGGCAGAACGCGGGAAACTGGAAAGACTGATTGAAAAACGGCATGAGGCAGTAAAAGCGGAGAAAGAGGAGGAGCATCTGCATACGGAAATGCAATATCACCTGTTAAAGATTGGAAGCGCTTTGGGGTATGATGTAATTCCTGCTTCCAACGACCGTTCAAAATGCCATGCCGGAAACAATTTTTCATTTATAAGCCTTTCAAGCTTTCCAGCTTTTACTTTAGACAAGGAAACGCTGAACACGGTAAAGCTCATTGATGTGTTGTGGTTTCAACGGGGTTCAAACAATGTAATTGCCGCTTTTGAAGTAGAGAAAAGTACAAGTATCTATTCCGGTATCCTGCGATTGACAGATTTGAGTTATTCCATTGCAGACGGCGATGAAGTTTTTTATCTTATAGTACCCGATAAAAGGGAAAAAGATGTAATGCTTCAATTATCACGACCGGCTATCAAAAAGCTAGATACAAAGATAAAATACATCCTGTTTTCTGATTTACGACAGCATTGCGATGCGTTGTGTAAATTCGGCGATAGTCACAGGATTATGGAAAAAATAGCGAAAAGTGTATAAGGTAATTTCAATAAAACCAATAATTATATAAAACCTTTCCATAATTATGTAACTTCTACTATCTTTTTTGAAATTACTTTTGTGCTCGGTTAACAGCAACAACTTGTTTTATAGTTTTAATGAAGAATAATATTTCTATACAATTGAAAGCCGCCTTTTTGCTCATTGTATCCGCATTGAATACAGTAGTCGGTTTTGCATGTGCGATAGGAATAGACATGGGTTTTAACACGCATCATCATGATGAAATGGACATGACAGAAGTGGTTCATGTTCATGCAGATGGAGCCAAACATATTCATCATGAACAGTCAGATCATCACAATCAGGTCAATCACCATTCAGGCGATGAAAAAGATAATTGCTGCAAGGATAAAGTAACTAAGATTGCACAACTCGATAAGGCAGTTCCGCAATCTTACAGTGTCATACATCCGGTGTTTCTCAGCGCTTTTCTTTCCGCATTTTACAATTTAGATACTGCATTACCCTCTGCCATTTCTAAGAACACTAAACCATTTGTCCGAAGTCACCATCCCCCCATTCCAAACATCCGTATCGCTATCCAGTCGTTCCAGATTTGATTTAATGTGTAAGCTTTATCCGTATGGCATTATTTGTCTATGCGTGTAATTATTTCTTATCACATTAAAATATTTCAAGTGAACAAATTACTTATCATAGCTGCCCTAATGCTAGTGGCAGTTACTCAAAAAGGTTTTGCCCAGGATAGTACTAAACAATCTCAGGCACCGCAATTACTTTCTCTCTATTACAATATCAAAGACGCTTTGGTGGCAGGCAATACCAATGAAGCATCTGCCAGTGCGCAGGCATTTGTACAAGCTGCAAACAGCAACGATAACAAGTCTTTTCCTGCTAACAATCTATCTGACTTGGTTAAGGAAGCAAGCGGCATAGCTGACACTAAAGATCTCAGGCATCAGCGTGAGCATTTAGCCGGTTTATCATCTGCGATGGCGACCGTCATCAAATCCGTTAAGCTTACTGACCAACCTGTTTATCAAGTCTACTGTCCCATGAAAAAGACATATTGGCTTAGCAGCGACAAAACCATCAAGAATCCATACTTCGGTAGTGCTATGCTTACCTGCGGTAAAGTAACAGCAACACTATAGTCATTCATTAAGTAAACAGATTGAATAGGTGGAGGCATTTATCGCTTCCATTATTTACACCATTCAAAAATTTTAAAAATGAAAACTATAGTAATTATAGTTGTGTGGGCAGCTGTTTCATTCGCAGCTTGTACAAACAAAACTAATTCGCCAGGCACAAAAGCAAACACCGATTCATCCGGCAACAGTGTTCAAACTACGAATACAAATCCTTCAGATAGTGCTCGGGTGAATTCTTCTTCACCCTTAAAGAAAGTTGTGTCAGGATACCTCACCATAAAAAATGCGCTGGCAAATGATGATGGTAAGGAAGCTGCAGGCGGCGGCAAAGCCATGGCGCTTGCCCTGCAAAAATTAGACGCTTCTTCATTAAATGCTGAACAAAGGAAAACCTACACAGATATGGCTGATGACCTCAGGGAAAACGCAGAGCACATCGGTGAAAATGCAGGTAAAATAGATCATCAGCGCGAGCATTTTGATATGCTTAGCCAGGATATGTATGACCTCTTAAAAACGATGGGCAGAAATCAGAAGCTTTTTAAAGATTCCTGTCCTATGTATGATAATGGGAAAGGTGCCATCTGGATTAGCGAAACCAAGGACATTAAAAATCCTTATCTCGGTAAAAAGATGCCAACCTGCGGTTCGGTAAAAGAAGAAATAAACAACCCATGAGCATCAGGAATAAAATAACCTGGCTGATTGTAATTCTGTTTATTGGTATTCAGTTTATGCGGCCAGCCCGTAATGTAAGCAGCGGGCAGGCATTGCCAAGCGATATACAAAATGTAGTCACCGTTCCGCAAAACATAGCAGTTGTTTTAAAAACGGCTTGTTACGACTGCCACAGCAATAATACCACGTATCCATGGTATATGAATGTTGAGCCGGCAGGATGGTTTATGGCGTATCATGTAAAAAATGGAAAAGAGGAATTAAACTTTAATGAGTTTGATTCTTACTCATTGCGTAAGCAACAGCACAAATTAAAGTCAATTGCCGACCAGGTGAAAGATGGAGAAATGCCTTTATCTTCTTATACCATGATACATAAAAACGCCATTCTTTCAAATAAACAGAGAGCATTAATTATTGATTGGGCGACTAGCGCAAAAGATAGTCTTACGGCTAAAAGATGAAGCGGAAATGGATAAAGTAAAGAGAATATTAATCAACGTGTTTAAAGCAGTCTTCATACGAAAGAAAGATTGCTGCAAATAAGAATATGGAACATCAACAGCCTATTGAAGTGGCAGAAAAAACGCCACCTATGGACCATTCAAAAATGGACCACAATAATATGCAGCACGGAGCCAATCCATCCATGGGTATGGAAGGGCATAACCATCATGCCATGATGATTGCAGACTTCAAAAAGCGGTTTTATGTCGTGCTGATATTGACCGTTCCTATCATGCTTCTATCCACAATGATACAGCGCTTTATTGGCGTTGACTGGCAGTTTAAAGGCTCGCAATACATTTTGTTTGCTCTGTCAACGGTTGTGTTTTTTTATGGAGGCTTACCCTTTTTAAAAGGTTTGGTGGATGAAGTGAAAGCAAAGAATCCGGGTATGATGTTCCTGATCGGTTTTGCGATAACGGTCGCTTACATCTACAGCGTGGCAATCGTTTTTGGGTTGCAGGGCATGGACTTTTTCTGGGAACTGGCAACGCTGATACTGATTATGCTTTTAGGGCATTGGATAGAAATGAAATCGGTTGCCGGCGCATCAAAAGAGTTAGAACTATTGGTGCAGTTAATGCCCGCTGATGCACACATGGTTATGCCCGGTATGGTGCACGATGTAAAGACGGATTCATTAAAAGAAAATGATGTAATTCTAGTTAAGCCTGGTGAAAAAGTAGCAGCCGACGGTGTAATAATAGAAGGGGAAAGTTACCTGAATGAATCAATGCTTACCGGCGAAAGCAAACCGGTACAAAAAACAAAAGGCGATAAAGTAATTGCTGGAGCCATCAACGGCAATGGCTCTATTAAAGTTACCGTGTCTCATGCCGCCAAAGATTCTTATCTCTCGCAAGTGATTAAGTTAGTTGATGATGCACAAAAAGCAAAATCGAATACACAGTTACTGGCTGATAAAGCGGCGAAATGGCTCACGATTATTGCATTAATTTCAGGCATAGCCACTTTTTTATACTGGTATTTAACAGGGCAGTCTTTAGCATTCGCCATGGAAAGAATGGTAACAGTTATTGTAATCTGTTGTCCTCATGCGTTGGGTTTGGCAGTACCGCTGGTCGTTGCAAAATCAACAGCCTTATCAGCTAAAAATGGCTTACTCATTAAAAACCGAACGGCATTCGAAAATGCAAGAAAAATCACAACAATCGTATTTGATAAAACAGGAACATTAACCGTAGGAAAATTTGAAGTATCTAAAATTGTATTGCTGAATAAAGACCTGAGTGAAAATGAATTGATTCGTTTGGCATCTGCCTTAGAGCAAAACTCAGAGCATCCGATTGCAACAGGAATTCTTCAAAAAGCAAAAGATATATCTGCTATTATTCCTACCGCAGAAAACTTTAAGGCTATTACCGGCAAAGGAGTTGAGGCAACAGTGGAAGGTAAAGACATGTTAGTAGTAAGCCCGGGTTACTTAAAAGAAAATAACATCGCTCTTCCCCCTGGCTTTATTGCCAATGATACGGAAACAATTGTGTTCGTAATCATCAAGAAACAACTGGCGGGGTACATTGCTTTATCCGATGAGATAAGACCAGAATCAGCAGAAGCAATCAAAACCTTAAAACAAAACGGTATCAAGTCCATCCTGCTCACAGGCGACAACAACAAAGTGGCTAAGAGTGTCAGTGAATCATTGGGCATGGAAAGCTTTATAGCCGAAGTGTTACCCCATCAAAAATTAGAAAAGATAAAAGAACTGCAAAGCAAAGGTGAGTTTGTAGCAATGACGGGAGATGGTGTAAACGATGCTCCTGCACTTGCGCAAGCTGATGTGGGTATTGCTGTTGGAAGCGGCAGCGACATAGCTGCGGAAACCGCAGGTATCGTTTTGGTAAACAGCAATCCAGCAGACATTGTTAGCCTCATTTTATTTGGTAAAGCTACTTATCGAAAAATGATTCAGAACCTGATCTGGGCAACTGGTTACAACGTAGTAGCACTGCCATTAGCAGCGGGTGTGTTGTATAAGCAAGGTATTTTATTAAGCCCGGCAGCAGGCGCTGTTTTAATGACCGTTAGCACCATCGTTGTTGCCATTAACGCAAGTATGCTAAAAGTAAAAAAATAGACATAATAAAATGAAACAGATAATTTTTATAGCACTTATACTGGTTGTTTATTTTTCTGCATCTGCGCAGGATATGCCGGGTATGAATATGCCGGTAAAAAAAAGTGAAACAAAGAAAACGGCTGAAAAATCTAAAAGCAGTAAGCCTGCGGAAAAGACGACAAGTTATACCTGTGTAATGCACCCGGAAATTCATTCAGACAAACCGGGCAATTGCCCGAAGTGCGGAATGAAGCTGGTAAAAGAAAAGCCGAAAGCGACACCGAAGCCAGCCGCAAATAAAGAAGATAAAATGCCAATGTCTTCAGACTCATCTATGCCTGTGAGAATGGATAATAAAGACACAATGCAGATGGGTAATATGCAAATGAATAGCAGTGACACCTCAGACACAAAAGCAATGGATATGAATGGTATGACCATGCCTGAAGCAGATTTAGGAACGATTAAAACCATTCCCAACAATACGCCGCCACATACCGTTCGGTACGATTTATATGTAAACGATACACTTGTAAATTATGCTGGTAAAACAAAAAAAGCCATAGCAGTTAATGGACAAATACCAATGCCAACGCTAACGTTTACCGAAGGCGATACAGCAGAGATTTGGGTTCATAACGAATTAGATGAAGAAACAGCTCTTCACTGGCATGGCTTGTTCGTACCAAACCGGTACGATGGCGTACCCTACATGACGCAGATGCCAATCAAGCCACATACCTCTTACCTCTACAAATTTCCTGTCATTCAGCACGGTACGCATTGGTATCACAGCCATTCGGGTTTGCAGGAGCAAATAGGTATGTATGGCATGTTCGTCATAAATAAAAGGAAAGAATGGGATATCCCAACCATACCCGTATTGTTAAGCGATTGGACAAATATGAATCCTTCAGAAGTGAATCGCAGCCTGCACAATCAAACAGATTGGTTTGGCATCCGGAAGAACACCATTCAAAGTTATACAGAAGCGATTGCGACCGGGCATTTGAAAACCAAACTCACCAATGAGTGGAAGCGAATGACAGCTATGGATGTGAGCGATATAGCGTATGATAAATTTTTGGTAAACGGTAAAAATCAGGATGTACACTCCGAATTTAAGGCAGGTGATAAGGTAAGGCTGCGAATTGCTAATGGCGGCGCTTCTTCTTACTTCTGGCTAACGTATGCAGGCGGCAAAATTACAGTTGTTGCTACCGATGGCAATGATGTTGAGCCGGTAGAAGTAGATCGGTTAATTATTGCGCCATCCGAAACGTATGATGTGGTGGTAACTATCCCCGAAAACAAACAGTATGAATTTTTAGTAACGCCGGAAGATCGCACCAAATACGCCTCGCTGTGGTTGGGAAGCGGCGAAAAGGTGCCAGCCGCCAAGTTGCCAAAGCTGAAATATTTCGCGGGTATGAAGATGATGAATGACATGATGGACATGAAAGGCAACATGATTCAAATGGAGGGTATGCAAATGGCGAATCAGGTAATGGACATGAATACGGTGATGTATCCTGAGATAACAGGTGCTGAAAATCCAAAGGATACATTAGCAGGTATAAAGCAAGAAGCAAACCGAGGCGAAAAAATGAAATCCGGCGATAGTGAAAAGGGGAAGAAAATGGAGATGAAAATGGATGATCATAATATGGCGGGTATGAACATGAGTAATAGCAACAGTGATATTGTTACACTCAATTATACCATGTTACGCGCACCGGAAAAAACAACATTGCGTCCGGGTCCATTGAAAGAATTAAAGTTTGATTTGACTGGAAACATGAACCGTTATGTGTGGAGCATGGACAACAAAACCATTTCCGAATCGGATAAAATTTTAATTAAGAAAGGTGAGAATGTAAGAATCATTCTTTATAACAATACCATGATGCGGCACCCGATGCACCTCCACGGGCATGACTTCCGGTTGCTTAACGGGCAAGGCGATTATTCGCCGATGAAGAACATTATAGACATTATGCCAATGGAAAGAGACACCATAGAATTTGCAGCGACAGAAAGCGGCGACTGGTTCTTTCATTGCCACATTCTATATCACATGATGGGCGGCATGGGCAGAGTCATCAGTTATGAAAAGACGCCCGCCAATACAGATTCAGCAAGTATAGATTCCTCAGCTATCACGGACATTCCTAGCGCCAAAGTAGCGAAACGAGGATTAAATTCTGATGACAGGATGTTTCATTCTATGGCAAGAATCGGCTTGGAAAGCAATGGCAGCGACGGGGTTGCCATGCTTGCACAAACACGCTGGCAAGCCAGCACACTTTGGCATTTAGGTTACCATAGTGAACATGGCTTTGAAAGTGAAACGATGATAGGGCGATATCTTGGAAGAATGCAATGGTTGTATCCTTATGTTGGTTTCGATTATCATTATAAAACTGATGGTCCAAATGCAAAAGGCATCTTTGATATGAGCCATAGCCCCAAAAATATTTTTGGCAGCAATGCAGACGCAAAGAATTTGTTTGGTCAGGTCAGTAATAAAAATAAACGTCACACAGTTGTAGCAGGTGTTGCTTATACTTTACCAACTTTAACGATTGCAGATTTTAGAGTGGATGCTAATGGTAAGATGCGCTTCCAATTAAGCCGTGAAGACATACCCGTATCTCCGAGGTTTCGGTTTAACTGGATGCTGAACACCGACAAAGAATATACTTTGGGCTTAAGATACATCCTTACTAAATATATCTCTGTTTCATCGCACTATGATAGCGATATGGGATTGGGCGCTGGCATTACCATCACCTATTAATTATCTTGTAAACTGTTTATTCTATGAAGCTTTTAATAAAGAATATGGTTTGTCCCCGATGTATCATCGTGATAAATCAATTGTTATCACAACATCGCTTAGAAGCAAAACAGGTATTGCTGGGCGAAATTGAATTGGTAGAAAAATTAAGCAAAGAGCAATTAGAGGCTTTCACTCTTGCCTTGCAAAATGTGGGGTTTGAAGTATTGAACGATAAGATGCAGCAATACTGCGAAAAAATGAAGTCGCTAATTATTCAAAAAATACAGGATGGAAATATCGAACCTCATTTCACGCTTAGCAATTTCCTTTCCGTTTCATTATTTAAAGATTACTCATTACTCACACGAATGTTTACCAAGTGCGAAGGATGCACAATTGAGCAGTTTTATATCCTACAGAAACTGGAAAAAGCCAAAGAATTGCTTCAGTACGATCAGTTGACTATTGCAGAAATTGCCTTTCAGCTTGGCTATAGCAGCTCACAGCACTTCTCTTCGCAGTTTAAAAAAGTTACCGGCTTAACGCCGTTAAGATTTAAAATGGTAGCCGCTTCGCTACGTCAGTCAGTTGATGAAGTTCTTGTAATTAAAAATCTTAAGCGATTATCTGATGTTATGCAATAAGTCAGGATGATTAAATTATTAAAGCAATAGCAATCCAAAAAATTGATGTCAAGGAAGGCTTTCGGTTTAAATGTACATCTTATCCATAATTGTGTTGTTTTTTAGGTTGTAGTAGTCTGGTTTTTGATTTTATACCCCGTTGATTTTGAATTGAAACTTATAATTCCATAAAAGCTTTTGGCAAACAGTATTGTTTCTTAACCATTAAATAAAAGGATATGACAGGTTATCACACCTACAAAAGTTGCATTGAAGCATGTTTAAAATGTGCTGCCTTATGTAATCATTGCGCCAGTTCCTGCCTACAGGAAGAAGATGTAAAAATGATGGCAAAGTGTATTCAGTTAGACATGGAATGCGCTGCCATTTGCTATGCATCTGCACAGTTAATGAGCTTGGGCAGCAGTAAGGCAAAAGAGCTTTGTGCTTTGTGTGCCGACATCTGCGAAGCCTGTGGCGCTGAGTGTGCCCAGCACACAGGTATGAAGCACTGCCAGGAGTGCGCGGAAGCATGTAAACAATGCGCGGAAGAATGCCGGAAAATGATGTAAAGCAGGCAGGGATGCTTACACCATTAGCATCCCTTTTTTTAATGTTCAAAAATCACAATCATGGCTTATAGGAAATTTCTGATAATGATAGCTGTCTCTTTCGTCATTATGTATGCTATCATGTTTCTGAATGTCGATGAAGCAGATCATATATATCTGAGTACAACCCGGTTGTATATGGCACTTCTCATGGCGTCCGCTATGTCTTTCATTATGCTCCTTATGATGCGGAAGATGTATACAGATAATAAGATGAATACCATCATCCTATCGTCAAGCATTATTGTTTTCGTTGTCGCTTTGGTTTTTATGAGAAACCAGACTTTCATAAGCGACCGGCAATATATGAAGGGTATGATACCACACCATTCGTCGGCAATTCTGTTTAGCAAACACGCTACATTAACCGATCCCGAAGTAAAAAAGCTATCACAGGAGATAATCAGATCACAGGAACAGGAAATTGCCCAGATGAAGGCAATTTTAGAAAGAACAAAAGCTCAATAGTCCATTAATTACAATTGATAAATCACAAGTAAAACACGCAACTATGAAAAACACAATGTTAGTTCTCGGCAGCGCACTCATCCTGTTCTTTTCCGCATGCAGCAAAGACGATGATGGCATCCAGCTACAGGCTCACGATGAAAATGCAATGATGAGCATCATGCATGCCATGATGGATTCTATGAACATGATGACGCCGACCAATGATCCCGAGATAGATTTTGCCATGATGATGAAAATGCACCACATGGGCGCTATTAATATGGCTCATTTTGAATTAGCTGAAGGAACTAACGATAGTCTAAAACGTACAGCGCAGAAGATTATCGACGAGCAAACAATGGAAATTACCGAGTTAAATAATTTCCTTGCATCTAATACAGTAGACAATACAGATACTGAGTTTACAATGGAGCAAATGGCAAACATGGACAAGATGGGAAAAACAGCCGATGTACAGCTAATCACAGGCGATACCGACAACGATATGGCAACTTTAATGATTGTACATCATCAGGCTGCTATCGACAATGCTTCTACTTATCTGCATCATGGCAACAATGAAATGTTGAAAGAAATGGCCACTAGTATTGTCAACAGTCAGACAATGGAAATCGAGGAAATGAGCAATTGGCTCATTGCCAACAAAAGATAAAAAATAGATGGACAAATTTTCACATCCAAAGCTCCGTTCATTGGTGCATCTTAATTATTACGCATTTAAAACAAACTTTATGAAAAATCCACAGAACTTATTTTTATTACTTCTTACTGGTTTAGGAGTAAGTTTATTAATCGCCTGTAACGACAGCGCACAAGCATCTTCCAGTGCAGACACAACTGCGCAGGCAACTGATACAACACCTGCACAAATGCAAATGTCAATGCCTCAGGATTCTGCAACTTCTTCCGGCGGTTTAATGACTGCAATGAATAACATGATGGACAAAATGCACGCAATGCAAATGACTGGCGATTTCGATAAAGACTTTGCCACAATGTTGATACAGCACCATCAGAGCGCTATAGATATGGCGCAGGTTGAGCTTTCGCAGGGTAGCGATGCCAAAATGAAATCAAACGCGCAGGAAATTATAACAAAGCAAACCGGCGAACAGCAAAAGTTAAAAGAGTTTCTTCAGGATTATAAGCCCTCTGGAATGAAGCATGGCGAGGGCGAACTGCAAAAAGGTATGTCGGTAACAATGGATAAAATGAAATCCATGCAAATGAGTAGTAATGTAGACAAAGATTTTGCAACAATGATGGCTTCCCATCACGAAGATGGTATCGCAATGTCTAAACTCGAACTAAAAAATGGCATGTCAGATAAGCTAAAGCAAATGGCACAAAAAGGTATTAACGATCAACAGAAAGACATTAAGGAATTTGAAGCATGGTTATCTCTGAATAAATAAAATTGCAAGCCTCTCCCTAAGTAATAATGGTGAGGCTTAAATCTCACTACTAACTAAACGTAATGATTCAAAGGCATAAAAAAATCTTTTCGCTGCTATTAATTAGTGCATGTGCTTTTCTTTCTTGTACAAAAGAGCAGAAGCAGCATTTGCAAGCGCATGGCGAGAACGAAACAATGGCATCGTTCCACGATATGATAAATGATGTAAATGCAATATCGTTTTCAGATAGCTTGGAAATAGACTTTATTAGCGTTATGAAAGTTCTTCATCATGGTGGAGATATGTCAAGTGCCTTGTTTCACGAAAACAAGAACGAAGAGCTAATGCAAATAGCAGAAAATACATTCCAAAACTTACATATACTCCTGTATGATTCCGTTCGGTTAAACTCATTTACAGTTTATAGTAGCGATTCCGCATTTAAAACCGAGTTAACAGCAAATCTCCAAGCAATGTCACTAGTTGCAGACACGCAATTAATTACCGGAGACATTGACAACGATTATGCTACGTTAATGATACCTCATCTGCAACTTATGACAGCTACTTGTTATTCCTATTTACGTTATGGTGCCGATTCCTCAATCCGAACCATAGCGCAGGAGATCATTAATCAGGAAAACACAGCCATATTGCAACTGTCCACTTGGTTGATTGATAATAAGAGATAGTTATTAGATTCGAATTAAAAACGAACAATAAACGAGGTTGTACAAAAGAGCAGCAATATCAAATTCTGTGTTTGAAAAATGCACTTTATCCAAAAAATTAAATAGTCAGCAATTGATTACTTTTGCAAAACAGACCATGAAAAAGGCAGTCATTATATTTCTTCTTTTTATTTACGCATTTACTTCCACAGGTTTTGCAGTAAAGGGAGATTATTGCTGCAATAACTTAACGTCTGTCAAGCTTGTACTTGCCGACGGTGCGAAAGATAAAGAAGGTTGTTGCAAAGTAAAATATGGATCGTTTAAGGTAAAAGATGCACACGATGCGGCTGTCATTATCTATGCACCAACCTTATCCTATAGCTACCTTCATACGCTTAACAGCATTTTTCAAGTAAATGGCGTAAACGAACAGAGCAATAGTCGGTTTATCAATATTCATGCGCCCCCAATCATTAGTTCCATACCTGTTTATCTTTCTAACTGCGTTTTCAGAATTTGATTTTATACATTCCGTCTCTCTTTTTAGGCATTGATTAATCATTTGCCTTAGGTTCCTGTTTTCTAATCAAAAAACAGAATTATTACTTCTTATATGTCCGTTTTACAGTATAAAATCAATAAAATGAAATCGTTTATTATATGCCTCATAGCCATGTTTATATCATTGGCATCATTCTCACAAAAAGCAAAAGCGAATCCGGATACTACACTTACAACCTACCTTACCTACACTTGTACCGTGCACCCGCAATACGTTAGCAACGTACCTGCAAAATGCCCGGTATGCAACAACGATATGACAATGCGTTCGAAAAAAGAACAAATGAAGGCAGAGGTCGTTAAGTTATACACTTGCCCGATGGACAAAGATGTCATCAGCACAAAGAAGGGCAAATGTCCAAAGTGCGAAATGGATATGGTTGCACTTAAACCAACAGATAAAGTAACAAAAGACTAATCACAAAAGCATCAGGATAGCTTAATCCCTCTCCTGATGCTGTTTTAAATTATACGAGATGAACATATCCCGCGTGATGGTGCTATGTCTTTTGTTAAGTGGTTTACAAGCCTTTGCACAGACCGGCAGCCCCGCTGCAAAAGATACAACTGCATCATTTAAAGTGTCTGGTGTTTGCGAAATATGCAAACACAGAATAGAAACTGCTTTACAGATAAAAGGAATAGAAAAAGCAGACTGGAACGTGAATACTAAAATGCTCACCGTTTCTTTTAATCCTTCTAAAATTTCGTTTGATAAGATCAATAATAAGATAACCTCAGTAGGGCATGACACCTACTATAAACAGGCAAAAGACGCAGACTATTTTGCTTTACCCAAATGCTGTTATTATCGGCAAATGGAAAGCATGAAAGAGATGAACCCAACAGCAGACAGCCTGGCAGCCTTCCTACAGTCAGACAGCCTGCGTCAAACATACTCAGCTCTTGGTGAGCGTATTATTAAAGGTGTGGTTTTATCAGAAGACAAAAAAGGGTCTTTCAAACCGCTATCAGGTGCAAGCATTGTGTGGCTAGGCACTAGCATCGGCACTGTTACAGACGAAAGCGGCGTGTTTAGCATTCATCAGAATGGCGAACGATTAATAGTAAGCTATACCGGCTATAATTCAGATACTATTTCGGTATCACCAACTCATGAGGTAAAGATAATACTGGCAACCGGCGGCGGTTTAAAGGAAGTAAAAGTTACATCCTCTTTAAGAAGCACTTATATCAGTTCCACAGATCCCTTCAGAACAGAGAAAATAGGGCAACAGGAGTTATTTAAAGCAGCGTGTTGCAACCTCAGCGAAAGCTTTGAAACCAATCCTTCAGTAGATGTTTCTTACAGTGATGCGGTAACGGGCTCAAAACAAATTCAGCTATTAGGATTGGCAGGTGTTTACTCACAGCTCACAGTTGAAAATCTACCCGGTCCGCGCGGTTTAGCCACTTCTTTAGGTCTCAGTTCTATCCCTGGCACTTGGATAGAAAGTATTCAGTTAAGCAAAGGCACAGGTTCTGTAGCCAATGGTTACGAAAGCATTGCAGGGCAGATAAATGTTGAATTAAAAAAGCCTGCCAGCAGCGAAAAGCTGTATGCCAATGTTTATGCTAACGATTTCGGTAGAACAGATGTCAATCTGAATCTCACTCAAAAAATTGGTAAGAAATGGGCAACCACTTTATTACTTCACAACGATTATTTCAATAATAAAAACTTAGACTTCAATAAAGATGGCTTTAGAGATTTACCAACCGGAAACCTCTTTACAGGCATGAACCGCTGGAGTTTCGATAACAACAAAGGCTTCATTACTCAGTTTGGCGTTAAGTTCTTAAGCGATAATAAAACAGGCGGACAGCTTGGTTTCAATCCGGAAAAAGATAAGTTTACCACAAACAATTACGGGCTCGAAATCAACACAAGAAGAATGGAAGCATTCGCAAAAGTTGGGTATGTATTTCCAAGAAAGAAATATAAAAGCATTGGTTTGCAATTATCAGCTTTCGACCATAAACAGGATTCTTATTATGGCATGACGCTTTATAATGCACACCAGCAAAATTTTTATTCCAATCTCATTTATCAATCCATCATCAACACAACAGAACATAAATTCCGCACAGGTGCAAGCCTCGTATACGACAATTACAACGAAACATACAAAACCAACAATTACAGCAGAAAAGAAGTCGTGTCAGGTGCCTTTTTAGAATACACATTTGCACCATCAAATAAATTCGATGCCGTAGTAGGATTACGGGAAGATTACAACAGCATATATGGTTGGTTCACAACACCCCGCTTAAACCTAAGGTATCAGCCCTTTAAAGGAACGGTTATCAGAGCAAGCATCGGCAGAGGTCAGCGTACCGCCAACATCTTTGCCGAAAACAATGGTGTATTAGTAAGTTCCCGTCAGGTTAATATAATAACATCAACAGCCAGTGGCGCTTACGGTTTGCGTCCCGAAGTAGCCTGGAATAAAGGAATCACAATCGATCAGAAGTTTACACTTTTCAATCGTCCGGCTACTGTAGGGATAGATTTCTTCAGAAACGATTTCACAAATCAGGTTGTAGTTGATGTCGAAGATCCAAGACAAATTAAGTTCTACAATCTGGTTGGAAAATCATACTCCAATAGCTTTCAAACCGAAGTTTCATTTATACCCGTTACCCGTTTAGATGTAAGGTTAGCGTATCGCTTGTTCGATGTTAAAACAACTTACAGCAATCAATTGCTGCAAAAGCCATTAACAGCACAAAACAGAGCATTTGCAAACCTGTCTTACGAGATAAAAGGCTGGAAGTTCGATTATACCATCAGTTACAACAGCAGGAAGCGTTTGCCATCAACAGCATCCAATCCCGCAGAGTATCAGCGCCCAGCCTATTCACCCGCATTCGCAACCATGAATGCACAGATAAGCAAATCAATCGGCAAAGGCAGTTTGTTCGATGTTTATGTAGGTGCAGAAAACCTCACCAATTACTATCAGAAGAACGCAATCATAGCAGCCTCACAACCTTTTAGCGAATACTTCGATGCCTCCATGATTTGGGGACCCATAACAGGAAGAATGCTATATGCAGGAATGAGATTCCGAGTCAAATAAAACTTTAAGGGATAAGAGCACAAGTCCGGATACAATTTGTCCGGGCTTTTTTTATTTATAACAATCTCTTCGTTCAGGAAACAGAAACAGCCAATACCCTTCGGGTGTAACCACTGCTAAAGAAAAAAACAAATGAAGTTACACAAAGTTAAGGGGCACGCAAGTTCCCTCATGTTCGACCGCGTAAAAGACTACGGCATAAATACAAAGCCCGACCCACAGAAGCTCTCATTTATTCCGTTTCCTTTTGCTTCCTGTTGTGCCCCTTACCATTTGCTCCACATCATTTGTTTAATTTTTAAATCTTCTGTTATGTTGTATGCTTTGGTACCTGTTCCCCGTGATCGTTATCTATCTATGTTCCAGTTTCTTGCTTGCCGGCATTTTTGTTATTCGTATGGCAGTTCACGTTCCATCATCCATGTGTATCGGCTTCCTTCAGGCTTTTATCTGCATCATGTAGTTAGGTCTGGCAGGCTTTGGTTTTCACAGCTTCCTTTTTAGGGGGCTTTCTTTACTTTTACCGTTAAACAGGTAAGCCCTATAACAATCCCATGTACAAGAAAATAGATATTCTAATTGACAGTTTAATTCCTCGTGGAGGCAAAAAGCCAGATAATATTTATGTTGAGTTGGAAGAGTACTTAACACGGTTAGCCTCTTTAAAGAGAAAGATATTAGGAGTGGAATTTCGAATGCAGTGTTGGACATCCATTTGTAAAGAACATAAAGAGCAATTTGACAAATCCGCAGCTGTTGTTACCCCTTTTAAATATCCTACATCAGGTCTAGCAACCAGCACTTTTGCCTTACGGGATATTAGACTTGAAAATGAATTTGAAGTTCTATTATATTCTATTAGATCTACACTTAGTACTCTTACTCGTGTCATAGCAAGTTTTTTGAAGGGAGCCACTCAATTTCACAGTCATACAAAATTTCCTGACGTACTTTTAAAATATACTAATTTTAAAGAAAGTCTATCTATTGTTCAGCAGGCAACTGGCTCATGGATACAGGATTTAACACGTCGTAGAGATTCAGCTACTCATTATATTGCTTTATCTATTCCATCATCAGTCAAACATATAAAATCCGGCACTTCACCGGTAGAAACCACTTCTTCGAGGATAGGGTTAACTAAAAAACCATCAAGATACATTTCAATTTGGGATGATGATCTTCCAACGCTTGGTGGAGCTAAACGTTATAGTTCGATAAGTAGCGATGGCAGTGAAACTCATGAACTTCGGGATAAATACGATAATGTTATTCTCAAATCAGAAGTGCCGTTACAGAGTATTCCTACATTGATTGATGGCGAAGAATATGCAAAGACAACATACACCAATTTCCAAGATTACATTGAAACACTGTTAAGTGCAGTATTCCGCGAGGCACAACTTCCAAAAGTTTCATAATTCTTCTAAAAGTTGTTGATTAAAATGCAAAAGCATTTCCCTGCCAGCCATCAATGCTTCAAAAGTCATTTGGAACATCCTTATTTATAAAATATTTTTACTCAATCATGAGTGCTCATAAATACAGTACGCAGCAAGATGAAACAGATGGAAAAGTCAGATATTTTTTTTACAGCATCGGACCCGCAATTATCACTAAATCAATAGAATATTCACCGCTGCAAATTCTCAATGGAAGAATGGTATATAATTTAGGCTTCGGTGATTATGATATTAGCACCAATAATGTAGATGATAAAGGCATTCGGAACAATGGTGATGCATTTAAGGTGTTCAATACAGTGTTAAGCACTATACCTGTCTTTTTCAATGGGCATCCTCACGATGTTGTTTTAGTTCAGGGCAGTGATAGTACAGAAGAGTTTATTACCGGCTGTAAACTTAGTTGCAAAAAGAAGTGTACTAATATTTGTAAAAATGCAAATAGAAGAATATCCAATTATCGAAATTATGTCAATCGGCACTTCGATGATTTATCAATAAATTATTCATTCTTCGGCGGTTTTAATAAGGGTCAACGGCAGGGATTGCACCAGTATTCACCAGGTGAGGAATATGATTTTATTTTGGTTCTTAAAAAATAATAAAATACTTTTACTTTATGCAAGCTACTATGGTAAGCAAATATCAAACAAAAAGTTTCAGTAAAAAAGGAAGGAAAGTTGTGCCTTCTCTGAGATTTGTTGCAAAAAAATTGAAAGACAAGGAACTCTTCCCTGGAAAAATAGTAAGAGCAAATGCTTTTCTAAATAGTCTCGAATCAGTCCCATTCTAAAATAATATGTACAGGCTCTTAATTGAGCCTTTTTCATTTCTACCCCAAAAGTCTCTTTCACAAGCCCGCGTGTAACATGCAGAATTCGATAATGTTTTTTTATTGATATCCGGTAGCAGGAGGTAAAGCGTTTTATTCTGAAAATGTTTTATTAGTCATCCATTTTTTTAAATCTTCATAAACAGCATCAACCAAATCACCACAATTATTAAAAGGGCTGCTATCCTCTATATCAAAGTCTTCTCAATCTTCAACAAATTCTTGGAGTAAGTGAAATAAAGTTGCATCTACCGATTTCAATTTCATTAGACAAGGGTCATAATTAAAAGCTTCGTTAGGATCCGCCATTACCGCCATAAATTTTCCAATGAAAAGTCTTACTGCAAGAGTATTGTAAAAGCTCCCTTTCTTGTATGCTTGTTGAATCATTCTGATTTCCTCATTTGTACATTTATCTTCATTGTAGTCAAATAAAAACTTCTCTCGATTGTAGCCCATGTCTAAGTAAATAGGTAACATCTTAATGTGATTTAGGCAGTTACCTATATGCTCTAATAAATCCGCATCTAAAATTTTACTCAAAATTTTACTTGTAGATATTTTTAAAGTTAGCTTGGTTCCAATGAATACCCTTTTAAGGTAAATACTTAAATGGAGAAGTTCATGGGTAAAGGAATCCGAGCAAAGATTTTCAGTAGCAACAAATATAGTTGCATTATTACCTTGTGAGTAACAGCGATATTCTAAGCTTCCAGAAGGTGCTAAATCGACAACATAAGCCGAATTTATAGCCTCCCATAGCATTCTGTTTCTATCATCAACCAGCTTTGATATTTCGATTACTTCCATGAAGGATTAATGTTTTATTACAGCGCTTTTACAATCGGTTAACGCCTTGGTAAGCCGAAGATACTAATACAAGTCACCTTATAATTATTGTTTGAGTATTATCCTTAATAATAGAAAAAGACCACTTTATTTCAAAATTAATTTGGCAATCTAAATACCCATCGTAATATTGCGATTCAATTATGGGAGCCACAAAATCAGATGAGTTTAGTGTAAAGGAAAACAGGCTGGCGAAATATGCCAAGGCATTAGCCCATCCTGCGCGCATTGCCATATTGCAATTCTTAGCCAAAAGCCAGTCCTGCATGTGTGGTGATATTGTTGAAGAATTACCACTTTCCCAAAGCACCGTTTCACAACACCTGAAAGAATTAAAAGAAGCCGGTTTAATCAAAGGTGAGATAGACGGCGCAAAAGTGTGTTACTGCATTGACGAGAAAGAATGGAAAATAGCACAGGCTGGCATTAATCAACTATTTGAATCTTTCAAAGGTGGCAGCAGTTGTTGCTGACTTTTTTTTGCCTTTAATCATCGTAATATCACGATAGTAATAAATATAATAATCATGCAAACAGAAGAACAGGTAAAAGAACTGGTAAGACAGAAGTACTCCGAAATAGCTCTGCAAGACAAAGAAACAAATGAATCCTCTTGCTGTGGTGCGGGTGGCTGTTCTACAGAAGTGTACAACATTATGTCAGACGACTACACACAATTAGAAGGTTACAATGCAGATGCAGACTTAGGCTTAGGCTGCGGCTTACCTACCCAATTTGCCAACATTCAAAAAGGCGATGTGGTTATTGATCTTGGCAGCGGTGCAGGAAATGATGCTTTTATCGCACGTCATGAAACAGGAGAAACCGGCAAAGTAATCGGTATTGATTTTACAACTGCCATGATAGAAAAAGCAAGAACCAACGCCGAGAAAAGAGGATTTCATAACGTTGAGTTTCGCCAGGGTGATATTGAAAAGATGCCGGTAACTGCCAACACTGCAAACGTAATTATAAGCAACTGTGTATTAAACCTTGTGCCTAACAAAGATGGTGTTATCAAAGAAATCTACAGGGTGCTGAAACCAAACGGTCATTTTTCGATATCCGATATCGTACTAGAAGGTGAACTACCAAAAGAGATAAAAGAAGCAGCCGAAATGTATGCCGGTTGTGTAGCCGGTGCTATTCAAAAACAAGTGTACTTAGACTTAATAAAAGCAAATGGTTTTACTAACATCACAGTACAGAAAGACAAAGCCATTATCATCCCTGACGACATATTAAGCCAATACTTATCAGCACAACAAATTGAAGAGTTCAAACAATCCGGAACAGGCATCAGGAGCATTACCGTGTATGCAGAAAAGCCATTAGATGAAAAAGCCGCTTGTTGCGGTCCTGATTGTTGCAATTAATCAAATCACTTTACTCAAATTATGTCGGCAAACAATTGCGCTCCCGCAAACGAACGTAAGAAGTTAAGTTTCTTAGATAGGTATCTGACACTATGGATTTTTATAGCGATGGCTATAGGCGTTCTTATTGGCTACTTCATTCCTTCGTCATCAACCTTTATCAATTCCTTTTCTTCCGGTACAACCAATATTCCGTTAGCCATTGGTTTAATACTTATGATGTATCCGCCTTTTGCAAAGGTGAGATATGAAAAGCTGAAGGAAGTGTTCAGGAATACAAAGGTCTTAGGTATGTCTTTATTTCTCAACTGGATTGTAGGACCGATCTTAATGTTTTTCCTTGCCATTATCTTTCTGCACGATTACCCTGAATATATGGTAGGTCTTATTCTCATAGGCTTAGCCCGTTGCATTGCCATGGTTATCGTCTGGAATGAATTAGCCGAAGGCAGCCGCGAATACGCAGCCGGTTTAGTCGCTTTAAACAGCATCTTCCAGGTACTGCTTTACAGTGTATATGCTTATGTGTTTGTTACTGTGCTTCCGCCTCTCTTCGGTATCAAAGGCGCAGAAGTAAACATAACCATCAGCCAGATAGCTAAAAGCGTTGCCATCTATTTAGGTCTTCCTTTCTCAGCCGGCGTATTAAGCCGCATGGTGTTAAGAAAGCTAAAGGGCGATGACTGGTATCAAAACAAGTTTATTCCCCTCATTTCTCCCATTACACTCATTGCCTTACTCTTTACTATCGTTGTTATGTTCAGCCTCAAAGGAGAGTTGATTGTACAAATACCTTTTGATGTGATAAGGATAGCCATTCCCTTGGTTATCTACTTTGCTATCATGTTTTTGGTCAGCTTCTTTATGGGTAAAAAAATGGGTGCCGATTATTCAACCAATGCATCTATCGCATTCACAGCAGCAGGCAACAATTTTGAGCTTGCCATAGCCGTAGCCATCGGTGTTTTTGGTATTAACAGCGGGCAGGCTTTCGCCGGTGTTATTGGTCCTTTGGTAGAAGTACCTGCTTTAATAGCTTTAGTCAATGTAGCCTTTTGGTTCCGAAACAAATACTACACAAATCCACAATTACAAAACGCAAAATAATATACAATGAAAATTGCATTATTCAGTGATATACATGCAAACCTTCCGGCGCTTGAATCTTGTTTGCAAAGCATTGAAGAACAAAAACCCGATGCTATCTATTGCCTTGGCGATTTAGTAGGTTATAACATCTGGCCCAATGAAGTTGTCAATGAAATACGTCGCAGAGGCATACCTACCATTGCAGGCAATTACGATCAGGGCATTGGCTTACTAAGTGACGAATGCGGTTGTGCTTACAAGACAGATACAGAAAAGGATATGGGCAAAATTTCCATTTCTTATACCAACTCAATTGTAAAGCCCGACGAAAGAAAGTACCTAAGAACGTTGCCAGCGCACATCCGGGTAGAGTTTCAGTTGAATAACGATAAGCTCAATTTACTTCTTGTACACGGAAGCCCCAGAAAGATAAACGAATATTTATTCGAAGAAAGAGATGAAAAGAGCCTCCTGAGAATTATGGAGGGAGCCGATGCCGATATCATGTGCTTTGGTCACACACACAAACCCTATCACAGAATATTACCAACCGAGCCAACAGAAAACACACACTACCGACATGCTATCAATATTGGTTCCGTAGGCAAGCCAAAAGACGGCAATCCGCAAGGTTGTTATGTCATACTTACCATAAATTCAGATAGCAGCATTACCAATAAAGAGGCTGTTCAGGTTCAGTTTATACGCTTTGATTACGATGTAGAAAAAGCAGCAAAAGCCGTAGAAGAAAGTCCTTTACCGAATGAGTACGCAGACATGCTAAGAAGAGGCTTTTAAACAAAAACACATTCACTACATGGAAATTCCTAAAGATTACAAATACTCAAAAGAACATACTTGGCTGCAATTGTTAAACGACAATCGGGCACTGGTAGGCATTACTGAATTTGCACAAAGTGAGCTTGGCGAAATTGTGTATGTTGATTTATCATCTATCGGAAAGCAGTTTAAGAAAGACGAAGTGTTTGGTTCCGTAGAAGCACTTAAAACAACTTCCGATTTATACATGCCGGTTAGTGGAGAAATCACAGAAGTAAATACAGCTTTGAAAGACAACGTCACTTTGATTAACTCAGATCCTTTTACAGAAGGCTGGCTTACTAAAATAAAGTTGTCTGATGCTAATGAAATTGAAACCTTGCTAAATGCCGGTTCATACAATGACTTGGTAAAATAAAATGCTGTATGAAACTTTAAAGATTAGGTGAAACGAGTATCGCACAGTTTTCATCCGCTTTAAGCGGATTGCAAAAGCCTGCACATTTCTTAGCGCCAGTTAGCAGTAGCGACCTGATTTTAATTAGGTCTTTTATTTTTTTATCAAGCAAGTCT
The DNA here is from genome assembly GCA_965199905.1 of Ilyomonas sp. Classification (GTDB taxonomy): domain Bacteria; phylum Bacteroidota; class Bacteroidia; order Chitinophagales; family Chitinophagaceae; genus Ilyomonas. The sequence goes on along the minus strand of OZ241366.1, from coordinate 1,112,828 downwards.
ACCTTCTCTGTAATCTTATTCGATACATTATTGCAGGTAGCTTCGTTCACATCAATCAAGCTCAGCATGTCAGCAACTTCTGTAAGAGTAAAACCAAAATCCTTTAACCTTTTTATGGTAAGTAATCTCTCCAGTATTTCATAAGAATACTCTTTGTAATTATTACTTCTTCTCTCTTTCCGGCTCACACTAATAAGACCCTGCTTTTCGTAAAATCGAATGGTATCTTTTGACAAGCCAGATTGCGTAACCAATTCTCCTATTAACATCGTAAATAAATTTTTCAAAAAAACACTTGACCGTTGCCTATACTCCACTGTTTATGTTTGCAAATCTAAGAGTATAAAAATTTGAAAGCACCAGGCTAACACAAAAGCAAAACAACAATATGAAACGATCATTTTTTTTACTGGCTTTCATAATTATGGCAATATTTACCAGTGCACAAACGAAATCAAAATCAGTCTGTACCGACGATTGCGAAGCAAAAAATAAGAAAGGTGAGCTCAGTTGTAAACTCACCTCACCCGAGCTTAGAAAACGAAAAGATACAGTCATTAAAAGTTTAAAAATCCAAATGCTTCAAAAGAAAGAATTAGCAAACGGTTATTCATACAAGTTTGTTGGTTCAGACAAAATGGTGGATGAACTTACAGAGTTCGTAAAAACAGAAAGAGCTTGTTGCGATTTTTTTATTTTCAATCTTTCTATAAGTGGAGATAAAACTGAGGCGTGGTTAGAAATAACAGGACCAAAAGGAGCAAAACAATTTATCACATCAGAACTTGAAATGTAATTAACTGATGGAGTTTATAAGATCTGTTTTAATATTTGTGGTGGCGGGGCTATGCGAAATTGGTGGCGGTTATCTTGTCTGGCTTTGGGTAAGAGAAGGAAAGCCGTTTTGGTACGGAATCTTGGGCGGGTTCTTACTTGCCCTATATGGATTGATTGCAACTTTGCAACACTCAAACTTTGGAAAAGTATATGTCACTTACGGTGGGCTTTTTATTGTTTTGTCTCTTTTCTGGGCTTATAAAGTGGATGACTATTTACCAACTAAGTACGATTTAATTGGTGTTCTGATTATATTATTGGGTGCTTCTGTTATTTACTATTCACCCCGCATATAAGATACTGGAAACAGCCCAAAAGCATTTCGCTGCAAGCCAAACACAAAGCCCAACGCAGCCAAATGCTTTTGCCCAATACAATCCACCGCACAAACATCGCTGCCCTCACGCACATAAGCCAGCGCAGCAGCCATGTTTCGGCTAAGCTTCTCCAACAGCCAAACAGCCGCCCACGCACAAAGGTAATAAGGTCTCTCTCCGGCTGCCGTCCGCAAGCCGATGCGCCAAACCATGCCAGCAAAAAACAAGAAGTCTTATGTCTCTTTTATGGTTTGTTTTTAGCTGCCATGCCCTGCGGGTGCTCCGTTACTCTACGCAGTTTGTCACACGGCTTGCAGCTCCGGCAATCTCCGTTCGGTCAATGAAGAACGCGATGCCACTTTACCCGTTTCTATCCTTTGTTCCTCTACCTGTCACACGCTTATATAGCAGGAGACACTTAAAAGAATATAGCGTTGTGCCAGTCCGATGCACTTCGTCAACCACGGGGTTTCAGTCCCATCGCGTTCTTCATTGCCTTTCAATAGGTATTGATTCAGTAACTCACTGAAATAGGGAACCCACTTGAAGAAAAATCTTCTATACCCATCTCCTTGAAATGTTTCAAACAAACATTGCCAAACTGATAAAATGAGTGGTAAGGAAATATTGAGTCTGACATCAAATCTTCCTTTTGTAACGAACAACGGATAAAAAGAGCCGCAAAGCTGTGCAGGCTGCCATTGTTTAAAACACTGTAAAAGCTGCCAAAAGACTACGGCATAAACCTTCTTAAAATCCTGTCTCACACTCGCTAATTTATTCCGTTTCCTTTTGGCTTTGCGTGGCAGCCTGCTCTTTCAACAGCTTTCTTTTTTTCCGTTTTTTCTTTTACAAAATGATGTTTTTTATGGTTTACCTGATTCACTTCGAAGAAAAGCTTCATCACGCACAACACTACATCGGGTTCGTGGAAAAGGACCTTAAACAACGCATCAAAAAGCATAAGAACAACAAAGGCGCTAAACTGCTCATCGCGGTTAACCACAAAGGTATCCAGTGGGGCGTTGTCCGCGTGTGGGAGAAGGGAGACCGGACGTTAGAGCGTAAACTAAAAAACTGTAAAAAAGCCCGCTGCTTCTGCCCCGTTTGCAGGCAATATCACTAAGCATTTAATCACCAATCAATACACAGTTATGGAACTCACAGGAAGAGTCACCGCAGATGCGGTGATAAGTATCACAAAAGGTGGAAAGGAAGTCGTCCAGTTTTCAATTGCCATCAATGATTATTACAAGCCGAAAGGAGCCCAGGAAGCAGTGCAGGTAACACAGTATGTGGAGTGCAGCTACTGGATAGGGAAAGGCGTGGCAACAAGGCTATTAAAAGGCGTTGTTGTCGAGCTGAGCGGACGCATTTCCGTACGGCCTTATATCGCTAAGGACGGCACTGCCAAAACTTCTTTCAACATGCACTGCAATACCATTAAGGTGCATGGCGGCAACCTATCCGGAAGAACAAAAGAGACCGACAATGGCAGGGAAGAAAAAGCTGCCATCGAAGACATCGCATCTATCACAGAACCGATGGACGATATACCGTTTTAGGTAGGTGCTTTCTTTTCATCAACCCTTTTCCCTTATCAGACAGCAATCATTTTAAAACAACAAACAAAACCGCAGCAGGACCGCCTGCGGGATACAAATCAAAGCTGGGCACATAACAATGGCACATAATATTCATTTCAACGAAGAAACAAAACAACACAGCTTCTTTTCAGTGAAGGAAAAAGCATGGCACGGATTGGGAAAAGTGGTAACCGGTTATCCCAACAGCGAAGATGCTTTGGTGTATGCAGGTTTGGATTTCAGAGTAGAGCGAAGAACAATGTTTACTTCAAAACGAACGCCGATTCCCGCCACCGAGCGACTGATTGTTCCTGATTGCTTTGCCACCGTGAGGTTAGATACAGAACAGGTGTTGGGCGTAGTCGGCAACCAATACGAAGTGGTACAGAACCGCGATGCCTTTGCCTTCTTCGATTCGATTGTGAAAGGGGAAGGCATCCTGTATGAAACGGCTGGCGCATTGGGCAAGGGAGAACGCATATTTATCACCGCAAAACTTCCATCTTATATCAAAGTCGGCAGGGAAGATTTGATTGAACAATATCTTTTTCTAACGACCACTCACGATGGTTCTGGTGCCATTACCGCAGCCTTTACACCCATTCGTATTGTTTGCAACAACACGCTTAATGCAGCCCTCAAAAACATGAGCAACTGCATCCGCATCCGGCATACCAACAATGCAAAGCAACGGCTTGAAGAAGCCCACAAAGTGATGGGTATCACCAATACACTTTCTTCACAATTGGAAGACATCTTCAACAATTGGTCAAAGGTGCGGGTAACAGACAAGGAAGTGTACAAGCTCATTCAGCTGGCTATGGTTCCGAATAAGGAAGTGTTGCGCGATATCAGGCGTGGAAAAGACAATGAACTGTCCACTCACTTTCTCAATAACTGCATGGATGCTTACCAATATGCTTTGGGCAATGAATCACAGCAGTTAGAAACCACCAAGGGAACCTTATTTGGTGCTTACAACGGTATAACCGGTTACTTCCAGAATGTAAGAAAGTACAAGGATGATGAAGCGAAAATGAAATCCCTCCTTTATGGTGGCACCGGACAACGGCGGACACAAAAGGCATTTGATTTATGTAGTGCATTTGCCCAACAGGGAGACACGGCTTTCATGCTCAACTAAGTATCAAAGAAGCAAGGCAGATAATAAATGTTTGTCTTGCTTTTTCCATTAATCTTTTTAGAAACGAAATTTAAAAATTATGACGGTCAATATTATTGAAAACGAGAAACAACCTGTTACTCTGAATGATACTTACGAAGCGTGGTACAAACTAAAAACGAGGTACCAAGATGCCATTGTATTATTACGGAACGGAGATAATTATTATGCCTTCGAAGAAGATGCTGATATTATCACCGGAGCCATGCAAAATGAATCACTACCCTTATGGAAGGAGAGACAGATTTGCATTCTTCCCTATCACGACATTGACACCTTCTTAAACAAAATAGTAAAAGCAGGCTACCGGGCAGCCATCTGTGAACCTGTATTCTTTAGCCTGTTTCAATAATCAACATCACAAGCGGCTTTAAAAAGCCGCTTTCTTTTACCAAAAGAAAGCGGACAAAGAAAATTATGGTTGAAGACTCTGTAAAGCATTTACCGAATCTCCTTCGAGGGTGGGTTATTAAAGCTGCTTACATCAAAATTAGTAAAGTAATTCTGCCACTCATCCCGCACATTCTCATTCACTTCGTAATAGGATTTGGTTGTGTCATCATAAACAAAGCCACCATAATAACTGACTTCCATTTTCCGCTCTTTATTTTGATACTGATGAGTGACAGTGTGTAAACCCATCCATTGAATATTTTTTGTAGGGCCATTCATAATTTCAGCATCTAACAGCATCCTGCGGATTTGAATATCATTCAAAGAAATTAACTGATACTGTTTTATGGAATCCAAAGGAAGAGATAATGCTTTAAACCGAAAATAATTATACAATTTCCAGTTTTTGTTTGCCGCCAGTTTATGATTTGAGAAGTAGCAGAAATTTACAAACATGAAAGTAGGGATATAAGAGTGATTTTGATTAGCATAGCTTGAAATTCTGAAAGTTGATGAAATTTTAAAAGTAATTCCAGTTCTCTTCATTTATTCTGCTACAAAATTAGCCCGCGCCGCTGCTGTAGCGGCAAGGGAATTTCCGGCATAAACCTGATCCAAATGCTTTTCTTCATTCCCGATTTTATTCCGTTCCTCCCTTGCCTTGGTTGCGCCGGGGCTGACAGTGCACCATAATAAATTTTAAAACGATGAAAGAGATTATGGTGAATGCTACAATCAGTGAAGTAGATGGTTTGAAAGTGAGTGAAGTAGAAGTGGTGTATAAAACTCAGATTAAGCCATCGCAAAGACCTATGGTATCACAATCAAAGGAAGTGTATGAACTGCTGAAAAGGAATTGGGACGATACCAAAATCGAACTGGTAGAACAGTTCAAAGTTTTATTACTCAATCGCTCCAATAAAGTGTTGGGAATATGCGAACTTTCAACTGGTGGTATTTCAGGAACGGTAGCTGATCCAAAAATGATTTTTATCGCTGCTCTAAAAGCTGCTGCCAGCAATATCATTCTTGCTCACAACCATCCATCAGGAAACCTCAAAGCAAGCCGGGCAGATATTGAGTTGACAAGAAAAATTAAAGAAGCCGGACAGTTGCTTGAAATTGCAGTCTTAGACCACATCATTTTATCAAGCGAAGGCTTCTTTTCATTAGCCGATGAAGGATTGATGTAAACAAAAAGCAGCAAGCTTTCTGAAAAATCAAAGCTTGCTGCTTTTTGTTTCTTCAGTAAGAATAAACTCACTTGGCAGACAGCGTAATAAGCTTGCTGTTCATCTCCTGCAATCCGGCTTTGGTTAGCAACTCTGCCGATACCGCGGTTAATTCTGTAACCGTGTCCTTCCCAGCTACACTCACAATGCCGGTGTCTCCGTTTGCTTCTTGATTTGCCAGCCCCATCTCTATCACTTTTGCCAGCAGCAATACATTTTTTCTCGACAGATTCAGCGCAATTTTAACCGGCTCATTCATGCCGGGAGAGGCCAGTAAAGTTTCATACACAATGGTAATGTCTTTCGTTGATAACATACGTCTGATTTTAAATTCACAAATTCATTTACACAGGGCTAAAAATAACGAGGCAGAAAACAATCACCCCTATCAAATATTGAATGGGATGATGCTGTGTCTGCATTCTACTTTCACATCCGTTAAATCATTTGTGAACGAGAAAATGTGTGGTATGAACAACAACAGTAAACTGCTTTCCTGCGAGGAAGCGAACAACCTTGACATGGTTGATTATTTTTCCAGATTAGGACTTGAGCCTAAAAGAATCAGCGGTCATCAGTATTGGTATCTATCTCCCTTCCGCAATGAACGAACCGCCTCGTTTAAAATCAACCGCAAGATCAATTGCTGGTACGACTTCGGCGAAGGAAAAGGAGGCACTATGGTTGACTTCGGTATTCGTTATTTCAAGTGCTCGGTGTACGAGTTTCTCCAGCAGCTTTTTCTTTCACCAGCCGGTACTCAAAATGTTCAGAATTATTATCCGAAAAATGATGAGCCGGAATCTTCGATTGAGATAAAAGAGGTCAAAATGCTTTCATCTCCTTTTCTTCGAAATTACCTGAAGGAAAGGAAAATCAATTTGGAGATCGCGAGGATCTTTTGCAAGGAGATTTCGTTCACGATGAACGAAAAAAATTACTTCGCAATCGGCTTTCAAAATAACAGTGGTGGTTACGAATTGCGCAACTCTTTTTTCAAAGGCAGCACGAATCCAAAAGACCTGACTCTCATTCAGAATCAAGGCACACAAATAAGCTTCTTTGAAGGGTTCTTCGATTTCCTATCCTATAAAACGATAATAGAAAAAACTGAATGCGTAACGGAAGATTTTTGTATCCTCAATTCTCTTTCATTTCTCGGCAAAGCCAGGCAGCTTCATCCACAATATCGTGCAACACGATTATTCTTCGACCACGACAAAGCCGGTATTAAAGCCACGCAGGAATTACTGCAATCATCTAACAGTATTGTAGATGAAAGTGCTTTGTATAAGACTAATAAAGACTTGAACGAGTGGCTGATGAAGTTCGGTTTATCGGACGATCATTCATTCAACAAGAGCTGTAAACAAAGCCTGTACCCTCTTGTAAAACCTTTCCCTGACTAGATTCAGACGTTTGCAATAGAAAGGGCAAAAAGAGCTGTAAAGGGCTCGGGATTGCCCGCTTTGCAGCAATCTGCCAGAAGTACGGTTGTATCACAACCGGCTTCTGTCCGCCTCTTCACTCCGAAGTCGTTAGGCGGTTATCTGATGCAAAGAGAAACTGTCGAGATAAATAAAAACGAGTATGAGCAACAGTAAACAGACCCATTCCAAATGGCTTCATATAAGGCTGAAGGAAGAAGAATACAAACAGATTCAAAAGAAGTTCGAGATATCAACCTGCCGTAAGCTGAGTGAATATGCAAGGCGCGTTTTACTTGATAAAACAATCATTGTGAACCAACGCAACCAATCGCTTGACGACTTTATGGCGGAGATGATTCGCCTGCGCAATGAGCTTCATCCGGTCGGGAACAACTTCAATCAGGCAGTGAAACGATTACACACATTAGAGAAAATACCTGAGTTTAAGTCGTGGTTGCTGCTGTATGAAGCGAGCCGTAAACTTCTCTTGGAAAAGGTAGAAATCATCAAACAAAAAATAGCTCAATTTTCAGACAAATGGTTGCAATAATTCACAATAGCGGAAGCTTGCGAAATGCTCTGCATTACAATGAAAACAAAGTGTCAAAAGGGGTCGCTGAATGTATCCATTCCATGAGCTTCCCGAAGGATACAGAGCAGCTTTCTTTCAAGGATAAATTTAACCGGCTTAACAACCTCAATCTGCTCAATCAGCAAACAAAAATCAACACGGTGCACATCTCGCTGAACTTCGATTCATCAGATAAACTGAGCCTTGAGAAACTGCTTGCAATCTCCGAAACATACATGCAGAAAATAGGGTTCGGTGATCAGCCTTATTTGGTGTATCAGCATCACGATGCCGGGCATCCGCACATTCATATTGTAACCACCAATATCAAAAGTGATGGCAGACGTATCGAACTTCACAACTTAGCCCGCAATCAATCCATGAAAGCAAGTAAGGAAATTGAAAAGCAATTTCACCTTATCGAGGCTCTCAGCAAGTCCCGTGTTCATCGCGGTATCAACCATGTGAATGCTCAAAAAGTGCAGTATGGAAAAAGTGAAACCAAAAGAGCCATTACCAATGTCCTTGATGCAGTGTTACCATACTACAAGTATGCTTCTATTCCGGAACTGAATGCGATACTTCGGGATTACAACATCACGGCTGATGTGGGCGGCAAAGAGTCAAGAACTTACCGCAGGGGCGGTTTAGTTTACCGCGTGCTTAACGGGAAAGGGGAGAAGGTAGGAGTTCCTGTTAAAGCCAGTCTGATTTATAACAAGCCAACCCTTTCAGTAATTCAGAAAAGATTTGCCGGGAATAAAGAAGAACGTGAGCGATATAAACAACGGATTACTACATCGGTTGACCTGGCTTTTGCCAGGCAGCCTGATCTTAGCATGGCTTCGTTGCAACAGAGCTTACAAAAAGAAGGAATTCACCTGCACCTGCGCATGAATGACGCTGATATTATTTACGGACTTACCTATGTTGACCACAGAACGAAATGCGTTTTCAACGGCAATGAGTTAGGCAAAAAATATAGCGCGAACGCCGTGCAGCATCGAATGACAATAACACAAACAGAAACTGCCCAACAACCTGTCCTTCGCAATGCCCGGATAGCATCATTTGACCCTGTAATCTCAAAGGAAAGACACTCAGAAATATCGCCTGGCATTATCCAGCACTTGACACAATCTGACACGCAACCCTTGGCAACTGAATTAAAAGAAGAACAAAAGCGCAAACGAAAAAAGAAACAACAACTATAAACTGCAAAATTGAATTGATATGGCAATGAATACCGGGGAGAACGAACAGGGGTTACGCAAGGTGATTGATTTGACCAGAATGATCAGTATCGTTATTCTGATACTGCATTTCTATTTTTACTGCTATACTGCATTTCAGAAATGGAATTTTACAGCTACAATTTCCGACAGGCTGTTGCAGAATTTAGCACACACCGGGTTGTTTATTTCCTTCCAGAAATCCAAAGGAGTTGCCTTTATGTTCCTGATGATTTCACTGCTTGGCGTCAAAGGAAAAAAGAGTGAAAAAGTAAAGTTCACAACAGCATGTATTTATTTCGTTTCAGGCCTGGTGCTTTATTTCGGAAGTGTTATCTGCTTCTCACTGTTAGGCACACTAGATACGCAAGCTGCAGCTTACATAGCAGTTACATCTTTGGGGTATATCTTCTTATTAACCGGTGGCGGATTATTGACCAGAATCATTAAGGTCAATTTGTCAAAAGATGTGTTTAATAAAGACAACCAAACTTTTCCGCAGGAAGAACGGTTACTGCAAAACGAATATTCCATTAACCTGCCGGCAATTTATAATTTGAAAGGAAAGCAACGCAGCAGCTGGATAAACATTATCAATCCAATGCGTGGCGTACTCGTTATGGGCTCACCCGGTTCCGGCAAGTCATATTTCATCATCCAGCATATCATCCGGCAGCACATCGAAAAAGGCTTTAGCATGTTCATATACGACTTTAAATACGACGACCTCACAAAGATTGCCTTTAACCATTTTCTTAAGAACAAAAAGAAGTACAAGGTTGAGCCTCAGTTCTACCTCATCAACTTCGATGATCTAAGCCGTTGTCACCGCTGCAATCCGCTTCATCCTGATGGCATGAACGACATCACCGATGCCGTTGAATCAGCCAGAACCATTCTCCTTGGCTTGAACCGTTCCTGGATAAAAAAGCAGGGTGAATTTTTCATCGAGTCACCCATCAATTTTGTTACCGCCCTCATCTGGTTTCTGCGCCGCTACCGCAACGGCGAATTCTGTACGTTACCTCACGTAATCGAACTGATGCAAGCCGGGCAGGACAAACTCTTTACCATCCTCCGCACCGAGCCCGAAATAGAGCCTTTTATCAATCCATTTATCTCTGCTTACATTAATGGAGCGGCAGAGCAACTGGAAGGACAAATCGCTTCCGCCAAGATTGCTATGGCAAGGTTAGCGTCACCCATCCTGTACTATGTCATGACCGGAAACGATTTTACTCTCGACATCAACAACCCACAGGCGCCAAAAATTGTTTGTTTGGCTAATAATCCGCAGAAGTCAGAAGTGTATGGCGCTGTGTTGTCTCTGTATATTTCGAGAATGACCAAACTCGTCAACCAAAGAGACAAACTCAAAAGTAGTCTCATCTTCGATGAATTTTCAACAATTTATTTTAGAGGTATTGATAGCCTTATCGCTACCGCCCGCTCGAATAAAGTAGCCACCACTATTGCCGTACAGGATTACAGCCAGCTCAAAAATGAATATTCCCGCGAACAGGCAGAAGTAATCATGAACATCATGGGCAATGTGATTTCCGGTCAGGTAAGCGGAGACACCGCTAAATTTTTGTCTGAGAAGTTTGGGCGCATTTTACAGGATAAGGAAAGTGTTTCTATTAATGCGACCGATACTTCCGTCAGTCGGTCAAAGCAATTAGAACAGTCAGTGCCGGCATCCGTGGTTTCTTCATTATCGAGTGGTGAGTTTGTAGGAATTGTGGCAGATAATCCGGAAGATGAAATTACTCTGAAAGCGTTTCACTCTAAAGTGATTAATAATCATAAAGCACTTGCGAAGGAAACATCAAACTATACATCCATTCCTAAATTTAAAACGGTAAGCAATTCAGCGATACAGCTTAATTTTAAGCAGGTAAAGCAGGATGTGGAAAATCTGCTGGAAGAAGAAATGGATGCACTTATCAATGACCCTGCGAGAGCTAATTTGATTGTGTCAAAGCATTAATTGTTATTAGTTTGTTCACTAATGAAAGTTATGGATAATCTTGAAGCAAAACGAATAGAGATGGAAGGAGTTGATTTTGTGCGATCAGTCGTACGGGATAACTACTCCAACTTTCAGATTGTCGATCACAATAATGATCAGGGAAATGATTGCTATATAGAGTTTGTTGTTGATGGCAAGGCTACCAACTGGTGTGTATTTGTGCAAATCAAAAGCGGAAAAAGTTTTAAAAGTTCAAAAGGATATAAGATACCCGCCAGCAAACAACATCTTACTTACTGGCACGACCCGGTGACACCGATAATTGGAATTGTTTATGACCCAGTACTGAAACAGGCCTTTTGGGTAGATATTGCCGAATATATTCGTGAGAATAAGCATGTGCTGAATCAAAAACATCACACGATTCGTGTGTCTTCATCAAAAGAATTCTCCCGAGAAACATTTCTATTTTTCAGGACTCATTTTATGTCAAAAATCAGGGAGTTTAAAAGCTTTGAGAACTTCGGTCGCAGTCTGAATCTTTTTGCTTGTCTTAATGATGGGGATGTTTGCTATGAGGGCTTAAAGTCTCTTTATTCGAATCATCGGGATAAATCATCTACCTGGCTTTATATTTTGTCTTCATTTGGAAAGATAAAGGAAGAAGGCATCAGAAGAAATATTCTTGGCTTAATAGGCAACTATATTGATAACCCATTTGTGTTTTGGCACCAGGCCAACATGCAGTATTATCCAAAACCGGAAATGCAAACGCAGATTCCAAAATTGCTTTCTGACTGTTTCAGTGTGAATGATATAGATTTGTTATTGCCTTATGTAAGGAACGGTGTTTTCAAAGGTGAGTTCAGTTACATCGTTTATCGGATTTTGGATGTTATCCAAAATGCTCCTGCAGTTTTAAAAGAATTGTCTTTTCAGCCGCAATGGGACGAGGATGACCGGAATAATATCTTTTGGATTTACCTCAATATTGCTAAGTTTCATTCCAGAGAAGAAACACTGGCAACGGCTGAACAATACTTTGCTAAATTTCCATTTGCGGAAGATGATGAGGTCTTGCTTGGAACGAAGGAAAGTATTGAAGCCGGTGAATTGTGGAGCTTAGGGTAGCTGTCGCAGAAATTGAATAGGTGAAAATAATGTTGCTTATATCGGCAAGCGATTCAATTCTTCTCTATAATGTTTCCATTGAGGCATAAACTTATTCATATAACCCTCAAATTTTTCATTATGATGACGTTCCAGTAGATGAACCATTTCATGTAAGATAATGTACTCTAAATATTGAACGGGCTTTTTTGCCAACTGAAGATTAATCCAGATTCTTTTTTTATCAATATTACAAGTGCCCCACTTAGTTTTCATTTGTTTTACGCCCCATTCTTCAACTGAAACATTCATAACCTCTTCCCATTTATGAATAATAGAGGGAATTTGTTCTTTTAAACTCGTTCGATACCACCTGTTTAGCGACTTTTCTTTTTGAAGTTTTGAAGCAGCAGGCTTTATATACAAATCAATGTGCCTGTGGCGGAGAATTATTTTTGTCTTAGCAGCAGGAATCAAATTCAGCAGATACCGCTTGCCTTTATAATAGTGACTCTCACCCGAAACGAAGTCTCTTTCAGTTTGTCGCTCCTGTTGATCAAATTTTCTTTTTTGCTTCTTAATCCATGAAAGTTTAGAAACGGCAAATAATCTGATTGCTTCCTCTTTTACTTTTAAAGGAGCTGCAATGCGTACTCTGCCATTGGGAGGATATACACCAAGATGCAAATTTTTAATGTCTTTCCGTTCAACATCAATTGCAATTTCACTTACTAAAATTTGAGAAGTTTTCAATAATCACTTTGGTTTTTAATAATCGTAAAAATCTGTTCTACTTTTTCCTCATCATTCAAATATTTTTTGATGGCATTTCGAACTTCTTTTTCTTTAATTCTATTGCCTTTCCAGCCATCTTTTTTTGTATAAATAATTGTGTCGTTAAGTAAAATACTAAGCTTTTCATCCTTATCTAAATTATCATACAAAGCTCTTTTTGCCTTTGTGTCAAGTGTATTTGGGTATTCGGAAGAAGTTTCCGGTTTCATTACTTTTTTACCAAGTTTAGCTACTTCAGCTAAATACTCTGCATAACTCAATGCCCCTTTCTTTCGTTGTTTTAAAATTTCATCAAGTAATATAGACATTCGTTCATAATACTTAGGATTTGTTGGAGTTTCTTCGATAATCAGGCGTCTTATATTATTCTCAATGGTTTCAGCCATTGCTTCTTTACTCTTCTTAATGCCGTCAGGCAAGCTATCAATTGCGACATCAATACCCCGCTCAACAATTAATTGCAACAAGCTCATATCTTCAAAAGAAGAAATTATTTTACTTTCTTCCGCGCGTATATATGAATCAATGAGGTAACGCATGTCAGGTTCATACGCTTTTAAATCTATCACTTCTCCACTTGCGTTTTTTATTTCATCGCGGAGATTTGTATAAAAAGCCACTTCTCTTGCGATAGATTCGGCTTCTTCTTTTGTGTAACCAGCTTCTTCTAATTCATTTGCTATATCAGCGTATGCCCTTATTAAAGCAACAGCTTGTTTATATAAAGCCAAACGCTTTTGCTCATTGTCTTTCAGATCATCTTTATTTTCAGGATTGCCACAAAAGAAATGTATGTAAGCCAGCGAATCCTGCGGTGTTGAAACAGGTTCACAAAGCGCTTTAATACTTTCTATTGATTCATCCAGTCTTTCCTTCCCTTTCTTTAATCTGTCAGTTAATAAACCATCAACATCTTCCTGTTCAAAATCATCGAAAGCTTCCGATGTATAATCATCTATTGAATTTTCAAGCTTCTTAAATAAATCTTTGTAATCTACAATATATCCGTACTCCTTATCGTCGCTATCTAAACGGTTAACTCTGCATATTGCCTGGAATAAACCATGATCCTGCATCTGCTTATCAATGTATAAATAGGTTGCAGAAGGAGCGTCAAAACCAGTAAGCAGCTTATCGACAACAATTAATAATTTCATTTGTCCCGGCTCATACTTGAATTTCTCTTTGCACTCGTCCTCGAATGTCTCCACATCCTTCCCATTCAGCATCTGTTGATATACATGATATTGTTTTAGCTTTTCTGTGTAGGCATTATCAGATACGCTTTCTCCTTTGATGCTACTTACTGAAGGATTAAAGGAAGTGATAATAGCGCACTTATCTTTTAGTTCCGTATGCTGAAACAACTCATAATACTTACACGCCTGGTAAATACTGCCGGATACCAGGATTGCATTTCCGCGTCCGGTTGCAAGACGAGATTTTGTGTTCATGTCAATGATAATATCACTGACGATTTGCTCAAGCCGGGATTTCGAACTTAAAACTTTTTGCAGTGTGCCCCAACGCTTCTTTAGCTCTGTTTTTTGATAATCATTCAGGTTTTTTGTTTTAGATTGAAACCACTGATCAATTTTGGCTGGTGAAGTAAGAATCTGGTCAATGTCGCGCGCTTCATAGAGCAAATCGAGTACAACTCCGTCCTTTACAGCTTCATCAAACTTATAGGTATGGATATATTTACCGAATACTTCAAGGCTTTTCTTTTTGTCAGTTTTCAATAATGGAGTGCCGGTAAAACCAATGAAAACCGCATCACCTAAAATATTTTTCATCGCATCGTGTAACCTGCCTGACTGCGTGCGGTGACACTCATCTACAAAAACGAATAAATTTCCCTTAGTTTTAAAATTATCGGGAAGGTTTGTTCTGAAATCATTGATAAACTCATCGTACTCACCCTCTTCTTTACTGCCAAATTTATGTACAAGTGAGCCCATCAGCCAAGGTGTAGTATCATTGAGTTTATTAATTAAATCTTTGCCGTTTTTGGTACGGTAAAACGTTTCCTCTACACCGTTGAAAACAATTTCAATTTGCTTATCAAGTTCATCTCTGTCTGTAATGATAACAACACGGGCATTGGTTACATTTTCCCTTATCCATTTGGTGAGCCATACCATAGTCAGGCTTTTACCACTGCCTTGTGTATGCCAGATAATGCCGCCCTCATTACGCCTTATATGTTCTTGCGCGGCTTTAATACCAAAATACTGATGGCTGCGACACAGCTTTTTGACACCACAATCAAATAGGATAAAATCATGAATGATTTCTAAAAACCGCTTCTTATTGCATAACTGTGATAAGTGCTTTTCAAGCCTGTTTGCAATACCGCTTTCTTCTTTCCACGTCAGGTAATACTTCTCCGGCGTTTTGGTTGTGCCATACTGTAAGCCTTGCGTTTCGCTACCAGCCATTACTAACTGAATGGTGGCGAAGAAGCGACCGATAAACGTTTGTGTTTGGTTATCTAAGTTCTGACGGATACCTTCTGTTATAGATACTGTACTCCGCTTCAGTTCCAAAACACCCAATGCAATCCCATTTACATACAAAACAATGTCTGGACGCTTTTTATTTTCGCCTGTAACACTTACTTCTTCGGCTATGGCAAAATCGTTTTGTTCAGTATTTTTCCAATCAACCAGATGCACCGTTTCTGAAAGTTCGCCAACACCGGCTTTTACTTTTACCCCGTATCGTAACTTTTGATAAAACTCTTTATTTACGTCGTAAAGAGTTTTGTTTTGATTGCCTGTAATTCTGTTTAGTTCAAAAAGTGCTTTATTAATCAGCACATCGTCATAGCCTTTTTTAGTAAGAAATTTCTTGAAAATATCTTCTTCAATGTTGCTGTTGTGAGTACGGTCGTGCCAGTTACCCAGATACCTGTAACCTAAATGTGTTTGAAAAAAGTTGACAACGCTATTTTGTGTCGTCCTTTCTATCTGACCAACCGAAGAAGTCATAAAGTAAAATTTGAAATTACATGAATACGGCTTTTCTCATAATGGCAATAAGGTTTGTCACTTTAAACCAATCTGATTTTACCGGTTAACAGGTTTTGCATCATGCCCTGCTTTATAATCTTGTATTTTGAGAGTTTACGCTGCAATTGTTCGATTTCTGCATCCATATCGGAAAGGACTTGAGCAATGGCTTCTTGTTCTTCAACAGAAGGAAGGTTAACTTCAATACTTTTTAATTGGGTTTTTGATATCCCAAAAACAGAGATGCCAGTTGCAATTCTTATAAGAGCATTTTTTACTCCAGGCAATTCTCTAAAAAATCCTTTAAAACCATCGGCTACATAATTTTTGTTTCCACGTAGAAGTATCGTATGAAGACCTGCAACTATCTGCTTATTTTTCAAATTTCTTACTTCAACACACACTCCGATACCTTCATAATCTTCTGAAGCATCAGCTAATATTAAATCCCCTTCCATTAGAAATGGAATATTCTTTACTTTATTTAAGGTAATACCGGGCAATTGAGTTTTGGCACAATCAAGGAAGTTTTTCCACTTTGTATGGATATCACCATAATGGATGTATCCAACCTCTCCATCATCTGACAATTCACTTCTTGAATTATTAGCAGTGTTTAAAAAGGTAAATAATTTGTCGAGTCTCTTTATTTTCCACTGATTTTTGAAACCATGCAGTCTCTTTTTGCCACTAAGAAGTAATTGTGTTGTCCCTTGTTTTATCTCCTCTTTCTTTTCAATTAATCGTTCCAAAGAAACAATTAATGCGTCTGTATCATTAAAAATTTTAGCAACTGCATTCTGCTCCTTTCCTTTCGGAATTGGAACCAGTATATTTCCGATTAAACCAGTATTTAAATTGGGCTGACCATTCCCTGTGGCAACAACTTTCCTTAAAAAGATAGTTAGAGTATTAATATAGCTTACAATGAATAGTTTATTAAAATCAGTAGGCAAACTCAATAGTGCTGCTATCCCGTCATTCGCACAACATTTGATTGATAATAACTTTGAAACTCCTAATGTCGCACCACTATTTGCAATTATGATTGTTTCCTTTTCCAAAATTCGGCTAAACTTTGAACCGGTCTCAGTTAGAAAGCCTTCCGTCTCTGATACATAGCTTTGAAACGCCGATATATTTGTCAAAGAAGCTACAGTTAGCCAAGGAATAAATTTTCCATTGAAATACTTTGAATCACCAGCTGGTCTTGGTGATCCTCCTCTTACAACACGAGCGAAATCGGAGACTCTTTTCACTTCCCAATCTTCGGGTATGATCCCAATTTCAGTTAGTTTATAACCTTCTTTTATTTCCATAATACTTCATCTCTTTAATTTGCTAACACCAATGCTTTCTGTAGATTCAAAGTCATCCTAGTAAAGCCCATTGTTTGCAAATGCCCCATTACTTTGTCTTCTAAAAACGCTACGTCATCAGCAAGCTGCTGCAAAGTATATTCATATCTTTCTGCCAATTGTTGTATCCGTTTGGCAAGTGCTTGGCTTACTTCATCCATTACAAGATGTAATTGCTGATGCAGATGTTTCATCCACTTATTTTCAACTACTATAGTCAGTATTTCATCAATAGAGAGTGAAGGATATTTAGCTATCACAGACTTTTCCAATTCCCATTTTTTCAGATCGATTTGCGCATATAGTTCTGTTTCTTCCAGCATCAGTTGAAGACATTTATTTAAAAAGCTCAGTTCTTCTTCCAACAGAATCTCATTCTTACATTCCTTGATGCGTTTTTGGAGGAGGGTTTTTGTTACTCTGCCTTTTTCGTCCATAGCTTCCGCTAATAATCCGTCTTCATTAGCTTGTTCTTCTTTCAACTCTTCGAGCTTGGCTGAAATAGATTCACATTTCACAATCATCTGGTCTATCGCTTCCTGTTCATGACTAAAATACTTTTCAATAATTAGCTGCGGAGGTATCAATCTGCCCTCAAGCCCTTCCATTCCTTCAATCTCCTTTTTTACTGTCTCCTTTTTGGCGTTCTTTCCTTCTCTGTATTTACGCATTATTGTATTGCCTGCTTGCCATCCATCGGTTGCTAATACATATACATCGTCCTGCATGGTATCATGCCAGTAATTCATCAGGTGTTGATACAAATCGTAGTTATTAATCAATTTCATATTCGCGAAAGCAGCAAGTAGATTTTCAGAAAGCTCGTAGATGATTTGCTTTGGTTTATCACCCACAGCAATGTTTCTTAACTGCTGAATATTGTTCTCTTTCCACTTCAGAAAAGCATTGTCAATCTGGATAGCATATTCTCGGAATTCACTATGTCCAAAGATAGAAGCACGGATATGCCTAGCCGGCATATTCAAATTGCAAAATCCATCCTTGTCCGAGTCGCTGAATAGTTCAGCTTTTAATGAAGGATACACCTGCCAATATTCTTCAAGAGCTTCAATATCTTCATTTGGTATCCCGCCTGATAAATGCGCTTCGATGTTTTGAATATCTTCCTCTTCCATACTGTCTATGTAACGGGGAATATTCAAATTGAAATCATTCTTTTCAATTTCTTCCATACCTACCAGACGCGCATATTTGGGCACTTCAGTTTGCCTGTTAAAAACGTCAACTATCTTATGAATATCCTGCTCACGCAAACGATTTTTATTTCCATCTTTTATGAAGCCTTTGCTGGCATCAATCATAAAAACACCAGTTTGTGTTTTCGCATGTTCTTTATCCAGTACAATGATACAGGCGGGAATACCGGTACCGTAAAACAAGTTTGGCGGCAAACCGATGATGCCCTTTATAAAGCCCTTTTTTAAAATATTTCTTCGTATGGTTGCCTCTGTATTACCTCTGAACAAAACGCCATGTGGTAAAATAACTGCGCCTTTGCCTTTATCGGCTTTCATCGAAGCAAGAATGTGAAGCAGAAAAGCATAATCCCCGTTCTTATCCGGTGGTATGCCGTATTGAAAACGTTTGTATAAATCGCTTCCAGGAACAAAACCATTACTCCACGCTTTGAAGGAAAATGGAGGATTGGCAACTACATAGTCAAAAGCTTTTAGCTTTTCCGTTTCTGTTTCATCATTTTTATGTAACGGAGTTGATAATGTATTACCCTTTTTTATTTCTACATCAGGATACCCATGTAGCCAAAGGTTCATTATTGCTAAGGCATAGGTGCTATTATCCATTTCCTGACCATAAACAGAGATGCCGTTAGGAGTTTCCGCAGTTACTTTTAAAAGTAAAGATCCGCTGCCGCACGTCGGGTCATATACCGTATCCTGCCTTTTGGTAGTGGCATTAATACCGATAACCTTTGCCATGATTCTTGATACTTCGGCAGGTGTGTAAAATTGCCCTTTGCTTTTACCGCTTTGGGTTGCAAAATGCCGCATTAGGTATTCATATGCGTCACCTAAGATATCATCACCTTCTGCTTGGTTTTTACTAAAATCCAATTCCGGTTTTTCAAAGATCGAAACCAGATTACTGAGGCGATCAATCATATCCTTTCCCTTACCTAATTTGTCCTCATCATTAAAGTCAGTGATATCGATAATACCAACCAATCCGTTAGCTTCTGCAATAGGCTTAATGATTTTTTTGTTTATATCGTCCCCTATATTCTCTGTACCTTTTAAAGCGATCATGTCCGTAAAAGAGCAGCCTTCCGGAATATCAATAAGAGCATCTTTTTGACCTGCGTATTTATCTGACACATACTTGATGAAAAGAATGACAAGTACATAATCTTTGTATTGAGAAGCATCCATCCCTCCTCTTAACTCATCACAACTTTTCCATATTGAACTGTACAATTCACTTTTCTTAATAGCCATAACAATCCTTGTATTTGGTTAATTGGTTTTTCTCATTTTCTCTCAAGCATCTTTCTTACATAGAAAACATTGTCAAACAGGTAGCAGTAACTTTTTCTACTCAATTATTTAATTAATTTAGTGTATATCAAAGCCAATATTTGATTATAAGCTTGTCTTGTTTGGCAACATACATTTAAAGTAGTATAGCAGATTATTTATACACACTTCGTGTATAAATAATCTTGAATAGACAAATCATCTTACGCTGTTAATAGCGAAATTTTTTAGTAGAAAGCAATCTCTCAGTTAGCTCAAATGTTACCTGCCATCACAACTTTAATCTCGAAGAATGAATAGTCAGCTCCCAATTTTTCTTTGATATCATAAACACCCATTCCTACTTCTCTGATTGCTTTTTCTACTGCTTTTGCCTTCACTTCATCAATGACTTGACCTACGTTTAAATGCCCTTCCTGAATAGCTTCCAACACATGATTCTCAACGGTCGCCAACGATAGCTTCCGGCTTTTGGCGATACCGGGTAAAGTAATACCATTCCGCACATCAAGAATGGTTTGTGAGAGGCTTTTGTTAACAGTTTGCTTTTTGCTATCTTTTTCTTTGAGTTCTTTGTCCCTTAAGTCAGGTTCTATCCTATTTCTTTGTTCTTTCAATAGGGTAGTGACCGGAACACCCTCACACAAGCGTGCTGCTGAGAAAACAGTGCGGCTCATACCTAATAACTGTTTTTCAAGAACCCATTGGAGTTTTGCCAGAAAGCCAGCGCCAGCAATATTCTCTTTCTTTTCTTCAATGTGCAGCAATTGTTTTGCAGAATTCAGAAACTCATCTAAAATCTTTTTTTGAAAATAGGTATTTGCGCTTTCGAGCCGCTTGTGTATCAAAGCAAGATTTGTGAGTCCTGATATCTCGTTTTGAAAAGCTGCCACTGTTTTTTGCAGGGCATTTGCCTTTGCATAAAAGTCTTCATACAGATTGATTAAGTCGTAACCCAGTTTTTGCTGAATGGTATTCGGTTTTCCCAGCACGTCTTCTACCTGTTCGATACATTCACCGAAAGAGAACGATTTTAAAAGACAAGTGAAAAAGTAAGTCGTGCGGGCTTCTGTAAGCAACCTGTTCAATTCAGAAATATCACTAACATTTTTTACATAGTTAATAATATCGGTGCTTGTCTGAATACTTTCTCTGGTAAGCTTAGATTTCAGAAACAAGCCTTCTAAACTTTTTACACGGCTTAACGCAACATATACTTGCCCCGGTGCAAAAGATTCCGCGGCATCAATTTCGGCTGTCTCAAACGTTAATCCCTGCACTTTGTGAATGGTTGATGCCCAGGCAAGCCGCAGGGGAAACTGAATATATTCACCCGTTTGCTCCGGCTCAGGTTTGTTGCTGCTTCGGAGCGTTTGGTAATCGTAACTATACCACACTGCCTTCTCTATTCCTAAGGACGACTCATCTGCAAACCTTACAACAACTTGTTTATCGTGAATTGAATCCACAGTTCCGATTTTTCCATTGTAGTAATTCCGGCTCTCTCCGGTATCGTTTTTTATAAGCATGACCTGTGCACCCTCCTTTACAATCAAATCCCTGTCAACTGGCAGATTCTGCTCTTTGAAGTTACCTTTTATTACACCTTCAAGCCTGTATTCTTTGCCCGGTAACAAGCTCATCTGGTTTTGATTGATCTGGTTAGCCTCTGCATTGTGAGATGTGATAAAAACACGTTTCGCAACCGTATTGGGTGTAACCGTTGGGAAGTATCTTTTATTCAATTCGGTGAGCATTTCTTCGCTTACCTGCCCTTCTCTGATTCCGTTAAGTATCGAAATAAACCGGCTGTCTGTTTGACGAAATACTTCCGCAAATTCTATTTTCAGAAGCGGGTTGTGTTGCACAGCTAGCGCATAAAAAAAATAGGGTGATGAGTAGAACTTTTCGAATTGCTTTAGAATATCGTTTTTGATAACGGGAGGAAGTTGAAACAAGTCACCGATAAGTACAATTTGTACATCACCAAAGGGGCGATTATTTTTTCTCACTTTTTTCAGGATAGCATCAATCAGGTCAAGATGGTCACATCGAACCATTGATACTTCATCAATGACCAACACCTCAAGTTGCCGAAGCATATCTGTTTTAGAAGCAGAATAATTCAGATTGGACAGAATGCTGTCCGGTGTATAAATGTCGCTGCTGGAGTTTGTTTGAACCGGCAAGTAATAACCTGGTGGCGTTTGAAAGATGGAATGAAGAGTAGTTCCCTTTGCATTAACGGCGGCAATGCCGGTGGGTGCGGTTATAATACACTTTTTGGTGATATTAGCAGGCAGGTTTTTCAGAAAAGTCGTTTTTCCGGTACCGGCTTTACCCGTGATAAATAAATTTCGGTTTGTTGTTTCGATGAAAGCATTTGCCATCAAAAACATATCGCTTATCTTTTCATTGTCAGTCATAAAATCAAAAATGAACAAAGTTGTCTTTATTATAAGAAGCTTAAGGTTCGTTTATGGCTCTTTTCAAGGACTGACAAACCTGCAACTCTTTATCTTGCTAATTTAGTGTAACCTCTTTGCATTATATAATATAGAAGCAATGGAAAGCTATAGAATATTGAAGAACTGGCTCACCGGCGATGATAAAGCTGCCTGGGAATACCTGTATGAGCAATACGGAAAAAAGTTCTATTCCTACTGCCTTCAGAAATGGCAGTTGAATGAAGATGACGCCTGGGATGTGGTTTACCAGACTCTCGAAACTTTGGTGATGAAATTAGCCGCCTATACGTTCGATTCACAGGCTCAGTTTGACAGCTTTCTATACACAGTTCTCATTAACTTTTTGAGGCAGCAATACAGATCGAAGAAAGCGAAGGAAGTATCAGACACTGTTTATGTTGACTTTGAGGCTGAATCAGGCTTACACAGTGGTCTTGCAAACTATTTAAACAGTACCGCTGTTTATCGTTTCATTTCTTCTGATGGTGTTAAGAGTGCTGAACTGGTTCGATTAAGCCAAGCGTTAGATAATCTCGAACCAATTGATAAAGACTTGCTTCTCCTAAGGGCGCAGAATTATTCTTACGAGGAGATTGCCGGATTGCTCAATATTGATAACAATCAACTCAAAGTAAGGCATCACCGGGCAAAAAAAAAGCTGGTTGATTTATTTATCCAAACATCAAATGACTGAACTATGGAAAGAAAACATATTGATAGCACCGACGAAGTATTACGGCTAATTTACCTCGAAAATAATAGCCATGAAATGGCGGAACAGAGGCTCACTTTCATTCTGTCGGATGAGGCGCTCATTGAGATGTCAACTACACAAAAAGAAAAACTATTTCGTAAACTGTCTGCTGTTCATTCAGTAGAAAGTTTGGGGCAAATAATCCGTAAGGAGATAACAGAAGCAGGCATGCTGCCGGAACAGTTATCTGCCAAGACAGCTCTTCCTATGCAGGTTGTGCAGGATTTATTGGAAGATAGAATATACACCAACAATATACCGGTGATGTTATTTAAAAGACTATTGGAAACATTGCACATGTCATTCACAAAAGCTGAGAAAGCAATCAGAAAGACATTTGACCTGTTACAGAACAGCGTAACACCCGCAAATCTTTCTTCCTCCTTGTATCCAGCTATGCGAAAGAATATGTCGGCGATGAGAGAAGATAACAACTTGGTAAACATGCAATCGGGCGCGAAGGAGTTGTATGAAAACAAAAAAGCACTGGACAAGTATTTAAACCGATTACAGGAACTGATGAATCAATAAACATGGCAAACACAGTTAATTGGTCTAACACTACCGTCAACATTTTCAGGCAATGCCACCGCAGGCATTATTTCAATTCGGTACTGGCTTCTCATGGCAGAAAGAATCCACTCAGGAGAAAGGCTCATGAGTTAAAGAAAATGCAGAACCTTACAATGTGGACAGGTTCGGTAATAGACAAGTTTATGGAACTGGTGCTTATTCCCATGATTATTGAGAAGAAGCCGTTACACTTTGAACAGCTTGCTGAAGAAGCCGTAAAGATGGCGCAAGGTCAGTTCCGTTTTTCTAAAAATAAATGGTACGAGGATGGCTCTCAGAAAATGGGTGAATTGGATGCCATCTTTTGCATACTCGACATCCACGAAATCAACAAATCTCATACCGAGGAAGAGGTAGCCAAAGCCTACAATACTATACGGGAGTCTGTCCTGAACATTCCAAACATCCGCATGCCAGACGGAAAGATTTTGATAGACTTTTTGCGCGAAGCGAATGGCTTAACACCTAACGTAAACAATCGGCTGGTCACTATCGAAAAAGCAATAGTAAGGCCCCAGATAGATTTGGTGGCAATGTATAATTGGAAGCCGGTTATCTTGGATTGGAAAGTATCGGCAAGCTATACATCCGACTATTCAAGACAACTGGTCATTTGTGGAATCATTGTCTATTTGAAACGTTTAGAAACTATTGAAAAGAAGCCTTACCGGTACGAAGACATTACGCTGTTCGAAGTCAATCTTCTGAAAGGAAAAGTAAAGCAGCATGCCTTTACAGAAGATGTGGTTAATGATATGATTGACTACATCAACCTGACCAGTAGCGATATTCTTTTACTGGACGGGCAAGGCATCGATAGCAACGGGATTGATAATTATGAAATGACAGAAGACGATGGTCATTGCGCAACCTGCAATCATCAAATCCTCTGCTCTTATTTACTCACGCACAACAATCAATACGATGAGACATCATACGCAGAATTTATTCAAAGTAAACAATCTGTCTGAGTTTAATTTTTCTTTTAGACTGGTGGATTTTAAGCTTCCCCTGCTGCCGGGAAAGGAGGACCGATATAACAAGCAGCTTCAGAAAATAGAGAAGCAAGTGGCTTCGCTATGCAGCGGACCTGCAGCTATCGTCAAAAGAAACGGGAAGCATTCTATTGCCATTCCTGCCGATAAGCACATTGACAATACTATAATCAACGCGATACCGCATAACATCAAGATTACCCTTCTGCCTGAGGTGTATCATGTCGATCTTTCAAAGGCAACACCGGACAATCTGGATGTGATTGAGAAGTTCCTGGATTTCGAAATCCGCCGCATCTTGGGTACGCATCCATTGCTTTGGAAATTCGATTCATCTCACTTCTTTTTAAAGCAGCCCGCCCGTTCTGCTGACGATTCTGCCATCGAGATTTACCAGGGTTTTTCCTACAAGCTTATCCGTACAGCAGACAACTCTTATTACATCTGCTTAGATCTGAACACAAAGTATATAGATAAGCATCGCCTGTCGGAATATGTTACTATGAAGAATGTTGATACTATCGGAAACACATTCCGCGGCAGACGGTTTGTTTACCTGAACAATGACGATTGGTACCCGGTAGAAATCGCTGGTTTCGGTGAGACCATTCAGGAGCAGGAGATAGACTATAAAGGCGACAGCATTAGTGTATATCAGTATATCCTTAATAAAACCAAGCGGCGCAGGAATGATATTGAGCGCATTCTGAAGCCTGACGATATTGCTATACTATATACTTATCCAAACCGAACAATGGAGCCGCACAGCGGTGCTGCTTCACTGGCTAAAATGCTGTACTCGCCAAAGGATAAAGAAGTGCAATCGCTGCACAGGCATTCCATCAAAGACCCACGCAGCCGCTTCGATGCCATACAAAACTATATCAGGCAGTTCTTTCTTGACTTTTCTTACAATGGGAAAAGAGTTTTTATCAGTCAGCAGCCATTGGTAGAGAAGCTCTTCCAGTTCAACCTGCCAGCGCTAAAGTTCAACAACAATCGGATTTTATTACCGGGACATTACTCAACAGGTGCGAATACCTCACCTCATAACTATGCTTACGAAAGAAAGCAATATCTACAGGCTAATGGAATCCTGAACGATTCTCCTTTCGATGAGCAATACCTGATTGTGCCCGATAGCATGAACCGGAAATTGTTAGACGCTTTTCAAAAAAATGCAGAACACCAGATAAAAAAACTGGCACCGAGGTTTGGTTCTTTTAAAGTCATCCGGTATCCTGCAAAAGCAAATCAACCGGCAACTTTTCAGGCGCAAACGATGGAGCGAGTGCTGCATCAGCACAATGCAAAGCAGGGGTTTGCGTTGTTCGTTCTGCCCGACCTTGCTTTCGAATCAAACAGTTATGTAGAGAAATTTCATGATTGCTTGAAAAACAAATTTTATCCCGATTTGAAAGTACAGTGCGCGTCGGCTTATAAGGTTCAGTCATTCTTCAATC
This sequence comes from Ilyomonas sp., assembly GCA_965199905.1. Taxonomy (GTDB): domain Bacteria; phylum Bacteroidota; class Bacteroidia; order Chitinophagales; family Chitinophagaceae; genus Ilyomonas. Next base: position 1,087,032 of record OZ241366.1, on the reverse strand, counting down.
CCTATCCTTCTTCCGATTCGGGACACTTAAGCGAATACAAAGTACCTGAAGAAAAAAAGCCTAAGTTTCGGTCTTATCTGTTAAACCTTGTGCTGGAATACCTGATCGTAAACCGCAAATGGCCATACGCGTTAGCTACGAATTTGCACTATGAGGTCTATATCGGGATTGATGTGCACGACCGGTATGCCGGCTTCACATTCTTCTTTAAAAACGGCGAGAACATCTTTTTCATTCCCGAGCGTGTGCCTCTGAAAAACAAGGCCGACAGAACAGAAAAATTGAAAGCCGGTTTACTTACAAAAGTTATCTATGAACAGCTAAGGCAGATGCTGCCGCTCTTCTGCCCAAATCCAAACGGTATTATCATCATCCGCGATGGCCGCAGTTTTGGGGAAGAAGGAAAAGCGCTCGATGCGATCATCGCACGTCTTCATGAAGATGGTATTTTAGTCTCCCCAAATATTGCGTCAGGCGTTATTGATTTACATAAGCAAAGCGCAATACCGCTACGTGCCGCGGTGCTTACCAACAGCCATAGTAAGTTGGAAAATCCGGCCGCCGGCATTGTAAAAATGATAGGCGAGAAGGAAGGATTTTTATTCAGCACAGGATTCCCTTTCCAAATCCGTGGTTCGGCAAAGCCAGTGCATTTGTCTTTGCGTGAAGGAAAAAATCTTCATTTTATGAAAGCGATGGAAGACTTGTTTTGTCAGACCATGCTGGCTTTCTCGGCACCGGACAAAAGCAATTCTCTCCCTGTGGCAATCAAGTTGATAGACACATTGCTGGAACCTTTGTCAGGCGGTGTCGGCGATACAGACGAAGAGTGGGAAGATGCAATTATTGAAAATTACTAAATTGTCTTTATATGAGTGAAATAAGCGTTCTGTCAAATCAGTACGATAAACTGGTCACAACGTCCGACCAGATCAACAATTCGGTAATTACGCTGAAGAAAAAAAGCCTCACCGAAAATCAGCATCAACGGGGCAGATACCCTAACCTCCAAGTGTCTTCTGAGGAAGTCATGATAGCTCAGAATCTCATTGCTCCGTTCCTGAAAAATCTACAGAGAATCATTCGAGGCGAGCCGCAGGAACCGGAATATATTCCGGCCATTATTTTAGACGATTACAAGCGCAGGTTATCCAGCAACGAGTACCTCGAAGCCGACCTAACTAACATCATCAGCAAAATGGATAACAATCAGGAAATAGATGATGAGAATTTTATTGTGCTCGATGATATCCTGTCTGTTCTTGATACCGAACGGAGCACTTTATTCAGGAAATTAAGAACAGCACGAGGATGATAGAGTTCATTAAAGGGATATTTTACGACCAGGTTCTGCGCGTCGAAAAAATGTGGGAGAAGTTACAGTCACCCGACATCAGTAAAGACATTGATGCAGGCTTCCTGTTCTTAACCCTCGACAAACTAATTGAATTGGCAGCAGAGATAAAACGTCTGATTGCCTCCGGCGACCTGGAAATAGAAAGCCTTGCGCAAAATAACATCATCCGGTACAATACCTTTCACGAGCGGCTTCTCACACTGGAGCTGTTCCGATATCTTATTATTCTGGGCTATGGCAAACCCGAAGAGTATTTCAAGAAAAAGATACAGCGTATCTACACCGAAATCAATTGCTTCCAAACTCCGCCCATCATTACGACCATCAGCAATTCACAAAATTATTATTGGGCGCTTCCTTCGTACAACATCATTGCGGTTCCTTCCGGGGAAGAGAGAAACCTTCTCAATCTGCCCGACCTCTTTCACGAAATGGGACACCTTATCTATAACCAGCACGAGCTCTTCCTCAAAGGAACCATTGAAGACATTATTACTGATTTTTATCAAAAGGAACAACAGCGCATCATCTTCGAGCAACGCCCCGCTGCACTAAAAGATTTCTATATCGAGAAGCAATCTTGGTGGCTCTCAAGCTGGATTATGGAGTTCACCTGCGACCTCATAGCCACCTATCTCGTAGGTCCTGCTTACGGTTGGACAAACCTCAAGCTTACGACCCTAAGCGGCGGCAAGAACCGCATTTATCAGGATCATCCCAGTCATCCGTCCGATGAATCCAGGATGCGCGCAATCTTTTTTATACTGCGAAAAATGGGTCATACCTCAGAGGTCGAAAGGATAGAAAAGAGTTGGGGTCAGTTCCTAACGGCAACCCGCAATCCCAAACCACCGAATTACAATTATATCTTCCCTCAACACATCATTGAAGCTTTAGCCAATTTCGTTTACGACGGTTGCAAACTCATCGATCTCACCATATACGGCGAGCAGGTAATTAAATATGCAAATCCGGTTTCTAAAATGCTTAACGACGCTTGGGAACTCATTTTCACATCCCCCGATACCTTTCAGGATTGGGAGAAAGCAAGGATTTTAGAAATCGGAGAGTAGAATTTCAATGAATTGTATGGGTAATGATAAAGGTGGGCTCAAGAGCTTAGCAAATTGAAAGCATGAATGTTAAATGGGTCAGGCTTTTAGTTGTAAATAAAGGTATTATTAAGACTTATGAATTAATTGGATTGATCTCTTGGTGTAGTAAAAAACATAATCCTATTACATTAATTTTTGGTTGTGCTTTTTGTTTTCAAATGGGGAAATTGCTTATATATTTGTTTGTGCCTGATTTTACAGCAAACAGTTTATATGACAGACCTTGACATAACCGAGATAAGAACGATAACGGCAATGTTCTCTCCGGAAGCAAACTTTGATGCTTCAAACACATTTTATTATGATGAAACTAATAACATCAGGAAGTTTTATGTAAAAGAAAACGATTTCAATTACGCATTTACAGGAAACTTTGTTTTAGGTGGTCTTGTACATGATGGAGATGCACCTGATGTTCAACATCTGATTGATAGTTTTAAACTTCAAAAAACCACCAAAGAGTTAAAATTTAAACACATAGCAACGGGTGAGTTTTTAGATTGTCTCAAGTCAGCTAAGCTGAAACTTTTTCAACAGTTTGTTCTCGAAGCCGACCTTTATATTCACTATTCCAGTTTAAATATTCTTTACTGGTCCCTGGTTGACATTGTCGATTCTGCAATTGCAATTTCCGAAAGTGCTAAACGAGCAGGACCTGCGTTTGCAAATCAACTTAAAAACGACCTATACAAACTGTCAAGGATAAAAATTGATTCTGTAATCGATCTGTTTTATCGTTTTGAGTATCCGAATATAAAAACAGAATCAATTATACCATTCATCAAATCTCTAACATCCCTTTTTAATGAGTATTTAGATACTGACGAGTTCCACTTTGGATTAGAGTCACTTCGTCAAATACTTAAAGAGGCCAAGAAGAAAGGTTCACTTCCTTTTATTATGGATGAAGAAGATCATATCCTTCTCAAAGATTTATCTCAGTTTTATTTTAGACCAGTTTATCTCTTTAAAAATTCAACGCACATTTTTGATAACGAAGAATTGATCGCGGATATATTCAAAGAGCATCGCTTTTTCGATAGAGGAAAAGAAATAAGAAATTACACCTTTATTGATTCTCAATCTAATCAATTGGTTCAACTTTCTGATGTCCTTGTTGGAATTATAGGAAAGATGACCCGCTATTTAAACACCAGTTCACGCGAAAAAATAATTGAGAATTTTGAGTCTTTAACTACTATGCAGCAAGAGAATATTGATCTGCTAATTGATTTGATGGATAAATCCCATAACAGAAACCCTGGCTTTTTGCATCATACCGACAGTTGGGAGGAAATGTCAAAGATGAATACCATTCGCGAAATTCGAGATAAAATATAAACGCAATTTATTATTACCATAGCTACAGATGCAAGCCGATTGGGAACAGTACATTTTTAGGGTTCACTACCATATTACTGATATAATGTAGAAATATTCTTTAGATAATTAGCAATCAGCCATTGAAAAGAATCTTATAGATACGTGCGACACGATCAAAAGACTATTGACCTCACCTTTCGAAATTAATCTTATTTAAGGGTCACTGGCAAGCCTCAGAAACACTCATAACAAGTTGAGAATTGACAGCATATCTTATAGGAAATGCTCCGCTTAGAAAACGTACTTGTCACACATTATCTATTACCAAAATCCTTTCTATTCTACCAATAGCTTACTTCTTTCAATCAATAGTGCATCTTCAAAACTATCAAGGTAAGCTCTGGTTGTTGATAAGCTTGAGTGACCTAAGTATTCACTGATTTCATCGGTAGAAACTCCTTTTCGTTTCAAAGTCGTTGCAAAAGAATGTCTGGCTGCATAAGTAGTAATACGGTCTACCGAATCGATTGAAATATTCAATCGAGTAAAAACTGGTTGAATATTATTGTTTACTTTTTTAATAATCCGGTCTATTCTATTCTTTTGGGTCACCGCAGAAAGCCCGGGTTCAAGAATTCCGAAAAGGTATGGATTGTTAGGCTTGTACCATCTCTCCATAATATCTTTTGCTATTGGATGTAAAGCAACACGAATAGGCAGTTTCTGTTTGGCAGTTCGTTTCGATTTTTCTCTCTGAAACACTAAAAAATTTCCTTTGAGATGAGACTTCTGTAACTGAGCGATATCTGCCATATTCATCCCATTACACAAGTAGCTGAACTTCCACAAGTCCAGAGCTTTTTCCTGCTTTTCATCTTCCGGCTGAAACCGCAATAATGCCTGAATGTTTTCCCAGGTAAGTGATTTTTTTATATTTCGTCCGCTCGGTATAGGATAACCTGCAAAGGGATACTTATCTTTTTTCATATATCCTTCTTTGATAGCTATGTTTACGATAGTGCGGATGTTGCGAAGATTGATACCAATGGTTGTGGGAGAATGTCCTTTCTCTTTAGAAAGTTCTTCGTAACGCTGAAGAAATGCTTTAGTAATTTCATTAACCCGAATATTTCCTTTAATACTTATTAATGAATTTAAGGTAGTATTATAGGTAGCAGCTGTACCTAGTCTTTCTTCTTTTTTTAATGCGATCACATAGTATTGGAACAGCTTAGTAAAGGAATTACTTTTCAAATGTTCGCGAGAACCAAAAAAATGGCTCTCAAATTCTTCGAAAGAAAACTCATCGAAGCTTTCTATAATCTTTGATGCTTTAGATACCAAGGTATCTAATTTAAGTTTTGTAGATTTTAAAGTTTGATCTTTAAGATTTGAACCATTTAGTTTGCTCCATTCTTCTGACGTTAAGTCAATCCCTGTCTTATATCTTTTCTTACTGTTCAGAAAATAGACCGTCAGTTTTATTGGATATTTGCCATTCACTTTTTGCTTGCGATTGTCAAATAAAAGGTTCACAGTTGCTTCACTCATACACTCAAATTTTTCTCAAACACGATTTTTGTTTGCACCAGAATTTGCACCAAATCCTTCTCTAAAATAAGCAAAAAGCGGCAATCAAAAGCAAAAAGCAGCTGCTAATTAATTCATAATCAAACTAAAAGAAATGAAAAGAAAATAAAGGAAAATATAGGCATCTGACTGTTAATCAGAGGGTCGCTGGTTCGAGTCCAGCTTCGGGAGCTTTAAAATTAAAAGGTTATAAGTATAAAAAGCTTGTAACCTTTTTCATTTGCAATCAATTTGCAATCACTTTGATCGTTTCCTTTTTCTTACTCATCTTTACATACTACGATTGCCCGGAAATAAAAGAGCCATTAATTGTATAAAGTTAAGAAAAAATCGAGTGATTAAACATCGCCTCTTTGAAAAAATTCGAAATGCTAAAGGTGGGAAGAGAGGCTCGTTTGGACTATTGCCTTGAAGAGAATTTTGTAATAAAGTGAGGGATTGGAGGGAAAAATTAAACATTAACGTTGAGATTCAAACCTTATCATAAATACAATTTAAATCAATCAGTTAGCTCTATTACGTGTCAACGACATGTGAATCGCAAGATCACGGCTGCTAATGCAAAATTTTATTGCAAGCAAGCACATACATATTCTGGTGGTTGAGGCGGAATGTTTGGCTTTGGATAATTTGAACTTATCTAAATATGTCTCGCAAACAAGTGGTTAGAGGATAGCCTTAAAACAGTGATGAAGCTCAAAATCATGCTCAAGTTGAAACAGACTGGAACTTAAATAATTCACAGCGAATCTGCCACGTAAAATATTAAATCAGGAATTTCAGTATTTGCCAGCAACCACATAGTTTTAACGCTTGCAATGCAATGGGCTTTCATCAAATTTATTGCCTACTCACTTGCTAAAAGTTGATGGATGCTTGTTGCAGTTCGCTTTTGAGTGTCATATAGGAGCTGATTATTAAGACAGAGCAACGAAAGAGCTAATATGCAGAGTGGAGACTAACGATACCAATTAATTTGTATAATCATAAATGTATGTCGAATCCCTTTTTTGAAAAACCGATACTAAATTCGCCTTATGAATATCCCAACCTGCATTGGGAACTTGATAAACAGGGACAGCCAACACAACAGATAATTACTAAGAGACGATCAGCAGAATTTATTACGCCAATACCGCGACCCAGAAAAAGGAAAGGAAATGTAGTGCAACAACAAATGGCTTTTGACGAGGGCTTAGGGCTATCAAACGAAAAGCAACGGTATGATGAAAATCAACTTATTAATAAGCTAAGAGAAGAGGTAACGAAATGGCGCAATCTTCCCGATTCTACTCAATGGAATGTAACACCTGAAACTGCCCGATTACTGAGACATTGGCGGCATCATAAGTTCAGTGGTGTAAGACCTTTTTTTTGCCAAGTGGAAGCTGTTGAAACCGCTATTTGGTTGACAGAGGTTGCACCACATGCAGGTAAGTTGGGAAATAGCTTTATTGAGCATTTAAAGAACGCCAGTAATGATGCAAACCCTGAACTGCTGCGTTTGGCTTTAAAGCTTGCAACAGGTGCCGGTAAAACAACCGTTATGGCAATGCTTATTGCTTGGCAAACTATTAATGCCGTTAGAAAACCGCAAAGCAAGAGATTTAGTAGAGGTTTCCTAATTGTTGCTCCGGGACTCACTATTAAAGAGCGATTGCGTGTGCTACAGCCTAATGATCCTGACAGCTATTATTCCAACAGAGAGCTTTTTCCTGTTGATTTGATAGATGAAATACAAAAGGCAAAAATTGTAATTACAAATTATCACGCATTTAAACTTCGTGAAAAAATAGAGTTATCGAAAGGCGGACGTTCACTTTTGCAGGGCAGAGGTGAGGAATTAAATACATTAGAAACGGAAGGACAAATGATTCAGCGTGTGATGCCTGAATTAATGAACCTGAAAAATATTTTAGTAATTAATGATGAAGCGCATCATTGTTACCGTGAAAAACCATCAGCCAACGAGGAAACGGAACTAACCGGTGATGAAAAGAAAGAAGCGGAAGCAAACCGCGAAGCTGCGCGGCTCTGGATATCAGGACTCGAAGCAGTAAAGAGAAATATCGGGGTTAGCCAAGTAATAGATCTTTCTGCTACTCCTTTCTTTTTATCGGGTTCAGGTTATCCAGAAGGCACTTTGTTTCCGTGGACGATGAGCGACTTCTCATTAATGGATGCTATTGAATGCGGAATTGTAAAATTGCCAAGAGTACCTGTGGCCGATAATGTTCCCGGCAATGAAATGCCCATGTACAGAAACTTATGGGAAAACCTTCAAAAAGGAGCAGTTAAGATGCCTAAAAAAGGACGCAGTAAGGGCGGCGAATTAGATCCTTTAAGTATTCCTCCTTTACTGCAAACTGCATTGACAGCTTTATATGGACACTATGATAAGACTCATGAGCTATGGATGCACTCAGGTATAAAGGTGCCACCATGTTTTATAGTTGTTTGCAACAATACTGCTACCTCAAAGCTGGTTTACGACTTTATTTCAGGATTCAATCGTAAAAATGAAGATGGCTCAATTTCGTTCAATCATGGGCGTTTCCCTCTATTTAGGAATTATGATGAGCATGGTAACCCATATGCACGTCCAAATACATTATTGATTGACAGTAATCAATTAGAATCAGATGAAGCACTGGATGATAATTTCAGAACAATGGCTTCTGGGGAAATCGAACAGTTCAGAAAAGAGATTATAGAACGAACAGGCGATGCAAGACAAGCTGATAATATCAGCGACAAAGAATTGCTTCGCGAAGTAATGAATACAGTAGGACGAGAGGGTAAGCTTGGTGCTTCCATCCGTTGTGTAGTCTCGGTTTCTATGCTTACTGAAGGCTGGGATACAAATACCGTCACCCATGTATTAGGTGTTCGTGCTTTTAGCACCCAATTACTTTGTGAACAGGTAATTGGTCGCGCATTGCGCCGCCAATCATACGAATTGAATGAAGAAGGAAAATTCAATACTGAATACGCTGATGTATTGGGAATACCCTTTGACTTTACGGCTAAGCCAGTCATTTCACCGCCACAGCCACCTAGAGAAACAATTCAGGTGAAAGCGATGAAACCTGAAAGAAATCATCTGGAAATTAAATTTCCGAAAGTAGCCGGTTATAAAGTTGACCTGCCAGATGAAAGATTAACCGCAGACTTTACAGATGACTCAATACTAGAGCTTACGCCTGAATTGGTAGGCGCTACAGAAACACAGAACTCCGGCATTATTGGAGAGCGGGTTGATTTGAATTTAGTACATACAGGTGATGTGAGACCATCTACCGTTTTATATGAACTGGTAGCTCATTTACTTATAAAATGGCGAAAGCCTGATGAAGAACAAAAGTTTCACCTGTTTGGACAATTAAAACGCATTACCAAACAATGGTTAGATACATGTCTTGTTTGTAAGGGTGGAACATATCCTGCGCAACTGAGCTATAAAACGCTTGCAGATATGGCTTGCGAGCGAATTATAGCTGCTATTAACCACGCATTTGTAGGCAAACGCCCTATTCAGATCATTCCTGATCCATATAACCCGGTAAGCTCTACCTCATATGTAAAATTCAATACCGCTAAAACAGAGAGATGGGAGACAGACGCAAACAAGTGTCATATTAACTGGGTATTATTAGACAGTGATTGGGAAGCAGAATTCTGTCGTGTTGTTGAAGCTCATCCAAAAGTAGTAGCGTATGCTAAGAATTGTAATCTTGGGTTAGAGGTGCCGTACCGCTACGGTTCTGATTCGAGAATTTACATTCCTGATTTTATTGTGTTGGTGGATGATGGTAGTGCTGAGGACGACTTGTTGCACCTAATAATAGAAATAAAAGGTTATCGAAGGGAAGATGCAAAAGATAAAAAATTAACTATGGAAAACTACTGGATACCGGGAGTGAATAATAGTAAGCTGCATGGCAGGTGGGCTTTTGCAGAGTTTACAGATGTATATGCAATGAATACCGAACTACATAAGAAGATACAAGAAGTGCTAAATACAGTGATTGAAAAAACCATTATGAGAAATAGAGTGGAAGAAACAGTATGAGTAAAAAGAAAGAAACATCAAAAGGGGTAGATAATTTAAAGTATGAGGATGCTAGCCGTAGAAATATACCTACAGTAGAGTACCAATCACTTATACAAGAGAATGAACGTGTTTATACATTAGCTTACGAAAGAAGAAATAAAGATTTGGATCCACAATTAGTGTGGCGAGGTAAAAATGTAACAGATTGGAGCGATTTAATAGTGCAAGCACCACCCTTATATATACAGGAAAAGGTACAGCCCAAAGTGCTAATAGACGAGCTTATGCGTCAAAGCAAAGAACAAGATTATGAATCAGGTAAGATAATGGCTGATTTATATGCTGATTTTAATGGTATCCCTCAGGGCATTGACAAAACCGAATTTTATTTACATGACCAACATTGGAGTAATCGAATGATTTTAGGTGATTCGTTACAAGTAATGGCAAGTCTTGCTGAAAAGGAAGGGTTACGAGGTCAAGTGCGTTGTATTTATTTTGATCCTCCATATGGAATTAAGTTCAATAGTAATTTTCAATGGAGTACAACTAATAAGGACGTGAAGGATGGAAAATTTGAGCAAATAACAAGAGAGCCAGAACAAGTAAAGGCTTTTAGGGATACTTGGAAAGATGGTATTCACAGTTATCTCACATACTTACGCGATAGACTTACAGTTGCTCGAGATTTATTAAAAGATAATGGTAGCATATTCGTACAAATCGGGGATGAAAATGTACATCGCATTAGGACTTTAATGGATGAAGTTTTTGGAGATGAGAACTATATATCGACAATAAATTTTGCTACTACGTCTGGCTTTACAAGTAGTTTCTTATCACGAGAAGGAGATTTAATTCTTTGGTATGCCAAACAAATAACCTCTTTAAAACCAAAAGGGTTGTTTCGACAAAGGGTAGTTTTTCAAGAAGATGAGTTATATAAGTATGTTGAAGATGAACAAGGTAATGTTAGGTTAATTTCAGAAATTGAAAGGTTTAATCCCAAGCTTTTACCTAAGAATACAAGAGTGTTTCGAGTTGGTGATACATCTTCTCAAGGGGCTTCATCTATAGATCGAGAATACACATTTCGAGGCAAAGGATATAAACCGTCGACAGGCAGGCATTGGACACCAGGGGTTGATGGAATAAAGAGATGGGATCGTGCTTCAAGAATAGAAGCAACAGAAAAATACCTAACAGTCAAACGATATGCTGATGACAACGTTTTAAAAAAATATACTACCAATTGGACTGATACAGGAACTGGCAGTTTTACTGATGAAAAAGTTTATGTAGTCCAAACAAACATGAAAGTAATTCAACGATGCATACTTATGGCTACTGATCCTGGAGATTTAGTTCTCGATCCTACTTGTGGTTCTGGTACTACTGCAACAGTTGCAGAACAATGGGGAAGACGTTGGATTACTATTGATACGTCTCGTGTAGCTTTAGCGCTCGCTCGTGCTCGTATTATGGGTTCCAGATATTCATCCTATATACTTGCAGATTCAAAAGAGGGACAAATAAAAGAAGCAGAGATAGCAAAGAAAATTCCATCTATTAAGCCAGTTTCGAATAATATTCGTTACGGGTTTGTATATGAAAGAGTCCCTCATGTAACACTAAAAGCTATTGCCAATAATACAGAAATAGATGTGATTTGGGAAAAGTGGCAAAATATATTGGAGCCCCTTCGGAATGAATTAAATCAACAGTTAAATAAAAATTTGCAAGAATGGGAAATACCAAGAGAGGCTGAGTCTAAATGGTCTGAAAAGGCTATATCACTTCACGGTAAATGGTGGAAGGCACGCATGTCGCGACAAAAAGAAATCGATATTTCTATTGCCACGAAAACAGAATACGAATATCTGTATGATAAGCCGTATGAAGACAAAAAAAGGATACGTGTAGCGGGTCCTTTTACTGTTGAGAGTCTTTCACCACATAGAGTTTTAGGAGTAAATGAGAATGATGAGCTAATAGATCCATATAAGCTTAATAAGAGCGGAGACCATAAAAGCTTTGCTGAGATGGTCTTGGACAATTTAAAATTAGCAGGTGTGCAACAGGCGCATAAAGAAGATAAAATCAATTTTACTTCACTTTCTCCTTGGCCGGGAAAACTAATATGTGCAGAGGGTAGATATCAGGAAGGAGATGTAGAAAAACGCGCAGGCATTTTTATCGGTCCCGAGTTCGGCACTCTTCAAAGAGTAGATTTAGTAGAGGCAGCCAGAGAAGCGGGTGATGCAGCTTTTGATGTACTTATATCCTGTGCATTTAGCTATGAAGCGCATACAACAGAATTCAGTAAACTTGGACGACTTGCTGTATTGAAAGCGAGAATGAATGCCGATCTGCACATGGCTGATGATTTAAAGAATACAGGCAAAGGCAATCTTTTTGTAATTTTTGGTGAGCCTGATATAGATATTTTATCAGCCACAGACGATAAGATACAAGTGAAAATAAATGGAGTAGATGTATTTCATCCTTCTACAGGAGAGGTGCGAAGCGATGGAGCTGAAGGAATAGCTTGCTGGTTTATAGATACTGATTATAATGAAGAAAGCTTCTTTGTAAGGCATGCTTACTTTTTAGGTGCTAACGATCCGTATGGAGCATTAAAAACAAGTCTTAAAGCAGAAATTAATAAAGAAGCTTGGGAATCGTTGCACAGTGATATATCAAGACCTTTTCCTAAACCAACCTCCAACCGTATTGCTGTAAAAGTCATTAACCATTTGGGAGATGAAGTAATGAAAGTTTTCAAGATTATTTAATGGAATTCAGAATAGCCGACACGTTCACTAATGGCCTTGCCCGTTTAACCGGTGAAGAACAAAAAGCAGTAAAAACCACTGCTTTTGATTTGCAGATGAATCCTGCAAATCCCGGTATGAGCTTCCACAAATTAAACAAGGCAAAAGACAAAAACTTCTGGTCTGTGAGAGTAAATAATGATATACGCATTATAGTTCACAGGAGTGAGGGAAGTCTTCTTCTTTGTTATGTAGATCATCATGATAAAGCCTATGAATGGGCTGAAAAAAGAAAACTGGAAATACATCCCAAAACCGGGGCTGCTCAGTTGGTTGAAATCAGGGAAACAATTCAGAAAATCATTGTTCCACACTACATACAGGACACAAATGCGGCTATAACTTCAAGTAAAAAGCTATTCTCTTATCTTCCGGATGATGTTCTATTAAATTATGGAATACCTACGGAATGGTTGAAAGATGTAAAAGAAGTTACAGAAGAAACCCTATTTGCAATAGTTGATTACTTACCTGCTGAAGCAGGTGAAGCATTGCTGGAATTAGCAACGGGTGGAACACCTGCCATTGCACAACCGCTTGCAAAAGGTAAAGATCCATTTGCACACCCGGATGCACAACGCCGATTCCGTACTATGCACGACGTTTTGGAATTGGAGCGTGCATTTGAATTTCCCTGGGATAAATGGGCTATCTTTTTACACCCTTCGCAAAGGCAATGGGTAGAACGCGATTATAGTGGTCCTGCACGTGTGTCAGGTTCAGCAGGAACAGGCAAAACAATAGTTGCACTTCACCGTGCAGTATTTCTTGCAAAAAAGAACCCTGATTCGCGGGTTTTGCTTACTACCTTTTCTATTATTTTAGCAAATTCGCTTAAGGTAAAGTTGAGAAGACTTATTAGTAATGAGCCTAAGCTAAAAGAACGAATAGATGTCTATTCAATCACAGAGATAGGTACAAGACTTTATAAATCGAATATTTCGACTCCAAAGATTATATCGAAAGAAGAGCTTTCAAAAGTTATTGAAGAAGCCTCTAAAAAAGGAGAAGACCATAGATTCTCACTTGCCTTTTTAATATCGGAATGGCAAGATGTGGTAGATACATGGCAGATACATACGTGGGAAGAATATAAAGATGTAAAGCGTTTAGGAAGAAAGACAAGATTGCCTGAACAGCAGCGCTCTATTTTGTGGTCAATCTTTGAACGGGTAAATCAATATCTTCAGACCAATTCATTTGTTACTTATTGTGGTCTGTTTAATCAACTGGCAACACACCTATCAAATCAAAAGCAGTCGCCCTTTGATTTTGTTGTTGTTGATGAAGCGCAGGATATAAACGCCTGTCATTTGCGATTCATAGCTGGGTTAGGGAAAAACAATCCAAATGCATTGTTTTTTGCCGGCGATCTTGGACAGAGGATATTTCAGCAGGCATTTTCGTGGAAAGCAATTGGTGTGGATGTACGCGGACGATCAAGAACATTGACTGTGAATTACAGAACCTCACATCAAATCAGGCAGCAGGCTGATCGCCTGTTGGGATTTGAAGTAACAGACGCGGATGGTAATAGCGAAGAGAGAAACAAAACTGTTTCCATTTTTAACGGACCTGAACCTATGTTAGAAAGTTTTGATTCTGAAAATAAGGAAGCTACCTATGTCAGTAATTGGTTAAAAGAGCAGAGTAACCAAGGCGCAGCACAACATGAGATAGGTGTATTTGTAAGATCGGAAGACGAAATTGCAAGGGCTATAGAAGCAGTTGAAGGAGCTAATCTTCCTTACGTTATTTTGGATGAGAAAGTCGAAACCATTTCTAACAAAGTAGCTATCAGTACAATGCATTTTGCTAAGGGATTGGAATTTAAATCTGTTGCTGTTATGGCATGTGATGATGAAATTATTCCGTTGCAAAAACGAATTGAGACTGTAACAGATAGCGCTGATTTAGAAGAAATATATAATACTGAACGTCATTTATTGTATGTAGCTTGCACAAGAGCTAGAGACTGTTTGTTAATCACAAGTGTTCAGCCAACTTCTGAATTTTTAGAGGATCTGGTCAGCGGTAATTAGTAACCTTATAGTATGAAGTTTTTTAAATACTCTTTGCTTTTCGTCTGTGCTTCCGGAAATTAATACATTTGCGGATTCGAGGATTGGTTTTACTTTAAATAAGGGGTTCGCGATAACTGCGATTTCGAACTCATCTTTTTTCAAATAGTGCCATGAGTGCTCTATTTTGTTCCTTTAAGTATTCATTTTCTTTTTGTAACGCGTCGATAGCAATCTTGTAACCATCAATCTCTTTTTCACTCGTACGATTATCATTGAAAGTCGGTTGAAAACCTAAATTATTGTTTGAATTAGTAATAGAGTGGATATTGATTGAATCGGGAATTGAAAGAATGTCGACCACACTCACTTCCAGCACCTTTGCAATCTCTTCCAGCCGGTCATAGCTTGGGCTGCTATCACCCCTTTCGAGATTGCCATAAGCGGTCACACTCATATTCAACTGGTCAGCTACATACTCCTGCTTATAGCCTTTCAGTTCCCGGACTTTCCTGATCTTATCACCGACGTGCATCTTCATAAGTTTGGTGTTCAAAGTTTTAAATAAGTAATGCAGAAAAAGAAGAACGAAGAAAAAAATAGAATCTATCTAATCCCTGCTTCGTCTTCTTCAAAAATACGAATATAAAGTGAAGCGAGACTTGATACAAAACAAAGTATACTGACGATCAATAGCTCTATCATTAAACAAAATCTAAAAAGCACAAAGTGGTTTGTTTACTAACTCATTCGCGGTTGCGATTCAAAAATCTCTTTGCGACTCAAAAAGCAACTGCATCGTTCAAATTTCTGCTTTCCGGATTGGCAGTTTCCGTAGACACAGAAACGCCATTTTTCTCGCTTACTTTCATTAAAACATCGTAAGCTTTTTTGGCTGGAGACGAGTTATATTATAACCCTTGATTTCGCCTGATATGGATTCCGGAAAATGCCTCTTTACCGATACTGGGTTTTAAAACGAATATGGTTCGTCATGTTCTTCAATAGTAACTCCAAAAAACAGGAAACCTTGTTTTCAATTCATACACCTCCGACGTACTTGTGACTGCGTTCAAATTGCAATCAATATCGCTCTAAAAGTAGAGAAAACAACCTCTCAAAATCTACGTCTAAACACGTAATTTACTGTTTCGTTGTTTCCATGTCTCTCCTTAGTAAAGAAGCGCATTATTGCTGCTCTCGTATCAGGAATTTAAAGGAAAAATATTCCCCGGAACTTTGTTGAGTCACCTCGTATTGTGCGATTCAAATTTTGGCTTAGAGCCTCTCAAATTTTCCGCAAAAATGACTTCTTTTTCACCTGACTAATATTTGGTCAGGTATTGACTTCTCTTGTCCCTCTTTCTACTTTCGGTGTGTAATCATTACGTGAACAAGAAAAAGAGGTAAGAGTATGAATGAGACACCAATGCTGTTCCCGATGGAACCGAACGCGTTCTGGCAGCAAATGAAGAAGTTAATCGAAGAAGCAGTCAGTGAGAAAACGCAAAAGCAGACCCTGCAAAAGGAAGAACATCTGCCGCAAAAGCCACTGTTCAAACTATCCGACCTGTGCTTCATCTTCCAGGTATCGAAGCCTACCATTTATGAGTGGATCAACGATGGAAAGCTGCGCTCTTTTAAGATCCGCAACCGCAGGTATTTCACACGTGAGGATGTCGAAGCGGTGATTAAAGGAAGACAGCTTCCTCCGAGTCCTTTCTTTCCTTCCCGGCAACCCTAAAAAGAGAGCTATGAACTGTGCAGAAGCCAACGAGCTTTCGCTCATAGACTACCTATCTTTCCTGGGGCATCAGCCACAAAAAGTAAGAGGAGAAGACCACTGGTATCTCTCACCCTTACGGGAAGAAAGAGAGGCTTCTTTCAAGGTGAACCGGAAGAAAAATCTTTGGTATGACCACGGCACCGGCAAGGGCGGAACCTTGGTGGATTTTGGTACTCAATATCACGCCTGCGGTATTGCCCACTTGCTGCAACAGATCTCTCTTTTTTCTTTTCACCCGCACTCTCATTCACTGATAAAGGGAAGCACAACTGAGACCGCTCAACAGCAGAAAGAATCAGAAAAATCAGTAGCTGGAACTACCAAAAATACACCGGTTCACCGGCACACCCACACAGAGGGAGAAAAGGAAAGAAGTGCCCCTGAACCGGCTCTCATTGTCATAGCCGCAAAGGACCCCGTCACAGACCCGCGCCTTTGCCGCTATGCAGCCACCCGAAAGATACCCGAAGACGTGCTGAATCGATACTGCAAAGAAGTATTCTTCTCTCTGAATGAGCGGAAGTTTATTGCTATCGGTTTCCAGAATAATGAAGGTGGCTGGGAGCTTCGCAATGAACGCTTTCAGGCGTCATCCTCCCCCAAAGCCATCACCTACCTAAACAAGAGCTACAACAGCTCAATAAAGGTCTTTGAAGGCTTCTTCGACTTCCTCTCTTATCAGACACTTTTGAAGCAAGGAAAGCTGCCACAAGAAGAGCGGACAAACGAGTCAGATTACCTGATTCTGAACTCCCTTTCTTTCTTCCAAAAAAGTATGCCTCTAATGGAAAAAAGAGAGCGGATAGAGCTGTTTTTAGATAGGGATGCAGCCGGCAGAAAATGTATAAAAGAAGCCCTTAAACGACCTGACCATTTTTTGGACAGGTCATCCCTTTACAAGGGTTTTAAAGACCTTAGCGAATGGCATCAAAAGACTGATGGAAAGAGGCTGATGAAAAGAGACAGGGGAAGACACCTGTAACCAACTCGGGCAGTAGCAAGCGGTGTTTTTGTTACACAAAAACAGTCACGCTTGCCCTTCTGCTCCCGGTGGTCGCATAAGGGAGCATTGCAGAGGACACTAAAAGGAAACAGAGGAGAGTATGAAAAGTGTGGAGAGGGAAGCAGATGAAAAACTGACCGAAAGTCAAACTAAACGAAAGGAAGAATCTGCGGGTGAAAAGAAAAAAAAGGGCGGTCGTCCTAAGAAGCTCAACGGGCGCTCCTGCCTGACCGGGATAAGGTTCACCCCGGCAGAATATGGAATCGTCCAAAATAAGGCAAAGGAAGCGGGCAGGAAGCCCACTGTCTTCATCAGGGAGGCAGCGCTGAAAGGAGGAAGTGTAAAAGCTTCCCTTACTCAGGAACAGATGCTCCTCATCCGACAGCTTGCAGGCATGGCAAACAACCTCAACCAGCTGACCAGGAAATACCACCAGGCAGGCATCGAAACAGGCAGGATATACTTCGCAGATTTGGGCAAAGCCATCCGTCAGCTTATGAACCGAATAGAGGGAACAGAAATACAAAAGGGAGGAGGGGAACAATGATAAGCAAGGTGGTTCGAGGAAAGACGTTCTATGGGGCCTGCCGCTATGTGTGCGGGAACGAGAAAAGAGCCATCACTTTAGAGGCGGAAGGTGTGAGGGATTACGACTACCGGGAAATGGCAAGAGATTTTGAGGCGCAGCACAGCCTGAGACCCTCGTTAGGCAAGCCTGTCTTTCATGGCATCCTGAGCTTCTATCCCGGTGAAAAACCAGCAGATGAAACGATGGTGCGGATTGCCCGCTCTTACCTGAAAGAGTTGGGGATCAGAGACACGCAGTATGTCATCACCAAGCACACGGACAAAGACCACCTGCATCTGCATATCCTGGCAAACATGGTGAACAACAAAGGAGAGACGATAAAGGACAACTACATTGGTGTGCGCGGAAAGAAAGCAGCGGAACTAATCACGATAGGTTACCACCTCAGGGAAGCAAAAGGAAAAGACATTTCCAAAATAAACATAGGAAACCTCAATGAGCGGGAAGCCGCCCGCTATAAAATCTACAACACGATCACCGAGCAGCTGCCAAAGTGCAAAACGATAGAAGACTTTGAAGAAGTATTGCGAAGAAAAGGCATCGAGACAGTGTACAAGTACAAGGGAGAAACGGATGAAAAGCAAGGTGTCAGTTTCTCACTTGGAGAGTACAAGTTCAAGGGCAGTGAAGTGGACAGAAATTACTCGCTTGGTAACCTTCAAAAAGCATGGCGGCATCAACGGACAACGACGAAAAGGCAGGAAAGCTTTCTTCCTGGCAACACATCCGGAACCATGACCCTGCAGACTGAGAAAAAGGATATAAGAACGCATGGTGTAACACCAGCAAAAAAAGGCATTTTGGAGTTGCTCACTGACCCCCTGCATCCAGCAGAACTGCCAGCGCCTTCCCTGTTGCCGAAGAAACGGAAAAAGAAAAAGAAAGGAAGGTCCCAATAATCAATGCAATCACAGATCTTCTATGAATCATTATGATCCGTATAAACTATATTTACGCTTACGAATGGAAGGAGTCTACGATAACGGTCATTCTCAAACCGCTTTTTCACCGCAACTAGGAAGGTATTGCCGTCTGTTTTTCGTTCGACTCTGCGATCAGTCATCTCATTAAAACACTGCCGGGTGCAAGATTGTAAATTACTTTCTAAGTAAGATCGCAGATTTTCTGAAAGCGGTGCAATTAGGTTTAGTAATTGAAGCCACTGGTTCATAAACACATTTCCTTTTCAGAAACAGTAGCCCCTGGAGTGTAAATGCTGCTAAGGATGTAGGAAAATGATAATTATGACTTATAGCACTAATTTTTGTGGATTCACTCCTAATGCATTTGCGATGACAGGCAGATACGAAATACTGAAATTAACCTTACCTAGTTCCATACGAGTTAGCTGGCTGTAATCGATATCGCATTCGTCCGCTAACAATTCATAAGAAATATTGTTAGACAAGCGTATCTCCCGAATTTTTGATCCAATCGAAAAGATAAAAGGTTTCTCAATATAATATATCTGATCAGCTTTCGCCGCCTGTCAAAAAAGAAATTATTGAAAGATTTAAAATTGAGTATAAAGTTGCTTAAGTAGTTGTGCAAAATTATCTTTACATAATTCAGTCATCAGATTCTGTACAAAACCTTCGTAAGGGCGATTTATGATGAGCGTTGCTGAGGGTAATTGTGGAATGACTGCAATACGATCATTATCCGTTTTGATTTGCATCAATGCTTATTACGCAAAACCATTGTAAAAGGTGTGAAGAAATTAGATGCTTTCTTTGGGTATTGTTTTAATGTTTCAAAGGACTCTTAGGTTTATAATTAAAGCAGTGCCTAGTACCATTAATAATGTAGCATATATAATTCTATTTTTTTTTCTACGAGAATTGTACCCCTATTACATTCAGTATTCTTTAATCAACTCATCAGATTTGTAACAGTTCTAATTCCTCTGTTCCCAATTGAAATTATTACTCTCTATTTTCATCTTCAAGTGCTGATTTCAAATTTGCAAACGTTAGGATTGTATCGTTAGATTTTGTTTCGTTTTCTAAAATTTACAGAACCGCCTTATAGAAATCAACATTAAGATGTTTATCACTGAGATGAGCGTTGAGCCTTACTACAGTCCATGAGCCATTGCCAATCATTGTGAATAGAGATGTGTATCAATAGTTTTTTGTACAAATGATTACTTCGCGAAACTTTTTAGCGCACGCTAAGGCGCCGTGACAACTCTCCAAGAAATGCCGATACTGCCAAAATAATCTACGGTTCCGTAATTACTGCCTGCCCCGCCGTAAGCATCTAACTGCAGGTTGTTGTTTACAAGCCATGCCAGCCCGGTATCCCAGCGATTCTCAAAATGATTGTTGGTGAAGGTTCCATAATTTTCAAGAAAGGTTCCCCACTTAGGCGCAAAACTGTAAGTGAGATTCGCTACATATACGCCGGTTGGTTTGGCATCGTTGCCATTCCATTCGGGACCGATATTTATTACATAGGAGAGTTTATTCGTCAGGCTTTGGCTGGCGATAAAAAGGATGCGCGGTGCCAGATACTTTGGGTTATAAGCATGCGCCAACACCGGGAGTTTAAACACTATCTGCAAACCGACAGCCGGTACCGCTTTCTTTCCCTCATACAAATTGATACGTGTGCCAATGGTGGCTGTGCTTAACCCGTGCGTGGAGTAAGAAGAATCGGAAAAGTTATACTTGTTATTACTGTATGCCAATGACGTGTTCAGCTCAAAATGCTTCGTGATGCCAAACCGGAATACGTTATTGGGCAAGAGCGTTGTGGTGGTAGCATCGCTTTTATTGTTGTTAGAACCTCCCACATCAAAACCGGTTTGTGTCTGGAACACGGAACGTCCAACTGAGTATGGGCCGATAGCTTGACCAGGACGTCCGGTGCGAATGGTTTCGTTAAACTGGGCTTTTGCGGTATAGCCTGCAATAAACGTTGCAAATAATGTAACGGCATATTTATACTTCATCATATCCTTTTATAAAAATTGATCTGATCGATTTGGTGGTATTATTCGATCTCATTAAAAGCCTGATCAAAAGCAGCACAGTTTAGCGCCAATGACGTTTATGTATGACTGAATACAGACATGGCAGATGATGAGTTTTAACAACAGGTGAGCTTTGTTTTCCTTTGCTATGATCACCACTTTCTGTCTTCCGTTTTCATTGAAGCAATGATGTAGCCAACAACAACGCCAGGAGAATGAGTATAAAAAAGAGAAAACGTAACAGGCTTATTAATTAGCAATCATCGAAATAGCATAGCCGTAGAACAGACAGGTTACTTTTACATTGCTGTATCGTTTTAAATTCAGGCTAACTCATTGTAAGGCAAGCAACTGCGCTCACTGTTTTACATCCGGTCACGAAATACAGAATAAAAAAGCACAGCAAACAAATCTATATTCATTTGCTATGCTTCCTTTTGTATACCTGTGAATGATGTAAGTATTTATGTAATTATGTAAGATTAGCTTAGGCTCAAAACTTCAATCTCAATCAACACAAAGCATATCCTGACAGGCGCATCTCATTTTTTAAATTGACCCTGCCTGAAAAGTATACATTGCGGCTTTATCAATAGTAACCATATTGGAAGTTTATAAGCTCATCACCGTTATTGTTGTACTCACGGCAATGTTTGGATACGTCAACCACCGGTTTTTAAAATTGCCGGCCACCATCGGCATCATGCTGATTTCACTGATCATATCCTTAGTGGTTATCATCGTGGGATGGTTAAACCCCATTTTGTTTGACGCCGTTACGCGCATCATTCGCACGTTCGACTTCAATACCGTGCTTATGCAGGTGTTGCTTGGCTTCCTGCTCTTTGCCGGTGCCATCCACATCGATATAAAAATGCTGAAGAAGGAAAGTGCAGCCATCATTACGTTTTCAACCATCGGCACACTCATCTCAACCTTTGTTGTGGCTGCACTGATGTATGTTGTCGTATCCTGGTTTGGCTTTACTGTTGATTTTATCAGTTGCCTTTTGTTCGGCGCATTAATTTCACCCACCGACCCGATTGCTGTATTGGGCATTTTACGGAAAGAAAATATTTCTCCTACCCTAGAAATGAAGATAACCGGCGAAAGCCTGTTTAATGATGGTGTGGCTGTTGTTTTCTTCATTACCATTTATGAAATTATACAGACCGGCACTGAGCATGTATCTGCGTTGCAAATAGGCTGGCTGTTTTTGAAAGAAGCCGGTGGTGGTTTGTTGTATGGCCTTCTTCTTGGCTATGCCGGCTTCTGGCTGGTGCGTTCGATAGACAACTATATTATTGAAGTGTTGATAACGCTGGCTATCGTAATGGGCGGCTATATGCTTGCCGGTTACCTTCACGTTAGCGGACCGCTGGCGATGGTTTCCGCAGGCATCATTACGGGTAATAAAAGCCTCGAAGAAGCTACCAGTCATGTGACCAAAGACTACATAGATAAGTTTTGGGAAATGATTGATGAAGTGATGAATGCCATCCTGTTTCTGCTCATCGGTTTTGAAATGCTTCTCATCCCTTTTTCGCTAAGCTTGTTCTGGCTTGGATGTGTTGCCATTGTCATCGTGTTACTGGCGAGGTTCGTTTCAGTTTCTATCCCCTTTGTGTTCCTGCGGTACACAAAAACGTTTGAAAAAAATGCGATTGCTATTTTAACGTGGGGCGGGCTTCGCGGCGGTATTTCTGTTGCGCTGGCATTGTCGCTGCCCGCATCAGCCACCAGCCAGTTGTTTGTTTCTGTTACTTATATCATCGTCTTGTTTTCCATCATTGTACAAGGATTGACCATTGGTAAATTTGCCCGGAAAATGACAGCGTGATCTGTTTATAAAAATGCTTACAAATAAGAAACTTCATTTACGATCTCCTGAACTTACGAATCAATTCCGATGCTGAAAAAACAGTGATCGCCATTGCGGAATAAACTGTATATAAATAATGGCTGACTTGTATTTTAATTGTATTGAAACTCTGTTCAATCGTGGTTGCTGTTGTAACAGAGGACGACGGCAACTTCGATTCTCATTTAATTCTGTCTAAGCAGGCTATTACTCAAATACATTTTTAGTCTGTTGATTCCGGACGTTAACGACATCATTCTGTATCGGCGCTACCGGTGGTGCCGTGCCCGACGAAATATTGGGTTCTTCAAGTGACGGTGTACTTAGTAATTATAAATGATTATCGTTATGATTGTTACAGGTGATCCGGGATAAACATGAAACACAAGTCCAAATATTTTTCATCTACCTTTTCCGCCTAATTGCATCGTATGAAAGCGAATGTCGCCGAACATAAAAAGCTAACGCAATTGCCTGCCACTGCCATTTGCGGAAATGATATTACCTCTTCCTGTTTATATGTGTCCGCATTAACCATCGTGTATGCGGGACAATATGCCTGGATAGCGCTGCTGATAGTAGCCGGTGTTTTATTTTTATTCAGAAAAATATATGGCGAAGTGGTAGGCGCCTTGCCGCTGAACGGCGGCGCTTATAACGTACTTTTGAACACAACGTCAAAAAGCAATGCATCCATAGCCGCCTGCCTCACCATTTTGTCTTATATGGTTACGGCGGTTATCTCTGCCAGCGAAGCCATGCAGTACCTGCACAGCTTTATGGCTTCTATCAATGTGATAATGGCTACGGTTATTCTATTAACCCTGTTCCTGCTGCTGGTGATTATGGGTATCACAGAGTCTGCCGTGGTAGCTACCGTCATATTCATTCTACACCTCAGCACTATGGTTTTTCTCATACTAAGCGGTGGCTGGTTCGTACTGCAAAACGGGATGAGTATTGCGTCGGCAAACTTTCATGCGCCTGTGCCGGGAGGCAGTCTTTTTACTGCGCTGGTATTGGGTTTCAGCACTGCCATGCTGGGTATTTCCGGCTTTGAAAGCAGTGCTAATTTTGTGGAGGAACAGGCGCCGGGTGTGTTCCCTAAAACCCTGCGCAATATGTGGGTGGCGGTGTCCGTCATCAACCCGCTGATGGCGCTGACAGCCGTTCTGGTGTTGCCTTTGTCAGATGCCGTGCAGCACCAGGAAGCGCTGCTTTCGCACCTCGGTAATAACACAGGTGGTAAGTGGCTGGCAACTGCCGTGTCGGTGGATGCGGTGCTGGTGCTAAGCGGCGCAGTGCTGACCTCTTATGTTGGCGTTGGCGGGCTGATGAAGCGGATGACGCTTGACCGCATTTTACCACAGCCTTTGCTGAAGGAAAACAAACAGGGAAGTTCGCCGCGCATTTACATTTTGTTCTACGCCTTGTGCCTGTCGGTTTTGTTTATTACAGAAGGAGAATTAGGTCCGCTGGCGGGCGTGTACACCATTTCATTTTTAATGGTGATGGTTTACTTCGGGTTTGGTAATTTTCTGCTTAAAATAAAACGCTCGCGCCTGCCGCGCCCTGAATTTGCGCCTTCTTACATCGTGGCAATCGCCATTCTGATGGTACTAATAGCTGTGTATGTAAACATAGAATTGCATCCCGAATTCCTGGTTGTTTTCTTGCAATATTTCATACCTTTTATGCTGGTTCTTTTTTTACTGCTGGAGAGAAAACAGATCCTGCAATACCTGCTCCTGGTGGTAAATAGTTTCTTCAACACCATCAAGCGATGGGCAGCCGTAAGCCGGTTGCATTTATCCCGACATATCCGAAAACTGTCTGAGCAGGAGTTTGTTTATTTTACCAAAGGCGATGATGTTTCTGTTCTGAATAAAGTGATGATTTATGTTCAGGAAAACGAGATTACCACGAAGCTGAAAATCGTGACTGTTTTAAAAGAAGGACAGGAAGTATCACCACAATTTCTCAGTGATTTTGAAGTGCTTGACCGTGCTTATCCCGATATTGATATTGAGTTCATCAAACTGCATGGAACCTTTGGCCCGCAGCTGATTCAGGATTTATGCGCTGAATGGAAAATACCTGCCAACTTTATGTTCATCAGCTCACCGAGCGATAAATTTTCGCACCGCATTTCCGATTTGCATGGCGTCAGGCTGATTATTTAGCAAACTATCTGAAGCAAGTATTTATCCGTTCTGCTTGGGTGGTTTATTTAAATATAACCGATTCACCACCGTCATAATGATAGCAATGATAGGCGAGGCCAGCAACACCCCCCAAAAGCCGCCCAGCGCACCAAAGGCAACCTGCGCAATGATGGTGAGAGCAGGCGGCAAGTTCACCAGCTTTTTTTGCACCAAAGGCTGCTGCACGGCGCTCTGTATAATCTGCACAAACACATAAATACCGGCAATCCATAGTACGGTATTGGTGCCTTGCAATACACCGATGAGACCTGCCGGGATAAAGGCTATGATAGGACCAAAATTGGGAACAAAGTTGAGTAGCCCCGCAATAAGAGATAACGTAAATATTAAAGGTACACCCACGATCGCCAATCCAATCCCGGTAAGCACCCCAATGAATACAATACCGATAATCTGGCTCACAAGCCACTTCTTCAGAATGTTGTATAAATCGTTGAAGAGTTGTTTGGTTTTGTCTTTTGCTTCTTCTGTCGGCATCAGGCTTACAATGCCTTTTGTATAAATTGACGGACTGGCAGTAAAGAATAAACCCATCAATAAAATAATGTACAGATCGCTCAGGATACCGAAGCTGGACGAGAAGAATTGTTTGGCAAACGATATTGTCTTCTCTGAGTTGCCCGAGGATTGCATATAACTTACCACTTTACTTCCGACAGGACTTTCGTTCAACTTTTGCTGCGCAGTTTGTATGGTTTTGGGCAAGGTATCGCTGAGCTGCGCAATCTGCTGTTCAAGCCGAGCACCCACAAACCAGAAGAAAGCGACAATGAGCAATAAATTGAAAATAACCGATACCAGCACGCTGGCTTTGGCAGGCACCTTTATCTTTTGTAAAAGATGAGCAAAGCCATGAAAATAGATAGCGAGTAAAACACTGGCAAGTATTAATAAAACCAGGCTGAACAAGGTTTTAAAAAGGAGAAGAACCACAGCTATTAAGGCAATGATTCCGCAGGCAAGCCATACACGGCGGGCGAATGTTTTCTTTGGCTGATCGGTATTGGTATCTGTCATACGTTTTTAATAATAAATGTTTGGAAAATTGGTTCTCTTTTATTTGAAAAAGCAGGATATGGTATCCAGCAATTACAGTTTCCTAATGCTAAGTTTATTTCAAGACACTGTTTATGTATCAATGAACTACCTACCTGTATCAATAACATCTCAACATAAATTTTTATAGATTACAGTTTCAGACAAACACTATTGTTGCGCTGCTCGCTGAGCGGCCTATTCGCCGGCTCCGCAGCCGTTCCTGCCAACTTTGCTTTTAACTATATCTATCGCGAAGCAAGCGGCTTTTCCCTATCGGAAGCAGTTCTCTTTTTTTGTGCTATCGCGTTTATTATGGTTGCGCAACATGCAGCGGCATATCCTTCAAAGGCGTTCCGCCTTTTACGCCAAAGTCCAGCGTTGTTGTTGGAAACGGAAGCATAATGTCATTGGCATCATACGCTTTTTTCAATCTCATTATGGCTTCGCTCCCGACTTGCAGATAGCTGACCTGTTCCGGTGATTTTACCCATAACCGTAATACAAAGTTGATGGTGCTTCCGGCAAACTCATTATAGAACATGGTTGTCTCATCATCCGGTGATAAACCGTCCAGATCGCTGAGCGCTTTCATCGTTACATCTTTCACTTTTTCAAGATCTTCGCCATAAGATACACCGATGGTAATATCGAACCGGCGCTTGCCCAGCAACGAAAAGTTTTCGATGGGGTTTTGATACACATCTTTGTTTGGAATAATTACCATTTGTCCCTGGAAGGTACGCAGCTTTGTATCCCGCATATTGATCTCTTCCACCTTGCCCATATAGTCTTTGATCTTAACGATATGACCTACCGAAATAGGGCGGCGAAAGGAAATAAACACACCGGAAATGAAGTTGGCAGCAATGTCCTGGAAGGCGAATGCAAGCGCCAGTCCTACAATACCGGCACCGGCCAGGATGGAGGTTACGGCTTTATCGAGCTGCAAAATACTAAGGGCTGAAAAAATGGTGACGCCAACAACAAATACATACACCAGCGTAGCAAACAACCGGTTGAGTGCCTTGTTATGAGATACTTTGGTAAAGAACTTTCTGGCTAATTTCTGAACCAGGTTTGCCAGCAAAAAACCAATTACCAGAATTACGGCTGCAATCAGAATATTCGGCAGCAGTTTAATAAATTCTTTTAGCCATAAATTGATCTTCTGCGTAATGAGATTGTAAGCATTGCTCATATCCATAGTGATTCTTACTAATTGTTTTAAAAGATGATTTTTTACTCAAAAATTATTCGGACTTACAATTGGTTTTTTTCAATAGCAGCTCTTGCTTTTTCCATCATCTTATCAACTGAAATGACAGAAGTGCGACTTTGTATATTCGCCAGCATCTTAAACATTTCCTGCTGTATCATGCGGTCTTCCTGCCCGTAATCCCATATCGGAAGTATATTCATACAGAAGATCTCTTCAAATGTGGGCTGGCAAAACCGGATCCTGATTACGTTATGTTTGTCTGCAACCGTTGTGCGTGGAAAATGACAAAGCCGGAAGGCAAACAGTTTCGATAACGCACGCAAACATTGTATGGCTGTTCCGGGATCATTGATGCCCGGGCTTAATGCTTTCATGGCAACTTCCGTTAATTGCCTGAAGCCATACAGAAAATTATCTTCTATTTCTTCGCCGATATTTATTTCCAAAGCATTCTGTATCTCTTTGCTTATTTTTTCGGGCAGCGGTTTCGATACTTGTATCATACCGGCATCCTGCCATACAAATGTGCCGGGCATCGTCTTGATTTGTATGGTACAATCGTTCGCTTCGCAAATGTTGAGTAACGATCTTTCGGAAAAGCCATCATAGATGCCAGCTACGCCTGCTATGATGAAATGATCCGGCGTTTCGTTATTGTCTTCTTTGGTTTCTTCTTTTTCGGTGCATGCCTTTGCCATCGCGGCTTGTGTATCTTTATAAATCTTATTGACAATCACTTCGTACTTTACCGATTGCGTAATGAAGTGAAGAAAATAGATGAACAGGAAAATATCCGATATGGTTAGCGCAATCAAAACATACGTGCTGATAGCCGGGATATAAATACCCGAATCTATATCGCGTACCGTACTGAGCAGGAACAAGGCAAATACGATAGTGCCAATGTAAAAGCCCAGCACCACTTGCTGAAAGCGGTTGCCAATCAGCTTATCCAGGATGCGGTTGCTCATTTGCGAAGCCGTCTGGTTCAGGATAATCATCACCATGGAAAAGCTGAACACAGCTAATGATATGATACCCGAAACGATGGATGAGATAATGCTTCTCGCCGTGGTGGCATCCTTCAGGCTTAGCCAGTGCAGTTGCGATTTAAAATGCTTGCCGGCTTCCGAAAAATCGAATGAGATCATCACGTAGGAGAGCAGCAGAAAAAACAAAGCAATCAGTGCCGGTAAAAAGGCAATGCTGTTCACGATCTTCTGGTAAACCCTGACGAACCAGCTACTGATGTTATTCCACATGTTATAATTTGGGCAAGATATAAAAAATGCCGTGCCATGAAGTTATGCAGACGGCTATCATTTTTTTCATTCGTTTTTCTGATTTTACTCACAGGTAAAAACGAAATAATAGCTGGTGATTTGGTTATGGTCTTATTCAAGAGAAATCAGGGCAAGTCCGGTTTCTTTATCATAGCGTTTTTGCAGGTAGGAAGGCATTTCTTCCAGTATCAATTCCAGGGTAGGATGCACAACCGCTTTCAGCAAATGACCGCCGATGGCTTCGCCGGTTTCTCTGCCTAATACAACATGAATATGCACCTGCGATTCATCGCCATACAAAGCCACGTCGCCCTGGAAAGACAGCACTTCTACCTGTTCATTTACCGGTATCTTTTTATAGTCTTTATTAGTGTAATCGTAGTAGCCAAGCATCGCTTCGCTGAATGCGCCAACGGCTGTAAAGCGGCTGGCTGTCAGCTTGTGCTCATTAGCAAAGGTTTTTAATTTCTCCACTACATCGTCGCCTTTTTCAAATATCAAGGCATAAGTCGTTGGGTCGCCCGCAGATAAAATTTTATATCTCATAATTGTAATTTTTCACTGTTTTTATAAATTTACCTGGCTCAAATGATTGCATAAGCAATCTAAACTTTTGCATTCTTCTATTCGGCTACATTCAGCTGGCTTTCATTCCTGATGTACATAGCTGGTTTGCCTTTGTACATCACAATTTTACCGGTAGCATAAAAGGTATTATTGATCATTCTAGAGTTTGGATTGTAAGTAAACCGCTTCAATACATCCTGCGGAAAAATGAGCGCCAGTGTGCGATGGTCATAATCACTTCCGGTGTATAACACATTCACTTCCTGCTTGGAGATATTGTCTAAGCGGGCTTCATGAATTCTGTCTAGAACGGTTACCGTTTTTCCTACGTAACTCTTTGCCTGGCTGGCTTTGATCGTTTTCTTCGGATTGCTTTGCGCAAACATGAACGTGGCAGGTAGCATAAGGAAACATAGAATAACTTTCATAATAAATATTTTTATAGTTAACTTTAAAATCAGGATACCAGTGATAATTATAAGAAGACCTGAACAAACACTAAGGAATAGATGCCTTCGGTTCTGATCATTTTCCTTACTATGTATAGCTTTCCCTGGGGCGCTGAGGCATGTAAGAAGTAAACCAAACTTCGTTATCCTGTATGCTTATTTATCTCTTTAAGTTGATTTGATTGTATTGCCAAACAAAAAGGGTTGCATAATATGCGCAGCCCTTTTTAGCTGAACCGAATCATCATTAATCTTTATAAAGCACTTCTTGTTCTCCGGTTATAAAACAATTCCTTACCATAAAAATCGTCGTCGGAATTTACCTGTTCCGTTACCGGTTTATCACCCGCAAAATGCGTGTAGGATATCAGTTCATAATTGCGGTTGATGTCTGCATCTTTTTCATAACGCTTCGCGCTGCTGAACCTGTCATAACCAATCGAATTGCAATGAACTTCCTTGTTGTCCTCGTCCAGGTCAGACATGCCAATGGGTATAATCAGATGGTCTTCTCCATCTTTATTTAAAAATTCATGTACGCCTTCGCTTACCGGCGTGGCATACACGTCATGTCCTTTTTCAATCACATCTTTATCTACCTCAACATCAAGATAGACAACTCTTTCAGCCTTCTTACTTACCAGTAAACCATCTACTTTTCCAATGGTGCGATTGTGTTCGTCTTTTACTTCCCATCCTCTTACATCAGAATAATCAGATGCCACTTTATAACCGGACAATTCGTGTAAGTAATGCAGGTCTTTTTCTTTGTTTTCCATAAAAAGCATTTGTAAGTTTTAATTAATTCATTTTCTGAAGGAGGTCTGCCGCTTTATCAAAAAATGTCTGAATAGTTTCTTTCTGGTCAAGTGTCAACACGTCAGGATTGATGGCCGATGCCGCGCTGTTTACAGCCTCTGCCTGCATATTCAGCGATGGATATTTGGTGCGCTGCATGTTCTGCAAAGCAGTAGTAATGTGCGTTGCAGCGTCTTTAATCAAATCAGCATGGTTGGTAGCCAACGGGTTTTTTGTAATCTGGCTGGCATCATCGTCTGCTTTATCGAGGTCTGCTTTTATATCAAACCCGGACACGTCAGCCATGGCACGCGTTGCCGCAACTAATTTCATCAGCGCCGTACTGCTGTAAGAATGATCAAGCGCCATCTTGACTGTATCCCCTTTTACAAATGTGATGTAAGAGGTAACCGTGTCGTTATTTTCATGTACATCCACGAGTGCTGTTTGTGCAGTTGTGTCTGTGTCCATCACGGCAACATTGTCATTGCTATTGTTCCTGAAAAACAGGAAGTACAATATAGCAGCGAGAATAAGAAGACCCAATAAAATCCAGGGCCAAACTGTTGCTTTCTTTTCAATTTTAATTTCTGTCATTGGTTGTTTGTTTAAGTATGGTAATGAACAAATTTTATTTCCTTATGTACGATCGTTGATGCACTACCTGAGTATGCTGACCTTATTTTAGTGCCAGTTGATTATCAATTTTAGAAGCCTGCAGGCTGTTCAGTTCGGTCATCAACGACTGTAGCTGCCCGCGATCAATAGAACCGCGCAATACAACGACGCCACCGGCTACGTCTGCCTGCACGCCGGCATACCTGGTAACAATGTTTTGTACCTGTGTGCGCAGTGTATAATCAGTGTTCTTCGGTGTCATGGTAACGTTGTTGGTTACGCTTGTAACACCATCAATAGTCTTTACTTTATCTCCGGTTTGCGTTACGCAATCATCGCCTTCGCAGGTGCCGGTTAGAGTTACCGTTCCATCGGCAACCGCAGCTTTTATATTTTTCATGGTTCCGTTTGCCTGCAGTGAATCGTTCACAGCTTGCTGTATGTCTTCATTACTGCGAGGACTGCTGCATGAGGCAATAATGAAGGAAAAGAACAAAGCGGAAGCGAGATAAAAACTGGTTTTTTTGTTTACGTTTTTCATGTTACTTTTTTGTGTACGAATGTTGATTTTTGACTTACTATGTTTACAAGCAAGAGGTTAACCAGCAGATTGGCCAACCTCTTGCCTGAATAAAATCTACCTGTGCAACCTCCCTCAGCTTATGGCTTATGCGGGAACTGCTATGGGTTGATTCCGATTATAATTATCTTTAGAATCTGTGCCTGTTTTTGCACCCAAAGCAGATACAACAGCTCCTATCAGCAGGCTGAAGAAAGTAATGATAGCGGCCGTTGAAGCAATGTCTGCGGCTTTATCGGCTATCTCTTTTGCTTTAGCGGCAGCTTCCTGTTTTGTTTGCTGCCATTGCGCAGCTGCTTTGTTGTAGGTAGCAATCCAGTTGTCAGCAATCTGGCTGGCTTCTGCTTCGCTTTTGCCGGTACGGGCTGTAATAATATTTACCATCGCCTGTTTGTCTGCCGCTGAAGCTACGTTGTCGCCACGCTTCTGTATGTTGTCAAATAAATCACTGATTTGCTCATCTGCCTGTTGCGGATTGGCGGCTGCATCAGAAGCGGCATCTTTTGCATTGCCTGTTACTGCATTTGCCTGGTTAGATAAGGCATCCGGCTGCAAAGCGGGTTTGCCGGTCTGCCGCAACAAGGTTTTAGCTTCTCCCTTTAAATTATCAAGATTGATTCCCTGGTCTTTTAATTCGTCTTTAACCGCAGGCGCAGCGGCGCTGATTCCGTTGCCTACCACGCTTCCGGCTGCACTTAGTGTATTACCTACTAAGCTTCCTACACCGCCAATGATGCTACCAATAGTAGAGGTTAAAAAATACAAGGTAATGAGTGTGATCAGACTCCAGCTTAGCAGCCCATGAATCACGCCGTCAAATGTATTGCGGCTTTGCGCAAGGCGACCTGCTACGAAGCCACCGGCAAATAAAGAAATGAGGCTGGCGACTACATACCAGATGGCGGAACCGATGCCTAAACCGTTTGCGGGATGCGCTTCTGTTTTTACATCAACCGTGCTTAAGCCAATGCCAATGCCCAGCAGGCTTAGAGCGATTTGCACGACGACGGCAATTAATACGCCCGCAAATACAGAGCTCCAGGAGATTCGTTTGATAGAATCGAAAACCCTGTTTGTATTTTGCAAATTCTGATTGTCGCGATACGTGGCTGGGTCGTAGTTTTTTTGTATCTCTACTTTGTCCATGATAATTTTTTTGGAAATGATTTGATGTGTTTCAGAAAAGACAAACTATTACTGGTGCTGATATTTTCATCAGCCGTTTTGTGCAAGTCATCTACTTAGTTAACAGGAAGAATAGCAATCTTACAAAGACTTATATAGATGGTGCAAAGATGAAAGCAGCAAGCCACTATTTTATTACAGAATCCCATTTATTACTTATATAATTCTCAGTTTTACGTGATAAGCTGACTATTGACGTTCTTAAATGATTTGTTTGAGGAAAACTAAATTCTACACAAGGGTCTCAATACAACAGTCATCCATAAATCACCTGTAAGCATTGAGTAACAACCTAAATAAAAGAGGAACTTTTTAGCGTGATTGATTGCCGTTTTAAAGCATGCGCAATAGCCTGTATGGGTAATTATGAAAATCGGCTATCAACAGGTTATATTATCCTAAAGAAGACGACAACTGATAAAACGTGCGCTCAGTAAAAGATGAATGTGCAGACAAATTTTTTACAACAGCGGCAAGGAAAAATAGAAAGTAGATCCTTTATTTAATTTACTATCTACCCAGATGGAACCATCATGCCGTTTGATAATTTCCGAGCACAAGTACAAGCCAATACCAAAGCCGCCGGTTATATTCGTATGGCTGTTTTGCACACGGTAAAAGCGCTCAAACAGCTTATCAATATCGCCGGGCTGAATGCCTTTTCCATAATCGGTTACACTGATCTGAACGTGATGATTATTGGCAGAACATCGGATATCAATCATCTTACTTTCCGGCGCGTATTTAACAGCATTACTAATAAAGTTATTGATGACTTGTCCGATCTTGTCACGGTCTGCCTGCACAAATGTGGATGCGCAGTTAGTAAAACTGATGTGATAGCTGGGAAACAACATCCGGCTTTCTTCCACGATTTCTTTTACCAATTCCTCTAAATCAAATTTCCGTTTATCCAATACTATTTTGCCTGCCTCCAGCCGCGATAAATTTAAAAAGCCATTGATGAGGTTGGTCATTTTATTAATCTGTGTATCTGCTTTCGTTAGCACTGCAATACCAAACTCATTATCGGCTTGCCCAGATGGAATGGCAAGCAGTTGCAGCAAAGCTTTCAGCGAAGTAAGCGGTGTTTTCAGTTCGTGGCTTACCATGGCGATGAAATCGTTCTTGCGTTGCTCATCCTGTTTGCGTTCGGTAATATCCTGGAGAACGCCTGAAAAATGAGAAGGCTCTCCCGGTTCGGTATAAAACAATTTACCAATTCCGCGTATCCATCTGCGCTCTTTGGTTTGCAGGTTCGTAACCGGATATTCAATGTCACATACCTGGTCATCGTGCATCGCTTTCTGAATCGCATCGGTCATCATAGCCCGGTACTCTTCGTCAACAGCTTCTTTAGCTTTGGCAACAGGTATGTGTTCATCTTCTGACATAAGACCAAACATTTGTTTCGCCCGTTCAGACAACACGACATGTGTCAAGTCCATATCCACACTCCAGGTTCCTAAGTCAGCGGCTTCTATTGCCTGTCGCAATTTCTCTTCACTGTTTGTCAACTTTACAAGAAGAGTATTCAGGCTCTGCTGCGCTTTTGCTAATTTATCGTTTGCTTCTGTCAGTCCTTGGTTGGAAGAAGTTAGCTGACGGTTAGTATCCTGTAACTTTTCATTCAGCAGCGAGAGGTTTTCGTTCAGTTCCTGTATGTTGCGATACGAAAGATATTGCTCTGTTACTTCGTTGGCAACAACCATAATACAGGCAGTTTGCCCGCTTTTATCAGCAATGGGTTGATACACGAAATTAAAATAACCTTCTTGCATGTTGCCTTCATGTTCGATAACTGCTTTCTCCTTTTGACCGTAATAAGGTTTGCCGGATGTGAACACCGTATCTAAGATGGACAGGAAAGGTTGTCCTGTCATTTCAGGTAACACATCTGTCAACAGTTTGCCCGTTACATCGTTGCCTTTCCCCCAAAGACTTATCAGATCTTCGTTAGCGGATTCTACCACAAGATTTCTTCCCCGCAGGATGCCAAGCGCAAAGGGTGCATTCAGCAAGGTCAGGCGAGTATTTTGTTCGCTTTTTATCAGGCTTTCGTTTACCTGTTGCAGTTTGTTATAAGCCTCAATTGCAATTGCCAGTTCTGCATCAGCATCGCGTTGCTTTCTTCGCTGCTTTCTGGCAGATTTTAGCTTTACTACACGTTCCGTTACATCTATTGCTGTATGGAGAATACAATACGTTTTGCCATCCTTATTTTTAATTGCCTGGTAACTAAGATCAATATAATAAATCGACAGCACACCGTTTACTTTAATGCTGGCAGCCTTGCTTTTTGCTTTATAAGGAACGCCGGTTTTCCATACCGTTTTCAACAAGGCTGCAAAGGATTGGCTTTTTAGTTCAGGTACGGCTTCCTCAAAAGTCATCCCGATAATTGACTTGTCTTTGCCCCACATTGCAATCATGGCATCGTTTGCCATTTCTATTACTAAATTCTCCGTTGTATAAATGGCCGTTGCATTCGGCGATAAAGAGAGAACATGCAGCAGTCTCTCATCAGTCAAATGGGTCGGCATGTTGTTCAACATTTAATCAGTATAAGATAGGAATGATACGAAAGAAAAATTGACATTATTTGCAAGTAAATGTTATTTAAAATGATAACGACTAATACATAAGCAAAGCTAAGCGATGCTAAACCGCAAACTGCCCTCGTGAGAATTATATAAGTTAGAAACAGAATTATGTAACCTTTTGCAGATATATGGTTCCTGCTTTGTATTATGTATGATGCTTCACTGGTTTTATTTTCTCACCGGCGACGTACTATTAATCGTTCTCTTCCTATGGATACATCGATTGAAACACCAGGCAATATTGATATGATACAGCAAGCAGTTACCATTCCGGTGATAGAAGAGCATGTGGTTGTTGACAGAAAAACAATCGAAACGGGCAGGGTCATAATCTCGAAGAAGATAGAGGAAACAAACGAGACAATTGATATTGCCTTGCTTCGCGAAAACTACAGCATTGAACACTTACCCGTTGATAAGCTGGTTGATGAAGCGCCCTCAATAAGATATGAAGGCGAGGTAACGATTATTCCGGTGATCCGGGAAGTGATGGTAAAGCGCATCTTAATAGTAGAAGAAATCAGGATCATAAAGAACACAACGGAAACCAGCGAGCCGCAACAAATGATGCTGCGCAAAGAAGTGGTAACTGTTGAGCGGCACGACACACAACAATAAGTTTTTTCGGTAACAATTTTTATACATTTTAAACACCCGTTCAGGGAATCATTATGGCACAGACAGTAATAGGTATTTTCGATAAAAATTCAAATGCGCAGGATGCAGTAGAAGCCTTGGTAAACAAAGGTTTTGATCGCAGCAACATTGACATGTCAGCAGGTGGAAAAACATCAACCGGCACTGCGAAGAATTTTAATTTAGACAATGACGACCAGGAAAGCGGTATTTCCAAGTTCTTTAAAAATTTATTTGGTGATAACGATGCTGAGGCAGACCGGTACAATAGTTATGCAGCCAAAGGCGAAGCTGTTGTAAGCGTGTATGCAACATCTGCCGATGAAGCTGAAAAGGCAGCCGATATTATGGATGATAATGGTGCGGTTGACCTGAGCCTGCAATCTGGCGGATATGATAATACCACGATGCCTGCAACAGATGCAGCCATGAGTACAGGTAACGCTGATTATGCAGTGACTGCTGGTAATACAGCCAATACAAACAAATCAATCCCTATTATTGAGGAAAGCCTTGAAGTGGGTAAAAAATCGGTGCAAACCGGTGGCATGCGCCTGAGAAGCCGCATTGTAGAACATCCGGTAGAAGAACAGGTTCGCCTTCGCGAGGAAAACGTGAAGGTTAAGCGCAATGCGGTTGACCGTCCCGCTACGGATGCTGATTTTGCCGCTTTTAAGGAAGGTCAAATCGAAATGAAAGAAAGCAAGGAAGTGCCGGTTGTGTCCAAGCAGGCGCGGGTAGTGGAAGAAGTAAGTCTCGGTAAAGAAGTGAACGAGCGCAATGAAACAGTTCGCGATACCGTTCGTAAAACTGAAGTTGATGTGGAAGACATGAAAGACCATAAAATAACCATTGACAAATCAAAAAACTAAAGGAGTAATACTTCTCTTGTTTTATATTTACTATATAAAGCGACGACTGTAATGGTCGCCGCTTTTATTTTGATACAACAACAAAGACATCCTCATTGATTGGAGAGTACAAAGAATCCCAAACTGAATTTCGTTACTTCACAGCATTATCTACTATCTATGACACCGTCATTATCCCGCGCGTTACCGTTTTATGTAAAACTGGCGCTGATTCTCATTAGTCTTATTGCCTTGTGTTTTATTGCCATTGAAGCCAAAGAAATTCTCTCGCCATTATTCTTTGCCTTGTTGTTTTCTATTGCCTTGCTGCCGCTGGTTAATTTCTTTGAGCGAAAACTCCGGTTTCCGGGCGGAGCCGCAGCAGGTATATCGGTTATTTTATTATTGGCATCCCTTGTGGCGCTGCTTTATTTTCTCGGCTCGCGCATCAGTAACCTGGCGCAGGATTGGCCGCAGTTTCAGCAACAGATTGACAATACCATAGACAACCTTCAGCAATGGCTGCACAACACTATGAATATCGGCATGAAGCAGCAGATGAAGTATGTGAACAAAGCCACGACGCAGGCCCTTTCTTCAAGCTCTACCATTATAAGCGCTACATTTTTTTCCCTTACCTCTATCCTGTTGTTTATTGTTTTTACCATGATTTATACGTTCTTTCTTCTTCTTTACCGCCGCCTGATTTTGAAGTTCCTGATTGCGGTATTTAAGGAAGAACATTCATCAACAGTTTACGACATAGTTGAGCAGGTACAGTACATCGTAAGGAAATACATTTTAGGATTGCTGTTAGAAATGGCAATCGTTTCTACCGTTTGCTGTGTCACGTTTTTAATATTAGGTATCAGGTATGCCTTGCTGCTTGGACTGATTACAGGTATCTTTAACCTCATTCCCTACATCGGCATTTTTACTTCTTTACTACTTAGCACATTCATTACGTTTGCTACCGGCGCGTCGGACACGAAAATCTTACTGGTGGTCATTACTTACATTGTTGTTCATTTAACCGACAGCAATGTATTGTTGCCTGTTATTGTAGGTTCCAAAGTTCGCATCAATGCCTTAATTACCATTATCGGCGTGATTGCAGGCGAAATGATCTGGGGTATCGCCGGTATGTTTCTTTCGATACCTGTTATTGCCATCAGTAAAATTATTTTCGACCGCATCGAAACATTACAGCCGTGGGGATTGTTTTGGGGTGATGAAGAATCAAAAAAGCCAAAAAGCAAACGCAGAATCATTGCCGAAGCCGAGCAGGATAAACCGAAAGAATAAACAGGCAGGAAAAAGATTAACCTGGCAGCTTATGAAAAGCGCACAACCAATCACTTCATATTTTTTATAGCAAATGGCAGAGATTTCTCCCGGCAGTTCCGCAAGTAAAAACACGCTGCGCCGCTACGATCTGCAAACTGATATGCTGCTGGCACTGATGCCGGCTTCCGTGATGGTGGGCGTGCTGTTACTGCTCAACTTATTCGGCAGGCAGGAAGTATTGTTTTCCTCACTGGCCTCCAGCGCGTTTCTTATTTATCTCGATCCGGAGCATCCGGCAAATAGTATCCGCACATTGATTATTGCGCAGCT
The DNA here is from genome assembly GCA_965199905.1 of Ilyomonas sp. Classification (GTDB taxonomy): domain Bacteria; phylum Bacteroidota; class Bacteroidia; order Chitinophagales; family Chitinophagaceae; genus Ilyomonas. The sequence goes on along the minus strand of OZ241366.1, from coordinate 1,048,853 downwards.
ATCCGCCGCGGCTATCGGTTATTTGGTTTATGCTGTAATGGGTGCCGGTTATACATCCGCAGCCATCTCTATGATCATGGCTATTGCTGTCATGATTTTGGCTAAAGCCATGCACCCGCCGGCTGTTTCTACCGCGCTGGTTTTTGCGTTCCAGCATACCAAACCGAACACGTTGCTGATGTTCTTTTTTGCGGTGTGCCTCCTAGTAATATTGGTTGTATTACAGCGCGTATCATTGTGGCTGATTAAACGAAGTGAAAACAAAAAAACAACCGTATGAAAGATATTGCCGAACTCATTACCAAATACCTCAGCAGCATTGTAGAAGTGCTGGCTGCCTTTGTGATTGGCGTTGCCCTGCTGAAGTTCCTGTACCGTTACACCCTGCACATATTCAGCCCCAACGATGGCTTCACCAATGAAAGCATTCGCATACAGTTTGGCAGCGCGCTGGCTCTATCGTTAGAGTTATTATTGGGTGCTGATATTTTAGCAACAGCCATTGCGCCCACCTGGGATGACATTGGAAAATTAGCCGCCATCGCTGTATTGAGAACCGCGCTGAACTATTTCCTCGAACGGGAACTGCAGAGTAATGAAGAGAGCAAACAAATTGTAAAAGGTAAAAACTCGCAGGATATTCAGAATAATTAGCAACAGGTTTGGAAAATATTTTTCTCAGTAATTTATTAGGCAATACTTTACTTACACAATAATTACTTACAATAAAGACGGCGGCATGTCTTGCCATACTTAATCTTCGTAACCGCTTTTGATTACCATCGATATCATTTTAAACTGTTCGCGGGCGTGGAACCGGTGTGGGGCATGAGCCGGAATCACGATGCCGGTTCCCAATTGTATGGTATGTGTTATTTGGCTGATGGTAATTTCGGCTGCGCCCTCAATTACATGTATGAAGGTATCGAACGGTGATATTGTTTCAGGTATCTCTTCTCCCAGATCAAAAGACGTGGCTGTGATATTTCCGGTAGCTCTTTTAATAATGGTTCGGCTTCGCACGCTGTTGGGCACGTATTCTATGGTTTCTATCAGCACATGTTCCTTGGCTTTCTCCAGCTCTAAGTAAGCATTGTTATGCCTGATTCTCTCTCTCATCCTATGTGTTTGTTAAGTTTGTTTCTATCGCTACGTTCGTTCTAAGATAAGAATGCAATAGTGCTTTATTCCGCCATTTCTTCCACCGGGCGCAACCGTTTTAGCTTTATTTTTTTGAAAAACGAAGGTGTAAGACCGGTTACTTTTTTAAACTGGGCAGACAAGTGCGCCATGCTGCTGTAATTAAGTCTGTAAGCTATTTCCGTCAGGCTGATATCATCGTGCACAATCAGTTCCTTCACTTTTTCTATTTTATGCCGGATAATATAACTCTCCAGCGTACAGCCTTTTATTTCAGAAAACAAAGTAGCCAGGTAGGTATAATTGTGGTGGAGCTTTTCGCTGAAATAAACAGACATTTTTACGTTAGGGAATTCATCTTCGTAATGCACCATCTCTATCACAAGGGCTTTTATCTTTTCTACCAATATTGCTTTCTGATTTTCTATCAGCTCAAGACCTATAGCTCGCAAGCTTTCTCTCAGTTCGGATAGCTTGCTGTCGGACAATTTTCCATCAAGTTCTATCTCGCCTAGATCCACGTGTGTGTAGGCAATATTCAATTCTTCAAGTTTGGCTTTCACCATCATCTTACAGCGAAGGCAAACCATATGCTGGACGTATAGTTTCATTGTTAGCTCGTATTGTCAGTGTTATGATTTAATTTCAGCTGGCGTGTATTGACAAAAAATATTTTTATAAATAAGCTTCGGTAAAACAACGGGCACGCACGCTGTTTGATATTGCTATTCAATAGCAATGAACGTTGATATACACGATCAGTCAACAAATCCGTTCTAAATACCAACCGTCTTCTTTACTAAAACAGAGTGAGTAGCTTAAACGAGGCCCAATGCTTTGTAAGTAAGAAGCGAATTCCTGATGTATCCAATCAATTAAAACCTTCTGAAAATAACATCCGGTTTACTACAAGATTTTGTTTGAAGAAAATCTGTTGTCACCCGGCAATTTCATATGACCTTATAAATAACATAAAAGCCAAAGCACGTGCCATTATAAATCAGGCATATAAACATACGGTTTTTACAAAGGTTAGATTTATTCAAAAAAGGAACAGGCGTTAGAAGAACTAATCAGGCTGACAAATTAAAATCTTTACAACATTAACACAGCTATTGATATTTTATAAATAACACGTATTCACATCTGTTTAATCTAAAAATAATTTCGGTACACGTCCTCCTGCTTATGCTGTTCATTACAGCCTAACCTCCCGGTTTATTCCGGGTAATAAAATGTTTAGTTAACCGGTTTACAGAGTTGTTATGTCCTTCATGACGAGCAGAACAGCAAGTTAACTTTATTATCATCTTCGATAAATCAGACTCAGCCCGATAATCCTCACGTTTGGAAACTATTACTAAAGTTATAAGCTGAAATGCATAGTCAACAACGCCGCCGGCAGGTTTATGTATCGTACCACTTTTTAATACCCCGCAAGCTGATGGCATCCTGTCGTCCTGCATTGGTTCCTTAAAAGAAAAAAAGTAAATCAATACATGAATCGCGCATCATTCTATAAAAATCATCCTGCTTATGCTATGCAATTGTGTAACCTTAATACCTATGAATTATATAAGTTTTGAAAGGAAATGTGTAACAAGCAGGCATAAATGCTTCTGAATTTTGTATAAATACTCTTTTCGTTAACCGAAAGAAAATAAGCACAGCAGGCAACACTTAAAATAACACCGGATGAGTATATCAACTTCACTTTTCAGCGCACCGCAAATCAATTTCAAACACGCAAAAACACTTAGCGACAGTGCTCCCGAAATCATTGCGTGGGCAGCTCCGGCTATGTTCTTTTTCGTGCTGTTGGAATGGTTTATCTCGCACAGGCAAAACCGAAATATTTATAGTAAAACTGAAACCATTGCCTCAACCATTGTTGGTATTGGTAACGTGGTAATTTCATTTCTTATTAAGTTCGTTTTGTTCTGCGGCGCTATCCTGTTATACAATCTCCTGCCCTGGCGTATGGAGCTTAACTGGTGGACGCTTATTCCCTGTTATATCATCCTCGACTTCTGTAGCTATTGGTCGCACCGCGTGTCGCATCAGCAACGCTTCTGGTGGGCAACGCACGTAGTACATCATAGCGGCGAAGATTACAACCTGACTGTTTCTTTTCGCTTAAGCTGGGTACAGCATTTAAAGATCATTTTCTTTATACCGGTAGCTTTGTGCGGCTTTCATCCCGTTATCTTTTTCGTTGCAAACCAGATAGCTGTCTTGTTCCAGTTTTGGGTGCATACAGAATACATCAGGAAGATGCCACGCTGGATAGAATACGCCTTTGCCACACCATCTAATCACCGCGTGCACCATGGCTCACAGGAGAAGTACATCAACAAGAATTACGGCGCTACCTTTATTCTCTGGGATCGTATGTTTGGTACCTACCAGCTTGAAGAGGAGCAGGTGCAATATGGATTAAACCATAAAATAGATAACAAGGGCAATCCTATTTACATCAATTTCCACGAATTTATAGATATCTGGAAAGATATGCGCTCTGCAAAAGGAATGAAGAAGAAATTCTTCTACCTCTTTGGCGACCCGATAGATGTAGCAAAGGCGAAAGAAGACGAGCAGCGATATGTATAGCCGCAGGCAGAAACAATGATATCCGGCTCCACATGATAGTTGTGCTTAAAGACAGAAAGCAAAGTAGGTAACGGGTAAGGTATAACTTAGTATCTTACAAACTCAGCTCTCAGGTACAACCATTGATTTCGCTTTTATAACCAGTGAAAATACCATTCTCTTTTGTCTGTAAACAACAAACCGGGAACAACTATTTTTATAGCATTTGTATAACTCTCGCATCAGCACTATGAACATCACAAGCATAGCCATTACCAGTATTGTCGTTGCAATCGTTTGCTTCCTCATCATACTCACCGATATCATCAGGCATCCGCAGTCCATGAAAATCATGAATATCGTGTGGCCGGTAACTGCCTTGTATTCCGGGCCGTTCGGGTTGCTTGCGTATTATACAATCGGGCGAAAAGGAAGCGCAGGTAAGATGATGCATCACGACATGATGGATCATAAAGACATGAAAGGAATGGACATGAATAAAGAGATGGACATGCCATCCAAAAAGCCTTTCTGGCAAAGTGTTCTGGTAGGTGCACTGCACTGCGGAAGTGGTTGTACCATCGGCGATATGATTGCGGAAACTTTCCTGCTTGCTGTGCCGGTTGTGTTGTTTGGAAGTACACTCTACGGCGGTTGGTTAGTGGATTACATCATTGCTTTCGCTATCGGTATTGTTTTCCAGTATTTCGCTATTAAGCCTATGAAGCATCTGTCCACAAAAGATGCAATTGTAGCCGCCTTAAAGGCTGATACCTTATCGTTAACGTTCTGGCAGATCGGTATGTATGGCTGGATGGCAATCAGCATCTTTCTGATCTTTCATCATTCACTGGAAGCCTCCGATCCTGTCTTCTGGTTCATGATGCAGATTGCCATGATGCTGGGCTTCCTCACAGCCTATCCCATCAACTGGTGGCTGATCAGGAAAGGCATCAAAGAAGAAATGTGATGGATGCAAAAAGCGGCAACATTGTTACGATGTTGCCGCTTTTATTCTATCGTTAAAAAACGTCTGGCTTACTGCTGCCCCTGTCTTCTTTCTAAAACTTATTGGTGTTTAAAACAACCAAACCCATCGGGTGCGGAATATCCACCTGGTCTTCTGCCGTTATGAATATCGTGTTGGGTTTAAAAGGTGATACGGTTTCCAATGAAGCTTTCCGGGTATCAGAAAACCAGCCGGTAGAGCTTTTCAACTGCCCGAGGTTCTTCACCACATTATTGTCTGTTTGCGCCCAAACCACATAATATTCTTTCGAAGGCGTCAATCTTTTCGGGTCTGCCAAATGTTCCACATTCAGTTCTATCTTATAGTTGTCGTTACCATCTTTTTTGATCTTCACTTTCCCTTCTGCAGCCGGCACTACCGGTGACGTAGCAAACGTTGCCTTGGTAGCGCAGGATGAAAAGGCAACCCCTCCGAAAAGCAACGCAGCAACGAAATAAACAGTCATCATGTTCAGGTTGGTCGTTCTCATACTCTTTTGAAATGTTTTCATGTTTTGTTTGTGTTATCCTTACAAGTGAAGTTCTTTACCGTTAGAGAACCAAAGTATTTTTATAACGGTACAGCCTGAAATACATACTGCTGATAATAAAGTTCTCTTATTACATAAAACGCGTTGCAAGGTATTCACAATCACTTTACAAAACTTACAGAATTCTTTCCGAAACTTACATAACTCCCATCTCCCTGTGTTGCGGCTGTTCCATATTGCATCCTTACGGCAATACACTGATACCGGCAAACCACAAATGACATCATAAACACCGTCGGTTGTGATAGAGACAACCATTCACTCGTTAGCTTAGTTTACGTCTGCAATTACTTCCGGTTCAGCCAGCGAGAACACAATAGACGCATTTGAAAATGGCAACTACGTTTTGCACAAACCGGTTGCCATATGTTTAGTCCGGATATCAGCGTTCCGATCTCCCGGTTCGAAAATGGAAAAATGGCAACGCATGGGATAACAGGCAGCCAATACCGGCACTATGCAATGGCGGCCAACAAACAATGATGGATGATATTTACGGGGCAAAAGACGTTTGACAATACCAGCCCGATGTTGCCCAAAGCTTTTAACAACCTTCACACACCACCTGTCGCGGAAAGTGCCCGGCTAGTATGCGGCCGGAAGCAAAGGGAATGATTACAGTAGAAGCTGAGGTGGAAGGAATGGGAAAGAGTGAGGTTGTTCTCCAGGCAAAACAGATGGTGGCGTGACTACCTGAATGGATCATTAAGTATTCCCTGTGACTTTATCTTTCCAAGAACTATGTACGCAACGCAGCCTGCCTTTACAGCTACTGCTGCGCGCAGTTTTTAAAAAACTGACGACTGAAACTGACGATCACCCGGTGAGTGCGGGAAACAGAGCCGCAGACACCAGGGGCATACGCCTGATGAGGATAGACGTAGGTGGGATATTGAAAGACATAGGAAGGATTGAGACAGACAAAGGGGTTACATGCATTCCGGAAGGGGGGACAAAGGCTCCGGGATGAGGGATTTCTTTTGCGGGATGGAGGATAAGGGCTCCGCGATGGGGGATTTTGGTAGCGGGAGGCGTGGTTTCTGTTGCGGAATGGGGGATTTGTGTTCCGGGGTGAGTGAATGGGCTTGCGGGATGGGGGATTGACTCTCCGTAGAGGTTAGATGGGCTTTTGGGGGGAAGGGATGGCTTTGGGGAGTTTGTTTTTGGGGGTAATGAGGAAGAGATTTTTTTGAATTGCCTTTTTAATCGCTGAGTTGCGCAGAAAAAATAGTAGTTGAAAACTACTTCCGAAGAACGGCGCTGGCACAGCCATACGCCGATTGCAAGCCGCTTTGTTGTTGGCGATAAGCTACGGTGAGCGGGGAAAGAAAGCGTTTGTAGCCAGTCAAAGACTGGCTTTTATCAGACATCCGGAGAGACCCGGGGCGGGAACTCTCCGGAGAGCAGGGGATTGAGGGTAAACACATCAACCCAATCAATAATAGTCAGCGTAATAAAATAAGCGTTGTATTGATCTTTAATCCGGTAAGCGTCCGCCATGAAATGAAGTTACAAACTTCAGAATACATCCAGCGAAGTTGCAAACTTCGCTGGGCTTCTGTGTGACATGCTTCGCTAAGGTGGTTACAGCAAGATATGGTTTTCTTTGGTAGCTGAAAGCTACTTCAGAAGTCGTGCGTAGTGAATACTACGCACAGTGCCGGCCGCTTCAATATTTGCTATAAACTACGGCGAGTTAGGGGGAGCTTTAAATAAGAAGCGCCTGTCTTATAATAAGACAGGCGCTTCTTATTTACTCAAAAGAGTTACTCCTTCACAATTTTAAGCTGCTGTGTTGCTGTAGGTATGATGATTTGCAGGTTATATGTGCCCGCTGATAATTGATTTGTCGGGATGGTGAGGGTGCCGGCTGTGTTCAATGTTGTTTTCTGTTGCCAGAAAATGACACCGGTATTGCTAACCAGTTTCAGAGTTGCCTGTGAAGCTGCGGGCAATGTGTAATTTAATATGGCATTTTGATGAACAGGATTGGGAGAAATAACAAACTTCATTACCGTTTGCAGTTTATCAACCCATACTGTTTTGCTAATGCTATACCTGCCACCGAGGTCGGTTTCCTTCACTTTAAAGTAATACTTTTTATCGCTTGCTAAGCCAAGCGTGCAACTATATTTACCTTGGTTGTTAGCATTTACTGTGCAGCCATCATTCCATTTTGCGCCATCTTCGCTATACTGTACAAGATAGCTCTTTACGTTACTTTCCGTAGCGACAGCCCAACTGACTGACACCATGTTATTTGTTGTTCTTTTTGCTTCCACATTTAGCCAGGTAACAGGTAAAATGCCATCGTTCTTTTCAATAAAAAAGTTACTGAAACTGCTTACCTGTAGCTGAACATAATAACCGCCATCTACTTCGCTCCATGAGTTTGGAACAATCCGTTCTTCACCGGTTGCAGGTGTGTAAACGGATGGAACTGTACCGGTTGTGTTGGGTTGTTTAATCACAATTAAATCTGCCGGAGAAATAATGGTTGGGTCGGCTTTTTGCAAAGCCAGGAACTGGTTGGTTGTAAAGTATAACCGCATGTCAATGGCTGCGGCACCTTTCGGGTCATTTTCTGGTGTGATGGTATAATTCCGGTCAAGATATGGCTTGCCGTTGTAGGTGCGAACGGGATACGAAAGCACATTATCCAGCCCTATCACTCTTGTATATCCCAGGTTGAAATTATCATAGATACCTGCAATGGTAGATACGAAATTGTTTATTCCATTTGAATAATATCCTTCAAAATAACTCCAGTTGAGGCTGGTGCCGGTTAGTATAACCGGGAAGGCAAACGTGCCGGTGTACGATAAAAAATTGACGGGTTTTTGTGGTGGCAAATAGTTGTAAAAGTTCAAACTATCCAAGTGCCGCATGTAGATATTATTTCCGGTAGAGTTGGGCGCAATATACCGGTCGTCTGTCCACGTTATAACAGCCGTGCCATCAGTCGGGCTTATGGCAACACCCGGATTGTGTGTATTGTAAAATTGACCATTGAATAGACCAGTACCAATGGGTTTTCCCATAGCACCCCAAACCAATCGTCCACTATCGGCTATCGGGCTTACACGGATGCTGCGACCAATGTCGGTAATGCTGAATAAGGCATTGCCACGCTGGTCGGTTGTGATGAGGGGATTGTCGTATTGAATGTTTTTGCTGCCATCCGAAGTGGAAATTTCACTGCCAATATTAACCCCGGATTTGCCGGCTGTATGGTAATGTACGGCAAACGAATCAGCATCAATTCTATCTACCTGAAATTGTTGCAAATCCACGTATCGCGGGTAAGTGCCAGAGTTATTATTGGTTACCATACCGGCGGCGAATACACGGTTGTTGGATGCTGCCAGCGCAAAGTCCCAGTCGTACACACCGGAACCCATAATCGTGTCATCACCGTAATTGATTTTATCTAATGGCTTGTCTGAAAAAAGTTTATACGCAAAGTATGGGTTTGTCGTATCGGTAGTAAGCTGATACGGAAGACTATCGTACACTTCCTGGTTGCGGAAAAAAGCGCGCTTGTACCAATCTCCTGCACTACTGCTGGTATAATTGTAATCACGCTGACCGGTAGCAATAATGTTTACGTTGGTATTGCCGTCCGTTGGCACCATTACGCCTTTTACATATTCAAGTGCAAAAGAAAGGTCGGACACATTTAAAAATCCATTGCCAAAATTTTCCACGTAATAGTTGGTGTATTCAACAAGCTCAGGTGTGCCATCGCTGCCAAGTATGGTACACCTTTCCAAACTGGAATGTGTTTTTAGTTTATACAGCATTAATACGCTGTCCTTCTTGTAAGTGTAATTGTATATTTCAGACGCGGCAATGTCGCTCGTTCGTTTTCGTACCGTAACGTGCGATTCTTTTTTTACGCGGCAAAGTCTGTTAAAGCCCACGCGTATCCGCTCGTTGCCACCGGCATTTCTTTCGCCTGAAAAAACAATGTTGCAACCGCCCTGCAGGTCGGGATAAATAAAGTAATACTGAATGCCGAATTCGGGATAAACAACTTCGCTTTTAGCATTTACGCCGCACGGCGAATTCGAAATCTTGTCTTCGGCATTCAGGTCTGCCTGCCCGCCGCCGTACGATACCATGGTTCCGTTATCGTCGCGGTAGCAATTGACAAACACGTCGCGGTTGCCATAGTTACTACCGCCATAATTGCCGGTGCGGAAATACGAGATAAAACAACCTTTATTACCGTCGGCAATCAATTGCGGAATGGTAAAATTATCTATAAGTGTGGCAGACGGTTGTGCAACAACGAAACCCGGGTACGCAAAACGAGCAGTTCCGTTTGATAACATGTGTTGTGCGCACACGCGGTGGGCGGCGGTACTGTGTGACGCGCTTTCGTTACCATCGTCCCAGGCAATATAAAAGCCGTTTGCACTATCGGTGCAGGCATGGCTTGTGTAGCGGTAATCGGCAACATTAGGCGGTGCAATCATTTGATTATCCACGCCAGCTATCACTACAGCGCCGCCGGCTGCCCAAAGCGCCTTGCCCGCTTTATCATATTTCTGGGCGTATATATCTGCTCCGTTACCTATGGTGCGGACATCTTCCCAAATGACAAAATAACCGCTGTCGGGATAGCTTTTTACCACGATGGAATGTACTTGTTCACCTGTGTTTAAAACAACCGGCATAGCAAGTGAGTCGTAAAAATTATTGGATGTATTGCTCCATTGGGCATTTGAAAGAAACGTAACAAGCAAAAGACATAACAGCGTAACGCATTTCTTCATAGAGAGATATTTTTTATTAATGAATCGTATAAATAAGTATGATAGAAAACAATAAAATTAAAAGTAATTATCTAATTAATAATATGCACATGCTAAAAAGCTTTGACTCGTGAAAAATTGAACCAGATAACAGGTTTAATTTTTTCGGACCGTAAAGCATCTTCACCAACCGAAATCATAAATTAATCAGTTATACCAGCGAAAGAAAATGTTTCTTTCATAGCTTGTCATTCCGCTTCAATGGTACTAATTCAAGTCGGCAAAGTATGTTACACAGAGGACTCGGCGAATGTTTGCAACCATAGGTGAACGAAACATGGAAGTTAAGCTGTTGAGAAGAGATAAGAAGCCTTGTTTGGGTCGCCGCCGCAAAGGATTACGATCTCTTTGATGATGTCCGTTTCCAGTTCTGTTTCGAACTTCAGCTTCATGATTTTATAACCCTTCATTCTGTTGATCTTCTTGTAAGCGAGCAGCAGAACGGCAGTTATCATCGTCATATAGATCATCACTTTGATTCCGTTTTCCGAACGGCTCACCAGATGTGAGGCATTCAGATGCTGCTTGATAAACCTGAAGAAAACTTCAATTTCCCACCTCTGTTTGTACCATTGCGATATTACGTAAGCCTCCTCATCCATCAGGTTGGTAATGAAGCAGATTTTCTCTCCTGTTGCATCAAGTATACCTCTTATCACACGGTAAGTATATGCTGCCGGCTTATGTGTGTCTCCAAACAAATATCCCATTGTATCGCTGGTAAGAGTCAGGGTGGCTTTCGGTGGTTTCTCACTGATTGTTCTCTCCGATATAGCCTGGTGTTTTAATGCCGTTTTGCTTCTGCCGATAAAGAATTTACTCTCGCTGGTAAACCGGTCAAAGGCACCCCAACTCAGCGAAGTATTACACAGAAGCTTGGCGAAGTTTGCAACTTCGCCACATCTTTATTGAAGTCTGCGACTTTATTCTATAACAATTGTAAAGATCACGGCATTAAACCGGACTCAGTGGCAACAGGCATTTTTTATTATAATAAAAACGTGCACTGCTGTATACATAGTCTTCTGCATTTTCAACAATACCAGCCCTCACCGGATTGTTATGTATATACTGAACGCGCTGATTCCACATTGTGTTGCCTGACCCTTGCACCGCATGATAATCCTGCTGCCAAAACTGATAGGTTGTGTTATTGCTGTTGCGGTTACCTGCAAAGGCAAATTTTTTCAGCATCCACTCTTTACGGCTTTCGTTACCGGTAGCAATCGCGTCAATAATTTTTCTTGCGGTAAACTTTTTAAAGTCGCGAATCATGTCGCTCAACGGTATTTTACCAGATGATACAATCGCGTGCAGATGATGACTCATGATTACAAACTCATACACCAACAGACCCTTTCTTGCATACAATAATGTAAGCTGTCGATAAGAATATCTTTGTATTCTTTCCGGGTAAACACATCAACCCAATCAATAACAGTCAGCGTAATAAAATAAGCGTTGTATTGATCTTTAATCGGGTAAGCGTCCGCCATGAAATGAAGTTACAAACTTCAGAATAGATCCAGCGAAGTTGCAAACTTCGCTGAGCTTCTGTGTGACATGCTTCGCTAAGGTGGGTAATAAGCTGCGCTGAGTTAGGGTTGTAAATTCAGAAATAAATAAGTTTTTATATCTTGCTTATAGCATAAATATTTCAATTAATGACCGAAAATATAACCATGCATTTCCCTCCCTTTTTTGAGAAAAGAGCTTCAGAATTTGACAAGCATTATCAGGTCATGCGCATTGTTACCTGTCCTGATAAAAAGCTGATGACATTGAAACGAAAATCTGACAGAGTTTGTAGATTTTGCAAGCTTAATTATGGAGAAACCTCTTTTAATAGCGAGGCACACTTGCTGTCAAAGCTGATTGGAAATAAATATTTGATCTCCGATTTTGAATGTGACAAATGCAATAAAATATTTGGCAGATATGAGAGTGATTTAGCCTTTTATTTGGGTCCTCTTAGAGCATTTCAAGGTATGAACCAGCTTAGCATTGAAAAAAGTAAATTTAAATCTCCTAATAAGCAAGTCGTAACAGAAACAACCGACTTTTATGGAGCTGATAATTGTGTAAGCATTTCTAGAGAAGATTGTCTGGATCAAACATTCGAATTCGACAGAGAAACTGGTTTAACCAAAGTCAAGCTTGTAAAACAGTCATACGTGCCTCTTCATGTATTTAAAGCCATTTTAAAGATGGCTTTATCGTGTTTGAGTGATAAAGACATTACTAACTATAAGCTCGCTATTGATTACATTCTTTCTAATCGATTGGACAAGCATATAACAGTTGTTGCGAAGATTTTGCAGTATACTTTACAACCAGGTACAGGTTATAAAAGTCCCATTGCTTTTTTATTTCAAAAAAAAGTAGCGAGTCAAAGGCTCATAACTCATGTTTTTATGCTATATTTTATGAATCAGATATATCAGATTGCTATTCCTCTTCATACTAATGATTTGCGTTATTATGATAAAAGTGATATCGATTGTCATTTTTGTGCACCACTTTTCGCTAATGAGAATGATGCCGCAACAATATTCCTAAGAGAAGATATGGTTGACCTTTCATCCTCAGAATTAAAGAAAGGAGAAGAAGAATTACTCAGTTTTCAGTACAATGTGGAAGATTTTAAAAATGCGGTTGCTTACGATCCTAGAACCAAAGAAGTAAAGCCAAGCGAAGGTAAAGTCGGAGAAATAGTAAGAATTATGTTTACTAAAGCGGATACTAGAATTCATTTGCCAACAGATAAAAAGTTGTAAAAGCTTTTCAAAATGTTTCTGTGTATACTTGAATGGTCAAGTAGGACTATAACTCTCATGATTAAACTCTTCTGACTCTTGTAAGGAAATGAAAAGATACATAAGATTTACCTCAGAACTAGATGAGCTAAAAGCTCAAGCGTTAGATAAAATTGAAGTACAGTATTCGTCCCTATCAATTCAAGCCAAAGATGAAGATTGGGTTGGGCAAGTACTTGACATCTTTCACGAAGCTGTTGACAAAAATCCAAAAGATTTCGTTCAAAAAGTATTTTTTGAATTCCATCATACCGTTTTAAAAACACGCGAACAACAAGACAGAATTTATAAACTTATAGCTGGTTTAAGCAGCCTCTCTAGACATGATATACAAGTTCAATTAGTCAATATTTACAGAGCTATAGTTTCAGAAGTGTTTGACCCATATATCTCGGTTATTGTAGCTTGTCTTCAATTTAAGGAGGACTCTTTTGATTCTTTTATTATTGCAAATCTCAGTCAGGGTGAGCGAAACAAGGTCGAGTTTAGCAAGTCAAGACTTCGAAGTACAAATATTTTCGCTGGTTATAATCCAATTGTACGTAATGCCACTTCTCATTTAGGGAGCGAGGGTATTATTTATGAAGAACATGCAATTGTTTTTCGGAACATTGGAAGAGGAAATATGCCAAGAGTTGATGTTATAAAATGGACAAATAAAGAAATATTCAATAATATCTTGTCATTAATGGATTTGGTACATGCCATTGATGTGGCTGTAAACATATTTGGAGTAGATATTTCTTGGACAATCGATTGGGACAAAGAACTTCATAGAAGTTTTCTAAGTGAAATCTTTGGAAAGCAGCAAAGACTCGAGTTACAGGAAACATTTGATGAAATAGTTATGAAGATTATTAACTCTTCGATTTCAGATGAGAAAAAGACTGAAGCTGTTTCAAATCTCTTTTTTCTTGAACTAGGGCGTCGTGAGTTGCCATGCAAAGGAGTGCGCTTAAATTCTGTTGCAAATGCCATATTGATTGTGGTTCCGGAGATTGCTTCAGATTTGAGCGACGAAAAAGAATTTATAAAGCATGCTTTAGAATTACTTCGGTATGGAATAGTTGCAGAGTCATGCTTCAGATACATTGCTGACAAGTTTTACATAGGTGACTTTAACCAAGAGGGAAAATCTACTTTGAAGGTTTTTGTGAAGAAGGAAGATCTTAGACTATATGGAAAAGAAGAAGCCGGCCTATATGATTTAATGGTAGATTCGGAAATATTTCTCCATGGTCGAAAAGTAGAAGTCAATGTTGATTTTGAGAAACTTAAAGAACTTGAATATGCTAATCTCAAAAGAAACTTTCCTCGGAAAAACCGTGGTTGATATGTGTATGTTTCCCCTTCAAAAAATGTTCTAAGACGGGAATATTGCGAAAAAGAGTAGCAGTTTTACAAATTTAATTCGATAATATTATTTCCTATTGAATTGAAATCTAAAAATTTCTTTCTTAAGCGCAGTATAAAATTCAATTACACGTCCAAGAAAAAGAATTACTTATTCAATCATTATGACTCTTGAGGAAGAAGAATGGATTTTTGAAATGTTTGTTAGACTTCACCCTGATGTATATCGTAAAGACTTTAAAAAAACCGAATCACCAGATTTCACACTTCAACTTGAAGAAAAAATCATTGGTGTAGAACTAACAGAAATCTTTCAAGATTCAACAGATAAAGATTCAAAACTTCAAAAGAAGTCATCAGACGGTATTTCCTTCACTGAAGACTTTATCAAAGAAATTCAGCCAAATATACCCTTTAAATTCGCGGTTAATTTTCATTTCAGTCGCTTCCATCCTATAAGAAAATTCGAGAGACAAAATTTAATAAAAGAAATTTCAAAGATTTGTATTCCTTCTTTAATACGGCTTCACAACAAGGAGTTTTTGGATTTTGACTATTATAACGGTATTCCAGAACAAATTGACCTTATACAGTTTTCTCGCTATGATGCGCTTAATGAAAGCTACAATTCAAGATCCGAAGGTGGTATTGTTAGAAGTTTAACTTCAGAACCGCTTCAAAAAGTTATTAATAAAAAAGAAAAGAAATTAAGAAATTATTCTCCCTGTGATGAGTATTGGTTGGTAATTAGAGAGGGAAACTATTATGCTGGCTCGTTTTCAGATGACATTGATGAAGAAATAACCGTGAAATCAAATTTTGACAGAATATTTTTATTACGCACAAAGAAAGAAGAACTCATAATTTTGAAATGAATAGCAGACAATCTTACTTTCGAAATTAGCAATGCCAGATAAAGGGAATTATATCTTAGCTTTTAGACCAGAAGACTACGAAATCTTCGAATACCGTATTAATAAGCCCATTTCTTTTAAAGATCCAAAAGATGCATCACAGGTACATTTCGTATTACAATCAAGCGATGAAATAAGGATCAATTCAAAACAGTCGTTACAATATTTTGTGCCCAACAATATTGCTTTGCTTTTGTCAATATCTGAAAAGGCTTTAGTACGTGCATTAACAGTATTTAAAGACAGTATCAATCCAGACAAACCGACAAACGATATTTCAAAAATCGGTAATGAAAAAAAAGTTGAATTTTTAAAAACAAAATCAAAAGTCTACTGCGATTATATTGAAGAAATAGAAACGGCAATAGTGTTCGCTTATACAGCGGTAGAAGCTTTTGCAAATATTAGTATTCCAGAAGATTATCTATTTCTATCAGAAGAAAAGGAAGGTGTGTTGTATAAGAAAAAAGCGATTGAAAGATGGACATCTTTAAATGAAAAAGTTTCAAAAATTCTCCCTGAAGTATATCAAACTTCCGGGATAAAAACAAAGACATTTTGGAGTAGCTTTAAATTGTTAGAGGAGTATCGCAATGCTATTATTCACCAGAAATCTGTAGATAGAGCAGATTTTTTTAAATCCTATTTTAAAGATAATATTAGCAATATATGCAAAAGTGGCGAGGCAGTCATTCGCTTTTTTTATGATGCACATAGCCAACAGAATAAAACGAATCCACTTTGGCCATGGATGATTGGAAAAGAAAAAGATTTTCCAATCATATTTGAAGATTTAAATAAGAGTCAAAAAGACAAGTAGAGTTGAAAGTCAACAGGAATTAAATAATGATAATAAATGTAAAAGGATATGATAAGATATTCACTACACAGATTTCGGATGTAGTTTTTTTCTTTTCGGCATTCTATCATACCCACAAAAAAAGACCCCGCATCTCCGCGAGGTCTCAACCAAAATCAACAACCAAAAATAACTATCCAATCTTCTTCACATCATCAGACGATGGGTCAATGCTCATGATTGATTTCTTCAAAATCAAATCTACACGGTGCATGACACTTGTGGTTGCCACCAGCGTTCCTGCAATCTCGTCGTAGCCGGGAGCGGTGAGCAGGTAACTATAAAATTGGCCGGTCTTCAGTTCGGGCAGGTTCACGAGCATGATACCGGTTTCTTCTTCCTTCTTTGACACATCGAGCCCGCCCGGCAAGAAGCTGATGGATGCGGTGGTGACCGGCACGAGCGTATCCTCTTCCCTGAGCGTAATGCGGAAGCCGGTATCGCCCATGCCACCCCATTTGCGCAACTGTGCGGCGTAGCTGAATTGTTCCATCATCACGTCGTTGCCCTCGAATATGCGCCTGCCATCTTCCATGATTGTTT
Source organism: Ilyomonas sp. (assembly GCA_965199905.1). Classification (GTDB taxonomy): domain Bacteria; phylum Bacteroidota; class Bacteroidia; order Chitinophagales; family Chitinophagaceae; genus Ilyomonas. Next base: position 1,032,260 of record OZ241366.1, on the reverse strand, counting down.
GCGTGCGGGTGTAGAGATCGTTGTTGGCATCCATTTTATCTGCCGTTTCGCCTTTGGTGGTGTTTTTACCGGTTCCATAGTCGACCAGCGTTGAGAGGAACACACCATTCTGGGTGGTAAAATTTGCGGCAAAGTTAGCCGGCATGTCGCCTTCCGCGAGCCCGGCGGCATAGTCGCTCATAAAGGCAATGGCTAACTCCTGCATTGTTTTGGATGCCTTCCAGTTGTTGTCCTGAGCGGCATCGTAATAGTCGCCACCGGCTTCGGTGCGCTTCTCTGCGAACAGGCTTTCATCGAACCCTGATTTTATATACAGCAACAGCTTTTGAAACTGGCTGCACTGCCCGCGGTTGAGCTTGCGCAGCGTGGTGCGCCTGCTTTTTTGCTTGCCCTGCCTGCCATCGATACCGGGCATGGCCTCGGCGATTTTGAGGCTTGCCAGGAGGTCGTTAAGGTAGTCTTCCGTGTACCGCTTTTTGAATGCGCTGAACGCTTTTAACTGTTTGAGGCAAAGCCCGCACACGACACTGACAATGAGGTACAGAGCTGCTTCTGTACCGGGATACTTCGCTTTTCTTTTTGACATAATCCTTACGATTTATTGATAAAAAAAATAAACATGCTTTAGAGTAACTGCACCGCGGCGGGTACTGTATTGATGGCTACCTATGTTTTATGCCACCACAGATTGCCTCTGCGCTGCTGTACCGTTTCTTGTATGTTGTTCCGGAAAATCCGCCCGGGGTATTTATTTACATTGAAGCCTTCGTTTTGTTCCTGTCGTATTGGTTTTTCGAATATCAGACGATTGTGTAAAACAAAAAAGGGTTACAGATGATTTTAATCGGCATTTAATCGAACTCAGCCAATTTTTAATTATTTTTTTAAATCAGGCTATTTGAATGGATGGCTTATCGCAATGGAAAGGGTTTTTGGGTCTTCGAGATGAAGCGCAGGGCATTTGGGATTGGGGAGAAAATGATCCCGCCTATGTTCTGCAAGCGTCCGCTGGTTTCGCAACCCGCCATAGCCAATTATAATCAATGAAGCAATTTGCACCCCAACGCACCCTGGTTTATCAGGAACAATGAAGAACCAACCGCTACGCTCAGAATCCTTCTATATTCGCTCTCTGATGTAGAATCTATTTACCCAACCGTTAGAATATAGATAGTACCAGCAACCACCCTCCATCAACTACGTAAACGAGCAAGCCCGCGCAGCGGGATGAGTTTCAGAATCACTTCCTGATTTACATGTTATCCTTCTATTTTTCTACGGTCATTCCTTCTTTGCTCTCTTTAGTAACCACCTGGAAAGGGCTGGATGCATCATAGAATTTGAGTTCCGAAATTTCAGCAGGCAGGTTAAAGCCATTGCTTTCCAACGCTGTTTTGGTCTCTGTAATTACCCTGCCCCTGATCTCCAGCATGTGGCGGCGGAAGTCTTCCGTTTTCACCCAGATATAGATTTTCAGGTTCACCGTGCTGGGTGCCACTTCATCTTCCGCTACGAAGTTGATATGGTCATCATCATGCACCAGCTCCTTATTTTCATCAAGGCATTTCTGGATAATCTTTTTAGCTTCGGGCGTATTGTTTTCATAAGCAATGCCCAAGACAAAATCTGTTCTGAAAAAGCCATCTTCTGTGTAATTATACACCGGTTTCGTCAGCACGTCAGAGTTGGGGATATACACATTCCGCCCGTCAAACGTTACAATTTTGGTGTACCGGAATTCCATCTCTTTCACTTTCCCAAATACATTCTCCACGCTCACCGTATCGTTCACATGAAAGGGCCGGTTAAAAGCCAGGATAATGCCCGCCAGGAAGTTCTCTGCAATGTCTTTAAAGGCAAAGCCCACCACCACTGCCGAAGCGCCTGCGGTAGCTAATATAGCACCCGCCACACCGCTCAAACCAGCTATGTTCAATGCCATCAAAAACAGGATGACAATAAAGATCAGTTTCACAGCTTTTGCAAGGAAGCTGCTCATCAGCGAATCATGAGAATTCCTGTCTATCCGTTTCCTGACCACACTTACCAGCCAGTTAGACAGCAATATTCCGCCCACCAAAACAAGAATGGCAAGTCCGATTCGCGGCAGGGCTTTTAAGAAAGAAAGGTAATAAACATGTAGTTTCTGGAGTACTTCGTTCATAATATCAATATGTTATAAGCTGTCATATAAGCAAAGTATAAGCCCGGTATTCTTATTTGTTTCATAATGAATGGATAGCGTAACTAATTTTAGTTTATAAAACTACAATTATCTTCCTTCATTCCTGACTAATCCGGGCTAAGATAGACTGAGCCCATCTCCCTGTTGGGTCACTTCAATGTACAGGCTGCTCAGGTGCAGGTTTCTTCTTTTGGGCGCTATCCTTCAGCACATCACCTGTTTTGATATTCTCATCGGTTGGCTCATCATGAAAGCTCAGTCTCGCTGAATCTATATACAGCAATTCGTGCAGGCGCAGCAACCTGAATACAACAGTCACCACGAAAGCAGCCAGCAGCGGAGCCAGCACATAAATAAAATAATTGGTAAAATTGCCGCTGATAAGAGCCGGTCCAAAGCTGCGCGCCGGGTTCGTGCTGCAACCGGAATACGGCGATTCCGCCCACACCATAAAGCAGTATAAGAAAGGGATGGTATAAGCGGTATAATTCCGCAGTTTCTTATTCCCTACAAACACAAATACTACAACAATCAGGACCGCTGTCGTGATCAGCTCCCCGGTAAACGCTGCTATAATACCTGCCTTGCCCGGCAGCGTGATGCCATATTGAACACTGCTTCCCTGTTTGCCCCACAACAGCAATGGCAGGCTGCCCGCCATGGCTCCCAACATTTGCGAAACTACATAACCCATCAGCGCGCGCGTCTTCATCTTGCCACGCAACCAAAAGGCAAGCGACATAGCCGGGTTAATATGCGCACCGCTTATTTTCCCAACCGGTGAAAGCGTAATGAGGCAACCGGTACTGCCAAACAGAAAGCCGGTTAGCAACCGTCTTGCGCCTGCTGATGGAATCCATTGCGCTACCACCGATCCTTTGCCCCAGTCAAGTATCACAAAGCTAAGACCCACACCCAGCAGCAGGGCAGTGCCCACAAATTCAGCTGCGCACAGGCGGAATAAAGACTTCTGTCCGGTTTGGTCATCATCGTTCACATCAACCAAACTACAATATCATGCCCTACTTTACTTTCTTATTTTCAGCCGATAAAATGGTTGCCGCCAATAGCTTCCGCGCCAGCACCTGCACCTGGTAACGACAACACCTGGCAGGCAGCGTCAGTCTTCGTCCAAAATTTCATTTACATGGGTTGCTCTCATATAGAGGTAGCGCATTTATCGCCGGCTCTATCTCCAGCAAAACAAACGGGTTAGCTTTTACATCCGCACCTGTGTACTATCTACCACCCGGCACACCGAACCAAAATGAGTAGAATATTCCTCGTTTAAAACACCTGCTATTTCCATTAAAATAGTAAAGCACATTTGCTGTCCGTTTCCCGCTTCCTTCTGTCCGTTTCGCCCGCCGTTTTGTTCTGTTTCATCACTATGGAAAAGCGTTTGCATTTCCCCAGCCTCAAAGAATACAAAGAAGCAGGCTAACAAAACAATCACTGCTTCAAAAGATTAAATTCAAACAAAGGTTTTATGAAATCAGTAAGTCGACAATTAGTAGTGATGATGTGCCTGTGCGTATTGGCAGGAGCGGTAGAAGCGCAGCAAACGAGCCTTGACTCAGCCAAACGATACGATAAGAAATCCTTTCGTACCTGGTCTATCGGTATTAACGGTGGTGTATTAAGTGGGTTCACGCCATTCAACAGCAGGCGCAATGGCGACTTTAAAACCACGCAGTATGAGTGGGGTTATGGCGGCTACATTAAAAAACAAATTCTTCCCGGTTTTGGTTTGCAGGCAGATTTCTTAGCCGGTGAGGTAAAGGGCATGCGCTCTACAGCACTTGCTGATCATACAGCCGTACAGGATGCCAGCCATTTCAGGTCACACATTGACTGGTCAGGTTCGGTTAGTGCAAATCTTACCATCGCTAACCTGGGTCTCAATCACAAGCGCAGCTTTATCTCGCCTTATCTAACGGCAGGTGCCGGTTACATGTCGTCGAAAGCAAACGTGTACAATACACCGGCTGGCGCATCTACCAACTTTAAGGAAAACTGGTTTGTGCCCATTGGTGCCGGTTTTAAATTTGGGTTAGCCAAAGCGCTGAACTTTGATTTGGGCTACAACGTGTACTTCATGAAAACCAACAATTTTGATGGCGTTGCCTCTGCCAACAACGACAGGTTCTCTTATGCTCATGCCGGGTTTGAAATTGCCTTAGGCAGAAAGGGTGCTTCCCAGTTGCAGAACTTCAGCCCGGTGGCAGCTTTAAGAGAAGCCAACGAGGCGCAACGCATGGAGATGAGTAACAGGCTGGCGATGATGGAACAGCAAAGAATGTCAGATTCTATGCAGATGGCTACCGCGTTTGGCGATGATGACAATGATGGCGTTGCCAACAAGTTTGACAAATGTGCCAACACACCTGCCGATACCGCTGTTGATGGTTCAGGTTGTCCTTTGAAAGTGCCGGCTCCTATAGTGATTGCACCGGTAACACAGGTAACAGAAAGAGTTGTGGTTACAGATGAAGATCGCCGTATGGTGTCTGATGCCATCAAGAACTTAGAGTTTGAAACAGGCAGATCTGTGATCAAGGAAAGCTCTGATGAATCCTTAAATAGGGTTGCGCAGATATTGGTGCAGAAGAACTTCACTTTGAAACTGGCTGGTCATACAGATAATGTAGGTTCTGCAGCTTCTAACATGAAGTTGTCGAAAGATAGAGCAGAATCCGTAAAGGCTTATTTAGTTAGCCAGGGTGCCAATGCTTCCCGCATTGAAGCTACAGGTTATGGCGCTTCACAACCTATCGAATCTAACAAAACTGCCGAAGGTCGCCAGAAGAACAGGAGAGTAGAATTTACACTGTTTTAAATCCCGCACAGAATGGTAAAACTGCAATGTAATTTTGTGTCGTAAGTGGTTTTATAAGAAAGAGTCGCTCCCAAAAAGAGCGGCTCTTTTCTTTCACGAAACAATTACAAACAGTGTAAACAAAATGAATAACTGGCAGATACATCTGTTCGCTATTTACCTGACAGAACCGAATGCTGATGAAAAGACAGCAAACAAATATCTTTAAGCCATGAATCGAAAAATACCTGTGAAAAGCCTGGCACAGGTAAACCTGCTGATGACAATTATTTCGGGTGGTTTTCTCTCGATCCTCATATTTATTTATGGAGGTCTCACTCCCGAAACACTTTACATTGTTATCAATGCCGTTATCAGCCTGATTGTTATCAGCTTTTTACACATCCGCGTAGCCGTCAGGCTATACATATACCGCAGGCATCTTTCCTTTAAAAAACGCCGCTTATATCTTTATATCATCACTTATATCGCTGCGCTGGCGTATTCATTCCTTACCATTCCTGTCCGTAATTTCTTAGCAGACAGTAACTGGCAAGAGATGACATTTCACAAGCGGGTAGTTCTCAACATAATCACAGGTATTGGTTTAAATACGCTCATCATTATCATACACAGCCTGGTCAATAGCTACCAGGCACGAACCGAAGCTGAAGTAGAAAATGAGAAACTTAAAGTAGCCAACTCCGAAGCTAACAATCTGCTGCTCCGGCAACAGATTCATCCGCACTTCCTGTTTAATGCTCTGAACATTGTAAAGAGCTTATACAAGACCGATGTCAGCGCCGGTGATACTTACATTGTTCATCTTGCCAATTTCCTTCGCGCCTCCCTAACCAATACCTCTGCTAAAGTGGTACCCCTGTGCGATGAAATAACAATCTGCAATGATTACATTGCCATGCAGAAAATCCGTTTCGGTAATGCTCTCCATTATAATATTAATATTTCTGCTGCCGAAAGCGCCCAAGGTTGTGTGCCATCTTTTTCTTTGCAGCCTTTACTCGAAAATGCCATCAAACACAACACGGTTACCGATGAACAGCCACTCACCATAGACATTTACACAGAAGGGAAATATGTGGTCGTAAATAATAACCTGCAACGCAAAACAGGACCTGTACCTTCCACCGGAAACGGGTTGATTAACCTGATGAAACGTTACAAATTGCTCTCTGGCGATGAAGTTATCATCCGGGAAAACAGCACTCATTTTTCCGTTCGCCTCTCAATATTATAAGTATGAACATTGTAGTGATAGAAGATGAAAAATTAACCTCGAATGATCTTGTGGCTACCATCACCAAGATAGAACCCGGCGCCAGTATTATGGGGCAGTTGTTTTCAGTAAAAGAAAGTATTTTTTTCTTTGAGCAAAAGCCCAAAGTAGATTTGATATTCAGTGATATTCAACTCGGCGACGGTATCTGTTTCGATATCTTTTCGCAGGTGCATATTGAGGCACCAGTCATATTTTGCACAGCTTATGATGAGTACGCACTTGACGCGTTTCATGCAAATGGCATTGAATACATTCTCAAGCCTTTCACCGACCAAACGATGCAAACCGCGCTGAGTAAATATCAGACCCTAAAAGAAAATTTATGCGGTAAGCCGCAGCCAATGGAAGAACTCCTGCAAGCACTTACGTCCCGAAAAAATGAAGAGCAAGGCGCTCTTCTGGTATATCATCAGGACAAGATAATCCCTGTTGCTATGAGTGATATCGCTTTCTTTTTTCTGAATAACGGTATCGTACACCTTACCACATCAGATAAGACAACCTATTATCTGAATAAAACTTTAGACGAGCTGGAAAAAACGGCTGGCACATCTTTTTTCAGGGTCAATCGTCAATACCTGGTCAATCGCAAAGCGGTAGTAGACGCATCGAATCATCCATCACGTAAACTGTCCGTTACTTTATCTGTCCCATCAGAAGAAGCAATAGTCGTCAGCAAAGAAAAAATGCCGCAATTCCTACACTGGCTTACACAGGGTTAAACACATAAAATGACATCTTCGTAGTTATTTAACCCAAAAGAATTTGCAAGCGAAACCCTGTCCTTTAAATGAGATTAGGTAATAAAGAAAACCAGTTATAAATAATTTCTGTCTCATAAAAAAATACAATCAAAAAACCCATTGTAGACGACAGAACGGATTGAATATTTGTTTGTCAATATTATTTTACAACAGGGAAGGCTGCAATACGAACCTTGGTAAACCCGTATGGAATGAGTGTAATCTTTTATTCTTTTCGTGACACCTCGCCTTTATGAATACCGGTTCTATCGGTCACCGGCTGCATGGCAACGCCGTCTTCATTTACTTTCCAGCCAGGAATTTGTTTGGCTGTGGTTGCAATTTCGATGGGCGCATGATCAATATTCCAAACAAAGTCCGCAGTAATGGGCTTTACCGTTTTTACCTGTGTTACGGTAGCAGCAGATGCAACTGCAGTATCAAGTAATCCATAATTCCAGTTCTCTGTTGGATAGACAATTTCATAATCGCCCTCCTGCTCCAAGTGTCCTGTTTCCCATTTTCCTTTTAGTGCATATACTGTAACATTGTTTGTTCTCTTCACCTAGTCTTTGACTCTTCGCGGTTATATTCATTCCAAAGTATTAGCACCCTGCAACCAGACAGCCGGCATACTGATTTGCCACTTTGCGCATTCCGTTCCTCCATGCGCTAAAGTCCCAAATCAGCAGTTCATGGGAAGCTTTTACAAAGCCTCTGGCAAAGACGCAAAGCACTGCATAGAAGAAACAGCTGTAAACAAACTATTCAAAACTGACATATAACTCCTGAAAACAGATTCTGTGAGGAGTCTATAAGCCAATAAAGAGGCTGACATCAAATCTTCCTTTTGTAACGCGAACAACGGATAAAAAGAGCCGCAAAGCTGTGCTGGCTGCCATCGTTTCAACCGCTGTAAAAGCTACCAAAAGACTACGGCATAAACCTTCTGTAAACCCATACCCACATCCTTGATTTTATTCCGTTTCCTTTTGGCATTGCGGGGCAGCCTGCTCTCTGAACAGCTTTCTTTTTTTCCGTTTTTTCTTTTACAAAATGATGTTTTTTATGGTTTACCTGATACACTTTGAAGAAAAGCTCCACCACGCACAACACTACATCGGGTTCGTGGAAAAGAACCTTAAACAGCGCATCAAAAAGCATAAGAGCAACAAAGGCGCAAAACTGCTTATTGCCGTTAATGCAAAAGGCATTCAGTGGGGCGTTGTCCGCATCTGGGAGAAAGGATGTGTTTAATAAAGACAACCAAACATTTCCGCAGCATGAGCGGCTACTGAAGAATGAATACTCCATCAACCTGCCGGCAATCTATAATTTAAAAGGAAAGCAGCGCAGCAGCTGGATAAACGTTATCAACCCAATGCGTGGCGTGCTCATTATGGGCTCACCCGGTTCCGGCAAGTCCTACTTTATCATCCAGCACATCATCCGCCAGCACATCGAAAAAGGTTTTAGTATGTTCATCTTTGACTTTAAGTATGATGACCTGACGAAGATCGCCTACAACCATTTTCTTAAGAACAGAAAGAAGTATAAAGTCGAGCCTCAGTTCTACCTTATCAACTTCGATGATCTAAGCCGTTGTCATCGTTGCAATCCGCTTCATCCTGATAGCATGAACGACATTACAGATGCCGTTGAATCAGCCAGAACGATTCTGCTTGGCTTGAACCGTTCCTGGATAAAAAAGCAGGGTGAGTTTTTTATTGAGTCTCCCATCAACTTCGTTACGGCAATCATCTGGTTTCTTCGCAAATACCGAGATGGCGAATTCTGCACATTACCTCACGTAATCGAACTGATGCAAGCCGAGCAGGACAAACTCTTTACCATCCTCCGCACCGAACCCGAAATAGAGCCTTTTATCAATCCATTCATCTCCGCCTATATAAACGGGGCGGCAGAACAACTGGAAGGACAAATCGCTTCCGCCAAGATTGCTATGGCAAGGTTGGCGTCGCCTATCCTTTACTATGTAATGACAGGAAACGATATCACTCTCGATATCAACAACCCGCAGGCACCAAAGATTGTTTGCCTGGCTAATAATCCGCAAACTGGCGGCGATAGTATTATTCATTGGGATTTCAGTGATGAAGCTGAATATCTTGAAAACACAAAAGAAATAATTGTAAAGAAGTTTAGTTCAAAGTCTTTAGTGATTGTCGATTCTGATTTTGGCAAAAATCCAAAACGGAAAAGCTTATTAAGAGGTTTGCTGAAAGAAAGGTTCGTGCAGTTGGTTAAGCCTGAAATCGAGAATTTTCTTTCAGTAGAAGTTATCAAATCAGTATTACTGACGTATCCCACTGTTCAAAAGAATATAGGAGATAGTACGTTACCTGAGGTAAATGGAGCATTATTCAACACTAAAAAGATAGGATACATTATAGACAACATTTTATTTAAAGATTTGCACGTAAAAAAATTCGGAAATAAAAAAAGCTCGACAGCTACCCTTAAAAGTGGCGACAAGTTTATTTTTTGTGCAAAAGCACTAGAGTTCATTAGTGAGAAAAATCTTAACAAAGAATCTATTCAATTAGTCTAACAAATTTTAAATTTTATTTCTGTTCAAAATAGAATTAGGTAGGGGCAATTTTGTTTGTCTTTCATTGGTATTATAGATCTAACACACCCAATTCTATAGGTTAGGTCTTCCCACTGCCTTAAGAGGCAATCAGATACCAAGATTTACTTTTTAAATGATACTAACTGACTCGCGAGATGCTTTTTTGTTTCTCTGTCAAAGCTGTCGAGATAGCTTTCTGTGGTTTTAATATCCGTATGTCCCAAAGCTTCCTGTATCTGCTCCGTGCTGGCACCCGAGCGTTTTAGAACGGTTGAAAATGTATGACGCGCGACATAGGTGGTAGCTTTCTTCTGAATGTCTAAATCGGCAAGGATTCGTTTCATAGTGTCATTAATCACACTTACGATATTCTGAACAAGAGTATACTCTCTTAGCGGCGACACGTTCGGCTCAAGAATCGGAAAGATATACCCATTGGGCATTGCCGGCTTGTTTCCCCATCTTTCAATAATGACTTGCATGTCATCACTGATATAGATAGTAATCACTTTTGGATCTTCCCTGAGTGAACGTTCTGTCTTAGCTCTCTCAAAAAGCAAATAGCCATCCTGCATATTTTGATACCTTAAATTGGCTATATCTTTCGGGTTCATCCCGTTAGCAAAATAGCTGAACAGCCACAGGTTCCGGCACCACTGTTCTGACCGGCTCAGCTTACTCTCATCGTAATAGTATATCTTTTCGATGTCGCTTAACTCAAGCGCTTTCTTCACTTTCCTTGCCGAAGGAATCCGGTATTTCCTTCTGCCAAAGGGATAATACTTGTCTTTATTCACGAGTCCGGCATCTGCTGCTTCATTGTAGACAGCCCGCAGCGGTCGCAGGTAGATACCGATAGTGCTTTTTGATTTGTTCTCTGCTTTCAGCTGTTGCTCATAGCTGATCAGATAAGAAACGGTAATCTCTTCAAAACGAATATTACCCCGAAACTTACGGAGCGAATTATGACTGTCCTGATAGTTTACAGCCGTGCTGATCCTGCCTTCCCGGATAAGTCGCCTGATATATGCAAGGTATGACCAAGTGATGGTTCCTTTTTCACACCCAATTTGTAGAAGGATCGGAAACTTCTTTTGATAGGGAACAAAATCAAAGTCATCCGTCTGTAACGATGGAGCCATTACAGGCTCTGCCTTCCTCTTTCGCTGACGAAAGAAGCGGTTTGCCGAGATATGACTCTTTTCAAATTCCGAGAAAGAAAAATGATGCATACCGCCGATGACCTCTGTAGCATCATGCTCAATTGCCTTAAGATCAGTTTTGATGGACTGTAAATAAGCAGAAAGGCGGGGTGCTGATAGTTTATCATAATCGTCCTGGGTCAGGTCATAGATGGTGGGATAATAGTTGGTAACCCTCTGATAGTTGACCCGGAGCTTGACTGGGTATTTGCTATTTTCTTTCACTCTTCTGGTGTCTAAAATGATGCAGGCTGCAACTGACATAAATCCGGTTTTTCTCTGTTCTCAAAATCACTCTTTCACATTCCCGGGAGGCTTGCATTTGCAATCAATTTGCAATCAAACGAAGGTTAATTGACTGAAAAGCTAGTTCACCAAGGTAAAAAGAAAAAATGCAAATAATTGATAAACAATCATTTGTGTCAAGGTGAGTAAAGTGAAAACAAACCAGTTCAAGCTTTTAACCCAACTGTTAATCAGAGGGTCGCTGGTTCGAGTCCAGCTTCGGGAGCCTGATAATGAAGCACTTGCAACTTTAAAATTGCAAGTGCTTTTTTATTTGCACCAGGATTTGCACCAAATAATTTCTAACAATAAATATAAAAAAAGAGCGGTGATTTTACAATCACCGCTCTTTTTTAGTTTGTTATTCTCTTGCTTTTTTCTTCCGAAAGGAAATCTTCAACGTCGTTTTTTATTTCCTCTTTGCTTTTTCTTTTATGCCGAAGTGCCCATGCGTCTATCTCTGAAGAATCGGTTCCACGTTTAAAGTAAAGGGTAGCATTGACATCATCACTAGTGTTTCATCAACATAGTTTTTAAAGTAGTGATAATTTTGCTTTTCTAAATCAACAGAGATGAGAAAGACAAAAGTAGAAATAAGGGCATCCGACAAGGCTTATTTACAGAGCTATGTAAGCAAAGGCAATCATTCAGCCAGAGCGATACGCCGTGCCCGTGCATTGTTGATGCTGAATGAAGGTCATAAGAATCAAAAGCAGGTTGCTTATGATTGCAGTTGCAGCGAAGGCACAATCAGTAACCTGATAAAACGGTATGGCGAGTGCAAGGGATGTGTAGAAGAAGTGCTGGCAGAAAAGCCCCGAAGCGGTCAGCCTACCATTATCACCCCTGAGTTGGAAGCCAATATTACCGCTCTTGCCTGCTGTGGCGAAGGTCCTGACGGACACAGTAGTGCGTGGACACTGGATTTGATTGCAGGTAAAATGGTAAAGGACGGTCTTGCTGTTCACCTAAGCTATGAGACGGTGCGCAAGGTTTTAAAAAAAGCAGGCTCAAGCCCTGGCTTAAAAAGCAGTGGTGCATCGGTAAAATAGAGGGTCAGTACCTGGCAAACATGGAAAGCGTATTGCGTTTGTATAAGCAGGCAGAAAGCACAGGCACCACAAGGCTGTGCATGGATGAAAGACCGTGTCAGTTGCTGAGCGATGTAATGATGCCACTGCCGCCAAAGGCAGGGATGCCAAAGCGCATAGACAATGAGTATCAAAGAGAAGGCACCTGTGTGGTACTGCTGGCTTATGATATAGACAAAGGCATCCGATATACGGAAGTAAGAGAGCAACGAACCAAAAAAGACTATGCTGAATTTATAGATAAAGTTATCACAGCGCATTACAGCGAGACAACCCGTATAAAGCTGGTTCAGGATAATTTAAATACACATACAAAAGGCTCCTTGTATGAGCATCTGACGGTTCAAAGAGCCGGAGAACTGAGTGCTTTGATTGATTTTGTGTACACACCAAAACATGGCAGTTGGCTGAATATGGCAGAAATAGAATTCTCAGCACTTGCCAGGCAATGTCTTGATAAACGTATCGCCACCATCGCACAAATGAAACAAACTGTACTGGCATGGACGGAAAACAGAAATCGCAACAAAGCAAAGATTCACTGGAGCTTTACTGTAGATAATGCCAGAAATAAAATGGCTCCTCTCTACCAAAATGTTAATCTCAAAAACTAAATTGATATTGCACTAGTTCCGAGTTTCCGTGTCATGTCAAGCTGAAACTCGGGTTTATTTTCTTTCATCTTCTCAGATAAAGTTTCACCCAGATTTTCACCAAAGCCGGTATTCTTTAATTGCTCTTTCAAATACTCAAAATTTACCTGGTTCATGATAAGTACCCTGTCAAAATTAAATAGAATTAAAGACGTTAAAACAGTGTGTCAAGAAAAATCAAAGAAATAGTACTAAGCAAAGAAGCTAAGCAAGCGTTGGAACATCTATATAAAACGGATTCAAATCACAGTTTTCGCCAACGCTGCCAAATGGTTCTGTTAAAGTCAGAAGGTTATCCGGCAAAAGATATTGCTGTTATTTCAGGCAGCAATATGGCAAGTGTTTATAATTGGCTGAACCGTTATGACAGCAATGGCATAACAGGGTTACGCACAAAGCCAGGACAGGGCAGAAAGCCAATATTGGCAGACGAACATGTAAGTATAGTAAGAGCAGCCATAGAACAAGAGCGGCAACGATTATCACAAGCCCGCCAGATTATTGAAGAAAGTACAGGTAAGAAGATGAGTAACGAAACGCTGACGCGTTTTTTAAAAGTCATCACTGCTGTTACAAGCGAATAAGAAAACGACCTAAAGGCGGATGTGATAAAGAATTTTATGACTATAAACTACAGGAACTTCAGTTATTAGAACAACGTTATGGCAAGTCAGAAATTGATTTGTATTATGGCGATGAGGTACAAATATCGGAAGAAGGCTATGTGCCTTATGGCTGGCAGTTTAAAGATGAAAACATTAGTATAAAGTCAGCTAAAGGCAAGCGTATCAATTGTTTTGGAATCATAACAAGAGAGAATCAGTTTGAGCATGCGACCACTTACGAAACCATTACCACCAACTTTATCATCGAAAAAATAAATGAGTTTTCTTATCAGATAAAAAAGCACACGGTTATTGTATTGGATAATGCAAAAGTTCATCAGTCAAAAGCAATGAAAGCGGTGCAAAAAGTATGGGCAAAAAGGCAATTATTTATTTTTTATCTGCCCCCTTACTCACCCCATTTAAATATTATTGAAAGACTTTGGAAAGAAATGAAAGCCAGATGGATACAAACCAAAGACTATGAAACCGATGAACAACTTTGCTATGCAACGATGCTTATTTTACATGCCATCGGTAAAAATTTATTCATCAACTTTAAAAAAGTTAATTAGTAGATAATTTTGACAGGGTACTTATCTGTTTTTAGTTATTAATTATTTGAGGTAATGGTTTTATTTTCTTCATGATACGGCGCGTCAGTTCTAACGTGAGTTGCCGGCTACCTTCCGCTTCACCTGCTTGAATAATCAAATGCCTGGTATCCGGTACTGAAAAAGGATAGCAGACAAATACATAAGATTGAGCGGAATGGGCATCTATCGTTTGTAAAGACACTGGAATCAATGGCGTTATTTCGCTTTGCTGAATGGCCGTATTCTTTACCTGTTTCCTATCCTGTATAAACACCCGGAGAAATGCAGGATGGAACGGTATCAGGCTATTATTGGAGATAGTAATATGCAGCCACAGCATATTGTCCTTTATAAAAAGATTATTCAGCCCAAGCCACACGTTCTCAACCACTGCAATTTTGTGTATTGATGATTTTTGATGTAAAATCTGTTTAGCAATCTTGTTATATGAAACGCTTGTCATCGGCTGATTGGCTACAATCGCTTTTTCGCTGCTATCGCTTACAAAAGAATAGTTGAGAGTACCGGGATTAGAATTGTAGCTGACCGCAAATGAGTAGAAATGTCCGTCAGCCGTAACCACGGTTATATTTGTCTCTCTGAAATTTTCTTGTCCGGCTTTTAATTGAAGAATGTTTTCGATTCCCGACGCTTTCTGCGCAAGAACATTCTCGCTTCCACGATCTACACTCTTGATAGAAGATGTGAAAATTAAATTGCTGGTTTTAGGTGTAATGGACAAAAGTAATGGTGTTTGAGGGTGTGATGGGCGCTAATGGACAAAAGTAATGGTGTTTATTTTTGGCTTTTAATGATCCTATTGAACGGAGGTGATAATTTTGTTTTTATCAGTCAAAACGGAGGCAGGCTCTGCTGGGGAGCAACCAGCCAAGGGATAAACTGATGCACGATAAAAGTGTCATTCAAAGGCTTACCGCTGTAACAACAGGGTAAGTCTTTATTTTATCGTGCCTTATGCCTTAAAAAACCCATCTATCAGCTTCTTCTTGCGGGCTATGGATAAGCCGTTATGGTTCCTGAGTTTATTCTTTAAATCAGAGAAGGAGCCATCCAGCGCATTAGTGGTATTGGGTATCATCAGCTCTTTATGCTGCTCAAAAACAAACAGCCACGAAAGATTTCTTTTCAAGCTCAGCCATGCGCTTCTGAGCCGTTTATGGGTATAATGGCTTTTTTGCGTAAGCGGATGTAGGGTTCGTTCCTTCAGATAGTCTTCCCATCTGTGCTGCCAATGCGCCAGTGCTGCGCTGAAAGCTGCTTTATCGCTTTTGACCAGCGTAAGTGATAAAGCACGAAGCTCAATAGCAGCTTGTGTTTTAGGCTTTCTGGTAAGATAGCGGTTAATGATCTGCACCTGGTGAAACTGGCACATCTGAACAGGGATAGTACCGAATAACTGAAACAAACCTTTGCGCCCGTCACAGATGATTGCCTGTACCTTTATTCCCCTTCTGCTGATTTCTGCTATGCCGGATAAGTAGAGCTTGTTGGTTTCATTTTTTACGTACTGCTTATACAGGCACTTGCCGCTGATACTATCCTTAAAGACCATCACTCCAAAGCAACGCCCGAAATAAGTCGTGTCCATCACTACATTGGCAACCGCCTCAAAGGTGGTATTGGGCGATGGTGTAAAGAAATCTATGCGGCGCTGAATGGTTTTTACCGAACAGCCATATTGCTGTGCCAGTTGACCATACGTTTGCTTGCCGGCAGTATAGGCTTCCCAAATCTGCGCATTGTCAAGACAGTGGCGGCGGGCTATAAACTGCTTGCCGCACACCTGGCATTTGTATCGCTGTTTGCCTTTGGCATAACCGTATTTGGACGTGATTTTTGAACCGCAATAAAAGCAGATTTTTTATTCATAAACTTAAATGACAGCAAACATAAGCCTGCATTCACTCTCAGCCATTTTTACCATTACTTTTGTCCATTAACCCTGTCTTTATTATGGCTTACAGTTGTCCGGTAAGGCTCAATACTCTTAGGTAAATATTGCGCAGTTGCTTCATTAAATAGTGCGCATACTGCTGACATTAAAAGAATAAAATACTTCATAATTGTTCGCTTGATTTGTGATTCAGTTGGAATTGCTTTTGAGTAAAATTTTGTAGCCTGCGGGAATGCTAACTTTAATTGCCTTTACTTTTTTGTTCAACAGCGCTTTTGTGGCTGCTATACCTGCGGTGGCAGCCTGAGCGCCGATAGACGGGTCAAGGGAACCCATATCAAGATTGCTGATCGCCTCGCTGCCGGATTGCTTAGCTATGTCACTCTTTTGAATGTTCGATATGTGAATACCGGGAAGTCCATCGCCATCATAAACAACCAGCTCAACAGGTAAAATTTTATTCTGGTATCGGATAGATGATACTGCGAGGTTTAACCGCTGTGTGGCAAAGGAAACCAGCGCGTACACAAAATTCCCCTGAGGTATGAGAATTCCATTTACATAAATGTCATTCTTGATAAGCAGTTTCAGTAGAGAACCATCAGTGACCGTTTGCGTTTCATAAACTGTAGCTGAAAAGGTATTATCAGCCTGTTCAAGAGTAGCCGTATCATTCGATAGTGAGTAGAAAGCATTTTTACTTTTTATAGATGCCCTTTTCTGTTTGTTATTTTCTAACAGAGAAACAAAGCTTTCCGCAGAGTGAACCATCACCGGATAGGCTGCTTTCTTGTTAGCAACAGATGCTTGCTGGATTCTTTCTTTCACCCGGTCAGGATGCTGGATATCCAATATTTTATCCATCATTCCATTGAGTTGTTCGGTTTCCGGATCCTTTTCAGAATCGGGCTGATTGACTGCCTGCAACATCTGTTCAAGCCGGTTTACATCTTCTGCTTTTACAGCCGGATTTTGATCTTGACTTGTTTGATCATTCTTCTGATATTGATTTTCATTCGGGTTATTGTTTAAAGCAGCATTGAGTTGCGCAAGCTTTTGATTAACACGAACCTCATTAGGGTCTTGATAGTTGTCTGGGAGTGGTTTGTACGAAAATGCTCCAATGCTGCCAGAGCTGTCCCGATGTGCTTGCAAAGATGGATCACTTTTCACTTCATCCTGAAACCTGAGAGAGTCTTTGTCAGCTTGTTCATAAAACGAAAGCTTATTCCAGGCTTTGTTCTCTTTGAGTTGCGCATCCGGCAATTGAGCATTCAATCCTCCTGTTGTAGAAGCGATAGCTACATTACTTCCCAAGATGCCAACTGACCATAACAACAAGGTGAGAAAAGGGATAATAAAAGCCGGAAGTAGCAAGAGAAAGGTTCTCTTCTTTTTTTGCTCTTCGGTAAGTTCATTGCGATTCTGTTTCATGACTAAAAATTTTTTGATTGAAGAAAATGTTCTGCTTGGATAAGGCTGTCAACAAGGTGCGGACGCTGATTCACGATTGTTTGATAGTAACTTAAATCGTATTCTTTCAAGCTATCCAGATACCTGTGAAAACGGGTAATTCGTTTTAGCAAAAACGCATCACCATCCAGCATTGTCGATTGCTTTATGGCAGGTGCAAGTATCCCTAAAAAGCGGACAGTTTAGAATTAGAGAAAGAGTCATAATTTTAAACTGCAAACAATGAAGAATTCAAGATTTACAGAGACGCAGATTGCCCTGCCATATTGAAGCAACAGGAAGCGGGCAGAGCCACGAAGGAACTCTGCCGGGAACACAGCATTAGCGAAGCTACGTTTTACAACTGGAAGAGCAGATACGGCGGCATGGATGCTTCAGATGTAAAGCGGTTGAAAGACCTGGAAGAAGAGAACAACAGGCTGAAAAAGATGTATGCCGGGCTGAGCCTGGATCATTCCATTTTAAAAGATGTGATCTCAAAAAAAGGCTGGGGCTCTCTGGCAAAAGGCAATTAACGGAAGAGATTATCAAAGACTATAAGTTGCCTGTTCAGAGAGCCTGTAAAGTAACCGGGTTAAGCCGGTCTCAGTATTATTACAAGAGTGAAAAAGATGACTCAAAAGTCACAGAAGCCTTGCAGGATCTGGCTTTTAAACATCCCTGTTATGGCTTTAGAAAGCTGTTTGCTTACCTGAAAAGAGACGGCAGAAGCTGGAACCACAAAAAAGTATACCGGGTGTACAAGTTGCTGAAGCTGAACAAAAGAAGAAAGGGTAAAAGACGGCTGCCGGCGAGAATAAAGCGTCTGTTGGTAAGAGAAACAGCCATCAACCAAACGTGGAGCATGGACTTTATGAGTGACAGCATGGTAAGTGGAAGAACGTTCAGAACGCTGAACATCATAGACGATTGCACCCGGGAAGCACTGGCTATTGAGATTGACACCTCTTTGTCTGCCAAAAGAGTGACAAGAGTATTGAACAGGGTGATTGCTGAACAAGGCAAACCGGTAAGGATCAGAGTGGATAACGGACCGGAGTTCACCTCGCATGAACTGACAACGTGGGCAGAACAGAACCATATTTGCATTCAGTACACGCAGCCGGGCAGACCGATGCAGAATGGTTTTATTGAGCGGTTCAACCGGCTGTACAGAGAAGCTGTTCTGGATGCTTATCTGTTCTTTGAATTGCATGAAGTAAGATTGTTAACGACTGAATGGATGGAAGAGTACAACCACAGAAGACCTCATGAAGCACTTGATAATCTGACACCATCTGAATACAAAAATATCGCTGATGAAAAGAAAAACATCAGCTAACTACTGTCTGATTTATGGGGTACTTACATTAGGGACCCAAAACAAAATTACACCGCATGGTGGGTGAACTGGAAGAAAAAGGAATTTCGTTTACGGAAGAGCAGCTGCAATTTTTATACGGACCCACAGGATTGGACATTGGTGCAGAAACAGCCGAAGAAATTGCATTGTCTGTACTATCGGAAATAAAGATGGTCATGAGCGGACGAAACGGAGCTTCATTGCGAAGAAAAGACACCACCATTCATACAAATGGCTGATTGCAGAATCGCCATCCTGGCCGCAGGAAGTTCATCCGGGTTAGGAACACCTAAGCAGTTGCTGATATTTGAAAATAAACATTGTTGCAACGTGCAATTGATGAAGCAATTGCTTCAGAAATAGGTGTCGTAACTGTGGTAATCGACGCCGGTTACGACAATATCGTTTCATCGATATCGGAAAATAAGGTAACCATTGTTTGCGCGAGCAATGGCAGCAAGGCATGGCAAGTTCTATGCAGGCTGGACTTTCGGCTTTATTGTCAATGCATCCCCACTTAACCTCTGTCCTTTTCATACTTTGTGATCAGCCCTTTGTATCCGCCGCCTTGCTGAAAGAAATGATTGCAAAGAGAAATGATATGAGTAAAGGAATCGCGGCTTGTGAATATAAAAGAATCGTTGGTGTTCCAGCCCTGTTTACCCGTACTTACTTCGATGTATTGCTTTCCTTACGAGGCGCAGAAGGCGGGAAGAGAATTATAACCGAACACATGAATGATGTGGCTATTATCTCATTTCCGCCAGGTGCGGTTGATATTGATACACCGGAAGATTATAGGAGATTAATAAACTAATTCACTCCTGTTTCTTTCTTCTGTATCCGACGCTCGAAAATATTTTGCCTGGAAAAAATTTGAAGACACTTCTTTGTTCGATAACCTTATTTCAAAGGTGTTAAAAGAAGAGAATAAAGGGCATACGGAATAGAAATATTTTATGAAAATTTCCGAACGCGGGTTGCTTTATTCTCCTTTTAAATTCTTCGTTTCATTTTTCAGAAAAGCCTGAAACCGTTCGCGAAGCTGCTTGTGATACAGAAGTAATCTCTTAGCTTCTTCCGTAACAACCGAACCTCCCCTTTTTCTCCACCGGATTGTGTTATCACCAGCGGTCTCAACGAATTATCATTTAATCTATTGATGATTTCCCAAGCTTTCTTATAAGACATACTCATGTCCTTGGCTGCCTGGTTGATAGAGCCTGTTCTTTCAATACCCTCGAGCAATTCAGCCGGACCCGGACCGAAAATTTTTTTCCCTTTACAATCTATCCACAAATTCCCGGATATGGTGAAAGAAGGTCTTGACTTCGGCGTTTTTGATGATGTGCTTTTCATACAAATTTCGTATAAATATAGGGTCTGTTACAACTTAATCGATGCTTTAGTCGTATGAAAACCTTTTATTTATACTTTGATTTTTTTCTACCGGTATTGATACGACTTTAATGTTTGCAGTGGCAAATCCATCTGAAAAAGAAAGCCTGGTTTGCCAAAGAAGTAGTCGGATATCTCAACTCCGAACGTTCATTGGTAGTGGCTTATAAAGATGCCACCACATCCGGTGTGGGTGTGTCTTTATAGGCTGCCAGTATGTTATGCTACACTTTTCTGGAGTAGCTGTCATAATTAGAAGTAAAAAATATAGGAGACGTTATCTGAAATCTACTTTTTATAGTAACATGCTCGGTGTTTTGGATAGCGATGGCAAAAGATTTCAATTCAAACCGAAGCAAACTCGATAAACTCTTCCAGCGCCCATTTGATACTGTTGTAAATGCGTGTAAGATAAACATCAATAAACATTCTGTTGAGGCAGTTCCTGATGTTTACTATCTTCTTTGTAAAAACTGAAGCATCAATTATTGTTATGGATGATCTATAGTAACCTCTTTGAGAAGTGGATATAAAAATATTCATAGACCTTCTATTGCTGCCAAAAATTTCCAAAGCTGTTATTGCTAATTCTTTTTTTTATACTGTGAATACAACAGGGATTTTGCTTTTTTTTCTTGTTCTGTGAAAACATAATTGAACATATTATCGGGTGCGCACCGTGTTGGTGAAGTCGTTAAAAAACCCCGAAGCGTAGCCTTATCCTGCGTAGTTAACATGCCTACGATTGCTGTAACGTACAACCCTGCTATAAGTATTACTCTTGTTAGCGGTTGCTGTTCTATTCAATGAGCTCACCCAATAAATTCCTATATTCTTGTTCAATTCATTTAGTCGTTTTCCATATGGATTCCAAACAGTAACCAAAAACCCCAGCTTACAGTAGTAACTATTGCAACTGTCAACGGAAACCATACTGCACCTATTGCCAGCAGAGAGTATGATATGAACGCTAAGTAGGCATGTTTACGGTTTATACCCATTTTCGCGGTAGCTTTTTCGTTTTTGGTTAATTGATTATTAAGCGCTGTTCCTGTAAATAAAATCCATGCTAAACCCTGCATGGCTAATACGGCATCGTAAAGCACTACCGCAGGGGCTGCATGATTGGTCAAAATGTATTCGCCAACCAAAGATGTCGGGAAGGGTATAAAAACTACTGTCAGCAAGACAACCCCGTTGGTATAAAGAAAAGAAGTTGACGATTTATCAACCAGTGCAAGACCGTTGTGATGATTGACCCAGGTTATGAGGATAATAATGAAGCTTAAAAAGAAGGCTAATACAGATGGAGTAATACTTTGAAGTGCAAACCAGTGGTCAGCAGTATTGTGGATTTTTATAGTGGATGGAATTTTTATATCGATAATCAACAGAGTTAATGCTATTGCGAACACTCCATCGCAAAATGCTTCCAATCGCGAGTTAGGATTTTTTCTGCCTTAGTCACATCACTGGTTATTTTATAGAGAAAGACAAGTTAGCTATCTGGAAATTTATTCGGTGTCTCTGGATGGCAACATACAATCGGTTAATCAAACCTGTCATGGGTGTGTTATGTTTTTTTTCGGTTAGCATCATGTCGCCAATGCTTAACAGGGAAAAAAGAATTTTCGATAAATGATTAGCAGTATGTTCAAACTACAATCACTTTTCCCATCACCACGCTGGATTTTTTTTCGCGAAATACAAACAAACCTATGGCACCAAGAATTAAGAACATGCCGGCTGCCAATCTGAAAGTCATAGGGAAACCGGCCGCTTCAATAAGAGGATGAGACATTAAAGGCGATATAAACTGACCAATAAACATAGCGGCAGTCATGATACCGGAAGCTAAGCTACGCCATTTTGCCGGGGCGATATCGAGTCCGACACTTAGAAACATGGGTAACAGAAGCCCCGTTGCTGCTCCCAGCAGTAACACTGAAACAAGCGCTAAGGGAAACGTGAATGCGACAGAAAGAAGCCGTAGCCGAGCGCAAAACAAGCAAACCCGGCGACGGATGTTACTGCCCGCCCGAAGTGTTCCCGGATCCGGCTATAGATAATAGGAACAAGACCTCCGGAAAGGGTTAATGTTGCCAGCATGACGGAGGACGCGGACGGCTTGTTGTACCCGATCTTTGCAAGAAAGAATGGCGCCTGGGTGGGAATGATATAAAAGCCTGCCAGCGTTAACGCGGCAAGCAGGCCGACAATGAATAGAGTAAATGGCCAACTTTTCTGGCTATTTGAATCCCTGGCTGTTTCGTTGCTGTCCTTACTTTGGTTAGGGAGGGTTAGTTTCGACCACATCAGCGGAAGAAAGAGCACCGCAACTAAATAAATGGCAAACGGAAGAAAGGGTGATAGCGCGGCGAGCCAGCCCGCCATCAGAACGAACACAACTCCACTGAAATTAGATTCAGCAATCTGCAAGCCCATAAATCCGGTGCGAACATCCGCTTTAAAGTAATCCCCATAAGCAAAGTTTGTGCAGTCATGATCAACGCTATGCTCACACCAGGCAGCAGACGGCTCACCAGAATAGCCGTCAGTGAATCCAGCCATAGCCCGGCGCTACCGGTAATAGCAAAAAGTAGTACACCGGTGAGCAACTGTTGTTTATGAACAAAGCGATCAGCCAGTATGCCTGCGAATGGCGCACCAATTGCGACCATGATCGAAGGTGCTGTCACAAGCAAACCGACGAGAATACTAACGTTCGGCTGACCTTTAAAAACGGCGCGCAAACCTGGCAGCGCCGGACTGATCAATGTATTGGAAAGAATGGTCAGCGATGCTGCACAAAGCAGCGCCAAAGCCCTTCCGTTACGAAGCAGCGAAAACATAGTTCATTTGGTTTTACATTGATAATGGTCAGACCGCACAAGATTACCTTCGGTGCTATCAGCCAGCTGAACTTACCACGGTATTTCTCCTGTTTTCGGATTGTATTCTTCGCTAAAAAACCCGCCGGTTGGGCCATCGTTACCAACAACGGCATATTTGATAATGCGAGCTGCAGCTTCTTCGACGGTACCGGTTCCGCGGTGGTTGTTGAAATCGGTTTTGATAAAGCCGGGATCCACCATGTTTACTTTTACTGGCGTATCGCGCAGCTCGTAAGCCAGGATGATGCTGTACATGTTCAGTGCCGATTTGGTAGGTTGGTACACCGCTCCTTTGTGTTTGTAATATGGATAGGTCGAATCGTTGGCTAAGGTAAGTGAACCCTGGCTATAGCTAACATTTACAATGCGTGGTTCGGGCGACTTTTTCAATAAATCTATAAACGCCTGCGTTACCCTTACTACACCAAACAAGTTGGTTTCAAAGGCGTTTTTGAATTGATCAATAGTCGCTTCAAGTGCACTTTGCGGCATGCCACCCGTAATGCCGGCGTTGTTAATCAGTACATCCAGTACATCAGTTTTTTGTCCGATTTTAGCACGGGCAGCTTTTACCGATTCGTCATCACTCACGTCTATTTGTACCGCTTCCACATTGCCCAGTCCTTCGGCTTTTAATTTTTCTGCAGCTTCCTCGCCATTCTCAGTAGTGCGGCTGCCTAAGTAAACATAAAATCCCTTTTGCAAAAGCTGGCGGGCTGTTTCGTAACCAATACTTTTATTAGCTTCTGTAATCAATACCTTTTTCATTTTTATTGTTTTATTTGGTGTGTGATTTTTCCGGCTAACGATTGTATGAAAACGTTCTGTTTAATGGTGTTTAGCAATTAGAAAGAGATTATAATCGGTAACGGCTTGTGTGCATTTCAGAAGTTCTAAACTCTTTACTAATAATCTCAGTCAAATAAATATCGGGTGGCAAACCTTGTCCTCTCGGTAATAGGAAAAATTAAAAACATTCACACAGGTTCGCTTATTATTGATAATAAACAGCGGCAAATTTTGACATCTTCGCTTTTCCTAATGCTGGTTTCCAGCAGTTGCAATGCCTGACTATAGGAGTATTGGCTCCTCTACTTAGTCGAATAGCGCCAGGTCGATGCTGTCTGCCATGTGCTGGTAGCCAGGGTCACTCGGATGGAGGTGGTCACCAGAGTCCCACTGAGGCAACATTCGGGTAGGATGGCTTGGGTCGCGTAGCGACGCCTCAAAGTCAATCACTGCGTCAAAGGCACCGCTTTCGCGTATCCAAGTGTTGACCGCCTGCCGCTTTACCTCTCCTTCAGGCGTGTAAAAACCACCCTTGAATGTCTCATGTTCCCAGGTCAGCAGCGTTCCACCAAATACCTTGAGCCCAACTGCGTGCGCTCGCATGGCAAGCTGGTGCAGCCCGGCAATCATCTCCTCGGCAGTAACCACCTCCTCCGGCTTGTGTCCACTGTTGCGGAGGTCATTAATGCCGAGCAGGACGATGACATGCGTTACGCCTGGCTGTGATAGCACGTCGCGGTCAAAGCGACGCAATCCATTTTCGCCGCGGCCGTCATGAAGCATACGGTTGCCACCAATGCCTTGGTTCGCTACACCCAGCAGACGGCTGCCCTGCCGCGCTAGGAGCCGCCGTGCGAGTTGGTCAGGCCATCGGTGGTTTGCGTCAAGCTGAGAGATGTTGCCTTCAGTGATTGAGTCACCGAACGCAACAATGCCCCCGACTTCAAGCGGAGCAAGCACTTCTACACCACTTACGAACAGGAATGCGTCGGTTGCCTGCTGAACGGGAAAATCAGCAGCGGAAGCGAAGTTGCCGACCCTTGAAATGTAGTTTGTCTGGTGCCCGTTGGAATGGCCGGTCAACCGGAAGCCCTCAGGCAACTCGCCTGGCAAGTATACACTCACTGCCAAGTCTGCGAGTGGTGGCACGTCCAAGTCCACGGGGTCGCTCACGACGAGCGCGCCGGCGGGGATGGTGGTAGACGGCGACCCATTAAACATCAAGAAACGGCCTGAACCCGGAGCCATGTCTGCGCCTTGGCTCCGTAGCCCCAAGTGCGTTGCGCCCACAGCGAGATCGTGCAATCCATAAGCGTTGGAGATGCGTATGCGCAAGCGGGTACCGCCGATGCTAATGCGGGTTATCATACGCAGCGTCTGATTGGCGAGTGTCATGCTCTCCATCGGATCCGGCGTTGTCGTCCAGGTACCCAACCAGTGCATATCGTCACGCTTGCTCATATCCACACCTCCCTTTTCAGCCGATCCTGTTTCTATTATTTTCATAATCATCATTTTTATACTATGAAATAAGGATAACTATCAATAAACGCATTACTCAGTAAAACACCTTTGCTCTAATTGTTTTTACCGGTGATCTACATTACTTGAAAGAAGCTGACTATAATCAACTAAATCTGTTCCGTTTATGGTAAGATTCAAGTGCACTGCCGTAATTATGCTGATTTCATTTTTGTTGTTTTATGTGGTGCGTAATTTCATCCCGACCAACGATCGTATGGGGAACATTTTCGTCCAATTCTGTTTAGCAAACGCAAAGAGCTTAGAATCCGCAACGGCTTAGCAATTCCTCTCTTATAATCAAATTCATAATAATTGCATATTCTGCCTGCAAGCGAGCACATATGTTATCTTACTATTGACAAACCTTGTCTTCCTAGCAAAAGAAAATTCAAAAATATTCAATGTTCCAGCTTTGTATTCAAACCAGTGTACAAGTTCAAAGCATTATTGCTGTTTGAGCGGAAATCACTTAAAGTTTAGTAATGCTATTATAATTTCGAGCCTTGACAAACACTCTGTTATTATAACTAAAGCCAGCAAACAACAAAAACTTTGGTACTTGTATAATTCATTTTCCAAACCGGCAGTACAAGTTTTGCCAGATAGTAACGTAATCCTTCCCGTAAGTTCTGTCTGTTCTCAGTGATTTTTTCAGAGTTATTTAGATCCTGCTTCCTTACCAAACAACTTCACAGATAGCGTTAATCCAAGTATATTAATATCCTGGGTGTAGCGCTCATTATCTCTTGCGTAATAAACCTGTACCGTCCATCGCTTGCTAAAAGTATGGCTTCCGCCAACAGCTACGAAATTGCGTGCCCATCCTCCTGCTTTGGGGTCGTACCAGGCTTCATCATACACGAAGAAGCTAAACGGCTGCTTGAAAATCTTCACCGTACGGGTGGCGCGAAGCAAATTTCGGTAGCGCGTAGAATTGCCCGAACTGGTAAAACGCTGCTCCACCAAATTACGGTCTTCAAACTTTATTTTCGATATTGTCACTTGCGGCGTTACGTCGAACCGGAACCTGTTCTCCCGGAACCGGTTCTCTCCAACTGCATATACATAGGCAGGCGTGATTGAGACGAAGCAGTTAATTTTAATGGGCAATTGAACCACTACGCCTTTTACTTTGCCTTGCTTACTATATAAACCGGAGATGCCGGCTTCAACATGCTTGTTCAGGTCTGCCGTCACACCGGCAAGCACTAATAAGCTTTTTGTATCTATATCATTCTTAACCTCGGTAGCCGGTTGTGCCTGCCCTGCGGCGAGGGTAACAGCAGCGACCGTTGATATGCAAACACATAGCAGACGCGCAAGGATGCCGAACCTCGCAGGCTTAAAAATAATTGTTGCCCAGGCTTTTGCAATCATAAAACTTGAATAAGTTTCGGGTCTAAATGAATTCGTTCTCCTCAACCTAAACAGGTGCGGGTACAAGATGCCGCTTTAGGGAAAAGAAAAGCATTAGCCAGGCAAATTTATTTACAAAGTTTGCCCGACTAAGCTTTCATGTACATGCTGCTTACATCAGCTTATCGGGTGTAAGGGGCAAATCGCGCAAACGCTTTCCCGTAGCATTAAAAACTGCGTTGGCAATTGCCGCCGAAACACCGGTAATTCCAATTTCACCAACGCCTCTTGCGCCGGTAGAAGAAATGTGCGGATCTGGTTTACCAATAAAATAAACATCAATCGGAGGTACATCAAGATTTACCGGAACATGGTAATCGGCAAGTGTTCGGGTGACCGGGTTTGCCCAGCGTGTATCGTAAGCTGTTTCTTCCATAAGCGCCGAGCCGAAACCGAAAATAACGCCGCCGATAATTTGAGAACGAGCCGTTTTTTCATTCATGATTGTTCCGGCATCTATCACACTTACAAAACGCTTCACGCGAATGGTGCCCAAATCTTCATCAACCCACACTTCGGCAAACTGCGCCCCAAAAGAGTGGAACGAATATTTTTTATCATTGCTGTTTTCATCTTCCGGTATGGGTGCCAGGTTACACGGAACCTCTGGTGATCCTAAGCCGCTTCCCGACGTTGGCATTGCCGTTGTGCAAACTTCCATTACCCCTTTTTTGCTGCGGCGGATAATGTCAACATACAAATCGTTTTTAGAGCGATCGGTCTTTACGAAAAACCTGCCGTCCGTAAAATCTATTTCATCTGCATTTCTGCCTTTTAATTTCGATTTCGGATCGGCAAATGCCAATTGCAGCAAATCTTTCCGCAACATCTTTCCGGCTTCTAATACTGCCGGCGTTACACTGGCAACGGTTGTTGATCCACCTGAATTCGGACCGGGCGGCAGGCTGGAATCGCCAATTTTTACAGTAATTTTATTAATAGGTACGCCTAATGAATCGGCTGCTGTTTGCGCCATTACCGTGTAAGTGCCGGTGCCGATGTCCTGCGTGGCACACATAACAATTACCGACCCATCAGCCATCATTTGCATTTTAACCGAGGCGGCGCTCCGGATGCCAGGATAAGTTGCCGTTGCCATACCGTAACCCACTAATTGCTTACCGTTACGAACCTGGCGTGGTTCTGCTTTCCGCCTGTCCCAGCCAAATTTTTCAGCGCCCAGCTTATAGCAGTCCCGTAAATATTCGCTGGAGAATGGGGACTTGGTCAACGGATCTTCGGGCGTATAATTCAGCATTCGTAACTGAACGGGATCCATCTTCAGCTCATAAGCCAGTTCATCCATCGCCGACTCTAACGCAAACGTTCCGGGCGTTTCACCGGGCGCTCTCATAAAGGTGGGTGCACCTATATTCAGGTTAGCGGTGACATACGTTATTTCACGAACAGGCGCCTTGTATAAAACTTTAGTCTGAATGCCGCTTGATTCAAAATATTCTGCAAGACCCGTGTACGTATCGTTATGATGGCGCATAGCCGTAAGCTGACCATCTGTGCCGGCAGACAAGGCTACTTTCTGCATCGTTTCCGGCCGCCGGCCTGCATTTGTCTGCATCATTTGCCGGGTAACGGCAACTTTTACCGGGCGGTTAACCACCTGCGCAGCCATAGCTGCTACCATCATGTGCGGCCAGTGGTCGCCCTTGCATCCAAAACCGCCGCCTACATAAGGCGATAACACCTGCACATTCACGGGCTTTAAATTGAAAAAAAATGCCATGGTTCCCTGAACTCCCACCACCCCTTGGGTAGCTTCGTACATCAGCAGCTTGTCTTTTGCTTCCCACATCGCAATGGTAGCAAGCGTCTCCATCGGATGATGGTTTTCCGTTGGCGTAGTGTAAGTATGATCAACTTTTACAGGGGCTGCAGCAATAATACCTGCCGTTTTTCCTTCGTTGATCTGCACCTCCTGACCCATAAACATTACCGGCTTTGTTCCTTTTGGAAGTTCGGTTTTTAAATTAATGGCAGGTGTTTCTTTGTTGTAAGTTACTTTTACGAGTGCTGCTGCGGCACGTGCCTGCTCATACGTTTCAGCAACAACCACAGCGATGTATTGTCCATAATAATGTACTTTGCCATCCTGCAATGGAACCAGGTTTTCACCGAGAGAACCGCCTGCCTTCATTAAGGCTTGGGGATCCAGAGCTGCTAATCTCGGTGCGTTTTCATGGGTTAAAATCTTTATAACACCGCCGGTTTTTTGTGCTGCATCCGTATCAAATGAAGCAATGCTTCCCTTACCAATGGTGGAACGGACAGGAAAGCCGTACGCCATATTCTTCGGGTTAAATTCTGCGGCGTATTTTGCCCCTCCTGTCACTTTTAAAAATGCATCTACCCGGTCAAGGGGTTTGCCTATTTGTGCCATAGCTTGTTTCCTCTGTTTTAAGTTAAGAATTTGTATTGCCGTTCATTGCCTGCATCAGGGCACGAACAATAGCTCTGTTTCCCAATTCAATTTTAAATGCGTTGTGTGCTAACGGCTTTGCGCCTTTCATGGCAATGGTGGCTGCTTCTTTAAACGAATTTTCATTAGCAGGTTTACCAACCAAATATTTTTCTGCTTCAAAAGCTCTCCAGGGTTTGTGCGCCACACCGCCCATGGCTATTCTTGCCCCTTTTATTACATCACCCGAAACTTCTAATGCCGCAGCAACAGAGATGAGCGCAAACGCATAGCTGGACCGGTCGCGTACTTTTAAATAATAAGAGTGATCCTGAAAATTGTTGGATGGAACTTCTATGGATGTAATCACTTCACCCGCATTGAGATTGTTGTCTTTTTCAGGCGTATCGCCGGGCAGGCGGTGATACTCTGTAAACAGAATCCGGCGTTCGCCGCCCGTTCCCTGAACAATAACCACGGCATCGAGCGCCGCTAAAGCCACACACATATCTGACGGATGAACCGCCACACATTTTTCCGACCAGCCAAAGATGGCGTGCAGGCGGTTTACGCCTTCCAAAGCGCCGCAGCCGGTACCAGGTTCCCTTTTGTTGCAAGGCATGGAAACCTCATAAAAATAAGGGCAGCGTGTTCGTTGGTTAGGGTTGCCGCCATTAGTTGCCATATTGCGTATCTGGGGAGAAGCGCCGGACAAGATTGATTGGGATAATAACGGAAAATTTTCTCGGATCAGCGGGTGATTTGCCGTATCTGTATTGTTTGCTACTGCACCTATGGAAACACCGCCGCCGGAAAGGTCTTTTATGTCTGTAAGATTGATGTTTGTGATGTCAACCAGTTCTTCCGGACGCTCAACGTCTTCCTTCATCAGGTCGAGAATATTGGTGCCGCCAGCCAGTATCTTAGCTTTCGGGTTGGCGGTAAGTAACCCGCTGGTGGCAGTTACATCATTTGCTTTTGAATATTTAAATGGTTGCATAATTTCCTCCTTTTTGCGGTTGTGCGCTGTTTGCTGAACTTTCATCCATTCCATTCGGTAAATCCTGCCAGTTTTGTTTTATGTCTTTTCCAAGATGCACTTCTTTTATGGCATCAACGATGTTTGGATAAGCGCCGCACCGGCAAATATTGCCAGACATTCGTTCCCGTATCTCATCATCCGAAAGTTTCAAGGGGTTTGCTTTTGCTTGAATATCAGTGCTGACATAACTAAGCTCTCCGCGCTTTGCTTCCTCCATCAAGGCGGTGGCAGAACAAATCTGTCCGGGTGTGCAATAGCCGCACTGAAAACCATCATGCTTTACAAAAGCTGCCTGCATCGGGCTTAACTGATTGCCTTTGGCTAAGCCTTCTATGGTGGTTACCGATTTATTTTCGCAAGTTGCCGCCAGCGTAAGGCACGACAGCACCCGGCGTCCGTCAACAATTACGGTACATGCGCCACATTGACCGTGGTCGCAACCTTTTTTAGAACCGGTTAATCCTAATCGTTCGCGCAGCGCATCCAGAAGCACCATTCGGGAGTCAATCTCCAACGACTTTTTGCTTCCGTTAATCTGGAAAGCGACTTTTAAAGCATTTTCAATGCTCGCCGCAGCAGGACTGCCTTCGATAGATGGAGCAAAAAAAACATGTGCGCCGATTGATTGAAATGCCAGCATACCACCGCCGGTAAGCAATGACATTTTTAGGAAATGCCGTCTTGATTCCTCGAAAGAACTATTCTCGCTTCCATGATCTGAAGAGGTGTCTTCAAACAACTTTTTTTCGTCCTCGGTTAAATCAAAATTTTGAGTGTCATCTGTCATAGCCAATTGTTATTTTTAAATGAAAAATGTAATGGTCTTATTTGAACGAACCGTTACTGCATGTTTATTCTGATAGTAAAGATTTTGAAATTATTGCTATACTATCGAACTGTATCGATGGGAAAAAAAAGAAGATACCTGAGAGGGAAGATTTTTATTGAGGAGAATTAAGTATTTCTACTGATCAGGTGGAGCTATGTTAATAATTTCAATAATTGCATAATTTAAAAATTTACTCTCTTTCTTTTATTATGAGTATGCTCATTTTTAGTTAGAATTTTAAGAGGTTTATCTTGGTATGTATGAAAGAAAAATTCAATGCCGCACTGTTACTATGCATTATTGAGTTGCAAAAACCAAAGGCCGATGTTTTATTTATCAAGTTAAACTTTTAAAAATTTTATGTAGGCAGCATACGCTTTTGTTTGCCTCACTCTTCTTTAGAATCAAGTAAACCCATGCTGGAATTCTTATGGCGAAAGGTTTGTTTTTGCCATAAGAAAAATAGCAAACGTTAAATAAATGTGGAGCTTAGACAGGGATGAGCCGGTTCGAAGAATCTATGGAAAGTGCAATAACCTATTTAATAAATGAAATGTCCTGTAAATTTATTGAATACATTAGAACATAAACGGATAGACTCTTTACAAATATCGTAAACACATCATTAAGTCAACTTGACAAAAGGCAAGAAATTAAAGGATTTATTTATTTTCCATAATCTTTCTCCGGATGCGGCTCAAGGTGCTTTCTGTGATGTCTATGTAGGAAGCGATATATTTTAGTGAAACCCGCCGAACGATTTCGGGCCTTGTTTGCATAAAAAACAGGTAGCGGTCTTGTGCGTTCAAACGAATTTTGTGCAGCATGTCTTCTTTGATGGTGACAATGATTTCCTGGTAAACCAGCCGCACGAACTTGTCAAAAACCGGGTATCGGTCAATGAGTTTTTGCAGGGTGGCAGCACTCACTATTAAAATCTCGGTATCTTCCAACGCCATAAAATTTTCGAGGCTGGGAGCCTGTTTGAAAAAACTGACGAATTCACTAAAGAACTCACCTTCTTTTAAAAACCAATTGGTGTATTCCTCGCCGCTGCTTTTATGCGAGTAAATGCGCAGCAGCCCACTGTTAACGAAGCCCCAAACATCGCAGCTGGCGCCTTCCCGCAGAAGCATTTGATCTTTTTTCAGCAGTCGGCATTCAAAATGCCCGGCGATGATATCAAGGTCGGTTTCGTTGATATCAACAAGGGATTTTATTCTTTTTTTTAAACTCTTGAGACAAGCTTCTTTCCTGACTGTTTCGCTCATAGTGTATAGTGCTTCTTTATAAAATCGGGATACGTTTCAAAAATTCTGTCTGCGTAAATAATTTAACACTCACCTTGTTCAATCTGCTAGCAGCCGCCCTCAACCAACTTTGCAAAAACATTATCCGCTACATCGGCTCAAACAAAAATAAGGTATGAGTAATTTGTAAAAAGAAGCAGAAGAGTAATGTGAATAATAATTCCGGATAGGCTGACTTACCGATTAAAGAGCGGGTTCAGCATCATCAAGTAAGTAATCCAATACCAGCCTTCGTTAGCGTTGATTGTAAAAATGTATCCGCATTTCGGTATTCTGTATAAACGACACGGGTATAAACGCAGTTAGTTTTGCATTACAAAAACAGATAACGCAATGTCAAAGACAATTTTTATTACCGGGGCATCCCGCGGATTTGGAAGAATTTGGGCGGAAGCCTTTTTGGAGCGGGGCGACAAGGTAGTGGTCACTTCGAGGGCTGGCAAAGGGCTGCAGGAACTGACAGACAGGTATGGAAGCGCTGTGCTGCCGCTGGAACTGGACATAACCAACAGGGCTGCATGCTTTGCGGCTTTGGAAAAGACAAAATCGCATTTTGGAAGTGTGGATGTAGTGATCAACAATGCCGGCATGGGTGTGTTCGGCATGGTGGAAGAACTCGGCGAACAGGAATCCCGCGACATTATTGAAGCGAACCTTTTCGGTACGCTGTGGATCACGCAGGCGGCGCTGCCGATACTCAGGGCGCAAGGCAGCGGCCATATCTTGCAGCTTTCCAGTGCGCTGGGCGTTTATACCTTTCCTACTTTAGGCATTTACAGCGCCAGCAAGTTTGCCGTAGAAGGTCTGAGCGAAGCGCTCTACCTGGAGATGAAAGGCATGGGCATTCATGTAACCATTATAGAGCCCAATGGGTTTGCCACAGATTTTAGTGCATCATCTATCCAAAGCAAGCCTCTTGCAGCATACGATGGCGTGCGGGCCGAGCTGTATGCGCATCCAGCCATGACGGAAAGCGATGCCTACGGCGATCCACAGGCAACTGCTGCGGCTATACTGAAGCTGGTGGATGCACCTGAGCCGCCGCTGCGTTTGTTCCTGGGCAAAAAGGCGTTGCCGCTGGCACAAGCGGCGTATAAGCAGCGGCTTGCCACCTGGGAAGAATGGAATGAAGTGGCTACAGCGGCACATGGCATTTAGCCCGATAAGTTTATCTTACTTTTATAGCAGGTCAGCCGGGCACAAACCTGAGCTGACCTTTAATTCTCACAGCATGCATTTTAAAAGCCTCGGTGACGTACACCGCTGCAATAATTATCCTGCACCGGAAAATCCGTTGCTCACCCTTTTCCGATGCAACCCCTTGCGTAGTGTAGCGAGCTACGAGGTGACCACTGATTTTTATATTATCGCGTTTAAAAGATTAGCATCCGGTGAGATCAGGTATGGCAGAACACGTTACGACCACGGGAGTGGTTCCATGTACTTTATGAAACCGCTGCAGGCTATTCAAATGAAGGACATAGCGCTGGATGGTGATGGTTTTGAAATATGGTTTCATGAAGATTACCTAAGCGGACATCCGCTGCACGCAGCGATAAAGAAATACAGCTACTTCAATTATGAGCTGAATGAAGCATTGCATACATCACCCAAGGAGCAGCAGATTATATGGGAGCTATTCGGGAAAATAGAAACCGAATACAATAACAACCAGGACGAATTCACCCGGGAAATCATCCTCGGTCATATTGAATCCATCCTCAAATATTCCCAGCGGTTCTACAAACGGCAATTCCTAAACCGCAATATCCTTTCCGGCACAACGGTTACTAAATTCAATGCCGTGCTGGCTGCGTATTTTGACAAGGGACTGTTGCAGGAGAAAGGCCTGCCATCGGTTGCGATGCTTGCCGCCGAACTGCACCTGTCGCCGCGCTACCTTAGTGATCTTCTGAAGCAGGAAACAGGGAAAACGGCTATGGAGCTCATACACCTGTCGCTGGTTTCAGAGGCTAAGAATCTGCTTAATGGGGGCAACCACACCGTCTCAGAAATCGCTTATTTATTAGGCTTTGAAAATCCGCCTTACTTCTCCCGTTTATTTAAGAAAGAAACAGGGGTCAGTCCGAATCAGTATAAGAAGCAGTTTTTGAATTGATGGTTTTATTTCAGCCGATGCCTAGAAATTCATTTCATGTCTTCACAAAATTCAATTGCATTTCCAAATGGGTCTGCAATAAAAGCCACCCGTTTGCCAATGGCAGGAACGGTAAAACTGCGGGTAAGTTCTATATTCCGTTTCTTCAGTTCTTCTACCGTTTTATCCAGATTTTCGACATTGAAACAAATGTGGGCGTAACCTGACTGCGCTTATGAAGCCACAAACGGTTCGGTGCCCTTGATGCTGAGAATTTCTATCAAAAAATTATCGTCATTGGGCAGGGCCAGTAGTGCAAGCTGCATTTCGCCAACTGCCCACTCCCGGATCACCCGGAAATCAAATTTTTCTTTGTACCAATTTATGGCAGCATCATATTCTGCGGTTCGGATGGCTACGTGGTGGGCTTTGATATCCCTGAATGGGCTTGCTGTATCGGTTACCGGAAAAGTAAGTGGTGTTATTTGATTTTCATTTTTCTAATTTTGTTTTGCTATTTAATTAAACGCCTGCCTAAATTCCAGTGGCGAAACGTTTGTCTTGGTCTTAAATAACTTGCTGAACGATTGCGGGTATTCAAAGTCCAGCTCATAGGCAACTTCCGAAACTGTCATAGTGGTTGTTGATAATAATTCCTTTGCTTTTTATATCAGCTTTTCGTGAATGTGCTGCTGTGCATTTTGTCCGGTCAACGCTTTAAATAAACTGCTTAAATACCCGGGCGATACGGCCAATGCGCCGGCAATCTGCTGAACGACCGGCAATCCTTTATTGATTAAATCACCGCTATTGTAATGGTTTGTAATCACAGCTTCAAATCCGTCAGGAATTTTATGAGCGGTTATCTTGCGTGTAATGAACTGATGTCTAAGGTCAAACAAGCGGGTGAATTATTGAAAATATGAGTGCTTGATCACCTCATTGTTACTACTGAGGCGTATTTATTCATTCGAAGACAAAGGAGTTTTGTAAAGGGTTCCTCTTGTGAGTTGACAAACAAAAAATAGCATAGCAAAACCGACCTTCCAACACCTTTCGGAAAGAGATATTGATAGTAAAAGCATCCTAAGTCAAAACTGCAAAAAGAGTCATTGAACTTTTTACGCGACGAGATGAGGACAATAAAAAAGTATCTATTATAATGCTACAGCTTTCGAATAGATACTTTTATTTAGTTTTTAGAACTTTATACAAACGGCTCTTCTAATCCTAACAGATGATTTAAATGAATAGGTAAGACGCGAACCCGGTTACCTGTAGCATGAAAGACCGCATTTGCCACTGCTGCAGGAACGCCAACGATACCAATTTCGCC
Source organism: Ilyomonas sp. (assembly GCA_965199905.1). Lineage (GTDB taxonomy): Bacteria > Bacteroidota > Bacteroidia > Chitinophagales > Chitinophagaceae > Ilyomonas. Next base: position 996,410 of record OZ241366.1, on the reverse strand, counting down.
AAGACCTTTCGCGCCCAGCGGGTTGATGATGTTATCCGGTTCATCTACAAAAATTACGTCAATATCAAAAATATCCGCATTTACAGGAATGTGATATTCTGCAAAATTGTGGTTCATAAAACGTCCGTAATTATGGTCCATTACAGAGTCTTCTTCAAGCGCTTTACTAATGCCCCAGACTACAGCGCCCAATACCTGGCTGCGGGCTGTCTTGGCATTCAAAATACGACCTCCGGCAATAGCGCTGACAACACGGGTAACGCGGGTAATGCCCAGGTCTTCGTCTATGCGAACTTCTACAAAAGTGGCTGAATGAGAATGGAATGAATACTTAAGCTTATCTGCCGCACTCGGCCCTGAAGAAGCGGTTTCTTCGATGGCTTCGCCACCTTTCATTACGTTTTTAATATCAACCGCAACAGGATTTTCGCCAACCATTATTATCTGACCATTTTGAAAAACAACGTCACTAAAATCTGCATCAGCAAATGGTGAATTGTCCATTTTTTTTGCTCTTTTAAAAAGTTTTTCCGTAACCTGCTCACAAGCTTTTTTTACCGCAGAGCCTACAGATACCGCCGTCCATGAGCCGCCTTCCAAAGGCGCTACCGGCATTAAGCTGTCGCCCAGGTCAAAGGTTACATCTTCCATATACATACCCAGCGTTTCCGCAGCAATTTGTGTCATGATCGTATACGTGCCGGTGCCAATATCTGATGTGCCGCTGGTAACGGTAAGTTTGCCATCCGGAGAAAGAACAGCTTTCGCCCCTGAAGGCATGTGAAGGGCATCCCATGAAGCAGTAGCCATTCCCCAGCCAATTAACTCACGTCCTTCTTTCATAGAGCGAGGTTCCAAGCTTCTTTTACTCCAGCCGAAACGTTCGGCACCCTGCCGGTAAGCCGCCTGTAGTTCTTTACTGGTAAAAGGCTTGTTGACTGTCTGGTCTTCAAAAGCATAATTTTTCAGGCGCAATTCCAGGGGATCCATTTTCAGTTTATAAGCCAGTTCATCCATTGCGCTTTCAATGGCATGCACACCTGTTACTGCGCCGGGAGCACGCATGTCCATGGGTGTGTAGGTATCTAATTTTACCAGCTGGTAGTCCAGCTTCACATTCGCGCAATTGTATAATAATCCTGACCAGTTAACAATGATCTCCGTATAACTTTCAAACTGTGACGTTTCTCCGTAAGCAGTATGTTCAATAGATTGCAGCGTTCCATCATGCAAAGCGCTTAGCGATACGTTCTGAACACATTTAGGCCGATGCCCGAATGAAAACATTTGCTGACGGGTAAGCGATACTTTTACGGAACGCTTTAATTTAAGCGCAGCCAGCACTGCCATAAACAACTGGTATTGCGGCCGCAGGCCTGAACCAAAAGCGCCGCCCACAAAAGGAGAGAGTACGCGAACGTCTTTTTTAGACAAACTAAAAACACCGGTCACATAACTCTTGCTGTTGGTTACGCTTTGCGTTTTATCGTACACCGTCAGCTTATCGTCGCCTTCCCATATAGCTATGCTTGCATGCATTTCCATGGGGTTGTTATGTTCTGCCCCATGAATGTAAGTTGCGCTTATTTTAACCGGCGCTTCTTCAAAAGCTTTTTCGGCTTTGCCACGGTCTTTGGGCGATTGATACCCTGTCTTGCCTATCGGCGCTTTATAGGAAGAAGCAAGGTTTTCACTTAGATTGGTTACGGGCTGCTCTGTTTCGTACTCAACTTTTATGAGGCGGGAAGCGTAACGGGCCTGCTCAAATGTTTCTGCAACAACCAAGGCAATCGGCTGCATGCTGTACATGATTTTATCGCTGTGCAGCGGCCGGAATGGCGAACCGGGTACTGAGTCCTGGTCTTTATAACTCATGTCGAGCCAGGCAAGCCCAGGTGTATTCTCATGTGTGAATACCTCTATAACACCCTTTTCAGCAAGAGCCGAAGCGGTATCAATGGAAGTAATTCTGCCTTTGGCAATTGTGCTGTTTAAAACGTAACCGTACAACATGCCCGGAACATTGTTTTCCGCAATATATTTTGCTGCACCGGTTACTTTAAGCGGGCCATCTACACGATTGGCCGGCTTTCCGATATAATTGGTTTTAATCATTGTTTGTTCATTTTAAATGCGTCAGTAAGTGCCCGAACGATGGCACGTTTTGCCAGTTCAATTTTAAAAGCATTGTGTTCAAATCCTTTCGCTCCGGTAAGCAGTATTTCAGCAACCTGTAAAAAATTTTTTTCGACAGCTTCTTTGCCTGAGAGAAAATCTTCCGCTTCTTTTTTGCGCCACGGTTTATGCGCCACTCCACCCAATGCTATGCGGGCCTCTTTTATGGTATTGCCTTCCATCTCCAATGCTGCCGCAACAGACACAAGGGCGAAGGCATAAGAAAGACGGTCTCTTATTTTAAGATAGGCGAAGTTTTTTGCAAAGCCTTTTGCAGGCAGGTCAATTGCTGTAATCACCTCGTCGGGTTGCAAATTATTATCAAACTGCGGCGTGTCTCCGGGCAGGCGGTGAAAATCGGCTATCGGTATGGTTCGTTCGCCATTGCTTCCCGTAACCCGTATTGTTGCCTCAAGTGCAGCCAGACCCACACACATATCTGATGGGAATGTCGCAATACAGCTATCGCTCCAGCCAAGTATGGCATGTATGCGGTTATAGCCTTTAATGGCAGCGCAGCCGGTGCCGGGTTCTCTTTTATTGCAAGCCGTAGCAAGGTCATAGAAATAATAACAACGGGTACGCTGCATCAGGTTGCCGCCATCGGTAGCCATGTTGCGCAGTTGTGCCGAAGCGCCCGCCAATATTGCCTTTGCCAGCAACGGGTAACGTTCTTCAATTAAAGGATGATAGGCGGTGTCGGCATTGGTTACAACAGCGCCAAGCCGTAAACCACCGCCTTCAATCTCTTCTATTTTATTATAAGAAAGCGCATTTACGTCTACCAGTTCAGTCGGGCTCATAACACCTTCCTTCATCAGGTCGAGAATATTAGTGCCGCCGGCTACTATTTTTGCGTGCTTATTTTGTGTAAGCATTTCTACTGCTCCTGCAACATCGCTTGCGTTTGCGTAAGAAAATTTATTCATAGCTGCCTCCTTCTTTCACTTCCATGATGGCGTCAACAATATTGGTATAAGCTCCGCAGCGGCAAAGGTTACCGCTCATTAATTCTCTTACATCATCTCTCGTTTTTGCTTTGCCTTCTTTCATCAATCCGATGGCTGAACAAATTTGCCCAGGTGTGCAATAGCCGCACTGAAAAGCATCATGCTCTATAAATGCTTTTTGCAACGCATCAAGTCCGCCGCCGTTAGAAATGCCTTCGATAGTTGTTATCTCCGCGCCGTTTTTCATTACGGCAAGTGTAAGGCATGAGTTGATTCGTTTGCCATTCACCAAAACAGTACAGGCGCCGCATTGCCCGTGATCACAGCCTTTTTTGGTTCCGGTTAAATTTAAATATTCCCGTAAAGCGTCTAATAAACTCACCCACGGCAAGACTTCCAATGAACGCTGTGTTCCGTTGATGGTAAGTGCAATAGTTTGAGACTTCATCTCCATATTGCTCTGGGGCGAGCCGGACTGATAATGTGTTTGCATAACTGTTGGTAATTGATGAAATTGTAGATAACAAGCAAAAAATGTGCATTAACTAACTATAACGAAAATAAATTGTGTCTTCAAATTTATAATGGATAAAATGAGCGTTTACAAAGTGCGGAGCGCGTGAGGGATAGAATCCGCCGCGGCGGACCGCAGCGAGGATGGCGCTAAAGATGCCACAGGCATTGCAGCGGATAGCCCGACCCGGAGGGGCACGCCCAAATCAATATCATACATTTGATAACCCGACCCGGAAATATAGTTTTTTGATGAATTAAGTAAAATTTCGGAACGAAGTTTTAACCCTGATATCATCATTACCAGTATTGAAGCATGAATTGACAGCTCTTACATAAACCTGATCCTCTTACAATGCATTTACGCTTATATTATCAACAGTTGCCAAAGCTTTATAGGTTCTTAAACCAATACTTCCGGTTTTATACTCATGATCAGTAGCCGTGATGACAGGTTTCTCATCACCGTTAATAAATACCTCGAACCTGTCTCCAACGGCTTTAATCTTAACATTGTAAACCGCATTCATTTTCATCGGATAGCTGGCGCTATCAATTACAACCCATTGCTGATTGCTTGATTTTCCCAACTGAATTGTCCCCGATACGGGGTTTAAACCTACATAGTAACCTTTATAAGCCTGCGGCCCAATAGCCGGCTCGCTGACCCGGAATACCAGACCAGCATCGCCGGGAGAGTTTACCGCAACATCGGCATCGAAAACAAAATCAGAGAAGTTAGTAGCGGTCGCAATTACTTTAGAACCAGTGTTGCCGGACGTTTTATCTTCATTTGACGCGCAATGAATAGCGCCGTCTTTATAGAACCATCCGCCGCCGTAAATCACCAATCCGTTAGCCGTATTCCTGTCAAAAGCTTCTTTGTAAGTTGTACTTATAAAATTGGGTTTACCAATAGTTGGAAAAATACTCAGCCGTATATTTTCTGAGCCGAAGGGTACCAAAGTAATGTCTTCCGTTTTATTATCCGACATAACGGGACTAAACGGAACATCCAGCGCTGCGGTTTTATTATAGTCTAACGTCCAGGACGGAATCTGCTTTGCTTTTACTTTCAGTTGTACAGGTGTTTCGTTCTGAATAAAAGGATTTTCGGGCATTTGGCTTTTGATTACTGTAATATTCTTTTCTATGGCACCATTGCCTAATACCAAACCATAGTTCCAGGGAGATGCCGGTGCAATCTGTGTTTCATAAAACCCTTTAACCGGAAATTCTTTAACGTTATTCACTTCCTCTTTAATTTTTAAGGCATACACAAGCGGTCCGCGTTCAATGCTTACCCCATTGTTAACCTGTTTTTGCGCAACAACATTCATTGGAAAATTGAGTTCTATTTTGTCTCCATTACTCCACTTTCTGTTGATTGTAAACAGTTCTCCGGATGTAACACCTTTTAGCAGCTTTCCGTTTACTTTTACTTCCGGCTTTAAGCACCAGGATGGAATCCTCAGTTGTAAGGGAAAAGAATCTTTCTTTCCCAAATTTATAATAAGACGAATTTGTTCTTCAAAAGGGTAAGCCGTGTTTTCTTCTATTGTAACCGGCGTGTTTTGCCCCACCCTGGCAGTTACTTCCATTGGCCCGTAGGCATTCACTGCTAATCCGCCATCGGGCGTAGCCAACCAACTGTTTTTAACGAAGTATGGCCATCCCATGTGCATATTGTACCGGCAGCAAGGAAATCCCGAGTAAGGGCTAAGTACGATACCTGATGAATAATCCTGATCAAAGCCATGCTGACCGGGTAAACTTTGCACCTGGTTGGGCAATGTATAATAAGAATGATCTTTTAAATCTCTGCTGAATTGAGCCGGAAGCGCATTGAAAGCTATTTTTTCAAGCTGGTCTCCAATCGTTGCATCATGAATGATTCTTGCAGCCGTTTCTAAGCTTTGCATCCACTCTACAACCGCGCAGGTTTCTACACCTTCTACCGAGCTTTTGCCCGACAAACGTTCGGTGCCGGCAGCTAAACCTTCGGGCTGCCCATGGTCGTGCATCAAATGGTTGATACCATTCTGCATGGCATCGGTATAATAAACAGAAGTGTCAACCTGCGAATAAACAACCGGAAACTTTAAAGCCTGCGAAACGTTTACCATGTGCCTTGGCTGATAATCGTTACCGAAATAAAAAAACTCGTTGTTATTGTAAATGTCTGCCCAGGGATAGGCCTGTTCTTTAAGCTTGTTTACCAAATCCAGTAAAAACTTTTCACCGGTTTTATTATACACCCATACTGCCAGCTCCATATTATCGCCCGCTCTTGATTTGCCCCAGTCTTTCAAAGGGTCCTTGTCAAGATTAGCCAGTTCATATTTAAAATACTTCGACAAAAAAGGAATTACCCTTTTGTCATTGGTGGCTTCATAATAGCTTTGCAACGCGTACATAAAAGGCATTCTTGGCCACCAGTCTTTCATTTTCTCCGGCCCGAATAACCCGTTTTCCTGCTGATGATTTAAAGTATAATCAATCCATTTTTGCGCTTTGGCTTTTAAATCGGCATCATCTAAAGTGTAAGCAAGAGCAACCAAGCCTTTTACATAATAAGGAACTCTTTCCCAGCCACTTCCCGTTCCTCCTAACCAGTCAGAATTTTTCCCAAGGTTTTCGCTTTCAGGGTATAATTCTTCGGCATGGCCGGTAAAGCCGTCTTTTTGCAGTTCCAGTTGCTTTAGCAGCCATCCCTTTGCTTTTATGCTGCCTAAAGGTAATTGTACATAGGCATCTTGCTTTAGCGGCGCACGGTTAAAGTCGTATAAATAAGGATTGGCTTTTAGAGGAACGCGGTTGTTTTGGTAAACAGTACTTACCTTGTTTGCTGTTTGTGCATCACCCTTTACGGCTATCATCATTAGTGCTGAACACACAAATGAAACAATCACAAAATTTCTTTTTTTCATAGTAAAAAGCTTATCGTTTTATCTTTAAAATAGCCTGTTAAGTGGCAAAGTAGCCACGGTTTTTACAAGGCTGTTTCTCATTTGGTAAAAAACATACATCAGATCGTCCAAAAGTAGCTCACAATGGAACAGGGATTTACTAATGGGCAGGCTTTGCACGTTAGCTTGACAAAAATGCAAAAGCTAAATATCATTTCGAACAGCGAATTTAGTTCATCAGCCTGCTTTTTTTAGCAATACCAGGTCTGCTGTAGTTGCATGTTGATAGCTGGTGATTTCGCAGTTAGGTCAGCTAATGCTTTATTTTATCAATGAGTCTTTCCCAATTCGCAACGGCTTTGTTGCATGAATAACTAAAAAAGGGGGACGCCTGTTTACAACAAAGGGACAAAGCCATAGAAAGGATAGGAGCAATGGGACGAAAAGAATGGAAAATTCAAAGCAGCTATCACCAGCGCAGCAAAGCGGAAACCACGATGTTCAGGTACAAGACCATAGCAGGTGACAAGCTATCGTCCCGGATCATAGCAAATCAAAAAACGGAGGTTAGAATCGGTTGTAAAATACTGAACATAACATTAAGAACAACCAAACCGTTAAGTGTAAAAGTGGCTTAACTCCTTACAAGGATAGGTTATTTGAACTTATTAACCTGATTCATGCAACAAAGCCATTGCCAAATATTAATTATGCTTCGAGAAGTCAGTTGGGCTGAGGATAGAACCTATCGGACAGAAGGGAAGAATAAGCCGCTACATTTTTATTTAAATGGATCGTGTAATAGCATCCAACTGGAGATTTGCTATTGGGATACTTTAGCTCGTCTGCTATTCATCTGTTGAGTTTGGGATTTGCTACTTTTCTCCATAATGAGGGAACGGTAAGAATGGTGATTAATAATGTTCTTTCAAAGGATGATAAAGAACTAATCACTACTGCGAAAGATGCTATTGTAAATATCTTTAAATAAGTAAACTAATTATATATTTGGCATAAGTTTAAAAAAAATGTCAAGGCCGTCCCTTATTGCAAATCTCACCAAAGAGGAGATAGTGGAATTGCAGTCGATAGTACGGAGTAGTAAAGTTTAGAGCAGGATAAAAGAGAGAGCGTATATAGTTCTTGACTGGTATGAAGGAAAGAGTTATGATGAAACCCAGGCAGTAAGAAGAGTGAGCCGCCGCATAGCTGCTAAATGGCGTAGCCGTTTTCAAAAGCAGCGGCTGGAGGGTTTGGCTGATGCAGCCAGGAGTGGAAAGCCTGTTGTTATAACAGAGGTGCAGAAAAACAAAGTAATACACCTGGCTTGCTCAAAACCATCCAAAGGTTATAGTAATTGGAGCCAGCAACGCATAGGGAAGGAAACAGGGATAAGCCAAAGTAAAGTAAATAAGATATTAAAGGAACACGATTTGAAGCCCCATAAGGTTGATTATTGGTATGGCAGGAGTACAGAGTATAGATGAGAAGACACAGATACAGGCATTGGACAGAACCCACAGCCGGAATTACCGCTAAGAGAAGGAAACCCCAAAAGACTGACAGCTACTTATAAACGCAATGGCGTTGTCAACCTGATAGCATCCCTGGCGGTTCATCATGGTGAAGTAGTGGCTGAGACAATGGAGCATAATAATGCAGAAAACTTTCTAAGCTTTCTCAAAAAACTTAAAAGAAAATATGCCGCAAAAAACTACACGTTATTGCAGATAATCTATCCGTTCACAAGCACGAAAGTGTGAAAGAATGGGTATTAAAAAACAAACAAATAGAATTACACTATACACCAACCTGTTCATCGTGGCTTAACCAGATAGAAATCTGGTTTACTATTTTAAGCAAAGACGTATTAAAAGGTGCCGTTTGGCATTCAAAAAAACAACTGGCAGACCAACTTATGGAATACATAAAGACCTGCAACAAACAAAGGGCTAAACCATTTAAATGGACATACAATCCATATTAGTTTACCTTATTAACAGAATGATACACTAGGTAAGCTCTGGTTGTTGTCAAACTTGAATGACCTAAGTATTCACTGATTTCATCAGTTGATACACCTTTTCGTTTTAATGTAGTTGCAAAAGAATGCCGCGCTGCGTAAGTTGTGATTCGTGTCACAGAATCAAGCGAGATATTAAGTTCTATAAAAACCGGTTGGATATTATTATTTACTTTTTTTATGAATCGATCAATTCTGTTCTTTTGAGTGACGGCAGAGAGTCCTGGTTCAAGAATGTTGAAGAGGTAAGGATTGTGAGATTGTTTCCACTTTTCAATTATGTCTTTTGCTATCGGGTGCAAAGCAACACGAATAGGTAATTTTTGCTTAGACGTACGTTTAGACTTTTCTCTCTGGAATTGTAAAAAATCACCTTTGACATGAGTCTTTTGTAACTGAGCAATATCAGCCATATTCATCCCATTACATAAGTAGCTGAACTTCCACAAGTCTAAAGCTTTTTCCTGCTTTTCATCTTCCGGTTGAAAGCGCAACAGTGCCTGAATGTTTTCCCACGTTAATGACTTTTTTATATTTCTGCCACATGGTATAGGATAGCCGGCAAAAGGATACTTGTCTTTTTTAATATAACCTTCTTTGATGGCTACATTAACAATGGTACGAATGTTACGAAGGTTGATTCCTATAGTTGTAGGAGAGTGTCCTTTTTCTTTTGATAAGCTCTCATAACGTTGAAGAAAAGCTCTCGTAATTTCATTCACCCGAATATTTGCTTTGATGTTTATTAATGAGTTGAGTGTAGTGTTATAAGTAGCTGCTGTTCCTAATCTTTCTTCTTTCTTCAAAGAAGTGATGTAGTCTCGGAATAATCTTGTGAAGGAGTTACTTTTTAAATGTTCCCGTGAGTCAAAAAAATCACTCTCAAATTCTTCAAAGGAACTATTCAGTTTGTTCCATTCTTCACTAGTCAAATTAATCCCCGTCTTATATCTTTTTTTACTGTTTAAAAAATAGACTGTCATTTTTACGGGATATCTCCCGCTTACTTTTTGCTTGCGATTATCAAAATACCAATTGTTTCAATTGTTGCTCGCTCTCCCGCAAAGCCTGTTCGGCGCGGGCGCGTTCTGCCGCATCCTGGGTTCTGCCGGCCATCTCTTCTAATATGTTCACCTTTTCAGCCGTCCAGGCGCGGCTCTCTGCAAAACAGGGCTAAGTTAGAAAGCCACCGTCCTTTTTTACTATGGGAACAACCACGTACGATGCATAACCTAAGGAAAGGATTGTTTCGCGCCCCGGTTGAGACAAGTCTTTGCTTTGGTTCACATCCGTACAGATAATGGTTTGTCCGGAACTCAGAATATCTTTTGCCATACCGAAATGGCTGGCAGTAAACTGTCCGGTAATTTTAGGTATATCGCCGCGCACATAGTTATCTGCTATGTAAAAGGTGTCACCGTCGTCTCTCATTTCAGCATATAGAACACAATCTGCGGCCATGTGATCGCCTATAATACACATAGCTTCCCGCTGAATGTCTAAAGTGTTGATGAGTGGCCGAAAAACATCATTCAGTTCAAGACGCAACCCGGCAAACCGGGCGGCGCGGCGAAAGGTGCATTGATACGCATTTTACAAAAAGAGCACGCTTTGTGCGCATTGCGCAAGTGATTGTAGCGAACCCGGCCACCATTGGTATTGGCATTGGGGGAAATACAGCAATAGTCGTTCGCAATGGGATGAAAGCAGAAGTCATCGGTTCCGGTTTGATCATTGTGATTGACGGTTGTAATATCGGCAAAGCCAATGTGGACGATTTCTTAGAAAAGAAGCCCGTAAGCATATGCGATCTTACAGTGCATATTCTTTCGTGCGGAGATTTATATGAAATTCCGCAACGCAACCCGCCCACGAATAAGTATGATTGCATCCTGCCTGCCAATTCCATCTTATTAATCAAACAATGGATTGCTGTTTGTGCTGTATTTAATAACCTATGAATTGATTTATGCAAACCACCACGAGGCGCACTTTGCGTATTATAACAGGCAGCGTTATTGTGATTGCTGTTATCGCTGTAGCCATATTTTATTTTTTGAAGAAAGACCTGGCAAAACCGCCGGGTAAATCCCTTGTAAAACCCATTCTTGCTGACGGGCTAAAGAAGATGGTGACGGAAGCCAGCGACAGCTTGTACCATCTTGAGTTTTCTTTCTTTGATATTAATACGGAAGCAGGAACAGGTATTATTAAGGACATGAAACTGGTGCCGGATTCGAATGTTTACCAAAGATTGGTGCTGTCTAAAAAAGCACCCAACAGTGTTCTCACAATGAGTATAGATAGTGCTGTTATTTCTCATTTTGCATTCGAAAAAACAGGCGATGGAAGAAAGCTGGTGATGGATGATATCATCATACAAAACCCTTTTATTACCATTGATTATGCCGTTCAACCCTACAGCGATTCGATTGATATAAAAGAGGAAAAAACATTGCTAAAAACAATCAAAGACCTGATGAAGCTATCCAGCATTCAGAACATAACGATGCGCAATCTGAACCTGACAATGAGTAACCGAAATGGCAAAGAAACACGCAAAACATCCTTAAAACATTTGAACTTAACAACAAGCGGCATCAATGTTCTTACTGTAAAAACAAATGACAGCAGTAAGAAAGAACAGACGGCTGTCAGCATAACATCAAGCCGGATGGCAACGCCGGATAGCCTGTATTATTTGCAGACAAAAGAGATGCACTATCTGCCCGAATCGAATACAATTACAGTTGCAAAAATGGAGCTGGAGCCAAGGCTTACTAAAGATGCTTTTTACAAACAAGCCAAATTCAGAAAAGACCGTTATCACTTTGTTCAAAACAATGTTGTGTGCAAAGAAATTGATTGGGACAAACTGATTCGAAAACAGCAGGTGCACATTCAAAGCATGACCGTAGGAAGCTCTTACAGTGAAGTGTACACTAATTATGAATATCCGAAACGCAAGCCGCCCGTTCGTAATCATGGTGATCCGCATGTGCGGCTGCAAAAGCTGGCTTTCGACATTACCATAGACACTATGTACATGCACAACGGAACAACTGAATATGCAATGAAAGGCGATAAAGGTGAAGATGTTGCTGTGTTTAAAATTGACAAGCAGGAAAGTGTTGTTACGAATATTACCAACAATGCTGAAGCCAAAGCCCGTAACCATTTTACTACCAATGTAATGACAGGCAGATTAATGGAAGGTGGACCTGTATCCGGTACCATGCGCTTTGATCTTGCTGATAAGGACGGCGCTTTTACTCTTACCACAACATTAGGCGCTATGGATGGCAAACTAATGAACCCGGTAACAAAACCATTGGCATTAATGGAAATCCAATCGCTCGATATACAAAAGATGGTAACCACTATTCATGGCAATGCTTACCGCGGAAAAGGCAATATTGATTTGTATTATAAAAATATGAAGATTGCCTTACTGAAAAAGAAAGATGATGATTACAAAAAGAAAGGCTTGCTATCTTTTGTTTCCAACTTATTTACGCCTGATGACAATCCAAACAAAAAGGGTAAATTTAAAAAAGGTCCGATAGATATAAAGCGTAATCCAACAGATTCGTTCTTTGGCTTTTTATGGGAATGTAACCTGAAAGGAATGGCTGTTCACATGACGGGATTGGATAAGAAATAAGAACTACTTGCTGTAGTGAATTAGTAAAAGCAAAAGAATATTTTGGAAGCACCAGCGCGGTGGCAGATTTATTGTGTTTTAGCTATCGCTAACATAACCTATGTTGTATGCGATACCTGATGTTCCTGTGCAGTTGCTTTTTCACTTCTTTTTCCTTTTCACAAACGGTTACCGGTGCGGAGGGAGAATTATTTACTGAACGTATTGTGGCAAGCCATTTAAGCGATCCCTGGGAAGTAACATACGGACCAGATGGATATTTATGGATCACTGAAGCCAAAGCTTATTTAGTCAGCCGTATTAATCCGGCAACCGGGGGAAAAAAAGTTGTACTGGATGTAAGCCCGCAACGGCAATTTCCTCGTTACGATAAAATGAAAGAAGCAGCGCACGGAAAGCCATGGCCGCAGGGCGGACTCATGGGAATGGCTCTACATCCGCAATTACTTACAGGCAAGCCATACGTATATATCGCTTATCATTACCAGTTTACCGGTGCTGCCGACACGGGTAAAGGCTGCGCAATTAATTTTGGCGGTTGCTTTTTCACAGCCCGCATTGTTCGCTATGAATACGACACAAAAGCACAGCAACTGGTTCGTCCGCAAATTATCTGCGACAGTATTCCTGCCAGCAGCGACCACGACGGCGGGCGGTTACTGATAGCGCCCATCAATGGAAAGGAATATCTTTTTTATTCCATTGGCGATATGGGAGCCGGGCAGTTTGCAAACGCAGGACGTACCAATCATGCCCAGCAGAAAGATGATTATGAAGGAAAAATACTGCGTTTCAATCTGGAGCCGGATAATGATAAAAATAGTTACGACAAATGGATACCGGACAACAACCCTTTTAACGAAAAAAAACAAAATGCGGTGTACAGTTACGGTCATCGCAACCCGGAAGGGTTAGCTTATGCAGTGGTAGGCGGCAGCGGCAGAATTTATGAAAGTGAGCATGGTCCTTATTCGGATGATGAAGTAAACATTATAGAAGAGGGAAAGAATTATGGACATCCTTTGGTGATTGGCTACGCCGATGGCAATTATGATGGATTAGCAGCCGGTGTTACCTCTCACCAAAGCCTGCCCGGCACCTGGCATACGACTTACCCGCAAATTGAAAGTGAAAAGGAAAATGCAAAGAGGATGGGCAGCGATTACAGAGATCCGATCCGAACGCTTTATCCGAACCCGCACTTTTTTCTGGCAACACTTTACGATAGTATAAAAATGGGTACGGGTAAACAGGAATGGGCTTCAGAAGCGCCAAGCAGCATTGACGTTTACACATTGGACGCTATACCAGAATGGAAAAATTCATTGCTTCTGCCTTCACTTAAGAATGGGCACATAGTAAGGCTGAAACTGAATGAGAACGGCACGGGTATAACAGGCGATACTCTTTGTTATTTTAAAGGAGAAGTGCGATATAGAGATGTAGCAATATCGCCTGATGGAAAAACCATTTATGCAATAACAGATAGCGCTTCGGTAAGCAGCGGACCTTCAGCAGAAGACCCAAAGCAGGTATCGTACAACGGATGTTTGTTATCTTTTCATTATGAAGGCAGGAACACTGCTGCCAACAGCAATATTGTACCCAAAAAAAAGGATAATAGCGCCAATCACAAGCTGGTTTATAAAAGAGAAAATGGGATTGTAAAACAGGATTCTTCACAATAACTCTGTCAAGCTTACATCAGAATGTTATGAATACAGTAACCGCCATTGTAGAAACGCCGAAAGGTAGCGCGCATAAATATGATTATGAGCCGGAGCTAAAATTATTCAAGCTAAATAAGACAATGCCCGCAGGTATGGTTTTTCCTTTTGATTTTGGATTTATACCCGACACAAAAGGAGAAGATGGCGACCCGCTGGATGTAGTTATTATATCAGAGATAAAAACTTTTCCCGGCTGTGTGATGGATTGCCGCATTATCGGGGCAATTACAGCCGAGCAAACGGAAAAAGACAATACCTTTCGCAATGACAGGTTCTTTGCTGTACCGGTGGTGTCTGAACTGTTTGTCAACATACACTCGTTAGATGATTTACCACAAAAGATTATTGACCAGTTGGAAATGTTTTTTGTGAACTATAACGAACTGGCGGGTAAAACATTCAACCCTCTGGGGAGAACAAGTGCAGAGGAAGCATACCGGATTATTGAGAGTCAACAAAATATGTAAATCAGTCTTATCATTAAATACTGATTATATGATTTCCAAATTGTATTAAGAGCCTGTTTAAAACCATTGTAAACTTTTCGTATTGTCTTGTTATTGGTCAGCGACCAACAACAACCAGCAGAAATCCGCACCGTCATGCCGACGCAGGAGGCATCTCTATGCTGTGGTATCATATAAAATACGGGAGACGTCTCCTGCCCTCGAAGTGATGTATTCGTCTGGTTCATAATTTTAAACAGGCTTTAACCGACAGAATTTACTTTGCCTGGTAAGAAAAATTACACCATGTTCAAATCAACTGTATTACTTGTGCCGGGGCTTGGCAATTCAAATGAGGACCACTGGCAGTCGTATTGGCAGAAAAGGTATCACTTTCAAAGAGTAAACCAACACGACTGGGAAACGCCGAAATGCGAGGACTGGATAACCACGCTGGACAGCACAATATCACATCTTAACACAGAAGATATAATCCTGGTAGGGCACAGCCTTGCTTGTGCTACTATTTCACGATGGGCACACTTGTATGAAAGAACTATAAAAGCAGCTTTGTTAGTTGCGCCGGCTGATACAGAAGCAACATGCTTTCCACCCGAAGCCACCGGCTTTGCACCTATGTCGTTGTATAAGCTGCCGTTCGCATCAATTGTAGTTGCCAGTACTAATGACCCATATGTAAGCTTAGACAGGGCAAAGCATTTTGCTAATAGCTGGGGCAGCCAGTTCATTAACATAGGACATGAAGGTCATATCAATTCAGAAAGTTATTTAAAACACTGGGCATTTGGTATTATTCTGCTACGTCAGTTGGATAATATTGACGTATAAAAAGGATGCACTTTTTCGTCTGCTTTAGCAACCTGCCATGAAGGAAGAACAGTCAAGATATGCAAATATGCTTGGATAACAAATTGCCATAAAAACATAAATATGAGGTCTGCCTTTTGTTATACCTGAAGAGAATAAAAACATTATGAAACACCGTTACTGATTGTTGTTTATCAGGAGTGGTAATGTTCGGTTGTGTTGAAATATTAGTAGTAGCCAATAACTCCCATCCATCCTTCTCTATATGTTTATAATAACGAATAATGCAAAATACCGGTCGACTGTTGTAGCTGTAGTCGTTGGTCTTCTTTTAGTCCTCTGGCAATTATTCGTCAATCCTCTTTCGCAGGCTTTCCGGCTTTCCTTTTTTGTCATCAGCCTGTTTGCTTTTGGCATTCAGCATGGCGCATTGGATCATTTGATAGAGGCAGAGATTGCGAGGCAAAAACAAACTTCTTTTCGCATCGTTACTTTCTTAGCCAAGTATGGCATGTTAATGCTGATCTATGCCCTGCTTTGGTACTTGTTTCCGCAAATCAGCTTCCTGTTTTTTATATTGATGTCGGGCTGGCATTTTGGTGAAACGGATGTTAGCGGCAACAACAAAAGTCTGCTCGCTGCTTTTGCAAAACTGCTGTATGGTGTTTCTGTTATTGGCTGGATATTATTTTCTCATCCCCATGAAGCCGGCGATATCATCTCCCACATTGTACCGGCTCAGGAATTTATATATCAGTCATGGCTTGTTGCAGCAAATGATTCAAATGGTATTTTGATTGCTTGCGGTATCATCATCATAACTATGTTATTTACCAGCGGAATGACAAATAAAAGCCCGAAAAATATAGGGTTGTTTATCAACCTGCTGCTGATATTAAGCTGCTGTGCAGAGTTGCCCCTGCTGCCTTCTTTCGCCTTATACTTTGCGGGCTGGCATTCTGTTATTACGTTGCACAACATCACCGTTTTTACGGAAAAGGAAAACCGCAACGGCAAGCCGTTACGGTTTGGAAAGTTGTGGCTGAAAGCTTTGCCACTTAGTGCAATAGCCATTGCAGGCTTGCTTTTCACCGGTTACCTTTTGCAGCATCATGCGCCGTTGTTTGAGCCGCTGCCATTGCTATTTGTATTTCTTTCGCTCATTACATTGCCACACATGAGCGTGATGCATCAACTTAATAAACGATTATTTACTTAACCAATCATGTGACCCGGCATTACGGCTTCTTCGGGCACACGTTTCCCGAGTAATTTCTTAGAGGTGAGATAGACAACGGTAGCCGCGCCTACTTTGTTAATGACATCGGCAATGCTGAAGGCAATATGTATGTAGTTAAAATTAAAGTCTCGAAAAGTAGATAGAATGTACCCGATAGGATATACACCCCATGTAGTAACGGTAGAAAGAGCCAGCCACTTGAAAGCACGTCTTTCTTCCAATTGCACCGTATCGCTATAACGTTTCCAGAGATTGTACAGAATGATAGGAATGATTACATAACCAATGGTAGAAATGGCACCCCACATAAGCTTGCTGCCGGCTATGATTTCACCATTCGCATCCAGTTGCTGCTCGCCAATGTAGCCGGTAAAAATCATAAATAAATCGGCAAAGAGAAGCCAGAAGATGGCGCGCTTTGCCTGGTGCGGCTGAATCTTCAGCATGGTTACCATTTTTAATAATAACAGTGGTGTGGTAATGCCCCAATCTATGTATCGCAACTGACCGATAGCGTTATAAGACAGCCGGATTAAGTCGTTGTGTTTTGATGGATCTGTTTGCTAAAGCTGCCGTAATAATTCGTGGTAAAAGTGAGCGATCAGTGCATACGAAATGCCGGCTACCGCAGCAATAATAGCAGAGAAGTAGCGCGACGTGCGATGTTCGGGCGCTACGCCTGATTTGCTAAGCCAGGTAAAAATGAAATTGCCAATGAAGGCATAACAGGCGAAGATCATAAAGTAATACGTGATCATGGACGACAGACCAACACTGTTGGCAGTAGGAAGGAATGAATCGGAAAAATGCATAGGTTACTAGATTAATAGTTATTGAGAGTGGTGTTAAAATAGTTTCATAATGTAATGGTGTGATTACCTGGCAATGAGTGCCTTTTTCTTTCTTATTACTTGCACTTCTTCTTTAGTATATCTATCGCCAGATGGCATTGAGTTATCACTATTTTATGTATTAGGTTGTACTGAGTAAATCAATAAACCTGTACTTGAATTAATCAGCTTTATCTTAAACATATAAGTGATGATACTTTGCATTTCGCCAGAGTAGTAATAAGGAGAAAAGCACACAGTGAATGATGAAATAAATTCCGGAAACCAGAATAAAGTTTCAATTGCAGATTTTATACTTTTCTATCATAGGTAATGGTTCTTCTATAATCTGATCTTTTACATAGCAGAACATCTGCACATCGCGTTTTCAAAACATTTTCAAGTCATTCATTTATTCCATAAAGACAGGTTAACCGTATAATAAAAATCGCTCCGAAAACTATGCCCAATGCAAATTTCAGCATTCTTCCTGAACCATCTTAGAAACAAAATCAGATCATTGTAAAACGTTAGATAGAAAGTAAGTTTTAATTATTGTATTAATATGAAGCAATTATAAAATTGTGATTAAAAGATGCAGCCTGCATAATAAAATTAAAATAAAGGGTAAGATTTTTCTAACTGTTAGCGGTAAACTTTGCGCATATTTGTATTACTCTTTCCCTGTATTTATTTTAGTTCTTAATGTGGAGTTATATCGTTTCTTGTTTTCACTTCTTGCCAGGCTCCATCCTGCCAGAAACAGGATGACAGACACGCCTAAAAAAGCGTAGTTGCCGATATCATGATTGTCTGCATATTCAATCACGTTATGAAGCTTCAGAAGCTGGTGATCTATAATGCCTTCCACCAGGTTGAAGATGCCCCAGCCCCATAATAAGCCCGCTGCAAACAAGGTTCCTGAACGGTCAACATCGTTGCGAAGCATGAGTTTCCACAGTAAAATAATCCCTGTTATGACAACGCATAGACAGAAGAGATGAAACACGCCATCCCAAAACATATTTACGCTTTTGCCTACGTAATTCGTAGCCACTATCTTATTCGACAACATTTCGTGAACCTGCAATAACTGGTGCAGAACGATACCATCTGCAAAACCACCCAGCCCGATGCCCAATACAACGGAAGCTGTTGTGAGTGGCACCGGTGAAAGCACTTGCCGGCTTGGATTGGAACGCGTCCGGTTGCGGTGCTGTCTGGCAGTAACGATGGCTAATATGATTACGATAGCAGCCAATACAATAAAGGCTGACAGCATCAGGAACAGGTTGGGATAAAACTGACTGTCGTAGATGCTTTGCCGGATTTGTTTGTTGCAAAACGGGCAGGCAAAAGAAGGAACTGTAAAACTGATAAGCAGTAGTATAAGCGTAGTTGCTTTTTTCATAGCTAAACAGGTTTTTAATCAGAGAGAATAAAGAAAGTAGCGATAATCAGTTCAAATGTGTGCATAGCTATAACCTATAAAGCGAAGAGGGTATATCCGTTTGTTTCACTTCTATACCTTCATTCACAAAAACACACAGAATTTTTTAACTAAGAGGTGATCTGAATTTAAATATTCGATTCCCAAGTGTCGTGATAATGATGAATCCAAGACGACGTTTTGTATCGTCATGCCGACGATAGGAGACATCTCAACATCGTTATATAACTTCAACTTCGGGATACCTTTCCTATCGTCGAGGTGACGGCGCAGACAGTAAAAGCGATTTAAGCTGACTGTTAATGACTTACATTTCGATTACTTCTAAGCATCTTACAGCAATTTATCCAGCGTAACCGGCAAGTCTTTCACGCGTTTTCCGGTTGCATGAAAGATGGCATTGCACACCGCAGAAGCTACACCAACCTGCCCGATTTCTCCCACACCTTTTACACCAAGCGGGTTGATACGCTCATCATCTTCTTTTACAAAAATCACTTCAATATCATGAATGTCCTTGTTTACCGGAATGTGATACTCGGCATAATTATGATTCATAAACCTGCCGAAATTATGATCCATAAACGAGTCTTCATGCAGGGCTTGCGAAATGCCCCATACGATGCCACCTAAAACCTGGCTTCTTGCTGTTTTTGGATTTATAATTCTGCCGGCAGCAATGGCATTAACTACCCGGGTTACCGTTACGGTACCGAAGTCTTCATCTACTTCTACCTCCACAAAAACGGCGCTGTGCGTGTTCTTCATTTTTCCCATTGTTTTCAGCATATCAGGCAGCATTGTAGTAGTATCGTCTATTTTTTCTTTGCCGTTGCCTTCCATGATTTCGGCATACGTGATGCGGACAGAAGGTTTTTGTGTTTCGTATATCTCGCCGTTATCAAACGTATAATCTTCGATAGATGGCTCAGTAAACGGAGTGTTATCTACTTTCTTCGCCAGGCTAAACAGCTCTTCCTTAATTTGCTGGCACACTTTCATAACTGCCGTTCCTACCGACGCTGCGGTAGAAGAACCACCTTCGAGAAACGCATACGGAAGAGACGCATCGCCCAGGCGAAACGTTACATTATCCATTGATATTCCTAATGTTTCGGCAGCTATCTGTGTCATGATGGTATAGGTGCCGGTACCAATGTCTGCCGTGGCACTGCCAACAACGAGCTTGCCATCTTTGCTAAAAGTTGCGGTTGCTCGCGTGGGCACTACCATAGCATCCCACATACCTGTTGCCATGCCCTGACCAACTAAAACATTGCTTCCGCGTTTCATGGAGCGTGGCTCGGGATTGCGTTTGCTCCAGCCAAACTTTTCCGCGGCTTGTTCGTAACACTGCCTGAGTGCTTTGCTGGTATATTCATGTCCGCTTAAATTATCTTTTTCAGAGTAGTTCTGCAACCGGAACTGCAGCGGATCCATCTTGAGTTTGTAAGCCATTTCATCCATCGCACATTCAAGCGCATATACGCCGGTAACAGCACCCGGCGCACGCATATCGAGCGGTGTGTACATATTGAGATGCACCAGCTTATAATCGAGCGCCACATTATCACATTTGTACAGCATACCGCTCCAGTTTACGGTCGTTTCCATATAGTCTTCAAACATGGATGTTTCGGCAACGGCACTGTGACTCATTGCCTGCAGCAGGCCATCTTCGTTAGCACCAATAGAAAGATATTGCTGCGCAACCGGACGATGACCAAACGAAAACATCTGTTGCCGCGTAAGTGTTACACGTACTGAACGTTCCAGCTCGAGTGCTGCCAGCGCTGCCATGAACAACTGATATTGCGGGCGAAGCCCGGAACCAAAACCACCGCCAACAAACGGAGAAAATGCCTGTACGTTTTTCTTCTTTAAGCCAAAGATGTTGCACACATAAGTCTGGCTGTTGAGAATGCCTTGTGTTTTATCATATATCCTAAGCTTTTCTTTGCCTTCATACACCACCGTAGACGCATGCATCTCCATCGGGTTATGATGCTCGGCGCCATGGAAGTATTCGGTGGTTAGCTGTACTGCCGATTTATCGAACCCTTTTTCAAACTTACCTTTATTTTTAGGTGCCTTAAAACCTGTTTTCGTGCCTTTTGGCTTCTGTGCTTTATCTAAGTTAGCCAACAAATCAGTAATGGGTTCTTCCTGCTGATATTCTACTTTAATAAGAGACGCTGCATAGCGAGCCTGCTCAAATGTTTCGGCTACCACAAGCGCTACAGGCTGCATGCTATATGAAATGTCATCCGTTTGCAGAAAACGGAAGTGATCGCCGGGAGGCGCGTCATCATCTTTATACTTACGGTTCCAGCGGGAGAGTCCTTTTACGTTTTCGTGCGTAAATACTTTTAATACGCCATCCGTTTTTTCTACTTCTTCGCTGTTGATGCTAATTATTTTGCCTTTGGCAATGGCGCTCGATACCACGTAACCATACGCCAAATCAGGCACGTTAAACTCACCGGCATATTTAGCGGCACCGCTTACTTTTTTGGGTCCATCCACACGGCTGATGGGTTTGCCGATATATGTTGTTTCCATTGTTGTTTCTTTTTTATTGTTATGTTGATAAAGATTATATACGGTGAAGCTTTTTACGCCGTCATGCCGATGAATGGAGGCATCTCTATGCCGTGATACCGTTTCCATGCCGAAAGATTTCTCGTGTCGTCGAAATGACGGTGCTGCTTGCTTACTTTTGTACCGTCTTGCCTATGAATGAGGCCACTCTGTTTAATGACAATACATCAATTTCCGGAGACCTCTCCGTTTGCCGGAGTGACGGGAAGAAGCGATTCACAAGTGCCAGCTTTTTTAATGAACATTATACATTTCCTACACAAGTCCTTCTGTTTTCACGGCACCTAAACCGGCACGAATAATGGCTCGTTTGGCTAACTCGGTTTTAAAGCTGTTATGCTTGTATCCTTTGGCACCAGCAAGAATCATATCCGCAGCGGCAGAGAGGTTTTCTACAGTTAATGTTTTACCTTTCAGGAAGTCTTCTGCATCCGGTTTGCGCCATGGTTTATGTGCCACGCCGCCGAGGGCAATGCGAATATCAGAGATCGTATTTCCTTCGAGTTCAATACCGATAGCTACGGACACTAAAGCAAACGCATAAGACGAACGGTCGCGTAGTTTTACATAATCAAAATACTTCGGAAACCCTTTGGCAGGCAAATCAACGGAAGTAATCACTTCATCGGGTTGCAGGTTGTTATCAAGCCAGGGCGTATTGCCCGGCAGGCGATGAAATTCGGCAATCGGAATGCTTCTGTCACCATTTGAACCTGTCACGTTTACGACCGCTTCTAAAGCCGCTAAAGCCACACACATATCAGAAGGATGCGTGGCGATGCATTGCTCGCTCTGACCCAAAATAGCATGGATGCGACTGAAACCGTTGATGGCGGAACATCCGCTTCCCGGCTCACGTTTGTTGCAGGGCGTGGCGGTATCGTAAAAGTAGTAGCAACGAGTACGCTGCATTAAGTTGCCACCATCGGTTGCCATGTTTCTTAGCTGTGGCGAAGCACCTGCAAGGATAGTTTTTGAGAGTAACGGATAACGGCTTTCTATTAAAGGATGATAGGCTGTGTCGGTGTTCGTTGCGGTGGCGCCGAGACGCACACCATCTTCGTGTTCTTCTATCTCGCTAAATGAAAGATGATTGACATCAATCAATTCATCAGGGCGCATGACATTCTCTTTCATAAGGTCGAGAAGATTGGTGCCGCCTGCAATACATTTCGCATTTTTATTTTGCGCCAGCGTGTCAACAACTTCGTCAACATTATGGGCGTCTGTATAAGAGAACTTATTCATGAGCACCTCCTTTCATTACATCCATAATCGCATCTACAATGTTTGGATAAGCACCACATCGGCACAGGTTTCCACTCATCAACTCACGTATATCATCGGCAGTTTTTACCCTTCCTTCTTTCATCATACCCACAGCGCTGCAAATTTGACCCGGTGTGCAGTAACCACATTGAAACGCGTCATGCTCTACAAAAGCAGCCTGTAACGGATGCAGGTTGTGTTCGCTTCCCAAACCTTCAATGGTGGTGATTTCACAACCATCTCTCATTACGGCGAGTGTAAGGCAACTATTGATACGCTTGCCGTTTACCAACACAGTACATGCGCCACATTGCCCGTGATCGCAGCCTTTCTTGGTTCCGGTTAAACTTAAATATTCACGCAATGCATCGAGCAGCGTTACCCAGGGTTGTAGGGTAAGCTTTGTATCTTCCCCGTTTATTTTCAAATGAATTGTTGTGCTGCCCGGCGGGGAAGCATGGGTTTGTTCAGGTGCAGTTGTTACCTCTTCTAAAGTGTTTATCATAGAATCGTTATTTGTGTTTACGAAATCGGGGAACTGTGTTTCCTGTATTTCGGCAAATCGCAAGCCTGATAAAATAAGACCCAGGCCTTTTCAGGAACAAATTGCTTGTATAATTATTTTCCGCTTATTCTTTGTTGTACTTCTCAATATACTTCTACAAGTTTGTTAAGAGGAATCAGGCTTTTTATTCTCTGCATTTTACTGGTGAAAACAAAAGTGACTGTTGTGTGAAGTGAGTAATTCTTCAACATTATATACTACTAAAATAGCGCATTTAGCTTACCCATTTTTTCTATAAGGGATGAAACGGGTATGAATAAAAAACCCACTCTCCGAATAAAAAGAGATGTGGGTTTTTTATAGTATAAAATATAAAGACGCTTACTGTAGAACCGCCGAACCGTAAGCGGCGTCTTTATTAATTTTCTGTTCTGCCAAACTCGTCAGTTCCTGATCTGCCATATATTCTTCATCCAGCGTTTGCTGCAATAAATCAGCTACATCGCGCAAACCCAACTGTTTCGCATAAGTACGCACCGTACCATAAGAGGCAATTTCAAAATGCTCTATCTTTTGCGCCCCCGAAATGATGGCGGCATCCATTATATCAGCACTTAAATTTTCAGACATCATTTTTTGTCCCTGTTCAATAATTCCTGCGGTGGCTTTGCATTTGGCACCACCCATCAAGGTAGCAAAAGCCCCGGCATACCTGGTTGCATCTTCACTACTGGCGCCTAATAACTGGCTTACCTGATCGAGGCGCTGGCGCTGTTTTTTTGATACCTGCAAATGTTCATTTAATCCCTGCTTTAACTGCGGGTTGCTTGCCTTTTCTATCATCATTGGTAAGGCTTCAATAATCTGGTCTTCGGTAGAACATAGCATCTGCACATCGTGCTTTAATAAAGCTTTCAAATCATTCATCTGTTCCATAAAAAATGTTTTTACAAGTTATGAAATGAGCGATACGAAAAGCATGCCTTGTGATACTCGTGCACGGGCAGCAAAAACAAACCGGAATAGGATTACAGAGAATTAATACAAGTATCTGAAGCTATTGTTTAAAAAAATACAAAAACAAAATTTTATAAATAACAAGAATCTTACTGATAAAATAAAAAAATACAAACAGCGCTTTATATTGTACATAATGAGATTAATTGTGTGTATTTATTGTATCTTCTGCGATAGAAATGCAACAGAAATTATTTCACACGACAACCAGATTTCATCTTACAATTTCGCTGTAAAGAACCAATCATATTTTTATTTCAGCTTTACTACACTGTCACTTAAATAAATTTATATAATAAAGATTTCGGAAGGTGAGGGCGCCATCCGATATATGCCGCTACCGTTTGGTGTCTCCGCCAATCGAAATCGCAATATATTTAGTTGACAGTGTACTTACTATGCTATGCTATGCTAATACTTCTAAGAAGGCTGATCTTTACTAATTTCCGGATTATTACAAACGCGTCATAATAATAGGGCGCTTCAACAAAACCGAATGATTTCCTTGCCTCTCATTCAGTAACACTTCACTACATTTTCAGTTTCATTTTTAAATAATAACCTATAATGTACAAAGTAGACCGGCTGCTGCACGAGCTGCCGATACCCAACAATCCTTCTCCTAATGATGCCGCTGCCATACAGGAATTGATAGGTGGCAAGTTTGGCGAAATGTCTACACTGATGAACTACACGTTTCAGTCGTTCAACTTCGGAGGCCGCAATCGGCTGCGGGTTTTTTATGATGTGATTGCCTCTGTTGCCGGTGAAGAATATGGTCACATTGAACTGGTGGCTTATGCCATCAACCTGTTGCTGACCGGCACTACTACGCATGGTCACCACCCTGTGCCCGAACCTACCAAAGATGTTGTGGATGCGCGTAATGTGCACCACTTCATTGCCAGCGGCCAGCAGTCGCTTCCTAATATGGAACGGTGCGCACTCAGAGGATGGCAAGCCGTTGGAAGTGGTGTTTGGCGCACCGGAGGGCTACCCGATTCCTAACCTGGAAGAAGAGCCTCAGTTGAACTGGCCGGGTGCGGAAGACTATTATCCGGAGATGTTTATGGACATCGCTAAAAAATGGGTATCAAAGTATAATTAACACATTATAGATTCTTTAGAAAATCGTCTCACTTTCGACACAATTTCTTTTACAGTAAAATTTGTTGCTGTTACGGTGTAATCGTTCTTTTCTATATATATTTTATCGTTGTTTCTTGCTGAAAGCGGAAAGATAAAGAAGTGGCTGGCACTCTATTTAAAGTACAAAATATCTCAGCATTACCAACTTGTATTGATGTTTCAACTGGCACAGTTTTGTTTTCTTTTTCACACCTTGCAAAGCTGGCAAGTGCAGCTACGACAGATAGCTTATTATCACTTAGCTTTAAAACAGTAAATGATTGCTATGTTTCAACAGGAATCTATCGATAAAATAAAAGATGCTCTGATTTCTAAGGGACAAACTTTGGCAGTAGCCGAAAGTGTAACCGCCGGGTTTCTGAGTGCCGCTTTATCTACGGCGGAAAGTGCATCGCAGTTTTTTCAAGGCGGAATTACAGCTTACAATATTGGTCAGAAATGCCGCCACATGAATGTCAATCCCATTCATGCGTTATCGTGCAACTGTGTATCTCAAAAGATGGCGGATGATATGGCGTTCAGCATTGCCAAAACCTTTACTTCCGACTGGGGAGTTTCCATAACCGGATACGCGACATTGACACCGCAAGCCTGCGGGCAATTGTTTGCTTTTTTCTCTATCGTTTGCCAGGGCAAAGTGGTACTTTCAAAAAAGATTTTGGCAGATAAAGAACAACAGGGAATGCCGGTGCAGTTGCTGTACGTTAACCGCATTCTTGATGACCTGGCAATGGTACTGACGGACAAAAACGGAAGGTAAAAGCGGCTCTGTAATATTGTATAAATACCCTCGTATACTTAATTTGACATACTATTTTCAAGTAAAAAAAATTCCCCAATATTTTAAATAATCTTACATCTAAAATTTTATTTTTCAGCTTACATATTTTCAAATCCTATGGCCCGGTAGTTGAAATGAGCTTGTTATTATCTTAACCTGAAACGTGTGGCTAAGAAAGTGATGCTGTTGATAACCTATGAATTACAAAACAAGCCTGGGTAGCACTTTCCCCCTGGGAGCTACCCTTTATGAAGATGGTGTGAACTTCGCCATCTTCTCAGAAAACGCAACAGATATTGAGTTATGCCTGTTTGACGAAGAAGATAATGAAACGCAACGCATTCAGCTTAAAGAAAGATATCATCATGTGTGGCATGTATATGTTATCGGTCTTACAAGCGGTCGTCATTATGGCTATCGGATGGATGGTGAATACAATCCTTCTAAAGGCATGCGTTTCAACAAAAACAAATTGCTTATAGACCCGTATGCCAAAGCTTTGTCAGGCACTATCAAATGGCATGATTCGCTGTTTGGTTATGACTTATCAAATCCGCAGGAAAGCTTTAGCTTCGATGAGCAGGACAGTGCGCCGTATATACCTAAATCGGTGGTGGTTGATTCTTCTTTTGATTGGGAAGGTGACCGGGCACCGAAAGTAGCCTATCACAACAGCATCATTTACGAAGCACATGTGCGGGGTTTTACAATGCTTAATAATGCAATACCGAAACACCTTCGCGGCACATACGCCGGTATTGCCCATCCGGCTTCAATTCAGTATTTAAGAGAGCTTGGCATTACTGCTATTGAGCTGATGCCGGTTCATCATTTTGTGATTGACAGGCATCTTACAGAAAAAGGTCTTACTAACTATTGGGGCTACAATACCATTGGCTTCTTTGCACCTGATATTCGCTATTCAGCCAGCGGCAACAGCGGTGAGCAGGTAGCCGAATTTAAAAACATGGTAAAAGTGTTGCACAAAGCAGGCATCGAAGTAATTCTTGATGTGGTGTACAATCATACTGCTGAAGGCAACCAGATGGGTCCTACGCTTTCGTTTCGTGGTATAGATAATACTTCGTATTACCGACTTTGCCAAGACAACAAAACTTTTTATTTCGATTATACCGGCACGGGCAACACACTCAATACCAACATGCCCCCGGTGCTGCGCCTCATTATGGATAGCCTTCGGTACTGGATACAGGAAATGCATGTGGATGGCTTTCGCTTTGACCTCGCTGCTACCTTAGCCCGCGAGCTGCACGAGGTGAACCGCCTCAGCGCGTTTTTCGACATTATTTACCAGGACCCTGTTATATCGCAGGTAAAGCTCATTGCCGAACCGTGGGATGTTGGCGAAGGTGGCTACCAGGTAGGTAACTTTCCGCCGGGCTGGGCAGAATGGAATGGCAAATACCGCGATTGCCTGCGCGATTACTGGCGTGGCGAAGGTTGCCAGTTGGGCGAATTTGCGGAGCGGTTTACCGGCAGTCCGGATTTGTATAAAGACGATTACCGTTTGCCTACGGCAAGCATCAATTTCATTACCGCGCATGATGGTTTTACCCTGCACGATTTGGTATCGTACAACAAAAAACACAATGATGCCAACGGCGAAGACAACAAGGATGGAGAAGACCACAATCGCTCGTGGAACTGCGGCGCGGAAGGCGAAACGGACGATGAGTGTGTAAACAAATTGCGGAGCAAACAAAAGCGGAATTTGCTGGCAACGCTGTTCTTATCGCAGGGTGTTCCCATGCTGGTAGCCGGAGATGAGACGGGAAAAACACAGGGCGGAAACAATAATGCGTATTGTCAGGATAATGAGATATCGTGGATTGACTGGGAAAGCGGTGATCAGGAACTTTTTACTTTTTGCAAAAATATCATCCGGCTTTATAAAAAGCATCATGTCTTTAGCCGTCGCAAATGGTTTCAGGGCAATGAAATAAAACATACCGGAATGCACGATATCATGTGGCTGCATCCATCGGGCAAAGAAATGAAGCAGGAAGATTGGGTAAACGGATCGAGCAAATCCATCACTGTTTTTCTTAACGGGCAGGGTATTGAAGCGATTGGCTATGAAGAAGAAAAAGTGATAGATGATTGTTTCCTGCTTTTTTTCAATGCATACGAAAACAATCTGCTGTTTACTGTGCCTGAAAAGAAAGGACCATTTGGTCGTCCCTGGAACAAAGTGGTAGATACGGCTACGGGTTGCGTTACAGAAGAAGGATGTGCTGTTTATCATGATGGAGACCAACTTATAATGGAAGGTCGCTCGATGATGGTATTGAGAAGAAACAAGGCGTAAATAAAAGGGAAAGGAATTGTTTTTGCTTCAGCCTTTTTTGTACGTGGCAGATCTAGTAATCTAAAGCAAAACATCGCTCATAAGAACAAAGAGAAGAAACATACAAACCAAAACAGGTTTTTTATGAATGAAGCGGAAAAAGATATAAACGAAACGAGAAAACATAAGGATGAGCTTAGTTCTTATGTTTCATGTTTTGAAAGAGATAAGTGCCGTTGAGAAAGACAGAATTTTGAGATAATCGTTGGCATCATTAGAAAGCCGAAGAACGAATAACGTGAATCCGGATTAAATTGGATTGTGTTATTGCCGCTTCCTTTTCTGCAAGGGATGGTAAAGCATACTATTCAAACAATCGGCTCCTGCTCTTACATAGTTACAACACCGTTATAGAAATCTTGCACACTACATTCAAATCACCAACGAATCCGCAAATCATTATTATAAACATGCAAAACTTGCCAGTCATCAATCAACTCAGGAATCAGTATGCCTTTGCAGGTTTCTTCACAAGCAGCATATACGGCTCTGCACTTTGGCAACGTTAAGTAACGACAGAAATATCATCCGCTTTTACTGAATTTATAAAAAAACAAAGAAGCCGTACTGTACTGGAAAGATTATTGAAGACAGAAACCCTGACACACCATTTGAAACAAACACCACAATCTTTTCCTATGCAACGCGACGGCGCTACCACCAGCCTTTGGCAGTATGAAATTCCTGATTACACAACACAGCAAACGACTTTACCGCAAAGCCCTTTTGATGTCATCATTGCGGGTGGCGGCATTACCGCACTTACCGCCGCACTGCTACTGCAAAAAAGCGGTAAGAAGTGCGCCGTACTGGAAGCAAAAACCATTGGCTTCGGAACCACTTCGGGCACTACAGGGCACATCAATACGCTGCTCGATTCAAGCTATTCACAAATAGCGAAAGACTTCGGTAAAGACAAGGCGAAGCTGGTGGCGAAAGCTACTTCGGAAGCCTGTGCTTTAATAAAAGAAAACGTAACGGCTTACCAAATTGATTGTGGTTATGAAGAGAAAGCGGGTTTTTTGTATGCGCAAAACGAGGAGCAGGATAAAGAACTCGATGACCAGTTACAGGCGTTGAAGGAAGCAGGCATAGCAGCGGATTATACCAACGAAATCCCGGTGCCGATTCCTTTTACCAAAGCCATACGGGTAGAAGGACAGGCAGGCTTTCATCCAACAGAATATGTGCTGGCATTAGCCAAACAATTTGAAGAAGGAGGCGGAACGATCATCACCAATTGTCGTGTGCAAACCTGGACGGACAAGGACACCGTGACTGTGGAAACATCGCTTGGCAATGTGGAAGGGAAAGCCTTCGTGATGGCAACACATACATCGCTTGGCGTGAACCTGTTGCACCTGCGATGCGCGCCGTACCGCAGCTATGCTATTGCGGTGGAACTGGAGGATGAAAAGTATCCTGACAACTTAGCGTATGATTTGTATGACCCATACCGGTATTACCGCACGCAAACCGTACAGGGAAAGAAGTACTTGGTAGCGGGTGGCGAAGACCATAAGACCGCGCATGAGGAAAATACGGAAGCACCGTTTCTGCGGCTGGAAGCGTATGTGAAACAATATTTTAAAGTGAAGGATATTGCATTCAGGTGGTCGTCGCAATACTTTGAGCCAACAGATGGCTTGCCTTATATCGGGCACGTGCCGGGACACGCAAAAGGCAATGTGTATGTGGCTACAGGCTTTAGCGGTAATGGTATTACTTACGGAAATGTGGCTGCCATTTTACTGACGGATATGTTAACCGGGAAGGAATCGGCTTACGAAGATTTATTTGCGCCGGGGCGCATAAAACCGGTGGCTGGCTTTACTGAGTTTGTAAAGGAAAATACCGACGTAGTTAAAGAATTTGTGAAGGGTTTGTTTACCAAAGAAAAAATAGAAACGGTAAGCAGCCTGGCGCACGGCGAAGGGAAAGTGGTGGACTATGAAGGCGAAAAGATTGCGCTGTATAAAGATGAAGCCGGTGGCTTACATGCCGTGAACCCAACATGCCCGCACCTGAAATGCAGTGTAAACTGGAATGTGGCGGAAAAGTCGTGGGATTGTCCTTGCCATGGCGCACGGTATGATTATGATGGGAAGCTGATTACGGGTCCGGCTGCGCATGATTTGAAGAAAATAGACCTGGAAGAACTGGTGGAAAAGTAAAGGGTATAAAAGACAAGTTACAGGACATGTAAGCTGTTTAAGAATTTTACAAGGAATGAATTAAATCAAAAGTTCCGCACCGTCATGCCGGGGAATAGAGGCATCTCTACATAGTAAAACAGCATCTATTTCGGAAGACTTTTCCTATAGCCTGCCAAGCCGAAGGCATGGTCGAAGTGACGTATCAAACCTTTTCACAATTTTAAACAGGCTCTTAAACAGCTTCATAAAAATAAAAGAATCGGAAGAGCCATGTAAGCCGAATCTATCTTGTCATGTCACTAAGGAAAAGTAACCGGTAATCTGTCATTTAGATATTTATATCTTCAGGTGTAATACTTGCATTCTGCAGGCTCGTCATCTTTCCCTTACATGCTTTAGTAATTATCAATTGTCAACAATCAGATGAATAACTTCCTGCAAGAAATATGGGGAGCAGGAAAAGACCTGACGGCACTGCAAATGGGTGTTCGTGCATTTGTCATGTTCTTCATTGCGCTGTTTTGCCTCCGCGTTGGCGGCATGCGCACATTTGGAAAGAAATCTGCTTTCGATAATATTATTGTTATCGTATTGGGCTCTGTGCTGGCGCGTGGCATTGCCGGTGTTTCTTCTTTTGGCGGCACGGTGTCGGCCTCGTTGGTCTTAGTGCTGGTTCATCGTTTTATCGGCTGGCTCATTGTGCATAGCAAGTCATTCGAGCACCTGATTAAAGGCAGGCATATCGTGCTATATAAAGACAACCAAATAATAGAAGCCAACCTTAAAAAAACCAACATGACGCAAGATGATTTAAACGAAAGCCTGCGGTTGCAAACCAATCAAACCTCGTTGCAAAAAGTGGACGCTGCTTATATGGAAAATAACGGTCGCATTAGCTTTGTGTTGAAACAGAAACCCGTTAATAGCGAAGAAGGCTGACTAATGTAAAGAGATGATCCTAACTGAACAGAAAAATTTGCAAAAAACAAACCACGCAAAGTAAAAAGCCACAAGTTTTGCCCGAAAAGATAAAGAACAATCCCATCTAAAAAATTTCGCAATTCTTCCGGGTATAAATATATGTCCGGCACGGGCAACTTTATTTATCACTCCATTTTCAAATCTTTTCTTAATATAATCCATATTCTGTAGCCGAATGCCTGAAAGCCTTTGCTGGTAAGCTTTTTGACATTCTGTGAACGGTCATCTTACCAATTGGCAAGTTATAAGCAGCAGGCATGGACAAGAATGATATTAAGCTCACTGATTGGATGCGCATCCTCTTTGGCAATGTTCCCCTTTCCTTTATGTTCGAGGTTTTCATTCGTACCCTTATTATGTACCTTATCTTATTAGTCGTCATGCGCTTTTTGGGAAAAAGGATGGCAGGGCAGATCAGCGTAACGGAATTAGCTGTCATGCTGCTGCTCGGTGCGGTGGTATCCGCTCCCATGCAGTTGCCCGACCGTGGCATTCTGCAGGGTGCCTGGTTGCTGGTCATTATCCTGTTTCTCCAGCGGATGGTATCGTGGTGGGGAACCAAAAGTGCAAAGGCCGAAAAGGTCACCTATGGCGAAGCCACGCTCCTGGTAAAAGATGGTTTAATAGATGTGCAAGCCATGTTAGATACACGCATTTCCCGTCCTGAACTGTTCAGGTCGTTACGAAGCAAAAATATATACCAGTTGGGTAAAGTAAAGCGCGTTTATATAGAAGCTTCCGGCGACATAAGCATTTATGAAACGGACAAAGAGAAGCCCGGCTTGTCCACGCTGCCGCCTTTTGATGAAGAAGCCCAAAAGATATATAAAGAAGCTGACAAAAGGTTGAAAGCATGCAACTGTTGCGCTAATATTCAAAAGGTAAACAATACCGAAACCACGCAGTGCGATATCTGCCATTCTTTAGATTGGTCCGCTGCCGTTTTATAATTCTAATTACTGATTTATGTTACCATACGAAATTCACCTCGACGATCTGCGCCGGATCCTGATTGGGAATGTGCCCGGTATCTACTTTATCGAGTTGCTCATCCGGTGCCTCATCTGCTACACAATTATAGTGGTAGGCATCCGGCTGATGGGAAAGCGTATGGCGGCACAAATGAGCCGCAACGAAGTAGCGTCTTTAGTACTTATGGCAGCAGCTATCGGCATACCTGTAATGTCGCCCGACCGGGGCATTGTGCCGGGTATTATTATTGCCGCTATCATTGTATTAGGCGAACGCTGGATTTCGTCAAGGATAGCCTCGAATGATAAAGTGCAGGAAGAGGTAACGGGCGATGTGCGTGTGCTGGGCAGAGATGGCTACCTCGTTATCCAGAACATGACGCCCAACCGCGTTTCCCGCGACAGAATTTTTGCTGAGCTGCGGGTAAATGGCTTGAAACACCTGGGCGGCATCAAGCGCTTTTACTTTGAAGCCGATGGTTCTTTCACTTTGATTCAGAATAAAGAAAAGAAGTATGGACTGTCTGTGCTGCCTGATTTTGATACCGATATGGTGAATGAGCAGAAACAAGCCGATAAGGAAGTTTGCATCATCTGCGGTATGGACAAACCCGACACTGCCGAACAACCACCCAAATGCCCAAACTGCGGAAACAACAAATATGTAAAGGCAATTGAAGGATAAAAAATATGGGTTAAAAACGGAACAGGCAAACCCGTAAGCAGGAAATATAATATCTTTCTTGCCATCTTTTATATCAATACCGGCAGAAGAAAGAACTGCCTGCAACGGATGATTTTCGCGGAGGTTAACTGTTTGTGGTTTGTGGCTGAAGTTATGCAAAGCCAATACTGTTTTTCTCTGCCATTGGTAACGGATACACCATACGGCGCTTGATTTTATGTCAGCAATATTCCGGTTTTGCGCCGCAGCAGCCTTCATAAAAGCTTCAAAACCGGGCTCATTGCCAAGTCGTTTATCGATGCCGTAAAAATCAGAAACATCATAACCATCATCAAGGTTAGGCGTAGGCTAAAACGGCGCCAGCCAGATGGTATTGAAATGGAGCGAATCTATTTAAGGAAGCTTTTGTGTTAAGCCTTTAAAGTCGCCGATACCATCATCGTCTGCATCCTTGTTTTTTTCCATATCCACATTATACATCACGGCGCTTTTATACCACCACGCCTGCGCTGAATCTGTGGCAATAAGTGTTTCGGTTGTTTCTTTTTTATTTGAAAACAGGTTGTCTTTTTTTATAAAAAAAACAACCGCTGTTGCTATAATAATAAGTGATTTTCTTTTCGTAGGTGAGCCGGAAAGAAATGAATAATTAAACGTTGCGAGGTATGCAAAACCGTTGCCTACATAATTGCAAGTTGTTTACAGATCCGGCAGCACATGATTAAAAAAGATTGATCCGGAAGAGCTGGCAACGAAATAAAAGCGACAGAACATAGCGTGGAAAAGAAAAGTCTATTCTATATGATGAGGTACAGCAATACCTTTATTTATAAACTGAGAGTACGGTTTTTCATTCCTCTTACTCTATACGTCTGACCGCTATCGACATTTCAAATATCGTTGCAATACAATTCCCTTTTAGGCTGTGTTATTAATTGTATGATGCATAAAAATGAGCCTATATAAAGAGCGGCAGCGCGTGAGGGATTGCAGCGTAAAGCCCGCAGCGCAGCGAGGACTTGCAGCGCAAAGCCCGACCCAAAGGGACACGCCCCAATCCATATCATACATTTGATAATACTGTCCCTTTTATTCTCACTATCCTCTTGATTTTTATTACCGATAGCTGAAACTGTGTAGCTGTAAACATAACTGTTCCTGTTGCACAGTGTTTGTTCCGCGGTGGGTAACCGAAAGAATACTACTATAGATGAACAACCTGTATCAGCCTGTTGGCTCTTTTTACCATAATGGCAAGTGTGATTTTGTTATATGGGCGCCTTTGAAAAAATCAATAAAACTGGTTATTGCTTCTCCTTTCCAGCAGGAGTATGAGATGCAAAAAGACGAATCTGGTTATTGGAAAACCACTTTGGATAACGTAGCACCGGGCTTGCGCTATTTTTATAAAATTGATGACACAGCCATACGTCCCGATCCGGCTTCTGTATCACAGCCCGAGGGTGTGCATAATGCGTCTGAAGTAATAGAAAGAGAGTTCAACCGGACAGATAATGAATGGAAAGGACGGCGTCTTGACGACTTAATTATTTACGAAATTCATACCGGCACCTTTACGCCGGAGCAAACTTTTGAAGGCATCATTCAAAAGCTGGATTATTTAAACGAATTGGGTATTAATGCCATCGAAATTATGCCGGTAGCTCAGTTCCCGGGTAATCGTAACTGGGGCTACGATGGCGTATATCCGTACAGATGCCAATCTTGCTAAGAGTGTATCTGAAGGCAGGAAAAAAGAATTTGCTCACTTTCAGCGTGAAGGAGAATTTCCCGATCCGCAGTCTGAAGAAACGTTTCTAAAATCAATGATACAATGGAAAAAAGCGGAAGCAAAAAATGCCGTACTATATCAGTATTACAAGCAGTTAATCAAGCTGAGAAAAGAAAGTAAAGCCTTACAATCGAAAGAGCGACGGGATATGACTGTATTTCCGGTAAATGAAGGAAATGTATTAGCGATTGAAAGAAGTAACGGGGCGCATTCTTTATTGCTTGTGTTTAATTTTAATAAAGATGTGGCTTCGTATTGGCTTCCGGTTGGAGAAACTTATAAAAAAATGTTCGATTCTTCTTCCTCTACATGGGAAGGAAGCGAAGAACTAACACCAGACATCGTTTCGGCAGACGAATGTTTTATGCTAAACCCTATGTCTGTTCTCGTTTTCGAATCCAACAATCAATAAATATTAATTCAAAGGAATGGTATTTGTCTTTTTACCAAAAAAGGTAACATGGAACAGGAACAAATGGCAACAACAGAAAAGGGAAAATTAGGCGGACGCCTTCCGCTTCTATCACCGAAAGAGTTAGACCGGCAAGGCGAAAAGTTATACGGTTATATGGTGGACACGAAAGTGAGCTGGGCGAAAAAATCCGGCTTTACGGCAGCACTGGAAGATGGTCGTCTGATTGGTCCGTTCAATCCGTTTTTGTATAGTCCCAAAACATCACGTGCCCTATGCGATTGGATAGACGCCGATATGGAAAATTCATCCTTGTCCGACAGAGCAAGGCAGATTATCATCCTTACTGTCGGCGTTAGCCAGGGCGCAGAATATGAAGTGTACGCCCATACTGCTGTTGGCAAGAAAGCAGGATTGAAGGACGAAGAAATTGCCGCTATAAAAACCTCTTCAGAACCAGGTGGATTGTCGGATGACGAATCGGCTGCATATCAGTTTGCTCATAGCCTTTCCACCCATAAAAAAGTGGATAGCAGTACCTATCAGTTAGCTGTTAACGCAACAGGTGAGCAGGGCGTGGTAGATATGGTACACTTAATTGGTTTATACCTCACTACTTCTGCTTTCTTAAATGCGTTCGAAATACCAGCCCCGTGATGCAGTATTGATAGTGCAGCCATAATGCGAAATATATGAAGGAAGAAAAAGGCTGCTGATGTGTAATCAGCAGCTTTTTTATCTGCTTACCGGCTCGCTGTAGTTTATCAAAAGGATTGTTGTTTTTAGGGCAAAGCCTTTACACGATTCTTGACACGCAGGGTTGCTAACTGATGTTCAGGATTATCCGCACACGAATAAATAACGTTGACAAAGAATAGTATGGTGTAACTGCCAGGTGGTTCATCTGTATCACGGGCAAACTGAAATTCACAAATCGGGCAATGATGATAAGCATTGATTTGTGCATCAGAATCGTTTGAAACACGAGGGCTCAGTTCTGACCAGGAATGAGTATGAAAGCACTAAAGGGAAAAAACAAACAGTATAAGCATCAGCAGTACAATGGCTGAAATTCTTTGCGCTGTTGTGTTCCGTTGCCATTTCATGAAAGGCAAAATTAGAGTGTTTTATATAAGATGCAACTCTGTTGCAAAAAAAATTATTATTAAAATACCCGCTGTATCATAAGCGGGTATTTTAATAATTACCTGAAAAAGATTCTTTGTAACAGCTATTAAGAGAGTACAGCAGCGCGACCACTGCCGTACGTTTTTATCACATATTCCCTTTTGTTACCGCACGGAAAAAAGCCACAGAATTAATATAAAACAGATGGATTCATAAACAAGTGAATTCCTTTACTCGCGTTCATTAGCCTATGAAAGGAAATACAAATAATTGCTTAATTGGTCGTCTTTACATGAATCAGCGTTGCAAAATCCGTAGCGCCAAAAGGTGCATTTACATCATTGGTTGCTTTAGAAAAGGCATCGGAATACCAGGGATTAGTGAGGTCTGACTGGAAATAAGCGCCTGTATATTTGTTCTGAATTCCATGCCTTAAATCTATCACCAAATCAAAGGTCTTGCCCGGAGCCGGAACACTGAAGAAGCCGTTTAAGCCAATCCCTAAATTTTCTGATCCATCCGAGCTGCTGTCTGCGTATTGATAACTAATACCTCCCTGGTCAGACAATCCATTGAGATTTACATAACCGAGAAGCGGATCGCCATCGTCATTTACCTGGCCTACCGTACCGGCGGAACCTGAAGCCACCGGCACAAAAAAGAACTGATGAATATAAGCGCCGCCTTCCTGGTCGCTTTGGTCAGTGTATTCATCGTTGCTGACTTGCCCGTCCTGGTCCCGGAATTGAATCTGGAAACGGTATTGGTGCGATGCGCTCATAGTAATCGTTGGCGTTGCCGATTCAACTGTATCACCATTATTGATAGCAAAATACTTCCCTGTTGCGCCATCCACAAAATAGTTTTGCGCAGCACCATCTGCTGTAAATGTTGTACTTAAGCCCGTGCCGGTTGTATGCCCGGGCGTTACAACAAATTGGGTGGAAGAAAAGAATTCCTGAGGAGCGATGTGTTGACCTTTGGTGTCATGCGTTTTTGAACATGCGCTGAACAAAAAGAGACCTGCAACGACTGTTGTTGCCGAAAATAAAAGCTTGTTTGTTTTCATTTTGCTTTGTTTGATTTGTTATTAAAATGTTTGACTATCAAAATCTGAATATGCAATGCAGTTGAATGTTGCGACCAATGTCATCGGCGTAATAGCGAAAACGATTCAGGTAATCGCGGTAAGCCACATTGAAAAGGTTATCAACTGCCAAATTAATTGTCAGCGATTTGTTTCCATTACCCAATAAAATCTTTGTTCCGCCGGTTATTCCCCACAGGTTGTAAGCGTCAGGCGGAGCTACAAAATCGCTATTGGCTTCGTAACGTTTTTGCCGCGCTACATATAGGTAACTGACTCCTAAAAAATTGTTTGTCATTTTGGCTGATGCCGGAATATTCCATTGCAAACTATTGGTGTACCTGTCTGCCGGAATGGAAGGCAGATAAGCATCTTCGCTAAGGTCGTAAGCCCTCACCAGCGAAGC
The DNA here is from genome assembly GCA_965199905.1 of Ilyomonas sp. Lineage (GTDB taxonomy): Bacteria > Bacteroidota > Bacteroidia > Chitinophagales > Chitinophagaceae > Ilyomonas. The sequence goes on along the minus strand of OZ241366.1, from coordinate 958,344 downwards.
CTTTACTTCATACTGAAATAGCTTGCCGTCGTTTCCGAAATTGTATTTGCCGTCAACATCCAATCCTTTCAAAAACGCATTGGTTTGCAAAAAGCGGAATACAGGATATGAGCCGGTATTCGTTTGCGAGAAAGAATCCGTCGGGTTCAGGTAGATGTAATTCTGAATGTACTGAAAATAGAGATTGGCATAAAAAGATAAGCGGTTGCCGCCTTTGGTAACGGTGGTTATCCATTTGTAGCCATGCTCGCTTTTTAGTGTGCTGTCGCCATACTCGATAGAGCTTGAACCTTGGTTTAATCCGTAAGCATACAATTCTTCAGGGTTAGGCGTTCGCCAGGCCAGCCCGATGTTTGAACGGATATGCCAAAAGTTATTTATCCTCCAAAGCGCCCCTGTGATGAAAGAAAAGCTTTCAAACGTTCTGTCGCCTCCATATTGATGATAACTGCCGTGCAGGCTAAGGCGCCCCTGATAATAAGGAACCTTTTCGTTAGGCACTACATTACCTAAGCTGTCATAATACTGATACAAATAGCGCTGCCCGGCAGCATTGAATTTCTGGTAGTCGAACCTGGCGCCGGCTTCTAATTCGATCTTTTCACTTACAGCCAGCCTTTCTATTCCAAAAGCTCCAACAGAATTGGCGCTGTAGTTAGGAATGAAGGGATTAGACAGCGTAATGGTATCGTTGTAATTGCTTTGCCCGCGCAGGTTTGCGCCTGCCGTTGTATGCCATTTTTGGGCAAACGTTTTTTGCCAGGTGCCTTCCAGCGTGTTGGTATGCAGTATCCAGTCGTTGATGGGAATGGCGCTTCGCGTGGCGCGGCGAATATCAAATTCCTGCCGGTGATCTACCTGTAAATTATAACTTAGCTCAAAGTGGCTGCTGTCTTTCGTATCATAATACAATCTGCCTTTCAGCAACTGGTGTTTTACCGTTTGTTTAGGTGGCGAATAATCGTATGAGAACGAGCCTCTTTCAAAGGGTCCGGTTGCATGTATACGGGCAAGTAGGTCGGCTACGCTGCCTATGTCCGAACCAATGAAGATACCGAGGCTCGTCTCATATTGGCTGAAGAAAACCTGCGCGCCAAAATGCTTACCCTGATACCCTAAAGTACCCGAAAAATTTTTCTGTTCCGTTCCGGTATTTTCCAGAAAGTAATGTTTGGTTTCGTAATTGCCAAGCTTGTTATACGAACCCTGAATGCGCCAGGCAAGACCCGGCAATTTTTTGAAACTGCTGTTCAGCATGGCAGAACCACCGCCGCCACGCCCATTGGTTGCCCCGTTTGCATTAACTTCACCATGCAAAGCCGGGTCGTTAAAAGGAAGCGGCGCAGGGTCAAGTAAAATCACTCCGCCCAGTGCTTCAGCACCGTAACGCACGGCATCGGCACCTTTTACCACTGTAATGTCACGCGCGATGGTCGGATCAACCTCGGGCGCATGTTCAATACCCCATTGCTGCCCTTCCAGCCGCACGCCGTTACTGATAACCAATACGCGGTTGCCGTAAAGCCCGTCCACAACGGGTTTTGAAATCGTGTTGCCGGTCTGTAGCATATTGACGCCGGCAACGGTTTGCAATATCTTTCCTAAACTTTCGCCTCGTGTTTTATCCAGATCAGCCTGGTTCAATATGATGGCGGGAGCAATCGCATTTACACCGTTGGTAACGATATATCCCCTGACAGTTACCTCCTGCAGATTGCCGGTACCAGGCATGAGGAAAACAGTATCCGTTTCAACAGAATCTTTCGGAAAAAAATGCGCATCGAGATTGGTGTATCCTACACGGGAAAAAACGGCGTGAAAACTTTTAAAGGAATTTCTCTGTATCACAATTTGCCCGCTGTCATTGGCTATTAAATTTTTCCCTTCAATGGCAACCGAAGCGGCAGGCAATAACTGGCCGGATGTTTTGTCTTTTACAAACAGCGACAGCCGGTAGTTTTTGTTTTGCGCTTTTGCAGCAGTGATTGCAAAGAGGATGAGTAGAAGAATTGATAGCGTTACTTTTATCATTGTGATTGAAATGTGTGTTATTTGTTTTAAAAGAATGCAGTACCGCTTTCTTTTTAACTACATACATAAACTGCCAGCGTTGCTTAAAAAGGTTTTCAAATCCTGGTTATCTGCTATGGAAAAAAAGCCTGGTTACATGACTCAGTAAACGTTTTATCGTGTATAGCCTGTCCCTGTTTATTCCGGCTCCATAAAGAGTTAATGATCAGGACAGAGCTGTCTACCATTATAGAATCAGCAGAAGGTTCTCTTCATAATTCACATCTTACCAATAAGTTCATGGTTACTTTTTTCTGCCTGCAATGTGTCATTTGTTGTACGAGATAAGTTATGCATAATTGCCGGCAACATATTGTTACAAGGCATTATCTGCAAGCATAATCAGGCGAAAACTGATCTCTTAAAGCCACTTGATGCAAACATTCTCAAAGCATGCTGATGAACAACATACAGAACGATGACTACTTAGGAGAAAGAAAGAGAGATAGAATCAGGAAGTAAGGGAAACGGGCGGACCACGGAGTTTAAAATAAGAATAATGAGGTAGTGAATAGCTATCGCAATAAGAGGAAACAAGCGGCGTATAAACAACCGCTTTCTGTACTTCAGCTTTAGAGTCGGTAGGCAGGAAAGGCGATTCGATAACAAGATTAACGCAATGACAATAAACGGGAAGTTTGCCGACCGATGTTTGCTTGCTGCCATTGTCAGCAACAATTTCGTCTTTGTGGGTTGCAATAATGTTGTGCAGATAGAGCTTTGGTGTAGCTCCCAATAGAAATAACAGCAATAAAATCGCTGCATTCAATTTTCTTATGGTTGTATTTTGCTTTAACATTTGCAATGAGGTTGCAAATGTACAACTGCAATAACAGTGCAAGGTTTATTTAACTTAAAAATAAAAAAAGATGCGCTGCGTTTGTATTTTAAAAAAATAGTTTATTAATGACTACATAATTTTTTTAAAGGATGTAATTTCTGAGGAGGATTTTGTTGCTGTGCAAGAGAAAACGTACAAATGATTATAAGAAGTTATAGCAGTAATAATGTTTTTGATAAATACTCAATTAACCGCTTCACCTATTTGTTTACTCAACTAAAAGTAATGTTTAGTGATACCGAATAAAATGAAATTTTTCAATAATCATTTATTTGCAAGATGAACAAACTATATACTGTCTGTTCATTACTGTGCTATAATACTATACAGATCATTATCACGTTCATACTATAGAATCAACGGTGTAACTTTTGCAGCAGAAACTGTTGATCACACTTTATTAAAACAGTTGCTGATGGTTTTATTTTCGAAAAAGATAGTGAAAACTAATTGTGTATTGTTGATGTGTCTTTGCCTTCATTGTTACTCCTTTGCTCAGTGGTCAGTTGGCATCGAAGGTGGATACGATAGAAATTATTTAATTACCAACAACGCTAACCGTGCCTTTACTAACTATAAGCCGCTTTCTTCCTTCTCTGCCGGCATACCGGTTCAATATAAAATAGCAAGCTGGGTCTCCCTTGCTGCCGACCCGTCTTATATACAAAAGAACTACCGGCAGGAGCGCTCCGCTTTTTTTGCAGGCGTGTATCAGGATAATTACAATGGCTACCTGCAACTTCCCCTGATGGGACATTTCATGTTTGGCGGCAAGCGGCTAAAAGGGTTTGCCAATGCAGGAATTTACGGCGGTTACTGGACAATAGCCAAAGTGAAGGGTGTAATGCCGAATATATTAGATAACGTAGATAACGCGACTGCTACTGGTTCTATTTACGATTACAACAACCCTTATAGCTATAATGAAAAATACAGCTTCGACAGCCGCAAAGACAATCGCTTTGAAGCAGGCTGGATAGCCGGGCTGGGCATTAGCTACAATATTACAAACCGGTATGACCTCTTTGCTGAAAGCCGGTTGCTTTATGGATTTACTGACCAGCAAAAGAAATATGAAACGAACGGTGTGCCGCGCTATAATACCACATACGGCATCAATGCCGGTGTATTATTCCATTTTACCAAACAGATATCCCGATAAACTTTTTTGTAATGACGATCATCAGAAAGTATCCTTTGATTGCGGCGATGGGTTTTGTTTTGTTTCTTTCTTCCTGCCGCAAAGATTTGGCAAATGTTGAAACACCTGAGAGCTATATAGGCGGCTCCATGAGCGAAGTGTTTGATGCCTTCTGGAACGGCATGAATAACAACTATGTGTTTTGGGATATTGACACAACAAACTGGGACAATATGCGCAGCATTTACAAACCTGTTTTTGACAAGCTAAACATCAACGACAGCAATGACGTGCGTAAGAGCATCAGCTATTTCAGGGCAATGGCAGATGGTTTAATAGACTCTCACTACAATCTTTCATTTGGTGATCCTGTTTCAGATTCTGCTATATCACCTGCTTACGACCGTAAGCTGAAAGCAGGCATACTGCGGCAAGGCTTTTACCTCTACGGTTATGATGCGGAGTATTATTTAGATTCCGGTTCCATAGTTGGCGGTACTGATTCTGTTAATTTGCTGGAAGGCAATTCGACAGATGCGTTAGCCGGCACCATTAGTAACGGCGCAGTGTTATTCCTTGGGTTTAACCAATTCCATTTAAAAGCATCTTATGAAGCTGCTGACAATAATGGAGTAAAGCAAGCTTTACAATTCTTTATCAATTACCTGCGCAACCCGCCTTCTAACTTTAAAGGTGTGGTAATAGATGTGCGTGCTAATCCCGGTGGTTCCGTTGAAGATTTGAATTTCCTGGTCGGCAATCTCATAGGCAGCAAACTGAAGATTGGCTATACGCGCTACAAAAGTGGTAATGGCAGGTTGGATTATACGCCGTGGGCAGATGCTATTGTTACTCCACAATCTGGTGCAAAGGCAGTTACAGTTCCTATGGTGGCGCTTACCGACATTTACAGCACCAGTATGGCAGAACTCACGGCAATGGCGATTCACACTCTGTCCAATGGTCATACGGTGGGCGAGAGAACCTGGGGTGCCAATGGGCCGCTTACCGGCAACGAAATTTTGAATGGAGGTCAATTTACCGCTGCCAACTTCTTGTTTGCTTACACCTCGTCCAGCATGTTTAAATACATTGATGGCAAAATTTATGAGGGCATTGGCTTTCCGCCCGATTATCCTGTGCCTTTTGATTTGAATGCTTTTCAAACGTATGGTGATACACAATTGGAAAAGGCATTAAGCCTGATGCAATGATTTAAGGAGTTAGAAAGTATTGCAAGTTTCAAAAGATTTCCTCTACTTCCGTTAGTACATTGTAACATAAATTTTTTTACAAACCTGACTTATTCCGGATGGTGTCTCCACCATCCTGTAGCGTTTTGTCGGCGGCATATCCTCACCAGCCGAAATGTAAAAAAATTATGTTACAAGGTAGTTTGTCATATGATTTGACAATTCAGGGGGCGTATTTTGGATGCTGCTTTTCGAATTGTTGACTTAGGTATTCTGGAGCAGCATAACTAACTCATTGTACAATATGTAAAAAGTACCCTTAAAAAGGGTATACAATAGTCATCATTTCCTGAATGATACTAACCAGATAATGGCTCTTTTACATTACCCAATAAATATCATTTCATCGGCCAGTCGTTTACGCATAGTTTTGCTTCGATTTTGAAAAACGAACTTATATATCGGTACGTAGCAGTATGGATTATGTTGTCCGCTTTTTTTGCGCAGACATTCAGCAATGCTTTCGTGATTGCAGACTATTATACGAATACACAGGCTTACGCTAAACAGTGCCAAAACAAAGACAAGCCTCAAATGCACTGTAACGGAAAATGCCAGATGGTGAAAAAAATACAGCAGGAGGAGAAGAAAGATCAGGATAGTTCCGAAAGAAAAGGCAATAACAAAAACGGGGTCGTTCTTTCAACAAAATCATTTTTTGCCTCCGTAGCTTCTATCTATACCCTGCCACGCACTTCTAAAAAAGCATTACTTTTATCCAGCGGAAAATCCATAGACCGTTCCTTGAATATCTTTCATCCTCCCCAAATTGTCGCATAGATTTTTATTCCCTGACCATTAGTAAGCAGCATCTTTCAAATACAAGGATGTTGTGCAATGCTGCCAAATACAGGCAGCCTGATCAAGCTGTTATAATCTTATATCGTATAAAAGCTAATTAATACTTACAAACAAAATTATTATGCGACAGTATGTATATACTGTGCTTGCACTTATGTTATTTAACATTGCGCAGGCACAAACCATTAAGGGAACAATTCAAACAAAATCAAGCGAGGGCATCGAGGCGGCTGCAATACATATTCTAAACCTGGATAAAACTACAGCTACAGATAAGCAAGGCAACTTTTCATTTTCAAACATCCCGGCAGGTAAATACCAGTTAAGTATCACCAGCATCGGCTTTGCTTCGCAGGTAAAAGAGGTAAACGTTACTAAAGATGACATAACAGTCGTTAATGTTACGCTGCATGAACAGGGGCAACAGTTAGATGAAGTAGTTGTAAGCAGCGATAAAATAGAAACCCGGTTGCAGCAAACACCGGTTGCTGTATCGTCATTAAGCGGGCAAAAACTGAATGATTACAGAGCCTGGAATATTGCCGATTTAACAGCACTGGCTCCCAGCCTTATTGTGATGGAACACGGCAACAGCTCAGGCTCAAACTTTATTAACATTCGCGGAACGATGGGTTTTACTAACGAGCAGTCGGTGGCTACTTATGTGGATGGCGTGTACCAGTTTGATTTTTATTCTGCACCTATCAATTTTAATAACATCGAGCGCATCGAGATTTTGCGTGGACCGCAGGGCACATTGTATGGAAGAAATGCCTTTAGTGGTGTGGTCAACATCATAACGAAAAAGCCAACGAACACAACAACTGGTTTTGCAACCGTTGATGCAGGCAACTATGGTCAGCAACGATACACCGTAGGATTAAATACGCCGATTGTGAAAGACAAACTCTTTTTTAATGTATCTGCGCAATACAATAAAAGAGGCAGTGTGTATAGCAATCCAACACTGAACACGAGGCATTTTGATGGTCGTAAAGACTTCAATATGAATGGCAATCTAAAGTATATAGTGAACGATAAGTGGCAAATTAATGTAAATGCAAAAACAGAGAATGATAACGATAAAGGCGCTTATCCCTGGGCAGGCAGCGACAGTGCTGCCCGTAAGCATCCGTATCAGGCTTTTGGCACCTGGGACAATACAGAGAAACGGAGCAATACAAATATATCAGCCGCGGTAAGTTATTTTGGCAGACATTTCAATTTTACTTCCATTACGGCAGCTATTGATTTTCATGTTTGGTTTCCTGGCAGGTTCGATTACGATTATACAGCACTCGATTTAATAAGTGGAAGTAATGCCACTAGGTCAAAACAGCTTACGCAGGAGTTTCGTTTTTCTTCACCGGCAAACGGGCGCCGAATAAGATGGACGGCTGGATCGTACCTGTTTGCAGAAAAAACAAAAACGAATTCCATTACCTATTACGACGAAGATTTTGCGCTGATTGATCCTGCAGTTTCAGTTCCCTATCATACAGTATCCAATGGCGACCGGAAAAACCGGGGCATTGCTTTCTTTGGCCAAACAACATACAGCCTTACATCAAAGCTGGATATTACGGCAGGTGCCCGGTATGATCTTGAAAGAAAAGAAAGAACAGAAAGTAATGATTCGGTATATAATAATATAGTTACGCCTCTTGGTGTAAAAAGGGATAGCAAAACGTTTTATGCTTTTACACCGAAGCTGACGCTGAGTTATAAGCTTACTGATCATTCGCTGCTGTATGCTTCGTATGCAAAAGGTTTCCGGGTTGGCGGCTTCAACATTGGCGCAGCCAGTGCGAATAACAAAACGTACAATCCCGAAAAATCAGATAACTATGAAGCGGCGATAAAAAATACGTTACTTCAAGGCAAACTTAAGCTGAACATCACCGCTTTCTACCTGCAGCAGAAAGACCAGCAGGTAGGTACTTCAACCGATGGCATCAATTACCTGATGCTCAATGTAGGCGATATGAACAACTTTGGGGTAGAAACCGAAGTAAGTGCCATACCGTTAAAAAACTTTGTGCTGGATTGGAATGCAGCTTACTCACATGCTGAATATGCAAAGCTTGATTTGTATGATGCTGCTTCCGCATCTGCTAAAAATTATAAGGGCAATCATCCGATTAACAATCCTGAGTTTTCGAGTATGCTGGCAGGGCAATACAATTACCCGATTACAAAAAAGAAACAAAACATTGCAGCATTTGCCAGGCTTGAATACAGGTATATCGGCAAGTATTACCTGAACTTTCTTAACTCAGATAGTCAGAATGGTTACGGCTTACTAAACGCAAGAGCCGGTATTACAGCTAAGAATTTTGAAGTTGCCCTTTGGGGAAGAAATATCAATGATGCCCGATATATTTCCTGGGGATATGGTTCTTACCTCCTGGGAAGTCCCGGAATGTGGGGTGTTACGTTGACCGGTAAATTTTAAAAAAGAAAAAATGAAAAACATAATAGCAGTATTAACATGTATTATAACCATCACATCATGCCAGACAAACCAGGAAAAGAAAGCAGGTGAAAAGCCATCCATACATGCAGAGACAATGGCGCAAATGTTTCCAACACCTAAAGTGCATATAAAAACGGTGGGTATTTATTTGTATGATGGTTACTCTTCGCTGGATGCCATAGGTCCATATTCTGTATTTGTTCGCCTCATGGGAACCCATGTGTTCTTCGTAGCCAAACACAAAGGCATTGTACAAGACGCCGGCGGTTTAAAAGTAGAAGTGGATACATCGATTGATGAAGTAAAACATTTGGATGTGTTATTGATACCCGGGGGTTTAAAAGAAACTTACCAGCAAACAAAAGACGATGAACTAATGAACTGGATACGCAGCATTGACAGCACTTCCACATACACAACCAGCGTATGCACCGGTTCATGGATTTTAGGTGCAGCAGGCTTGTTGAAAGATAAAGAAGCCACCTCGCATTGGTACGGCAAAAAGATACTGGCAGGTGAGTACGGCGCAAAGGTTCAGAATGCCCGTTATACACACAGCGGCAAATACTGGACGAGTGCAGGCGTATCGGCAGGTATTGACATGAGTCTTGCCCTGCTGAATGAAATTGCAGGTGAACACTATACAAAATCTACCATGCTCGATATGGAGTACGACCCGCAACCACCCTTCAAAGGCGGCAGCGAAAACAACACCGGTAAAGCTGTGGTGGAAGGCATGAGAGCCATGTATGACGATGGCATGAAAACGGCATTGCATCCCGAACTTGGCTTTACAAATTTGCATTTTGACAGTCCGAAAGACCTAAGCTGCGGTATGCCGCTAACTGCCGTTATTGGCGATACGGCACATTACAAAGGAAAACTTTATGGCTTCTGCTCATCGGCATGCAAGAATGAGTTTCTGAAAAATCCTGAACAGTATGTAACAAAGAAATAATTTATCTTCTGATTTTTGATTAAGCAATATATTGATAGGGCAGTGGTATGATAAGTACATTTAATCTATAAATAATTTTGACGGATACTTACCGCTAATAGATATGTAAGCCAAAGTAAATGATTGAGCCACGGCTTTCTCACTTAATATCTACCCAAAAACAGTTGGATTGTTTCCATGCGATATGAGCACAAGCTCTTGAAACAGTCAAATAAAATTAACTGGAATTGAATCTATGGAAAATAGCTTAAAAATTGCAGTTTCTATATTCTCTGGTAGTCAAATGGTATCCATCACCATACCTATCTCGCTTATCTTCTCTCTTAAAAACAATTGAAGAAAAGGCGATCACTACATTATAACAGGCTGTTTCTCCGGGATAATATGTCTGGCTTATTCGAAGTTATCACACTTCAGCCAAGCCCGGGAAGGTATATCCTTGGGCAAAATCTAAATGAGCTAAAACCTCAATTTGTTACAGTGTAGAAAAACAACCGCAAATCATTCAAAAGCGGCGACAAGAATAGTTTGCCTTTTGCAAATTAATTTTCTTCTCGAAAAGTTAGATTCTTGTGTTACTCTCTGATTGTTAATTGCTAACGAAAAACTACAAACATTAATAAACTTGTTTTAACAAAGGTTGCTTTATTACATGGCATGTTTATATAACTACATTTTCAATCTGTTGTTACAAAATGATTTTTTATGTTGACAGAAGCTATAAACGACACCAAAGCAGTACAGAATCGGAAATGGAAAGAGGTTTTAATTAAAAAATTAAAGGATATTTATCCGGCTGGAAAATATGAACCATTCACATTTTCCAGCCATTGTTTCTGCTATACTGCGAAGGCTTCAGTCTCATTTTACTACAGCAATGAATTAAAAAAACACTGATCGATATAAAAATGCTAAGCACACGCTTAGCATTTTTCTTTTGCAATTTATCCACAGAAAAGATATTCTCTTTCTATAAGAGAACGATCTTTTCTGTAAGCGTACACTGTTTAAAAACGGCTAAATATGAAAAATACAGTCTCAGATTATTTATTGAAACGCATGGGCGAATGGGGAATCAAGCGCATCTATGGTTACCCCGGCGATGGCATTAATGGCATCATGGGCGCTTTAAACCGCCATAAAGATGAAATGGAATTTATACAGGTGCGCCACGAAGAAATGGCGGCGTTCATGGCTTGTGCACATGCAAAGTTTACGGGCGAAGTCGGCGTTTGCATGGCAACGTCCGGGCCCGGCGCTATACACCTGCTGAATGGCTTATACGATGCGAAAAAAGACAATCAGCCGGTGGTTGCCATCGTAGGTCAGCAATCACGCATGGCAATGGGAAGCGAGTATCAGCAAGAGATAGATTTAATCTCTTTATACAAAGATGTAGCGCATGAATTTGTTCACATGGTAACACAACCGGCGCAAATGCGGCAGGTGGTTGACCGTGCGTTTCGTATTGCTAAAGCAGAAAGAACGGTAACGTGTATTATTGTTCCTAACGACTTGCAGGAAGAAGATGCAGAAGAAGCACCGCCACGCAAACACAGCAGCGTGTTTACCGGTGTAGGTCATGCGAATATTCACATCGTGCCCGCGGCAGCAGATTTACAAAAAGCGGCTGATGTGTTGAATGCCGGTGAGAAAGTTGCGATACTCATTGGAGCGGGTGCTATCGGTGCGCATAAAGAAGTAGAACAGGTGGCAGAGTTATTAGGTGCAGGTGTTGCCAAAGCGTTGTTAGGCAAAGCCGCGTTATCTGACTACTCGCCTTATGTTACGGGTTCTATCGGCTTGCTGGGAACGAAGCCCAGTTGGGATTTGATGATGGATTGTGATACTTTATTAATGATTGGAAGTTCGTTTCCTTACTCTGAGTTTTTGCCCAAAGAAGGTCAGGCAAGAGGTGTGCAAATTGACATCAACAATAAGATATTAAGTTCGCGTTATCCAATGGAAGTCAATCTTCTCGGCGGAAGCAAAGAAACCTTACAGGCATTAATTCCTTATCTCAATCATAAGGAAGATCGTAAGTGGTTAACGAAGCTGCAGGAAGGTATGAAAGACTGGGAAAAACTGCTGGAAGCGCGTGCTGCAAAAGAGGCTAATCCTATCAATCCCGAATATATTTTCAGCGAATTATCTCCGCGCTTACCGGATGATTGCATTTTAAGTGCCGACTCCGGTACCTGCGCCAACTGGTTTGCCCGCAACCTGAAAGTAAAAGAAACCATGAAGGCTTCTTTGTCTGGTAATTTAGCTACGATGTGTCCCGGCGTTCCGTATGCTATTGCTGCCAAATTTGCTTATCCCGACCGCATACCGATTGCCCTGGTTGGCGATGGTGCAATGCAAATGTTGGGTAACAATGGCTTAATCACCATTTCAAAATACTGGAAGCAATGGAGCGATCCACGGTTAATTATTATGGTGCTGGATAACGGCGATCTGAACCAGGTAACCTGGGAACAACGCATCATGTCGGGCGATCCGAAATTTGAAGGTTCTCAAAGCCTGCCTTATTTTCCCTATTCAAAATATGCAGAACTGCTGGGCTTGAAAGGAATTTATGTAGATAAGCCCGAAGATGTAGGCGCAGCCTGGGATGCGGCTTTATCTGCAGACAGACCGGTAGTGATTGACATGAAGTCAGACCCGAATGTGCCTACGCTTCCGCCACATATCAGCTTTGAGCAAGCGAAAAAGTTTACAGGAACGCTCCTGAAAGGCGATCCTGATGAAGGTGGAATTATTAAGCAAACATTTAAAGATGTAATTGAGAACATTTTGCCGCATAAAGATTAAATTAAGCTTTCATTTGTCAGCTATCAGCAGTCAGCTTTTGTATTCGTTTGAAAGCTAACTGCTGATCGCTGACAGCTGATGGCTCACAGCTTCTCCATGAAAATTACCCGCTTTACTACATCTGTTTACACCATTCCAACGGAAACGCCGGAAGCTGACGGTACCTATGAATGGAAAAGTACCACTATGATATTGGTTGAGCTGGAAGCGGCTGGCAAGAAGGGTTTGGGTTATACGTATGCGAATATATCTGTGGCTACTTATATCGAATCTTCTTTAAAAGAAATAGTAGTTGATAAAGATATAATGAACATCGTTGCCATTCGCACTGAATTGATACAACACATACGCAATGATGGCGTTTGCGGCATTGCTTTTATGGCTGTGTCTGCTATTGATAATGCCTTATGGGATTTGAAGGCGAAGATTCTGGAATTACCGCTTTGCAAACTACTTGGACAAGCTAAAGATGGCATGTTGTTGTATGGCAGCGGAGGCTTTACCAATTATACAGATAAGCAGCTATCACAACAGTTTGAAGGTTGGATGAAAGAAGGAATCACTGCCGTAAAGATGAAGATTGGCAGGGATGAAAAAAGAGATATAGAAAGAGTAAAAGCTGCCCGGAAAATCATTGGTGATAATGTTGAATTATTTGTTGATGCCAACGGCGCTTATTCGCCGCGGCAAGCCTTATATATGGCAGAAGTATTCAGCGAATATAATATCAGTTGGTTTGAAGAACCGGTATCATCGGATAACCTGGAAGGCTTACAATTCATCCGTAACAATGTAAAAGGAAAGACACAAATTGCAGCCGGCGAGTACGGCTATCAACTGAATTATTTTCAACACATGCTAAGCAGTAAAGCGGTAGATGTTTTGCAGGCAGATGCGACGCGTTGCGGCGGTATTAGCGGCTTCTTACAAGCGGGTCATTTATGCGAAGCTTATCAAATTCCATTTTCCTCGCATTGCGCACCAGCACTGCATTTGCACGCAGCGGTTGCCTTATCTAACTTTTATATCTCCGAATATTTTTTCGATCATGCACGTATGGAAACGATGCTGTTCGATGGTGTTTTATTACCCAAAAATGGCTGCCTGTATCCCGATGTAAGCAGACATGGCTTTGGATTAGAACTCAAAGTAAAAGAAGCAGAGAGGTATCGGGTTTGAGGTATGAACTATCGGCTATCAGCTACATACTTTAATTATAATTTTAAAACTAAAAGCTGAAGGCTGATAACTGACAGCTATAAAAAACGAACAATGGACAATGTTGTAACGCCTGGCAAAAGAGTTGGCATCTCTAAAGAGAACGTTCATCAGAAAGTAGATATTGATCTTGCGAAATTGGAAAGAGAATTAAAAAAAGCCGTATCCGGCGATGTGCGTTTCGATGATGGCGCGCTCGCTTTATATGCTACCGATTCTTCCAATTACCGGCAGGTTCCTATTGGTGTGGTAACGCCCAAAACAGAGGAAGATATCATCAGCACTATCAATATTTGCCATAAATACAAGTCGCCTTTGCTATCGCGCGGCGGCGGCACCAGTCTTGCCGGGCAGGGTTGCAACCATGCCATCATTATGGACATGTCGCAATACTACAATCATGTTTTACATATCAACAAAGATGAGAAATGGGTAAGCGTAGAGCCGGGCATCGTGCTGGATGAAATGAAGAAAACCACGCACGATGAATCAAACCTCACCTTTGGTCCCGACCCTGCCACGCACGATCATTGCACCATCGGCGGTATGCTTGGCAATAATTCCTGTGGTGCGCATTCGCTGTATCCCATGTTTCATGGCTATGGCGAACGGGTATCAGACAACCTGCATTCCTTAACCATTGTTACTTATGATGGCTTGCGCATGGAAGTTGGCGCCACTTCGGAAGAGCAGTATCAGCAGATACAAAAAGAAGGCGGCAGAAAGGCAGTTATTTATAAGCAACTGAAAGAACTGGCAAATAAATACGGCGACAAGATCAGGGAAAAATATCCGAAGATTCCGCGTCGGGTATCCGGCTATAACCTGCCGGATCTATTGCCCGAAAACGGCTTCAATGTAGCACGTGCGTTGGTTGGTTCCGAATCTACGCTGGTTACCATTGTGGAAGCTAAACTATTGCTGCTGAAAAAGCCGGAAACAAAAAGCTTGCTTGTGCTTGGCTACCCCGATGTATTTGCCGCCGGTCATGCCGTGATGCCTATTTTAAAGCATAAGCCAACCGCCCTTGAAGGACTGGATGATTTGCTCATTGGGTATAATGAAAAGAAAGGTTTAAATACCAGCGATATCAAGTTGCTGCCTGAAGGCAAAGGCTGGCTGATGATTGAGTTTGATGAAGATACCAAAGAGAAAGCCGATGCCCGCGCGCAGGCATTGATGGATGAATTGAAGAAAGATAAAAACCCGCCGAGCATGAAGCTGTTCGACGACCCGGAACAGGAAAAACTGCTGTGGGAAGTAAGGGAATCCGGCTTGGGCGCTACCGCCTGGGTGCCGGGCGAACCAATGACCGTTCCTGGCTGGGAAGACACGGCAGTAGCACCTGAAAAAGTGGGCGATTACCTCAAAGATCTGAAAGATTTATTTCACAAATTCGGCTACAACCCTTCTGTGTATGGACACTTCGGGCAGGGTTGCATTCACTGCCGCATCCAGTTTGATTTGTTTACCGAAGAAGGTCTGGAAAAATACAATCAGTTCAGTAAAGAGATTACAGATCTGGTTGTGTCTTATGGTGGTTCTCTGTCTGGCGAGCATGGCGACGGGCAATCGCGCGCTGACCATTTGGAAGTGATGTTTGGAAAAGAAATTATGGAAGCCTTCCGCGAGTTTAAGCTGATATGGGATCCCGAATGGAAGATGAATCCCGGTAAGATTGTAGAACCTTACGGTCAGTTTGCGAATCTTCGCCTCAGCAATCAATATAACCCGCCCGAACCAGAAACGCATTTTCATTATCCTGATGATGACAACAGTTTTTCTAAAGCCATGCTGCGTTGCGTGGGCGTAGGTAAATGTCGCCATGCCGATGGCGGCACCATGTGCCCGAGCTATATGGTAACGCGCGAAGAAGAACACAGTACACGCGGGCGGGCGCGGCTTTTATACGAAATGCTGCAGGGCGAAACGGTGAAGAACGGCTGGCGTGATGAACACGTAAAAGAGTCGCTCGATTTGTGTTTGTCGTGCAAAGGGTGCAAAGGCGATTGCCCGGTAAATGTGGATATGGCAACGTACAAATCGGAGTTTCTTTCTCACTATTATAAAGGAAGGTTACGACCAAGAACCGCCTATGTGTTTGGCTGGATTTACTGGTGGTCAAGGCTTGCTTCACTCATGCCAACGGTGGTGAATTTCTTTACCCAAAATAAAATAACAGCTCCGGTATTCAAAGCGATTGCAGGCATTGCACCGCAGCGCACCATGCCCAAATTTGCCGAAGAAACTTTTAAAAGCTGGTTCTTCAAACAAAAGAAAAACAATGGGGGCAAACCGCGTGTCATCTTATGGGCAGATACGTTTAACAACAACTTTATGCCGGATACCTTAAAGGCAGCTTTTGACGTACTGGAAGATGCGGGTTGCGAAGTCATCGTTCCCAAACAATCGCTTTGCTGCGGCAGACCTTTGTATGATTTCGGTATGCTGGATATGGCTAAAAAATTATTGTACCAGATACTTGATACGTTAAAAGACGAGATAGAAGCCGGAACACCCGTTGTAGGGCTGGAACCCAGTTGCACCGCGGTGTTTAGGGATGAGCTAATTAACCTGCTTGGCAATAATGAAAATGCAAAACGCCTGAGCCAAAACACATTTACGTTAGCTGAATTTTTAGAGAAAAAAGTGCCCGGTTATCAGGTGCCGCAATATAAAGGCAAAGTGATGGTGCATGGGCATTGTCATCATAAGTCGTTACTAAAAATGGATGCCGATAAAAGCCTGTTGCAAAAAACCGGTGCCGATATGCACGTGCTCGATTCCGGTTGTTGCGGCATGGCTGGCTATTTCGGTTATGAAAAAGGAAAACATTATGAAGTGGGATTAAAAGCAGGCGAGCGAGTACTGCTGCCTGCTGTGCGCAAAGCGGGGGAAGAAACGATTGTTCTCACCGATGGCTTTAGCTGTCGTGAACAAATAGAGCAGGAAACAGACCGCAAAGGTTTGCACTTAGCCGAGTTTTTGCAAAAAGCAATTCATCAAAACAAACCGCAACAGAAAAGAAAAGAAACACCGAAAAAGAAGAGCAGCGCGGTGATGGCGGCTTCGATTGTTGGCGCTGGTGTGCTGGCATTTGCGGTAACAAGTTCTATTCTGAAAAAAAGATGAATGCGGTAATAAAAGTCATTATTAATGCGCAAGAATCATCATAAAAAGATAAGACATGAAAGCTTTGATTTGTTTTCTTTTTCTATTACCCGCTTCGTTGATTTATGCACAGAAAAAGACCATCTCTGCCAGCCAGGCAAAGAGTTACATTGGCAAAACGGTAACCGTGTTCGATACCATCCACGAAGCCCGGCTGAAGAACGTTTCGAAAGATGAAATGAATGTTTTATACACCGGTGATAACTATGAGCATCGCACGCTTGCGCTCATTTTTCCGCAGGAAGTATTAAAGCGCTTTTCATACAATCCAAACAGCAAAATGATTAATCATAGTTTTTATGCAACGGGAAAAATCATAAGCTATGAAGGCAAGCCGGCGATGTACATACAAAACGAAAACCAGTTGAATGTATCGGAATAAATCGGTAAAAAGAAGAAACCATGAAGTATAAGTTATTATCAGCAGAAGCACGTGCAACTTATGCCATCATCTTCGACAGCGGCGATGATGTGGTAGAGATATTGAAAACATTTGCCAATGAACATAAGTTAAAAGCCAGCCGCTTCACGGCGGTTGGCGCCTTCAGCGAAGCGACATTGGGCTATTATGATTACTCTATTAAAGACTATAAAAAAATACCCGTAAATGAGCAGGTAGAAGTGTTGTCTTTCCTTGGCGATGTGGCTTTGTATGGTGATAAGCCGGAAGTGCATGTTCATGTGGTGTTGGGCAAATCAACCGGCGAAGCTGTTGGCGGTCATTTATTAAAAGCAACAGCGCATCCGACGTTGGAAGTGATATTAGAAGAGATGCCTTCTTATTTACAAAAACGTATGGATAAAGAAACGGGTTTAGCGTTGATTGAGATTGCTTAGTTCATAAAGAAGAATCCATCTTAATTAAGTAAATGTGAATTCTTCTTTATGTTTCTAAAGCCAAAATTATAAAGAGAAAATGCAATGAAAGTTGCTATACTCCATGCATTATTCTTGCAGCTTTTACAAGCTAATCTGCTTTCTTTACTCAAACAACAAACGATGAAAACAATAGGAAAATCGCAACGGCTTGCCATTACGGTTTGGAAAGTTGTGGCATCAACTCAATAACGATTATTTACTTAACCAATCATGTAACCCGGCATTACGGCTTCTTCGGGTACACGTTTCCCGAGTAATTTCTTAGAGGCGAGATAGACAACGGTAGCCGCGCCTACTTTGTTAATGACATCGGCAATGCTGAAGGCAATGTGTATATAGTTAAAAATTAAAGTCTCGAAAAGTAGGTAGAATGTACCCGATAGGATACACCCCCAGGTAGTAACGGTGGAAAGAGCCAGCCACTTGAAAGAACGTCTTTCTTCCAATTGCACCGTATCGCTATAACGTTTCCAGAGATTGTATAGAATGATAGGAATTTAACCATTTAAAAAAAGGAAATCCTATAAAGGACCTGCAGAGTATAGAACTGTGTAATTAATGTATCTGCTGCGTTAAAAATGCCACAACAAAGTGCTGGGTTGGTTACATCTTTATATAGCCATACGCCAGGCAGATAGGTGTAAAGCATTTGCCTGTTATGCAATTCTATGTGCTACAGTTCAAGCGCCTGTGTCTGATTCAGAATACAACCGCATCGTATGGCACAACGGGAAATATAAGAGGCAAATAATAGTTAGACTTAAACTTTTTTTTGAAAGGAAAAAGGGTAAAAGCAAGAATGCGTAAAAAAATGTTTCGAAAAAATGGCCGGATATAATCCAACTACCTTTTCACAAAGTAAAAGGCAATCCATTTTATTTCTTACATCTGCAAAATAAAATGGATTGAAGTAATGTGTTACATGGTGTCACGCTTATCGTTTTGAGGTTTAGATATAATATCACCACTACGATGTTGGTTAGCATCCGGCATAGGCGACTCCTGGTCATTCCGTTTTCCTTCTGTTCTTTTTACCTCCTTCTCTTTCCTTTCGATGTGTTTTTTGCCTTCTTTCCCTGCTTCTTTCGGAATGGCTTGTTCCGGGCTTTTTTCTGCTTTCATGGATTAATATTTTATTGTTGATGGATAAATTAAAAGTATCAAATCATGTACTGAAAATGATTTTGTACATTCTTAATGAATGCTTTTTGGAAGAATAAAATACTTTGTGCAGATAGTAATTACCATAGAATCTTTCATATTTCCAAACAGAACAGCTACAAATATAATAGCCGCATTAGTAGCAATACATTACAGATTGTAAAGCAGAACAATTATGACCTTTGCTCGCTCAGCTTATTTTTACTGGAGCCAAACGAGGTGAAAATGGCGGCGAAGAATCCTGTGATCGTGTTGCCTAAGGCAGCAACTACAATCAGCACAAATATGATCCCGTTATTTGGTGCGTTTGCTCTCATTTCGGCTGGCGCATGTTGCAGAACTTCACTTTTACTTCCGTCAATGCCAACATAAAAGAGAAAATATAGCAGCAAGGAAAGAATAACCGACAAAACAGCTCCTGTTAGTGATAATATATGACCGGAAATAGCAGATGTAACCGGTGAATCGCTGAACTTTTGCATTTTGCGATTTATGTACATTATACCTGCAATTGCAAGCATATACAATGCATTGCCCAGGAATAAAAGCCAGATAGACTGAAACTGCTTTTGTATCAAAAATATAATAACTGTAATGCTGTAGATTGCTGCTGCAATCGAAGCCCGGAGAAGATATGTCTTTACAAAACTTTTATTGAACATAGAACTGATTTTATGGTTAGCTATTGATACGACTACAGGTTTCTTATCATAAATGATTCCATAGAAGATAATAAGAAAAGTTTTATGAGCATATTGACCGCTTTCCTGAAAAGTGTTGTCTTGCCGGAGAATCAGCAACAAACACAATGACAAAAAGTTTAACTAAGAAAAAATGAATTTAATTAGAACCGTGTTTTTGCTACTAAACATTGCATTTCAAAATACTAACGGATTTTTTTGGTATTCACCGGTACGTTTTTCTGCTTGCGTAAGAAGCACCTGACAATCTTCTTTGGTAAATGTTTCGACAGCATTATTGTAAATTATGTCATTGACCGTTTCGATGTTTATCATATGGTATGTTTTATGATTCTTTGTTTTGAAATGTGAAGAAGGATTAGTACGTGCATTAGAATTGCCACGAATCATGCCCGTTTTACCCAATATAAAAAAACACTTTGAATAAGCGGGTTTCATTTTTGTAAGATTGATTTAAACGGTTGATAATTTTCAGGTTATGCATACAGGTATATACAAATGGTGGCAAGCGGGTATTGTTTATGAAATCTATGTGCGGTCTTTTATGGACAGCAACGGCGATGGTATAGGAGATTTGCAGGGCATTATACATAAGCTGGATTACCTGCAATGGCTGGGCGTAAAAGCATTGTGGCTGACGCCCGTTTACCCATCGCCAATGAAAGATTTTGGCTATGATATTTCTGACTATAAAAACATCTTTCCCAACTATGGCACGATGGAAGATTTTGATGCTTTGTTGGCAGAAGTGCACAGCAGGAACATGAAGCTCATTATGGATTTAGTGCCTAATCATACATCCGATCAGCATCCCTGGTTCAATGAATCGAGGTCTTCAAAAGAAAATGCAAAACGCAACTGGTATATATGGCACGATGCCAAAGAAAATGGCAGCGAGCCCAACAACTGGTTAAGCGTTTTTGGCGGCAGCGCCTGGCAGTGGGATAAAACAACAGAGCAGTATTACCTGCATTCTTTTTTAAAGGAACAACCCGATTTAAATTTTACAAACAAAGAAGTGCAGGAAGCTATTTTCGATGTGATGCGCTTTTGGTTAAACAAGGGCGTGGATGGTTTTCGGGTTGATTCGATGGCGCATTTGAGTAAAGATGAATTGCTGCGCGATAATCCTGCCAACCCGGATTACGAAACAAGTATGCAGAAATCGCAGCAGCTTATTCAGGTATTTTCTACTAATCAGCCACAGGTACACGATGTTATACACAAGATGCGAAATGTGCTGGATGAATATGACGATAAAGTTATGATCGGCGAGATTTACTTATCTGCCAGCGGCATTGTTGCTTATTATGGACCCGACAATGAAGGTGCTCAATTACCGGCAAATTTCGAACTGATTTCTACGCCCTGGAAAGCGAATAAAATAGCAGTTGTTGTTGCGAAAGCAGAAGCTACTGTTCCTCCTCTTTCGTGGCCGCACTGGGCATTGGGTAACCATGATAAGAAGCGATTAGTTAGCCGCATTGGTAAGCATCAGGCAAAAGTGGCAGCCATGTTATTACTTACGATAAAAGGTACGCCAACGATGTATTATGGTGATGAAATCGGGATGCAGGATGTTTCCATTCCAGCCGATGAAATGCTTGATCCGCAAGGCTTATCGGAACCGGAAAAGAACCTGAGCCGCGATCCGCAGCGAACGCCGATGCAATGGAACGATGAAAACAATGCCGGCTTTACAACGGGAATGCCATGGCTGCGCATCAGCCATGATTATAAGGATATTAATGCTGAGACAGAACAGAACGATGATCAGTCAATCCTCATGTTATATAAACGATTGATCGCGTTGCGAACAAATGAGCCATCGCTGACAACGGGTGAATATTTCCCGGTAAATGCCGAAGAAAACTTACTGGCTTATATACGCCAGCAGGCAGAGGCTGATCGGTTTCTCATTGTACTGAATACAGGCAAAACAAAAAGCTATTTCGACAACAAGTTAAAGCTGAAAGGCATGATTGAAATTGCTTCTATGGGAGAAGGCGAAGGAGAGGAGATGAATACCGTGAGTTTAGATGCCGGAGAAGGAATCGTTGTCCGGTTAAGGCAGTAAGTTTTACATCGGTTTTTGTTACTTACAGCATTGCTTAAACGATCTGGTTTTGTAGCTTAAAAAAGACGGTAAAAATCCGATTCACATAGATTTGGCTCTTTGTACAGTTATGGCTTCTTGTTTTAAAGCCAGCAATGAATCTCCGGCAGTCCATACTGCCGCTCCTAACAATACGAAGTCTTTTATAAGAAACTGTCCCGGCTGCGGCGAAATGAAAGGAAATGAATATCCCATTTGAATAACACCGGGTGTAGAAAGTAAAAAAGTAAGCGTTGAAATGAACATGATGATAGCGCCAAGGCTTCCCCATACAGCGACTCTTGGGTTAAATGATTTTAAGCAAATTAATATCCCAAGAACAATCTCAATCACTCCCAAAATATTTGCAAAACCCCTGACACCAAACACAGAGTACGTCCAGGAAAAAACGGGGCTGTTATCGACAAGGCCCTTAATGCCCATTGCTTCATAAGAAGTAAATTTTAAAAACCCTATCCAGATTAGTACAAGCGCAAGGCCATAACGGATAATTTTTGCCCCGATATTTTCAAATCTTCTTCCGCGTTGAGTGTTGTCTGATTCAATTGTGTAGTTCATGATTCGGCTTTTATTAATTAGTATTGAAACCTTTTAAAACCTTACAAACTATTTTTCTTTTTTAATTGATGATTGTAATCGGGAGATTTTCGCTTAACCTTCGTTTATTTTTTTGTCTATACGTTTCTGTACTATTTCCTTGTAATTTTCATCCAATTTCAAGGGCGAGTCTTGGAATTTTTGAAAAATATTAAAGGCGACTTTATCAATAATGCTGCTTTGACGCTGATATACCCTGCACATTTCACAGCCAGTGAGATGAATTTTTAGTTCTGTTTTTTCTTTGACTGATAAGGCATTACATTTTTTCTTTTCAATCAAAAAAGTGGCTTTTTCACAGTTGTTGGTTATTTTTCTTTCTTTTCTCATGGGAAGATTTTTTTATAACCAATGTTTTTGTAAGCAGGCTCTAAGGTTTATTTTAGCGCGATGAATGATAACCCAATAATTATTGGGCGTCAGTTCTAATTCGGTGCAAATATTTTTTGCATTTTCGTCATTCATATATTTCATCTTAAAAGCAGCCATCCATAAGGCAGGCAATTTTTTGAGGCATAGCTGCAAAATGTGATTAAATTCTTTGTTTTCAATCGCATCATCATCCTTCACAGAAAACTCTTTTGGTTTACATTCATCTTTCCAGTGCCCGTCTGTCTGGTTGAAAAATTCCGGGTATGATTCGCTGAGAAGTGCTTTTTTCAAGCCAGAAGCCCTGGTTCTGTAAATGTCAAAAATTTTGTTTTTTAAAATAGAAGTAAGCCAGGTTTTTTCTGAGCTCCTGTATTCAAATTTTTCTATTTTTTCCAGAGCAGCCAAAAACGTTTCCTGCACGAGGTCTTTCGCCTGTTCTTCATCAGCAATACTACATACGGCATACGAATACAGATAGTCGGCATATTTCTCTGTCCATTGATGAGGATTGATAGTTTCGACTTCTATTTCATTCACCTGGTTTTGCTTACTATACATTTAAGTTCTAAATAAATTTATAAGATACCCCTTTCGTCGTAAAGAATGCATGATCCTTACAACTAATAGTGACATTAATTATAGAAAGTATATTCCGATTTGAAAAACAGGAGTATATGATGAGCGCGTTTTTGAAGTAAAAAGGCAAAAGTGAAAAATAAAAATCCACAGATTTCAACATAAAAATTAAAGGCTGCGTTTTTACTTCTTTACTTTTTACTTTTGAATCCCTGCCATCATTTATTTACCAACACTACCTGTAATTCTGGTTATTGTATGGTGAAGCTTTCAGATTCGTTTTTACGCTCAGGAATAATAGAATTTTTAATGATTAAACTGCCATGCGCACCACCTGAAATAAATAACCCGTGCCTGCCTTGTACGCCCATTCCATACTTCCCGATTTTTATATCTTTTAAAGTGGCATTGGTTAAAACTCCTGCTTTTTCTCCCACATTTTTAGCAATGACAGCCAACCCGTTAGACAAACTATTTTCAATGTTCAGGTTGTTTATTTCAACTCCCGAAATACTGCGTTTGTCGAGGCAAATTTCTACGGCGGCGCGCCAACCCCACTCGTGATCGAAACCACCACAGTTTTTTATAGCGCAATTTTCAATAATGGTAGTGCCACTAAAATTATTATTGATGTTTTTACTGCTGTCTTCGGTGGGAAACGTAGTGCTTAACAAGATAGCGGAGCCTTGCGAAATATCAGTAAATAAACAATTTTCAACTTTATTACTTTCGCCGCCGTATATGGCTGCTCCGTTAGCAAGATATGGCAGTTGAGCAGTGCAATGGATTAGCAGGTTGTGCCCCGGCGAATATTCCTGTTTTAAAAAAGTAGTAGGCCAAAAAGCAAAGCAATCATCTCCTGTATTTCGCGTGGTGCAGTTTTGAATGGTTGATCCGTTCATGCCAACACAAAAGTTGATGCCATCAGCTATCGTATTGCGCATACGGCAACCTGAAATTTGCAGGTTTTTAGAGTTTTCAATCCACATGCTCACTTTTGTATGTTCAATCCATAAGCGCGCAATGGTAGAATTTGTTCCATAAGAGCCAACGATGCCGTCATTCGGTTCTTTGTCGCTCCGGTAATTCAATTTACCAATGATGGCAAAATCAGCAAGGTGAATGTTACTCCCGGCTCCTTTTAGTCTCACCCGTTTAGCCGCATCGGTATATGATGTTTCATCACCAACTAACGTAGTTTGCCACATACCGGCACCCTGCAAGGTTATGTTTGAAGGCAGTACAATATCTCCTGTAATCTTATAAATTCCTGCCGGAATCCAGACCATTTTACCGGTTTTTACTGCTTCAGCAATGCACTTTCTGAACGCTTCTGTATAATCATCGCCCAAAATATTTTCTTTAAAAATTTTATTTGTAACCGACAACGAATTAGCAGGTGCCTGTAAGGGCGAAGCAACATTTTCAAGATCAACCAAATCAATAATGCAATACGCTGCATTATCCCCTGTTTTATCATCGCGCTGAATGCGGATGACATCTCGTTTTACAACCGGAATATCTTTTATTCTTATCTCATTATAAAAATTCCTGGGCTTGCCGGAATCGGGATTATTAGTGAAAGGATATTTTCCATACAGCCAGGAATATCGCGATGAAATGGTATCGTGTTGAATCAACTTCCCGTTTTTATAGATGCCGAGTGTTGTATGTGTGCCGTTGCCATTTTGATCGTCGGGCAGACTAAATCTTATCACCATACCATTGGTGTTGGCAGAAGCGGTAAATTCAACATATTCACCTTTCGCATTCAGCTTTACGCATTGCTGTCCGGATGATTCTGTTTCCACCAAATAAGGATCATATTTTGGACCCAAAACAGTTCCACTTGTTTTCATGTGCTCAGCTTCATAAGCTGTCCAGGGAATAGCAGCACCCCGTTTTTCCTGCGCTGTGCATATTAATGTGCTAAAAACTAAAATAAATAAGGCTGAAACGTGTATAAAAAAGAGACGTTTTTGGTAGTTTTTTATCTGTCTTTTTACCATTAGTATTCTGCAATTTTAATAGCATCATCATCTGCTTTTAAATAAATAGCCAGCTTGTAACGGCAGCTACTGCAATAGAGTTACTACCATAAATCAACCATGTCATTCAATCCGTTTCATAACAACCAAACTGCTGATGTAAACAATTTACTTTTTCAAAATGAGGTAAGAATATGCTGGTAAATTAATATTGGCTGATAGCGTTACTTTTCCTTCTTTCATTGCATTTTTCCAGGTAGAATTTTTCAACGTTGCCGGTATTGAGTAATTGATAGATGAATCCCGCAAATTAGAAATCACCAGCACTTCTTCTTTACCCCACTTTTTTGTGAAGGCACATACATTATCAGTAGTGTAAGAAGTTAATTCACCGCGCCTGATTGCATTGCTGCTGTTTCTGAAAGCGATAACTTTTTTGTATTTCGCGGTTACGTCAGGATTAATTGTCCAATCTATGTTTTTTGATGTAAACGGAAACACCAAACGATACGGCGTTCCCACTTCCTGCCCGTCATAAATCATGGGCACGCTTTTCATATACGCAGCCACCACGAATGCTGCCATAGAACCCCGCTCTCCGCCAAACAATTCCAACGGTGTACCATCGGAACCATTCACATCGTGATTGGTGATGTAACGTATGATGCGTTGGGTATCGGAAGCGCCTTTATAATCCGAAATGTTCAAGCTATCTATCGAAAGCACCGAACGGTGTTTGCCGTAAATCTTTTCTAAATCCTCGAAGAACCGGAACCCGAAATTGTAATCAAAACCGGCAGCAAAGTTTTCACTCCGCGCACCTTCTGCCATCATGAGTAAATGATGCGCCGGAATGTGACGCAATGTATCAATAGCCTGCTTCCAGAAATCAACCGGCGGTCCATCAGCGTAGTCGCAACGAAAGCCATCAATGTTAGCCGTTAACACCCAATATTTCATGGCATTTATCATCGCCAAACGCATGTCTGAATTTTTATAATTCAGTTGCGCCACATCGTTCCAGCCGGTTCCCGGCGGGCTGATTATATTGCCACTTGAATCTTGCAAATACCATGATTTGTTGCTCGTCCAGGCATTATCAAACGAAGTATGATTGGGAACCCAGTCGAGAATGATTGCCATGTTTCTGCGATGCGCACCATCAACAATGGCGCGCAAATCTTCCAGCGTTCCAAACTCGCTGTTGATGCCTTTATAATCTTTTACACAATAAGGAGAATTGGATGTTTTTACAATGCCAACAGGATATATCGGCATCAGGTAAACCACATTTATTCCCAATGCTTTTATTGAATCCAAACGCGCCAACACGCCTTTGAAATTTCCTTCTTTACTAAACACACGCATGTTTACCTGGTAAAGCGTTACATCACGGGTATCAGGCACATGTTGAAAGGGTTTTCCGTATTGCGGCGGAGTTGATTCTGTTGTTTTTTGTTGCGCGGTTTGCGCGGTAGAAACAACAGGATTGGTAAACAAAAGACCAAGCAACAGTACAATCCCGAGCTTCTGCAAAATGTGTATCATTATAAATTTTTACCCGATGGTTAACAGTGTATTTACTATTGATTTTTTAAAACAAGATAACTGTATGGCTGCATTGTAACGTTAGTAGTTAACGGTACGTTTCCGCCGTTTAAAGCGTCCGTCCAGGTGGTGTTGGCAAGTGCAGAAGGCAGTGTATAATTAACTGTCTTATTTCTGATATTTACCATTATAAAATCTTTCTCAGTATTCAGTTGTTTGGTAAACGCAACCACATCATCGCTGGTGTAAGAGAACAACTGACCGCCGCGAATAGCAGCGCTGCTGTTTCTGAAAAGGATAACTTTTTTATATTCAGCCGTAACTTCAGGATTCAACGACCAGTCAATTTTGGTTGATGTAAACGGAAAAGTGAGCCGATACGGAGTGCCTACTTCCTGCCCGTCATAAATCATGGGAACGCCTTTCATGTAAGCGGCAACAATGAATGCGCCCATTGAGCCTTGCTTTCCACCGAATAAATCAAGCGGAGTGCCATCCGAACTATTGACATCGTGATTGGTTACATATCGCACCACCTGCGAGCTATCGTAAGCACCTGTATATTCCGCCTGATTTACGCTATTGATAAGCGTTGCCGACTTGCTGTTATCATACATATCTTTCAAATTACCGTAAAAATTGAAGCCATATATAAAATCAAAGCCAGCCTTAAAATGATCGGTTCTTGTGCCTTCGGCAAGAAACAGCAGTTTATGACTGCTAATACTTCTCAAAGAAGTGATGGCTTGTTTCCAAAAATCAAAAGGAACGGCATCTGCAAAATCGCACCGGTAACCATCAATATTAGCGGTAAAAACCCAGTAGCGCATGGCTTCTATCATAGCCGCACGCATCGTATCGTTATTATAATTCAACTGCGCTACATCATTATATCCCGGAGGCGAAACAATATTGCCGGAAGCATCCTGCTGATACCATGATTTATTGGCTATCCACGCATTATCCCACGATGTATGGTTGGCAACCCAATCTAATATAACCGCCATATTTTTTTGATGAGCTTGATCTACTAACGAGCGTAAATCATCAAGGTTTCCAAACTCACTATTCACCGCTTTATAATCTTTAACGGCATACGGAGAATTGATTGCTTTCAAAACACCAACCGGATAAACAGGCATTAAATAAATAATATTAATTCCTAAATTTTTTATTGAGTCCAGCCGTGCAGCAACACCCTGAAAGTTTCCGGCTGCGCTGAAAACACGCATGTTTACCTGGTAGATGTTTGCATCTTTAGCCGATGGAACACTTGAAAAGGGTGTTCCATATTGCGCCGGATCAGCAGGTAGTCCTACAGGAATTTTATCATCTGTTTTACTGCAGGAAAGGGCAACAAACAGCAGTATGAAAATTGAAAATTTCTTCATTTATTTTATTTAAATTAGAACGTGATTAGTTCTTATGCAAAATGTAAGTATAGTTACCAGAGTTGTGCAAATCAAGTGTAATGGTATAGTTGCCATCGGAAGGAACAGCCAGGTTATTCAATCCCGCTGTATATCCGAAAAACGGATTATCTGCATATACCAGATTGCCAGCGCCATCAACACCAAAATCTATTACCCATGCATCATTAGCTCTGAACTTGAAGGAGCCGCCTGCCAGCATATCGGCTGTTACCTTCCAAACCTGGTTTACTGCATCGTAAGTCATTTCTGTATCGGTACTCCATCCGCCTGGCGTAGCGTCGCCAATAATGCTCCATGTTGTTTTTGTGGTTGTCCAGGTGTTGTTGTTCAGGTTGGCTGTGCATTCATAATATCCGCCATCGGGTACGTATATTCCGCCTGCTGCACCGTCTGTGCTGAATGTGCCATTACCACCATCACCATAATTGATATGGTTCCAGTCGGGTGCATTTGTATATTTAAAATATTGCGCGCCGGAACCTGGCATGTAATAATATCCTTCATACATTTTAGGTCTGCCGTTAGCCTCGGCTATCACCGGTGCTGTGGGCGGATCCCAACCCTGGTAAGCTCCGGGAACATAAAGAACATTCGCAACAAACACTTTATAAGGCGTTACGTCAAAAGCTACCGCATTTGAATACACATCACGGTCAAGTGTGGCTTTTACCCTGGCTACAATTGTAGTGGCTGAATCAGCGGGCAAACCTAATTGCGAAAGAGCAACGGTATTAATGTCAGCGCCTTTATAAGACTTACTGAGCACGTCTTTCCCTATCTCTACGCTAACAGCATTGCTCCAGGCAGAACCGCCAACGGTGTCGGCAGGTACATCCATTTGCAATGTATAGGTAACCGGTGCCTGCACCTTGAACGTTACGGCAGGCCATGAAAAGGTAATGACTGAAGAGTCCAGGTTATCGGCAGACAGCGCTACGTTGCTTGTGGAAGCTGTAACGGCTGGTGGAAAAGAAACCACATCCATGTATGTAACATCTGCATCTTTTTTACAAGCTGCAAACAGCAGTATGGCTGCCAGGGCGATGAATAATTTATTCGATATAAGTTTCATGAATTTTGTTTTACTTAAAACAACGATAGTGTTTTATTAATAACCAGGATTTTGTTTTAAAGTCGTATTCGCATTTAACGCCGCGGTTGGAATCGGAAACAGAGTTTTGTACGCCGGACTTGCCGGAACTACATTCGGCGCAACGCCATGAGATTCCAGAAAATGGCCAAAGCGGATCATATCCTGCCTGCGGTGACCTTCAAAAACCAGTTCAAATCCTCTTTCATCATAAATATTATCAAGAGTTGGAGTGGTAATATCACTCAGACCTGCTCTTTCTCTAACCTTGTTTAAAAATGGCGCCGCAGCATCCGCATTTCCTAAACGGAGGTTGCATTCTGCCTGCATTAACAATAAATCGGCATACCGGTAAATAGGAAAATCATTTGATTCGCCGCTGGCATCAGATGGTTTTACCGGGAAAAACTTAACATCCCTGATGCCTTCGTTGGGCGCTGCACCGGGCGTAATAATAGGTGAAACAGTTTTGGTATAAGTAACGCCACCTGCCTGCTGTCCAACCAAAAACTGATGTATTCTAATATCATTAGCATCATACTTATCATAAAAGTCTTCGGGAATAATGGTTCCATTCCAGCCTGCAAAGCCAATCAGCGCAGTGCCGTTCGCACTGTTTAAACTTCTGATGGCATAGATGTTTCCGCTAACTATATTCTGAGTGATATACTCAGCCAAAATTGTTTCATCGTTGGGGCAAACATCGCCAAACAGTTCAAAATATTGGTAACCCAGCGGGCTGCCAGCATTAGCGCCTCCGGGGTGCAATGTAAAACCACCATCTGCCACTTTGTTACAGGCATCAAGGCAAGCCTGCCATTGCGGTGTGCCGGTATATACTTCGGCGTTTAAATACACTTTTGCCAGCGCCATATAGCCAGCCCACTTATTGAACCGCCCGTAGTAAACACCGCCTCTTGTTTCGGAAAGCAAATCAACATTTGCGGTAAGTTCAGATACTATGAAATCATAAATAACTGCTCTTTTTTCCTGTGGTATTTTAGAAACATCCGTATTGTTATCGGTGTAAAAAGGTACATCGCCAAAATCATCAATCAGCAAATAATACAACCAGGCGCGCATCACTTTAGCTTCCGCAATCTTAGCGGGGTCGGCATTGGCTGTTGTAAGCTGCGCGATAGCGTTATTTGCCGCGTTAATACAGGAATATGCCCAAACCCAGGTATTATTGATGATGCCAAGGCTTGGTAATTCTGTATGCATATACAATTGTGCAAAATCGAGCTGCCAGTCGCCGGTATTGCGGTGAGGTATCACCTGTTCATCAGATGAGAAACTGTTTAAATCGTACCAGCAGTTATCACGACCAGCATAATTGCTGCCCCAGGTTCCTGTAATTTTTGCATACACATTTGCTAACGCAACATCAGCGCCTGTTGGGGTTGAGTAAAACTGGTCGGCAGCATATTTGTCGTACACATTTTCATTAACCTTTGTACAACTTTGCCCAACCAAGCCTATAATAAGAATACCCAATACTATATTTTTCATGATTTGACTATTTAAAAATGACGTTTAAACCGATTGAAAATGTTCTTGTACGCGGATAATAATTACCAAAGTCGCCACCTGAAGAGACTACACCATTCACACTATTGCTACTTACATCTACTTCCGGGTCCAAGCCTTTGTACTTGGTAATTAACGCCAGGTTTTGACCGGTTACAGACAGGCGTAAAGCATTAATATATTTGACATTGCTTAAATTAAACCGGTATCCTAATGAAAGATTTTCCCATCTTAAAAACGAGCCGTTTTCTAACCAAAGGTCAGAGCCATATTGCGAGGAAGCAATTCCTAACGGAATAGCACTTTCTAATAAGTTTGATTTACCGAGGTTTTGTTCTAAGCTTAGTGTCTGGCGCAAGCCGTTGTAGATTTTGTTGCCACCCGATCCCCGCCAAACCATTGAAGCGTCAAAATTTTTATAGCTAAAACTGGGTGTAAATGCATAGTTATATTTTGGCAACGATTGCCCTTCCTCTATTCTGTCCACGCTTTGAACTCCCTGGTCAATGATGCCATCTTTATTTTGGTCAACAACGGTTTCTGCATTGTTCGCATCTTTTCCAAGATGTTGCACAATCAGGTAGGTACCAATGGGTTTACCAACAACAAGAAAGGCATTGGCTCCCCACGCTACATAGTTTGTAGCTATATCATAACCCTCGATATCACCGCCAAGTTTCAGCACCTTGCTTTGTTGTAAAGAGCCGTTGCCTGCCAATGTTAAAGTTGTATTATGGGTTCTAATTAGGGTATAGCTTAAGGAAAGTTCCAATCCGCGGGCTCGTAAGCTGCCCACATTAGCCAATATATTCGTAGTTAAGAATGGACCTTCAAGCGGTACTGTATAGTTAAACAAAAGATTATCGGTAGTGGCTGAGTAAGCATCAAACGTACCCGTCAGCCTATTGTCCAGAAACCCGAAATCCAAACCGGCATTCCCCTGCTTTTTGGTTTCCCAACGCAGATTCGGATTTGAATTTTGCGTAACCGCATAATTAGGAATCGTTGTACCGCCAAAGAATACAGTTCCTGCTTGTCCAACTAACGAAATGGAATTTTGGGGTCCGATTCCCTGTTGGTTACCGGTAACGCCGTAGCCGCCGCGCAATTTAAGCGTACTGAAAAGTTTCTGGTTTTTCATGAAGCTCTCCTGGTCAATGCGCCATGCAATGGATGCGGAAGGAAAATTGCCCCATTTGTTATTAGTACCAAACACCGTTGAACCATCGCGCCGGAAACTAACCGTTAAAAGGTAGCGGTTATCGAATGAATAATTTACCCGTCCCAAATAGGAAACCAACCTTCTGTCATTTTTGTAAGAAGACAAATCGCCCTGCAATACTTTCGACAGATCGCCTAACTGCAACGCATTATAGCTCGCGATATCGTTGATAAATCCTCTGCCTTGTGTGAATGTGCCGTTATAGGTTTGCGCCTGCCACTCATATACGGCAGTTGCATCCAAACGGCTTTTTGAAAAATCGTGTTTGTAGCTTAAACTGATGTCCTGTAATTTTTCGTCCGTATGATCATTATGGATATTTCCAATCCCTTTATTATCAATAGCATTTTGAACGGTTGATGCTGCCGGTAAATAGTAGCCCGAATTAAAATCAACCTTTCTCCAACTGCCAAACCATCCGGCGGATATGCCTTTATAAATATCGAGGCTGGCGTTCAGGCTTCCGAATAAGTTATTTGTGTTGCCCACATTTTTAACGGTTTTGGCAACCGCATACGGATTCGTGTATTGAAACACATTCGGATCTCTATAGTACGTGCTATCGCTATTGTAAACCGGATCGGTTGGTCTTGCTATATAAGCCTGGTTTACAAGAATAGAACTAAAAGCGGCATTACCTACGCCTGTCGGGCTGTAAGTAGCATTGTTAATACCACTGTTCACATTCATGGTAAGGGTAAGCCTGTCATCCAAAGCTTTTTGCGTGGCGGTAATTCTGCCGATATATTTATGATAACTGGAGTTGATAACAACACCCGTTTGTGTAATAGCAGTTACTGATGCACGGTAATTGAATCCCTGGGCGCCGCCGCCAAAAGCAAGGGTATGATTTTGCGTATACCCATTTCGGGTAAGTAAATCATACCAATCTGTGCTCGACCCGTGATTGGCAGAAGCATCTACGCCTTGCAGCTTTGCCTCGTTCGTCCATTCGGTAGCATTTAACTGGTGCAATTTTTTAGGTATTACATCAAGCGAGCTGTTTTCAGTATACTCAACACTGGTTTTGCCGGCAGTGCTTTTTTTCGTGGTAATGATGATTACGCCCGGCGCGCCACGCGATCCGTAAATCGCCGTAGCAGAAGCGTCTTTTAGAATGTCAACCGTTGCTATTTCGCTCGGCGGCACCTGGTTCAACAAATCCAGATTACCCTGTACGCCATCAACCACAACTAACGGATCATTTCCCCCTTGCAGGGAAGTAATGCCACGAATACGAACCGATGGTGTGGAACCGGGTTCGCTTCCCACCTGGGAAATGTTTACGCCCGCCGCTTTGCCTGTGAGCTGCTGTAATGGATTGGTAATCGGTCCCGGGTTTAAATCTTTGCTGGACACAGTTGACACTGATCCTGTTAAATCTGTCTTTCTTGCCGTGCCATAACCCACCACTACCACATCGTTTAAAGCTTGTGATGTAGAAATCAGAACAACTGCAATCGTCGTTTTAACACCGATGGGCACTTCCTGGTTGGTATAACCGACAGAGGCAACCACCAATGTTTTGGCATTCGAGGGAACTGTAAGCGAAAAATTACCTAAAGAATCTGCCGCAGTGCCAATGGTAGTGCCTTTAACGGTAACCGATGCCGAGGCGACCGGGCTATTTTTGTCATCAGAAACAGAACCTGTTATGACTCTGCTCTGTGCAAAAACCTGTTGATACACAGAAAAAAACAGCAGGTAAAGAAATGTAGTTCGAAGCATTCGTTTTGCTTTCATGTTTTGAGGTATTGTTACTTTTTATTTGATTTTTAAATTTTATGGCTATTACAAAAACTAATGAAAATACTTTGATTGCTATGCAGTAAGTCAGGCATAGAACAAGGATTTTAATTGCAGAAAGTTTGAGTTTCATTTATTTGAAGCAATAATAGAGAGCAAGCCAATGTGTGGAAAGTTTTTATATTTAAAGCATTTCGTATAAATAGCAGAATGGCAATGCAGGCAGGCAAGAGAATGTAGCGTTTGCTAAACTTCTGATGTAAAATGAGTGCTAAAAAGAAATTGCAAAAAATTTAAAATAGAAAAAATAGAAATTAATCTAAAAATTATTTTTAATTTAATTTGAAATGATTTGACATCAAATAAGTTATATTGATATAATGCAAATTCATCATATTGTTCAAAACAAATCCTTAAAAGCCTTTTTAGAAGGTGATTGTGGTAATCTCGACAATCTTTTTTTCAAGTTCGTCCTTGTTAATAATTGTTTTGCCTCTTATTTTAGTTTTTTTAGAATAAATGGTGTTGATAGAATAATCGAGGATTTCAGCAATTTTCTCATTTTCGGTTACACCTAACCTGATAAGGGCGAATATCCGAAGTTCAGTATTCAGCAGTTGATCTTCTTTCAGTATGATTTTATCTTCCTGTTTAAATAAAGTATTGAACTGCAAAACGAAATTTGGAAACAGCCGTAAAAAAACTTTATCAAAGTTTTGCAGAAGTTCCTCTTTCTCTTTTTTTGGGTCAACGCTTTTAAGAATGAACCTGATTTCCTCCCATTTTCTTTCTGCTACCTTTTTATCCAAAGAAGTTATCAGTTTTTCAATCCGCGATAAATATTCGGTGTCAAGATTAAAATAATAACCAATGTATTCTTCTTTGATCTTATTTGCCTCTGATAGCTGGTGGTTTATCTGCTTTAACTGCACATTGTAACTTTCCTTTATTGTATTAGCTTCCACCAACTGGCTGTTCGTAACTACTAACTGATTATTGTACTTTTCCTTTAGCTCATTTGCTTCCTGCAGTTCCTGGTTAATCTTCTGTTGTTTTAAGTTGATCTCTGATAAACTTTTTCTGGCTGCTTTTAGTTTTTTCACCTGGTTGCGAATAATCATAGCAAAACCCGCCAAAGAGATTGCAAGGATGGATAATGCAATTAAAAAATATTGTAATTTTTCTTTCTGGTTTTTGATTGTGTGAATCATGCCGCCTTCTATAAGCGGCAAAACGGCGCCCACCTGCACTTTCCTAAGCCTGGCATTATAAAATTCAGCGTCAGTATTCGCTTTCTCAATATATAACAGCGCTTCGTCTAAGTTTCCTTTTTTATAAATGATTCCTGCCAGCGTTAATAAGGCTAACGTTTCTTTGGTTGATGATTTTATGTCTGCAACAGAAGCGTGGACTAAATAAGGTATCGCTTTATCCTCTGAACCCTGACTTATATAAATGCCACCTATGGTTGATGTTGCTAACGCAATTTGATGGTATGACAAATCTTTGTGCGCCATTACATGATTCAAATAAAAAAGAGCGCTATCGGTATTTCTCTTTTTAAGAAATGTGAGAGCTAAATAATAATTATAGTCAAAAGAATTGGCAGGGTATAAATGTAATGCGGAGTCTAAATAAAAATTGGCTTTGACATTGTATGAGGGATCGCCGTTAAAATCGGCAAGATTATAATAAGCGCGCCCCATTAATGAATAATATTCTGCTTTCACCGAATCAGCGCTATTCGTAACGGAAATAACCTGCAACGAATCGAATGTTTCTTTAAACATTCCGCTCGACAACATAATGAATACCGCATTCAACCTCGCATCTGTAATTAAAGCCGGATCGCTTTTATAATAGGCTAACCGCTGAAGTTCATTTGCATAAACCAATGCCGAATCATAATTGTAGTATTTGTATTCGTTGTATAACCGGAGATTAATTTGGTAGCGCTGATCTAAATCGTTTTGTGAACTTTTGTTTAGTTCATTCTGTAACTTAGTAATATCCGCCACTTTACTCTCATCATACTTGTGTGCGTCTTTTATTGCCCCATTTAATTCATCCATAAGGCTGTCCTTGTGCGGCGAAGCAAAAGACACAGAATCAGATAATAACAGTATGCAAAGAATGAGTATAACTTTCATTGTTTAGCGGTTAAGGCAATAAGACTTTTCAACTTTTTAAAGTTGCTTTTACATGACAGCTACAATATATAGCAGTGTTTACAAAAGCATTGTCAAATTAAGTAAACGAAATTATAAGAATAAAAGGTAAAGGAATAGTGACTTTCGTAAAACTAAAACGTCGTTTAAAATGAAAGCTCTATGTGCTGTTGCGTCTTGTATAACGATATAGATGGCTGCTGTGCCGGCCTTTTTTGTTAGCGCGCCAGATTGTAATTGGCAAAAGCATTTGGCTACATCAGGCTTCATATATTGTATTGGAAAAAAGGCTTTTGCCGGTGTATTTGCAGCTTTGCAAACTTGCAAAAAGATGTTTGTGTTATTGAAATGAATCAAGAAAAACCTCCTAAAAGAGCGCGCTTGTAATCAAATCCGGCAGGATTTGATTACAATGAAACAAAACAATCAAAATGAAATTGCAATACACGAACACAACGGTAATGCAACTTCCCTTCAATGGCTTAAGCGAAATCTATGGCTGCACGCTTCCTTTTATACTTTATTAATTTGAAGCCTTGCTATCATTCTTTCACTTCGGCTTCTGCTTCCCTTTCTTTTTCACCGTTCATAATAATATCCCGTCTCTTTCAATCCCACCTTTATTGTGAAACCCTTCCGGTATTGTACTGTTTAGGTATTAGTTCTTATGGTTTCAAATGCACTTCCTCAACAATGCCAGCATTAGCGTTACCAGGAATCACTGTTTTACCTCCGAAGTTATACTGATGTAAAAAGCTTTTTATAGGCAGTGGCATTTTTATATTCCAGATAAGAAAGCCAACGAATACAATTTCATATTTTTCATGTAGTCAATTTTTGTTTTCCAAAATAACACTTAGCTTACACAAGTTTCAAAACCCGTTTTCAAATCGTTAGTATACACTTGATGAGAGTAATGAGTAAGGCAGTTGTTGCCGGTGTTTGTTTATTAGTTAGTGTGTTCTCTTTTGCGCAGCAAAAAAAATATCCGGGCTTATTGTGGGAAATTACAGGAAAGGGTTTGCAGAAGCCTTCTTATCTCTTTGGCACAATGCACGTAAGCAGCAAAATGGTGTTTCACCTGAGCGATTCTTTTTACTATGCCATTAAGAATGTTGATATGGTAGCGCTGGAGCAAAACCCGTTTTACTGGCAGCGCGATATGATGGACATGGACAAAAACGGGCAGCAGATATCAGCTTACATGCGCAATGGTGCCAATAATTATTTGCGGGAAACCTCTTTTCAGCTTCAGCCTTACGAAGATAATATCCGCGCTGCGCTTACCGATGCGCCACAGGTTGTCAACAGTTTGCTGTATCGGAATTACGAAGCGCAGGAAGATTACGAAGAGAACACATACCTCGACTTATATATTTACCAGACAGGCAAAAAGCTGGGTAAAAAAGCTACGGGTGTCGAAGATTATTATCAAACAGAGCGCATTGTATTTGAAGCTTATCAGGATGCTGCAAAAGATAGGAATAAGCACGAGCGCAGCACAGGCGGCGAGACGGGTTATGAACTTCAAAAGAAAATTCAGGCAGCCTATCGGCAGGGTGATCTCGATGTGTTAGACTCGCTCGAAAAATATGAATTTACATCACCCGCTTTCGTTGAGAAGTTTTTATACAAGCGAAACGAAATACAGGCGCATTCCATAGATACAATTTTAGGGCACAACTCCCTGTTTGTCGGCGTTGGCGCGGCTCACCTGCCGGGCAAAAGAGGGGTTATAGAATTGCTTCGCAAAATGGGATATCGCCTGCGTCCGGTTGGCATGCAGGACCGCAATGCAGAGCGAAAAGATGAGATTGACAAACTGAAAGTGCCGGTACAATTTCAGGATGTACAAACTGAAGATGGCTTCGTTACCATGAAGCTGCCCGGCGCTTTGTATAAACGAAGTACCAGCCTCACAAACACCAACAGGAGCTGGCAATATGCCGATATGGAAAACGGTACTTATTACACGCTGAGCCGTGTACAAACCAACGCTGCTTTGCTTGGCGAAAGTATGAGCGACGTATTGAAGCGAACGGATAGTTTGTTGTACGAAAACATACCGGGGCGCATCATTTCAAAATCAATATCTCAGCAGGATGCATACCCGGTTATAAACATTACAAACCGCACCAGGCGGGGCGATCTGCAGCGTTACCGCATCATCATTACGCCATTTGAAGAAGTGATATGTAAGATGAGTGGCAACGATGATTATGTAAATGGAGCAGAGGCGGATTTATTTTTTAATTCAATTCACATAGACTATCATCCGCTGCAATGGCAAACCTGTCAAAACAATAGAAGTGGGTTTAGTAGTTCATTCCCACAGCTTCCTTTTGTTTATGTAGATAAGGCGGGCGACAACATGATTTCTGCACAATGGGCAGGCATTGATTCTGTAAGTGGTAATGCGTATACCGTTTTAAAAAAAACAGTCAATAATTATGGTTTTCTTGAGGAAGATACGTTTGATATAAGCCTTATAGAAGAAAGTCTGAAGCGAAGCAAGTTAATAGACAGGGAGTTAAACCGAAGCTTTACAAAGCAAGATGGTTTTAGTGCTTTAAACATGTTATTCCTTTTAAAAAACGGAGCAGCAATGTATGCAAAAGCAGTCCTTCGCGGCGCGCAGTATTATGTGTTTATGTTGTCGGGTAAAAAGAAGGATGAAATTGCGGCAAACAGCTTCTTTTCATCATGCCGGCTCACGCCTTTTTCGTATGCGGCTGCGCAACTGTACCAGGATACAACCATTCATTTTTCCGTGCAAACACCTGTTGTTCCTCATCTGGACACATTCCTGATGAGTATGGCAAGAAGCAATGCCGATAACCAATATTCGCATGGATATGATACGTATCGAAGTGCTTATTACACCACTAAAACGGCGTTCTTTCAGGATGATACGACCGGCGAAGCTGTGCTGGTAAATATGGTTCAATATCCGACATACTTTTATAGCAAAGACTCTGCTTTATTCTGGAATGAAGTGATCGATTCATCATCTTTTCACTCTTTCATTATTAAGTCTAAACAGCCTTACCAGCTTGATAAAACCTGCACGGGTTATAAAGTTATTCTACAGGATACAAACACAGTAAGGCAAATCACATACTTGTATTTATTAAAGCACAACCGTCTCTTTAGGGTAACGGCAATCAGCGATACAATCAATAAAGAAAGTGCTTTTTTAAAAACGTTTTTATCAAGCTTTCATCCTGATGATGATAAAAAAGGAACTTCTGTTTTTACAAACAAAGAAAACAACTTTTTTACAGATTATGGAAGCAAAGATTCATTACTTCATAAGGAAGCCGACAATGCTGTTGCGAACATGAAATTTAGCTGTGCTGCATTGCCAAAGCTATCAGCTATTATTCATTCGTTTGCCTGCAACGAAAAAAATTATTTCGAAAATAAAAGCCGTTTTATTCATGAATTGGGTTTCGTTACTGATTCAATATGTGTGGGCGAAACAGAGGAAATATTGTCAACATTATACAGGCAAACATCCGATACAGCTTTCTTTCAAAATGAAATTTTATCTGCTCTTGCACGTCTCAGAACAGCCCGCGCTTATGACACGCTACAGGCTTTGCTGGTGCAGGATCCGCCGGTGTTTGATAACGACAATGACTATAATGAGTTCTTTGATCTGATGTCTGATTCTCTGCTTCTTGCAAAGCGTATGTTTCCCGGTTTGCTGCAGCTTAGCGCTATCGAAAGTTATAAGGTGCCGGTCAATCATTTATTGCAGGTTTTGGTTGATAGTGGAATGGTAAAGGATACGGTTTACAAAACATATTTCAGCAAGCTATACTTTGACGCTAAGATTGAAATGAAAAAAATGCAAAACGACGATGAGCGTTTGCTGCATAACGAAAATGAAAATGAAGATGACGTTTCTATAGATGCGATGCGGTTTGGATATCCTTCTTCTTATTCCGGCTACCAGAAAAATGGCTCTGAAGAACTCTCTACTTATTCCTCGCTTTTAATGCCTTTTTATGACAGCAACGCCTCGGTGCCTGTTTTCTTTCAACGGCAGTTGTCTTCCAAAAATCAATCGGTAAAGCTGGAAGCTGCTATCGCCTTAACGTCAAATAAAAAGCCTGTGCCTGACAGCATCTGGCGAGGCCTTGCTGCCAAAGATAAGTGGCGATCTGTGCTGCTAAAACGATTGGAAAGTATTCACCGGAAAGACTTGTTTCCAAGGTCAGCCGCCAACCAGGAAGACATAGCCAAATCGTTGCTGCTGAATGAAAGTAGCGAAGAAAAATTTAGCTATATTCAACTTGCCGGCAAGAAAGCGATCAGTTTGGAAGGGAAAAAAGGAACGGTGTATTTCTTCAAATATAAACTCGATAAATCCGATGACTGGAAAATAGGAATCAGCGGACTGCAACCTGTCAACACAAAAGAAATCAGCAGCGATAATAAGCTTACTAAAATGACCACTAAAAATCTCACTAATGACCAACCAGTTTTATCGCAGTTTGAAAAGGAGTTGCACGAAATGATTTTGTCAGGTCATGAAAGCGCGTACCGCTTTTTCTCTGCCGGCAGATATGAAAACTTTGGCTTCGATTATCCTGATAATTGATTACAATAAATGTCTAACTGGAATGGAATGCAAATACATTCTTATGAACCATCGTCCGGTTCTTTTCTCATTGGCGGCTGTGATTCTTTATCGAAGCAGCAGTAATTCTCTCATCAATGTTCAGGGCGAAGTTTGGGCTTTAATAGAGCGAATCACAAGCATCCATTTTAAGCTAACAAATCATATTGATTGCTAAATATAATGTTGTAAAAAGAAAAGACGTATGTTTTGCATACGTCTTTTCTTTTTACAACAATGATTAAATTACACTTCAAATATCAATTGCTCGTCCCGCTCTTCAACCGGTATTTGCCTGATGAAATTATCATAGCCTTCCTCATCATCATGAGATGAATAAGTACCGTAAGCATCCTGGCTATAACCAATCAATCCATCATTGGCTTCTATGAGGTAAATGATACTCATATCAGCCGGATCAGAATCGCCTTCAAAGCGATAAGTTTTAATAATCTTCAAATCCTGTGGTTGGTAAAATTTGCTCTTGCCAGCCGTAAAACCTTTGTCGGTCCATTTGTATTCGTTATCCATTTTTTTCTGACGGAGCTTTTCCAGAATAACGGAAGAACTTGTCATCTCGCTGGGTTTGAACATATTATTGTAGTTTTATAATGCTTTTCAAAATTTATACCTGTACTAAATCGAAGGCAATATCTGAAATAATTATTTTAAGCGAATTTTTATTTATGTACTTATTTCTATAAGCTTAACTTTATAATATCGGTTTTTGGTATTGGGATTGCAGTTTTATTTTTCAGCACACGGATAATCTAACGATATAATACAGCGTAACAAGGCTTGCAGTTTGGGTTTACGACGGGATCAGTACCTCATTTAAAACATTACTTCGCCATTTTAAAACCGTTTATATGTATCCAACTATCCAAACAAAAAAGATGAACCGGCAGACAAGCGCCATTGCCGTAAAAATTAAAAATCTCACATCTGCTCTGCAGAATGCCAACCGAAGTTTCAGGTATATTGCCGGACGTTGCGCCGATAGAAAAGCACAGCTACTTGTTTTTGGTATGGCTACAGAATTGTTCCAGTTTTACCGAGAATTATCGCTTCATGCGCAGGTACTGAGAGGCGAAATCAATTTTAATGAAACCATATTCACCAATTATCAATACGACGATGACGGTATTGAAAATATGCAGGCAGAGAATATGGATAAATTGCTGGAAGATTGCAGCAATATAGAGAACGGTTTGATAGGCGAATTCAAGCGATTACTGAATGATAGTATTATCGTTGGCGACCTTCGTAAAATGTTGCAGGAGCAAATGAATGGTTTTATGTACTCGTTTGCAAAAATCAAAATGCTGAGTAGCTTCCACATGGGCTCTCAGAATTTTGTAAAAATTTGGTAGGCGTTTATTAATTATATGGTGAAGCCATCTGCATTTTTTGTAGATGGCTTTTTGTTTGCCAAATCTCTACATCGTTCCCGTTCCTTACCTTGCGACACTCAAATAAAGTACATGCAAACATTTCTGCAGGAGCTTCGCATTCAGACAGATAATGCCGGCAATTCAACAGGCGCTAAATGGTTTACAGGCAACCAAACCATAACTTCTTTTTCACCGGTAAATGGAAAGGAAACAGCTAATGTATCTGTTGCCGGTAAAGCGATTTTTGACACAGTTGTACAAACGGCGCAGGAAGCTTTCCTGCAATGGCGCAATGTGCCGGCGCCAAAGCGTGGTGAGATTATAAGACAAATTGGTGAAGCTTTGCGGCAACATAAAGATGCGCTTGGAAAACTGGTGAGTTACGAGATGGGCAAAAGCCTGCAGGAAGGCTTGGGCGAAGTGCAGGAAATGATAGACATCTGCGACTTTGCGGTTGGCTTATCAAGGCAGCTTTATGGCTTGTCTATGCACAGCGAGCGCGTTCATCACCGCATGTACGAGCAATGGCATCCGTTAGGTATTGTTGGTATTATATCAGCTTTCAACTTCCCGGTTGCAGTATGGAGCTGGAATGCTGCGCTGGCATGGGTTTGCGGTAATGTCTGCATCTGGAAGCCCAGTGAAAAAACTCCACTTTGCGCGGTTGCCTGTCAGCAGATTGTTGCTGAGGTATTTGCCAAAAATAATTTGCCTGAAGGCATTAGCTGTTTGCTGCAGGGTGGCGCACAAGTGGGAGAATATTTGTGTGCAGATGCACGTGTTGCACTGATATCAGCAACCGGCTCTACACGCATGGGAAAAGCGGTTGGTGCGGCTGTGGCTGCCCGGCTGGGGAAAACGATTCTTGAATTAGGCGGCAACAATGCCATTATCGTTTCGCAACATGCTGATCTGGATATGACTTTAATAGGCTGTGTATTCGGCGCAGTTGGAACGGCTGGTCAGCGTTGCACCACAACAAGGCGTTTGATTGTTCATTCTTCGGTGTATGAGGGTTTTAAGAATAAACTTGTCAAAGCATACTCACAACTAAAGATTGGCGATCCGCTGGATAGCAATAATCACGTAGGACCGTTGATAGATAAAGATGCGGTTGCGCAGTATCAATCAGCCATAGAAAAATGCAGGCAGCAAGGCGGACATTTTGTTGTGGAAGGTGGCGTGCTGCAAGGCGCAGGCTTTGAAAGCGGCTGTTATGTAAAGCCATGTATTGCCGAAGTAAA
This sequence comes from Ilyomonas sp., assembly GCA_965199905.1. GTDB lineage: Bacteria > Bacteroidota > Bacteroidia > Chitinophagales > Chitinophagaceae > Ilyomonas. The sequence continues at coordinate 915,209 of OZ241366.1, read as the reverse complement.
AAATGAATGGGCGATTGTTCAGCACGAGACATTTGCGCCCATTTTATACCTGATGAAATACGACAGGCTTGATGAAGCCATAGCTATGCAAAACGGTGTGCCGCAGGGGTTAAGTTCTGCTATCATGACATTGAATATGCGCGAGGCAGAAACCTTTCTTTCCTACAAAGGAAGCGACTGTGGCATTGCCAACGTAAACCTTGGCACCAGCGGTGCAGAAATTGGTGGCGCTTTTGGTGGTGAAAAGGAAACCGGTGGCGGTCGTGAAAGCGGCTCCGATGCCTGGAAGGCGTATATGCGCAGGCAAACAAATACAATCAACTGGGGAAGCGATTTGCCGCTTGCGCAGGGGATTCAATTCAATTTGTGATTATATTCAGGTATTTGCCGCTTTATAACCAACATGTTTTTGCCTTTATATACCCAATCCGGGTGATAATAAACATTACGAAGAATAATTTGCAGCCAGGCAATAGTGCCGGTCAATTGAAAAGGAATATCTGCGGGAATCATTTACCAGTCAATCCATTGTATCAGTCGTCAGATAATCATTCAAAAATGAGAACAAGAAAATTTTATAGATAAAAGATATCTTCAAAATAATCATTCTTCATCTCCATAATTCAGTTGGTAAGCGTCAATGTCTGCAACTATCTTACGAATGACCTTATCAAGTTGTTGAGACGATTCTATAATCAGTTCCATCATCATAGTATTATCCGGATCAGCCGCATCGTTCATATTGAATAAACTGGCAAGTCCAAGTATGTTGGCAACTGGTCCCCGGGCTTCGTGCGAATGCATCCACGCAATTTTTTCGAGATATTCATTCTGCAATTGTATTTTCTGAATGCGCACTTGCTGCTGCGTTACATCGCGCGCAAAACAACTGATGCTAACCACTTCCCCGCCAGCACTGTGTACAGGGTATAAACTCACTTCGCGATAGAACAATTCACTGCCTTTGGTTTCCATGGCGGTAAACGTTGTGGCTTGTCCGCCAAAAGCGGTATCGAAATGTTCTTTCCAGTTTGATGCAATGGCAGGTGGCAACGTATGTGTATCCGTTTCTTCTACCAAATGCTGCATCCATTGCCGGAAAGCATCATTGCGAACAGTGATATTACCTTCTGCATTTAACAGCCAGATGATATCGGGCGTGTTATTAATGATCGCCCGCAACTGTTGCCCGTCATTGTATAGCTTTTCACGTATCAATCTTCGTTCTGTAATATTAACAACATAAACAGCCATGCCGTTCTTTGTAGGATATAGGGTGATAGAAAGCCACTTGCCGATACTGTTGATAAAACTTTCAAAGCGCATGTTGACGCGCTTGTTTTCAGCCTGCTGGTATTGCTGATAAAAAGAAGCATACTCTTCCCTGCTATAAACTTCGGTGATATGTTTGCCCATTAATTCAGCGCGTTTGAAACCAAATATTTTTTCGCATTCCTTGTTTACATAAGTGAATTCTCCGTTTAGGTTCAGGGCAAAAAAACCATCCGTGATGCTTTCTAAAATATTGCCCACTTCCTTATTTTTATCCTGTAGTTCCTGCCTGGCAAGTACAACGTTACTTACATTAATTGCCGTAACCAGCCTCGCTTGTTTGTTCCCGAATTTTGTATCGTGTGCATAAACATTCACAATGAATTCTTCACCCTTTTTTGTAAGATGTTTCCATTGCCCGAAATCATGATAAACTCGTGGCGCTGCTTCAGATACACTTCTGAATGAAGACACATCTTCAACCGGGCGAATCTGCTCGGCTGTCATTTGCAAAAACTCATCTTCACTGTATCCGTATTGCTTGCAGCACGCTTTATTGACGGCTAAAAAGCGAAATGAATTTTTATCATAAATATACATCGGCGCAGGACTTTCCACAAAAAGCTGCCTGTAATGAATCCGGCTTCGCGCCACAGCACAACGAATTGTTTTTTGCAACACCGCTTCCGTTACTTCTTCCGAAATCAGGTAATCATCGGCACCGCAGGCAACCGCTTTTACCGCTTTTTCTTCCTTGTTTTTTCGGGCAATAATGATAACAGGTGTATAATGAAATTGTTGCTGCAATTGTTTCAGCAAACGGTTTGTTTCAACTTCCGATGAAGAAAGCGGCATCATAATAACCGACCATTCAACTTCATTATGACTTGTTAGTTCAGATGAATCATGGCAGATAACAACCTGTTCAGGTTCGTATAAAAGACCGGGCAAATATTGCATAAAAGTATGGGCAATATCAGTCTTGTCATCAATCAGTAAGATGGTAGGCTTATGCATGGTTTCTGTTAGATTAGCGCCCTAAATGTAATGTGGACTGCCCACGATTCGCAATTTTTTTCAGAGTCCAAAAAATCGATAAAGAGACATTCATTTTTATTCAAGTGGTTGTATAGGTTTAAAGTTGCAGCTCAACAAATACAAGTGCATTTTTTTGTAACCATCGTTCATCTCTTTTATGATTGGCTGTTGTGATTCTTTCGTGTCGAAGCAGAAAAAATCCTCCCATCAAGGTTCAGGGCAATGATCGGGCTTTTTTGAAGCGAATAATAAACAGCATTTTTAAAGGAGTCATTACTGATTTTTTATCAATTGCTTAGCGTAAGTAATAGACTAAAAACAAAGCTTTAAGTAATTCTCTGCGAGAAGATGAAAAGTTCCCTCTCCTGTTAAAAAGAAGCCTGCAGTTTCTATCTGGCAAGGTTTTTTTATAAAGAGTAATAAATAACAAAAACAGTTTTATGGAAAACAGAGCTAAAATGGAAGCTATGGATAAAATGCTTCGCGAACTGGAAGACTTAAAGAACAGCCAGACTTCCGTATTAAAGAAAGTAGCACAAATTGAAGCTGATAATATGAACGCAAATGTTGCCCTGCTCGACCAGGAATTACCTGACGTTCACGAACATGCAGATGCAACAGTGAATACCGTAACGAAACTGATTGAAAACCTTCAGGAACACCGCGATGAATTTGTAAAAAAATATAACCTCGATGCAGTAGAAGAAACAGAATAAATTGTTTTCTTCTTACAGTCACAAAAAAGCCACGTTATAAACGTGACTTTTTATTTTACTGAAGCCGGAAAACCTTTATCTGTTTAGTTGCAATGTTTTATTCTTGCAAAAAATATCAACCAGTTATGAAAATGAAATTGATAGCCGTTTCTGTTAGCCTCTTTTTGCTTGCAACATCGGCGTTTGCGCAGCCAACAATGAGTGTAAGCGATACCGCAAAAAAGCCTCCTATTGCAAGTCCGCGCGACAGTATAGTTGCCACTATTTCCAAGGGTGCTGTTATTACAATGACGTATGGCAGCCCGGCTATTAAAGGCCGTACCATGGGTAAAGATCTGGAACCAAGAGAAGATTCAGTCTGGCGCGCCGGGGCCAATGAAGCTACTACCTTTGAAGTTAGTAAAGATGTAATGGTAGAAGGTAAAAAACTTCCTGCCGGTAAGTATGCGTTATTTGCTGTTAAGCACGGCAGCCAGTGGACTTTCATTTTCAATAAAAAATGGAACACATGGGGCGCCTACAGCTATAAAGAAGATATGTCGCAGGATGCTTTGAAAGTAATGGTAAAGCAAATGCCGGGTTCTTTATACAATGAGCGTCTGAAATATGTAATCGACCCTAATGGTACCATATACATGATGTGGGGAAATATAGCTGTTGCATTTAGCGTAAAATAGTCTTCAGTTTATAAAATAAAAAGCAGGCTTAAATAGCCTGCTTTTTATTTTATAGAACATACATTATAGCGCTTATTTCTTTACTGCTTAATAAATTTATTATCGAAAATAACATCCGGGGTTTTTTGTTTGCCGTTTCGTGGCGCTTCAGGCTTTAAAGCAGAAGCCAGTTTAATGGCTGCATATGCATTTAAAAAACCACCGCTTTTGCAAAGGTTGTTCATAGAACAAACACCGCCATTGCTGCCTGGCGTTGTAATCTTCACCGAATCAGGCGCCGCCTGTGCTGATTTTTCAATTACGTATTTAACCTGCTCTGCCGATAAAGCCGGGTAATAAGAACGGATAAGAGCTGCAACGCCTGCTACCACCGGCGAAGCCATGCTGGTGCCTTGCAAAAAGCCATAGTTGCTACCGCCGGGAAGTGTAGAATATATTTTAGTACCCGGTGCAAATACATCAACCTCATTCGCCCCATAGTTTGAGAAAGAAGCAATCAATTCGCCGTTGCCAATATGTGTGTCGCTGCTGGCGCCTACGGTTATAAAATTAGGAGCTTCGGTGCCAGATTCAATCAGGTTTGGGTTTGGATAGTTATTGCTTGTATCTACATCAGCCGATTCGTTGCCTGCTGCATGAACTAACAATACATCTTTTGCTTCTGCATAGCGAACGGCTTCATCAACCCATTTCTTTTCAGGCGAGTAGCCTTTACCAAAACTCATGTTGATCACTTTCGCGCCATTGTCAACTGCATATTTAATGGCAAGTGCAATGTCTTTATCATACTCATCGCCTTCGGGCACGGCGCGTATCATCATGACTTTCACATTATCGGCAACACCCTGAACACCAAGTTTATTATCACGTTGCGCAGCGATGATGCCGGTAACATGCGTACCATGCATAGGCGCACCGCCCATCACATCGGCATTGCCATAATAGCGGTCATTAATATCGTAGTAATTGTCTTTAACGATAGAATCACGATAATGCGGAGGTGCTGTTGTTAAAGCATTTGCTGTTTGCTTTTTACTATCAGCCTCACTCTGCAGTTCAGCAAGCAAATCTGTGCTTTTCATTTCATCATCAATGCCAGCCAGCTTTATCAGCGTCAGGTAAGTCATCTTCGCCTTTTTACCTTCATTGGTAGAAGGTGTAATTTTTTCAAGATCAACTGCCGTGTATTCGTCTTTGCCCGTTTCCTGGCGCAGTATTTTATCGTTCCTGTTCAACGTTTGCATGATCGTTTCCAGCATGCTAAGCTCCATCTGGTCTTCGGGGTTTGGTTGCATTGCCTGTGCAGCCCGCAGCCAGGTTTTATACTGCTCTTTTTGAACAAGGTTCAATGAACTGGTATCAAGGTTTTTATCAGCATATTGGTCTTTGAAATCGTAATACACACGTGTTCTTTCATCAATGTCTTTTACCAGGTTTTTTCCATCTTTATTGCCCAAAAAATTCCAGCCATATACATCATCAATATAACCGTTGTGGTCATCATCAATACCGTTTCCGGGTATTTCATTTGGATTGTGCCAAAGAATATTTTTCAGGTCTTCGTGCGTTGTATCCACACCCGAATCAATAACGGCAACAATGATTGGCTTTGATTTTTTACCTGAAAGAAACTGGTAAGTCTGCGTGAGACTAATGCCGTTATAGCCATCGGTTTTCGGGTCAAGATATTGCCAGCCTTTGAGGTCGTTTTGCTGCGCAAACAAAAGCTTTGGAGCAGCAGCCAACGAAAGAATAAAAAACAAAAAGAAAAGCTTCATGTGTACAAAAAATTGTGTACTTACAAATTTGAATTATTCAAAGCAGGCGCTATGTGTAAGGAATGTGATTTATGAAATTATTACAAAGGCATAATTTATAAAATGAGAACCAGGTGGCTTTGTAAAAGTTAATAGCGTATACGAAGGCGCTTTTCCCGGCTGCCGCTGCTTTTCCATTTCGGTCCACTTTGAATGGCATTTGCAATTTTACCTGCAACCGTTGAATCCTGTGTGCTGGAGACTTTTATATCGTAAGGCAGCCCGCTTTTATCAATTGAAAATTCCAGTTCAATATCATCCGGAATTGAGTTGTTGGTAACAAGCAAAAGTGAATCTTTTCTGGTTAAGCGACTGAATAAATAGTTCTGAAATGATTGCCATCCGCCTTCCGGCTGTATGGCAGATGTATCGGCGCGTTTGCGCTTCTTGCTATCGAGATTTATTACTTCAACGTCCGACATTAAAAAAGGCTTGCCTTTATCTGTTGTCCAGTTATTTGCAAGCTTGTTTTGACGGCTCAATGCTTTTGTTACTACAACCTCAGATAAAGACATACTTGCATTCAAAGAATCCTGTGATGGAAGAGATGGGTTTTGCTCTCTTTTCATGTCATCTGTTGCTGCTGCAGGAGCCGGGGCATACATTGTTATTGATGATTCTGCACTTTCTTTTTCAGGTTTATCAGTTAGGGTTTTATCAGCAGAAAGCATCTGTTTTTGAAGCATCGCTATCCTTTTGTCTGCTTCTTTTTTCTTAGGTTTCAACAATGCTAAATCTCCTGATGAAGCCGAAGGCTGCGAATCGGTTTGAAAGGGTTTCATCTCATGATCTTTAGCAGGTAAAGGTTGCTGACTTTCTTCTTTTATATCGTTTGCTGCCAACTGTTTTTGAGATTGTTTTTGTCCTGTAAAAAGAAAAATTCCCGCCCCAATAATTGCCAATACAGATGCAACTGCCAACCAGCTATAACTCTTTTTTTTGCGCATCGGAATCACCTTTGCCGGTTCTTCTTTTTGCAAAGCGGCAGTTATTTCGTTCAGATGCTTATCCGCTAATTTTTTATCTGCAGTTTGATATCCTTCAATTGCATCTGCAAGAAAAGGATCCTGCAACGCCGCCTTCTCAAGCTTGTGCATTTCTTTTGCCGTCATACCGCCGCTGAGGTAGCGTTCAATGTCGGCAAACGAATAAGCTATATGTGCATTGCTTTCAGCCATTCTTTTCCATACAGGTTTTTAAATTACGCCTTCCGTTTTGTATCAGGCTTCTTACTTTACTCCAGTTCCAACTCATACTTTCCGAAATTTCGTTATAGCATTTGCCGTCAAGATAAAACAACCGTACAGCTTTGCTTTGTTCATCAGCAAGCGTGTTCAGGCAAGCTTCCAGTTTTTTAAACTGGGCTTCTTTCTCGAGCACACTATCCAGATGCAAAAAATCTTCTGATTGCACAATGTCAGGCTGAAACTCTACGGTTCGCATTTTGTTACTGCGCAGTTGCATCAGGCAATAATTTTTTACAAACACATACAGCCAGCTTTTAAAAGTAATGATTTGCTGATAAGGCAGTTTTTTCAGAAGTTCGGTATAAATGTTCATTACGGCATCCTTCGCCGTTTCTGCCTCAGATAAGTATTTCAGGCAAACACCATAAACAAGCTCAGAATAGCGCAGGTACAACGAAGCCAGCGTATGCTGATCGCCGTTTTGCTGAAACGAAATCAACAATTCTTCATCAGTTTGAGGCGTTGTGTAAATGTGCCGGATTGGTGTCATGCGCTGTTGCTGTAAAGCTATAGGAAATGGATGATAGCCATCATCGAATCTTTCTTTAAAAAAAACTTTTATCTCTTTTAAATAATGCTGTTGCTGCAAGCATTTCTATCGCAGTAAGCGGCAATGCTGTAACCGCTTTGCACGAAATTATAGCAACCGGCGTAAAAGCAAATAAGCTGAAGAATACAGACGCACTGCGATATACAATAACAGAATAAGAAACGATCCGGCGATTTCAATAATAAATTGATGAACAGTAAGCTGTGGTTGATAGCTTATCTTTAGTAAATGAAAGCAATAAATTATTTTAAAAAAGGAAATGAAAATACATTTTTGATAACCAGCGTCTTATTCTTTTCTCATCGATAGTTGTTGCCATTGCAGCAGCTTCAACACGCAGGAATGCTTACATCAAGGTTCCGGGCAATGATGTGACTGTTATAAAAGCGGGTAAAACACAGACAATTTTAAATTCCTATCACCTGAAATAAACAAAAACTCTGTTCTTTATGTGCGAATAAGAATTCCATGCAAAGAGAGAACAGAATTTTACTTTTCCTGAAATAATTATTGCCTGAAAGCCGGATGATAAAGCTGCAATGTGCTTCGCAAAAAATCTTTATCGAGATGCGTATAAATTTCAGTTGTTGTAATGCTTTCATGCCCGAGCATTTCCTGTACAGCGCGCAGGCTTGCGCCACCTTCCACCAAATGTGTGGCGAATGAATGCCGGAAGGTATGCGGTGAAATGTTCTTGGTAATGCCTGCTTTTTTTGCAAGGTCTTTAATGATCATAAATATCATCACGCGCGATAAAGGCTTTCCAAAACGGTTCAGAAACACAACATCTTCACTATCTTTTGCAATCTTCTGATGTATTCTGGTTTGATCCCAATACAGCTTCAGGTATTTGCTGGCATCGCTGCCGATGGGCACCAGTCTTTCTTTATTTCCTTTCCCCGTTATGCGCAAAAAACCTACATCGAGAAAGAGCCAGCTATTCCGCAGGTTAATCACTTCGCTTACCCGCAAACCACTGCTGTACATCACTTCCAGGATAGCTTTGTTTCGGGCTCCGTCCGGTGTGCTTACATCAATTGCATTTATGATTTTTTCTATCTCTTCAAAGCTTAAGATGTCGGGCAATGAACGCCTGAGTTTTGGCGCTTCCAGCAAAGCGGAAGGATCGTGTGTGCTGATATTTTCTGTAAGGCAATATTTATAAAAACTGCGTATGCCTGAAATGATTCTTGCCTGTGAAGAAGGAGAGATGCCGAGTTCGGAAACCCATTTTACAAACTGCTGTAAGTCTTTCAGTGTAAGCATTTCCGGCGTTTTTAAATTATCTGTGCCTTGCAGGAAATCGGTAAGCTTGGTGATGTCGCGGAGATACGCATCCACTGAATTTTCGCTTAATGATTTTTCAAGTTGCAGATACCCTTTGAATCCTTTTTTATATGCATCCCACATAAGGTTCAAAGTAAGTGCAAAACTGGATTTGTCAGAATTGATAATCTCGTTCGGTAGATTTAAAGAAGAAGATGAAGTATAATTTATGATAGGATATAATCCGGCTTAATATTTTACTTTGCTGACGATATAGGGTAAAATAAACTCGATGTTTCAATCCGCATTAACATGCAAACTCCTCTATTTTATTTTAATTTGTAACTGAATGATAATTGAAAAAATGAGAATCTTCGTCTTTGTTTGTACCGCATTTTTCTTTGTGTGTTGCAACAATGCCAACAAAAACGAAAGCGCAGAAACGGCGGCAAAAACAGCCGCCAAAAAAGAAACCTGTGCAGTCTGTAAATCGCCTTCTTCAAGAGCCGCTCTTATTAACGCATCATTCAAGCAAAAAGATACTTCTTCAGTTACACCTGCTTCAAATGCAGAGATGGTCTTGGTAAAGAGCGGAACCTTTCAAATGGGTTCAAATGATTTTCCAGATAGCAAGCCTGTTCATGCTGTAACGGTGAGCAATTTCTACATGGATGAACATGAAGTAACGAATGCACAGTTTGCGCAGTTTGTAAAAGCAACCAATTATGTGACGGTTGCAGAGCAAGCTTTAAATCCGGCTGACTATCCCGGCGTTCCGGCAGATAAACTGGTTCCCGGCTCTGCTGTGTTTACACAACCTGCGCATGCTGTTTCATTAGACAATCCGATGCAATGGTGGACGTATGAAGGTGGTGCCAACTGGATGCATCCGCAAGGTTCGAAAAGCAGTATCGAAGGCAAAGACAGTGAGCCTGTGGTACAAATATCTTACACCGATGCCGCAGCTTATGCAAAGTGGGCAGGCAAGCGGTTGCCAACCGAAGCCGAATGGGAATATGCAGCCCGTGCCGGCAAACAGTTTCAGAAGTATTATTGGGGCAATGATTTGAAGCCGAATGGCAAGTGGGTTGCCAATATTTTCCAGGGAAGTTTTCCATGGAAGAATGCTGATGAAGATGGTTACATAACAACGGCACCTGTGAAGTCATTTCCACCCAACGCTTTTGGTTTATATGATATGGAAGGCAACGTGTGGGAATGGTGCAGCGACCTTTATCGCCCGGATTATTATGCGCAATCGCCTTCTGCCAGCCCGCAAGGACCGAAAAACAGCTACAATCCTGATGAACCCGGCATGGAAAAGCATGTACAGCGTGGCGGTTCTTTTCTCTGCAGCGATGATTATTGCATTCGGTATAAAGCCGGTAGTCGTGGTAAAGGTGAAACAACAAGTGCTGGAAATAATCTTGGCTTCCGCTGTGTAATGGATATAAAATAAAGCGATTTTTCATTGTAATCAAGTGTGATAGAAATCCATTTATCCTAACCGATACCAAGGCACTTTATAACAGTGCCGGAACAAAATGAAGTAGTCAAAATTCAAACGGAAAGGATATCCGGGTTTTTAGTTTTCACTTACTTCTTTGTTTCTTACATAGTACATTTGCCTGAATGCTTTCTAAAAAGACAAAATATGCCATTAATGCCCTTGTTTATCTTGCCCGCGAACATAGCAATGAGCCCGTACAAATCAGCCGTATTGCAGAACGAGAACACATTCCACGCAAATTTTTAGAAGCCATTTTACTTGACCTTAAAAATGCGGGTCTGCTCAGCAGCCGCAAAGGAAAAACTGGCGGTTATTATTTATTAAAAAGTCCCGACGAGATTAATATCGCTGAAGTGGTGCGCCTTTTTGAAGGTGCTATTGCGTTATTGCCTTGCGTTGCCCATAAATATTATGAGCGTTGCAGTGAATGTGAAAATGAGGAGTGGTGCGGCATCCGCGATGTATTTGCCGGTGTAAGAAATGAAGCTGTGAACATGCTGAAAAATGCAACACTGAGCAGCATTGTAAAAAAAGAACAGGAAATGAAGGACCTTTTTAGCAAACAGCAACAAAAAAATATAAAGGAAAAAAATATTTGATTCTTTATATTTTTTAATTCCTATCATTCCGGTAGATTATATAGGTTTGCAAAAAATAACTGTTTATGATGGGATTGACCAAAACGCTCTTTGCTTTTTTCCTATACCTTTTCTCCACAACATTATTGCAGGCTCAGGCAGATACCGCGGGCGCAAAGTCAAGTGAGGGCGGACAAACGCCACTTTCCAAATTGAAGGATTCAGCAAAAATTTTACAAGATACCGCTGCAAAAGCAGCACAATTGCAAGTACCTGCACCTGCCCCAAAACTAAACACACTTATCATATCAGTTGATATGCGTGTGCGTACAGAGCTAAGACATGGTTACCGTAATCTTGCTTTAAAAGACACGGCTGCTGGTTCGCCTGCATTTTTTATAAACCAGCGTACAAGGCTCAACTTAGATTATAAGATGAAAAACTTCGATTTCTATGCGTCGTTACAGGATGCAAGGGTTTGGGGTGAGCAGGATCCGCGCGAAGGACAAGGCACTACATCGGGCACTACGGCTAATCCCAATACTACTTTTCCACTTTATTTATTTGAAGGATATGTAGAGCCACATTTTAATGACCGTTGGAGTATTCGTATTGGCAGACAAAGAGTCGTTTATGATAACCAGCGTTTGTATGCAGAAAATGACTGGCGTTTGCCGGGCAATTCGCATGATGCCATCCGCCTTATTTACAATAACAAAATCGACCTGAACACTGAGTTGCTATTCTCTTTCGGTCAATCAGCCGAGAATAATTTCACAACCAATTATGTGCCTCTGACGAATACGCTTAGCACGCCATCCAGAAACTACAAAAACCTGTTGGTTCATTACCTGAATTATAAAATAAACAAAACACTGGTGCTCACAACCATCAATACGATGGATGGTTACCAGAGTTCTGTTCCTGCTAATTACCAGACCACTTACCAGCGCTTTACATTTGGTGGCAGGTTAGAATATCAGACGTATAACTGGTACGCAACTTTCAGCGGATATTACCAAACAGGTAAAGATTCAAGCAGCAAAAAGATTGATGCTTATTATTTACAACCTGAAATTAAATATTCTACCAAAGCTCTCGCAATACGTTTGGGTTTTGAATTGATGAGCGGGCAAGACAGCACAATTAAAAGTGACAAAACGCACAACTTCGTCCCGCTTTATGGTGTAGCCCACCGCTTTATGGGCAACCTGGATTTCTTCACCACGTTCCCTGCAGATTTTAACAACGGCGGTCTCTTCAATCCATACTTATTCTTTCAGTACATTAAGAATAAATGGACGGTTCGTTTTGAAAATCACCTGTTCTATTCTCAAAAAAATGCAGCTTTCAGAAGCCTTCCTGAAAAGAATAAATACTTAGGTTATGAGAATGACTGGCGCGTGAATTTTAAACCAACACCCATCATCGATGTAGAGTGTGGTTTCAGTTGGGCACTTGCCACAAAATCATTAGCTGAAGTGAAAAATCCCAAGTCCTCTGCAACCATTCTCGACAGGTATTCTAAAACACCATACTGGTCTTATCTCAGCATTAGAGTAACTCCGACGATTGGCAAATTCACCTTTTAATTAAAATAAATATTCAACTGAAAATATCATGTATGAAGTATAGCAACAGAGTTATAATTCTTTCTTTGTTCCTCTTCGCGATTTCTTTCCACGGATATTCTACCAAATCGCCAACTACCATCTCCATTTCTTTATCAGGCGCTTTTGCCCTATATCTGCTGGCGCAGGTTTGGGCACAGGAATACAATAAAACACAGATTTGTATGGCTCCGCTCAAACACTCAAACGTATAAATTACAACTACATGATAAAACTTACCAAAGCTGCTATTCTTCTTTTTATAATCAGCTCATTCGCATCTTGCGGAAGCAGGGGAAATGAAAAGAAAGAAGAGCAAGTTTCTATCTCTTTTTCAGGTGCATTCGCATTATATCCGCTGGCGCAAAAATGGGCGGAAGAATATAACAAAACACATCCCGGTATCCGCTTCGATATTCAGGCCGGTGGCGCTGGTAAAGGCTTAACCGATGCGCTTACAGGAGCCGTTGATGTCGGTATGTTTTCACGTACCATTTCCGATGAAGAAAAGAAAAAAGGTATCTGGTGGATTTCTCTTTGTAAAGATGCTGTGATTCCTACCGTGAATCCAGCCAATCCATTTATCAAAGACATCGAATCGAAAGGCATTACCAAAGACCAGTTTAAAGCCATTTTTGTTGACAAGACCATCAAAGACTGGAAGGATATTTATAAAACAGGCAACAGCGCCAAAGTCAATGTGTATACGCGTTCCGATGCTTCGGGTGCGGCTGATAGCTGGGCTGCTTTCTTTGGTAAAAAACAGGAAAATCTCAAAGGCTTGGGCATGAATGGTGATCCCGGTATTTCTGATGCGATAAAGCATGATAAGAACGGCATTGGCTACAACAATACGTTGTTCCTGTTCGATATCAGAACCGGCAAGCAAATACCCGGCATTGAAGCTGTTCCAATTGATGTAAACGAAAATGGAACCATTGATGCAGACGAAAAAAATTACACCGATTTATCAACTTTCCTGGCTGCTGTAAACGATGGTAAATATCCTGCGCCGCCTGCAAGGGAATTATATTTTATCACCAAAGGAAAACCACAACGTAAAGAGGTTCTTGATTTCTTTAACTGGGTATTAGCTGACGGGCAAAAGATGGTGAAAACGGATGGCTACGTGCCGCTTTCAAAAAGAAAAATACAGGAGCAAATCAGTAAATTAAAATAAAACCAAAGCGGCTATGAGTGTAGCATTGATTGCACCCGACTCCTCAACAAATTTTTCATTAACGCGGCGAAAAATATGGGACAATATCTCATCGAAATGGATGATTGTATGTCTTACTTTTTTTCTTCTTCTGCCATTAGCAATTGGCTTAGGGTTGGTTTTTAAGTCGAGCGATTTATGGCACAGTCAGCCGCTATATAAATTGATTTCTTCAAGCGACTGGAGCCCGGGCGAAGGTCAGTTTGGTTTTTTACCGTTCATTGTAAGCTCTGTGGAAGTTACCATTATCGCGCTTATCATTTCATGTCCTTTATGCCTGCTGGCATCCATTTATCTTACGCAGTTTGCGCCGCAATGGATGCTGCGTTTTATGCGCCCGGTGATAGATATTCTTGCCGGTATCCCTTCGGTGGTTTACGGCGTTTGGGGAGTGCTGGTTATTGTGCCTTTGGTGGCAGATAAAATTGCGCCTATGTTTCATGCTGATTCTTTGGGCTATAGCATTTTATCCGGTGCTTTAGTGCTAAGTGTTATGAGTGTGCCATATATTCTAAACATGATACTCGAAGTATTTCGCCAGATTCCAGTTGAGTTGGGCGAAGCCGCTTTATCATTAGGCTCAACCAAATGGGAAACTATCAAGCATGTGTTTCTGCGCAAAGGCGCAACCGGTATTATCTCGGCTTTTGGGCTTGGCTTTTCAAAAGCATTAGGAGAAACCATCGCGGTAATGATGGTAGTAGGAAACGTTGTGCAGGTACCGCAATCTGTGTTTGATGCCGGTTATCCTTTGCCTGCATTGATTGCCAATAATTATGGCGAAATGATGTCGGTTCCTACTTATGATTCTGCCTTAATGTTTGGTTGCTTATTGTTGTTTCTTATCATCGTAACCATCAATGTAATTTTCCGTTTCATCATCTATAAATCTGAAGCGATATGACACTCAGGCGCAAATGGGAAGAAAAATTCTTTAAGTATTTATCCGGCTTCATCACTTTGTTGATTGTGCTGGTTTTAGTACACATCATTTATAATATCATCCTGAAAGGCTCTTCAGCTTTAACCTGGGAAGTGTTAACGCAAGAGCCGAAAGGTGGTTTCTACATGGGCGGCGGCGGCGGTATTGCCAATGCTCTCATCGGTTCCTTTTATCTTGCGTTCGGCGCCACTGTATTAGCTTTTGTGTTAAGTTTGCCGGTAGCTTTATTTATAAATATTTACCTCATTCGCTATCCCAAATTATTAGTTGGCATCCGCTTTTTTCTCGATGTACTCTGGGGCGTGCCTTCCATTGTATTTGGTGCGTTTGGTTTTATTTTAATGATGTATCTCGGCTTGCGCAATTCGCTTGGAGCCGGCATTGTAACGGTTGCTACGCTTATCTCGCCCATCATGATTCGCGCTATGGATGAAGTGCTGATGACCATCCCGATTGGTCTGCAGGAAGCTGCGTATTCATTGGGTTCTACCAAAACAGAGATAGCTTTTAAAATCTTTTTTCGCCAGGCTTTACCAGGCTTTGCAACTGCTATTTTGTTAGCCTTCGGGCGCGGCATCGGCGATGCGGCATCTGTACTATTTACGGCAGGATATACGGATCATATTCCTGAAAAATTAAGCGATCCCGCGGCTACTTTACCCTTGTCTATCTTCTTCCAGCTTGGCTCGCCGATAGAAGAAGTACAGAACCGTGCGTTTGCGGCTGCCATTGTATTAACAGCGATCGTATTGGTGATTAGCGTAACGGCAAGATTTCTTTACCGAAAAAAATAAAGGCTTGGCGGCTGAAGTAAAATTATTTATCTCAAACGTAATTACTGATTATGAACACAACAGAAACTAAAGACATGCAATACCAGGCAGTCACGGGCAAAGTGCCCGTAATGAGCATCAAAAATCTGAATGTACACAGCAAATCATCACACATTCTGAAGGACATAAACATCACGATCCCAAAAAATAAAGTAACCGTTTTATTAGGTCCATCCGGTTGTGGTAAAACAACACTTCTGAAGTGTATGAACCGCCTGACCGATTTGTACAGCGAACTGAAACTTACCGGAGCTATTGAGATTGACGGCGAAAATATTTTAAACGAAACACGCGACATTACTTCTATCCGTCAAAAGATGGGGCTTGTAATGCAGCGTCCTTTTCCTTTACCCATGAGCATTTATGAAAATATCGCTTATGGCTTGAAACTAAAAGGTGTAAAAAACAAACAAATCATTGCAGAAAAAGTAGAAAAACATTTGCGCGAAGTGGCTTTGTGGGATGAAGTAAAAGACCGTTTAAAAACAAGCGCACAACGTCTTTCCATTGGTCAGCAGCAACGTTTATGTTTAGCCAGGGGCTTAGCTGTTGAGCCTGAAATTATTTTGGCAGATGAGCCTACTTCGGCGTTAGATCCTATTAGCAGCCGCGTTATCGAGGAAGAATTTGTAAAGCTGAAAACCGATTACACAATTATCATGGTCACACACATTTTACGGCAGGCAAAACGCCTTGCCGATTATGTCGTGTTCATGTATTACGGGGAGATCGTCGAGCATGGAAATGCTGAAGATATTTTCAACAATCCACAGACAGATATCCTGAAGGAATATATGAGAGTAGGCCACTGACAATTTGTGTAAGAGGGTATACGTTTGAGCAAACTGGCCGTCTTTTCCAGGACGGCCTTTTTTTATTCACAAATGCAGTAACCTGAAACCAATATAATTGAGGTTTGGATAAGAAGCAGATTCATTATTTGCAGTGCATCTATAACACTTTTATAACGCAACCGAAGCCTGATAGCACGGGCATAATTTGAGTATCTGAATAAAACTCATCTTACAGATACATCCAACATCGAACATTATTTTTCCTCCTACCTTCGCGCCACAAATTTTTATTGACCGTTATGCATTTATCATCGTTATTAAATCGCTTTGCCGAGCCTGAAACACTGAAGATGGCAAAACTCGGTCGCGAGCTTCGCGCCAAAGGAATTGATGTGATTGATCTTAGCCTCGGCGAACCCGATTTTGATACACCTCAGCACATTAAAGACGCAGCTGTAAAAGCCATTGAGGACAACTGGAGCCACTACACACCCGTTTCCGGTTATCCCGATCTGCGCGAAGCCGTTTGTACAAAATTTAAGCGTGATAACAACCTCGATTACAAACCAGAAAATATAGTTGTCTCTACAGGCGCCAAGCAAAGTTTAGCCAATGTAATACTGGCGTTGGTAGATGATGATGATGAAGTAATTATTCCCACGCCTTACTGGGTAACGTATAGTGAACTGGTAAAAATTGCCCGCGGCAAAGTGGTGGAAATTCGCTCGGAAGAAGAGAAGGGTTTCAAAATAACACCGCAGCAACTGGAGGAAGCGATTACAGACAGAACAAAAGTTTTTATGTTCTCTTCGCCATGCAACCCAAGCGGCGCTGTATATAGCAAAGAAGAACTGGCTGCGCTAAAAGATGTCTTTCTAAAGCACCCGGATATTACCATTCTTGCCGATGAAATTTATGAGTACATCAACTTTGTTGGTGAGCATGAAAGCATTGCACAGTTTCCTGAATTGAAGGACCGTGTGGTTGTTATCAATGGCTTGAGCAAAGGCTTTGCTATGACAGGCTGGCGTCTTGGTTATATCGCTTCCAATGTTGAGATTGCCAAAGCCTGCGAAAAGCTGCAGGGGCAGTTTACAAGTGCCACTTCATCCATCACGCAACGCGCTGCCATTACGGCTTTAACCACTGATCTTCGTCCGAGTATGGAAATGGTGGAAGAATTTACACGAAGAAGAAAACGCGTTTTAGAATTGATAAAAGAAGTGCCGGGCATTACTTGTTTTGAACCGGAAGGCGCGTTCTATATTTTCCCTGATGTATCTTCTTACTATGGAAAAAGCGACGGTACCAATACCATTAATAATGCTGCTGATTTCAGTATGTATTTGTTGAACACTGCGCATGTATCGTCGGTAATGGGTGATGCTTTTGGTGAGCCAAAATGTGTACGTTTTTCATTTGCCAACAGCATGCAGAATATTGAAAAAGGATGGGCAAGAATTAAAGAAGCTTTAGCGAAGCTGAAATAAGATAACTGGTGATAACAAAAGCCCGTTCTTACAACAGAACGGGCTTTTGTTTTTGTAGATGAAGACGTTTATTGACTGAACAAATCAATAACAATATCTTGTCTTAGCTACGGATGCAGCGGCTATCTGATACGTATTAGTCATTAGCTTATTCCTATCATCAAATGATTAAGTATGTATGCCTTTTTGTTTTCTCCGGATGAAATATAAGTTAGACCATTTTTAGTGCATCAAAAATATTCTTGATTGTAGTCCAATGTTTAGTTTTTCAATGCTTACGCTTTTCCATATTCATACAAAAAGGGAAGAATCAAAAGTTTTATTACCGAATTATTTAGCAAAATAAAACATCTTTTATGTTCTTGCAAGACACTCAAATCTTCATGTCTAAATATTTTACAAATGATTGATTATCAATAATTATATATTGATAAGGTTTCGTCATTATTTCATTAGTACCGCAAGCAATTTATCAACAAATTTTTCACATTTTCATTTGGTGTTTTGCTAAAAAGTTTGGTAATTTAGCGGAACAATTTAAGGCTATGGAAAAATCTCAATCAATCGTCAACATTGCCAAGGCGCTCAGCCAGTTTCAGGCAAAAATGGGTAAGGTAAATAAAGATGCTATCAACCCGTTTTTCAACAGTAAGTATGCAACGCTGTCAAACATTCTGGAAACGATAAAAATGCCTCTTATTGACAGCGGTCTATCGTTCACGCAGTTTCCTACCGGGCAGAATGGTTTAACCACCGTTTTGATGCATTCGGACAGCGGCGAGTACATGCAAACCGATTACTTTATGAATCCCTCGAAAAGCGACCCGCAGGCGCAAGGCAGTGCAATAAGTTACATGCGTCGTTATGCGCTGGCTGCTGTGCTTGGGTTGAACATTGATGAAGACGATGACGCCAATGCGGCCACGCATGGTGCATCTACGCCGGCGGCTGCCCGGAAAGCAGAAGCAAAGGCTGAAGCAACAGACAAGCCCTGGTTAAATCAGGATTCTAAAGTATACGAAAAGATTATAACCCGCCTTAAAAATAAAACAACCACGCTGGAACAAATTGCGCAACACTTCAAGCTTAACAAACAGGTTAGAGCTTCGTTGCAAACCATTATCAATAGCGTGGCGTATTCCGATAATTAGGTTACAAGTTCAAAAGACAGGATATGTAAATCCCGGCTCGATAATGCCGGGATTTTTTTATTTGGAATAAAGGGCAACCTTGCTAAAAGCCATTACAAAAGCAATCCTTTCTTTTAATAAACAAGAACAAAAGTTATGTCGGTTGCCTGTTAATTTTGTTTTATGAAAGAACAAAATTTTAAGAATCATGTCCGCTTTTACCCGGCGCATCATTTTGTGCTGCTGCCCTTGTTGATGGCTGCTATTTTTATCAGCGCCTATAATATTTTTCATTCACCTCTTCAGCAGATATTTTATATATGGATAACCGTTGTGTTGCTATTCATTTTTGCCGTAGCGGTCATGATGCGTCAGCATTATGCATTGGGCAATCAGAACCGTATCGTCAGGCTTGAAATACGGCTGCGTTATTTCGAGCTTACAGGCAAAAGCTTCAGGCAGTTGGAGCCTCAGTTTTCTTTTGGGCAAATAGCGGCTTTGCGTTTTGCTTCGGATGATGAATTGCTTCCTTTAATAGACCGAACTGTAAAAGAAAACTTGTCGCCACGCAACATTAAAAAATCAATACAGAACTGGAAGGGCGATTACATGCGCGTATAATCAGCTTTGTATATAAGTCTTGATTTTGGCAATTAAATTTTTTATATCGAAAGGTTTTTCAAAGTAATCATCTGCACCGGAGCGCTTCGCTACTTTAGCGCCATCGCGGCTTGCTTACAATACAACACGATGTGTTTTGGTGTCCTGGTTCTTTTTAGTGTATATGCACATACTATTAATTTCTGTCGTTACATCGTACCCTTGTTGTTTAAAACCATGGTAAGCGTATCCAATATTCCATCATCATCACAAATTAATTTTAAGCTTCATTGCTATCGCTGTTTTAGGGTTTAAAAGAGTTAATGTAAAACTGAAAACAACACCTTTGGCTTCTTCACTTTCTACACATAAAGAACCATTGTGGGGCAACAATCAGGTTGTTATCTTTATAAACAACTATGCTTTAATTAAGATGTCCGGAGATATGAATTGTAATTCTTTGCATTGACAAAAGCAATCCGGCAAAAAGGATTGGTAAGAATGTGGTTGTACTCTATTTTCACCTGATGAAACCAACTGTAAAATGCATCCTCTCTGCACTACTCTGCATTTACTTTTCCCTGCCGGCTTCTTCGCAGCTTTTATCGCCTGAGCAATTCTTAGGATACAAAGTAGGCGCGCGCTTCACGCCTTGCTATAAAGTAGACGATTATTTTAAAGCTGTCGCCTCCGCAAAGCCATTTATGGTAAAGGTGGAAGATTATGGCAAAACCAATGAAGGCAAAGAGTTAATGCTGGCCTACATTGCTTTGCCCGAAAACCTGCAAAGGCTTGAAGAGATTCGCAAAAACAATCTTCGTATTTCCGGTTCGTTGAATGATGGTGTGGCTGCACAAACAAATGGCGCACCGGCTGTGGTTTGGTTGAGTTATAATGTGCATGGCAATGAAACATCATCATCCGAAGCGGCGATGCTTACTTTATTTGCGCTTGTTGATGACAACAATAAACAAACAAAAGAATGGCTGAAAAATACGGTTGTTATTATAGATCCCTGCGTAAACCCTGATGGCAGGGATCGTTATATAAACTGGTATAATTCTGTTGTTGGCGACACATACAACCCCGACCCGCAAGCAAGAGAACATCAAGAGCCTTGGCCGGGTGGAAGAAGCAATCATTACAATTTTGATTTGAACCGGGACTGGGCCTGGCAAACGCAGATTGAAACGCAGCAGCGCATGAAAAAATACAATGACTGGCTGCCGCAAATTCATGTAGACTATCATGAGCAAGGCTCGAATGCGCCTTACTATTTTGCCCCCGCTGCCGAGCCTTACCACGAGGCTATCACGCAGTGGCAGCGCGACTTTCAGGTTACCATCGGAAAGAATAATGCAAAGTATTTTGACCAGAACGGATGGCTGTATTTTACCAGGCAAATATTCGATCTTTTATATCCGTCTTATGGCGATACATACCCGATGTATAATGGCGCCATTGGAATGACGTTTGAGCAGGGTGGTGGCCCGGCTGGTGGTCTTGGTATTTTGAAAAATGATGGCGATACATTGACGTTAACTGACCGGGCGGCGCATCATTTTACAACCGCTATGTCAACCCTTGAAATGGCATCTGCAAATGCAGAAAAACTGGTAACCGAATACAAAAAGTTTTTTACAGATGCGGCTAATGGTGTGAACGCATCTTATAAAACGTATGTGTTGACTGCAAAAGATAAAACGCAATTAGATGCTATCGGAACATTGCTATCGAATAACAAAATTGAGTACGGAATTACATCTTCAAAATCTTTTAAAGGATATGATTATCAGGATGGAAAAGAAGAAGATTATACCGATGAAGGATACCAACTCGCAGTGTCGGCCTGCCAGCCGCGAGGTACATTGGTAAAGATTTTATTTGAGCCAAAAAGTGTTTTGAAAGATTCCAATACTTACGATATCACAGCATGGTCGCTTCCTTATGTTTACAACGTAAAAGCTTATGGTGTAAAAGATAAGCTGCCGATACAATCAAGCACAGTCCCGGCGCGCGTTTCAACCACACAAACTAATTACGGATTTATTATTCCATACACTTCTTACACCGGTGCAAAAGCACTCGCATACCTTTTATCTCACAATGTAAAAGTTCGTTTTTCTGAAAAGGCATTTACCTATAACAAAAAAAACTACGCACCTGGAACGCTTATTGTATTGCGTGGCGGAAACTTGTCGGATTATAGTACAATCGTAAATAAAGCTTGCGACTCGTTTCATATCCGGGCAGATGCAGCAGAGACTGGTTTTGTAGAGAAAGGCTCCGATTTTGGTTCGTATGATGTACACTTTATCCATCCTCCTAAAGTCGCCTTGATAACGGGTCATGAAGCTTCTTCATTAGGTGCGGGAGAAGTATGGCATTACTTCGAGCAATCACTTCATTACCCGGTAACGCTTATTGATGCAGAGGATATTAACCGCATTGACATCAGTAAGTACAATGTATTGATTTTTCCCGATGGGAATTTTTCAGCGCTTGGCGATAATGCAACTTCCGAAAAATTGAAAACGTTTATAAGAAGCGGTGGTAAAATCATTGCTATGCAGGATGCCGTTGCACAGATGGCTGGAGGCGATTGGTACATAAAGATGAAAGAAGAAAAGCCTGATACATCCGGCGATACCACTTATGCTTTACTAAAGAAATATGGCGACCGCGAGCGTGATGATTTAACAACGTTTATTCCGGGTTCAATCTATAAAGTTTATATCGATAACACACATCCGTTAGGCTATGGTTATCCCGATTATTACTATTCATTGAAACAAGACAAAAATGTGTACAGCTATTTGAAAGATGGCTGGAATGTAGGCATATTTAAAAAGAACAATTATATCGCGGGTTTTGTTGGCAATAAAACCAAAGCGCAAATTAAAGACGGGGTTGTGTTTGGCGTGCAGGAAGTGGGCAACGGCAACCTTATTTTTATGGGTGATGATCCTTTATTCCGCGAGTTTTGGGAAGGTGGAAAGTTGTTATTTGCCAATGCCATGTTTATGGTAGGGCAATAGAAAGAGCTTTATAAAAAAAATCCCGCAGCATAATAATGTTACGGGATTTTTTTATTTGGAATGACATTTTAACCTTTAGGTACTGTTTCTGTCTGGTCGTGCCCGAATTGCTTAACCATTTTATTATAAATGCCTAACAAAAGGAATGGAGCTGCCCATTGACCCACAAACAGGCTTTCCTTTCTTTTTGTAGTAAATTGTAAAATAGCTGACGCCGCCATGGAAGCGAAAGAAGCCCATAAGAATACATCTGAGGGAATTTTTGAAGTTTGTTCTTCAATTTTTTTCGCAACCGGACCTTCTTTATGTTGCGGATTTACATTGCTTAAATCTGGAGTGTTCATAACGAATTGTTTTTGTGTTGATTTCAAGATTCTTGCCAAAGAAGAAAATCAATATGGGCGGGAAAGAGCATCTGCATTGATTCCGGCAAAATTTACATACGCCTACACAGAGTAATGATGAAAAAGAATTCATTTCCCTATACTTTTGAAGCATGCAGTTCAGTTTTTCTTACAATAAAGCCAAAGTACTTCAAGGCTTGCGTTATCATTTTATTACACGACCGGAAATCAGGATATTAATTGTCCTGGTAAATATATTTTCCATTCTGTCAGCCGTATTGTTTTACATTAAAAAAATACGTCCTGAACCATTTTTGCTCAGCAGTGTTTTGTGGTTGTTCCTGATGATCAGCTTTTGGTATCTGTTGCCTTATACCATCTATAGCAAGTCGGCAACATTCAAGGATAATTTTACCATCTTCTTTTTTGAAAGGCAGGTGCGGCTGAAAAATTTACGCGGTTTTGTAGACTGGAACTGGGGCGATTTTAATTACTTTTTTGAAAGCCCTAATTTTTTTCATCTCTATTTTTCGGCAAGGTCTTTCTTTCTGTTGCCAAAGGAAGGAATGGATTTGGAAACGATACAAACCCTGCGAACCTTACTCGGCAATCATATCAGGAAAAAGTAAGCGTCAGCGTTTTTTTTAAAGTATGATTAGAGACCGTATAAGGAATTTTTTATTCATAGCTCATAATTGTTTTTCCATCATAAAATGTGGCAGCGTAACTTCCACAAAACACTCACCTGCTTTTTGATAGCCTTGTTTTTCGTAAAAGCCTATTGCAGTTTCGCGGGCATGCATACATATTTTTTTAAAGCCACGATCGCGGGCAATGTTTTCGGCAAATTGTATCAATGCCTTTCCAATGCCATGCTTCTGAAATCCTGACATAACAGCCATTTGCCGCAGCCTCACTTCTTGTGAATTCGCTTTGGTAAGCAGGCAGCATCCTTCCAGTTTTTTATCATCGAAATAACCCAAAAGAATATCATCCTTTTCTTTCTCCAGATCTTCCGGCGCAAAGTTGAGACCTAATGGCTTCCGCAATATGGCATAGCGAAGCTTCACCATCTCATTATAATCTGGCGAGTTGTGGTCTATAAGTTTTAGCGGCATATTGGGGAAATTTTAAAAAAGAGGTATTTTTTGAATTGGCAAGAAATAGAATACTGCAACCTTCCAAATGTACAAGGTTTGTCTTAATTCATTTTAAAAAAAATGTAGCGCATGCAGGTAAATATTAGCTTTTAAAGGAATAAAACACGCGTAATGTTTTGCTTGTAAAAAAAGAGGACGGTTTATTGTTGATTGAACAAAAAACATATTTTTGCCGCCGTAACTAAAAATATTTAAAATGTCAGACATCGCAACAAGAGTTAAAAAAATCATTGTTGACAAATTAGGCGTAGACGAAGCCGAAGTAACCAATGAAGCATCATTCACAAACGATCTGGGCGCCGATTCATTGGACACCGTAGAGCTAATTATGGAGTTTGAAAAAGAGTTCAATATTTCCATTCCCGACGAACAGGCTGAAACCATCACTACCGTTGGTCAGGCAGCTACTTATCTTGAAGAACACGCCAAGTAAGCGCTGACAGCAACTTTACATCATAACCGAAAATCCGTCTTTGGTATACTTGAAAAAAGCGTGCGAAAGACGGATTTATTTCTTTCATAAAACAGGTTTGCATATATGGAGTTAAAAAGAGTAGTCGTTACAGGATTGGGAGCGCTGACGCCGATAGGCAATACAGTAGAAGATTACTGGATTGGCTTGCAAAACGGTGTGTCCGGTGCGGCTCCCATTACGCATTTTGACGCCTCGAAATTCAAAACCCGGTTTGCCTGTGAAATCAAAGGCTTTGAACCCACTAAATTTCTTGACAGGAAAGAAGCCCGCAAGGTTGACCGTTTTACACAAATAGCCCTTGTGAGTTCCGACATGGCAATGGCGGATGCCGGGCTGAATAAAGATAACATTGACCCGGACCGTATTGGTGTTGTATTCGGCAGTGGCATTGGCGGGTTAATTACGTTTCAACAGGAAGTGACGGAATTTGCAAAAGGCGATGGAACGCCACGTTTCAGTCCCTTTTTTATACCTAAGATGATACTTGACATTGCCGCAGGGCAAATTTCAATGCGTCACAATCTGCGCGGTCCCAACTTCGCGGTGGTAAGTGCCTGCGCAACGAGTACCAATGCTATCATTGAAGCTTTCAATTTGCTTCGTTTGGGCAAAGCCGACATCATTTTAAGTGGTGGCAGCGAAGCCGTAATAAGCGAAGCGGGCGTTGGTGGTTTTAATGCCATGAAAGCCATGAGCGAACGCAATGATGATCCGGCAACGGCAAGCCGACCTTACGATAAAGACCGTGATGGTTTTGTAATGGGTGAAGCCGGCGCTGTGCTTATCCTTGAAACGCTGGAACATGCCCGGGCGCGTGGTGCTAAAATTTATTGCGAAATAGCAGGTGGCGGCGCTACGGCTGACGCTTATCACATCACGGCTCCGCATCCTGATGGATTGGGTGCGCGCAATGTGATGTTGTCTGCCTTAAGCGACGCCGGTATGTTGCCCGAAGACATAGATTACATAAACACACATGGTACTTCTACGCCGCTTGGAGATGGCGCCGAAGTGAAAGCCATCATGAATGTGTTTGGCGATCATGCTTTCAAACTGAATATCAGTTCTACCAAAAGCATGACGGGACATTGTCTTGGCGCTGCCGGTGGCATTGAAGCGATAGCCGCTATTATGGCGGTGCAACACGGTATTATTCCACCAACAATTAACCATTTTACAAACGATCCTGACCTTGACCCACGCCTGAATTTTACATTTAATACAGCGCAGCACCGCACGGTGAATGCGGCTTTAAGTAATACCTTCGGGTTTGGCGGGCACAACGCAGCCGTAATTGTAAAGAAATTTGTAGCCTAACTAACGCAGTGCAGAGAGTTGAACGGTTTTTACGCAAGTATTTCAAGCCGAAAAAGCAGACTTTTAAAGATCAGGTCGTATCTGTTCTTGGCGTAAAGCCGGGCAAAATCTTCTTATACCAGACTGCCCTGAACCATCGCTCCATGAAGGAAGGCGCGGATGAAAACAACGAGCGCCTCGAATATCTTGGCGATGCCGTGTTGAGCACCATTGTAGCTGATTATCTTTTTAAACGTTATCCATATAAAGGCGAAGGTTTTTTAACCGAGATGCGCAGCAAAATGGTGAACCGGCAAAAGATGAACGAAGTGGCGCTAAAAATGGGTATTAAAAAAATTACCAACTACAACAAGTTTGACAACGCCCTGAAGGCAAGCCAGATTTTCGGCAATACGCTGGAAGCCTTGGTGGGCGCCATTTACCTTGACAAAGGCTACCTTAAAACCAAAACATGGGTGCTGGAGCAAATGGTGATTCCTCACTTGTATGTGGACGACCTGGAAGCCATTGACATCAACCTTAAAAACAAACTGATTGGCTGGGCAACCAAGAACGGCAAAGCCTTAGACTTTGAAACCATAGAGGAAAAAATGGAAGGCGGCCGGCGCGTGTTTGTTATTGCTGCCATGCTGGATGGCGAAAACATCGGGCAGGGCAAAGGCTTTAATAAAAAAGACGCCAGCCAGGTGGCAGCGCAGTTGGCCATTGAAAATCTCAAGTTATAAGAACGATGCCTGCCTCGTTTGCTCCTAAGTACAAGTGAAAATTATATGGGCGAAGAAAGCTGCATTTTATGCAATAAAGCTGCCTTTCACGTTCAATACTCCCGGTAAAAAAACTTACTTATTAAGCTCTGCCATCACGGCTTGCAAGGTATTAATCCCCCAATGTTCCAGATATTTTCCATTGCGCAGTCTTACGATATCAATCACATCGATTCTTATTTTTTTGCCGGTAGGTTGTATGTCCATCAGTACACCTGTATGTTTACCAATGATTGCTTTCCGGGTGGTTACCTTATCATTCTCAGCAACCTGGTCATATATTTCGACCGTTAAATCCGGAAAGGCAGGTCGCAAAATGTTATTGAAAGTGTACCACATTCCATCTGCCCCGTTAGAAGCGGGCAATGCCGTTCTGTTGATGAAATCTTTGTCCATGATTGCTTCAAAAGAATCCGCATTACCTTCTTCAATCACCTCTTTATTAAACCGTTTCACGACTGCCTTATTTTCTTCTGATGTATTCATTTCGTAAGCCTTTTTGGTTACAGATTGTTTTTGCGTATTGCTCGTTCGAGTTCGGTTAACGTTTTCAAATCTTTTTGTTGGTCAGGCGACCAACAACGGCGTAACAATCAACTCACCCTTTACCTTCCCATCGCCCGGTAGACCGCGTTCAGCATATTCCGTCTCACTTCCAGTTTGCTTAGCAAACCATTCGCGCCACCATCCGGGCATACCCGGTTAGATAAAAAGATAAACAACAAATCTTCTTTCGGGTCCGCCCAAACACAAGTGCCGGTATAGCCGGTATGCCCAAAGGTTTCCGGCGAAGCGTAGATGGAAGGATAGGGATCTTTATTTGTTGCGTTATCCTTTTCAGGTTTATCAAAGCCATAACCACGGCGGCTGACATTGCTGTTATAAGATGTGAAAAAGCGAACTGTGGCTGAATCGAAATAAGGCTTGCCATTCCATGTGCCCCCGTTCAGCAGCATCATGTATAATTTAGATAAGTCGTATGCATTGCTAAACAACCCGGCATGTCCCGCCACGCCACCAAACATTGCCGCACCGGGGTCGTGCACATCGCCACGCAACAACTGCATGCGGAAATACTTTTCTTTTTCGGTGGGCGCAATGTGGGTAATGGGCACAAAATGTTCCCGGGGGCGATACGTGGTAGAGAACATTTCCAGCGGCTTGTAAAACTCCTTATCTACAAAACTATCTATCGGCTCGCCCGATACTTCTTCGGCTACT
This sequence comes from Ilyomonas sp., assembly GCA_965199905.1. Classification (GTDB taxonomy): domain Bacteria; phylum Bacteroidota; class Bacteroidia; order Chitinophagales; family Chitinophagaceae; genus Ilyomonas. The sequence continues at coordinate 887,600 of OZ241366.1, read as the reverse complement.
TTAGCCAATAAAATAAAGTCGTTATCGCTGTACACGTACTTGCCAAAGGGCAGCAGCTTACTGTCTACAATGCGCTTGCGGATGGTGTCTTCCCAATCGTTTCGCAGGTAAAGATTATCTGCCACACGTACGGAGAACGTATCATTTTTCATTGCCCGGTAAAGCTTCGGGCTGGGCTGACCGGTAATATTGTCAATGGTTTCTCTATAAAAAACGATGGTAGCCATCAAGCCTGCCTGGTGCAGTAAAATATCTTTCAGTTTCAGGGTGTCTTTATTGCTGCCCCTCATCCAGGGCAGGTAGGTGCCAAGCGTGCTGTCGAGGTCTATTTTTTTCTCTTCATACAACCGCATAATCGCCATGGTGGTGGCAGACGTTTTAGTCATGGATGCGAGGTCGTAAATAGTACCCGGTTGTACAGGCTCAAAGTTGTCGTAATTAAGATAGCCAAAGGTTTTATAGTACACCACCTTGCCTTTATGCGCCACCAGCACCTGGCATCCCGGGAATGCATGCGCTTTTATAGCCGCGTTAGCAATGATAGAAATGGTGTCTAATTTTTTCAGGCTGATGCCTTCGTTAGATGATGTGTCAATAACATATCTTGAAGCAGAAGTATCAAGCTGTGCGCAGGCCGAAAAAGCAATGCTATATAAAAAAAGAAATAAACTGATTGTCTTCATGTAGTGATAAAGATAAAATTAAGTTGTTTGTTTTGCTATCATATTCCTACCTGCAACCCTACATAATAATTTCGCTTTGGCGCAGGATTGTAATAACGTTGCCCGGCTGCATTGATATCGTTTCCCAAACTGTATGTTTCGTTTAAAAGATTATCAGCGCCTAAAAATATATTGCTGTGGAAACGATAAATCTGTTTTTGGAAGCCAATTTTACCCTGCAATAAATGGTAAGGCTTGGCAAAAGCCGTTGCCGCATCGTTTACAGAAATAGACGAAACCGTATTGAAAATAAAGTTGGCATACAGCCCCGTACTTGTGCCGGCTTCAAGCGTTGTAACGTTGATGGTTCGCGGCACGCCGGTAAGGCGGTTACCGCTGTAATCCGTTGTGCCAACGAGATAAGAAGTAAAATGATAAGGCTGATAACTGAAACTGTTCAACAGCGAAAGCGAAGATAAAAAGTGATTAGATTGATTATAAAGAAGCGCTTTCAGCCAAAGTTCCGCACCCGATTGATTTGTTTTACCTGCATTCACAAAATAGTCTGCATCATCAGGCGCTTTCCGGCTTACGATGGCATTTTGCAGATGAAATGAATACACCGACGCATCAAACAAAAGCCTGTTTTTAAGCACACTTCCTTTAATGCCTGCTTCGTAATTCCATCCCTGCTCTGCCTGCAGGCTATCATTGAAATTGGTGCCGGATGGATGCCTTTCTTCCAGCGTAGGAGAGGAGAAGCCCCTGGCAATCACGCCATAGATATTGACATCATTTACAACCGTATATAAGATGCTGAAACGTGGCGCCAGCAAAGCTTTTGTATTGCTTTCGCGAAATTGATGCAAGGCTGAATCAGCAGGTCTGCGAAAGCGGATTGACTGTTGATTGCTGCTAACGCCAGCTTGTATAGTAAGATGATGAATCATTACACTTACCTGTGAAAACAACGAAGATTGCGTGGCAAACACTTCATCTTTTGTAAGCGATGCCGCCTTTGCCCCGGAATCATTTACATAATCATCCGTAAAGGAATGATTGCGCAGCCATTCCACACCGGCGAGCCACTTAAAAGAGAGCTTTTTAGTTTCTGTATGAAAGGAAAACGTGGTTCTTCCGCCATAATTATTTTCATCCCTTATTTCATAGTTTCTTGTTGTTGGGTTGGTAAATGAAGTATGATTGCCGGTAAGCGTGGTTGTGTTGTCAAAATGTTTTGAAAACGATGAGGCAAGACTAACGCCGCCCAACAATGTTTTGTTACGAACATAAGCGTGGTTCACAATGGCGGAATGATACGCCGTAGTATCAGTGCCATATTGCGATGCTGTAAGCCCGCCAGGCGTTTGATAATACAGGTTGGAATAGAAGGCAAGAAAAGACAGGTTTTCTTTATCGGATAATCTCCAGTTGCCATCCCATTTCACCATATCTTTTTTCATGGATGATTGATCTCTGTATCCATCGCTTTGCTGATGCACCTGTTGTATACCGGTTTGAAAGGCTTTATGTGCGTAGGTGTAATTTGCCGTTTCGTTGAACAATCCATACGAGCCGCCGGCAATAGAAACAGACGCATGATTTTGGGGCAGATAATTTCCAGAATGTAAAATAACAGTGCCGCCCGTATTGGCTCCGTATAAACTGGCAGACGGACCTTTTATCACTTCAGCCGATTGCAACCCGCTGATATCAACAAGCTGCAGGTAAGTATTGCCGCCGGCATCCGTAAGTGGAACATCATTCCAATACACTTTAATATTTCGCACACCAAACGGCGAACGCAACAAGCTGCCGCGAATAGAAAAGCGGTAACTGCCCGGCGAGCGTTCTTCCATTCGCACACCGGCTATTGTATTGAAAATGGGAACCAGCGATGTATTGCTTAGCAGTTGTAATTGTTTTTCATTGATAACCGAAACTGCAGCCGGCGCTTGCTGCCAGCGGCTTTGCAGGCTAAATGCTGTAATGGTTACTTCCTGCAGCGTGGCAAATGCCGAATCATGATTGCCAACGCGTAATGATGAATCTGTAGTTTGTGCAAATGAAATTATCGAAAAAAGAGAACCGCTTAAAAGAAGCCATATTGAAAGTCTATATCTCATAACTGTTCACCATTAATATTCAAGACTACCGAAAGAAAGTCCTTTTGCGTTTTTTTTATAGAATAAAAATCATCCGCTATGAGTAAATTTTTTTCACCTATTTCTTTGTAAAAAGGTTGATTCTGAATGATTGCTGCGAGGCAGGAATACCATTCAAACGTGCTTCTGGCAAACAGGTTATCATTGCCATGATTAATAGCAATAACGGTTTCGCCTGAAGATGCTACAACCGGCAAACAGCAAGCCATATATTGAATCATTTCAAAAGGAAAATCGTTGTAGCCATCGGGCAGAGGAAGTACGCCGGCATCACAGGTTTTAAGTAAAGATATGTCAGTCTTTTCACTGCGCACCTGATTGACAAATGGCAAACTCTGCAACTCTTTTTCTTTATTTTTATCAAAGCCAATCAAGACGATTTGAATATTGTACAATTCGTGAAGTTGCAGAAAGCAATCTTTTAATAAGAGCAAGCGCACGCTTGTAGTTTGGGTACCCAGCCAGCCAATGCGAAAAGGCTTTCTTTCCTCCGCAGTATGCGGCTTTGCTTTGATATTCTTGTATTCCGTTGTAGAAACGGAAAGAGGAATCTGAACCAACTCTTTTGCCAGCGGCAATAATTGCCTTGTTAAAGCAGGTGTCGTTGTAATAACAACATCTGCCAGCGATATAACTTCTGTAAAGTCTTTTTCCAGCTTTACATCGGAATTCGTTATATCAAATATGACCCTCTTTTGTTTGCCCAGCCATTTTTTATAAAATGAAAAAGAAGCGCCGGGCAATAAAGGATACCCGATAACGGCAACTGTATTTTCTTTATTTGAAAACAACTGCAACCATCTGCGAAGCCGCGCAAAGAAAGTGGCAAGTCCACCTGGCTGCGTCCCTTTTTCATACCATGCTTTCGATGTTGCCACACCATAAAACGGACAATAAATAACTTCGAAACCTTGTTGTTTCAAACTCATTTCATGACCATAAAAACGAGTGCGGCTTACGGCATCATCAGCCGTGTACTTCGTAAAAAAAAGGACCTTTTTCTTTGTATTCATTTTCTATAAAAAACAAATCCCGATGCCTTCACACCGGGATAGATTGTTTCATTTTTTATTGCTTTCTTCCTGTCTTTTCAGACTTCCGGACCCGCGCTAATTATTTGTTCATATACATCACTTCCTTTACCAGCTTTACAGTGCGTGGCACATCTGGAATGTAAGCTGCTGCAAGGTTTGGCGCATAGTGCATTGGAGCATCGGCGCAGGTGATACGAAGTATCGGCGCATCCAAATAATCAAAGCCTTCCTTCTGAATGCGGTATGCAATTTCTGACGATACCGAACACATAGGCCATTGCTCTTCCACAATCACCATACGATTTGTTTTTTTTACGCTGGTCAGCAAAGTTTGCCAGTCAAGAGGGCGAATGGTGCGAAGGTCAATCACCTCGGCACTGATGCCTTCTTTTTCCAGTTCAGCCGCTGCACCCATTGCCACCTTCATCATCTTATTGTAAGATACGATGGTTACATCTTTGCCTTCTCTTGTTACTGCAGCTTTGCCGAGTTCAATATAGTATTCTTCTTCAGGCACTTCCATTTTGTCGCCGTAAGCCACTTCACATTCCAGGAACATCACAGGATCTTCTTCATAGCGGATAGATTGCTTCATCAAGCCTTTTGCATCGTAAGCATTGGCAGTAGAAACGACTTTTAAGCCGGGTATGTTTGCGAGATAACTTTCATAAGCGGTTGAGTGTTGCGCACCCAATTGACCAGCGCTTCCGTTAGGTCCGCGAAACACAATCGGGCAACCGATTTGACCACCACTCATCGCCAGCATTTTGGAAGCCGTATTGATGATCTGGTCTAATGCCAGCACGGCAAAATTCCAGGTCATAAATTCAACCACCGGGCGCAAACCGTTTTGTGCAGAACCCACAGCGATAGCCGCAAAACCCAATTCGGTAATTGGTGTATCAATCACGCGTTTCGGTCCGAATTCAGCCAGCATACCCTGGCTCACTTTGTAAGCGCCGTTGTATTCAGCCACTTCTTCGCCCATCAGGTACACGCGGTTATCGCGTCTCATTTCCTCGCTCATCGCTTCGCGCAAGGCTTCACGTAAAGCTATTTGTCGCATAAATATTTGTATTGTGTGTTGTAAAAAAAGACGGGCAAAAATAGAGGTTTCCATGCTATAAAAATCAGTGATGAAATGTTGAGTGCCGGGCCTCAGGTTTGAGGCATGAGTTGTGAATCACTTCCTTCTTTCTTATACTCAAACCTTATCCCTCATACCCCAAAATGTTTTTACTTTACTCATATGAATGGAAGCGATCTGTGGCTGGCAATCCTTATTATAACCGTAATGATAGTAAGTATTACAACCCGAAAGCTTACAATTGCGGCAGCACTTACCGGTGGTTTGTTTGGTGTTTGTTTGTATATCGGTTCCGGCTTTACAGGTGTAGCTTTCATAGCGGTTTTCTTTATTCTCGGCACACTGGCGACTTCACTAAACATAAAGGAAAAAATAAAAGAAAATATAGCTGAGCAAAATAACGGGCAACGTAAGGCGAGCCAGGTTATTGCCAATGCCGGCGTTGCTTCACTGCTCAGCTTGTTATGCTTTTTTTTTCCGCATTCTTCTGTTTTATTTCATGTAATGATGGCAGCCGCTTTTTCTTCCGCAACGGCAGATACTTTGTCATCGGAGCTAGGAAATAGTTATGGAAAACGGTTTTATAATATTCTCACCTTTCAAAAAGATATACGCGGATTAGATGGTGTTATCTCGCTGGAAGGCACACTGGCAGGCATTTGTGGCAGTATTGTTATTGCGCTTATTTATTCAATTGGCTTTGGCCGGAACGCATATTTATTCTTCATTATCATACTGGCCGGAACCATCGGAAATCTTTCAGATTCATTGCTCGGCGCCACTTTTGAACGAAAGGGACTTTTACAAAATGATGTCGTGAATTTTATAAATACACTCATTGCTTCTCTGGCAGCACTTCTGTTCTTTTAATTCAAATTTTATTTCTAATACTACTTTGTAAGTCATCATTAAATGGTAATTTTTTTTCTTTTGGTAACCATCGTCCGTCACTTTTATGATCGGCAGTTGTGATTTGTGCGTGTCGAAGCAGCAAGAATCCTCCCACCAAGGTTCCGGGCAATGATGTGGCTTTTAAATGCAAAAAAGCAACTTTATCAAATATCATTTTACCAAACACTTACTTATCCTTCTTTTCTTTGCGCCTTCGTGGCTAAACAATGACCAATGAAAAAGATTCTCTTTATCGACCGCGACGGCACCATTATTAATGAAGCGCCGCCCACTTACCAGATAGATAGTTTTGAAAAGCTGACTTTTTACCCGGATATGTTTTATTACCTGCGCCGCATTGCTACAGAATTTGATTATGAACTCGTGATGATAAGCAACCAGGATGGTTTAGGCACTGAATCTTTTCCGGAAGATACCTTTTGGCCGGTGCAGAATTTTATCATGAAAAGTTTGGAAAGCGAATCCATTCATTTTAACCAAAGCTATTTCGATAAAACATTCGCGAAAGACAATCAACCGACACGGAAACCGAATACAGGCATGTTGATATCATACATAAATAATGATGAGTACGACATTAACAACAGCTTCGTTATTGGTGATCGTATTACTGATATTCAATTAGCCAAAAACCTCGGCTGCAAAGGCATTTGGCTTAATAATGATCCAAACCTTGGCGGTGCTGAAATCTCTGATTCCCGCGATGCGCTGCAGTCAGTTATTGCCTTAGAAACTAAAGGATGGAAGGAGATTTATGAATACTTGAAAGGTGATGCCCGCATTGTTTCGCACCAACGCAATACGAATGAAACGAAGATTGACGTGATATTAAATATTGATGGTTCCGGCGCTTCGGATATTTATACCGGCATCGGGTTTTTTGACCACATGCTCGACCAGATTGCGCGTCATGGCAAAATGGATTTGACCGTTCATGTGCAGGGCGATCTTCATATTGATGAACATCACACCATTGAAGATACAGGCATCGCTTTAGGCGAAGCGTTCGCGGAAGCACTTGCAGATAAGCGTGGCATGGAGCGTTATGGTTTTGCTTTGCCAATGGACGAAGCCGAAGCCAAAGTGCTGATTGATTTTGGTGGCAGAAGCTGGCTGGTGTGGGATGCGGAATTTAAAAGAGAAAAGATAGGAGGGATGCCGACCGAAATGTTTTTTCATTTCTTTAAATCGTTTTCCGATGCGGCAAAGTGCAACCTGAATATTGAATGCAAAGGCATGAACGAACATCATAAAATAGAAGCCATATTTAAGGCGTTTGCCAAAGCCATTCGCATGGCGGTAAAGAGAGATCCGTTCAGTAATTATTTGCCAAGTACGAAAGGTGTTCTGTAAAAATGACGCACCACTTCACTTGTTTACAGGCAACTGTTTACAACAACATCAAATAATTTCTGCCTAAAAAGAATCATTATTCAATCCCTCTCTTATTTTTGCAGCGCAACAAGGCAATATTATGATAGACGATATACAGGAAATCAAAGACAAAGACTTTATTTACAATTGGGTAGCTTCATCGCGGTTTTTGTTTTATGTAGTTGTGTTTTGTTTGGTTTCATGGTCGTTTGGTGCGTGCTATAAATTATATACACACCGCTGGCATGGCAAACCTGATGTAGAAGTGCCGGGCAATACATTATATACTCCCGAGTATAAATAGAAAATAAAAGGGGCAAAAAGTTTTGTAGTATGAGCCGGATGATTATTTTTGCACCCCCGAAAAGAAAAGTTCTTATCACAATCAATGCGGAAGTAGCTCATTTGGTAGAGCGCGACCTTGCCAAGGTCGAGGTGGCCGGTTCGAGCCCGGTCTTCCGCTCCAAAAAACTCCCGCTTTTAACGAGTGGGTTTTTTTTTGAATAACCTCCATGCCTTGGTGGTGGAACTGGTAGACACGCAGGACTTAAAATCCTGTTGCCCGCAACGGCAGTGCGGGTTCGATTCCCGCCTGAGGCACTCACAATCAAGCCGTTACGCAAGTAACGGCTTTTGTGTTTTTAGGCGGGTCAAACAGAGGTCAAACATTTACTTTGAATATATTCCTATCATTTATTCGTTAAATGGTCAAGAGAAATTCTTTTCAAAAATTCAAGAATAAATAAAAGCCTGTTTAATATTTATAAACCCTTTAGGTCTCAAATATTAAACAGGCTCACTAAATGCAGTAAACAATTAAGGCTTACGCCATTTGTCTCTGCCGCCATTAGCTGTGTTGCGCACCCTTTCGACATGTATTGCCGCATCAGGATTTAATTGCTTAGCTCTTTCGATTGCTTCTTTTTGAGTATCAGCAACTGCACTAGCCCTTTGGGAATTTGCTTTCTCAACGGCGTAACTCCCATCATCACGTCGTTCAATGAACAGTCTGTTATCTGCCATTTAACACCTCCTTTTTAAATGTTACATCCAAATTTAAAACTTTTCAAGATTCAATCGAAAGAATTGAGTGTTATTAAAATATTATCAATAGGCTAATTCAATTCTATATTCCTTTCTTTCTTTATCACTATTTCAGGCTTGCCTTTATAAAGTTCTAGCTTGCCAATAACGCAAATATTTTTACCGTCTAATTTTTCCGGCTGATAGCTAAAGCTATCGCGTATATCCTGCCAGATCAAAAGCGTGAGCGGCGAATTCGGATAAGACGCGCCAACTTTGACGAAAGTCGGCTTGCCGCCTGAAGTCAGGTATTTTACGCCGTAGACTTTGGCACACACATGCACTGTCTCGCCAACGTGGTTATTGCGATCGTCAAGCGTCACTTCCGTAATTTTTTCAGCCGGTATCATCTTCACTTCTTTTACGCTGTCAAGATGCTGCGCGACCTCATGCAAGGCTTTCCAAAGTTGTATGCCCGCAAGAGCCAGTTGCCGTTCGATCACCGGCTTTTCTTTGTTCACATAGTCGGCATCGATTTGATGACCCTTTGGTTAAATCAACGGCGTCAGCTGGCGGGATTTATTCAACCAAGCCATGACATCGACTGGGGTAAGAGGAATGCGTGGTTGCCCTTCGGTGATGCGCCTTGCCAGCGCGTAGCAACTATCGAGCGTGATATTCTGATCTTCGATAATTTCAATGTCCCACAGTTTATGGAGATTAGAGCCTTTGCCTAAATATAAGACTTGATACAGGTCGTCGCCTTTGTCTAAAAGGCGCTCGTTTCGTCAATTACAATTATTCAGTTAAACTGTTTATAGCATTGTGATTTCGACAGAAGATAAATTAATAATAATTAATGTACTGCTGCTAATCCTAATTAAATTTTAAAAATTATTATAAGGCAGCGTCGAAGCAAGGGTAGAATCAATTACCTTTTTACCTTTAATATTGGTCATATAAAAGGTTTGGTGATTACCCTCTTTGAATATAGTAATAGTTTTCAGTTTCATATTATGCGAAGCATTTTTCAATTTCGCATTATCTTCATCTTCCATAAAAGTGAAACCCAAAACTGACAGTTTATTGATCTCATCAGTACTAGCATTGAACACATCTTTTGGCAATTTGTGTAAAACTTTCTGCTCTAGGAATATAACGCCTTTTATAATTTTATCTGTATTAGCTGTATCTACATATTGATTTGCAATTTGAGATAATTGTTTTGCAGTAAAAGAACCGTCTTTATAGTTTTCAATTTTTAGATAATCTAAATAAGTACTGACTCCGTTGGTGCCCAAAATAACACGGTCTTGTAATACAATTTTCGGGTCAGAGCCAAAACAATTGAAAAATAATACAGTAACTAATATAAATAAATAATACACAGATACTCTCATCTTTTTAATTTAATAAATCAGGGATTAGGACTTGGAACTGTCACTGTCCAAATGAATGGAATAAACAACATTCCCGGCATCATTCCGAAGTTCTGCAAAAAATACAACGACGGTAATCCCGGATAATAAAATTTAATGGCATCATCGTCTCCAGCTCCAAATACATCATAAATTGTGTAGTTAAAGGTAAGCTGACCATTTGAAATCATCACATTTGCTGTGATCTGGTGCCATCCGCCCATAACCGTTGTAAGTGCTAATTCGCTATTCTTGGGTGTAAATTTATCTGGTTTATCCAATTTAAGTTCAAAATCACCATCATATCCTTCCAGCGTTTTATTGTCGTTGTAGTATTCACGCGTGGCAGATTCGAATTTTTCGGTTGAAGATTTGAAGTTAGTCGAATTCATGATATGTCTGGCGATAGCACCAGTGCCGAGGTCTTGCTTGTTTCCTTTGCCATGGATAAAATAGTCTTTTAACCGCTGAGCCTCTGTATAAAGATTTTCATCATCATTAGTCAAAGAAGCTCCAGTATTATAATCTTTATTGAAGGTGTACAATGCAAGCTCTGAAGGAGTTTGTGATCCTGAGTGGTTATGTTCAAAGTAAAGTTTATTCAACCCACCTCCACTACTGTTAGTTTGAGGATCCTTTTTCCTATCGCTGCCATTTCCCCATTGAGAAACTGTGTAAGAATAATTTCCGCCGCCGCCGCCAGGTCCGCTACCGGAAGGTACACCGCCTCCGCCGTAGTTGATACCCATGCCGGTGTAGGAGAACATCCATCCAAAATCCATCCACCCCATGCTGGTGCCGCTGCCCGTATATCGTGTGCTGGTTACAACTACCTCTGGTAGGGTAGGAATATCGGAAGGCTGGGGTCCTGGCTTCACAAATACTGCTCCGCTCGGATCGTTGAAGAAAACAGGGTCATTGGCACCGTAGTGATAGGGAGTGAAGCTGAAAGTCGCCTCGCTCAGCACATCCACACCCGTAAACCTGCCTATTTGTGCATCGTACTGCCTGAGGTATGTTTCATAGTAATCAACATCAAAATCTTCTGTCAGCTCTGTTCCGCCGTTGTATTTGTAAGCATTATTAGCTACCGCACCGGCGTGCGAGCTTAGCGCGTTCATGGCAAGACCGAAAGGATAGTAGCCCTCTTCTGCTGCCAGCTTGCCCCGCGACTGCGTTACCTTCAGATTGTCCCAGTACACATCGATGTTGGGCGTCTCGTTGCTCACGTACACATACACATAGCCGCTCTTTGTAACCGGGCGCTTAAGGATATTATATTGTTTAACACTTGTGCCACCGGCTGATCCAACTTGTTCAAAGTAGCTGTTCTTTCCGTCATTGGTAATCACCGGGATGAGCTGCTCATCCAAGACTACGATATTCAGGTAGCTCTTGGGCTGCGTGCTGACGTTACCCGCATCACGCGAAGAAAGAAAACCGGTGATGGAAGGGCTTAGGACAGTTGTACCAAGCTGCGAACTGATCATCTTACCGCCTGCTGCTCCCGGTACCGAGTTTGCCAGGGCTGTTACCAGATCAGTCAGGGGGCTGACCGGCGTGCCCGGCGTAGAGCTGCCGCCCGCATACCAGCTGCTCGCATGCACCGTAAGGCTGTCACCAGCCATTACCTTCAAGAGGATGCCCGCACCTGTTTTCGTCCCGTTGCCGTTCAGCTTCTGCACCCAGGTATTCGGGTTGGTATGAGATGAGCTTTAGCCATAAATCTACTTAACCTCATTACCAGTTAATTCGATAAGTTTTTGTGGGAATCGATTAGCAAGGAAGCCGGCATTGAAAAACCTTTAACCATGCACATTTCTCGTCACACGTTTGGCAATGTTTCAGGTGATAAAATTCCACCTCAAATTTTGCAAAAACTCTACAGGCATTCGCGGATTGAGACGACCATTAGCTACCAGGCAAATTTTATCCATAAAGAAATGGATGAAGCCTTGGATGCCGTTTTAGGCAAATGATCAAGTAAAATTAGAGTATGGAATGCCTAATCACTAATCTACAGGAACTCCATACTCTAATTCGTGCGACCAATAATTTCTGTAAACGTTGCTCGTTTACTCGGATGTACCTACCTAACTTTTCTCTGTCCTTTAATTGATCAAAAGTCAGTATTTAAAGGTTTACTAGAATTTAGGACAGAGTCTATTACGCGTTTGCCATCTGGAAATTTCAAATAATATACTTTGTTTTTCTTGCCATCTAACGAAACGGTAATAGTGTATAGTTCTGGACTTGTTTTAGTTTGTACCCCTGATTGCGGATTATCAAATCCAAATGCAATTATAAATCTATCCTTTTCAAGATTTTTTGGATCTTCAACTGGATCTTCTGGCAATTCTTCACAAGGGAGTTGACCTACGAAAGCTACATCATAAATTGGCAAATCCGCATGTACTGAATCAACATACCGCTTTGCAAAAGCATACAAATCTTTTGCAAAAATTGAATTATTTTGATAGCTCGTAAGCTTAAACTCATCGACATATGTTCTATTAGAATTCTCGATACCTACTCGCCTATAATAAAACTGAATTTGCTTTTCCTTTTCAGAACAAAAACATCCCAAATTAACCACTATGAGATATAAGATAAGAACTGCAGACTTCATTTCTTAATTGTTGATTAGTTAGAGAAAAATCACTTTTGAATTGTATTTAGTTTAGACTTGGTACTGTTACCGTCCAAATAAAAGGCTGTAAAGTAGCACCGTCAATCTCACCGTAATGTTGCAAATAATATAAGCCTGGTAAACCTGGGAAATACCATTTACCTGCATCATCATATCCTGCACCAAAAACATCTGTAATTGTATAAGTGAATGAAAGATGTCCATTTGTGATACTTACACTAACATCAAACGCTTTGTGTCCACCCATCACTGTTGTTAAACCAAGATCGCTTAGGAGATAAGGCATGTGGTTTCCATCGAAAAAAGCGTTCCCTTTATATCCTTCAAGAGAATGATTTTGATTATAATAATCGTTTGCATCCTCCTCAAAGTCATTTGCTAACGTTTTGAACTCATCTGCGTTGAGTATGTGCTTTGCGATTGCGCTTGTTGCACTCAAGTTAACATTACTGCCATCTCCATGCATGAAATGATCTTCCAGCATTTTAGCATCATCTGAAAAACCGTCAGGATGAGCCGCGTCGTTCGAACCAAGTGTATAAAGGTCATTAAAATCTCTATAAGCACTTTGAGAACCGGCAACATCGTAAATATATTTATTAATTCTACTGCTGAGATTGTTATAAGGCTTCTTATCTAAATCACCTTTATTTTTCCCCCATTGCTCATACCCGTAATGCGAGGGTTGACTACTGCCACCCCCTCCGCCGCTTCTTGGTCCGCCGCCGCCAGATCCGCCGCCATAGCTGATACCGCTGCTGCCGCCACTGCCATACCCGGCATAATAAAGTAGATTATCCCATTCAAACTGGCTGATGCCGCCTCCGCTGGAACCCCACTCTCCGAGAATCTCCACGCCCAGCATATTCCAGCCATACCCCGGATCGTCATCACCGTCGCCTGTCTTTAGCGCCCCACTCGGGTCATTGAAATAAATCGGATCGTTAGCGGCATAGGCATATACACTTGTGCTGAAGGTGGCTTCGCTCAGCACATCCACGCCCGTAAACCTGCCTACCTGTGCATCGAACTGCCTAAGGTAGGTTTCATAATAGTCAACATCTAAGTCTTTCGTCAGCTCCGTGCCGCTGTTGTACTTATAGGCATTGGGAGTGACTGTGCCTGCCTGCGACTTCAAAGCATTCATGGCAAGACCAAAGGGATAGTAGCCTTCTTCACCCGCCAACTTCTCCTTGTAAGGCACAACAGATAGGTCATAGAAATAGACATCCATCGCGCTTTCATTGCTCACCCACATGTACAAGTTCTTTCTGGGTGAAGGGATGCTAATAAAATTGAAATACTACCATCAATTAAAAATCGCTAGCAAAAAGTTTTTTTGAACTAAGTATCGAATCAATAAAATGTTTATCCTTGGAAAATTGCATATAATATATTTTCCCCTCCGTTTTACTTATAGAAACATTAATAGCATTGAGCTCAATTTTCTTTTTATGAATATTTTTCTTCAGGAAACTGTCAAAACCAAAACCTATTATGTATCGCTTCTTCTCTGTGTTAAAAGGGTCTTCTGCCGGATCGTTCGGCAATGTTTCACAGGGCTTTTCGCCTATAAATGTTACATATCCAATCCGTTTGTTAGCCTTCATTGTATCAACATAGTGTTGTGCATACTCATAAAGGTCTTTGATAACAACTGTTTTGTTGGTATAGTTTGTTATTTTGAACTCATCCATGTATGTTTCATAATCATTTGTACCAGCAGTCCGACGGTAATAAAACCGGATGTCATGGTTGTCATTCTCGTCAGGACAATAACAATTAATATTAGAAAAAACCAAACAAGCTGTAACCAGGATATAATTTATGATAGTCAGATTCATAATTAGTGATTAAAAATTAATAAGGACTTGGCACAGAGACTGTCCATAAGAACCAGCTGAAGGTATAACCATCCAACTCTCCGTAATGTTGTAAATAATAAAGCCCCGGAAGCCCCGGAATATACCACTTGCCGGCATCCCCGTCGTCTGCACCAAAAACGTCCCATATTGTGTAGCTGAAAGATAAGTTTCCGTTATCAACGGAAACATAAACGTCAAATTGTTTATGTCCGCCGATAAGGGTAGTCAAAGATGGATCAAAAAGTAAATAGTCCATGCGATTCTTATCCAAGAAGAGATCACCGTTATATCCGTCCAGATTTCCTGCCTGGTCGTAGTAAGCACGAGCGTCTGTTTCAAACTTAAGTGCAACCTCCTTAAATTCGGGAGAACTAAAGACATGTTCGGCAATAGCACTCGTTTTGGTAAAATTTATCTGACTATGATTCCCATGCAGAAAATTGTTTTCCAGCATCTTCGCTTCTTTCTTGAATTTTTCGCCACCGGTTGCCGTTGCACCAGCAGTGTACATATCATCGAAGTAACGATAAGCACCTTCTGTACCACTTGAGCTAAACGCTATCCTTGTCGATTTGTCTCCCCAAGTAGAATGCGGTTTATTATCCCGGTCAGTACCATTACCCCATTGAGAATATCCATAATGGTAAGGCTGTCCCCCCCCTCCGCCGCTTCTTGGTCCGCCGCCGCCAGATCCGCCGCCATAGCTGATACCGCTGCTGCCGCCACTGCCATACCCGGCATAATAAAGTAGATTATCCCATTCAAACTGGCTGATGCCGCCTCCGCTGGAACCCCACTCTCCGAGAATCTCCACGCCCAGCATATTCCAGCCATACCCCGGATCGTCATCACCGTCGCCTGTCTTTAGCGCCCCACTCGGGTCATTGAAATAAATCGGATCGTTGGCGGCATAGGCATATACACTTGTGCTGAAGGTTGCTTCGCTCAGCACATCTACACCCGTAAACCTGCCTATTTGTGCATCGTATTGCCTGAGGTATGTTTCATAGTAATCAACATCCAAATCTTCCGTTAGTTCCGTGCCGCTGTTATACTTATAAGGATTGCTTGCCACCGCACCGGCATGCGAGGAAAGCGCACTCATGCCTAAGCCAAACGGGTAGTAGCCTTCCTCACTCCACTTCTTTTTTTTGGTAACAAAGGTTTTAATGCTGCATAACTGATAAGACTATACTTTTGAAGTGTACTGTTAAATTTACCTAACAATTCTACAAATAAGAGTATAGCACTTTAACAGCAGATCATTGAATCTCAGATTAAAGAGTTGCTAATGCGTTAAAAAATCAGTTATTACATATTTAAAAGAACTAATTCAACAATTATTTTAAAGACCTAAATAGGCTTTTAAGCTGCTGGGTAATTCATTTTTAAAAATCTCTGGCATACTATCCAAAATTTGGCGATCATCTTTTCTAATAATTATTTCCCTATATTCTAATCTTTCTTTTTCCCAAACAGAAAGTCCAATATCTGAACTTGATACCCATAAAGAAGAGGTTTTAGCATCCCAATATAAATACCAGTTCTCATAGACACTCATACCTCTATTAGAAGATAACAATATTTTTTTTTCACTCTCAATCTTATAGTTAACAATTCCATGATCATTAGTAATTGTAAGTTTTTTTTGGTCATCAATATTGTACATACCAATTCGTCTAAACAAATTAGGAATTGCTTTATCCTTTTGTTGACAACACAAAAACATAACTACTAAAATTAAGCAACTCAAATAATATACAAGCTTAATCATTATGGTGTCATTAATACTTGAAAAATTTGATTCCAACTGATTTGCACTGTGTAGTCTTTAGGCGAATATAAATACTTAAGCCAATCAGAGGATTCGGTATCAAGATCATATTTCGGGTTTGGATCTATAATATCATTCCATGTCAAAGTTAAGTTGTAAACCACTTTGCCTTCCAAGACGTTTACATACCCTCCCAAATGAAAATCACCTACCGCTGGGTTGGATCCATGAAGCATTTCGTATCCCGTAGAATACCCATTTTCTATCACTGCATGAAATGTCAGATTAATATAACTAAGTACACCTGTGTTTACTCTTTGAATAGCATCATCCTGCAACTTCTCAAGTATTTGTTCTTTCAACAGTTCATTCTGCTTCATGTATTCTCCCCAAACTCCGTTCTTCACAACTAGCGGCGTGCCTCTACCGTTTAGCCATCGTCCAAGCAATTCTCGACCTCTCTCATCAAACATAGATAAATTCGTCCACCTATCTCTGTTTGATTCGCGCCACGTCCGTCTTGTATCTGTACCTTCCCTCCCTTCATTGTTAGTTATTCTGGGATTACTACTCCCGCTTCCACCGCCTCCGCCGCCGCTTCTGGGTCCGCCGCAATCTCCGCCGCTGCTTCCTCCGTAGCCCATGCCGATGCCGGTGTAGGAGAACATCCATCCAAAATCCATCCCGCTGCCACTATCATCGCTCGTGCCGCCGGGTGAGGCATAACCGATATCTATGCCGTTGTAGCCGGACAGCGCTCCGGCATTCCCTGCGATGCCAAGCGGACTATGCCCTGTCCCCATCCTTACGATATCCGGCGGGGGTCCTGGCTTCACAAATACTGCTCCGCTCGGATCGTTGAAGAAAACAGGGTCATTGGCACCGTAGTGATAGGGAGAGAAGCTGAAAGTCGCCTCGCTCAGCACATCCACACCCGTAAACCTGCCTATTTGTGCATCGTATTGCCTGAGGTATGTTTCATAGTAATCAACATCTAAGTCTTCCATCAGTTCCGTGCCACTATTATACTTGTAAGCATTGTTAGCCACCGCACCGGCATGCGAGGAAAGCGCACTCATGCCTAAGCCAAACGGATAATAACCTTCCTCTGCTGCCAGCTTACCTCTTGTTTGTGTTACCTTCAGGTTATCCCAGTACACATCGATGTTGGGTGTTTCATTGCTTACATACACATATACATAGCCGCTCTTCGTGATAGGGCGCTTGAGAATATTATACTGCTTGACAGAGCTTCCGCCCCCGGTTCCAACCTGTTCAAAATAGCTGTTCTTTCCGTCAGAGGTAATCACCGGGTTGAGCTGCTCATCCAAGACTACGATATTCAGGTAGCTCTTGGGCTGCGTGCTGACGTTACCCGCATCACGCGAAGAAAGAAAACCGGTGATGGAAGGGCTTAGGACAGTTGTACCAAGCTGCGAACTGATCATCTTACCGCCTGCTGCTCCCGGTACCGAGTTTGCCAGGGCTGTTACCAGATCAGTCAGCGGGCTGACCGGCGTGCCGGGTGTGGGGCTGCCGCCCGCATACCAGCTGCTGGCATGCACCGTAAGGCTGTCACCAGCCATTACCTTTAGCAGTATACCCGCACCTGCCTTCGTCCCGTTGCCGTTCAGCTTCTGCACCCAGGTGTTCGGGTTGGTATAGGTATCGTTCGTCGGATAGTTCGCTACATAGGTACGGTCCGTCCTTCCACCATCAAGGTTGGTATAATAACTTTTCTCTGTGGCGAGCGCTGCCGCTTCCAGCGAAGCTGCCGGGTAGTCATCTGTACGCTTTTCATCCGTTAGGGTGCTTCTCACATTTCCCTCGTGGTCTTTCAGAAAGTAGTCATACACAAAGCCGCCGGATGGCGTTGCCTGCGTATACGACCATCGTATCCTTCCTTCTTCGTGCAGCGTGTATTGCAGCGTATCGGGTATGTTTGCTGCGTTGCCGCTTTGTGGCAGCGTTTTCACATACACAAAGCCCGCCACATAAGTAATAACCTTCTTTATGCCGGTTCGCGTGTCGGTGCTCGTCTTCTGCAGCAGGGTTCCGCTGGCATCATATACATAGCCAATGGTGCCTTTGCCATTAACGGCAATGCTGATCGGCTTATTTTAGGCGAACGCTGTTGGGATGTGCTTTAGTAACTTGAGTTCCATCCCATTCTTCAGGCAGAATCATTTCGCCAATATGCACAACTGAAGTTTTGCGGTCGCGTATGATTTGCAAGGCAAGCGGATATTGACCGCGCTTGTTGGGCTTTTTGTTACTGCGAAGGATAACGGTCACTGTCATGGGTCAAACAATGTGGGTCAAATATAGGTCAAACATTTGGTTGTTTCACATGGTTCATGTGGGTTCAAATGAGACCAGTGATATTGATTTTCAGCGTGTTTTGTTCACGTGTGCTCACCAATGTTCAATAAGTTAGGACTTAAAATCCTGTTGCCCGCAACGGCAGTGCGGGTTCGATTCCCGCCTGAGGCACTTGTAATCAAGCCGCTTTAATAATTTTATTGAAGCGGCTTTTTAATTTATTTCTCAGCAAATTCTGAGTTCAATTTATTTAGAAAGAGGTATGCTGCCGTAAGCATCTTGTCTTACGATGAATTTTGTTTTTCACATTAAATAAAAGGCGCAGTAAAAACGCTGCATCGCTTCTCGTTAAAGTAAATTAAAGAAGACTTCAAAGTCAATGTTCTCAATGGTTTCAGTTAATGATTAGTTACACAAACTCATTCAGTTTCATATTAACAAACACTTTTCATTAACCCCTGTAATTTGCCGCCCTTAGCAACGACTGCTTGAATATAATACATCAGTTTCTACAGGTAAAAAAACAACAAACCTTCAGCGGGATGCGTCACGTGTACAAAGTTTTCGGTTTTCTTTTTTTATTTTCGGGTTGTGCCGTATCTCAACTTTTTGCACAGCAGGTTCCTTTAACAGACACCACTGTTTTGCCAGTTGATTCAACTATGGATCAGCAGGTAGATACTTCGGGTGATGTAACGTCAGTTGATGCCGACCTGATGAATATATACAACCAGCGCCAGCCTAAAAAGTATAAGATCAGGAACATAACAGTAAGCGGGAATCATTATTTCGATCAGGCTTTGCTGGTTTCTATTTCAACACTAACACAAGGCGAAGAAGTTGTGATTCCGGGTGGCGATAATTTTGCGAAAGCCATTCAGAAACTTTGGTCGCAGAACTATTTTTCTGATGTTGAAATTTTTATAACAAACCTGGAAGGTGACCAGATAGATGTAGAGATTGATGTGCAGGAACGTCCGCGTTTGGCCGACTTTCATTTTGCCGGTGCCAAAAAGGCGGAAGAAGATGATTTAAAAACAAAAAGTGGTTTGGTAAAAGGACGCGTGATTACCGAAAACATGAAACGCACCGCTATTGATGCCATCAATAAATATTACACAGAAAAAGGGTTTCGTGGTGTTGCGGTAAATATTAAAGCGAAGCAGGATTCTGCACTTGTTAATTCGCAGATACTCACTTTTGATATTGATCGTGGCAGTAAGATCAAAATCAGTGATATTTATTTTGTAGATAATACTGTAGACGATGCCAAATTAAAGCATCAGTTGAAAGGCACAAAAGAAATGGGTCGCTTAACACTTTATCCACCAAAAGATACAAGCCTTTCCTTTAACCCGATATCGTACACGTTTAGTGATTATATGCACGATAAAGGATTCTTTTATCCTTCAAAAACTGGTAAGGTATTAGACCCTTATTTACGGTTGAAGTTTTTCAACTCTGCCAAATTCAACGAAAAAAAGTATAACGAAGACCGCGATAAAATCATTGATTATTATAACTCGCTTGGCTATCGCGATGCGGTTCTGGTAAGTGATCCGAATGCCATTACTTACAACACGAAAGGCAATATGGACATTACCATTAAAGTGTCTGAAGGCAGTAAATATTATTTCGGAAATATTTCGTGGAGCAGTAATACCAAGTATCCTGATTCATTGCTGACAGCAGTATTGGCTATCAAGAAAGGAGATATCTACAACCTTGATTTGCTTAATAAAAAACTGGGTAAAAATTTATCTCCGGAAGGTGGCGATATCAGCAGCCTTTATATGGATGATGGTTATTTATTTTTCCGTACAGAAGTAACTGAAACGGCTGTATATAATGATACTATCGACTTCAATATCAAAGTAATTGAAGGTCCGCAGGCTACCTGGAAAAATGTAAAAATTACGGGTAACGAAAAGACAAAGGAATATGTGATTCGCCGCGAGTTAAGAACCTTGCCCGGCGAAAAGTTCAGCCGTCAGGATGTGATTCGCTCTACACGTGAAATTGCCAACCTTGGTTTCTTTAACCAGGAAAAAATCAACCCGAATATCGTTCCTAACCAGGAAGATGGAACGGTGGACGTAACCTGGGAAGTAGAAGAAAAATCAAGCGATCAGCTTGAACTGAGTGCTGGTTTCGGCGGTGGCATCGGTCTTACCGGAACGCTTGGTGTTTCCTTCAATAATTTCTCCATTAAAAATATCTTTCATAAAGAAGCATGGGATCCTTTACCGGTTGGCGATGGACAAAAGCTTAGCGTTCGTTTTCAAAGTAACGGACGTGCTTACCGCAGCTACAATATATCGTTTACCGAGCCATGGTTGGGTGGAAAAAAGCGTAACTCTCTTACCGTCGCTTTATACGATACGAGGTATTCTAACGGTTACGGCTATAACTACACTACCGGGCAATACGCATACGATAAAAACTCCGATACATCCTTTTTCAAAACGACAGGTATCTCGCTTGGTTTAGGTAAGCAGTTAAAATGGCCGGATGATTATTTTTCATTCACCACAACGCTTAGCTATAACCGTTACCAATTGCACAATTACATTATTAGCAGCAGCCTTACATTAAAGGACGGTGATTATTTCCGTAATGGCATTTCTAACAATGTAAACCTGCGATTGGCGTTGCAGCGTTCGTCGGTTGACCAACCTATCTTCCCGCGCACTGGTTCCAGCTTTTTATTGAGCCTGCAGTTAACGCCACCGTGGTCGGCTATTAATCCTGACATTGTTACAGATAACAATCCGTATAAATTGATCGAGTATCATAAATGGCGTTTTACCGGCGACTGGTATGTGCCGCTTGGCAAAGCCCGTGGCGCAGACAAGAACCAACAGTTCGTGTTGAAGGCTTCTGCTAAATATGGTTTCCTCGGAAGATATAATAGCCACCTGGACATCTCGCCATTCGAGCGCTTCCAGGTGGGTGATGCCGGCTTAAGTAACAGTTATGCGTTGCTTGGTTATGATATTATCTCGCAGCGTGGTTACCCTGTATACAGCACATCAGATCCTAAAATAAATCCTGATCAGCAGCAGACGCTTAACTATTTTACCATATTCAATAAGTATACTCTGGAGTTGCGCTACCCGCTTAGTCTCAACCCAAGCAGCACCATCTATGGTCTTGGCTTTTTTGAAGCTGCAAACGGCTGGTACGATTTCAAAGATTACAACCCTTTCCGCCTGCGCCGCTCTGTTGGTTTAGGTATGCGTTTTTATCTGCCGATGTTTGGTTTGCTTGGTTTTGATTATGGCATTGGTCTCGACCGTTACACACCGGGTGCATCGCTAAAAGATATCGGTCGTTTCACATTCATGTTGGGTTACGAGCCGGATTAATCTTTGAAAAAGAAAAGGTAAAAACGGAGTACATAAAAAAGTAAAGAACAGGAACCGTTAACTTGCCGAAAATTCAGAACGCCATGAAAAAATTAGCCTTACTCTTTATCATCTGTATCACAGCTGTTGCCAGTGTTTCAGCGCAGAGGTACGCCATTATAGATACCAAGTATATTCTGGATAAAATGCCGGAATATAAAGATGCCGATACCAAGCTTCAACAGGTAAGTGAGCAATGGCAGAAAGATATTGATGACAGACAAGCTGCGCTTGATAAAATGTATAAAGACTACGATGCCGAGCAATACATGCTGAGCGACGAGCTTAAAAAAAAGCGCGAGGATGAACTCTTCAATAAAGAGAAAGAAGTACGAGACCTGCAGAAGAAACGCTTCGGCTACCAGGGCGATTTATTCAATGAGCGGCAGAAGCTGGTAAAGCCCATTCAGGACAGAGTTTATAACGCCGTTCAGAAAATTGCTGCCGCGCGTGCTTATGATTTTATTCTGGATAAAAGTGAAGGGATTACGGTTATCTTCGCCGACCCAAAATTAGACAAGAGTGATGACGTGCTCCGCGAGTTGGGCGTTAAAGGATAAATTTCAAAAATCAAAATAGAAAAACAAATGCGCAGCTTTTGCAGCGCGCACAAAACGAAAAAAACAAAATGAAAAAAATGATCCTTTCGCTGCTGATTGTAGCAGCCCTTGGCAGCGTATCAAACAAAGCAAATGCACAAATGAAAGTAGGTGTGTTTGATCTTGATTATATGGTACAGGCAATGCCCGGTTATGCAGCGGTTGACAGCATGGTGCAAATTTATCAGCGCGACTCACTGGCTACCGAATACCAGATTTTGCAAAGCGAATATCAACGTCTTGACAGCACTTATAAGAAAGATTCCGCTGCTTCAAAATCTGCGGCTGTTCTGAAATACACGTCCGATCAGCGCCAGCAGGTAGGTGTTAAACTTGTGTATTGGCAGCAATATGCTCAGCAGAAATCTCAGGAAAAAACACAACAGCTTGCGCAGCCTTTATACGAGCAGGTTGTTAAGGCGTATGAAAAATATTTGACCACACACAAATATGCAATTATCATGAAGCCTCAGACTTATGAGCGGGGCTTCCCGATTGATAACATTTTTGTTGGAGTGGCTAAAGAGTTGAAGCTGACTTCTCTTCCGCAGGAACTGATTTATTTAGGCGATGATCCTGATCCGGCTAAACCTGCTGCGGGTGCGGGAACCACAAAGCCAGCAACGGCTGCACCTAAAAAGCCATAAGTCGAATTTATAATTCCTGACTTTCTTTTAGGCTGTCCTCACAATTAAGTGAGGACAGCTTTTTTTATTAGAGGCATTTTTTAGTTCATTGTAAACAACCTTCTTCTTCCTTTAAAAGTATTAATATCTTTTTTAAAACACCTTTTACCACTTATGATTTTTAGTTTTTATTGGATTCGGTTACGAAATTCTTTTATCCTGCTACATATTCTTTCAATAAAGGTTGCTTTTAGCCCAGAATAAAATGGAGATATGGATAAGTTGTGCATCAAAAAAACCGACATTCTGTTTTTTCGCGCTTTCTCAAGTTTGTAACTAAATCGTAAAAATTAAACAAACGTTTAATTAACAACTTGCTCTCCCTTACCTTTGCATCTGCTTTCACAACCGAAAAAAAAATTAATTATTCCTTCCCTTTCATCGTTAGTATGCTTTTTGTAAAACAAGAGAATCAATATGAGAACCAGCAAGCAAGCAGTCCTTTATATATGTCTTTTTCTTTCCGTAAATGTGTTTGCCCAATCCATCAAAAGAGATTCATCTTTGGCGGAAGCAACCGTACAGAACTGCGTTAAGTATGCGCTTGACCATCAGCCATACATACAGCAATCATATCTCGATGAGAAAATTACTGACCGGCAAATCAGCAGCCGGCTTGCCGATTGGTACCCGCAGATTGGTGCGGCAGGTAACTACCAGCACTATTTTCAATTGCCTTCCACAGCTTTAGGCACAGACTCGAGCGGCAAACGACAAATTATTCAGACTGGTGTTCGCAATACATCTACTGTTGGTCTTTCTCTTTCACAGAATATTTTCAATCGCGACGTTTTGCTGGCATCCCGAACAGCCGGTGATGTAAGGCAAAGTGCAAAACAAAACACAACCCGCAACAAGATAGAAATTACAGTTGCCGTCAGCAAAGCCTTTTATGATATCCTGACCACACAAGAGCAAATCGTTCTTTTGCAGGACGATACTGCGCGCCTGGCGCGTAGCCTTCGCGATGCGTATAATCAATATGTTGGCGGCCTGGTAGACAAGATTGATTATAAGCGAGCCACCATTGCACTTAACAACAGCAAATCGCAGATCAGGCAGTATGAAGAGCAGTTGACGGCGAAATATTCTTACCTCAAATACCTTATGGGCTTTCCGCAGCAGAGCGATTTTGCCATACAATACGATTCGTTGCAATTGCAAAAAGAATCGCAGCTTGACACTCTGCAAAGGTTACAGGTGAAAGACCGTATCGAATATCGCCAACTGGAAACGCAAAGAAGTTTACTAAAAGCAGACCTGCAATACAACCGGTGGAGTTTTTTACCAACTGTATCGGCGTCGGGTTATTATAATCTTGTTTATCTCAACCAGAATTTCAAAGATTTATACAGCCGGTCATTTCCCAATTCATATGGAGCGCTTTCGGTGAGTATTCCCATTTTTCAGGGTTTTAGAAGACTTCACCTGATACGTGCTGCTGAATTGCAGTTGCAACGCAACGATTGGGATTTTGTGTCTTTGGAAGATAGCGTTACCAATGAATATACCACAGCTCTCAGCAACTATAAAGCAGCGTTGGCAGATTATGAAGTTCAGAAGGAAAATGTAAACATATCAAACGAAGTGTATGCTACGGTACAGTTACAGTACAAAGCCGGCATTAAAACTTATCTTGATGTAATTATTGCCGAGTCTGATCTGCGCTCTTCGCAGGTGAATGCCACCAATGCTTTATACTCACTGTTGGTGACAAAGCTTGATGTTGAAAAAGCTCTCGGTGCTACTCAATACTAAAGTGTTTGTGTCTCAATGTACAAGTAACAGATAACCCCATTTTGAAAATTGCAATGAAAATTTATGTCAGATAAAATGAAATATTTATTGTTCGGATGTTTACTCGTCTGCCTTGCATCCTGCGGTGGTAAGAAGGAAGATGATAAAAAGAACCAGCCGCCGCCTGCTGTGCCGGTTGGCGTTACAAAAGCAAAAGACACGGTCGCTGTCTATTACGATGAATATCCTGCCACCGTTACTCCTTTGGAAGAAATTGAAATCCGTCCCCAGGTTACCGGCTATATTACTGGTATTTATTTTAAAGATGGTCAGCACGTGGTAAAAGGGCAAAAGCTTTATACGGTTGATCAGCAGCAATATTTAGGTCAATATGACCAGGCGGTTGCCAACCTGAATACTGCAAAAGCTAACGAAGCGAGAGCTCAGCAGGATGCTGACCGCTACCAGTCGCTTGCCCAACAGGATGCCATTGCGGGCCAGGTTCTGGATCATGCCATTGCCGACCTGAATAGCGCCAAAAGTGCAACACTTGCCCAGCAGGCCAACGTAAGAGCTGTAGCTACGGGTTTGAAATATTCTACTATCGAATCTCCCATTACCGGCACCATCGGTATTTCGCAGGTAAAATATGGCGCCTCTGTATCGCCGGGAAGCACTATCCTCAATACTGTATCATCTGATAACCCAATGGCTGTTGATTTTGAAATAGATGAAAAGGTTTTGCACCAGTTTGTGGAGCTGAACAAAAAAGGAACCAATCCCGCTGATTCAGTTTTCACCATTGGTTTGCCTGATGGATATGTCTATCCGATCAGTGGTGAGATTTACCTTATTGACCGCGCTATCAATCCACAAACAGGTACCATTAAGGTAAGGCTTCGTTTTCCAAACAAAGACCTGACGCTTCGTCCCGGAATGACCTGCACGGCAAGAATAAAGAATGCGAATGCAAAAGAAAACCAGATATTGATTCCATTTAAATCGGTAACAGAACAAATGGGGGAATACTTTGTATATGTGGTAGGAGATAGCAGTAAAGCAATGCAGAAGAAAGTGGTACTTGGAAGACGAATAGAACAGAACGTGATTGTAAAATCCGGTCTGGAAGGCAACGAAACCGTAATTACGGATGGTATCCAAAAGTTGAAGGAAGGTGTGAAAGTATCAACGATGAGTCATGCTGATTCCGCTAACATGAAAAACGGTGGCGCGCCGAAAGCAGCTATGGGTGATTCGACGAAAAAATAAAAAATCGCAAAGGCAAAAGTGTTGCATAGCGGAAGGCTTATCATTACCTTGACCGAAGCTGTTAGAACAAAAGAATAAAGAGAAACACACTATGATCGCAGATACTTTTATACGAAGACCGGTTACTGCCATTGTGGCCTCCATCGTTATCCTGTTGGTGGGCACATTGGCGATATTGAATCTTCCCATCAGCCAATATCCTGAAATTACACCACCAACAGTGCAGGTTCAGGCTAACTATACCGG
This sequence comes from Ilyomonas sp., assembly GCA_965199905.1. Classification (GTDB taxonomy): domain Bacteria; phylum Bacteroidota; class Bacteroidia; order Chitinophagales; family Chitinophagaceae; genus Ilyomonas. Next base: position 861,370 of record OZ241366.1, on the reverse strand, counting down.
CGCCGATGCACAGACAGTGGAGCAGAATGTAACCACACCTATTGAAACACAGGTGAACGGTACGCCGGGTATGGATTATATACAAAGCACCAGCACAAACGACGGTCGCTCAGCGATAACGGTAGCGCTTAAAATTGGTACCAACCCCGATATTGCGGCTCTTGATATTCAAAACCGTGTAAGTATTGCAACGCCCCAGCTTCCTTCTGATGTTACGCGCCTCGGTGTTGTTACGCGCAAGCGCAACCCGAGCATCCTGATGCTGGTAGCTATGTATTCGCCCAATGGTTCGCACGGCGTTTCGTTTGTAGATAATTACACCAATATATATATACAGGATGCGCTGAAACGTGTGCCTGGTGTGGGCGACATCTTTACACGTGCCGATGATTTCAGTATGCGTGTATGGCTGAACCCTGATAAGCTGGCGCAGTTTGGCATGACGGCAAATGATATTGTACTTGCCTTACAGGAACAGAACGTGCAGATATCTGCGGGTTCTGTCGGCTCTTCCCCGCAATTGGCTTCGCAGGCATTTGAGTATAGCGTCACTACCGACAGCCGCCTGAATACAGAAGATCAGTTTCGCAATGTGATTGTTCGTACAAACCCTGAGACCGGAGCTCTTGTGTACCTGAAGGACGTAGCGCGTGTGCAGTTGGGTAAATTTAGTTATAACAGCAATTCGTTTGTCGATAAAAAGAGAGCTTCTTACCTGCTTATATTTCAGCAGCCTGGCAGCAATGCCCTTGATGTGGCAAAAGGCATTACCGACCAGATGGAAGAACTAAAAAAGTCCTTCCCGAATGACATAGATTATATTGTTCCCTTTGAGTCGGTTACCGTTGTGCGGGTATCCATTGAAGAAGTGGTAAAAACACTTGTCATTGCCCTTGTGCTGGTAACGATAGTGGTATATCTTTTCCTGCAAAATCTTAGGGCTACACTGATACCTGTATTGGCTATCCCGGTATCCATAATAGGTACGTTTGCTTTTTTTATTCCGCTCGGGTTTACCATTAATACACTTACCATGTTCGGCTTTGTGCTGGCTATTGGTATTGTAGTAGATGATGCGATTGTAGTGGTAGAAGCGGTACAGAATTTAATAGATACAGAGAACCTTTCGGCAAAAGAAGCGACGCATAAAGCAATGGAAGAAATTTCCGCACCGGTTATTGCGATAGCGCTCATTCTGGCGGCAGTGTTTGTACCGGCAGGGTTTATTCCGGGAATCATCGGAAGGTTATACCAGCAGTTCGCTATTACCATAGCTATATCGGTACTCATTTCAGCTTTCGTGGCGCTTTCGCTCACGCCGGCGTTGTGTTCTCTTTTACTTAAAAAAACACCTGAAAAGCAAAATGCAAAAGGCTTAAATAAATTCTTTATTGCTTTTAATAAATGGTTTGACCGTGTAACGTTGCGTTATACCGTAACGGTACGTAAAATAATTGGCGGAGCTAAATATGTGGTCGTTTTCCTCGTATTGATTTTTGTTGCGATTTTCTTTCTCTTCCGCAGTAAACCTACCGGTTTTGTACCGGCAGAAGATGAAGGTCGTTTGATCATGACTTACGAGTTGCCGGAAGCTTCTTCTACTTCCCGAAGTCTGCAGGTGCTGGACAGCATGATGAACATTTTAAAAGGTACAAAAGGCATTCTTCACTTTGCTGCATTGGGTGGTTATAATGGGATAACCGGTGCTGCAAAAACAAACAGCGGCACCCTGTTCTGCCAGCTTCAGCCCTGGAACGATAGAAAAGGAGATTCACTGATAGCAAGCGGCATACAGGCAAGCCTGCAGAAAAAATTTGCTTCTATAAAAGGAGCAAATATCATTGTGGTGTCGCCTCCTTCTATACCTGGTTTAGGACAAACAGGTGGTTTTACTTTCGAATTACAGGCAAGGCAGTCAACCGACAGTTTACCACAGTTTCAAAAGGCGATACAAGGTTTTCTGGCGGCGGCTAATCAACGCCCCGAAATGGCAGGTGTGTTTACTTTCTTTACTGCAAATACACCAAACTATGCCGTGAGTGTTGACCGTGAAAAATGTAAAAAGCTCGGCGTGTCACTTACTGATGTGTACAACACAATGCAAACCATGATGGGCAGCCGTTATATTAATGACTTCACGGTTTATGGCAGAACGTTCCGTGTGTTGGCGCAGGCAGACACCGCTTTCCGCTCCGATATAAATGATTTGTCTCAATATTATGTCCGGAATTCCTCAGGTACGTTATTGCCATTAAGTACCGTGGTCAGTTATCATTTAGCGGAGAGTGCTCCGCTGATAACCCATTTTAACCTGTTTAGAACGGCTGAAATAAATGGTAGTGCAAAACCAGGTTATAGTTCCGGTGATGCCATTACAGCTTTGCAGGAAGTGGCCGCCAAAACATTACCTGAAGGCTATAGTTTTGACTGGGGCGGACTAAGCCGGCAGGAAGTACAGAGCGGGAATAAATCGAGCCTGATTTTCGTTTTATCTACCTTATTTGTGTTCCTGTTTCTTGCGGCGTTGTACGAGAGCTGGGCAGTTCCTTTCTCTGTGTTGCTGGCTGTGCCGCTGGGCGTGTTCGGGGCAATTCTTACATTGACCCTTTTGCCTAAGCTTAGCAATAATGTATATGCACAGATTGGTTTGATTACATTGATTGGTCTTGCTGCAAAGAATGCAATCCTGATTGTTGAGTTTGCCAAAGAAAGAGTTGATAACGGTATGGCATTGTTACCGGCTACTTTACAGGCTGTTAAGCTGCGCCTGCGTCCTATTATCATGACATCGTTGGCATTCATTCTCGGTGTATTGCCTTTGGCTTTTGCAACCGGGGCAAGTGGCGTGGCGCGTTCTACCATTGGGTGGACTGTATTGGGTGGAATGCTGGCTGCCACTACATTAGGCATCTTTGTGGTTCCCGCTTTGTTTATGCTCATTTCTAAAGTGTCTTACAGCAAACGCAAACTGGAAGAACTGCAATTGAAAACACTGGAAGCAGAGCAAGGCATTCCTTACGATATGCCGCCAGACGATAAGAAAAAGAAATAAAATCTTATAAACAAACAAGCCTGCTTCATAAAAAGCAGGCTTGTTTGTTTTAGTATTCATCAAATATCAGTTGTTGATAAAGGAGCAGGTAAAGCTTAGCGGTATAAAGTTTGTCGTGTTTTCAACAAAATCATAACCTATGTTTATCGCCATATTCGTTATTGCCGGCATTATCGCAGTCGCCGTTTGGTTTTCAAGAAGAAGTAAAAAGCAAAGAGAAAGTAACGATGTTCCGCCAGGACCTACCAATTAGGTTGCTTTCTTGTAACCGATAAAACAGGAAGCAGTAGTTTGAAGTAAATTTTGAAGAATGTAAAATTTCTATAGCAGGATGATATCATGTATAAAACATTGGAAAGAAGCTGCTGCCTGTTGGTAGCGGCTTCTTTATTTCCGAAAGCTAATAACGGCTGACGCAACGAAAAAATGCAGCACCGAAAAGCGCACAACTTTTTATGTAGAAAGTACACATGATGCAGCAAAATTCCCTGTAGTTTTGTCTCCTGATTTAACAGATGATTGCATTGCGTAAGATTGCTGGTTATGAATTGTTATTGCTCCGCACAATGAATACTACTAATCAATTTCTGCTTTTTCTTTCAGATTCATTTTTGAGATAAGTAATTTAACTATATGAAAAACATGCCTTGCGCTTGCGGGGGAATGTCGGCTTATTCTGTTATTTATTCATCGCATTAATTTTAGAAAAATCGCAAAACATCAGCGGATCATCACTCATAGCTTATCTGTTTTATTGGTAAACTGAAATTAAGAGGTATGAAAAAAATGTTTATTCAAAAACAAAAAAGTTCCCGGCCCAGGCTAATGGATGGAAGGCTGATGATTGCTCCATTATCGCTTTCTGTTAAACTGATTGTGTTGCTGATTTGCTTATCGGCATTTGCGCCGGCAATTTTATTTGCTGCTCCTGTTACAGGTAAAGTAACCGGTGATGCAAGCGCGCCGCTGCCTGGTGTAACCGTACAGGTAAAGGGAACCACACGTGGCACAACAACCAACGATCAAGGTGTGTTTACCATTGAAGCCGCATCAACGGAAACACTTGTATTTACTTATGTCGGATATGCAACGCAGGAGTTTGCGGTTGGCAACAACACAACCATTAATGTAGCACTCATAACGGCCGGGCAGGATCTGGCGCAGGTAGTAGTGGTAGGGTATGGCACCCAACGCCGAAGCGACCTTACCGGTTCAGTAGCCAGCGTTAAAGGCTCCGAACTGGCCAGGCAGCCGGTACTTACCGCCACGCAAGCTGTACAGGGGCGTGTAGCCGGTGTGCAAATCATTAATTCCGGAGCACCGAATGCGCTGCCGATTGTGCGTGTAAGAGGTACCGGAACCATGCTTGGCGGCGCCAACCCGCTGTATGTTGTCGATGGAGTGATTACCGAGGATATCCGCAACATTAACTCGGCTGATATTGTATCGTTAGATATTTTGAAAGACGCATCAGCAACGGCTATCTACGGTATGCGTGCCGCCAACGGTGTACTGATTATTACCACAAAAAAAGGACGTTCGGGCAAAATGATAGTAGCTTACGATGCCAATGTGGGGATAAAAGAAGCGACCAAACTGGTGAACATGGCCGGCGCAAACCAATACGCCAATTATGTGAACGAAGCCAGTGTATACTATGGCTTGGGCGATAGTGCTGTAACGCAGGCGCAGTTAGCTGCCGGTGGCAACACAGATTGGTTTGATGCAGTATTGAAACGAGGCTTTCAGCAGAACCATAATATTTCTCTTTCGGGCGGCAGCGATAAGGCAACTTATTTTTTTAGCGCCGGTTATCTTACCGATGAAGGTATTGTGCACACCAATCGCTTCGACAGAATTACACTCCGTTCTAACAATGAATACAATCTTTCCAAAGCCATTAAGCTATCATCGCTTATTTCCTATTCGCGCAGCAATCTGCGGGATATTGATTTAAACCTGTTGAATGTAGCATACCGCGCCGCTCCCTATGTACCCGCCGAAAGAGATGGTAAATATGGCAACACATCTATATCAAACAATGTTGCCAATCCTTTACTGGAATTAGATAAAAGGAACAATACCGGCATCGACAACCGCTTTCAAAGCACCTTTGCGCTGGATATAAAGCCGTTTTCCTGGCTTACTTTCCGCAGCAGTTATGGTATTGATCTGGATTTTTATAAAAACACCGATTATAATTACCAGTATGCAAACGATGGTGATAATTCCGTATTCATTACCAATGGCGGAAACCAGCTTAGAAATAACAGCTCCCTGCATGTAACCAACAATAACGCTACCAAATGGGTATGGGATAATACGCTGACTGCCATCAAATCATTTGGCAGGCATAACGTAAATTTTCTGGTGGGAACCACATCGGAAAAATATTATTTTAATTCTCTTGAAGGAACGAGGCAAAATGTTCCGGCTAATAAAGACCAATGGTACCTGGGTGCAGGTTCTACCACCGGACAAATCAATAATAACACAGGCGATAAATGGAGCCGCAATTCATACATCAGCCGTTTGAATTATAACTATGATGGCCGCTACCTGTTAACTGCAACCTTCCGGGCAGACGGTACTTCCCGTTTTTCATCAGACAACAGGTGGGGTTATTTCCCCTCCGTTGGCATAGGCTGGAACATTGCCAAGGAAGAATTTATGGCAAATCAAAATACGTTTAGCACGCTAAAAATCCGCGGCAGTTTCGGGCAGGTTGGAAACGACCAGATACCTACTTCAACGTATCTGCCACTGGCAACGGTAAATGTGCCTTACTTCTTCAATCAGCAGAGCAGCCAATTCCTTGGTATTACTTTCAATCAATTGTCTGACCGCAACGTAAAATGGGAAATTACCGATGAGTATGATGCCGGTCTTGAATTTGGGTTTCTGAAAAATAAGCTGACGGGTACGTTAGATTATTACAACAAGAAAACAAAAGATGCGCTTGTATTCGTAAATATACCCGGCATATTGGGCGATCAGGACAATCAGTACATAACCAATGCAGCTACATTCCGCAATGAAGGCGTTGAGTTTTCTTTAAACTGGAATGATAATATTAATAAAGACTGGAGCTATAATATAAATGCAAATATTGCATATAACCACAATGAAATTATTGGGTTAAATGGCGGTCAGGCTTTGTTTGGCGGCAACATTGGCGGTAGCCAGGGTTTTGTAACTAAGTCTGATAATGGTCAGCCTATAGGTAGTTTCTTTTTATTACAAACGGATGGCATCTTCCAGAATGCAGATGAAATTGCCGCTTCGGCACAGAAAGATGCTAAAACCGGTGATCTGCGATATAAAGATGTCAGTGGTCCTGGTGGCAAACCAGATGGTGTTATTACTGCAGACGACAGGGTATACAGCGGTTCGTACCAGCCTAAACTTACGTTTGGTTTAAATGGTGGTTTATCTTTTAAAGCTTTTGATCTTAGCTTTAATACTTATGGTACGTCGGGAGGTAAAATATACAATGGCAAGAAAGCATCCCGCGGCGATACGCGTGATAATATTGAAACCGACGTAGCTAAAGACAGGTGGACACCTAACAACACCAATACAGGTGAGCCCCGCGCAAATGTGAACCAATTGCAGGCCTCTACTTATTTTTTAGAAAAAGGAGATTTCTTCCGAATTAATAATCTGACACTTGGTTATGCTGTGCCTGTAGCAGCGTTACAGGGTTTGCATATTACAAACCTCAGAATTTATGTAACCGCACAAAACTTAGCTACCATTACCGGCTACTCAGGCTTTACTCCTGAAATTATTCCGTTTGCAAATGATGCCACCAATCCGGGTGTTCTCAATTCGGGTATTGAGTTAAGTGCATATCCTACTACCAGAACATTTGCCTTTGGCGTAAACGTAGGTTTTTAATTATCAGTAAAATCAACAAAGATGATCCGAAAATATAAAATTGCTTTTTCATTCGTTGCCTTATCGGCGATGATGATAACATATAGCTGCAGCAAAAGCTTTCTTGAAATTAATCCGCAGGGACAACTAACCGAAGAGCAGGTGCTTGTTGACCCTAACGCAGCTCAAAACCTGGTAACCGGTGTGTATAACACTCTGTACTTAGGCAGCTTCAGACCTACTACAGTGGGCTTTTTATATGTAATAGCTACCGATGTAGCTTCAGACGATGGTGACAAAGGCAGCACGCCAAGCGATGCTTTGGCCGATTATGGCGCTATTGACAATTTTACTGCAAACCCAAACAGTTATGTGTTCAATAACCTGTGGCAGGGTTATTACCAGGGAATTTCGAAAGCAAATGGCGCCATTGATCAACTCAATAATGCATCGTTTGATACAACCACCAGAAACCGCCTGATTGGCGAAACCCGCTTTATCCGCGGTTTGTATTACTTTAACCTGGTTCGGCTTTTTGGCGGCGTTCCAAAAATAACAAGAACGCCTGCTGCTTCAGAGTTCAACAGCGATTCGTTTCAAACCAGAGCGAGTACAGATGAAATATACAATGTTATCATTGAAGACTTTCAGTATGCGGTTGATCATCTACCCAAAAAAGGAGATGCCAACAGCCAGGTAGGCCGAGCTACAAAGGGAGCTGCAGAAAGTTTTCTGGCTAAAGTGTATCTCTATCGCAAAGAATATCAGAAAGCATACGATTTGTCTCTTGCCGTTATTCAGTCAAACAAGTATTCGTTGGTGCCTTATCCTTACTACGGAGCCATCTTTCGTGAACATACAGTAAATGGAGTGGGGGGAAATAATAACACCGAATCCATATTTGAAGTGCAAACAGGTGTAAATGCTGCTGAAAACGCAGTAAGCCCGATATTCAGTAACGGGCAGGGAGCACGCTCCAAGGGTGGCTGGAACGACCTTGGTTTCGGTTTTAATACGCCTTCTTCTGATCTTGCAAATGCCTACGAGGCGGGCGATTCTACCCGCAGAAATGGAACTATTATCTTTATTCAGCCAACGGTTCCTGCACCAGGCATCAGCACCGGAACGATACTGTGGGACGGTTACCGCATTCCATCGCAGGATTCGGTAGAAAATCAGCGGTATAGTTACAAAGCTTATCATAGCCCGATTGCCGAATCGGTACAAACGAGCAACAATAAAGACACAAAACCAAAGAACATACGCCTGATGCGCTATGCAGAATTGCTGTTGATAAACGCGGAAGCCGCGGCGCAGATAGGTAATGCTGGTCAGGCACTTACAGACCTTGAACAAGTTCGCACACGCGCCGGTTTAGCCACAACAACAGCAGCTATTGAAGACATATGGAAAGAGAGAAGAGTAGAGCTTGCCATGGAACAGGATCGCTTTTTTGACCTCGTTCGTCAAGGTCGCGCCGGTACTGTACTCCGGGCGCTGGGAAAAGGATTTGTAGATGGCAAAAGTGAGGTGTTTCCTATCCCGCAGGCACAGATAGATTTGAGTGGCGGCAGGCTTTTGCAAAATAATGGCTATTAAAATTTAAAATAGATTCTATTTATGAAAACAAATATTAGGTATGTTGTAATCGCGCTGCTGCTGGCGGCAACAGCATGTACAAAAGTTCAGAATGATGATGACTATAAATTAGGTGATCCGCCACCTGTTGGTGACTTTACAAATTCTGACAGTATTGAAATGAACAGCCTGATTGTGCATCTCACATTTAATGGAACGCTTGAAGATGCAAAAGGTACGTTAACCGGCGGCACAGCAAACGGATCGACCTCTTTTGTTGAAGGCAGAAAAGGGCAGGCCTACCAGGGTTCAACCGATGGTTTCATATCTTATTCTAACCCAAGTGCGGTAGCCAACCTTACGAGCTTCACGGTAGCCTTTTGGTTATATACACAAAAGCACGATGGCGGTGCACAAGGCATATTCTCGTTGTCAAAGGCAGACGGCTCTTTCTGGGGTAATTTTTTTGCAATTGTTGAAGGCAACACCGGCACAACTAATAAGATGCAATTAAAGTTGCATTTCGAGAAAAACTCAACACCGCCCGTTGCTAATACAGAGCAATGGATTGATCCGCCGGCCACTTTTCGTCCTGATGATATGTATGGCGCATGGCGTCATGTTGTTTACACATACGATGAAACAACATCGAAGCTACAGTGGTATATTAATGGCTCAAAAGTGAACCTGCCAGATGACCCGAACGGCACCGGCGATAATACAGATGTTGTTGACAGGAAAGCTTCCGGCGATGCCTTGACAGGTGTTCCGTTAGGTGCTGTAGAGTTTAAAGATGCGGCAGCCTTTGTTATCGGCGGTTATCAAAATCATTTGGGAACGCCTTATAACGGGCTGGAACCCTGGATGCTGAACTATACCGGTAAACTGGATGAATTCAGAATTTATAATAAAGCCATTACCAGCCAGGAAGCGAATGCGCTTTACCAGTTGGAAAGACAGGGAAGGTAATTTTAATATATAAATTGATAAAAGGGCTGTATAAAAGCAGCCCTTTTATGTTGATGAATGTTTGAAAGAAATGATAAGAAGTGTTGCGTGTTACGGCCATTGGCCTGTGGTTCTGATTTGTCTCTTACTAAGTTGCAAAAAAAGTGAACCGCCCGAACCTGCGCCACCTGTAGTGCCTGTCCCAACGGTCTTTGATGCAAAAGCAGTGTCGGTTAATGACATTACGATAGCCGGTTATAATTACCGGAATATAAACTTATCTCCCAATATCAGATGTGCTTTCAATGCATCAATCAAAACTTCAACAGTTTCGAATGCTGTTACATTCAAAAGCATATCAGGCGTTGTTGTACCTTATCAGGTTTCCTTCCAAAACAATGATAGTGTTTTCATCATTCAACCTTCTTTTGCATTGCAGTCATTTACAAAATACACGATTACAGTATCAACATTACTTTCATCAAAAGACGGGGGCAATCTAAAGCCAGCAATAACCATAAGTTTAAGTACAGGCATCGACTCTTTCGATAAATTTCCCCGCATTTCCGATGATTCTTTATTAACACTGGTACAAAAACAAACTTTCAAGTATTTCTGGGATTTTGGTCATCCGGCAAGTGGTTTAGCCCGCGAGCGAAATAGCTCAGGCGACATAGTAACAACCGGCGGCACCGGCTTTGGTATTATGGCAATGATAGCGGCAGCAAACCGTGGCTTTATTTCACGTAGCGATGCTCTTAACCGTGTAACCACCATTGCAAATTTTTATAAGAACAATTGCACCGCTTATCATGGCGCTTATTCACATTGGATTAATGGTGCCACCGGTGCTACCATTCCCTTTAGTGCGAATGATGATGGTGCCGATTTGGTGGAAACTTCTTACCTGATGCAAGGCTTGCTAAGCGCAAGGCAATATTTCAATTCAACTGATGCGAATGAAACAACATTGCGAAATACCATTAATCAGTTGTGGGATGCAGTTGACTGGACATGGTTTCAGCAAGGCGGGCAAAACGCGTTGTATTGGCATTGGAGCCCGAATGTTGGCTGGGCAATCAATCAAAAGATTGAAGGCTGGAATGAGGCTTTGATTGTGTATGCTTTAGCAGCCTCATCACGCACACACGCCATCACGAAACAAGTTTATGACGCCGGTTGGGCAAGAAATGGCAGTATAAAAAATGGCAAGTCTTTTTACAACCTCACTCTGCCATTGGGCGAAGATTACGGAGGTCCGTTGTTCTTCGCCCAATACTCTTTTCTCGGCATCAATCCGCACAGCTTGTCAGATAAATATGCGTTAGATTACTGGCAGCAAAATGTAGCGCATACCGACATCAATTACAGCTATTGCGTAGCCAATCCTAAAACATATACCGGTTACAGCAACGAGTGCTGGGGTTTAACGGCAAGTGATGAACAGAATGGGTACAGCGCACACTCACCAACAAATGATAATGGCACGATTACACCAACCGCAGCTATTTCATCCTTGCCGTATGATACCGCAAAATCAATGGCGGCGCTCCGTTTCTTTTACTACAAACTGGGCGACAAATTATGGGGTGATTATGGTTTCAAAGATGCTTTCAATCTTACGCAAAACTGGTTTGCCGATTCATACCTGGCGATAGACCAGGGTCCTGAAATTGTGATGATAGAAAACATGCGCAGCGGCTTGCTTTGGAATTTATTTATGAGCTGCGCCGAAGTAAAAACCGGGATGGAGAACCTTGGTTTCCGAAGCCCGAATCTGCATTAGCTTTCAGCCATCAGCTTCAGCTTTCAGCTCTCAGATGCCAGAAACAGTTTGTAAAACAAAACGGTTAGCTGATGGCTCACAGCTTCCTCAAAACCTCTTACTTTCGCAACCCCGATAATAAAGAGCAAACATGAATTTAATATTGCAGCGCCCCATAGCGTTCATTGACCTTGAAACCACCGGTATCAACCTTGTTTCCGACAGGATTGTAGAGATAGCCATAATCAAAGTTTCTCCCAATGGCACGAAGCAGGTGAAACGAAAATTAGTAAACCCGGAAATGCCGATTCCGCAAATTGTAATTGACATACACGGCATCACGGATGAAATGGTGGCGAATGCACCAACCTTTAAACAAATAGCAAATGAAATCAAGCAGTTTCTTGATAATTGCGATATAGCCGGTTATAATAGCAATCGCTTCGACATACCAATGCTGATTGAAGAATTTTTGCGTTGCGATCTTACACTTCCGATGGAAGGCAGGAAATTTTTAGATGTGCAGAGAATTTTTCACCAGATGGAGCAACGCACGTTAAGCGCGGCTGTGAAATTTTATTGTGAAAAAGAACTTATAGGTGCACATGGTGCAGAAGCTGATGCGGATGCAACATTTGAAGTGCTGGAAGCGCAAATACTTCGCTACCCGATACTTGGCAATACGGCAGAAAGCATTCATAAAATATGTGGTGAAAACGACCTGGTAGATTTTTCCCGTCGTCTCCTGAAAGTGAATGGTGTGGAAACCTATAACTTCGGAAAACACAAAGGAAAAGCGGTAACAGAGGTTATGAAAATAGAGCCACAATATTACGATTGGGTAATGCGTGGTGAGTTTACCATGCACACCAAGCAAAAGCTGACTGAGATCGTAAACCGGGCATTGCTAAAAAAAAGATAAAGAAATTTTTTTTGCAGTAAGTTGCAAGTTCACCGTTTTTTTCATTGTATTTTGCTGTTTAAACCTCCTGGCTTTGTCTGTAAAGAAACTTGTCATCATTCCAACTTACAACGAGAAGGATAACATCACGGCTATCCTTGATGCCGTATTTTCTTTACAGCAGCAATTTCATGTTCTGGTTATTGATGATGGCTCACCTGATGGCACAGCCACGATTGTTAAAAACCTGATGCAGAAATACGAAGCTTGTCTTTTTTTGGAAGAGCGCAAAGGCAAGCTGGGATTAGGAACAGCTTACATTCATGGTTTTAAGTGGGCATTAGTGAAAGAATATGATTACATTTTTGAAATGGATGCCGATTTCTCTCACGATGTAAACGACCTTGACCGCTTGTACAAAGCTTGCAGAGAAGGTGCAGATGTAGCCGTTGGCAGCCGTTATGTAAAAACCGGAAAGATTGAAAACTGGCCGCTATCCCGCCACATTTATTCAAGAGGCGGCGCTCTTTATACGAAACTAATTACCTGGATGCCGGTGAACGATCCGACCGCCGGTTTTGTTTGTTATACCCGCAAAGTGCTTGATGCTATTAATTTTGGTGAAATCAAATTTGTGGGTTACGCCTTCCAGGTCGAAATGAAATTCGCTTCCTGGAAACTGGGTTTCCGCATTGCGGAAGTGCCAATTACTTTCCGCGACCGGAAATATGGCGTCAGCAAAATGTCGAAAGGCATTTTAAAAGAAGGCATTCTTGGTGTTCTAAAAATTCAATGGCAAAGTTTGTTTAAGAACTATCATAAAAAAGTTCGCACCAAAGCAATTACGTCCCCCGAGCAGGTAAGCATTACAAGCAATGTTTGATTCACTTTATCTATGCTTTCTTCTGTAGCTTATTATCGGAATTTTACTCCTTCATCATTTCTCTCACAACATCAATGATATCTTCTTCATTTGGCTTGCTAAAGTAGTCACCATCTGTGCCATACGCCGGGCGATGAGCTTTTGAACTCAATGTTCTTGGCGCTACATCAAGATGTTTATAACCACCTTTCTTTTCCATCACTTCATTGTACATATAAGCCGTTGCTCCGCCAGGCACATCTTCATCAACAAATAAAATACGGGCAGTTTTTTTCAAAGACTCAATAATACGGTGGTTCAAATCGAATGGCAACAAGGTTTGTACGTCTATTACTTCGCAACTGATGCCCAATGTTTGCAAACGCTCTGCAGCAGCCATAATAATCCGCAACACAGAACCATACGAAACAATAGTTATATCGCTGCCTTCCCTGATAACATCCGGAACGCCAAGCGGCACAGTAAATTCATAAAGATTGGAAGGCATTTTTTCTTTCAGCCGATAGCCGTTCAGGCTTTCAATTACCAATCCAGGGTCATTACCGCGAAGCAAAGTATTATACATGCCCGCAGCCTGCGTCATATTTCGCGGTACGCATACATACATACCGCGGAGCGCGTTAATGATCATCCCGATAGGTGAGCCGCTGTGCCAAACGCCTTCTAACCGATGACCGCGTGTGCGCACGATAAGCGGGCAACTTTGCGTGCCTGCCGTGCGGTAATGCAGGCTCGATACATCATCGGTTAATGTATTCAGTGTGTAAACAAGATAATCAAGATATTGAATTTCGGCAATCGGTCTCAGCCCGCGGAAAGCCAGGCCATATCCTTGCCCGATGATAGTATTTTCACGAATGCCGGTATCAAAAATTCTATACTCGCCGTATTTTTCCTGCAATCCGGCTAAGCCCTGATTCACATCACCAATCCTGCCCACATCTTCACCAAATGCAAGTACATTATCATTCTGGCTGAATAAAATATCAAAATAAGCATTGATAAGCTCATAGCCGTTGACCATTTTGGCATCTGGAGAAACGACTGCTTTCACCTCCTTAACCCGCAATGTGCTTTTCTCGCCTTCGTTGTAAAGATGAGCATGATAGCGCTTTGCATTCTCGTCTTTCAATTGCCTTAAATAGGCGTGAATGCTGGCTTTGGCGGCTTCATTAGAAATAAAATCTTCAGCCTGTGAAAGAGTATGGAAAATATCCTTACGTGTAATGTCGCGCTTGCCTTCAAGGTTGCTTGTAAGCTGTTGCAGAAGCTGCGCGGTCACTTCGTTTCCGGCAGTCGCTTCTTTTAATAATGAGGTCGCTTTTGCGGCTTCTGCTTTTATGGGCGCGAGGTAATTTTTTAAAGCATTATCACGCGCTTCACGCACTGTTTTTCTAATATCGTTGCGGATGGTATCCAGTTCATTTTCTTCTGCAATGCCATTCTCTAAAATCCACTCTTTAAACTTCTTTACATCATCCCATTCCCGCTCCCAGCTCAGGCGCTCAGCCGACTTATACCGCTCATGGCTGCCTGATGTGGAATGACCTTGCGGCTGCGTCAGTTCTTCTACATGAAATACGGCAGGAATATGAGTATCGCGCACTTTTTGTATCCCTTCTTCAAACACTTCACAGAGATGTGCATAGTCCCAGCCTTTTACGCGGTAAATATCAATTCCATTGGTATTGTCTTTTTTCTGAAAGCCTTTTAGTGCGGCGGAAATGGAGCCTTTTGTTGTTTGATATTCTACCGGAACAGAAATGCCATATCCATCATCCCAAACAAACACGGCAAGCGGCACCTGCAGCACGCCGGCCGCATTGATGGTTTCCCAGAACATGCCTTCTGATGTAGAAGAATCGCCGATGGTACAAAAGCAAACTTCATTGCCATTGGTTGATAGTTTCGTCATGTTTTGTAACAACGGATTTTGGCGGAACATTTTTGACGCAAAGGCAAAGCCTAATGCGCGTGGCATTTGCCCTGCCGTGGGCGATATATCGGCCGATACATTTTTCGATTGCGCAAGCGGAAGCCAGTTGCCGTCAGCATCTACATTAGGTGTAGAAAAATGCCCGACCATTTGCCTGCCGGCGCTAAAAGGCTCACGCGTAACATCGGCATCGGCGTATAATTGTGCAAAAAATTGTTCTACGGTGGCCAGCCCGGAAGACAACATAAATGCCTGGTCTCTGTAATAACCCGCTCTAAAATCGCCGGGCTGAAAGAACTTTGCCAGCGCGGTTTGCGCCACTTCCTTGCCATCGCTGAAAACGCCAAATTTGGCTTTGCCGGTCAGCACTTCACGGCGCCCCATCAGGCTGGCCTCGCGGCTTATAATGCACTTTTTATAATCACTTAGCACCTCGGTTCGGAAGGCTTCGTAAGAAAGCATAGCATCGTTTTCGGCAGCAACGGTTCTGTTTTCCATACCTCAAAAATATTCGTTTTGATGCAAACGCTTGTTTGCCGGAAATGTGAATAAAAGTAAGCGTGATTTATTTGTGGATAAGGAGCGCGATATCAGGTTTCGGTATAAGCACAATTAAAGGCAGTGTATCATGCCAACGAATGGATAAACTGGTTGTAACAAAATAAATGTGTCAATGGTTTTTATTCTTTCGGTAAAGGTTGAGGGTCTATGTAATATGTGCGCATGCGATTATCAGGTAATTGCCAGGTAACAAATTTTAATGTTGAACTTTTAGTTTTAAAACAAAACACATCACTTTACATTTGCCCCGGCTTGCAACAACTTCATTAAGACGTATAACATCATCACCAACAAAAATAAAACAACTTTTCTATGAAACGGAAACTCAGGATGGGCATGGTAGGCGGCGGCAAGGGCGCTTTTATTGGTGCCGTGCATCGCATAGCGGCAAATATGGATGGCTTGATAGAACTCTCGTGCGGTGCGCTTAGCGAAGTGCAGGATGTAGCTATTGAATCGGGCAAATCGCTCTTTCTGCCGGAAGACCGCGTTTATACTTCGTTTGAAGACATGATAAAAAGCGAAGCTGCCATGCCGGAAGATAAACGCATTGATTTTATAACGATCGTGACGCCAAATTTTGTTCATTTTGCCCCGGCTATAATGGCGCTGGATTATGGATTTAACGTTGTGATAGAAAAGCCGATCACGTTTACGCTGGATGAAGCCAAACAACTGAAGCAAAAGGTAGAAGAAACAGGCAAAATACTTTGTCTTACCCATACATACAGCGGTTACCCAATGGTGAAGCAGGCTCGGCAAATGGTACGCGAAGGCGCTTTGGGCAACATAAGAAAAGTGGTGGTGCAATACCCGCAGGGCTGGTTGAGCAAACTGAGTGAACGGGAAGGTAACATGCAGGCATCGTGGCGAACAGACCCAAGCAAAAGTGGTAAAGCCGGCGCGATGGGCGACATCGGTACACATGCCGCTCACCTGGCTGAATACATAACCGGTTTGAAAATTACAAAACTGTGTGCCGATCTGAATATTATGGTGGAAGGCAGACGCCTGGATGATGATGGCAATGTGCTGCTGCGTTTTGAAAACGGAGCTGCCGGTGTGCTGGTTGCTTCGCAGGTGGCAGCGGGAGAGGAGAATGCATTGAATATAAGTGTGTATGGCGAAAATGGTGGCCTGCAATGGTACCAGATGGAACCAAATTCGCTGATACTAAAATGGCTGGATAAACCTATGGAAGTGTACCGCGCAGGCACGCCCTGGGTTGGTAATTATGCAAAGTTCAACACGCGTACACCGGGCGGTCATCCCGAAGGTTACCTGGAAGCGTTTGCGAATATCTACCGAAATTTTGCTACGACTTTATCTGCAAAAATGGAAGACACAACACCGCCTGAGGAAGCGCTTGATTTTCCAGGTGTTGAAGATGGTATCCGGGGTATGGCTTTCATTGATAACGTGGTGGCTTCATCGCAGAGTAATGAGAAGTGGACAGAGCATAAAGTGTAATTGAATTGACACATAAAACAATAAAGGCTCGCTTTAATGCGAGCCTTTATTGTTTTATAAAATTCGATCTGTTGATTACTCCTCTTTTGAAATGTCTGTTTATTATTCGCTTTGATAAAAGCCCAATCATTGCCCCGAACTCATCTGTGTGCGACGCAACTGCCGATCATAAAAGTGACAGACGATGGTTACCAAAAACTGTATTTGTATTTCATTGCAAAATGATTCTTTTACCCATTTCTTTACCCGACGCTGTTCTTTTTTGCGCGGCTATATTCCGAATGCCGTACACGGCTTAATGTTTCCCGCGATACGCCAAGATAAGACGCCACCATGTGAAGCGGAACGCGGTTAAATACATCCTCGTTAGCTGCCACAAACGCATTGTATTTTTCTTCCGCAGTATAACTGATGTTGGCTAAAATGCGTTGCTGGCTTTCGTTCATGCTGCGATCTTTCAACTGTTCGGAATACTGCCTGAAAGCCGGGATGGCTTCGAAAAGTTTGTTCATGTCTTCTCTTCACCATACAATGATTTCTGTATCCTCAATGGCTTCGATGTAATATTTGGAAGGTGTATGAAAAGTATAGCTTTCGTGGTCAATCATCCAGTTGTTTTCAAGGGCAAAACGCATGATATGCTCAGTGCCATCGGGCTTTAGCAGGTAAGCGCGCAACAGACCTTTTGTAACGAATGTTTTAGTATTGCATACTTCGCCTTCCAGCAATAAAAACCGGTGCCTGCGTAGCTTTTGGATAACTGCTAACGAGCGAACCTGTTGCAGTTCATCTTCAGTAAATGTTCCTTTTGTTTTTATATAAGCAATAAAATCTTCAAACATAATGGTAGCTAAATTGATATTTCATGATGAAGAATTTCCTGCATCCTGCTTTTCAAAAGTAAAATGAAGTCATTTGACATTCATAAATTGTGTCAAATCTCCTTTTTTGATGGATTGCATTTGTACCAACTTTGCTTTATAATGAAACCGGGAACGGTTTCGGATTTTTTAATTAAAAATGCAAACATGAAAGTATTTGTTACAGGAGCTTCCGGTTTTATAGGCTCCGCTATTGTGCAGGAATTATTGAGCGCCGGTCACCAGGTGATCGGGTTGGCGCGGTCTGATGACTCTGCCAAAACTCTTACAGAGAAAGGAATTGAAGTATTACGCGGCAATCTTGAAGATTTGGAAAGCCTGAAAAAAGGAGCTGAAAAAGCTGATGGCGTGATACATACCGCCTTTATCCACGACTTCTCAAATTTTGCCGCGGCGGCTGCCACCGATAAAGCTGCCATTGAAGCGATGGGTTCAGTTCTGAAAGGTTCTAACCGTCCTTTATTGGTAACCGGAGGAACTGCAGGCTTACAGCCGGGCAATGGTAATTTGATTACAGAAGATGACGCGGCGCCGGCTCAGCCACGTGCTTCCGAATCGGCAGCTATCGCACTGGCAAATTCGGGTATTAATGCGTCTGCAGTGCGCTTGCCACCATCGGTGCATGGCGTAGGCGATCATCATGGTTTTGTACCAACGCTGATAAAGATTGCAAGAGAAAAAGGCGTGGCTGCTTATGTGGGTGAAGGCAATAATCGCTGGCCGGCTGTGCACTGTTTAGATGCGGCTCGCCTGTTTCGGCTGGCTATTGAAAAAGGCGCAGGTGGCATGCGGTATAATGGTATTGGTGATGAAGGCATTTTCATGCATAAGATTGCTGAAGTGATAGGACAACATCTCAATGTGCCGGTTGCATCAAAATCGCTGGAAGAGGCTGACGCACACTTCGGCTGGATATCGCGTTTCAGCATGATTGATGCTCCTTCTTCAAATCTAAAAACAAAAGAATTTCTTGGGTGGGAGCCAATTCAAACCGGGTTGCTTGAAGATATGGCTGAGAACTATTTTAAGTAGAAAATCAACTTGAAATCTTTGGTGCATTTGAAATGCGAAGAGTGCTTCAAACAAAAAAGGCTTGCAAACATTGCAGGCCTTTTTTGTTGGTATCATGAGTTGTTTATTTAATCTCGTAATCAATCAGGTTAGAACAAGTTTGTACGGCGGAAGTTCCATCCAGGCTAAGTTTTGCCCTGATTTTTATAAAGCCAACCCCTTTTGCCATAAAATAATCATAACCACCGTAGTTCAATAGCTGACCTAATATGTTGTAAGATATGTCAAGGTGCGTTTGTGTTACATCTGTGTAAGTTTTACCTTCTACCGTCATAGTCAAACCTTTCGCAACAATCGTTGTTGTGGTATAAGCTGTAAAGCCGTTGCCGCTTCCGGCTGTATAGCTCCAGCTATAACCAACCGATGCCGTATCGTTTAAAAAATAAAATGTAAGATCGAAGGGAGCCCCGGTATTGGGGCTTGTGCCTTGCGCAACCAAATAATAACCCGGACCTGGTGAGGCTATCCAGCCAGCAACTGATTGAGCATTACCGGTAGATAAATATTGCCTGAAAAGAATATTGTTGATGACTTTGGATGAATCGCCGATGCTGTTAGTCGATTCTGCGCCTGAAGCTGAATCTTTATATGTCCAGAACGAACCAACTGTAACCGGGTGATAAGCACCTGATGTGCTGGTATCAACCAAGCTTGTATCAACAGGAACGCCGGTAGAATCGGTGGTTTGCGGACTGTAAGGATCCAGTTCTTTCTGGCAACTGATAATTGATAAAGAAGTCACTAAAACAAGAGCCACTAACAAACAAATTCTCATAATCACATTTTACTTTTGCTGTTGCCATCGGGCAAGATATTGTATCACTATTTGCAGAAAGAACAGCGTCACATGTACTTGGAAAAACTTTACCAAGGAAAAAACTATTTACGAATTTTATCCTTTTTTATTGCCCAATAAGTAAGTTTTCTTTCGGTAAGAAGATTAAAAATTAAGAGAGTTTTTTAATAGTTTTATGTTGATAGCCAGCTCAAAAGTTTTTTCTCAAATTCTTCTGCATTCCAATCAAAAACCTGGTAGCGACCCAGCTTGGCAATATCAGATGCTACTGTTATGGGCGATGATTCGGTTGTAAAACATCCTGTAAGTCCTATCTTTTTAACGGCTGATATAGTTGTTTCAGTAAACCTGCCGTACGGATAAGCCAGGAGAGAACTATTTGTTTCGAATTGCTCAGCCAGAATTCGTTTGCCTTTCTCTATATCATAAATCTGTGCCTCCATGTTTTGACTTGCCAGGTCCGGATGAGTATGTGTATGCAAGCCAATGGTTGCCAGCTTTTCACAACTTACATGTTGAAGTTGTTTTCTATTCATAGGCAACCGGGTTTGATAATAATTGCCCGACCAAAGACGAATGTCATTCATCAAATTTTCAATGATTGAATAAGCTAAAGGACGCAGAAGATTCCAGATAGCGATAAAAGACTGGCAGCGCAAAGCCGGCGCCTCTTCATACCACTTCCATAACAGGTGTTGCTGCCAATCATCGTTACTAAGTTCTGTTTCAAAATTGAAATGATGAACAATATCATTGATTGATAAAATTAAACCAGCAGGCAGCTTTTTTGAATGCAGGCAAATCATTTCCAGCTCATCCCACCAAAAAGGAACCGGGCTTTCAATAAAAGCTGTTGCTATAAAAAAAGTTGCCGGGCATTGGTACTGTTTTAATATGGGCAATGCAGTTGTAACATTATCTTCGTAACCATCGTCAAACGTAATGCAGGCGAAGGTTTCGGCGGTTTTCCCTTTTGTAACCTGTTGTAAAATCTCTTCAATTGTAATTACAGGTAAATTTTTTTTTACCACTCCCATTTGCTCACTGAAATGCTTGGGCGATACACAAATGCCCCAGGGGTTTGTGTCCGGTTCACAAATGCGGTGATACAGTAACGTAATAATGCGGGGAAATGCACTCATAATCATCAGGCATTTATAAGTTCTTCCCGCATCAGGTTATCATATTCTTTCCATTGCTGCATCCCTTTTTCATACGCTTCTCTTTCGTCGTGCGACCGTAGGAAAGGCGCTTGTTTTTTGACAACGTTTGTTACTGATCTCATCATGGTTTTATAGTTGTGTGATAAGCCTGAAGAATGAAAATAATAAGTGGCAATGAAAGCAGAATGATGCAACACCGGGTGATGGCGGGTAATATTTAGGTATAAATCATAGTCTTCGCAGGAGCGCAAATTTTCATCATACCGAAACGAGCTGAACACCCAGCGCTGAAATAGAACCGCCGCATGCATCCCGATGTAGTTGCTTTGTAAAAGGCGTTTGTAATGATGAGAGTTTATAACCGTTACCGAAGGTTGTACTGTATTGGTTCCGGCATAAAGCAGGTAATAATTTCCCGAAACAAAAGCAAGATGTGGCTTGTCATAAATAAGGGAAAAATTTTTCTCCAGGGCATCTTTTTCCAGCCAGTCATCTGCATCCAAAAAAACCAGGTATTCGCCGGATGATTTTTCAACACCCACGTTCCGCGAAGCAGACAAACCTTTATTACTATGATAAAAGTATTTTATCATCGGTCTGTTTTTTACCCTGCTTTTTGTATCGTCTGTTGAGCCATCATCAATCACAATTATTTCCACATTCGGATAAGTTTGGGCCATTACGCTATCTATGGCTTTCGTAATAAATTCAGCATAATTATAAGTGGGTATAATTACACTTATAAGGGGAAAATCTGTTGCGCTTTTCATAATTCAGAAGCTAATATCTCCTTGGCATTTCAGAAGCAACCTTTATTCAAAAGCTATGCAAGATTTACTAAAAAGCAAGAATTTTTATACACCGGAACGCTTCTTGTTTTCCTTTTTACCGCCTATAATTTTCAACGGACGAAACGATAAATCAGAATGGAAATAAGTATAGATGCAGCGGATTTGATTTCTGTGATTGTTCCTTTTTTAAACGGCGGCGCATGGCTGCTGGAAGCGTTAGAAAGCGTTATCTGTCAAACCTATCCGAATGTGGAAATAATTGTGATGGATGATGGCTCACACTCTTATGATAGCAATCTCGCAAAAGAATTTTGCCAGCAATACCCGGAGAAAATTTTATATACAGAACATGAAAGTCACTGCAATAAAGGCGTCTCCGCATCGAGAAATGAAGCGGCGAAATTTGCGCGCGGAAATTATCTTGCTTTCCTTGATGCCGATGATAAATGGCTACCTGCCAAACTGGAAACACAGCTTAGGTTTTTGAAAGCAAATCCGCAGGCTTCTATGGCTTGCGAAGGCATCATCAAATGGTATTCCTGGCAAGATGAAAAAGCTGCCGATTATGTGCAGCCGATTGGTGTGCCGGCAGGAAAATATTACCCGCCGCTTAAACTAACAAAACTCTTATATCCTTTTGCAGAAGCCGCGCCACCAGCGCCTTCCGGCTTTATGGTCAGGAAAGACATCTTTGAAAATATTGGTGGTTTTGAAGCATCTTACAATGGCATTTATGAATTGTATGAAGACCAGGCTTTTTTAGCTAAGATGTATTTGCAGGAAACAATTTACGTGGCTGACACAGCCAATGTTATGTATCGCAAACGCGAAAATTCTATGTGCTCGTCAGCTAACGATGCTACGCGCTATCAAACCGTCCGGGCATTCTTTTTTCACTGGCTCGAAAGCTATATGGATGCACGTCAAATCAACGACAAGCAAGTTTACCAACTCCTCCAAAATGCGCAAAGTGAACTTGCGCGTGAGCAACTTGTACCGATAAATTAACCAAAAAAACCGGTACGAATTATTAATGTCGCTTCTTTTTGTGATCCTGTATAAATGTGCTTAGGAACAAAAAGCTCATTGACGCAGCATGTTGTGTCAAAACAACATCAACCGTTGTGGTTACTTTGTCAAAATCATTAATTTGTAAATTCTGTAATTCTTTCAGATGTGCCTCTGATTTTTGAATATAATCGCCTTTCAGCGTTTGAAATTTCTCCTCTGATGTCATATCGCCTCCCCGTTAATAAATACAGCACTTTAGCTAAAGTGATTTAAGATATTGTTTCAATTTCAAAAGTAAGGTAAATCAGTTTTATATGAAATCAATACTTTTTTTGTTGTAAGTCCTAATACTAAAGGATACCACCGGTATCTTTCATCCTTTCTTTCAGTAATAAAGCTTTAAATATAGTTTTATTGGTTTCCATTTATCTTCATTGGCAATTGTTTTGCACAGCCTTGCACATCACTGTTGATTCAATGAAAGGTGCATGAAAAGAACGCTTCTTATTTCTTTTATACTGATTGTAATTGTAGCGGTTGCTTATTTTTTTCTTAATAAAAATAAAACCAGTGACGAAGTGGCTAAAC
Source organism: Ilyomonas sp. (assembly GCA_965199905.1). Lineage (GTDB taxonomy): Bacteria > Bacteroidota > Bacteroidia > Chitinophagales > Chitinophagaceae > Ilyomonas. The sequence goes on along the minus strand of OZ241366.1, from coordinate 838,096 downwards.
CGGAAATAATGCTTGATTCAGCCCGGGCATTTTGGTATAAAGGCAGCATTATATACAACGTTGATGTAGAAAAATTTAAAGATTCTGATAGTGATGGCATCGGTGATTTTAATGGATTGACTCAGAAGCTTTCTTACATAAAATCACTTGGTTTTACGGCTATCTGGTTAGCACCTTTTCAGCCAACGCCTAACCTGGATGACGGTTATGATATCTCCGATTTTTATGGCGTAGATAAACGCCTTGGCACCGTAAAGGATTTTGAAACGTTTATGCACGTTGCAGATGCAAGCGGCATTCGGGTAATCATGGATATGGTTGTTAATCACACATCGGATAGTTGTAGCTGGTTTCAGCAAGCTGAAAGAGATACAAACTCTGCCTATCATAATTGGTATGTATGGAGTAAAGAGAAACCGAAAAATTATGATGTCGGGATGGTATTTCCGGGCGTGCAAAAAGAAATCTGGAGTTATGATACCCTTGCAAAAGAATATTACTATCACCGCTTTTATAAGTTTCAGCCTGACCTGAATATGCAGAACCCGGAGGTGCAGGCAGAAGTAAAAAAGATTATGAAATTTTGGTTGGATAAAGGTATGTCAGGTTTTAGAATGGATGCCGTTCCTTTCATCATTGAAGTGCCACAAACAAAGGGAGATAAATTTCCTCTTCAGTACGAAATAATTACTGACATGCGCAATTATATACAGTCAATTAAGAAAGATGCCATTATATTGGGCGAAGCCAATATTGACCCGGAGGAAAATAAAAAATATTATGGAGAAAACGGTGAGCGCATCAATATGATGTTTAACTTTTGGGTAAACCAGCACCTGTTTTATTCGCTTGCTTCCGGCGATATAAAATCTTTAGCAGATGCCTTGAAAGACACGAAGAACATACCGGCGCAATCTCAATGGGGACAGTTTCTGCGCAATCACGATGAGATAGATTTGGGACGCTTATCTAAGCGCGAACGCGAAGAAGTTTATAAGCGGATGGGACCCGATGAAAACATGCAGCTTTACGACCGTGGCATTCGCCGCCGGCTGGCACCGATGCTTGATAATCCGGATATGGTAAAGATGGCGTACAGTTTATTACTGACTTTGCCCAACACGCCGGTAATCAGGTATGGTGAAGAAATCGGGATGGGAGATAATCTTGCTTTAAATGAGCGCGAAAGCGTACGTACTCCTATGCAGTGGGATAGCAGTGGCAACGGAGGTTTCTCCGTCGCTGCAGTAACTGTGCAACCAGTTATTGATACAGGAAACTTTACCTATAAAAAAGTCAATGTGGCTGCTGAAGAAAAGGATAATCAGTCATTGCTTTTATTTATCAAAACAGCCATTGCGGTTCGTAAAAAGTTGCCGCAAATCAGTTATGGCAATTGGGAGATTGTTGATGCAAAATCGGATCATGTGTTGGTTATGAAATATAGCTGGCAAGATAAAACAATGATAGCGGTTCATAACTTCAGCAATGAACCGGAAACCATCGAAATGAAAAATAGCAACAAACTGAAAATTCTTCTTTCTTCTTCAAAAAACGGACATGAAATTCATGATGATAAGATACAATTGTCTCCTTATGGTTTTATGTGGTTGAGTTATTAAGGCCGGCAATTATTCGATAGCTTTTATAAATTTATTGTTGTTACAATTCGGGCATTTAGATACCTTTTCGGGTGAGTTTTGTTTATCCATTCCGCAAATGATGCAAACTTTTGTTTTTGCCTGTTTTTGTTCTTTAAAAATCTCCTCATCAAAATCCGGGAGTATAGACAAGCCGTATTTTTTCTTTGTTTTTTATCAGGCTAAAGGAACCGTTCACTTCTGCTTGTTGCACATTGCCACAGCAAGTACATGCTTTTATATTGTTGGCAGATTGTTTAAACAACGGCTCTACTTCAAAATCAAAAGGAGGCAATACTGATAAGCCTGGTTTTCCCTCGTCAGCTTCGTAGATGCTATGGTCGCCGGAAGCTTCAATATAAACACGCTTTACTTTGCCAAGCTGATAGATGTTTTTACTTCGCAATTCCCCGAAAAAATTCTGGTCGGGATATGCAGGTATTTTTAGGCGAAAAAAAATTGCGTAGGGTAGATAAGGTTTTTTAAGTTTTAATAGCATGCAATACAGTTTTTATTCTTTGCAGAAAGTATCACTCAAGCTTTAGATTGCAGGTTATATCAGCATGCCTTTACTTTCAGAATTTATTACTTAAAGCGGTTTTTGGGCGGCATAGGAATTGACAAACAGAGAGATGAGTAATCTATAAAGTTTTGCCTAAGTATAGTTTAAAATGATAAATGGTTTTATGCTTGCCGGTACAGAAGAAAAAGTTGAGTTTGTATTGAAAGTGCATCATCGCCTGGCGGAAGTGTATGGCAGTGGCATCAAGTATTTTCATGATCTGGATCCCCTGAGTGAGTTAATCTCTTCACTTTTATCGCATCGTACTAAGAATAGAGATTCAAGAAAAGCATTCGATAACCTTCTTGACCAGTTTGTTTCGTGGGATGCGGTTCGCGACGCGACAACAAAAGATGTTGAAATTGCCATAAAGCCTTGCACCTGGCCTGAACAGAAAGCGCCACGCATACAAGAAGTTCTCCGCCAGCTCACAGAGGAAACAATGGTGTGCTGTCCCTTCATTTTTTAACCGGCATGAGTGTAGCTGAAGCCCGGCAACGGCTTGAAGAATTGCCGGGCGTAGGTCCTAAAACAAGTGCGGCTGTTATGTCGTTCAGCACGCTGCGGGCGAAAGCGTTGCCTGTTGATTCACATCATTTTCGCGTAGCGGTACGCTTAGGAATTATTGATAAAAAAATGGGTGAGGCAAAAGCGAACCGTGTGCTGGAAAGTGTGTTGCCAGAGGAATTTACGGCACAGGATGTTTACGATAATCATCAATTGATGATGAAGCACGGACAAAACGTTTGCTTCCATTATCATCCAAACTGTAAAGGATGTGTTTTGCTGGATTTGTGCCCGGCAGGGCAGGAGTTAATTGAACAAAAAGATAAGTGAATGTTTTTGTAAGGAAGCTTCATATAAGCAGATTCGAAGAAAGGCCGACAGGGGTTTAAATTATGTCATCCTTTTTCATAAAAGCCCAATTATGGCCCGTAACGATGATCAGCCGCGGCGGACGCAACTGTCGATTATAAGACAGCCGGACGATAGCTGCCCAAAAAAACGACTCGAACTCATAAGCTGTAGCATGACGGAAAAGCAATGATATTTTCGCTCGTAAAATAAAGCAGCCTATATTTATGTTTTACTGTGCATAACCATTTGAAAAGTAAAAATTAAATCCATTCCGGCGCAAGAATAAAAAAATGATATTTGCGCCATTGAATAACAGACTTTCATTTTTTATTATATGGCAAGAATAATTGGGGTAGCCAACCAGAAAGGCGGCGTTGGGAAAACGACATCTGCCATTAACCTTGCGGCAAGCTTTGCCGTATTGGAATACAAAACATTATTGATAGATGCCGATCCGCAGGCGAACAGCACTACGGGTGTCGGTTTCGATTTGCATAACATTACACACAGCCTTTACGATTGCATGGTAAATGCTGTGCCGGCTGGCGAAGTAATTTTGAAAACAGAAATTCCAAACCTTGATCTCATACCATCTCACATTGACCTTGTGGGAGCAGAGATAGAAATGATCAACTATCCGAACCGTGAAAATGTGATGAAGGGAATGATGACAAATATTCGCAAGAACTATGATTTTATCGTTATAGATTGTTCGCCATCGCTAGGGTTAATTACAGTGAATGCACTTACTGCGGCTGATAGTGTAATCGTGCCGGTTCAGTGCGAATTTTTTGCGCTGGAAGGTTTGGGTAAATTGCTGAACACGATTAAAATAGTACAAAGCCGTTTAAATCCTGCTCTTCAAATAGAAGGGATATTAATGACGATGTATGATGGCAGGTTGCGTCTTTGCAACCAGGTTGTAAGCGAGGTACGCAGGCATTTTGACGATATGGTTTTTACCACTATTATTCATCGCAACACGCGTTTAAGTGAAGCGCCAAGCTTTGGCAAGCCGGTAATTTTGTATGATTCTGACAGTAAGGGTGCAGTCAATTATCTCAACCTTGCTAAAGAAGTATTACAGAAAAACAATCTCACCAAAATTTCACAGGAAGAAAGAATTATGGAATAGAATTGTGAGTGGTGAGTAGTCAGTCAACACTCATCTCACGACTCACCATTCATCATTCACCACTCACAATAAAATGGCGACTGCAAAACCACATAAAGATTTACTGGGCAAGGGCATTCGTTCCCTGCTTCAAAATATAGATGCTGACCTGAAAACCACGAGTGGCGAACTGAAAAATAATGCGATAGAGCAGGCAACTTCTGTCATTCGCATTTCGCTTGGCGATATTCAGACAAACCCCCAAAACCCGCGTAAAGACTTTAATGAACAGTCGCTGAACGAGCTGGCTGCTTCGTTAAAAACGTTTGATATCATTCAGCCTGTAACGGTGTCGAAACTTGCGAATAATAAGTACCAGTTGGTAGCAGGTGAAAGACGGTTTAAGGCTGCGCAACTTGCGGGTTTAGCTGATATTCCTGCTTATGTGCGCCAGGCGAATGATGCCGAATTGCTGGAGCTTGCGTTGCTTGAAAACCTGCAGCGTGAAGACCTGAATGCCATCGAAATATCGCTCAGTTACAAGCGGATGATGGATGAGTTGAACTATACGCAGGAAATGGTTGCAGAGCGTATGGGAAAGGAACGGAGCACGGTTGCAAATTATGTTCGCCTGTTGAAATTACCTCCTGATATTCAGCTTGCGGTTCGCAATGGCATCATCAGCATGGGGCATGCGCGTGCCATCATTAATATTGATGTGGTAGACAAGCAGTTGTTTGTATTTCACGAAATCACAGAAAAAGGATTGAACGTAAGGCAAACCGAAGAACTTGTGAGGCAGCTTTACAAACAAAATACGGCTGTTAAATCTACCGTAAAACAAAACCTGCTTCCGGCTTACAAACGGATAGAAGATACCTTAGCTTCTCATTTTGGAACCAAAGTAAAGCTGGCACACAATAAGAAAGGCTTCGGCAGCATCAGCATTGAGTATTACTCTCTTGATGAGCTGAACAAGCTGCTGGAAATGATGAATGTGCAGGCGAATTAAGCACTATGTATCGAAGCCTATTTTTTATCCTGTTTATTCTTTCATCCTTTATTTTGTTTGCGCAGGAGGATACAACGAAACCTGCCAAAGCTGTCAAGCCTTTGTTTAAAGACAGCAGTTCTATATTGCTAAAAAACAGCGCAACAAAAGTGATTATTGATACTGCCGGTAAAAGCACAAAGCTTAAGCACGACCCACGTAAAGCTACATTCCGCTCTGCTGTTTTGCCTGGCTGGGGACAGATTTATAATCGTGAATACTGGAAGCTTCCGATAGTATATGGAGCCTTAGCCATTCCGGCATCATTGTATGTTTACAACAACAGTTATTATCACCGGATGAAGTTTGCTTATGAAGCTTTGTATGCTTCAACATATTTAAACAATGATGCTATGCTTGCCGATGTAAACCCAAAGGTAAAAACAAAGGATGGTGAATTATTTACATTGTCAACTTATCAATCGTACCGCAATTCATTCAAGCGAAATAAAGACTACAGCCTGCTTTGGTTTCTTATTCTTTGGGGCGTAAACGTGGCTGATGCCACGGTTTTCGGGCACCTGAAAGAGTTTGACGTCAGCGATGATCTGAGTTTAGAAATCAATCCTTCTTATATTCCTTCTACAAAATCGTCAGGTGTTAACCTGGTATTTAGCCTGAAAAAGCCAGCTCGTAAAACATTGCCTTCTTTCTAAATAAAGTTCATGAATATTGCACTGATTGGTTACGGGAAAATGGGCAAAGCCATTGAAGAGATTGCTTTACAAAAAGGTCATCAAATAGTGCTGCGCATTACAAGCCGCAATACGGATGAGATGACAATATCCAATATCTTAAAAGCTGATGTTGCCATTGAGTTTACCTCGCCACACAGCGCGGTTCAGAATATTAAAACTTGTTTAAATGCAGGCGTTCCTGTTGTAAGCGGCTCTACCGGCTGGCTGTCGCAATGGGAAGATGTAAAGCAATATTGCGGGGATAAAAACGTGGCTTTTTTATACGCAAGCAATTTCAGCATTGGTGTCAATTTATTTTTTGAATTGAATACTTATCTCGCCAAACTTATGTCGAAATATGATGAGTATGATGTGATGATAGAAGAGATTCATCATACCCAAAAGAAAGATGCACCCAGTGGCACAGCCATTACTTTGGCTGGGCAGGTATTGCAACAAATAAACAGAAAAAAAAGCTGGACAAAAGAAGCAGCAACAAGCCCGGAAGAACTCGAAATAAAAAGCCAGCGTATTGACCCAGCGCCGGGCACACACGTCGTAACTTACAGGAGCGATATTGATGATATCCAGATTACGCATGAAGCCCATAACCGCAAAGGCTTTGCGTTTGGCGCTGTGCTGGCGGCGGCTTTCCTGAAAGACAAAAAAGGCATTTACACTATGAAAGATGTTTTGTCTTTATAGTAAATCTATTGCCTGATTTCAATAACAATATTGATGATTTTTTTATCGCTGCTTTTGGTAGTGATGTGGATAGTTTTTGCAGTTTTATTTTGCGATGAATTATTATTATAACGCACAACCGGCTCGCTAACTGGCCGGTTATAACTTGCGGGTTGTATTTCATCAGCTACATCATAAGAACCCGTTGTGTCTGGTTGTGCCATCTCTTCAAAGTCTTCCCTTTTTTGCGGCATTGCGGGCGGCGGTGGCAATTTTCTTTTATCAGTGATTGCCATAATTTTATTCTTGCGCTCCTGTATTTGCCTCAACAGGTTAGTTTGCTTTTCCGCCCTTTCCTTCGCTTTTCTTTTCTGCTCTTCGTTTACTTGTTTTATTCTGTCAGTAACAGCAGTAATCGAATCTTGTAAATCCTCAAAATGAAAATTTTGCAGAGAGGCTAACGCATTTATGCTGAGCTGGTTTAAAAAATCATCTGAAAAACTAAAACCAATGTTAAGCGTTTTATCCTGTTGTAATTTTGCCAGCTCGTTTTTAGCTGCATCCAATCCTGCCTGCACTTCAGCCAGGTGGTTTGTTTTTGATAAAGCCGTATTGATGGTTTGCACAAGAAATGCCGAATCAATAAATGGTTGGGAAATGAAACCGGGCGATTGCAGTTTGATGTTTTGAAGACTGCGGCTGGCACTTTCAGTGGCTTCTTTTACCACCCGACGCCAGTTGGCCGATGACATGGTTTCCATTACTACAGGCGCCACCTTATCCAAAGCTATCTGCGCCTGCTTACTGCCTGTAGCAACGGCACTGTCAACAGTTGCTTTATCCCACTGGGCCAGCGATTCCATCACATCATCATGTATGGATGAATTGAGTAAAGATGCGCCGTTAAAAAAAGGGTTGTCGATCTGCGCGATGACAGGAGTAATCACCACTTTTTTATCTTCAGTGCGGGCATAGTCTGTATTTGCTTTTTGGTAATCGGTATCATCGGGTTGCAGCCACGCAATGCAAAACAAAAGTCCAGCAATAAACATCATCGCCGTTGCCTGGTGACGATAGCTGAACTTCTTTTCAGACGGCTGAACGATGCGCTTAACACGCTGCAATAATTCACCTTTTTGTTGCGAAGCAGCACTCATCTGAAACCCTTCGCGATGAAGGCAGGCAATGCGCAGTAAAGCTTCTGCATACATGCCTGCGCTGTACTGATTTTGCAATACCCAATCGTCGCAACAGTTCTCTCTTTCCTTTTGTATCGAACAACTTATCAGGCGTGTAAACGGGTTGAAAAACATGATTATTTCACCAATACTGAGCATTAGGTTAATGATGTAATCTGCCCGTTTTATATGCGCCAGTTCGTGCAGTATTACAGCTTCTAATTGTTCTGTTGTAAGATGGTTCAGACTCGCAACTGGCAATAAAATAATAGGTTTTAAATATCCGATTGTCAACGGACTTTTAGCGATAGATGACAAGTGAATTTTTACACTTTGCATGATGTTCAGCTTGTCCGACATTTCATTTACAAATGCCTGCCACCTGTCATCAATATTTTCAAGTCCGCTAAAGGACAACACCTTTGTAAAACGGAAGTTTTGAATCCATTTTACCACCAAATAAAGAAGCAGGATAAGATAGGCAAGTGACAAGTAAGGAAGACTTTCTTCTGTTCTTACGAGGAAGGATAATATGCCATCACTACCCGAAACAATATTCCGCAAATAAACTGCTGAATGACCATCTGCCAGTTGTTCTGCCTGCACAGAAGCCGCATAGCAATGACGGTAATAAAACTGGCAGGTTGTAAGAAACCACACAAAGCCGGCTACCTGCGCACTTACCGCCGTTATATATTTTGTATGCGACGACTGCCTTGCAATGCTGCTAACAAGCCACACTATCAGCCATAAAAGAAACATCTGCCAGATACTGTTGGTAATGGCATATCCCAATGCTTGCAGAAAAGGCATTTGCAGGTAAGAAAACATGATTATCCTTTTTTCAGATTATCAAGAAGCTTTTGTATTTCATTCAATTCATCGGCCGATGGTGCTTTGGTTCCCAATGCCTGCATAACAAGTTGCGTAGGCGAGCCATCAAACAATGAATTAACCATTTTACTGACCAGTTGCTGCTGCGTTTTTTCTTTCGAAACAAGCGCTTCGTAAATGTGAGTCTTACCTGAATCGTCCCGCTTTACAAGACCTTTTTCAAACATAATCTGCATTAGTTTTAGCGTTGTTGTATAACCACTTTCCTTATAAAGATTGATTGCTTCATGCACATCGCGAACCGTAGCGGTTTTCTTATCCCACAGCACCCGGAGAATTTCTAATTCTCCTTCTGTAGGCTTCAAAATCTTCTCTTCTGTCATTGTTACGATATTTTTCGTAGTGCAATGTAAAGAAACATTTCGTACATCGTGTTAAAAGAATGTTTTATCAGATTGGGGCTTTGATAAGTGGCTGACAGGCAAGAATATAGAAGTTAAGAGCAATAAAAGAACATCGGAAAAATAAAAAAGGATGACTTAATGAACGCCATCCTTTTAATTATAAAATAGCGGCACTTAATCAAAAGAATATCTTTTTTTCTTTTACTCTGTCCTTCCACATTTCATTAAATGTTTTATCGCTGAAGCGCAAATCCCCGCGTTGTTTCGTCCAGCTTGTAAATACTTTATTAATAAAGATATTCTTCAATTTACCATTACCAAGATTATACATTTTGCGGTTCAGGCTCGCCAGTTTCCAGCCTTTCCAGGCGATCTTTTCAGCCCATTTATTTTCCCCTTCTTCTACAGCTTCGTGCCGGTTTTCGAGCAACAGTTCATGAAGATTAATGCGAACCGGGCACACTTCTGTGCAGTTACCGCATAAGCTTGATGCATAACTCAGATGCTTATACTCATCAAGGTCTTTTAAGTGAGGTGTAATAATACTGCCAATAGGTCCACTGTAAGTCGTGCTGTATGTATGTCCACCTACATTTTTATAAACCGGGCAGGCATTTAAGCAGGCGCCGCAACGAATGCAATACAAAGCCTCGCGTGTCTTCGGATTTGCCAGCAAATTGGTTCTTCCATTATCTAACAAAATCACATACATCTCTTCCGGACCATCGGTTTCATTGGCTTGTTTCGGACCCGTAATAATGGTGTTGTAAGAGGTAACTTTTTGACCCGTTCCAAACGTTGCCAGCAACGGCCAAAACAAGTGCAGATCATTTACCGAAGGCAATACTTTTTCTATACCCACCACAACAATGTGCGTTTTTGGATAAGAACAACTCAGCCTTGCATTCCCTTCATTTTCCGAAATGGCAACAGCGCCAATATCACACAAAATAAAGTTGGCGCCGGTAACACCAACTTCCGCGCTTGCATATTTTTCACGTAAAAGATTACGTGTATAAATCGTTATTTGCTCAGGTGTATAATTTGATGGCGTTCCAAATTTTTGATTGTAAAGCCTCGCAATGTCTTCCTTACTTTTATGCATGGCCGGCGTAACGATGTGATAAGGCGGCTCATCATCCAACTGCTGGATGTATTCACCCAAATCAGTTTCCACGCTTTCAATGCCAATCTTCTCCAGGTGCTTGTTCAGGTGAATTTCTTCGGTCACCATACTCTTACTTTTCACCAGCGTTTTGCACTCTTTTTCCTTGCAGATTTTTTCTATTTCTGCTAATGCCTCATCGCCGGTTTCTGCCCACAATACTTTCGCGCCGCGCGATGTAATTTGCTGCTCAAACCGTTCCAGGTAGCTATCCAAATGCTCAATGGCTTTCCACTTGCGGTTCTTCGCCAGTTCACGCGCAGGCATCATCTTTTCAAACTGTAATTTGCCTGTTGGCACCACTGCATTGTACTTGCCAATATTGAAATTAATGGTGCGCCGATGTTCTAAATCGGCAGCCTTAACAGTGCTTTTTGCTATAAATGATGCTGCTGTTTCGCTCATGGAAAATCAGTTTATACTAAATGCTTTTATCAATTTCTTTTTATGTAAGATAAATTTTATGTTCTCCTTTAATTCAGGAACATCAACTTAACAGGTATTATAAACCATGTAATCATCTACATCAAAATAATGATGGATTAACTTATCTCTCATACCTGCAATTTCTCTCCACTGAATGAAAGGATATTTTTTGCGAAAAGAAAAGCTTAGATTTTTTGTGGCTTCACCTATGACCTCCAGACTTCTAAAAAGTGCTTTTTGAATAAGTTGATTACTTAAATAATCATCGAAGTTGAGTTTATCGGTATGCTTCACTATAAATTCAGTTTCATCTAAAATATGATGAAGATAATCAGTTGCGGAAAATGTATTCTGCACTTGCTAAAATTTTAGGTCCTATATATTTGCTTAAACCTCTTATTGTTACAACTTCAGCTTCTCTACCTATTAAATCTTCAAGAAAGTAAGTAAGCCCGATGAAATTTTTATAAGTCTTTTTTCGGGATAAAATTCAACCGGAAAGTCAACATCACTTTCCTCATTCATTTCATTACGCACGAAAGAACCGAAGACACCAAACAAGCAAACACCATAGTCTTTAATGGTTTCCAAATTGGCATATACCAGGTTGAACAATTGCTCTTTATTAACAACCCTCGTAATTACTTCCTGCATAAAATCATTTGTTCAAATGTTTCGCACTCGCTTCCAGCGCCTCATAAAATTCCTGTCCCCATTTGCGTGTTATGGCTTCTTTCAAAAACTGATACACAGGCACTTTTAATTGTTTACCCAATTTACAAGCCGCCTTGCAAAGTGAAGGACGCGGATCATAATTTACATATTCCAATGATTCGTCCGCGCTGCTAAAGTGCGTGCGAATAGGGAAGAGGTGACAACTAATGGGCTTTTTCCATTTCACTTTGCCATCATAATAAGCCGCTTCAATACCACATTTAATCACGCCGTTATCATCACGAAACCCATAAGCACAAATACCGGTATTTACAGTTGGCGTTACCCAGCCAAAATCTTTATCGTATAAATATTTACCTTGTTGTTCAATGGCTTTTCTGCCCGCATCGGTTAGATAAGGCTTTACCATTTCGTAATTATTAATCAGCTCTTTCAGCTCTTCTATTTCCAATGGCGCACCGGCATCGCCATCTTCGCAACAGCCGCCTTTACACTTTGTAAGGTCGCATACAAACTGCGCCTGCAGCACCTCATCGCTCACTAATTTATTATCGATTGCTATCAAGAAAAATGATTTCCTGCAAAAGTAGGTGAAAGGAAATAGTATTTCGAAATGCGGAATGCGCAAGCAATTGTTTCAAACATTTAATAAACGTTTTACTTGTAAACAACAATACAAACAGGCATCAGCATGTTGATATTTGAAAACAAAAGAAGCGCTATGAAAAACAGGAATGTGTTTACGATGATGATGATTTTGTTATCTTTTTTTATGGCAAACAATTACGCTTTAGCACAGGCTGATAAAGCTGATGTGCAATCGATCCTGCGGACGAAAAATTATCTGTTCACCGCACAGTACGCCCAGCCTTTATCAGGGCAGCAGGTCACACTCACTTCAACATACACGTTGCGCATTGCCGGCGATTCGCTCGTGTGCCAGCTTCCTTATTATGGTCGCGCATATACAGTAGAAAATTATCCTGGCGGAAGCGGCGGGATAATGTTTACCTCGCATCATTTCGATTATTCAATAACACCGCAAAAGCATAATCGTTATATGGTTTCTATTAAGATAAGCGACTTCACAGGAATACAGCAGATGTACCTCAATATTTCAAAAAACGGCTATGCTAATCTACAGGTAACACCTACAAACAAGCAGGCTATTTCTTACTATGGAAATGTAACGGCGCTTCCAGCCAGAAAATAAAGAAGCCAGTGTAAATAATGGCGGAATAATTTAGTCATAAAAATTCTTTTATTTATGCCAGTAACAAAATACTTCCTTATCTCCGCCAGCCGCGATCATGTGCTAAAAGGCATGAAGGGCGGCTTCGCGCAATCCGGTCATGGCAAGCGCGACAACATCAGCAAACTCTCCAAAGGCGATTGGGTTGTTTATTATTCTGCAAAAGATAAGTTTGAAGACAAAACACCTTACCAAAAATTCACCGCAATCGGTCAGGTAAGCGACGACGAACCTTACCAACCAGACAACAACCCGGCTTTTAAACCCTACCGCCGCAACGTAACATATGTAAACGCACATGAAGCCGGCATCCGCCCACTGATTGAAAATCTACAGTTTATCAAAAACAAAATCCGCTGGGGTTTCTATCTCATTAGCGGCTTCCGTGAACTCTCCAAACAAGATTTCACCACCATACAGCACGCCATGCTTCCAACATCAATTTCATAAATCCCTTCATTCCAAAAATCCCCAAACATCCATGCACGCCAGCCCGTGTTCCATAAAAAACAGCCCGCTCAATCACTTGAACGGGCTGTTATATCATAATACATACTACTTATTACATAGTACAAACTAACTAATCTTCAATCTTCACCTTTCCCTTACTCTTCGCCACTACTTCTTCAGCAATGTTGTTCGGAGCCGGGTTATAGTGACTAAATTCCATAGTAGACGTTGCGCGACCTGATGATAAAGAACGCAATTGCGTTACATAACCAAACATTTCGCTCAGCGGCACTTTGGCTTTAATTACCTGTGCATTACCGCGGCTGTCCATACCTTCCAGCATACCACGGCGACGGTTCAGGTCACCTGTTACATCACCCATGTACTGGTCTGGTGTAATTACCTCCACTTTCATGATGGGTTCCAGCAACGTTGGTTTTGCCTTACGTCCCGCTTCGCGGAAACCGCTGCGGGCGCAGAGCTCAAAGCTCATTGCATCAGAATCCACATCATGGAAAGAACCATCAAACACACGAACCTTCATGTTATTCACCGGGTAACCAGCCAATACACCTGTGGTCATTGCATTCTCAAATCCTTTATTGATAGCCGGCACGAATTCTTTAGGAATCGAACCACCAAACAAATCATTCACAAACTGGAAGTGCTTGCCTTCGTTTTCCTTCATCCATTCTTCATCAGCCGGACCGAAATCGAACTGGATATCAGCAAACTTACCACGACCACCCGACTGCTTCTTCAGCACTTCACGGTGCGTAATCATCTTGCCAAACGATTCCTTATAAGCTACCTGCGGCGCACCCTGGTTCACTTCTACCTTAAACTCACGACGCATTCGGTCGATAATGATTTCAAGGTGAAGCTCGCCCATACCACGCAAAATGGTCTGGCCGGTATCTTCGTCAGTGTTCACACGAAGTGTAGGATCTTCTTCCACCAGTTTCGCTATCGCCATACCCATTCTATCCACGTCTGCCTGCGTCTTTGGCTCAACGGCAATCGCGATAACCGGTTCCGGGATAAACATATTTTCCAAAGCAATCGGGTGATTTTCATCACACAGCGTATCGCCGGTTTTAATTTCCTTAAAGCCAACTGCCGCTGCAATATCACCCGCTTCAATAAAATCAATCGGGTTCTGCTTGTTCGCAAACATCTTCATGATGCGGCTGATACGTTCTTTCTTGCCGCTTCTCACGTTCAGCACGTAAGAACCTGCATCAAGGTGACCGCTATAGCACCGGAAGAACGCCAAACGACCCACAAACGGGTCCGTCATAATCTTGAACGCCAGTGCCGCAAACGGAGCTTTCGGGTCAGTCTTACGCACTTCTTCGTTACCGGTGTCAGGGTTTGTGCCCACAGTATCATCAATGTCCAGCGGACCAGGCAGGTAGCGGCATACCGCGTCAAGCGCTGTCTGTACACCTTTATTCTTAAATGAAGAACCGCACATCATCGGCACGATGCTCAGGTCGATACAAGCCTTACGGATGGCTTCATGTATTTCCGCTTCCGAAATGGTGTTCGGGTCGTCGAAGAACTTTTCCAGCAGCTTGTCATCATATTCGGCAACCGCTTCTATCAGGTTCTGGCGCCATTCTTCCGCTTCCGCCTGCATGTCGGCAGGGATGTCTATTTCATCAAAGGTCATCCCTTCGGTTTCCATGTGCCAGATGATGCCTTTCATTTTTATCAGGTCAATCACGCCTTTAAAGTCGTCCTCAGCGCCAATCGGCAACTGTAGCGGAACGGCTTTCGCGCCCAGCATTTCCTTTATCTGCGCCACCACCATCAGGAAGTCGGCACCGCTGCGGTCCATTTTGTTTACAAAACCAATGCGCGGCACCTTGTAGCGGTTAGCTTGGCGCCATACGGTTTCACTCTGTGGTTCCACACCATCAACGGCAGAAAACAGGGCAATCAAGCCGTCGAGTACACGCATACTACGTTCTACCTCGATGGTAAAGTCCACGTGGCCGGGCGTATCAATGATATTAAAATAGTAGCTTTTTGTGTCTGCCGTATCCTTGCCCTTTACGGTCGGAAACTTCCACTGGCAGCTTACGGCAGCCGAGGTAATGGTAATTCCTCTTTCTTTTTCCTGCTCCATCCAGTCGGTGGTAGCCGCACCTTCGTGCACCTCACCAATCTTGTGAATCATACCGGTGTAGCGCAGGATACGCTCGGTCGTGGTGGTTTTGCCCGCATCAATGTGCGCGGCAATCCCGAAATTGCGTTGATACTTTAAGTCCGCCATAAAGGTTCCTTATTTACTAAATTTGAGTGCGCGAAGGTATTGAAAATTTTTGGTGAGTGCGAATGATTTAGGTGGACGGAAAGGAATGAATTTGTTAAGGTTTCACAGCGAGGCTTGTTTGAGTTTTTCTTACTTTTACTGCACAATCAATAATTATTATGAGTGAAGATGTAAAAACGAAGATTCACCAGATGATAGATACCATTACGAATGAATCTGTACTTCAAATGGTTTCTGAAGATATTACTTACTATGCCCAGGATGCAGATATTATAGATGAGCTAAACGATTCTCAATTGGAGGAATTGAATACAGCAATCTTCGAAGCCGATAATAACGAAACTGTTTCGTGGGATGATTTTAAAAACGAAATGGAAGAATGGAAACAGAAATAGTTGTTTCCAAACGCTTCCGGAGAAACACTCAGAAAATATATGATTATATCTTACAGGAACATTCTGCTAAAACAGCTTACCAATTTTTGGACAGGTTACAGCATCGGGTAGAGTTTATCAGTCGTTACCCTGAAACTGGTAAACCTTCGCAAAAGAAAGCGAATATCAGGAGTCTTTCTCTTCAACCGCACAACCGGATATTTTATCGCCTTACTTCTGCACGAATAGAATGGCTTTGCTTATTTGATATGAGAAGAAATAAGCAGCCTTATTGAGGATCGTTTGTTTGAATTTACAAATCGGGAGATTTGCGGACGAGGCGACGTAGTCGGGAGACTACGCCGAGCGGGGCTCCCACATGCCCTGCTTCATGAACCACTATAAAGAACTCAACTTTGATATGGTAGCGGTATCGGACATCTGGAAGATGCGCCGCGAAGAAGGCGCTGCCGCCTGGAAAGAAAAGATGGGGCACGACGTAACCGCCTGCCGCAACAACGAGGATATGTATGACAAGAAGTTGGTGGATGCCGTGTTTATATCCACTGCCGACTTCCAGCACGCCCTCCGCACTCTCCGGAGAGTTCCGCCCCGGGCTCTACGGATGTCCGATAAAAGCCAGTCTCCCGACTGGCTACTACCCCTCCCATCATCTTCAAACGCTGCCAACCTTCTGCAACCTCTTTTCGTTATTTTCATTACTAACTCACCACTCACCATTCTATCACTCCTTCACAAACTTCACCGTTTCCGTTTTGCTATTAGTGGTGATGTTTACATAGTAAGTGCCGGGCAGCAAATTGTTTAGCGGCGAGCGGTATTGTGCAGCGCCATTGCTTACGCCTTTTGCCTTTACATTACCACTGCCATCTGCTATGCTGATGTTGGCGGTTTCGTTTGTGGGTAAGCCTTGAACGGTTACATAGCTTTTGGCAGGGTTGGGATAAACGCTTGCTGTATTTGCCATGTTATCTGCACTCACCACTTCGCTGTATCTTACTACACCATCAGTGCTTACGGCTTTGATGCGGTAATAATTGGCACCGGGTACTAAATGACTATTTGTAATACTATAATCTTTCAGGTTACTTACACCGCTTACTTTGGCTACGGGCGTGAAGTCTCTGCTGCTGTTGCTGCTTTGCTCTACGGTGTAATAGGCAATCTTGTCTTCTGCGGGTAAACCCTTCCAGGTAAGGGTGTGGTTTTGTAACCAGCGTTTGATGCGTACAATTAAAGACACTTTCTGCGGATAGCCATAGTAACGGGCAAATGTGCGGTACTGTTCAAATGTTTCTAACGATTGATAATAACCCGTTACAACTATTTTTCCATCGGTCTGTATGGCGGCGGCTGTTATTTCGTCAAGCCCGCCGAGGTCTGTTATCTGTATGCCACCGTCCCCGAAATCGGAGTCTAAAGAGCCATCTGAATTATACCCGGTCAGGGCAAAATTTTCGTAAGCATCAAAATAGCTGACATTGATTCCTGCCACCACAATCTTGTCTCCTTTTTCACCGGTTACAAACACCTGTTTGCCATCGCCGCCATATTGTGACATTGGTGTGGTTACAATGCCTTCCTTACCAAAGCTGTTGTCGAGGCTGCCATCAGTATTGTAGCGGGCCACCGTCAGGAGCGGCTCGTCATCTATGCCGCCTGTTTTGCCGGTTACCACAATTTTGCCGTCATCCTGTAAAACTGCGCTATTGATAACGCATGGCTTTCCATTTACTTGTGTAGAAACGATACCATTTTCATCGAAGCTGTTATCATAGCTGCCATCGGGGTTGTAGCGCTCAATGTGAAAAGCCTCATCGTCCCGCGAGGGAACAAAGCTATACCCGGCGGCGACTATTTTACCGTCCTTTTGCAGAGATAGGCTTGAAACTGTGGCATTGGCTGTGCCTAACGCAATCCCGCCGCTGCCATAGCTCACATCCTTACTTCCATTGGGTAAAAAGCGGGCTGTGTAAAGTATAGTTTGTCCAGACTTGCTTGTAAGACTGCTTCCGATAAGGAACTTTCCATCCGGTTGTAAAGTCAGGTTGCTTGAACCTTCATCAGCATAGCCGAAAGTTGTCGTTACGGTTCCATTGATTCCAAAAGTGGAATCTAAGGTGCCATTTGGCATAAAGCGGGCTAAAGCAATATCATCAGGGTTGCTAAAAGTTTGAATATACCCCGATGCCAGTATCCTGCCATCGGGTAACAGAGCAAGGGAAGTAACAGAAGAAAAGTCTGTTGTCTCCTTCATGCCTGGAAAGACAACATAAGCACTGCCTTGTTCGCCAAAGGAAAGATCGGGTGATCCGTCAGGCATGAAGGCATCTATCCGAAAAGTATAATTAAATCCTTTATATGATCCTAAGGTGCCACCGACCAGCCTGCCATCCTTCGCAAGTTTGAAAGAATACTCAAAGACATCTATCGGGGAAGAGTTGATCAGGATTCCCTTATTGCCAAAAGAAGGGTCAGGCGTACCGGGACGTTGGGCATGTGCCAAAACAATAGCAAGTAAAAGCGAACAAGATAAGAGTAGAGATTTCATATAAATGTATATTGATTGGTTATGTAATTAATAATGATTGCAGTTTATTCCTCGTTAGGATTATCAAAATTTGGTGTGGTAGTACAAGGCTGATTGCAGGTAGGACAAATGGTTGGCTTATCGTTCAGCGTAGCAGGTGGGTAAGATTTCACTCTTTTATTTTCCCAGTCGTAAAATAAGTCAGTTTGTAAGGAGGCATCCTTATTAGTAAGTACCGCCTGGAAAAAAGTGGCTGCCCGCTGAACGATATAAATATTCACGTCTGCTGCTGTTGTGTATATTGTACCGTAGTTGCTTCTAAAAACGCCGTCATTATCTGCAACGTCCTGGGGGCTATCCAGTCCATGTTCAGCATCACAATCAATATAAGTTTCATTGCTGATGCCAAGCGTCAAAAAAATATCGTAAATGCCTTTGGAACCCTGTCCATATAGATCAACAGAATTAGCACTTGGGTCGAGTTTGTAAGGACCAGCTACAGTAGATAATAAAGAATGACTCTCGGTGTTGTAAGGTCGGTAATTAACTAAACCATATCGGGGAACAGTAAGAGAAGTATAAGGCGCAAATTTTATTTTTGATTGGCCAATCGGAACGGTTGAATCCAGGTTGCCATGAAAGGCAATCATAGGCGGGATGTTGGTATTGCCATAATCTGCCCAAAAAGTCGGAAAAGGTGTACCTGCATTACTGTACTTTACAGGAAAGCTCATTTGCCCCCACATATTCAGTACGCCTTTCATTTTCGACTGTTATTCTATGGTGGGTGCGCCGTAATAATAATCTATATCAATGGTGCCTAAAGATTGTGCAATGGTCGGATAGCCTGCCGGTGTGGGAAACACGTTCCTGATTTGCTCCGCATTATAATAGGCTGTATGAAGAGCAATAATGCTGCCGGCACTGTTGCCGCCCAAAAAAATCTTGCTGATATCTATCTGGTATGGATCATTGGAAAAATAAGTTGCCCGCTGCTGTTGGTGCCAGATAATGCTGCGCATTGCACCACGCGCATCCTGGAAAGCGCGGTACTCGGCAAGCGACTGTTGCGCAGTAAGAAAAGATTTCTTGTCTTTAGCATTGTAAGGCGGGGCTAAATAGCTTCCTGTACGGTACTCAACCACGAAAGCTACATAACCGCGCTTCGCAAATTCCTGTGCTATAATTCCTAAATTACTGGCATCACCCCCGCCCCCATGAAATAGGATAATAGCCGGAAACTTGCAGCCGCTTACATCGGCTCCGCTGCTAACCCGCGTTTTGGGGTAATAAACTTCATATGTGATAGTAGCAGGAATTTAAGTGCTGTCATAAGTAGTGGGATTGCAGGTTTCATCTACTGGAGTTCTTGGGTACCTGACGTCTTTCATATTAGGATTGATCTCGGGTATGCCGTCATTATTATTGTCCTTTAAGTAAGGTATTTCTGAACTACCAGTTACCGGATTTACATATTTTTCAATTGTAAATTGAGTATTTGTAAAGTCAATACCTCCATATACGTTTGGATCGGTAGAAAGACACTGTGAAAAAGAGAAATAAGAGATACACAAAAACAATAAAGTAAAGAGTGGTTTCATAAGCTGTTGAGTTTCAATTCGGAAAGCTAAAAATAATGCTTTTCTAAATATGGGCAAATTATTTATTCGCTCATTTGGTCTTTTCTTCGTCGCAGATTCTGTGATAGCGGCCAAATAATTTTTTTTACTTTTGTTAGTAAGGAAAAACAAAGAGCGGATTAATCCATCTCGGTTAGGGCAGCTTCACTTTGTGGCTGCTCTAAATATGTTAGGGATGTTTGATACGCTTCATTCTTCTTCCAGAGTGTGTAGATCAGCACCAGTAGTTTCCGTTGGACTGCCACATATCCTTTCATTTTGATAGTACCCTTGTCCATTATGCGATGATACAGATTTTGCAGGGGCACGTTATATTTTACAGCTGTAAAGGAGGGGAAGTACAAACACTGCCGCAGATGCGGATTGCCACATTTTGATATGTGTGATCTTCCTCTCACCGATATACCGGATTGCTTTTGTACCACATCAAGCCCTGCATAACTGACCAGTTGCCGGCTGTTACGGATCAGGTAAAAACCAGCCGTCTCTGCGACTACCGTAACGGCAGTTTGTAAACCAACGCCAGGTATCGTGCACACGTTGTCTATCTTTTCTTTAACCTCTTCATCCTGGCTGATTACATCCAGAATTTCTTTTCTTTCTTCTCCGCAATGTCTCCGCCTCGGGACATTGCGGTATTACACCCTCATCGTGTTGAAAATAATAGTTGGGGCAAATCGTATCTTCTTTTGGCAAGACACTATAAGAGTAGCACGCAATGTCCCAAGGTGGAGACATTGCGGGAAAAAACTTACGAATGCTTGCATACAATCGTAAATTAGCTTTCAAATAATAACGGATGAGCAAACTGCCTCAAATAAATTTCTGTCCGGCGAAGCATAGAGACAAAGCGGTTATCAAGATTATGTTTGATTATGATAAAGTATTGATTGACCGTATAAAAACTTTACCTGGTTCTTGCTGGAGTCAAACTATGAAGTGCTGGTATGTTCCTGATACAGATATATACCGGCAACGCTTTAAGATGGAAATAAAAACAGTTAGTGCGGAAATTTCGCAAAAGCTATGCGCGGAAAATGAAAACGCTTTGCACTTTTTTGTCAGGGAACTACAACTCAAAAGCTATAGCCGCAGCACTATTATTACCTATCGAAACGAGTTCGTTCAATTGTTGCAAATATTAGGTAAAGTGCCCGTGAACAGCCTTAGCCGGGAACGGCTGCGTGATTATTTTGTTTGGTGTCATACAGTGCAAAAGCTTACCGAAAATACGATACACAGCCGCCTGAATGCGATAAAATTTTATTTTGAGGTGGTGCTGAAAGGTGAAAAGTTTTATTGGGACATACCGCGCCCGAAGAAGCGGATGATCTTGCCAAAGGTGTTGGGTGAAGTGGAATTGAGAAGGCTGTTTTCGGCGCTGACCTTTAAGAAGCATAAAGCTGTTTTATTTACGGCTTACAGTGCCGGATTGCGGGTGAGTGAAGTGGTAAAAATTAAGCTTGCACACATAGACCGCGGGCGCATGCAACTGCTGATAGAAAACAGTAAGGGTAAGAAGGACCGCTATGTGGGATTAAGCCCTATCCTGTTGGATATACTGGAACAATATTACAGAGGAACGGTTCCAAAACCAAAGGTGTACCTTTTTGAAGGTGAGGAAGCAGGACAATGTTATGGAGTACGAAGCGCGCAGAAGGTGTTTGGGATGGCAAAAGCGAAAGCAGGCATCGGTAAAAACATTGGCTTTCACAGCCTGCGTCACAGCTTTGCCACTCACTTGCTGGAAAAAGGTATTGACATTCGGTATATAAAAGACCTTTTAGGGCATTTTGATATTCGTACCACAGAGCGCTACCTGCACGTGCGGAAAGATAAACTGGTGACGATAGTGAGTCCACTTGACGACCTGTGGAAAGATGAAGCCAATTGGTGAATTTGTGCATTGACGAACCGGAACAATACAAAAAGGCGAATAAAAAGGTGTTGATATTCAATATGATTAGAAATATTTGAAGAATTGGATGGTTCGTATAATCTTTGTGTTGTGCGTCACTTTAAACAGACATTGCGTTTACTAATTTACATATCGACGATTTTTGGTGCGACACTTCTTTTAGGGTTCAGACTTTTGACAAATCCTGTTCACATTACAGGACATTTAAAAAGAAATCCAAAAGACACTTCTGCATATGTTGAAGGAATAGCGGTTATCGTGAAAGCGGATAATGAAGTTGTGGCTCATACATTTACGGACAGACACGGAAATTTTGAAGTAACATTCACACCAGACAAAGAGAAATCTTTTGACTTTTTTGTTTCTGGCGTTGCCGTTGACACAATGCTTATTAGTTCAGTTAAGACTTTTGACAGCGACACACCTGAAATGACTTTTTACATTCCAGCATTGAGAAAGAAAAACTTTTTAGGACAAATGCTTTGCCCTAAATGTAGCAAGGCAGACAAAGTTTATAAAATTCGGTACGGCGACGGTTTACCAGTTGCGACAAAACAAATATCTGAAAGTGGCGACACTACTTATTCGCCGATTGTAAATGGACATTATAATGCGGGTACTTGTCTTGTTGGTGTTGCGACATATTATTGTGACAGAGATAAGGTGAGATTTTAGATTAGCTTTTCGTCGGTTGACAAAAAGCGAACGCACAACAAAGGGTTTGGCGAAAAAACTGGCTGACGAGCATGTGCTGCACATCTGTAATTCTAACTATCTTTAGTTCTATAATTCAGCTTGACGAATTTCAAATGCCAGTTCTTCGCCAAGCCCGACCGTTGTGCGTCACTTTAGACAGACCTCAATCTTTGACTATGGATTGGCAAGTACTTAAAGATAAAATATATTATTGGGACGGTTCATGGCGTGACATTTACATTCATAACACGACAAAAGAAGATTGGCAGATTTGGGCAGACTTTGTAAACGAAAACTATAAGATATCATTTCATATTTATGACACAGAAGTAAAAGAAGAAAAGGTTGACTTAACTAAAGTATTTGACTATTGGAATGGGACTCAAGAAAATTGTTCTACTGCAACTGTTTACATTGACAGCCTTCAAGTTAACGCTCATTTTTTTACAGACGAAGAAATAGAAAATGACATAACTCCAGACGAAATCAATACAATAGAAGACCATAATAAATTAATGACTTACATGCACAATCTTTCTAAAGTTCTCAATAAACCTGTCGTGTTGACACCCGAAAACCAAGCTGATTTTGTTTTAATTTCAGTAGACAAAGACGAAATAAAAATCAATCTTTATTGAGACTTAAAGCGAACGCACAACAAAAGGTTTTCTGCTATGCTGGCTGACGTATCGCACTTCAACATCAGGAATTCTATTTATCTTCCATTCGGTATTCGGCTGATGAACAAGAATGCCAGCACAGCAGAAAGCCGAAGCCGTTGTGTGCCATATTATGCAGACACCTAATAGCAGTAGACAAGACAGAATAAAGTATTTAAGAAAGCAGGAAGACCGCAAACGAAGACTTCCTGACTTGCTTACCTTTTTGACAGATGTTTCGGGACAACCAATCACAGAAACAGACGTTCTTTCTATTGACAAAACCGATGAGATTTGGACAAATGTTCGGAACTGTGAAACTTTAAATCAGACATATTTTAGTGTATCGTTTCCGTATCGTGACAAAGCCAAACTGACAACTGTTTTTAAAGCATTGCAAAGTTCATTAAGCGGACAAAAACAATTTTTTACAACACACAAGTATCAAGACACTTGTTTGCTTCTTGTAGACACAACATTTTGCGTTGACAATTACGACAAAATAATTGAGTTTGACGGCGACACCTTTTATATCTATGATAACGAGCTTAAAAATGGACTTTGGATAGACACAAACGAAGAACATTGGACAGAGAAACAAGAATATTTATGGACTTACGAACTTAGAGTTCGTGGCTTAGACTGGATTGACAAAGTATATAACATATACAGACAATTACAGACGATATGACAAAAAAAAGTACGGCACACAACAAAGAGTTTTCTGCTATGCTGGCTGACGAATCTCATTCAACATTTGTAATTCTAATTATCTTTAGTAAGTTATTTGGCTGACGGAATGCTATTGCCAGCACAGCAGAAAGCCGGGTTCGTTGTGTGCAATTAACTTATTAAATGTAACACAGACATAGATTATTGACACTTCATCTAATTTAATATAGACTTTTCTATGGACACATATCAGGAAATATCGTTTGTATTAATACTCATTGCAATAACTGCAATCATGTATAAAATCTATCAACAAAGTAAATTAGACAACCCAAAAAGAAAGGGCTCACTGACAATCTTATTCATTCGTGTATACAGTATGCGTTATTTCTTTCCAATCTCTGAAAGAGATTACGACTATACAGATAGCGAGACAATCAAAAAAGCAAATCAAGCCTTAAAGATATTTTGGTGGACTTTCTTTTTTGCGATTTCAGTGGTTTTTTGCGGACACATATTAGAACACAAATAAATCTGCACACAACAAAAGGTTTTCTGCTATGCTGGCTGACGAATCTCACCTCATCATTAGTAATTCTTTCTATCTTTAGTAAGGTATTCGGCTGACGGAATACTATTGCCAGCACAGCAGAAAGCCTGACCGTTGGTGGCAATTTATGCGACATGACGAATACAAATAAAATATTCCATAAACTGACACTTGCAAACAGAATATAAACGGACACAAATGACCAAATCTTTAAACTCAACATTCACCTTGTTTAATAATCAACGTTTATTGCTGCCTTTAATCTTTCTCAGTTTGGCTTTATTATATTTGATAATTGGTGGTGCTTTTACAAATCCTTTTATAACTTTTCTATCCCCCATCATACAAGGGCTTCTCGTTTTCTTTTTGTATTCCTGTATTTATTTAATTTTTCGCATGCGCATTGTTAGAGAAACTAAATTCCTACGTTCTTTACGTCGCTTTATCTGCTATACGTTGTTCATATTATCGCCCGTTGTACTATTATTAGCTTACTACGCTGGTGGTGCTCAGGAGAATGGTTGGGACGTACGTCGCCAAACATCCATTCCTTATGACGGAATGAACATTGTAGTTTGGTTTTATGGAGCCGGGGCTACAGATGACAATGCACTTATTGTAAGAAAGGAAAAGCAAATCATTCCCGGATTATATTACCTTGATTATTTGTATTCAGATGGAGGTGATTCGTTACTGTTGGATATAAAGAACGATACGTTACTGATAACAAACCCTTATCGGATAAAAGACAGCGTAAAGAAAGTAGCTTTAAAAAGGTAAATTCCTTTGGTTGACTTTACTCCTATCATTGACATAGAAACAGTAAATCAAACTGCCACCAACACATGGTTTGCTGCCATAGCGGCTGGACGGAAGCCATTCAGCAACAGTAATTCTATTGTTCTTTATAGCTATATTTGGGCTGACGGAACACGGAGTGCCGCTACTGGCAGCAAGCCGTACTCGTTATGTGCCATACGGACTGACAGATTGCGGTGTTGACAGTTGACAAATCAAACGCATTTTATCAGGTATCAAGACTTGACCTGTTGCCCAACCCGGACGCTTTTCTTTGGTGACACAACGCAGTTGGTTAGACCCGACTTCTTTGGGTTGGACAACCGTTCAATTCTTGTTCGTTGGACACGACACATTTAGACGCGACAAGTATCACAGCGACAATTATCAGCCTGCACGGACACATAACTTTGGTTCTTACTTTTTTTTGTTGGCTGGTTTTAGTGCCACAATTGACAGCTTTTTTTGCAGACCTTTTTTATCGTTCACAGGTTGACACCTGCTGCAGGTTTGGACTGACTTTTTCAGCAGGTTTTGTATTTGGTATTTGCTTTGGCTGACAGGTTTAATCAGCTTGACACAGCGTTTCATTTTTTTGTGACAACTATCGGTTGCTTTATTTTTTGTTTGTAAACTTGCTACGGCTGACACAGCACTTTACGAAATCAAAGAAGCCTGAATGCGGAGAGGAAAGCACGGCACATAACAGGGGGTTTGCTGCTATGCCGGCTGACGGAACTGCCATCAGTAGAACATCTTTTATGAGCTGCATATCGGGCTGACCATACGCTGCTGAACATTGGAATTTATTCGCTACTTTAGTTCTTTATTGGGCTGTAGTTGCGGGCTGACGGAACACAGAATACCGGCACATCGCCAAGCCGTATCCGTTATGCGCAACCTGTGACAAACTACGGTTTGTCATTTTCTTTTGTAGCGGTTTAGGGTTGACACGGCTAAGCAGGTGACTGCGATAGCAAGCCGCTTGTGTTTCGGTAGGTTTTGGCAGGCAGGCTTCAGGCGACACAATCAGGTCTGCACATAACATGAGGTTTTGTGTCAGCACGGCTGACTTTGCGCGTCAGCTGCTTCACCTCTCTTTTCGGCTTCGGTTCTCAGCCCGACATTTCTCTGTTGGTCATCCGTGGTGGTTTGTATCTTCGGTTCTTTATTCAGCTTTTGTCCATGCCGACGGACTATCGTCCGTCGTGCCGAACACAAAGCCTGACCGTTAGCTGTTATTTAAATGCCCAAACCTTTCATAAGTTATGCAATCAACAGTATTTAAACGTAATATAGCACAAATCTATCTTTCCCTCGTTCCTTTCGTAGTAACCATTCTTGCTTTTACAACAGGACACATCAGTTATAAAATATATTTACCCATTTGGATTATTAATATTTGCCTGATGGTAGTGGCTGCCTGGTTTCTTGGCGCACATGTTATTAAAAATAATGACTCTGAAAAAAGGCATCTCGCTATTGTAGCCTGTCTCATGCTTGCCCCGACATTATTAACGTCCATTTTCGGAGGGATGGGCACTCCGCCAGGTACAATAAAAGAATGGGTGACAACCGCTACTGAACAACAGGCAAGATTTTCCCTTTTAATAATTAGTGGGATACTTATATGTTTCGGCTTCATTCTTTTAAGGGACAAATTAAGAAGGACAGCAGGAAATTTTTATGCACAGATTGGCTTTGCCGCCATTCTTATAGCCTTGCCCATTCTAATTTTTAATATGTCGTTCTGGCACAGCTTTGCTATAGAAACATATAAAATCAAGATTAATTCAGTTTCAGAAAAAACACCTGAATGGTTTATTCCGGCTGTAAACCAGGTTTGGATATTGTCTATGGTCGAGGTTTCTCTCACATACCTTGCCATAGCGGCATTTGTAGCCGCATTACAATCTGCCAACTGGTTTCGCAAAACGCCTTCACGCATTTATATCATTATAAGTCTATTGGCTATTGTATGTATCATGCTTTATCCGTTATATCCTGGTTCGCGCGTGTTTTCAGGTTTTCCATATTACCCATTCATGATACCGGCAATACCTTTTTTTCTGATCTACTTTATTGGAATAAACTTATTAAGGAAAACCGGGACTGATAATTTATTCAGTCATAATATAAAAAACAACAGCTAACAAGCGGTTTGGCGTTATGGCGGGGCGACGAACAGGCCATCAGCATCTATTCATTATTCAGCAGCAGTTCCAGCGTGACCAACATCGCTCAACAATAAAATATGTTTTGTACTTTAGTTCTTTATTCGACTTCAGTTGTCGGCTGACGGAACACAGAATGCCGCCACAACGCCAAGCCGTCCAACGTTATGCGGCATGCTAAGACAATGGCAAGAAAATGAAATACTATCAATTATTCATAGATACTGACAATAACTCTGAAACCTATAATAGCGTGACAGAACTATTGGGACTTCAGCCGAAAGAAGACGAAAAGGACAAGATTTCGAAAGACAGGTATAGTACGTGGATGTATATAGTGACCGAACTTGAAACAGACCCATACTTTGATTTTATTAATAATTTCCTTGACATTTTAGAGCCGAAATTTGCTGACCTTGAAAAACTTGGCATGACAAGAGATAAAATTTTGTTTTGGATGCTTTACGAATATGACCAACAATGTGGAATGGAATTTCATCCACAAGAAATGGTTAGACTTGGACAAAGTGGAATTCACTTGAATATCGACTGCTGGACAAACAATACGGAAGAAAGCACGACCGCATAACATGGGGTTTTGTGTCAGCACGGCTGACACAACTCAACAGCAACTTCAGTTCTTTGTTGGGCTTCGGTTGTCAGCCCGACAGAACGCTATTGAGCATCAGTGGTTGTTTGTATCTTCGGTTCTTTATTGGGCTGCCGTCCATGCCGACGGATTTCATCCGTCGTGCCGAACACAAAGCCCTGATCGTTGGCTGCAACCCTTTTTGGACACAGCGTTTAAGTTCAGGCGGGACAAAACGCAGAAGTTCTTAATTGTTTTCATGCAGCTTTCGGTGGACAAAACGCTCTTGCTTCGAGACTTTTGAGTCGTAGAAAAAAATATAAAATTTGATTTTTTAGTGAAAAAGAATTCGGTTGACCAAACGTTTAAAAACAAACAATTAAGAATACTTTTTAAAATTTTGCGACAAATCATTTTGATACGATTGCTGCTTTCTGATTTGACAAAGAGTTATTTTAATTTCAGCAACTTTAGAGTGACAGAAAACCTTAGTTTTATAAACGCCAATTGTTTGACAAATTGTTTTTTTATATTGTAAATATTGATAATGTTATAATAATGACACAGAATTTAATTATTGCTGGTGTATTTCGCGCTGGTAAAAGTACGATTTCAAATATGATTTCAAAAAGATATGGATATCAACATATAATAATGGACTCAATAAACGCTGGGTTTGAAAAGGTCTTTCCTCAACTTGGCATAAATACAAAAGCGAAAATAGAGGAAATTGAAAATTTAGGCAGTATTAGTAGAAAAATTGCTCCATTTATTAATGCAATAATTGAAAGTGGTAGATATAATGAATTTGTTCCAGGAATGGTCTTAGATGTTTATGAATTATTGCCAATAGATTTCATAAATTATATTAACAATGATTCTTGTAAGATTTACTATTTCTTAGCTGGAGACATTTCGGCAGAAGAGCGTTTTGAAATATTCCGAAAATATGATACTGAAAAGCATTATACATGCTTTATGGATGACAAAAAATTATTAGATTTTTGTAAAAGATTGGTTAAAGAAAATCAATTTATAAAAAAGCAATGTATTAAATATAAGCTCCCATTTTTCGAAACCTCAAAAGAACGTGATAAAGTATTTGAAATGTTTATGCAATCTATTTCAATGGATTAAAAAATTAAATAAATTTTCTATAAAAAATAATTTATTGATAGTGAATTAAGGATTGTAATGAAGTACGGGTGCACTTCGGATAACAGGACTATTTATACTGTGTCGCACTTTTTATTTAACAAGGATTTTTTTATAGTCACTACGTTTTTTGCAGACAGTTTCTGCTGGACAAAACCAGGGATGCAGCCAACATGAGGCTTGGCGAAAGTTGGGCTGGAAGAATATGGGCTAAACATTATATCTCTAATAAACAACAAACATGGGCTGAAGCGGAAGTAACACAGAATTCCCAACCTTCGCCAAGCCTGAGACGTTGGGCGCAAATTGACTTCAATGCAAAAAACACGACTGACTTTAATTTTTATAATTAATACAATACTTGTTTTCGGACAAAGCGAGCAAACATTTACACCTATCCAATTGAGAAACGATGTTGATTCAATGGTTAAATATCTTGAACAAGTACATCCTAACCCATATTACAGGTATCCAAAAGTATCTTTTTACAAAGATGTTCAGGCTGTAAAAAAGAGTTTCAATAAAAACTTGAATGCGATTGATTTTTATTTAAAGATTGTATCGCTTTTAGGAAAGCTGGATGACGGGCATACAGACCTGCATATTATGAGCAAGTATAACAAGGAAAATCCTATCGTTATTCCTTACGAATTTGATTTGTCTCCTTCCAAGCCGTATATTATTTGCCGGCAAGCGTATCCGTTTATTTCTGCGCAGATACCTGATAGCGCTGAAGTTATTAGCATCAATAATATACCTGCTCAAAAAATTGTAAATGATATAATTGACTTGAATACAGGTGAAAGTCGCCTGTTCCGTGTTCAGTTTGGTGCAACTCGATTTTATTTCTACCTGGAAGCATTGTATAAATTAAAAGGCACTTATAGTATAAAGTATAAAGCAAATGGAAGAATAGTAACTGCTACAATTAAAGGAGTAAAACAAACCGAAATTGAAACGATGAAAAGCAAAAATGATTCAGCGGCTAACAATATTTCGGGAGGTTCAAATTTTTCATTGCGATTAGTTGATAGTAACTCTACAGCAATCGTTGAGTTTAAAAGTTTTGACTGGGATGGCTTTACAACTTTCATGGATTCTGCATTTACAGTAATAAAAGAAAAACACATACAAAACCTTATCGTTAATTTGATGGATGACGGTGGTGGCGATTCAGATGTAGGCGATGAATTTTTTCAATATATTTTGAATCAGCCATTCAGGCAATATGATAAAGTGCTTGAAAAAAATAGTGAACTCTTAAAAGAAAGATTGAGACAACATTTAGCAGAGAAAAATAGACAGCCAGATAGTGCTGACCTAGTATTGCTAAATAGAATAAATGGTTCATATGATACGTTATTTTATGACAACAATCCTATTAGAGAAAATCCTTTACGATTTAATGGAAAAATTTATTTGTTAGTAAACTTGCAAACATATTCTTCAGCAGCAGACTTTGCGCAATGCTTTAAATATCAAAAAAGAGGAATTATAATAGGAAAGGAAACAGGTGGATTGGTGGAAAGTTATGGAGATATTGTTACAGCCATTTTGCCAAATACGAAATTGGAAATGTCTATTTCAAGTAAATTATACTTTGACGCTGGTATCAAAGACAATGAATGGCATGGTGTAATACCAGATATTTCTGTTTCTGACGATGAAGCACTTACAAAGGCTTTTGAAATAATTCACAAGAGCCATTCAGGTAAGTGAAAAATCTGCGCCCAACAAAAGTATTTATGCAAGCAGGGCTGACAATATGCACTTCAGCAGCAGGTTCGCTATTCAGCTTTTGTTCCGGCTGACACAGCGCTATTGAACATTAGTACTTAGTTTCGACAATAAACAAAAATCAACAGCAGTCCGAGGTGACACGGCGCTATTGCCCTGCCTGCATAAATACCGAGCCGTTATGCGCAACCTGTGACAAACTACGGTTTGTCATTTTCTTTTGTAGCGGTTTAGGGTTGACACTTCTAAGCAAGTGGCTGCGATGGCAAAGCTCTTTCTTCAGGTGTGTCTTTTGGCAGGCAGGTTCCGGGTGACACAATCAGGTCTGCCCATAACATGGGGTTTTGTGTCAGCACGGCTGACACAGCTCAGCAGCAACTTCAGTTGTTTTTTCATCTTCAGTTCTCAGCTCGACGGAACGCTGTTGAACATCAGTAAGTATTTGTATCTTTCGTTTTTCAATCGGGCTTCAGTTCAAGCCGACGGACTATCGTCCGTCGTGCCGAACACAAAGCCTTGTTCGTTATGCGCAACCTGTGACTTTATTTGGTCAGCATTTCTTTGCTCCGTTTTAGTATTGGTTCGTTCGTTCAGGTTGACACGGCTAAGCAGGTGACTGCGATAGCAAGCCGCTTGTGTTTCGGTAGGTTTTGGCAGGCAGGTTCCGGGTGACACAATCAGGTCTGCACATAACATGAGGTTTTGTGTCAGCACGGCTGACACATCTCAGCAGCTACTTCAGTTCTCTTTTGGGCTCCGGTTCTCAGCCCGACATTTCTCTGTTGGTCATCCGTGGTGGTTTGTATCTTCGGTTCTTTATCGGGCTTCGGTTCATGCCGACGGATTGCATCCGTCGTGCCGGACGCAAAGCCTGACCGTTGGTAGCAATTTTAAAATGACACTTCGCAATTTATAGAGCAAATAGACAATAACGCAATTAATGGACGGTATAACACATATTGAAAATTTCATTGACAATCCAAACGAGTTGTTCAACCTTTTGACAACAACTGTAAATTGGGATTCACGAATGACTGCTCGTAAAACAGCAAGTTTTGGAAAAGCTTACAACTATTCGCAAATTGACTATCCATACCAAGAATTTTTACCTGATATTGACATTATAAATAAGAAACTGAAACCGGTAATCGGATTTGAACCTAACAACTGTTTAATCAATTATTATTTAGACGGAAAATCTAAAATGGGTTATCATTCAGATCAAACGGACATTTTAGAGGCTGACACAGGAGTTGCTATTGTTTCAATTGGCGAGACAAGAACTTTGAAGTTTAGAAATATTGAAAACCCAGACCAGTTTCTGACTTATGAATTGACAGCAGGTAGTTTGGTTTATATGACACAACAAATTCAAACGATTTGGCAACATTCAATTCCAAAATCCGACACAGAAAACGGCAGAATTAGTTTGACTTTTAGACGAATGCGGTGACAAAAACTGCTACCAACATGCGGTTTGGCGTTATGGCGCGGCGACGAACAAGCCATCAGCATTTGTTATTTGTTCAGCAGTAGTTCCAGCTTGACCTACATTGTTCAGCAATAGAATATGTTTTGTACTTTAGTTCTTTATTCTGCTTTAGTTGTCAGCTGACGGAACACAGAATGCCGCCACAACGCCAAGCCGTTCAACGTTATGTGCAACCTGTGACTTTATTTGGTCAGCATTTCTTTGCTTCGTTTCATTATTGGTTCGTTCGTTCAGGTTGACAGGGCTAAGCAGGTTGCTGCGACAGCAAAGCAATTGTGTTTTGTGTGGCTTTTGGCAGGCAGCGTTTAGGTTGATACAATCAGGTCTGCCCATAACATGGGGTTTTGTGTCAGCACAGCTGACACATCTCAGCAGCTACTTCAGCTCTTTTTTCATCTTCAGTCATCGGCCCGGCATTTCTCTGCTAAGCATAGTCAAGTCATTGTATCTTCGGTTCGCTATTGGGCTTTTGTCCCAGCCGACGGATTTCATCCGTCGTGCCGAACACAAAGCCCGAACGTTATGTGCAACCTGTGACTTCATTTGGTCAGCATTTCTTTGCTCCGTTTTAGTATTGGTTCGTTCGTTCAGGTTGACTTTTCTAAGCAGGTGACTGCGACAGCCAGCCGCTTGTGTTTCGGTAGGTTTTGGCAGGCAGGTTCCGGGTGACACAATCAGGTCTGCACATAACATGGGGTTTTGTGTCAGCACGGCTGACACATCTCAGCAGCTACTTCAGTTCTCTTTTCGGCTTCGGTTCTCAGCCCGACATTTCTCTGTTGGTCATCCGTGGTGGTTTGTATCTTCGGTTCTTTATTCAGCTTTTGTCCATGCCGACGGACTATCGTCCGTCGTGCCGAACACAAAGCCCGAACGTTATAAGCCATTTTATGCGACACTTCAAAATAATAATGATAAATCTTTTTATTGCGACTTTTCTTTTATCATTAACGTCTTGTGGTCAGAAAACATCTCATCAACAAGCTATTGATTATATTACTTCTATTGGGACACAAATGTTAGACTCAAAGAGTAAGATTGAAACTTTTTGGGATGAAATAAAAAGCGGTATGTTGACTGCTCGACAAAGCTCAGATCATCAACTTGACAAGCCGCAGGTTGACACTTTGCAGAACCATTTAGACACAATCGTTGCTGACATAAACAGTAAAATTCAAAAGCTTAAAGCTATTTCTGAAGTAGATAAAGACTTAAATCTTAAAGACAGAACAATAGCTTATTTAACTGAAGCAAGGCAATTGCAAGAAAATGCAATCCCAGTAATTCTTCAATTGTTGACTAATGGGCTTGACAAAATAACAGGCGAACAAAGAGTTGCACTCAAAAATTTTATGGAAGAAGGTGGCAAAATGCAGCAAGAGTCAATTGAACTACAAAATGCGGTTTTAGATTATTATAAAAAGTACAATATAACAGATGAAGAGATAAACAAAAACGGCTTATAACAAGAGGTTTCCTGCTATGCCGGCTGACATACCGCAACATCAACTTCAGTTCTTTTTTTTAGTTTTTGTTCCGGCTGACTTATCGCTATTAAACAGCAAATCTTATCTTCATTTTTTCATTTATAATCGGCTTCAGTTCCGGGCTGACGAACAAGAAAGTCCGGCACAGCAGAAAGCCTTTTCCGTTGGCAGTAAGTTTAGTGCGACAACATCCGACAATTAAAAATGTTAGACAGACTTTTTAAAATCTTTAAATCTAAGACACCTGTTCAGACAATGTATCCTGAGTTGGAAAAAGTAGGTGGACTTCAAAATGCAATTGACATTGAATTTGAGAAACTCAATTCTGCTTTGAGAGTTACAAGAGACAGAAACTTAGATGAAATTCCTCTAACATTTGCATTAATTGAGAAGGGGCAAAAATTTTCACAGGTATATATTGGTGCAGAACAAAAAGTATATCTGCCTGACTTTTGGAAGGAAGGAGTATGTCTTGCTCACGGACAGACAAACAATATTTCAGACCTTGTACAAGCGTTAAATTTTTGGCTTTGCAACGACATTACTACAAGAGAGTTGGCTGACAAATTCTCATTTGTAATGCCAAACGACAAGGCATTTGCATTTGACAACAACAACGAAATTGAATATACTTGGAATTTAATTTTGCAAGACCAATCCAGAGCAGAACTGAACGATTTTATCAAACTTGCAATTAAGGACAATACTATAAACAAATTGTTTCCATTCACAAGTTTGTACACTTTGTGTTTTAGTAGATGTACAGGTTATCCTTATGACACAGACAATTTACCAAATGTTACACCCAAACAATTTGAAAATTTCGCCCCAGTTAAAGGAGAAAAAAGCATTATAACGCAAGACAGAAACAAAGTGGAAGCTCATTTTGTAGTGACAAAAAACAAAAGCGAATATCTTGGAGAAGGAAACGCAGAAGAAGCACTTAGAATTGTAAAAGCAAATTTGCCAGACAACGTACAGCCAGCAAGAAAAGGGACAGGAGACGAATAGAAAACCTACTGCCAACAGGCGGTTTGGCAATATGGCGGGGCGACGAATATCTTCTCAACTTTTTGTTCGCTAATCAGCTTCAGTTTCTGCCGACGAATAACGCCGAACAAAAGAAAAAACAATGAGCTTTTATTTATAAATTTAGCATCAGTTATCGGCTGACGATTTTCAAATACCGCCACATCGCCAAGCCGTCCAACGTTACCTGCAATTTTACAACAACTTCAAAAAATGAATAGTTTCATATCTGTTTCGCTGACTTTAATTTTACTGACAAGCTGTGCTGTAAGACTAACGGACAATCAAAACTTGAAACTAAGAAACGATTTAAAGGAAATGATTAAAATTGACCAAATTGCTAAAAATCTTCCGCAAGGAAAATATTTAGCCTACACTAAAGAACAATGGAGCCGGTTTCGAGATAGTGTTCAGACTAATTTAAAATTTAGAGTTGAAGAAATGTTTGATAAGTATGGATTTTTAGGTTATAATAAAGTCGGTAAAGAAGGTTCAACTCATTTTTGGCTAATAGTTCAGCATAGTGATAAATATCCAAAGTTTCAAAAGAAAGTGCTTAAAGCAATGAACAAGGAAGCCAAAAAAGGGAATGCGAGCTTAACCGATTACGCTTACTTATACGACCGAGTTAAAGTGAACGCAGGGGAAAAACAAAAGTTTGGTACACAACTTTCTTACGACTCATCAGGAAAACCCTTTCCTGCAATCGGACTTACAGACTCTTCAAACGTTGACAAATTTAGGAAAGCCTATGACTTAGAGCCTTTAAAAGATTATTATGACTTTATAATAAATTCAAGAAATCAAAAGAATTGAGCGAAGTATAATGTGAAAAATATAAGACGTTAAGCTCTCGTAATAAAAAAACTACAGCTAACAAGAGTATTGCCAATAGTTTTCTATGACTAAATCAAACATATTTTTACCTGCTTTAGCATGTGGTTATGCACATTTTCGGACATAGTTTTTCTCATACATTCGTTCATCTCTTACCACTGCAAATACGCGGTGAACGAGCTTGTTTCTGACGGCGTTGATGACGCTCATTTTGTTTTTCCCATCCTTTACTTTTCGTTCATAATATTGTTTTATGTCAAGGTCGTTTTGAATAGCAGACATAGCGCACAGGTGCAGCAGCTTCTTCAGTTTTTTGTTGGCAAAAGGACTGACTGTTGGTTTGTAACGTACACTGGTTCCCGAGCTTTTGTCGAAGGGTACCACTCCGCAGTAGCAAGCGAGTTGCTTTGCATTATCAAAAGCTGTAAAGCCTTTGCTGTACACCAGCAGCGCTACTGCCGTCACAGGTCCGATGCCTTTGATAGATGTAACCCGTTTTACTTTGTCGTTCAACTCTTCATCCTGCTGCACCGTTTTAGTAATTAATGCTTCAATGGCTGTTTTGCTTTTTTGCAATGCAGTGAGTGCAGGCTTCTGCAGCTTCTCCATCAGCCGCGCTTCATGAGTGCATCCACATTCTTTCAGTTCATTGACCGGAACGCTCAGGTGAGTGATAGAAGTAATGATCCTGTCCCGCTGAGCAACCAAGTTCTTAATGCGTTCAATGCTTGTATCTACCGGCTTCCACAGTTTTACACGGTCCTGGTAGCGAAGGGCATACCACGCAATTTTTACTGAAGCCGCTTTATCGTCACTGCCTCTTTCAAAGCCGCCTGCTTTCTTGATACGCAGTGGCATTTCTACCCAAAGCATTGCATCATCAGTTACCAGGTGATGTATCAGACCGGTGTTGTAAATGCCGGTGTACTCCATACAGAAAAGCGTTTCATCATTATTATATACTCCGTGCTGCTGTAGCCATTGCTGCATTTTTGTGTAACCTTCCGGCTTCTGGCAAAACTGCTGGTGAATGACTTCAGCCGGATGATCTGACCGGATAAGGGCAGCATCAAACCATGTTTTAGAGATGTCGATACCGACAAAGTTTTTTACCTTGCTCATGCTTTTGGATTTAAAAAAGTAAATAGATCAACCTGTTTTTGAACGGATCAAGACCTTACTAATGGGACTGCTATTCCCTATTTTCTATTTGATTCCCTGTTCAAAAAAGCCAGCATAAGATTAGAACTTATGATAGACCTGAAAGTCTTGTGGGGCGATAATTCGCTTATGCCGGCAGGTTGGTTTATGCACATTATAGTGTGAATTCACAAAAGAAAAAAGTAACAAAAAAGAAAAGGTAGTAATAGTAGTAGCTTTCTTTTGCTATAGTTTCAATGCAAATCTAAAGGCGGGGCTGGACGTTGGAGCAATCGTCAGCAGTTCGCTATTTAGCTTTGGTTCAGGCGGAAGGAACTCTTTTGAACATCAGAATAAATTCTTAATCTTTGAATAAATAATGAACTTCAGTTGCCAGGCGGAGGTTTTTCAATTCCCCCACTATCGGCAATACTTGTTCGTTGTGTGCCATTTTACCGACAAGTTTTTACAATTGACTTATGCCCAAATTAGACAGAGATAACATTGACGACGCAAAACGAACTGTTGAGATTTTTTTGCCAGACCAACAAAGACGACAAACATTCATCAATTTTCTTTGTGACGCCATTAGTTACGCCGACACTATTGAAAGTGACAATTGGAATTTAAACCTTGACACAGGCGGAAAATTTTTGCGGTTTAATACGGGACACGAATATTGCATTCAATTAGAGCAAGGCGCATTGCTTGTTCTTTGCGACAGGACAACTTTGAAACACATTCCCGACTTAAAACACATTCCAGTTAAATTTATGGGTTGGAACGGAGAGCGGACTATTTATCACAAGCGATTTGATAAAGTGCCAGACGCTTTGGTGAAGGCAAAAAATAGTGTCGGTTGTTTGTTTGACACAAGCGAAGACTTTACAAATTATATTGACAAATTCAAAAGCAGCAACAAAGATTTTATAAGGGTAGCTATGAACACTTCCCTAATGCCCGTAATGCGAAGAGCACATTCTAAAGGTGCAGTTGACTACTTGTTTTCAGCCTTCACAGACAACAACGAAGACAATTTGCCAGACTTTACAGAAGTGTTGGCGATAGAAGCCAATCAATTAGAAAGAGCTAAAAGTTTAAGCTATCAAGAACGACTTAATGAATTAAAGAAGGCAGACCCAAAACCCAAACAAATCATTGTACAACAGACAATTTTTTTACGCAATCAAAATGTTGTTGCCGAAGTTTTATTTAGAGCCAACGGACATTGTGAACAATGTAAAAAACCTGCCCCTTTTGTGAGACAGTGCGACAGTACGCCGTATTTAGAAGTTCATCATAAAATCAGGTTGGCAGACGGTGGAGACGACACAGTGGAAAATGCAATAGCACTATGCCAAAACTGCCACAGACAAACACATCACGGATAAAAAACGGCACACAACATGGGGTTTGCTGCAAGTGTGGCTGGACGTTGGCAACTTCAGCAGCAGCGGAGCATTCAGCAGCAGTTCGGGCTTGACGTAACGCTATTCGGCTTTTAGTTTTTAACTTGTACTTTTATATCATTATTGAGCAGCGGTTCCAGGCAGACGGAATTCTATTTCCACACCTGCAGCAAGCCCTGTTCGCTGTGTGTAACCCTTTTTGGACACACCCTAATAATCAAAACAACATAGACAACTTCGTATGACTTCAATGGACAACAGACCAATTAGTGTAGGAACAAGGCTCGGAACAATGCTCTTAGACCATCTCTTCATGACAATAATAGCGATGGTGTTTTTTCTGCCGACAATGATTTCAGGATTTTTGGATGCTTTCAAAATTTCTCACGAACAGACAGACTTCAATTTCATGGAAGGACCAATGAAATACTTTGGCATGTTCGGTTTTGCTTTGTATTTCTGTAAAGACATCATAAGTGGACGCAGCATTGCTAAACGGATTTTAAAACTGCAAGTAGTTGACAACAAAACAGGACAAGTAGCAACTCCTTTACAATGTTTTGTAAGAAATATTTTTTGTGTTCTTTGGATTATTGAAGTCATTGTAGCAATGACAAATACAAGCAGACGACTTGGAGACAGAGTAGCAGGAACAAAACTTGTGTATTATGACCCAGCTTTAGAACAACCGAAAATAATATTGGTAAAACAATTTTGCCCGTCATCGTTTCTTATGGATTAATACTGCTCCTCATGCAATTAACGTCATCAATGAAAATGGCGAAAATAAATTATAGTGAAACATCTTATAATCAAACAGAAAGTAAAGAATTAGAAAAAGTAATCACTGATAGCTTAGGAGAATACCTAACTCCAGACATTAGAGTTTATGACACTGTAAAAAATGAGAACTTGAAGTATGTTTCAACTATTTTGAAACTCAATGACAATTATATTGCAGACGACAATAGTTACAATCAACTGTATGAAACGACAACTAACCTCATTTACTCAAAATTTCCAAAGGAAACGTTCACAGGACAAATCAATTTTGTTTATCAAGGTGACGGACAATTTCAAAGCAGGACAACAACAATTGGAACATATATACAACCCAAAGGCGAGAAATAGGGCTACACACAACAAGGGGTTTGGCGTTATTGGGGC
Source organism: Ilyomonas sp. (assembly GCA_965199905.1). Classification (GTDB taxonomy): domain Bacteria; phylum Bacteroidota; class Bacteroidia; order Chitinophagales; family Chitinophagaceae; genus Ilyomonas. The sequence goes on along the minus strand of OZ241366.1, from coordinate 798,771 downwards.
AGGACGTTGGAACTTCGGCTGTAGTTTACTCTCAGCAGCAGTTCAGGCTCGACATTAATAATTTAGCTTTAGTTCTTATCTTCAACTTTTATAAAAATATTGGGCTTTAGTTGTCGGCTGACGTTTTTCAAATATCCAACAACGCCAAGTCCTGAACGTTGTACGTCACCTTTTTTGACCTCTTACTGTTGGACAAAACTTCTTACTTTTACTTGTTTAAATAGGACGACAATGGAAGGACGAGTTATAAATATTGACCCTGAAATTTTAGGTGGTACTCCTGTTTTTTTTGGGACACGTGTTCCTATCAAAAATCTTTTTGACTATTTGGAAACAGGCGACACAATAGAAACATTTCTTGACGACTTTGACAGTGTAAAAAAAGAACAAGTAATCAAAGTTTTAGAAATGTCACAAAAACTAATAGAAACATCAACAGGAATACTGAATGAAAATTTTGCTTGACGAATGCGTAACGAAAAGACTGAAGCCTTATTTGACAGCATTTGAAGTTTTCACAGTTTCCGAGATGAAATGGAATGGAATTAAAAATGGCAAATTAATGACTTTGTGTGTTGACAATAATTTTGACCTGCTTTTGACTATTGACAAAAACCTGATGTTTCAGCAAAATCTTGACAAATACAGATTGACAATTGCAGTATTGAATTCATCTACAAGCAAAATTGAAGAACTTGTACTGTTTATGCCTTCGTTTAAAGCGCAGGTTGACAAACTTGAAAAAAGCAAGGCTTACATCATAGAAAAGTAAGGTGAACGCACAACAAAAGGTTTGGCAAAAAACTGGCTGACAAAATGCAGCATCAACTTTTGTTTCGCTATTCAGCTTTTGTTCGGGCTGAGTGTTATAAATTGAGCAGCAGAACAAGCAATGAACTAATTATCTTTACTCGGCAGCAGTTCCGACTGACGAGTTTCAAATGCCAGTTCTCCGCCAAGCCGTAATCGTTAGCAGCAACCTGTGACTTTATTTGGTCAGCATTTCTTTGCTCCGTTTTAGTATTGGTTCGTTCGTTCAGGTTGACACGGCTAAGCAGGTGACTACGATAGCAAGCCGCTTGTGTTTCGGTAGGTTTTGGCAGGCAGGTTCCGGGTGACACAATCAGGTCTGCACATAACATGAGGTTTTGTGTCAGCACGGCTGACACATCTCAGCAGCTACTTCAGTTCTCTTTTCGGCTTCGGTTCTCAGCCCGACATTTCTCTGTTGGTCATCCGTGGTGGTTTGTATCTTCGGTTCTTTATTCAGCTTTTGTCCATGCCGACGGACTATCGTCCGTCGTGCCGAACACAAAGCCCGAACGTTGGCTGCCATTTTCAAAAACTTTCAAACACAAACATGGACACATTTCAAAAGGCTTTTGGTAGGACAAGGACACCTAATGAGAAAAAGCGAACCTTCAGTAACATGTTTAGCGGGTTAGGTACAGGTTATGTTGTTTATTATCAGGCTGCCATAAACGACTATCAAAGTAGAAATCTACAAGGCGCACTTGATAACATCAACAAAGCAATTGACAAAACCGATATTAAAGATTGGAAACATTTTGCTTTTCGGGCAAACCTTTACGAGGACATGAGCGATTTCAAACAAGCTATTGCAGACTATCAGCAAGCCATTGAGTATGCACAAAGTGACGTGGACGTTTATGCTCTTTATCACCAAATCGGATTTTGTTATTTGAACCAGAACAACAATCAAAAGGCTGCTGAATTTTACACCTATGCAATTGACCTAAAAAAGCAACATTCAAATTCAGAATTTAACCCTGACCAAGAAGGCATGGACGCAGGTGTAATGTTAGGTGTTCCGTTCAAGCGCATGTTTAACAACAGAGCTAATTCTCAGTTTAACTTGGGTAATTTTGTAAGTACCCCATAAATCAGACAGTAGTTAACTAATGTTTTTCTTTTCATCAGCGATATTTTTGTATTCAGATGGTGTCAGATTATCGAGTGCTTCATGTGGTCTTCTGAGGTTATATTCTTCCATCCATTCAGTCGTTAACAATCTTACTTCATGCAATTCAAAGAACAGATAAGCATCCAGAACAGCTTCTCTGTACAGCCGGTTGAACCGCTCAATAAAACCATTCTGCATCGGTCTGCCCGGCTGCGTGTACTGAATACAAATGTTGTTTTCCTTTGCCCATGCTGTAAATTCACCGGAGGTGAACTCCGGTCCGTTATCCACTCTGATCCTTACCGGTTTGCCTTGTTCAGCAATCACCCTGTTCAATACTCTTGTCACTCTTTTGGCAGACAAAGAGGTGTCAATCTCAATAGCCAGTGCTTCCCGGGTGCAATCGTCTATGATGTTCAGCGTTCTGAACGTTCTTCCACTTACCATGCTGTCACTCATAAAGTCCATGCTCCACGTTTGGTTGATGGCTGTTTCTCTTACCAACAGACGCTTTATTCTCGCCGGCAGCCGTCTTTTACCCTTTCTTCTTTTGTTCAGCTTCAGCAACTTGTACACCCGGTATACTTTTTTGTGGTTCCAGCTTCTGCCGTCTCTTTTCAGGTAAGCAAACAGCTTTCTAAAGCCATAACAGGGATGTTTAAAAGCCAGATCCTGCAAGGCTTCTGTGACTTTTGAGTCATCTTTTTCACTCTTGTAATAATACTGAGACCGGCTTAACCCGGTTACTTTACAGGCTCTCTGAACAGGCAACTTATAGTCTTTGATAATCTCTTCCGTTAATTGCCTTTTGCCAGAGAGCCCCAGCCTTTTTTTGAGATCACATCTTTTAAAATGGAATGATCCAGGCTCAGCCCGGCATACATCTTTTTCAGCCTGCTGTTTTCTTCTTCCAGGTCTTTCAACCGCTTTACATCTGAAGCATCCATGCCGCCGTATCTGCTCTTCCAGTTGTAAAATGTGGCTTCGCTGATGCCATGTTCGCGGCAGAGTTCCTTCGTGGCTCTGCCCCCTTCCTGTTGCTTCAAAATGGCAGGGCAATCTGTGTCTCCGTAAATCTTGAATTCTTCATCGTTTGCAGTTTAAAATTATGACTCTTTCTCTAATCCTAAACTGTCCGTTTTTTAGGGGTACTTACACTGAGCAAGTAGCTTGGTGACAAAGCTGCTGCCAACAGCGGTTTGCCACTATACCGGCAGAAGAACCACGAATGCCAGTTCTTCGCCAAGCCTGAGCCGTTGGCAGAAATATTTTTCCGACCAGTGTGCCGACTAAACTTTCTTAACTTAGCCTAAAATTTTATGACTTATACAGACAAACATATTGTTGAAACTTATTCAGGACTTTTAGAAGGTTTAAGTTCAGAAAGTAAAACTGAACTTATAGAAAGTCTTTCCAAATCTTTAAAGTTTGAAAAGAAAAATAAAGAAAACAATTTTTATAAATCATTCGGAGCTTTTGCTTCAAAAAAAGCTGCAGAAGAAATCATTGCAGACATCAAGTCAAGTAGAAAATTTAGAGAAAAAGAAATTAAATTTTAATGGCTTATTTGCTTGACACAAACATTTGCGTTTTCTTTCTTCGCGGCAAGTTGGACTTAGATGAAACCATGAAAGAAAACGGACGGGAGAATTGCTACATTTCTGAAATTACAGTCTTTGAACTTCGTTTCGGTGCAGAAAACTAAGATACTCCCCATTCTTCGGACAGAGAAGCTGCTCATCTAAGAGAGAGCAGGTAGTAAAAAGGAATAAAAGCCATCAAAGCTTTTTTTCCTTTTTACGGGCAACTATCAGGCTGCCCTGGTGTACAAACTTAGGGGTGTTTCATAATTGAGTGACTGGTGCCTCCTTTCACCATTGTAAAATGAAAAATATTGTTTCAATCCTTTATAAAGCGACAAGCCGTCTTCATAGATATGCAGGTAAATATGCTCGTACTTTACGGTGCGCCACAGCCGTTCAATAAAGATGTTATCAATGGCTCTTCCTTTGCCGTCCATGCTGATCTGTATCTTATTTGCTTTTAGTAAAGCGGTGTACACATCACTTGTAAACTGGCTGCCCTGATCGCTGTTGATGATGCCGGGCTTACCCTGAATGGCTATCGCCTCTTTTACGATTTCGGTACACCACTCCGCCGTCATGGTGTTGCTCAAGCCCCAGCCCACCACATAGCGGGTATGCACATCAATGATCGCGCACAGGTACATAAAGCCGCTCTTCATCGGCAGATAAGTAATGTCAATCGCCCACACCTGATTTTTTATTTCTATGCGCAAGCCCTTTAGCAGATAAGGATACTTGTGCGCTGCCGGGTCTGTGCGGGTAGTGACAACGGCAGGATACAGCGTTTGCCAGCCCTGCAGCTTCATGAGCCTGCGCAGCCGCTTGCGGTTGACCGTATAGCCGGCGGGCACAAGCTGTACCCGTAATCTTTCCAACCCGTAAAACGGGGTTTTCAGATACTGCTCATCCATCCAGCGAAGAATGGCAGGATTTTCCCCGCTTTCCTTCACAGGCTCATAATACAGCCCGCTGCGGCTCACGCCCAGCAGTTCACATTGCTTTACCACACTTACCTCATTATGGTTCTTTTCAGTCATCAGGCGACGTTCCTCCAACGGCTTTACAGCAATTTTTTTTTCAAAAAATCAATGGCTGCTTTCTGCTCTCCGATTTGGGCATAGAGCAACTGTATCAACTGGTCTTTTTCATCCGGACTATTACCATCACCCTCTTTTGTAAAGACAAGGGATGAATGTTGCAGGAATGCCTTTTTCCAACTAATGATTTGCGTGGGATGCAATTCGTACTTCTTCGCCAGTGCTTCTATCGTCTGGTGCTCTTTAATGGCTTCCAGGCAAACCTTGCTCTTGAATTCAGCAGAAAACTTTCTGCGACTTGTTTTACTCATCCTGACAGCTTTTTTCGTTCACAAATTTCTATCTTATTTACCTGTCCGAAAATTGGGAAGCATTATAAACAGTGACGATATTGTAAAATCTCATAAAGCTGTTAATGACTTTATTGACGGACTTTCAATAATTCCAATTTACAGTTCTGTTAAACGTTACGCTAAAGAAAAAGTTAGACTTAGAAAAATGGGAAAACCAATGCATGATGAGTTTGACCTTTTAATTGGTGTAACTTCTGTAGAAAACAAGCTGACTTTAGTAACAGATAATATCACCGACTTTAAAAATATTGAAGATATAAAAATTGAAAACTGGTTCAAACGCAAATAATACTTCTGCCAACAAGTGTGGCTGATGCGCAACTTGCTTTTTACAACGGCATTTGATATTCTTTCCTTTCTTTCTGTCCCTTTGATCAGTTGGCAGACAGGACGCTGCAGAGGGGTTGGTAACGGCAGGATGCCGTGATAAGGCTGCAGAGTCTCACCCATACGTTTTTAAGCTCTCTTGCTACTGCATTTACCTTTGTTTCCACGTTTCTCTCCTTCCACTTCAATAGCTTTTTGAGGTTGTAAGCCACCGCTGCCACCAGCATGCATTTGTTGCTTTGCCCGAGTCCTCTTGTGTTCACCCTTCGCATGCCGAGATAATTGACGAGTGTGCCCAGCACCGGTTCTACGGTAGAGCTTCTGAGCTTTTTCATCCGCCTTGCTTTTGATGTCTGCAGCCGCTGGTGCATCCGGTCGTAGTAAGGCTTGTCCACTGATACTTCTATTTTCTTTTCAGCTCCTTTTCCGATGCAGGTGCTTCTCAAAGGGCAGGCTTTGCAGTCTTTACTGCTGGCGCGGTACTGGCGCATCTCATAGTGGTCGTGCGAGAGACGGATTCTTTTAAAGGTGAGCCGGGCTCCTGTTGGGCAGGTATAATAATCCTCTTCTTCATGATAGGTGAAGCCTTCCCTTTCACTCTTGTACTGACCAAAGTTGGGGATGTAGCCGGTGATGCCCTTTTCTTCCAGATACCTGAGGGCTTCGCCGCTGCTGTAGCCCGCGTATCGCAAAGCACTTCTTCTACTCTCAGTCCTTCTGCTAACAGGTTGTTCACCGCCTGTCCGGTTATAGAGGCAAGGCACTGTGAGTCACGCTTGTCTGCCGTGTGGCTTTCTATAGCCGTGATGACATGATGAGCCGTATCTACACTTACCTGTGCGTGGTAGTTGAGCTGGCGGGGCTTGCCGGGCTTGACCGAGATGCGGGCGTCAGCATCGGTAAGGCTGTAGTGGGTGTGGTTGGAGACGAACTTTGCGCCGCTGCTGTTAGCACCGGGCTTGCCTTTGAAGGCTTTACGCTTCCAGCGGTGGTGCTGACCCACGCTTTTATGCTTGGTGGCTGATACCGTATAGCTGGCACCTGTCTTGTCATTCTCATCTTTATCCTTTTCGTCTCTGTCTTGTTCCCGCTGTAGCTCTGCCGTATAAACATCCGCATCCTCGAGCACTTCTTTTTCTGCCAGCTTGCTCATGGAAGCGGCTGCTTTGACGGCTACAGAGTCGATTGCCTGCCGTTTGCCTGCTACCATGCCTTTGTCGATACACTGCCTGAGCACCTGCTTAAAGAAGTCTTTGAACACTTCTTCACCATAAAGCTGTCTTGTCCGGCTCAAAGTACTGTGCCAGGGCAGCGGCTCATCGATATCGTAGCCCAGAAAGTAGAGCATATCCATTCTCATGCTGACGGTTGTGATGATGCGGCGGTCGCTTGCGAGGTTCTCCAGATAGCCGATGAGGATGAGACGAAAGAAAACCACCGGATCGATGCTCTGCTGCCCTTCGGTGCCATAGTACTGCTTTGTGGCTTTGTAGAGCCAACCGAGGTCGAGAAGGTCTTTGAGACGGCGGTAGAAGTTGTCCTCGGGTACCCGCTGCGAGAGCTGGAAGGAAGTGAAGAGCTGCCCGGTGTATTGCTTCTTGCCTTGCATGCTCTAAATTACTTCTTCTCTTTGCTTTTGACAATTATCTTTATTAACAGGGTGTGAGTTGTGCAACAGGCACATGGGTTTGGCGCAAGCGGGGCTGACGGAATAAACATCGGCTTCTGTACTTTATTCGGCTTTAGTTCCAGCTTGACGAACAAAGCCAAGCAACAGTTCTTATCATCAACATCAAACAAAACTGGGCTGCGGTTCCGGGCTGACGTAATTCTATTCCCCGCCTGCGCCAAGCCCTAATCCGTTGGCCGCCACAGGCAGACTAATTTTGCAACTTGGACAGAATTTGTAAATTTGGGCATGGAAGTAAAAGTACAAATACCATTTAATGAGCTGGTAGCCATAGTTAGACAACTTTCACCTACACAAAAGGCAAAGCTTCAGAAGGAATTGACTCAAGCAGTTAAACCAATTTCAAAAAAGTCACGACTGACAGAGTTGTTACTTAACGGACCCGTTTTCACAGACGAACAGATTCAAACTATTGAAGAAACACGTAAATCAATCAACCAATGGCGGACAGAACCCTTATGATTGACACAACGCTGTTGATTAACTATTTTCGAAAAACTGACAAATCTAATTCCCGGCTTGTTCAACTTTCAGAGCGGTTTGACCAGCTTGTTATTTCAACTGTAACAGAATTTGAAGTTTACAGCGGTGCAACTGATGCGCAGATGACTTTTTGGACAGAATTGCTTTCTGAAGTTCTTGTACTTCCTTTTGATAGCCAGGCTGCACACATGGCTGTTGAGATACAACGAGACTTGAAGAAGCTAAGAAAATCTATTGAAAAGGCTGACCTGTTTATTGCAGCAACAGCAGTTGCAAACGGGCTTACGTTAGACACTTTTAACCGTAAACACTTTGACAAAATAAAACAACTCAAACTTCTTGATGACAACAGCGGCGGCTAACAAATGGTTTGGCAAAAAACTGGCTGACGAACATGTGCTGAACATTTGGAATTCTAATTATCTTTAGTTCTGTTATTCAGCTTGACGTTTTTCAAATGCCAGTTCTTCGCCAATACAGAAACGTTATGCGCAACCTGTGACAAACTACGGTTTGTCATTTTCTTTTGTAGCGGTTTAGGGTTGACACTTCTAAGCAAGTGGCTGCGATGGCAAAGCTCCTTCTTCGGGTGTGTCTTTTGGCAGGCACGTTCCGGGTGACACAATCAGGTCTGCCCATAACATGGGGTTTTGTGTCAGCACGGCTGACACATCTCAGCAGCTACTTTAGTTCTCTTTTGGGCTCCGGTTCTCAGCCCGACATTTCTCTGTTGGTCATCCGTGGTGGTTTGTATCTTCGGTTCTTTATCGGGCTTCGGTTCATGCCGACGGATTGCATCCGTCGTGCCGGACGCAAAGCCTGACCGTTGTGCGTAAGCAACCGAGCGACATCCCAGAACTGACCAGTAAATCAACTTGACTGATTTTTTGTAAATTTGAAGAATGAAGCCAAGGTTATATTTTGATACATCAGTTTTTGGGGGGATTTACGACAAAGAATTTCAATTTGAGACCGAGCAACTTTTTGAAATGGTAAAGGCTGGAGAAATCACTTGCGTTTATTCCGACTTGACTGAATTTGAGTTGGAGAACGCACCTGAAAAAGTAAAAGAACATTTTATAAACTTACCTAATGACCATACTGAATTCGTTGAAATTACCGAGGAAATAAACCAACTTGCAAATGAATATATCAATGAAAAAGTAGTTGGAGAAACGAGCATAGACGATTGCCGACACATTGCTTGTGCTACTATAAAGAAAGTTGATTATCTGGTAAGTTGGAACTTTAAACACATTGTAAACATTTTTAGAATTAGGGGTTATAACTCAATAAACATAAAAAGTGGTTACTCGCAATTAGACATCCGTTCACAAAAAGACATAATAAGAAATGAAAAATAATGAACAAGTAAAAGAGAAAGAATTTGACACAGTTAAATTCTTTAGAGCAGTCAAAGAAAAAATTGCAAAAGAAACAAAAGGAATGACATTTGCTGAATTTAAGCAACATATAAATAACAGAAAACTCAAAACTGCCAAATAAACTTGCCTACGCCCAACATGGGTTTGGCAAAAAACTGGCGGACGGAATATAATTCAACTTTTGTTTTGCTATTTTGCTTCAATTTCAGCTGAAGGAACATAAATTTATCTGATAAAAGAAGCATCAACATTTTGTTTATTAATTTAACTTCGGTTTTTGGCTGACGAGTTTTAAATTCCAGTTCTTCGCCAAGCCTTTTCCGTTGTGTGCAACCTTATGAGCGACTGGAATAATATTCAACATCAGCAAAAAGCAATTTGCGACAAACTGAAAATTGACTGGATGCCAGTTGACATAAATGCTATGGTTGCATTTAATGAATCGTTGCTTTCAGACATATTGCCAATAAATGGACTAAGACATCCTAAAACTGACAATATTGACGGTTGGTATTTATGGAGTGGTGGAGAAATTCCACAGGATAACAATAATTTTTTCAAACCAATTCACGTCGGACACTTAATTGAGCAAAGACCAATTGTTTTAAAATATTTAGGATTGCCTGCTGGTTGGCGATTTCAAATAGACGACAATGGCTATGAAGATATTTGGTTTGACAAATCAATTTTAAACATTTAATCAGTGGGTTGGACAGTAATCATAGAAGACGAAGAAGGCAACGCAAAAAAGACAATGCCAGGTGAATTTATATTATCGGATGAGGAAGTATTAAGTAACGAAAGTTTTAGGCTTTTGAAGTATATTGACCCATATGGTGACACAACATTCAACGCTTTTATGTTTGAAGACTTAATTAAAGATTTAAAAGAATTAAAAACATTGCTTCCTACAGACAAAATACAAATTGACACAGTAATCAACTATGCAAAAGAATGTAATGACGAAATTCATACTTACTTAAAGTTCTATGGTGACTAGTGTTTCATCAACATAGTTTTTAAAGTAGTGATAATTTTGCTTTTCTAAATCAACAGAGATGAGAAAGACAAAAGTAGAAATAAGGGCATCCGACAAGGCTTATTTACAGAGCTATGTAAGCAAAGGCAATCATTCAGCCAGAGCGATACGCCGTGCCCGTGCATTGTTGATGCTGAATGAAGGTCATAAGAATCAAAAGCAGGTTGCTTATGATTGCAGTTGCAGCGAAGGCACAATCAGTAACCTGATAAAACGGTATGGCGAGTGCAAGGGATGTGTAGAAGAAGTGCTGGCAGAAAAGCCCCGAAGCGGTCAGCCTACCATTATCACCCCTGAGTTGGAAGCCAATATTACCGCTCTTGCCTGCTGTGGCGAAGGTCCTGACGGACACAGTAGTGCGTGGACACTGGATTTGATTGCAGGTAAAATGGTAAAGGACGGTCTTGCTGTTCACCTAAGCTATGAGACGGTGCGCAAGGTTTTAAAAAAAGCAGGCTCAAGCCCTGGCTTAAAAAGCAGTGGTGCATCGGTAAAATAGAGGGTCAGTACCTGGCAAACATGGAAAGCGTATTGCGTTTGTATAAGCAGGCAGAAAGCACAGGCACCACAAGGCTGTGCATGGATGAAAGACCGTGTCAGTTGCTGAGCGATGTAATGATGCCACTGCCGCCAAAGGCAGGGATGCCAAAGCGCATAGACAATGAGTATCAAAGAGAAGGCACCTGTGTGGTACTGCTGGCTTATGATATAGACAAAGGCATCCGATATACGGAAGTAAGAGAGCAACGAACCAAAAAAGACTATGCTGAATTTATAGATAAAGTTATCACAGCGCATTACAGCGAGACAACCCGTATAAAGCTGGTTCAGGATAATTTAAATACACATACAAAAGGCTCCTTGTATGAGCATCTGACGGTTCAAAGAGCCGGAGAACTGAGTGCTTTGATTGATTTTGTGTACACACCAAAACATGGCAGTTGGCTGAATATGGCAGAAATAGAATTCTCAGCACTTGCCAGGCAATGTCTTGATAAACGTATCGCCACCATCGCACAAATGAAACAAACTGTACTGGCATGGACGGAAAACAGAAATCGCAACAAAGCAAAGATTCACTGGAGCTTTACTGTAGATAATGCCAGAAATAAAATGGCTCCTCTCTACCAAAATGTTAATCTCAAAAACTAAATTGATATTGCACTAGCAATTTTAAACTGTTGGAAAAAGAAAGGCTGCATACAACAGGCGGTTTGGCAATATGGCGGGGTGACGAATACATTCTCAACTTTTTGTTCGCTATTGGGCTTCAGTTCCAGCCGACGAATAACGTCGAGCAACAGAATAAATAATGAACTTTTAGTTATAAATTTAGCAGCGGTTACGGGCTGACGATTTTCAAATACCGCCACATCGCCAATACCTGTTCGTTGGCAGAAATAGTAGAACAAATCTCACTTCCAAAAAATTCCCAAAGTGTTTTGACAATAATAAGATTCTGTATCTTTGTAAGGAAACAAGCAGATGATATGAATGAAAAAGTTTGAAGTGATATTTTTGACCGAAGCAAGAGAATTTTTGTTGATTTTGGACGAAAGAAGTCGGGACAAAATAATCTTCAATATTGACAAAGCGAAAATCAAAACAGACAAAGAGTTGTTTAAAAAACTTAAAGGTGAAATTTGGGAATTTAGGACTTTATTCAACAAAACTTATTACAGAATTTTTGCATTTTGGGACAAAGAAGACAAGCACCAAGCCTTGGTTTTGACAACTCACGGAATAATAAAAAAGACCGACAAAACGCCTGAAAAGGAAATTGAAAAAGCAGAACAAATCAGGTTAAAATATTTTGAACTTAAAAACAAAAAGAAAAATGGCGACAAAAAATAAAGAATTAGAAATGTACACTTTCGACCAAATAAAAGACGAATTTATTGGTGAAGTCGGGACTGAAAAAAGAACGCAATATGAACAAGAATTACAACTTGAAGTATTAGGCGAAATGATACGCAAAGTTCGATTGGAAAGAAACCTGACACAAGAAGAATTGGGAAAATTGGTAGGTGTACAAAGAGCTCAAATTTCAAAACTGGAGAATAACACAACAAATGTGACTATGGAAACTATTTTGAAAGTTTTTGGAGCTTTGAAAGCAAAAGTGAATTTCAACGTAGAATTAATGAACAGTAGAATACAAATCACAAGATAAGAACTACTTCTGCCAACATGGGGTTTTGTGCAAGCAGGGCTGGACGTTCAAACTTCGGCTGTTTGCATCGCTGTACTTTGGTTCGGGCTGGACGGAATTCTTTTGGACTTTTAGTTGTTATCTTGTACTGTTATTTCTTTATTGGGCTTCAGTTCCGGGCTGGACAATCAATAATGCCCTGCCTGCACAAAGCCTGAACGTTGTGCGTCACCTTGCTGACACTTTGCTATTTAACAAAAGTTCATAAATTTGCCATTATGCAAGTACAGGTAGACATAGGCTATGACCAGTTAGTAAACTTAGTAAAACAACTTCCTAAAAATCAATGGGCAAAACTCAAAAACGACATCGAAGTACAAAATGTTGAAGTCGACTCAAAGTCAGATATGCTTACTTTTCTTTTAAACGGACCAACGTTTAGCAAAAAACAAATAGCTGAAATTGAAAAAGCCCGCAAAGAAATCAATCAATGGCGGACAAAATAGTTCTTGCAGACACTTCCGTGCTGATTGACTATTTCCGTAAAACCGAAAAGTCAAACTCGTATCTTGTAGCAATCGTGGGACAGGGCTACGATTATTGCATCTCTTCTGTAACTGAATATGAAATTTACCGCGGCGCATCGTTAGGACAAGTGCCTTTTTGGGACAGCTTATTATCAAAAATTCAGGTTTTATCGTTCGACAAATCAGCATCAAGAATAGCTGTTGATATTAATGCAGCATTGAAAAGCAAAAGAAAGCAAATAGAAATCGCAGACTTATTTATAGCAGCGACAGCGGTTGCTAACAACCTTTCGTTTGCGACTTTGAACAAAAAGCACTTTGACCGCATTGATAATCTCAATATTATAGAATAAGGCGAACGCACAACAAAAGGTTTGGCAAAAAACTGGCTGACGAATAGATGCTGAACAGTAGGAATTCTGTTAAACTCTATATCTTTATCCATGCTGACGGATTTCAAATACCAGTTCTCCGCCAAGCCCAAAAAGTTGTGCGAAATATTTGGACAGCACTAACTTTGGACAGCACTCTTTTATATTTGCAAGAAAATGAATGAAGTTACCACGTTATGAATATTCAACAGAAAGCGAAGCTGAACTGTTTAAATTCACAAGTGAAGGAATAAAGGGCAGTATTAAGAAATTGGTTGTTTATTCGCAAATGCTTCAGGAGGACGTTTATAATCTTGCATTTGGCGACTATGACGAAGAAACAAATTCGATAGACGATACAGTAATAACAAACAATAGTGACAGCCAAAAAGTTTTAGCAACAGTTGCTTCTACTTTATATGTTTTTACTGACAAACATCCAAATGTCTGGGTTTATGCAACAGGCAGTAGTTACGCAAGGACAAGACTTTACAGAATGGGAATTACTACCAACCTTGAAGAAATTACAGAAGACTTTGACGTTTATGGACTGGCTGACGATGCTTGGCGACAATTTGAAAAGGGTAAAGAATACGAAGCGTTTTTAGTTAAACGAAAATTAGATTAAATTTGTGCCATGACAACAATTGAAAAATTAAATAACAGCAAAACGCCAATTGTAAAGATTGACAAATCTCTTGAGAAATTAAGAGGTAAAAATCTGTTTCCTGAGAAACTTGCAAAAGCAAATGAAGTAATTGCAAGGGTTGGAATTCCCAAAAAATAAAACTTCGCACAACAGGTGGTTTGCTGCCATAGCGGCTTGACAAGCATGTGCTGAACATTTGTAATTCTATTAAACTCTATATCTTTATCCAAGCTCACATAACTGAGAATGCCGCTACAGGCAGCAAGCCCGGATTCGTTATGTGCAACCTGTGACTTTATTTGGTCAGCATTTCTTTGCTTCGTTTCATTATTGGTTCGTTCGTTCAGGTTGACAGGGCTAAGCAGGTTGCTGCGACAGCAAAGCAATTGTGTTTTGTGTGGCTTTTGGCAGGCAGCGTTTAGGTTGATACAATCAGGTCTGCCCATAACATGGGGTTTTGTGTCAGCACAGCTGACACATCTCAGCAGCTACTTCAGCTCTTTTTTCATCTTCAGTCATCGGCCCGACATTTCTCTGCTAAGCATAGTCAAGTCATTGTATCTTCGGTTCTTTGCTGGGCGGCAGTTCGGCACGACGGACTATCGTCCGTCGTGCCGAACACAAAGCCCGAACGTTGTGTGCTATTCTATTTGACAGTTCGCAATTCATGTCAATAAATTTTTTTTATCAAATTACTCTAACAACTAAATTTTTAGTTATGAAAAAAAATTATTATTTGGATTTTTATTTTGCTTAATAATTAATGTTGTAGTGGCTCAACCCTGGAATGACAAAACACACTTAACTCATCAAGACACTTTACGTGGCTCTGTAACTCCTGAAAGAAAATGGTGGGACGTTCTATACTATGCAATTACAATAAAACCAGATTTTTTATCCAAAACAATAAGTGGATTCAATACGATCAAGTACAAAGTTTTAGCCGACAATAATGGTGTTATGCAAATTGACTTGCAAAAGCCATTGAAAATTGACAGCGTTAAACTGAGTAATCGAAAAATAGCTTTTACAAATGAAATGAACGTTTGGTATCTAAATCTTTCAAGCCAACATCAATCAACTATTAACAGCGTTACAATCTACTATTCAGGAAGTCCGCATGAAGCTGCAACTCCGCCTTGGGACGGTGGTTGGGTTTGGACAACTGATAGCTTAGGCAGACCTTGGATGACAGTAGCTTGTCAAGGTATCGGAGCAAGTACATGGTATCCATGTAAAGATATTCAAAGCGATGAACCGGATTCAGGTGCTTCATTAACAATGATAGTTCCTGATACCTTAACGGCAATCGGTAACGGACGATTATACTTTAATAAGCAAAATAATAATCATTCTAAAACTTATAAATGGCATGTTGTAAATCCGATTAATAATTATGACATCTGTCCTTATATCGGTAAATATGTAAACATAAAAGAAACATACAAAGGTTTAAAAGGCAATTTGGACTTGAATTATTGGATATTGGATTACAATTATGACAAAGCAAAAAAACACATGTTGCCACAGGTGCGTTTAATGATGAAAAGTTTTGAACATTGGTTTGGTGCTTATCCTTTTTATGAAGACGGTTACAAAATGGTTGATGCACCAGGTTATGGCATGGAACATCAAAGTGATATTGCTTACGGCAATGGATATGTAAACGGCAATCACGGAGTAGATTATTCAGGCACAGGTTACGGAATGAAATGGGATTTTTTAATTGTTCATGAAAGCGCACATGAATGGTTTGGCAACAGCATAACAGCGAAAGACCCTGCTGACAAATGGATTCAGGAAAGTTTTGCCTGTTATGCAGATGTTCTTTACATGAAAGATTATTTAAGTGACAGTGCAGGCGACAAATATGTAATAGGCACAAGAGACAACATAAAAAACGACGAGCCAATTATTGGACCTTACAATGTCGGCAAAGAAGGTGGAAGCGATATGTATCCAAAAGGAAGAAACATGTTGCACATGGTAAGACAAATTATAGACGATGATGAAAAGTTCAGGCAAATTTTAATTGGAATGAACAAACAGTTCTATCATCAAACTGTAACAATAAAGCAAATTGAAAATTACATTACCGAGAAATCAGGAATTAATTTTTCAAAAGTTTTTGACCAATATTTAAGAACAACTCAGATACCAACGTTTGAATACAAATTAGAAGGAAATGAATTAAGATATAGATTTATAAATTGCATAAATAATTTTACAATGCCTTTAAAAATAGTTGCGGACAAACCTTTATGGGTTAAGCCGACAACAGATTGGCAGACAATAAAACTTGTAAATAAGTCTAACAAAATTTCAGTAGACGAAAATTTTTACATCAATGTTCAAAACAAATAGTTACTTGTTTATCGTGACAAAGAAAAACGGCTTCCAACATGCGGTTTGGCGTTATGGCGGGTATGGCGGGGCGACGAACAAGCCATCAGCATTTGTTCATTATTCAACAGTAATTTCAGCAGACATTTCGCTATTGAGCAATAGAATATTTTTGTACTCTAGTTTTTATTCGGCTTTAGTTGTCGGCTGACGTATTTCAAATGCCGCCACAACGCCAAGCCGTCCAACGTTGCATGCAAGCTTTAAATGACACACCCTAATGTTTGACGAGAAGATCCGACAGAAACTAAATTACTATGTTTATATGCTTATTGACCCCATAGACAATAAGCCATTTTATATAGGAAAAGGTTTAGAAAATCGAGTGTTTAATCATCTAAGTTGTGCATTGACAGATTTAGACATCACAAATGCTAAGTATGACACAATAAGAGAAATTAACAACAGTAGTGGGACTGTGTAAGTACCCCCAAAAAACGGACAGTTTAGAATTAGAGAAAGAAGTATATTTTAAACTGCAAACGATGAAGCATTCAAGATTTTCGGAGACACAGATTGCCCTGTTATTTTGAAGCAGCAGGCAGGGGGCAGAGCCACCAAAGAACTCTGCCGCGAGCACAACATTTCGGAAGCCACATTTTACAACCGCAAGAGCAAATACGGTGGCATGGAAGCCCGGATGTAAAGCGATTGAAAGACCTGGAAGAAGAGAACAGCAGGCTGAAAAAGATGTATGCCGGGCTGAGCCTGGATCATTCCATTTTAAAAGACGTCATCTCAAAAAAAGGCTGGGGCTCTCTGGCAAAAGGCAACTGCCGAAGAAATTGTCAAAGGTTATCAGTTGCCCGTTCAGAGAGCCTGTGAACTAACCGGTCTGACCCGGTCACAGTATTACTACAAGAGTGAAAAAGATGACACAGAAGTTACCGGAGCCTTGCAGGATCTGGCTTTCAAACATCCCTGTTATGGGTTCAGAAAGCTCTTTGCTTATTTAAGAAGAGCAGGTAACGACTGGAACCACAAGAAGGTGTACAAACTACTGAAGCTGAAAAAAAGAAGAAAAGGAAAGCGAAGATTGCCGGCAAGGATCAGGCGTCCGTTGGTAAGACAAACAGCCATCAACCAAACGTGGAGCATGGACTTTATGAGTGACAGCATGGTAAGTGGAAGAACGTTCAGAACGCTTAACATCATTGATGACTGTACAAGAGAAGCACTGGCTATTGAGATTGACACCTCTTTGTCTGCCAAAAGAGTGACAAGAGTATTGAACAGGCTTATTGCTGAACAAGGTAAACCGGTAAGGATAAGAGTGGATAACGGACCGGAGTTTACCTCAAATGAACTGACAATGTGGGCAGGCGAGAACCACATTTCCATTCAATACACGCAGCCAGGCAGACCGATGCAGAATGGTTTTATTGAGCGGTTCAACCGGCTGTACAGAGAAGCTGTTCTGGATGCTTATCTGTTCTTTGAATTGCATGAAGTAAGATTGTTAACGACTGAATGGATGGAAGAATATAACCTCAGAAGACCTCATGAAGCACTCGATAATCTGACACCATCTGAATACAAAAATATCGCTGATGAAAAGAAAAATATCAGTTAACCACTGTCTGACTTTTGGGGTACTTACAGTAGAGCGATACCCAACAATTCATAAAGTTCCTGACTACCTTTACTTGTCACGACTAACTCTCTTGAAAATTCGACTTTTTTAAACCATTTCTTTTGAAGCATTTTATTTAAAAATTCTGCACCAAGCTGCCCAGCTAAATGTGGACAACGTTCAGACCAATCAAGGCATTGACGAGTTAAAGGGCGACGATTATTAATAAAATCTTCTTTTGAAATATTTAAAAAGAGAAACCATTCCCACCCTTTTTCAGACACTAAATAAATGTTCTTTGATTTTGATAAGTAGCCTTTTGTTTCCAAGGTTTCAACTATTTTAACACCCACAAATCCTGCTAAATGGTCGTAACAAGTTCTACAATACCTTACACCATTATTGTCGGGTTCTTTCTTTACACTTTTAGTAATGCTATTTTTTGCAAGATTAGCCAACCCTTCAACGGCATAAGCAACTTCGGAATTTGAAAGTGAATAATACCTGTGTCGCCCTTGAATTTCAACTTTTACTATTTCAGCTTCGAGCAATTTTGACAAATGATTACTTGCAGAAGTAGGCGAAGTATCAGCAACAATAGACAACTCACTTGCAGTGTATGCTCTACCATCAAGTAAATTCCAAAGCATTTTTGCCCTTGTAGGTTCACACATTAATGCAGAAATTGAAACAAATTTATCTTCTACATTCATAGTTCAATATTAAATGAAATATAAAAGTAATAATTGTATTTCTTTTGCACAAATAAGAAAATAAAAAATGCAAGACATAGAAATTTTATTAGAGAACAAACCAGGCACATTGGCTTTGATGGGCGAAACATTAGGCAAAAATAAGATTAGCCTTGAAGGTGGCGGTTTATTTCAAAAAGGAGACATTTCAATTGCTCATTTCTTAGTGGAAGAAGCCGAAAGAGCCAAAGAAGAATTAGCGAAAGTTGAAATTGAAGTCCTGAAAATAAATGATGTAATAATTCAAAAATTACGACAAGATGTTGCAGGACAGTTAGGGATGTTTTGCAGACGAATGGCAGAAGTTAATGTAAATATTTTGGTACAGTACAGCGACCATTCTAATCAATTAATTGTGGTTGTGGACGATTATAAAAAAGGCAAAAAAGTATCCGAAGATTGGGTAAAAGAATGGTGGAGTTAATTTAATAAAATAAATAATAATAATGAGTGGACAACACAATTACAGCCTAACAGTAAAGTGGACAGGCAACACAGGAACAGGAACTTCAAATTATAAGAAATTTGAGAGAAGTCACACAATTATAATTGACAACAAAGCTGACATCTTAGGTTCTTCCGACCCAGCTTTTCGCGGTGACAAAACAAAACATAATCCAGAAGACCTTTTGTTAGCTTCAATCTCATCTTGTCATATGCTTTGGTATCTACATTTATGTGCGACGGCAGGTATTATTGTAACAGACTATATTGACAATGCGACAGGCATAATGATTGAGACTTCAAATGGCGGTGGAAGATTTACGGAAGTAATATTAAATCCAAAAGTTACAATAACAGACATTTTAATGACCGGGAAAGCAAATGAACTTCATAAGAAAGCAAATAAATTATGTTTTGTTGCCAACTCATTAAATTTTCCTGTCTATCATAAGCCCACTTGCATAACAACAAGCTGACCGAAAAGAACAACGAACCGCTAACATTCGGCTTGCTACTATGCTGGCTGGACGAAAGTTCAATCAGCTTTTGTACTACTATCAGCTAATATCGGTCATACATAATTCTTTCAGGTTTTTGTTGTTATCTTCATCATCAGTTTTTCAATCGGCTACGGCTCCAGGCAGGACATTATAAAATACCAGCACAGCAGCAAGCCGTCAACATTAGCGTTCATTGTAAAGCGATACACCAAAATGAAATCAACAGCACTAAATAACTCAAGTTGCCAGATAATCAAGAGAGTTTATTGAGAGTAAAAGCGAAGAGAAACAAGATGAGTTTAAGAAGAAACCCTTTAAAGGTAACCGCATGAATGGTTCTGAGGAAAAGCGCTTTGATTTCACCCAAAGTGGTTTCGATTCCTTTTCTCATCTGTTCTTTCAGGAACCTTTGCCACGGCTCATCTTTTCTCTTTGCATTTTTTTTACGCTGTACCATCAGTTCTACCCCTTCTGCTTCTTTCATATCATCTTCGATTGTATAGTCAGTGTAGGCTGCATCGCCATAGATTTTGCTTTCTGCTGCCACTGCCAGCGGTAGCTTTTTGAGTGCCTGCACATCACTTTCGCAGCCCGGCACAAAGCAGAACTCAACCGGAATACCGGTCGTTGTAGTGAGTACCTGAACTTTCACTCCTTAAAAATACCTTCTCATGCTGGCTTGTTTTCCCCGCCACTGCTTCCCCTTTATGATTCTTGAACGACTGATGCGGATATTATCGCAGACGGCTACCGGGAAAGAATCAATCACATAATCACCGGCGCCTGTCATTGCCTTGACATGATCACCCACCTGGTAAAACAAACTGAACAGCAATTCTGAGAGCTCGTGCAACCGGCGGTTAAACCGGCTTTTGTCCAGCATGCGGGGAACCAGCTTCGTTATCTTCATAAACTGCCTGGCATTGTCCTGGTGACCGCCAAAGTAAAGAGCTGACACAATAGCCGTTGTCATTACTTCGCTGTCACTTACCTTTCTTCGCATGTCTTCCTGATGTCCAACACCTTTCAATAAATCATCTACTATACAATAAAGAGCTATAATTTTATCTTCGCAGAGCATCGGTATATAATTTTAATTGTGGTAACTCAAAATTATTCCTTATCCCTTGCTCTGCTTCTGTTTATAACTGGCAACTTGAGTTATTTAGTTGATGGGTTTACCGATAACTCATATGGTTTCTACTTCAGTGAAACAGGAAAAATGGAAAATGACAATTTTTTATTTGACATCATGACACAGGAAAAGATAGACAAAAACTACTTTTATTATGTGGCAAACTAGTACATCGCCTAACAAAAGGTTTGCTGCTATGCCGGCTGACACACCGCAACATCAACTTTAGTTTGTCTCGTCCTGAAATAGGTTGACTAAAAATCAATTATTTTATGGACATCAAAGAACAGATTATTCAGGAGTATTTAACGCAGGGCGGCGGCTTTAGAAGACTGTCAGAAAAGTATGGAATCAGCCGCACCTCCATTTGCAAGTGGATCATGATTTACCAGGGCATACATAACTTGCCGCTCACAGAAAAGCAACGGAGCTATTCTGTATATAGCATGAGCAACAAGCATAAAAAACCTCTTACGGCACAACACGGCGTTTCAGCGGAAGCCTCGCAGGAGAAAATAACGGCACTGCAAAAGCAGCTTGACTGGGGAAAGCTGCGCTCGGAAGCCCTCAATACCATGATTGATGTGGCTGAAAAAGCCCTTAATATCTCTATCAGAAAAAAGCCTGGTGCCCAACGGTAAAGAAGATGAAAGAGGTGCATAAAAGCATACCTCTGCATCAGCTTTGTTTATTGTTAGGCTACTCGCCGCAGGCATATCACAAGCACAACAAAAATCAGTTTATTATGCAGTCAAACGAAGGCTTGATCCTGATGCAGATTGATGCCATCAGAAAGCAACAACCGCGCTGCGGAGGCAGGAAGCTGCTGGTCATGCTTGGAGCTTTCTTTACTCAACATAACATTACCATGGGAAGGGATCAGTTCTTCGGGTTGCTGAAAAGAAACCGGCTGCTGGTGAAAAAAACAAAGCGTAGCGTTCACACCACCATGAGCAGGCATTACTATCACCGCTATCCCAACCTGGCAAAGGATTTTACGCCCCTGGAGGCGCATGAGCTATGGGTGGCAGACATTACTTATATACCGCTGAAAGAAAGATTTGCCTACCTGTTTCTCATCACTGATGCCTACAGCCGCAAGATTGTGGGCTACCAGGTCAGTGATGATATGAAAGTATCCTCGGCAGTGGTTGCCCTGAAGCAGGCATTGGAACAAAAGCCACCCGATACCATCGTTATCCATCACAGCGATCGTGGCATACAATACTGCAGCGGGCAGTATGTGAACCTGCTTCATGAGCATCATGCGATGATCAGCATGACCCAGAGCGGCGATCCGCTGGAGAATGCAATTGCAGAAAGAGTGAACGGGATTGTGAAAACGGAACTGCTCAGCCGTTCTTACGACACAACAGAGGCAGCATCGGTACACATCGCCCGGTGCATTACGATCTACAACCACAGGCGCAGGCACAGCAGCCTGAACTGGCAGGTGCCGGCTGTGGTGCATGAACAAAAGGGACCACAGACCAGGCGATGGAAAAACTATTATTACTCAGCTAAACTAAAGGCGGCAGCTATGCAGAAAACCTGACAAGCCGGCGCACAAAAAACAGCTTTTTAGCTGTCACCGGCACAAAGCTGTTTTTGCCTGCGCATGGGCAGACAACCTGACAAGTCAACCAGATACAGGACGACTTTTTATGACTCAACCCATCACAGGATTAACTATTATCTTCACTCAACTTTTTTCAGGACGAGGCACTTCTTCCTTCATCTTCAGTCATCGGCTCGACAGAACGCTGTTGAACATTAGTAGTTGTTTGTATCTTCGGTTCTTTATTGGGCTGCCGTTCATGCCGACGAACTCTCGTCCGTCGTGCCGAACACAAAGCCTGTTCGTTGCACGCAATGCTTTGGGGACACTTCGCAATGAAATTTCACATCACAACAATACTATTTGGGCTACTCACATTTCAGGCGTTTTCACAAATTGAAAATGGCGTTTACAAAGGACTTGAAAGAATGTGTTGGGTAAACGAAAAAGGAAAAGTAGAATGCTATGATGCGCCTCGCAAATGGTATCACTTAAACACTGTTTACATAAAGAACGACACCATGTTTCTTTATAAAGAGCCAATTATGGTACGCAAAAAAGATACTGTCTATTCAGCTTCAGACGGAGCTTTCTACTATTTTCTGGGCATAATATACAGCCAAGACACAACAACGAGAGTAAAATTGGTAATGAATAATTGTGATTATTGCGGAAGACGATATAAAACAGATACTATTACAGGCTTTCAATATCCAGTAATTGACACAACAGAATATGCAATACACAAAATCAAAAATGGATTTTCATTCGATGAAGTAAATTATTTTTTCAAGAAAAAAGAATTGGATAAATTCGATGAAAACCTTTTCTATTTTGATGAAAACAGTATTTACAGAATAAATCCAAATGGACAGTATAAGCTAATTTCTCAAAGCGTACACGATTTTCTTAAATCGGACAGTTTAAAATTAAAAAGTGACACAATTTTTATTTGCACAGATAGATTTGAACAAAATATTTTAAATGGGCAGGACACAATTTTAGAAAGTTTAAATCCGACATTTTTAAACATCAACTATTCCGACAAAAAAATCGTTTTCTCAAACTATGAAGAATTAAAGCAGAAAACGAAAATTGAGAACCATCCATATTACTTTATACAAGTTGGTGAAATAATAGATTACAAAAAAGCAGCACGAATTACAATAACCTATAAAATTATTTTACCAGAAACAATGAAAGGGTTTAGCGAACGACAATATCATTCACTAATAGAATATAACAAAGTAGATGGAAACTATGTGTTGCAGGAAGAGCCGTTTATTGGATTTGAACTTATTGAGAAATAGCACTGCTACCAACAAATGTATTGCCAAAAGCGGGGCAGACATTACGCAGCATCAGCAGTTGTTTCGCTAATCAGCTTCAGTTATCAGGGTGACGGAATTCTAGTAAGCAACAAATGTTATCTTCGGCAAAAGAAAATAAATCAGCTTGGGTATCGGCTGACGGAATGCTAATGCCAGCACAGCAGAAAGCCCAAAACGTTAGCGGCAAGCTAACAAGACAATTCAAGCTAACGTGACAATTATTAAGAGCTAAAAAATAAGTTATGAAAATGACGACAATTTTTACAGTGTTGTACTTTTCAATTTCGTTGAGGTTATTCGGACAAAAAGAACGTTTTGTTTATCAACCGCGATTACTTAGTACCAGCATTAGAGTTGGTTTAGTCAATAGCAGTCTGAATTTAGAATACCGCTTAAATCCAAAAACAGTATCTTCCATTGATTTCGGCATAGGAATAGTCCATTTACATTCCAATTACTACAATAAATACAACGAAAATTACAGCGAATACAATGAGCATTTTGAAGATGAGCTAAACTTTTGGCGTGAATGGTGGAGCCCTTATACATCCATTCAAGCAAAACGGATTATTAGTAGCCGCAGCAGCACAAAGTATGAATCGTTTCCTTATGCAAATACTTTTACTTACTATGGACTTCAGTTAAAATATAACGGACACGGATTGAGAGATTGGATAGATAATGACCCCAAGTTCCCTTTCAGAGAAACATATCAATTTGCAGCTTTGTTAGGCAGACAAATAGAATTAGGGAAACAAAGCAACTTCCTTTGCGACATTTATATGGGTATTGGTGGTATTAGCAACTACAAACTAACCGCTGTTGACCCCAAAATTCTTGTCGGTTCAAGAATAGGTCTTAATTTATGGAAGCTTAATAAATAGTATAATGCCAACAAACCAAATCAAAAAAAAAGGAAACTTCTTTGTATAAAACAGTTGAAGAAGAGTTAATAAACGAAGTCGAGCTGAACAATCATCTAATCTTTCACACCGAACGAGCCTGCCGCTAACAAAAGTATTGCTGCAAGCGGGGCAAACACAGCGCAGCATCAGCAGTAGTAATGCTGTTCAGCTTCAGTTCCATCGTGACGGAACGCTACTAAGCAGTAGTAGTAAACATCAGCAATTAATCATTAATTTAGCTTCGGTTATCGGCTGACACGGCGCTATTATCCCGCCTGCAAGCAATACGCCTTCGTTGTGTGCATTTTTAATGAAAACCCTCGCTATTATATCAGTATTTTTTTGTTTTCTAACTTTTACAGAAAACACTTTCGGACAAGATGGGTATACGGAAGGAAAGCCTTCCTTGGCTTACTGAACTTTTGGCAATAAAACAGAAACAGTAATAGTTTTGCATGGAGGACCAACTGCTGGCCACACTTATCTCAGACCAGAGTGGGACAATCTCAGCAAATCTGCAAGGGTGGTTTACTATCACCAGAGAGGCTGTGGCAAAAGGGAAAAGGCAGAGTGTTATAGTTGGAGAGAAGAAGTTGCAGATTTAAAAAGAATCATTAAAACAGTTTCAAAAAACAAAAAAGTGTTTTTAGCTGGCTCATCATGGGGTCCTACTCTTGCGCTTCTTTATGCTTATACTTATCCAGAGGACATAAAAGGCATTATCCTTTCAGGCACATACATTTGGATAGGACGAGTCAATTCTCTTTTCATCTTTTGTTCCGGCTGACTTATCGCTGTTCAGCAACAGTTGTTATCTTCATCTTTTAAATCATCAATCGGCTTCGGTCCCGGGCTGACGAACAAGAAAGTCAGGCACAGCAGAAAGCCCAAAACGTTGGTCGCTATTTTGTGGAAACACCTATATGACTACAGCTAATCATAAGCTTTAACTATGATAAAGATTGCTTTAACTGCTTCAATTAAACTAACAATAGTTCTTAGTTTACTTTTCCTCACGTTATGTAGTGCGGAACAAAGGTTCAACCTTACTCATTTGGTGCGGAAGAATGAAATTTAAACACAAACAAGGTATTCTCTGCTATGCGCGCACCTACTACTTGTCGGGCATTCGTTTTCCGTTTTCATAATTCAATTATTTCCGTCTGCTTATTCTATCCCGCAATCTGCAACATCATTTTACAAACTATTCCATTTCGTTCTAAAAGAGGGCTGTTCCAAATGATCACAATCTGTTCGGCTCATAAAAAAGATAACAGGTAAATCATGTTAACCCCAACCGAATCGTCTTTAGAATAACAAAAAAGTTTTTTAACGAACCGAACGTTTTAAGAGCAGAGAATTTGATTTCCCGTTTTTTACGAATAATTTCTCTTATTCAATTTCTTAATCTTTTGACATCTCTGCGACATGAATTAGGTTTGCCGCTATCATAAACTGAGTATGAAGAATTTTCAGTGGAAAACAGTCGTTCCACACCTTATAGCCATTGTTGTTTTTATCATCGTTGCCTGTATTTATTGTAAGCCGGCTTTGCAGGGCAATGTGCTTCAGCAATCTGACGTGATCCATTGGAAAGGCATGGCGCAGGATGTAGTTGACCACCATGATAAAACAGGTGTAGCGCCGCTATGGAATACCCGCCTGTTTAGCGGGATGCCCAACTACCAGATAGCGATGGCTTTTGTGCAGCCACTGCAATACGTGAATGCTATACTCATGTTGGGCTTGCCAAAGCCAGCTAACTTTTTCTTTCTTGCCTGTTTGTGTTTTTATATCCTTTGCATGTCGTACAGAACCCATTACCTGGTAGGTATTTTGGGCAGCCTTGCATTTGCCTATGCTACTTTCGACCCGGTCATTATTTCTGTTGGTCATGACACCGAAATGCTTGCCATTGCTTACATGCCGGCTATGATTGCAGGCTTATACCTTTTGTATGAAAAGCGATATGCCATCGGGCTGCCGGTAACTCTGTTATTTGCTTCATTGGAAGTATATGCTAACCATCCGCAGATTAATTACTACACGATTATCATTGCCGGCTTTCTTACACTTTCTTATATAATAAAATGGGTGCGCGCGAAGGAATGGAAGCACATGGCAATATCAATTGGCGCAGCCATATTAGCTGGTGCCGTTGCGTTTGCCTGTTCTGCATTGGTGCTGATGACAACATCAGAATATTCCAAGTACACAATGCGTGGTGGTAAAAGTTTAGACAATACCGGTGGTGTTTTAAAAGATGTAAATACGAAAGGACTTGATGAAGATTATGCGTTTCAATACAGCCAGGGAAAAACGGAGTTTTTAACCTTCCTGATGCCGGATGTGTTTGGAGGCAGCAGCAGCACTACGTTTGAGCCTGATGGCAAACTGGCAAGCACATTGACGGAGCGCGGTATCCCTGAAGAAGCTTCGGGGCAGATTGCACAATCGCTTCCTAAATATTGGGGTGATAATTATTCAACGGCAGGACCGGTGTATTTCGGTGCCATCATTTGCATCCTGTTTATCATTGGAATGGTGGTAGTAGAAGTGGAGCAGAAGTGGTGGATTTTTGCAGCCTGCTTTATATCGGTGTTGATGGCTGCCGGTAAATATTTACCGGGCTTCAATGAATTTTTATTTCACTATTTACCTCTTTATAATAAGTTCAGGGCACCAACCATTGCCTTGGTGATTCCGCAGTTACTATTTCCCTTATTAGCTGTGCTCGCGTTGCAGAGAATGTTCTTTACCTACGCGAAACAACAGTTACAGGCATCTTTTAAATACATTCTCTACGCCGTTGGTGGTGTGTTTGCCGTTATCGGTATTATTTATCTCGCAAGTGATTATAGCAGTACGAATGATGCGCAGACGAAAGGATATACACTTGGACAAATATCTAAGTACCTGAACCAGGCAATGCATAACAGTGAGGATTATACAAACGTGTTGTATAATGCGATTGTAGAATCGCGGAAAGCTCTGTTCGGCAGCGAATTTTTACGCGCGTTGTTGTTTGCTGCGCTTACGGTTGGTTGTGTGTTTGTGTACCTGAAAACATCGGTTAAGCCGTGGATGCTGGTTTTGCTTTTAGCATTTGTAAGCACCATTGAATTGATAAAAGTTGACGCTAAATACCTAACGACTGAAAACTATGTAGAGCCGGATGCTTATGACGCTAATTTCAACCTGTCACTTCATGGCAGCCCGAACGACCCGGAAGCTTACCAGCAACTGCAAACAGATAAGGATCCGCATTTCCGCACGTTCAATTTATCACCCGACAGGTACAACGAATCTATCACAGCATATCATTATCGTTGCATAGGTGGTTATAATCCGGCAAAGCTGAGTATTTACCAGGATTTGATAGAAAACCAGATGTCTGATAAACTGAACCCGGCTGTGCTGAATATGCTTGATGCGAAGTATGTGTTTCAGCCCGATGGTCAGCAACAAAACACATTTGCAGTGCAGCGCAACAGTGGTGCACTTGGTGCCTGCTGGTTTGTAAAAAATATAAAGTTTGTGAAGGGTGCGGCTGCAGAAATGAATGCGCTCACCAGCTTCAACCCGGCAGATACTGCTATTGTTGATAACAGCTTTAAAAGCGTTGCCGGAGCCAGTGTATCTACAGATAGCAGCAGCTCAATTAAGGTGGTCAGCTATGACAATGATGATATAAAATACACTTCGCAAAGCACGGCTGCTAACTTCGCTGTGTTCAGCGAAACCTATTATCCGGAAGGCTGGAAAGCATACATTGATGGCAAGGAAACGCCGTATTGCAAAGTGAATTATGTACTGCGGGGAATGCATATTCCTGCGGGGAAGCACAACATAGAATTTAAGTTTCACCCGTCATCTTATTACACCGGGCAAACCTTGATTTATGTTGGCAATCTTGTACTGCTGATCACCATTGTTGGTGCTGTTGTGTGGTATTGGAAGCGTCGGAATTTGCTTGCATAAATTCAATGGATTGAATCATCAAAACATACACATTTTAGTGATTGCACCTTATCGCTTTATGCCCTCTGTAAACGGCGGGCATAAAGCGATTGAGCAGCTTTATAGTCATGTAGGTAAGATTGCGAAAGTGGTTATCGTGTCGGTAAAAAGTAATGATGAGTCGTTTGCCAAAAACTTTCGGCTGGTAAAGCTTTTTAGCGATAGCCCTTTGCATTATATCAATCCGCTTCTCTATTTCAGGCTTCGGAAGCTAATAAGGGAAGAACAGATTACACACCTTATTAGTGAACATCCCTACATGGGATGGCTTCTTTTTTTACTACAGAAAACATTACGAGTTCCATGGACGATGCGCTCGCATAATATTGAAGCGATGCGCTTTAAAACCCTTGGCAAATGGTGGTGGAAAGCGATGTGGCAATATGAGAAATGGGTTTGCAACAAAGCAGACTTTACATTTTTTATCACGGAAGAAGATAAAGAATGGGCGATAAAAAATTATTTATTACCTGAAGAAAAAGGAACCGTTGTTACGTTTGGTATTGATAATAAAAAGGCGCCTTCGGCAGATGAAAAAAAAGAGGCTGCTGATTTTATTAAAAAGCAATATGGTATTCTTTCTTCTCATCGCATTTTGCTTTTTAACGGCGATCTTGGCTATGCGCCAAATGAGGAAGCTGTGCGAATAATAGTTGAGAATATCTATCCTTCTTTATTACAATCTCATTTTCCTTTTGCCATTTTTATCTGTGGGCGAAATTTAAATAGCCATCTTGCTGCTGACATTGAAAAGGCTGACCATATCATATATACAGGCTTTGTAAATAATATCCGGCATTTCTTTTTGGCGGCTGATATTTTTATAAATCCGGTAATAAGTGGCGGCGGTATAAAAACAAAACTGGTAGAGGCTTTGAGCTATAATTGCAATGCAGTAAGTACAGAAAGTGGTGCCACCGGTATACCGGCTGGTATTGCTGATAAGAAGCTGATTATTGTTGCAGATAATGACTGGACTGCATTTGTAAAAGCAATTGTTGAGACTGACACATCAGCAATGATTAGCGGCGATTTTTATGACTCTTTTTATTGGGGTAATATTGCCCGCAAGGCGTTGACTTTTTTAGAAAGCCTGTAAGTAAAACAGAAATATGGTAATTGGCAACGGCATGATCGCAACCCGGTTTACGACTTATAGGGAAGATGATCGTTTTATCATATTTGCATCTGGTGTTTCCAATTCTTCGGTTACTGACAGAGATGTTTTTGACAGAGAAAAACAATTGATTATACAAGCCCGCGAAGCCCATCCCCATAAGCGTTTTGTTTACTTTAGTACCTGCAGCATATACGATGAAAGTTTGTCTTACTCGCCTTATGTATTGCATAAGCTGCAGATGGAATTATTGGTGGCAAAACATAAAGGTGGCTTTACAATTTTTCGGGTATCGAACCCGGTGGGAAAAACGAGTAACCAGCACACGATTTTAAATTATCTTGTTGAAGCCGTTCGTAAGGAAACCAGCTTTACCGTTTATTCTGATGCCAGGAGAAACCTTATGGATCTGGATGATATGTATAAGCTTTGTGATGGCGTTTTGCAACAAGGCTTATTTGCAAATGCTATCCTGAATGTTGCTAACCCAAACAGTTATTCTATTCTGTATATTGTTAAGCATATTGAACATCATTTTCTAAAAAAAGCGCATTATAAAATTGTCGAAAAGAGTTCTGTTCCGCATATAAACGTTGCTGATGTGCTGCCGCTATATGAGAGTTTGAGCATTCGTTTTGATAACGATTACTTGGTTCGTTTGCTGACAAAATATTATCCACCTGCATGACATACGCCTCGCTAAAAAGAAAGCTTTTTATAGAAAGGATATTGATGTCGCCTTTCGTATTAGCCGGAAGGCTTTGGGGATGGCTGTTTCCATTAAAAACAAAGCATCGTGTTTTTCTTTTCTTTCCCAATACAGATATCGGCGGTTCGCCAAAAGTGAACATTGATATTATAAACTGTGTCAGCGCATTTTCGCCTCTGATCATCTTTTCAAAAAGGCCAAAGAACGGTTTGTTTGCAGATCGCTTTCAACAGACGGGCGCCAGAATTATTGACTTGCATCAGCGCATTGATAACAAGGCATTTCATTTCATCAACCTGTTTTACCGGGGCGTTATTGCATCCTGGATTCATAGTCAGCCTGAGGCAATTGTTTTGGGAGGTGAATGCATTTTCTTTTATAAAATCATTCCTCATTTACATAAAAATGTTCGCAAGGTTGAGGTTTGTCATTTAGGTACATGGCTCAATTACAGTATCGGATTTGCAAAGCATATAGATGCCAGGGTATTCAGCACGGAGCAGTTAAAACGCAATGTGGAAGCGCAATACAGAGAAAATCGTTTTTCGGCTGATGCATTCAGCAAACTATTTTTTATAGAAAATGCGATTGATATTTCTTCTGTACAACAAGTAGTAAATTCTGATTTGCAAGTTGTGTTTATCGGTCGTGGCTCGCCTCAAAAAAGAGTGCCTTTAACGGCAGCTATTGCGAAGGAATGCTATGAAAAAAAACTGCCTGTTCACTTCAGTTTTGTGGGTGATGTAGATGCTGTAATTAATACTAATGATTTTGCATTTTGCACCTTTTATGGCAATGTAAAAGATAGCAGTCTTTTAGAAAGAATATACAATGAAAGTGATGTGCTGATTATGACTTCCTCATTTGAAGGATTGCCAATTGTGGTGATGGAAATGATGGCAAGAGGGAAGATTATTATTACAACTGCCGTGAACGGTTTGCCGGACTATATTAAACAAAGAGTCAATGGTTTTTTAATTACATCAACCGGCGAAGAAGACATAATTAAGGATGGCGTTTCTTATATTGAAGAATTGATTTCAAACCATTCATTAAAAGAAACGATGGGGGAGAAGAGCCGGGAAATTGCTATTGAAAAATTTAACTACGCAAAGTTTTGCGAAGAATATAGAAACGTTATGCGTTTGCCTGATTGAATTGTATTTCACAACAAAAAAAGACCACTTTGCAGCAGTCATTTTTATCAATCATAAAAGCTTAACCGTTGCCCCAATTGGCTGCCGAAAACTGCATTTGTATTTTATTTAAATAGACTTGCTTCTTAAATAATTACTCAGCTTTTCGGAGAGAAAGCAAGTATTGCAGCGTCATAAAAAGTTTAGAAAAGACGCCATTTTTTAAAAGTTGAAAATTGATCCGGCTTTGAGCCTGCGTCATATTTATAATCTCTTTCGGCCAACTTGTAGCGTACCGGTAAAGTGTTTCTTTATTTCTAGTACCGGTGTTGCGGATAATGCGCCACCAGGCATCGTAAACGAAAATATTCCGTAGCGATTTGGTTCCATATTTTTCCAGTAACATCAAGCCTTCGGGTAGTTCTATGCAGGGCACGTTCAGGCAGCTATTGGTTACCTGCATAGCGTTTACACCCAGGTGAATGAGTACGCCGGGAATGCAGGTAAATTGTCTTTCCGAAAATAGTAATTGCATGTAATAATCAATATCAACACGCCATTTCATACGCTCATCATACACCGCTGTTACAGAGCGATGCACCATTACAACGCTGGGCTGACCGATATAGTTATCATTCAATAACACCATCGGTTGTTTAAGGATTCGTTTTTTCGTGAAGGGGCTTAAAACCATCTTGCGAATAATCGTTCCATCATCGTCTTTGTAATCATAATCGCAGGTAATAAATTTATCGCCTTTTTTGGTGGCGTTGGCAAAGGCTTGCAAGGCTGTTTCGTTGGCAAACCAATCATCATCGTGCATCAGCTTTATCCATTCGCCATTCGCTTTTCCAATTGCAAAATTCCAGTTGGCTGGTGTGCCTAAGGAAGGCTTATTATGATAATACCGAATGAAAAATTTGTCTTCAAATTCTTTAACAATCAGTTCAACAGAATTATCGTTACTGTCATCAGATATCACGACTTCAAAATCCCTGAAAGTTTGGCTGGCAACGCTTTGTAGCAGGCGCTGCAGATAATGCGTGCGTTTGTAAGCAGGAATGCAAATGGATATAAATGGTTGTGATTTCGCTGACATAAGAAACCGCAAAGCTACGGGTAGAAAATTTCTGTTTCAAGTGATGAAGAGACGTAGTAACTGATCCGTATTTCGATGTTTAAAATTTCAGGTGAATCATCAATAGTCATCAAACTGTATGAATACAAACAATAAAAAAGGCATTGAAATTTCAATGCCTTTTTTATCACGTTCTTATGTTTTTTCAAGCTGTTCTTATGCCCGAATAAGACTGTAATTTATCGTAAATAACTGCGTAGAAACCATGCCCATTGTTCATGCTTCTCCATCATGCCGGTTACAAAGTCTGCTGTGCCAGTGTCTTTGATATCATCAGTTAACTTATCAATAGCCTGGCGCAATAAACGGATAATCGTTTCATGGTCATTCAACAGGTTGGTTACCTGTTCTCTCTGGTGAACCGGGTAATCCTGCTCCAGCAAATCTGTGATATTTAAAAAATCTTTCAGCCTGCCTTCTGAATAATGACCAAGCTGGCGAATACGTTCGGCAACTGCATCAAAGCCAACTTCCAGCTCTGTGTACAAGCGCTCATAAAATTCATGCATTTGCAAAAACTGCGGTCCTTCTACATTCCAATGGTAGTTCCTGGTTTTAGTGTATAATACGTATTGATTGGCAAGCATCTTTTGAAGAATATCTGCCGATGATTTTTTTTGCTCTTCGGTCATCCCGATATTAGCAACTATAGGTTCCATGATGTATAAAATTTTGACAATCAGTCCAATAATGCTGCCAGTTTCAGCAGTTCATCATGCTTGTAGATAACGTGCGAATCTGTAAAACACTTTGCAAGTTCTTCAATCATCAACTGGATGACGCGCTTGTTGGAAAGCGGGCGAAAATAAGAGGCGGTTGGTGGCACTGATATGCGCCGGAAATACATTTCAATTTCTTTGTGAGAGAATACTTGGCCGGAAGTAGCATCTACATAAAACTGGATATGCTGCTGCGGATTACTCTTGTGTAATGTACTGTCAAATTCAGGTTTAAAAAACGCCAGTACGAAGTGTTTGGGAACGTTGATGGCTTTCACAGGAATGTCAAGCAAGGCCGCCAATACAAGGTATAAAATGCCATTCGATAAAGCATTGCCACGCTTGCTTTGCAGCACTTTATGAAGCAGGAAATCATCGGGATTTGTGTAGGCAATTTCAATGCCTTTGAGATTGTAGTAATTATAAACAATACTACTTAACACATTCGCCTGCTCAAGCGGCGTAAGAAAGCTGTTAAGTTCAAGCCAGATGTTGCGTCGAATTTTTTCTATCTCCTGTAAAACCGGTGTTGTTTGTAAATCGGGATATTGAAACTTGGCTACAAGCAAAGCTCCGAAAAGCAGATCATTGTATGCACTGCTTGTCCACTGCTCCAGATCATAATTCAGATCTTTATAATGCAGTTTGTGAATCAGCATTTCAATGCGTTCCTGCACTTCTTCATGAAGCGTAGTTTCCCAAAGCGATTCAAGGTTCGGGATGATGTTGGTGCCATAGCCGGTAATACGTTCCGACACGCTGGAAAACACCTCTTCATCAGGATCGTCGATGAGTGTAAACAGAGCCGCTATTTCCTTCGTTTCATGCATCAATCTTCGCATACAAACTCTATTCTTATTTTACTGTTTTTGCCAGTAAGTTATACAGATTTGTGAATAAAACAAACAAGCGTGAAGATTATTGTTCTTCACGCTTGTTCATCTTTTTTATAACAAACGCTATGCGCTTTTTATACTTTTCTTTTTAGGTGATTTTTTTGGCGGGTTCGCTTTCAGGTTTTCAATAATGGCTTTCACTTCTTCTATGGTTAATGAAGCTGCTTTATCCTGTTGCTCTTTCGTCAGTTTATAATTACGTAATCCTTGTTTAATGTAAGGTCCGTAAGGTCCTTTCAGCACTTGTATTTTCTCTTTAGTGAATACCTGTATTGTACGCTCATCTTTTGCCTTGCGTTTATCTTCAATGACGGGCGCTGCTTCTTCAAGCGAAATGCTGTAAGGATCGTTGTCTTTGTTTAAAGAATAAAACTTTTTATCGTGAGCAATATAAGGTCCGAACCGGCCAATGTTCACTGTTACTTCAGTGCCTTCAAACAAGCCCAAATGGCGCGGTAGCCTGAAGAGTTCCATGGCCTCATCAAGCGTAATGGTTTCAATGCTTTGCGAAGCTTTTAGCTTGGCAAAGCGTGGCTTTTCTTCTTCATTTGTATCACCTATCTGAACCATCGGGCCATAACGTCCCATACGGGCAACTACTTTCTTGCCGCTGTCAGGATCAGCACCCAATTCGCGCTCGCCTTTTACGCGTTGTGCCGTTTCAAGAGTGTTGGCAATATCAAGCTTAAATGGCTGGTAGAAATCATCTACCATTTTTGTCCATTTTTCTTTACCATTGGCTATTTCATCAAACTCTCCTTCAATTTTGGCGGTGAAGCCATAATCCATTACATCGTTAAAATGCTGGTTTAAAAAGTCAGTTACTACCAACCCCAAATCGGTTGGAAACAGCTTCGATTTTTCAGCACCGGTATTTTCATTTTCCAAAGTTTTCGTTACCTGGTTATTCTTTAACAGCAGCACGCGATAATCACGTTTTACGCCTTCTTTATCACGCTTCTCTACATAACCTCTTTTTAAAATGGTTGAAATGGTAGGCGCATACGTGGAAGGACGACCAATACCAAGTTCTTCTAACTTTTTTACCAGCGATGCTTCTGTATATCGCGGTGCGGCGCGACTGAAACGCTCAGTGGCTGTCATTTCACGAAAAGATAATTTTGCGCCTTTTTGCAATGGCGGTAAAATGCCCTCGTTCTGATCATCTTCTTCCTCTTCATCTTTCCCTTCAAAATACACCTTCAGAAAACCATCAAACTTCATTACTTCGCCTTCCGCCGTCAGTTCAGCTTTGTTGGTAGAAATATCAATTTTCGCAATCGTCCTTTCTAACTGCGCATCTGCCATTTGCGAAGCCATGGTTCGCTTCCAGATGAGCTCATACAAACGCTTCCAGTCAGCATCGTTCACTGTGGTGTTGTTCATATATGTAGGGCGAATAGCTTCGTGGGCTTCCTGCGCGTTTTCGTTCTTGTTTTTGTAAGTACGACGTTGCACATAATTGTTTCCGTATTGGCTGCCAATTCTGCCTTCAATATCCTGCAATGCGGTATCGCTCAGGTTCACACTATCTGTACGCATATAAGTAATGTGTCCGTTTTCATACAGCTTCTGTGCAATCAGCATTGTTTTCGCTACGCCATAACCGAGTTTACGGCTGGCTTCCTGTTGTAAGGTAGAAGTGGTAAATGGAGCCGCCGGCGATTTCTTGGTTGGCTTTACCTGCACATCCTTTACAGTATAATTTGCACCTGTACAACTTTGCAAAAATGTTTCAGCCGCTTCCTGTGTGTTTTGTCTTGTGCCTTCCGCGGTAAAAGTTACCGTTTTACCATTAGCATCAGGCGCTGCAAATAAGGCTTCAATTTTAAATGTACTTATCGCTTTGAACGCGTTAATCTCGCGTTCTCTCTCTGCTATCAAACGTACAGCAACACTCTGCACACGGCCTGCACTGAGTGAGTTGCGCATGCTGATTTTGCGCCACAAAACAGGGCTTAATTCAAAGCCAACAATCCTGTCTAACACGCGCCTTGCCTGCTGTGCATTTACAAGGTTCATATCAAGCGTTCGTGGCTGCGAAACAGCCTTCTTGATAGCTGGTTTTGTGATTTCATGAAACACAATACGCTTGGTGTTTTCAGGGTCTAAACCCAACACTTCGCATAAATGCCAGCTTATGGCTTCGCCTTCCCGGTCCTCATCCGTAGCCAGCCAAACTTCACCTGATTTTTTTGCGCTCTGCTTAAGTTCTTTTACTACTTTTTGTTTGTCTTCGGGTACTATGTAGCGCGGCTTATAGTTGTGCTTGATATCAATACCCATATCATCTTTTTCAAGATCGCGGATATGACCATAGCAGCTCTTCACTTCGAAATCATCGCCAAGGATTTTTTCGATCGTTTTCGCTTTCGCCGGTGACTCTACTATCAATAAATTCTTTGCCATTCAATTGTTTAATATCGGTTCGTTTAACTCTTAAAAATACTACATAAACAGGGAGCAGATTAAAGAGATGCAAACTTTATACTTATTTTTTGTTTGTCTTTTTCTTATTTTTTCTCTTCATTAAAAACAAGAAAGATCTTATCGTTTTTATCAAAGTAATCTGATAGCGATCATCCCTTTTTTTACAGTAAATATAAGGTCATCATCATGCAATATTAAACCATGAAGAATGAACAGTAAAAATGTTAAAGACATCCCGTTCATTTTACTTACACAAAACAAGGCTGTCAACAGGAGTATAAAATATATAAATTATGAAGACAATTATTTACTCTCTTGCTGTGGCTTTCTCTTCTTTTCTTGTGATGGAAACTGCTTCTGCGCAATATGGTACTCCGCCGCAAAAAGATGCCTGTCACAGACCTTATGACGACAGGTATCATAGTGCGAAAAAGCAGTCCTTTTACTACTACCCCAAAAGCAATATCTACTACAATCCGGCAGCAAATCGCTATATCTTTTATAGCCGGAATGCATGGGTAGTTTCAGATCGTTTGCCTCGTTATTACAGGTTACGCGGCGAGCAGTGTTTTGTTGTTTATCACAATGGTTTCGATGTATGGAATGCTAACCGTATACACAGCTCAAAATATCGCAATTACAGGCGTAATTTGCCTGACGTAGCTTACGGTCGGCGTAATCATAACGATGAGCATAATTATCCAAAAATAGATTATAACGCGCCGTATTGAAGAGACGGTTGGAGACGATAAATCAGTGATGATAGATAAGGCTGTTCAATATAAGCAGCCTTAATCTTTTTGTATAAAAAACCGGATCACGCTGTCATGCACTTCTTTGTTCAGGTAAACCCGCGTGTGTCCCAAACCGCTTGTCGTGATAAACTGGATGTTCGGTAACTCTTCCTGCCTGATGGCAAGCGTATCTTCGTAAGGACACATACGGTCGTCGGTATCGTGTATCCAAAGTATAGAAGAAGGAATGTGATGCACGGCGCGCGCTACCGAAAACCACTCTGTGTTATGACCTGTTTTTTCATTCACCAAACTATCAAAAGCCTTCCTTGTTTTTTTAGTTAATGGAACTGTTGTAAAGAAATTTTTGAAGATGGTTTTTACTTCTGTTGCGGGTGCTATCAATACTAATTTCTTATCAGGATTGTCAAGGGTTTCAGCCGCCAGTGAAGCCGCAAGCGCACCCAGCGAGTGAGCCATAATACCATAAAAGGGACCAAACAAAGATTCGATTTCTAAAATGGTATCCCGGTAAACAAAAGCGTTGATGGTTTTACCATCGCTGAAGCCATGCCCCGGCGCATCAAAAGCAAACACCTGGAAGCCTGCCTTCACCAATGAAATAACATACTTGGCAAAGCGATAACTGTTGCTATCGAAGCCATGACAAATCAGTATCTTTTTATCATTGCTGTCTTCGTCTTCCGGCTTAAAATGAAAGCCTTTTACTTTAAATTTTTTTACATGAAACTCAACCAGGGAAGCGTTGTCAAAAAAAGGCGGTGTTTTAGATATATGTTTTCCATTGAAAGGAGTGCACATCAGCCGCCATGCTTTCGCAGCCGCTTTGCGTGTGGATATCATACCAATGAGCCTGAGCCTTTCTTTATTAAAAAAAGTAATAACACTTTGCTTTATTTTCACGATTGTAAACAGTTAATATGAACGTTGTTTTGATTGGTACCGGGAACGTTGCCGTTGTACTAAGCCGGTTATTGATTTCGGCCGGCCACTCCCTTATAGAAGTGATTGGCAGAGATACAGCGCGACACCAGATTTTTAAATTTACCGGTGGCGAATTTAAAACAAATTACTCAACTATTTCATCGGACGCAGACCTATGTATTATTGCAATATCTGATAACGCCATATCTGAGATGGCTGATCGCTTACCTTCCACCAAAGCTTTGGTGGTTCATACCAGTGGCGCCACTTCGAAAGAGGTTTTGAATCACTTTGAGAACTATGGCGTTTTGTATCCATTACAAAGCCTGCGAAAAGAAATGAAAGACATTCCACCTGTGCCTTTTTTTATTGATGCGAATACCGATAAAAATCAGGAACTGCTTTCGGGTTTGGTTCAATCAACAGCCAATACCGTTAGCATAGCCAATGATGAGCAGCGTTTGCTTTATCATCTTGCCGCTGTATTGTGTTCCAACTTCACCAATCACCTGTACACATTGACGGAAGCTTTTTGCAAAAGAGAAAATATTGATTTTAAAAACTTACTGCCATTGATTGATGAAACGGCTCAGCGGCTGCGTTATTTTTCTCCTTCGCAAATGCAGACTGGTCCTGCCATCCGGCATGACGGAATAACGATACAAAGACATTTGAATGTATTGCGACGTCTTCCGAGATTGCAGAATTTATATCATAAGATAACGGAAAGCATTCAAAACTTTGGAAAGGATTCAGAATTCGAGTAAATACTTTTGCAGCCATGAACCTGACCAGCACGTACACGTCGCCGCGTTCGTTCCGAATTGCAACAACCATCTTTTTCTTTATTTCCGGTTTCGGTTACTCCACCTGGGCTTCGCGCATTCCTGCATTCCAGCAAATGCTTCATTTAAACGAAAAGCAATTGGGATACCTGCTGCTTGCGGCACCCATCGGTGTGTTGGTCACTCTTCCATTTACAGGTAAATTGTTAAGCGTTTACAGCAGCAAAAGCATTACATTATTTGGCGCTGTATTTTACAATATCGTGTTGGGGTTATTAGCGTTTGCCACCCAAATATGGCAATTGGGCATCATCTTGTTTTTGTTCGGTTCTTCGCGCAACCTGCTAAACCTTTCCATGAACGCACAGGCAGTAGAAATTCAAGGCTTATATGACCGTTCTATCATGACTTCCTTTCATGGCTTGTGGAGCATGGCGGGCTTTGCAGGCGCTGCTGTTGGTTATCTGTTTACCACGCTCATTTCTTCAACAGCAGAATCTATTCATTATCACTTCCTGATAGTAAGTATTGTACTGATGATTTGCTCTCTTGCCTGTTACCGCTTTTTATACTACAAGATGCCTGATGTGAGAATAAAACGTCCCTTGTTTTCATTGCCTGATAAGCCACTTATCAAATTCTCGCTGATTGCATTCGCTTCTATGGCGTGCGAAAATGTAATGTATGACTGGAGTGGTATCTATTTTCAAAAAGTGATTGGTGTTGGCAAAGGGGCCGCCACAGCAGCGTTTGTGATATATATGGTGGCAATGACAACAGGCAGACTTGCCGGCGATAAAGTGGTAAATAAATTTGGCATTGTTCCTATCTTACGATGGAGCGGATTACTCATAACAAGTGGTATGTTGCTTGCCGTTTTGGTGCCTTACCAGCTTATGGCTTTAATAGGTTTTGTTATGATTGGATTTGGTGTTTCCTGTATTGTTCCGCTTGTGTTCAGCCTTGCCGGAAGCTCCGGCAAAACCAGCAGTGGAGCGGCTTTGGCTTCTGTTTCAACCATAGGTTATTTCGGTTTTCTGGTAGTGCCGCCGTCGGTTGGTTTTATTGCGCAGCAGGCGGGTTTGCAATGGTCATTTGGTATTATATCTATGTTTGGGTTACTTATATTCGGGCTTGTTTTCTTTATGAAGCGCGAGGCTCAATCCTGATGCTATAATTGAATTTTGTGTAAAATGGAAATCACTGTATTCAAACGAAGGTTGCCTCTTCCCAAACGCTTTTACTGGCGTGAGATTTTGGCTGTTTTGCTATTGCTGATTGGTATTTATTTCTTTCATCAGCAACGCCACGAGGTGAGCCAGATTTTACCTTACCTGCACCGGGCAAATAGTGAATGGTTACTTGCCGCAACAGTTGTTACACTTATTTATGTTTTGTGTCAAGCCGCCATGTATGTTTTTAGCTTTAAAGCGGTTGGGCAAAATGTTTCGTTGCGTGTTTGTATAGAATTGTTTTTGAAGCGCAGTTTTTTATCCGTGTTCCTTCCCGGCGGCGGCGTTAGCGCTTTGGCTTATACGCCTAAGAGTATCAAAAAAGCGGTGCCTGATAAGTTGTTCATTTACCAGGCTTCCGCCTTGTTTGGCTTTGCCGGTGTGCTGTCAACATTTATTATTAGCCTGGTTGTAATTGCATCATCTTTTGGCGCCCATAAAGACAGTGAAAAAACCACAACAGGCTTGCTGCTGCTCACCGCTTTTGTATTTGTGCTTTTCTACCTGATGTATGCCATCCGAAAAGAAAAAAAAATATTCAGATGGCTGCAAAGCAAATATCCTGAAGCGGCATTACAAGTAAAAGAGATCGCGGGTGCCGACGTAAAAACAAGCCTTTATGTACTCGCCATTTTATCATCGTTAGGCATAGAAGTTTGTGGCATCGCTCATCTGTATATTTCAATGCTTGCAGTCGGCGCACATGCTTCATTGAGCGCAGCCGGCCTGGCTTATGTTATCTCTGTTCTGCTCACTGTAGCATCGCCCTTTTTAAAAGGGGTGGGTGCGGTTGAGTTATCGGTCGCTTATATTTTAGGAAGCTTTGGTTATACTTCTGTGGAAGCTTTAGCCATCACACTTATCTATCGTTCATTCGAATTCTGGCTGCCTTTATTATTCGGGTTATTTGCCTTTTTGATAAAAGGGAAAAACTTATTTCTACGTCTTTTTCCCACGTTCTTTATTTTTCTTTTGGGCATCGTCAATATTTTATCTGTACTAACGCCGCCGATAGCGGAACGGATGCGGATTCTTCATCAATTTTTGCCGGCTTATACTATTCATGCCACCAACACTCTTGTTATCTATATTGGCGTTGCGTTGATAGTAACGGCAGCTTATCTCGTACGTGGTTTGCGGAATGCCTGGTGGCTGGCTTTTGTCTGTACTTTTTTATCGTTAGCCGGACATCTTTTCAAAGGTCTCGATTGGGAAGAAGCTTCCCTGGCCTTGCTTGTTTTAGCCTCATTGATTGCAACGCGAAAACAATATATGGCTCTTACCAATCCACGATTGGTGAGCCGCGCAACGCTCACCGGTTTAATCATTCTTTTTGCATTGCTTGTGTATGGTTTTGTGGGATTTTATTTTTTGGAAAAAAGACATTTTAATATTGATTTTAACCGCTATCAATCATTAGAAAATGTGCTGAAAATCTTCCTGCTTCAGAAAACAGAGCTGCAGCCTGTAACACCTTATGGAAATGAATTTCTGATTTCGATGTATGTGTTTGCAGCAGGTGCGTGGGCTTTCTTATTGTATGCTTTTGTAAAGCCTTATGTAAGTATATCGGCACAAAATAAAGAGCAGGC
The DNA here is from genome assembly GCA_965199905.1 of Ilyomonas sp. Taxonomy (GTDB): domain Bacteria; phylum Bacteroidota; class Bacteroidia; order Chitinophagales; family Chitinophagaceae; genus Ilyomonas. The sequence goes on along the minus strand of OZ241366.1, from coordinate 757,194 downwards.
AAGTGCAGAGAAGCTGGTTCAGAAATATGGTGATTCTGCGGTTGATTTTTTTAAGCTGGCTGATGACAAACTTTTTTATTTCTCAAAGCAAAGCGAAGGTTTTGTTGCCTATCGCACCGAGCGCGGTTATGCTATCGTGCTTGAGCTTCCGGTTTGTGCGCCGGATGATAAACAGGATTTGCTAAAAGAGTTTTCAGACTATTGTACAAGAAAAGGTTTGAAAGCGGTATATTACCGTGTTGACGAAGCATCTCTTTCTGTCTTTAGCTGGTGGAAGAAAAAAACATTGCTGATAGGGCAGGAAGCCATTGTAAATGTGAATGAGTTCGATCTGGCTGGCCGTGATAAAAAGTCTCTGCGGAATGGCTTGAACAGCCTGCAGAAAAAAGGGTTCACCACATCGATTTATAAAGCGCCGCATAGTTGGGAATTCATCCAATTGTTACGAGCTGTTTCTACTGAATGGCTGCAGACTTACGACAGGGAAGAAATCGTCTTTTCGCAAGGTCAGTTCGATGATAAATTATTGCAGCAGCAAAACTTAGTTGTTACAATTGATAGTGAAAACAAACCCGTTGCTTTTTTAAACATCATACCCGATTATGTGCCCGGCGAATGCACGTACGATCTGATACGGAAAACAGCCGATGCCCCCGGTGGCTGCATGGATGCTATGATTATTGAGCTGATAAAGTATGTAAAGGAAACCGGGAACTCGTATCTCAATTTAGGATTGGCACCCATGTCGGGTCTTGAGAATGCAGATACAACGGTAGAAAAAATGATGAAGTATGCCTACGAAAAAATCAGGCGTTTCCGTCATTACCAGGGACTGCGCTCGTTCAAGGAAAAATATGCATCGCAATGGCTGAATAAATACCTTGTTTACGATGATGATTTCGATTTATTGCGCTTACCATCCGCATTGCAAAAAGCCATGAAACCGTTGTATGCTAAATAAGATTTCCTTACTGTTATGTTTGCTGATTTTTCAATTGCGGTTGGTTGCGCAATCGGATTTACCCATAGACACATTAGCAGGTAAGGATGCTTCAAAACCACTCCTTTTCTATATTACGGGAGATGGGGGGTTTAATAGTTTTTCTACTTCGTTTATGCAGCAATGGAATCGTAATGGTTATCCGGTTATTGCGTTGAATGCCAGGTCGTATTTCTGGAAAAAAAAGCAACCGGAAGTAGCAGCCACAGATATATCTGCATTACTCACTGACTACATGAATAAATGGCATCGTAACGAAATCATTTTTGCCGGTTATTCATTGGGTGCCGATGTGCTTTCTTTTATACAAACGCGTTTGCCGGCTACGATTGCGAATAAAATAAAACATACCGTTTTACTATCGCCATCCAATACAACTGACTTTACAGTTCACCTTTTTTACAACTCAAATGGCAGCGATGTTCCGGCTGAAATTAACAAACTGAATAAACCGGTGCTGGTTATTTTTGGTAAGGAAGAGACAGATATACCGGCTGCTAAAATCAGCAATAAATCAGCAACGGTAATCACAGTTCCGGGAGACCATCATTATGATAACCAGGTGCAGCTTCTTATGGCTGAAATTATAAAACGAATGTGAGTTGGCTAACCATGCGCGCGTTGCTATTGTTGCTTTATTTTTTCTTTTTATCAATCTCATTTTCCGCCTTCAGTCAGCAGGAGGATTCAAATTATATTGCTGATTATAGCAAGGGCAACAACGTTGAATTATCTAACTTATACAATAGCCTTCGCCTTCATTTTATTACCAAAGGAAAAGACGCCAGCACGTTTGATTTTTTCAACAACAACGGTTTGTTCTCAGGTATTTATCTCAATTACAAATGGCTTTCCGTTGGCTATGGAATTAACGTACCATTTACCAGTCGCGACAATTCCGTAAAAGGCTTTAAATCATACCGGCTTCATTTCAACAGTTACTTTCATGGTTGGGGTGTAGCGGGCGGTGGAGATGTATATAAAGGCTTGTTATCTCAAATTTATAAGGGCGCTTATACGCCTATTGAAGGCGTAAAATACACTAACATTTACGCAGATTTTTTTTGGGTTGGAAATCCATACCGGTATTCATATAAAGCCGCGCAAGATTTAGGTCAGCAGCAGTTGCAAAACTGCGGTTCTTTCGTGTATCATATTCGTCCCTATTATTACGCGCTTGGTTTACAAACGAGCCCTTCATCCGGAAGCGATAGCATTCAAAACTTTATTAATGGCAGTCCACGCTGGCTATCTTTAATTACATCTGTTGGTTATGGCTATAATTTTATTTGGAATAAAGGACAATGGATTATATGTCCGCGAATAGAAGCCGGACTTGGTGGCTTATACCAGTTTGGAATTGAAAATAAAGTAAGAGCTTCGGCCTTTTTCAGAACTGCTTTATCGGCTGGTTACAGCACAGAAAATATGTACACTTACATTAACGCCGAAACCATCAACGCAACTAATTTTTTTGCTTCTACCATTTTGTCGGATGACAGGTTGCGGTTGTCTCTTACCGCGGGTTATCGTTTGCGTAGTTTTAAAAAGAAAATTCTCGGAGTGTTGTAAAAAGACTGTTGGTTCAAGTAAATTTTTTATGAACTGGAGAAAGCAATTGGTCATCTTAAATACAATACAAAATGCATTTTTGGTAACCATCGTCCGTCACTATTGTGATCGGCTGTCGTAATTCTTGCGTGTCGAAGCAGCAAGAATCCTCACATCAGCGTTCCAGGCAATGAACGGGCTTTAAAAAAAGCGGTTACGAAACAGCCGATAACATATATATCAACCACAAAAATTGTCTCTATTGTTTCCTTTCTTCTACATTACATTGTTAACAAACATTTCTGCACGTTTGCTTTTCTACTGTTTTCCCTCTCTCGTATTTCATTTATTTTTGTCATTGGCTTTTTTACGAATCGCCCTCTGCAAAGAATCGCTGACAACAAATAAGAACAATAAGAACTGTGGCATTACCTTACCTTACCAAATATATTTATAACAACGGTACCGATGAAGTGATCCGGAGAGGAAAAAAAATTTACTCGCTTGGCAACGTCGAGCTTGTTGATTTTGATGACCTTTTAAGCACCGTGGTTTATCGTGTAAAAGACGATAGTTACAATACGTATTATAAAGTTCATATTAACAAATTCAAAGACGAAAAGAACCTCTCTATTCGCTGCGGATGCCCCTATAATCTTGGCGAAATCTGTCGCCATGAAGCGGCTTCTTTATTTCAGTTGCAAGATTCGCTGGATAAAAACCTGCTGGGTGAAAAAGACATCAGTTACAACCAAAAACATACGGTTGTAAAAATGAAACAACTTGATGTACGCGTCATCAGGTTGTTATCTTCTGTTGAAGGTTTCGAAGAAGCCGAGCAATCTTTGTCTTCCACAAAACCTGTTATCAAAGAAGCTAAAGATGAAAGGATTGTTGCAGAAGTAAGTGTAAATGGTGAAGTATGTAAAGTTGTGATTCAAAAAAATGAAGAGCGAAACTTCGATACCAGTTGCACCTGCAACACCGAAACAAAACATCCGCTTTGCGTTCATAAAGACGTTGTTTTTCTTCATTTATACAGAACATCCGGCGCCAATTATTTTGATAGCATCCGCAACTGGGATAAAGAAAAAAACAAGCTTCTTTCCTTGTATGGCTATTCGCTGGAAGATGATATCAAAAACAAATTTGAGTTTATTTATAAAGAAGGAAAGCCTTTTTTGCGCGTGCTTGACGCTTCTATAAAAAGAGTAGCGCAGGCTGTGGCATCAGCGCCCAAACCAGTATTGCAAACGGCTGTTGTACAGGAAGAAGAGCCTGCTACAGAGAAGTATATAAAGTTGGGAATTGTTATCTCTTACAATCCTCATAATTATCCTTATGTACAGATAGATGCGATACAGGGCGAGCCAAATGAAAACAGCACAGCATACGCAGGCAAGGTAGAAAAGATAGACGTAGCCAGGTTTGTAAACACAGAGTTGTTTGGTGAAGAAGATAAAGCGCTGATACAAAATATACGCAAGCTGATGCCTTCTGAAGTGAGCCGTTACCTGAACAGGAATTCGCCGTTCAGTGGCATTTGGGATAACATTATACAGCAACATGACGATGAACTTCCTGAAGATACGCGGCAGCTTATCATCGAATATTTGCAGCCAAAATACAAGAAGCTTTTTGCCGATGTGGCAGAAAGTAATTTTACTTTTTTCCTGCCAAGACAAAAGTCTTTTGCAACAGCTAATTTGCAGGAAGCAGCCTGCTCTATTAACTATATCACACCCGAACTCAACATCTCTTTTTCGAAAGGCGAATATGAAGTGTGTTGCAATGTGAGAACGCCTCTGCATGTAAGCAACGTGAAGGATAATGAAATGCCTTCTTCGCTTTTGTTTCAGCAGGAAGACCAGTTTTACGTCTGGCAACGACCTGAAGATGTTTTGCTTGTTGAAAAGTTTTTGCCATCCGGCAAAATGATTGTTAGCGAAGATGACTGGAATAAGACCTTGCAGGATTTTATTTTGCCGCTTACAAAGGAATATAACGTCAACTTCAACAACATTCAGAAAGAAGAAATACGCGATGTAAAACCGGAGATAAAAGTGTTCCTGAAAGAGAAAGGCGATTACCTTTTATTTCAGCCTGTATTTGTGTATCATGGCTACCAGGTAAGGCCTGGCGATAAGGACAGGATTATGCTGCCACAGGCAAACAAAATACTTGTTATTCATCGCAACAATATTATAGAGAATACTTTCATCGATAAGCTGAAAAATCTTCATTCCAATTTTATTGTTCCGGAAGATAATACTAACACACTGGCGTTAAAAGGGGCTGAAGTGTTGCGGAACAACTGGTTTTTTTTATTCATTGATGCAGTGCGCGAAATGAACGTGCCTGTGTTTGGTTTTGAAGCATTAAAAAACTTCCGTTTCAATACAGCAAAACCTTCTACAAAAATTTATATCAGCAGCCATACCGATTGGTTCGATGCCAAGATTGACATTCATTTTGGTGAGCAAAAAGTAACCGTTGAAGACGTAAAAAAAGCGTTGGTAAACAAACAACAGTTTGTTCAGTTGAAAGATGGAACCTTAGGTATTCTGCCTGATGAATGGATAAAAAAATACTCGCTCCTTTTTCGTGTTGGCGATGGAAAGAATGATGACATCAAGCTGAGTAAATATCATTTTGGCGTTATTGAAGAGTTGTATGAGCAGCGTAATGAAGAAGAACTCGTTTTTCAGTTGGAAAGCAAATATGAAAATCTAAAGAATCATCATTCAATCGAGAGCGTTCCCGCACCGCAACATTTGCAGGCTACATTACGTCCTTACCAAACCTCAGGTTTTCAATGGTTGAATTATCTCAACGATGTGAAATGGGGCGGCATTCTGGCAGATGATATGGGCTTGGGCAAAACCCTGCAGGCACTCACATTTCTGCATTATTTGAAAGAAAAGAATGGTAAGCTAAAAGCCCTGGTTGTTTGCCCGACAACATTGATGTTCAACTGGGAAAATGAAATCAAAAAGTTCACGCCGCTGCTCACTTATTATGTTCATCATGGCAACCTTCGGGCGAAGGATACATTGATGAAGATCAAGGCAGATATCATTATCACTACATATGGAACCTTACGCAGTGATATTCGCCAGTTTGTGGAAATTCCTCTTGAATATACCATTCTTGATGAAAGCCAGGCAATAAAAAATCCATCCAGTAAAGTTACCAAAGCGGTTTGTTTGCTCAATACAAAAAGCCGCTTGTGCCTGAGTGGTACGCCTTTGCAGAACAATACGTTTGACATTTATGCGCAGATGAATTTTCTGAATCCGGGCATGCTTGGCAGCATGGATAATTTCAAAAATGAGTTTGCGGTACCGATAGATAAGTTTGGTGAAAAAGAACAAAAAGAACATCTGCGCAAACTCTTATATCCATTCATTCTGCGACGTACAAAAGAGCAGGTTGCCAAAGATCTTCCTGCCAAGCAGGAAATGGTTTTAATGTGCGAAATGGGAGAGGAGCAACGCGAGATTTATGATGCGTACCGCAATGATTTTCGTGATAAAATTTTAGGCGCTGTAGAAGAGCAAGGCATAAATAAATCGCAGCTTTCCATCCTGCAGGGATTAATGAAACTAAGGCAGATTTGTGATAGCCCTGCCATCATGAAAGATGAAGAAAAGTTTCCGAATACATCTGTGAAATTAGACGAGCTAACAAGGGAAATAACAGAAAATATTGGTACCCATAAGGCGCTTGTGTTCTCACAATTTTTAGGAATGCTTGGCTTAATTCGTGAGAAGCTAAAGGAGCTTGAAATTCCCTTCGAATACTTTGATGGCAGCACATCGGCAGGCGATAGAGAAAAAGCGATTAACCGCTTCCAAAACGACGATGATTGCCGCGTATTTCTGATCTCTTTAAAAGCCGGTGGCGTAGGTTTAAACCTTACGGCTGCAGACTATGTTTATATCGTTGATCCGTGGTGGAATCCGGCTGTTGAGCAACAAGCCATTGACCGCACGCATCGCATTGGGCAAACCAAAAATATCTTCGCTTACCGCATGATTTGTAAGGATACGGTAGAAGATAAAATTCTTCTTTTACAAGACCGGAAACGCGCACTGGCAAATGATTTAATCTCCGATGATTCATCATTTGTGAAGAGCCTGACGAGAGAAGATATTGAGTATTTGTTTAGCTAAGAGCCATCAGTTTTTAGCTATCAGCCGGCAGATGTTAGTCTTAACGGCCAAGAATAATAAATTGTGTTGCGACTTGTTACATACGAATTGACAGATGATCGATGACGGCCGATAGCTCACATCTGAAAGCTAATCAATGAATATTTCCATTTAGAAACAGGAAAGTTTTTTTGCGCGCAAAAAATGTTGTCATTATCGGTGGCAGACTTGCTGGTTTGTGGTGCGCGTATGAGTTATGGTCCAACATCAGTCATTAAATCTTCTCGTTGAAGCAACGCATCTTATTCAAGATATATTAGAGCATTTTCTTCAACAATACATCTTACATAAAAGATCTTATCGAATTGAATACAGATGGAGTGGAATTATGGGTTTTACTGAAGCCAAACAACCTCTGGTTAAAAGACTATCTCAGAATGTAACGGCAGTAATCATTTGCAATGAAATAGGTGTTGCTCTTTCGCCGGTTATTGCTGAACAAATAGAACTCTGAGGTTATTTCACGATGGCTACTTCGGTGCCAACAGGGATCATGTTAAACAGCTCAATCACATCCGGATTTTTCATACTAATGCAGCCTTGCGTCCAGTTGTCGTATTTGTCTATGGCATAATCTTCATGTGGCCAGGTACCATGAATACCAACTCCGCCACCAAGCTTAGCTGAAGCCGGAATAGCACCTTGTTGTTTACGATAATTGAATTTATCAACGTCAGGCGGCGTAGGGTAATCAAGCATCAGCATGCGGCACCATTTTTCATGGTGGCGTTTGCTGGCAATTTTAAAAGTTCCTTCCGGCGTTTCGCGGTCACCCTGGTACATTTTATCTTTTAAATCTTTGTTGCCAAATACCACCGGGTACGTTACCAGCCAGCCTTTCGAGTCATATACGCTTAGCTCGTAAGTGTGTTTAACAATCACAATTTTATAAGCCGGAAACGAATAAGAACTTTTATAAAAAAAAGAAGTTGTTGTAACAAACAAGATAAGTAGCAGACCCGCACTAAGCCAGGTTCTCATTCACTCATATTTGTAATAAAAACGAAATCGTTCGATGCTAAGTATGTGAAGAAAAAGAAAAGTTTCAGTGTTCGGAAAGCGCTTTGTCGAGCCAGCCATTCATGCGCTCAATAGTCTCGGTGGTTTGGTGCTCTGTAAGCGGGTGAAGATTGGATTGTGAGCTTTCTACAGCAAACCACAGCAGCACCATAGCAATATAATCCTGCATGTCTTTACCTGCCAATAAAGTTTTGTATTCGCTGATTTTTTCATTGATCAGCCTTGCCGTTCCGCGAATAGTTGCCTCGTCTTTCGGCAACGTTTTCAGGCGATAATTACGATCAGCAATGACAACATTTATAGCAATCAGTTCTTCCATAATAGCTTTACTCGTTTATCAAGGCAAGGCATTTATCAATTTCTTTCAAATAAGAATCAATCCGTTTCACAAACAATTTCTTTTGTTCAGGATGCCACGAAGTAATGCCGGATTTTATAACCGCTGCCTGTTGCTGCAAAGTCTTAATCTGCGCATCTTTTGCTGACAGTTGCTCTTGCAGATTTTCTTTATCAATAATTAGCTTTCGGTTTTCTTTTTGCAGCGCAGAATGCTTATCCAGCAAGCGTTTCAACTTTTCCTGAAGTTTAGCCAAGCCTATATGAATATCTTCCTGCGCCAATGCAAAACGTATTGATAATTACTTCCTGATCTCTGCCCCCAAACCGGTTTGCAATCCCTGTACAATGCGGTTTAGCATGTTATCAATTTCCTTATCCGTAAGTGTTTTTTCCTCATCTGTAAAAGTGAAATTGATGGCAAGGGATTTTTTATCGGTGCCTAATTTTTCGCTTTCAAAAATGTCAAACAAGCGTATGTCTGTCAGCTTTACTAATTTCTGCCTGCGAATAGCATTTTCTATATCAACATACTTTACACTCTTGTTTACCACCATAGCCAAGTCGCGTTGAACAGAAGGAAAGCGCGAAACTTCGCTGTAAAAAATCTTTGCCCTTTGTGCCATTTTCAGCAATGCATCAAAATCAATATCAGTAAAATAGACAGGTTGTTTGATATCAAACGCTTTTAACTTTTTTTCATCCACACTTTCTACAATTCCAAGCTGTTGTTTGTTTGCAGAAAATGCCAGGCGTTGCTTCCCATCTTCCGATGGGGCAAAGGAAATATTTGATATAACTGCGTTAGAAAGAAGCGCCATTACACTTCCTTTGGAAGAAAATAAATCAAGCGCCTTGCTTTTTTCATTCCAGTTGTCTTCGCCGTTAGCACCTGTTATGTACAAGCACAAATGCTCTTTCTCAAAATATTCACCAACCGCTTTTTTATGATAGGTTTTTCCCCACTCAAAAAAGCGAAGATTATTGTTCTTACGGTTACTGTTGTAAACTATCGCTTCCAGCCCGGTTTCCAGCATAGAAGGCCGCAGCATATCAAGGTCGGCACTCAGGTTGTTTATCATTTTCACCGAGCTTTCCTTCACTTCATCCGTGTAATATTTGCTGTTGGTGATGGAGTTGGTTACAATCTCATAAAAGCCTAAGCCAGCTAATTGCTGCGACAATTTCTCCTTTAATGCTTCTTTAAAACCTAATGTTTCTTTTGCCGGCGAAAGTGAAATGGTTGCAGGAATTTCAATGTTATCCAAACCATCAATGCGTAAGATTTCTTCTACAATATCCGCCGGCAAACTAATGTCAGTTTTGCTATATGGAACAGCTACAGTAGTGCTTTCGGATGATTCATTTTTTGTGTCAAATCCCAAGCTCGTCAAAATTGTTTTTATGCTGGCAGACGAATAGTTTTTACCACTTAATTTTTTTAGGAAAGAATAGGTTAATGTTACTTCCTTCTTCGGTTGCTCATTGGCATAAACATCAACCACATGACTACTGATGTTACCACCAGCTAACTCTTTTATCAATAAAGCCGCGCGTTGTAAAACCGTTACTGTTGCTGAAATATCAGTTCCCTTTTCAAAGCGTGCAGCAGCATCCGTGCGAAGTTGATGGGCAACGGAAGTTTTGCGAATGGTGGTTGCGCCAAAACACGCACTTTCTAAAAAAATGTTCTTTGTACTTTCTTTCACGCCACTTGTTAAACCGCCAAACACACCTGCTATACACATACCTTCATTCTCATTACAAATCATGAGGTCATAGCTATGCAGTTTTCTTTCTTTACCATCAAGCGTAATGAATGATGTGCCTTCCGGCAAATTCTTTACAACAACCTGTTTGCCTGTAATTGCATCCGCATCAAATGCATGAAGCGGCTGTCCGGTTTCGTGAAGAATGAAATTGGTAATATCAACGATATTATTGATTGGTCTTACACTAATTGCTTTTAGTTTATTCTTCAGCCAATCCGGCGATTCTTTAACCGTTACACTACTAATGGTCACTCCTGAATATCTCGGGCAAGCGGCTTCATTTTCAACCGTTACCTGTATGGATAAATTGTTATTGTCTGCTGTAAAAGATTGTGCAAAAGGCAACTTCGGCTTTGCTTCTTTATTCTGATGATGCGATAAGTAAGCGCACACATCTTTTGCAACACCAAGATGACTCATGGCATCCATGCGGTTTGGTGTTAGGCCAATCTCATAAATCCAGTCATAATAAGGCTGAAACACTTCTACCGCGGGCGTTCCCACTTTGGTATCTTCCGGCAATACCATAATTCCGGCATGGCTCCCTCCCATACCAATTTCATCTTCCGCGCATATCATTCCCTCGCTCACTTCACCACGAATCTTTGCCGCTTTCATAGTCATCGGTTCGCCGCTCATGGGGTAAATCGTCGTACCAATTTTTGCCACAATCACCTTTTGCCCAACAGCAACATTCGGTGCTCCGCAAACAATATGAAGTGGTGCATTGCTACCAATATTTACCGTTGTCATTCTTAGCTTATCAGCATTCGGATGTTGCTCACAAGTCAACACTTCGCCCACAACCAAACCTTGCAGATTGCCTTTTACTGTCTGGTATTCTTCCAAGCTTTCTACTTCCAAACCAATCGAAGTCAGAATCTTTGAAAGCTCGGTCGGCTCAATAGTTTGGGGTAGATAGTCGTGCAGCCATTTATAAGAAATCGTCATGGAAATTCAATGTTTGAAAGGTTGTAAAGATAACGGGGATTTAGGTAGTTGAGAAGGATGAGAAGATTGCGAAAACAGACTAAAAGATGATGAATAACAAACTCTCAATAATTTTTAATCAGATAAATCTACACCAATAAAAAAGCCCGCATCAAGACTGATGCAGGCTATAGATATAAGTAGTATAACTCCTTTATTCACCTACCACTTCAAAGTCCATCTCGGTATTGTTGCCATTACCAAAATCTATTGAAGCTTTATAGGTTCCCAATTCTTTTACTTCATCTGTAATGTTAATGCGCTTGCGGTCAATTTCGTAACCCTTCTGATCGCGAATGGCGCGTGCTAACTGTAACGATGTAACAGTGCCGAATATTTTACCGCTCGTACCCGTTTTAGCAGTTATTTTAACCGGCGATTCCTTCAATACAGAAATTACCTTATTAATTTCAGCCAGCATTGCGGCTTCTTTCTTCGCCTTTACCTTTTGTTTTTCTTCAAGCTGTTTCAGGTTCGAAGCGCTTGCTTCCACCGCCAGCTTTTTCGGAATCAGGTAATTGCGTGCGTAACCATTCTTTACGGTTGCCAGTTCGTTGGCGCCGCCCAGGTTATCTACATCCTGAACCAGTATTACTTGCATGATTAATGTTTTTGCTATCCGCCGTCAGCCGTCAGCTATCAGTAAACAGCCAAAAAGCTGAAAGCTGAAAGCTGATTTCTGACAGCTTCAAATATTATTTCAATAAATCAGTCACAAAAGGCAGCAGCGCCATCTGGCGGGCTTTCTTAATAGCGTCCGATACTTTACGCTGATACTTCAAAGAGTTACCACTCAGGCGGCGTGGCAAAATTTTGCCTTGCTCGTTGATGAATTTTTTTAGAAACTCGATGTCTTTGTAATCAATGTACTTAATGCCATACTTTTCAAAGCGGCTGAATTTCTTCTTTGGCTTTTCCTGTTTAATGGCGGTCAGGTACTTAATCTCGTTCGATTTAGCCATTGCTTACCTCCGCGTTTTCCGGTTGCTGATTTTTGTTTCTCTTCCTTTCGTTGTATGCCACCGCATACTTATCCAGCGCGGTGTACATAAACCGCATAATCTGCTCATCGCGCAGAATCTGGATCTTAAGCTTTTCATTGAAGCTGGATGGCGCCTGATACTCAACTACCCAATAAATACCGGTAGTCTTTTTCTGTATTGGGTACGCCAGCGATTTTAAACCCCAGGGATTGCTGTGCACAATGCTTCCACCGTTATCTGTAACGAAGTCGGTGTACTTTTTCTGAACGGCTTTAAACTCGTCTTCAGAAAGCACAGGGGTAAAAATCACCATCAATTCATAATTGTTCATTACCCTGATTTGTTTGTGATTAAATAATAATTTCGGGCGGCGAAGGTAAGGGAATGTTGATTGAATATTGAATATTTATGATTGAATATTATGGTAAAATGTAAATATATAATCTACTTACTAATTACTACACAATACCTAATACATTTCCTGGCGCAGTCACCGTTCCAATTTTTCTTCAGCTCCGGGTTCCGGATGTACGTTCCAGGTCTGCAGCGGCTTTTTATTTACGGCAGCCATCTTTGTATTGTTCTCAACTAAAGTTCCGTTATTCTCAACAGCGAAATCGTTGGAATCAATCTTCCATTCGTTGTCACCATCGGGCATACCAAAAGCCAAAAGGCACGTCCACTGGCTTCAACGGCCGCTCTGTTTGCGCCTGCCAAAAGGTCGTGAACATTGACGAATCATCTGTTGACGCCAGCCGGTGCTTCGCGGATATCTTTAGAAAGCCTTTCTTCTTAAATGAATTTCAATTATTCCTTTTCCTTCAAACAAAACTGCCTTTCTTCTCAAACAATTTCTACATTTACACCAACAATCAAACTTGCTATGAAAAGAAACCTTCTAATGCTTATCAGCACGGCTACCATGCTTACCTTCATTTCCTGTGATAAAAATTTAAAAGATAAAACCGAAACGCCTGCCGGCAACAGCAGCGAAACCTCGCTCATGTCTGCCCAAGAAATCAATAATACCATCGAAACACAGTTCAGTGAAACCGGATATTTCGAATGGAAAAATGCCAGTGTAAAAATGCTCTGGAGTGCATTAAAACAACAAGGCGATAACATGATGTGCATCGGTTACAAGCCTATAAACGAAGAAGATATTGACAGTAAAATGTCTTCCCTCAACATCAACGCCGCCGATTGGAAAGACGCCAAACAGCAGGTTTTAAATCTCATTTTACAAAGCGAACGCAAAGCCAATCCTTCACTTCAGCTCAAAGACCTCGAAGTATGGAAAGAAAATAAGCTGCCTGTTGTCGATGTAAAAATCACCAACATCGAAACCATCAAAATCCTTCGCGCCAGCAATCTCATTCGTTATGCCGAGCCAATGGCATACGACCCGATTGCTGACCAGGACAAAGCGATTCAAAACGCAACAGGCGATGGTAGCGGCGGCAGTGGTTGCGGCGGTTATACCGGCAATCCATCTCTCGTGTCAGGCACCGATTATACCACCATCACACCCAATACAAAAGCTTCCTGGAACTATTCTTACCACAACATTCAGCAGGCGTGGACAAAAAGCACCGGTGCCGGCATAAAAGTGATGGTCATTGACACCGGTATTGATCCTGATCAGGACAATTTCTCAACCGGCTTTAACCAAGGATTATCCTCGGGCAGAACCTTTAAGAAAATAACAACGATGCCCAAACAAACGACTGCTGACGATGGCTGCGGGCATGGCACCACAATGAGTGGAGCTGTAGCTGCGCCACGCGGTACAGATGGCAACAGTTGCGGCGTGGCTTACAATTGCAACTTCATTATCTGCCGCGCTGCCAACGATGTGTATATCGATGAAAGCAGCGAAGTAAAAGGCGTAAGCGATGCTTACACTTATGCCGCCGATGATACTTCGGTGCGCATCATTAGCATGAGCCTGGGGCGCATAAATACCAACGGGCAAATTAAAGATGCCATCAACTATGCGTACGGAAAAGGCAAGCTGATGTTTTGCGCCGGCGGCACATCTTTTAGTTGGGATACATGGCTGGTGGGTGTTATTTTTCCTGCCAATCTTCCAAATGTGCAGGCTATTACCGGTGTGCAGGATAAATCAACTTTAACTGCCTGCGCCGATTGCCACAAAGGCAAGCAAATCGATTATGTAGTTGTAATGGAACGCAGTAAAGATGGCTTTCACCAGATAAGTACCGCTATCAGTGGTGATATTCCCACTACCGTTGGTGGCTCCTCGGTTTCTACCGCCGATGCTTCCGGTATTGCGGCTTTGGTATGGAGCCGCTTCCCAACATTTACAAGGGAAGATGTGCTGAACAAACTGACAACAACAGCGAGTCTTTACCCCAAAAAGAATAAGAACTACGGCTGGGGTAAGCTCAATGCAGATGCCGCTACAAACTAATCTTACTTTTATTTTTTTTAAAGTCCGGCTATTGTTTGCCGGACTTACTTTTGAAAGATACTTGTGTATTCAAAAAATATCCCGCCCCTATATTTGTAGTCTTAACGATACGTATGTTGGCAAACGAAATAATGCAGAGGTTATCCGAAACGGTCGCTTATATCAAAACACAATATAAAGGCACGCCTGAAGCTGCAATCATCCTGGGTAGCGGGCTGGGAAATTTTACCAAAGAAATTACGATTGAAAAGGAAATTGAATATTCTTCCATTCCACATTTTTCTGTCAGCACTGTGGTGGGTCACAGCGGTAAATTAATTTTCGGAAAACTTTCTGGCAGGAAGGTCGTTGTCATGTCCGGGCGCTTTCATTTTTACGAAGGGTATTCGCCATTGCAGGTTACATATCCCATCCGCATGGTAAAGATGCTTGGTGTGCAAACCTTGTTTTTATCCAATGCCGCCGGAGCTGTAAACAGGGATTTTAAAGTGGGTGATTTAATGATCATCACCGATCACATCAGTTTCTTCACGCCAAACCCATTGCTTGGAAAAAATATAGATGAATTGGGTACTCGTTTCCCCGACATGAGCGAGCCTTACAGCAAAGCGCTGATTGCTAAAGCCGCAGTAATAGGAGAGAAGAACAAGTACAATTTGAAGAAGGGCGTTTATGTAGCCGTTACCGGTCCTACCTTCGAAACACACGCCGAATACCGGCTCATCTTAGCTGTTGGTGGCGATGCGGTGGGTATGAGTACTGTGCAGGAAAGCATTGTGGCGCGCCATTTAGGCATGAATGTATTTGCCATCAGCGTTATTACAGATTTGGGTATTCGCGACGATGATAGCATTATTACGCACGAAGAGGTATTAGCCGCTGCTAAAGAAGCAGAACCGAAATTGACCAATCTGTTTAAAAGCCTGGTAGCCGATTTGTAATATCCGATGTAATTAATGAACCTAAGCATGATTAGAATTTGCAAAACGATATGGACAGTCTGTAGCATTGTTGTATTTCATGCTTGTTTGAATGCTCAGCCTGTAACGAAAATCGTTGCTGAATGCACCATCAGTTATGCTGTTTCCATAGAAGGAAACAATGGACAAACGCTTAAAACGCTCTACATAAAAGGGCAAAAGACACGTTCCGAAATCAGCAATTCTTCTTTTTTTCAGGCTACTATTTTTGATAATAAAGATGGAAGTGCAGTAGTAATGAAAGAAGTGGGAGGCGATAAATACATTTCCTTTTTTACCGTAGATCAATGGAAAGAAAAGAATAGCATATGGGATAGTTCAACCATATCAATAACAAACGAAACCAAGAAAATTTTGAATTATACGTGCCGCAAGGCTGTGATAAAAACCAGGGGCGGAAACCAGTATAGTGTATATTTTACCACTGAATTGACAGCTTCAGCTACGGAAAACCCTTACCAGTTTAAAAAAATTACGGGATTGGTATTGGAATATCAGTCGGAAAGTAAAAAAGGGAGAAATATAGAATGCAAAGCAACGAACATTCGTTTTATACCTGTTCCGGCTGCAAAGTTTACAATTCCGACATCGGGCTATCGTGTCATTAAATAAGTAAAAGAAATGCCAGCATTATTGCTGAGGCTTTACGGGCGCTTTAAATTTTGGAACTTTTGCCGTGTATTTGTAAGGATAAACAAACGTAGTGCTTGTTTTTTGAGAATATAAATAAGTATTTACAGGGCTGCTTATGCTTAAACCATTGGCTTCGCGTGTATAAAGAATGCTGTTTGGCTGTGCAGCGCGGTTGCGAGCCTGGAAAGAAAGATAATTATTGGATAATTTGCTTAAATGTTTCAGACTATACTTATTCTTGCTGTCGTCGTATTTGTTGTTGGCAAAAGCCGCCATCGCATTATGAGCGAACAGAACAACAGATAAAATGATAATTGAAAGCTTGAAAAATCTCATCGTCTTAATAATGGTGCAAATGTACAATTTATTGCGTAATTAACAATTTATTCGGGCATTGTTATTAAAATATTTTATGAAAAAAAGCGATGGAGTAAGATTTGATATTAATTTTTCACAAAAGGAAGCGTATGAAAGAACAGCCGTTTCGCGAGGATAAAGAAGAAATTCAGGAATTACTAAAGCAGTATAACAATCTTCGAGCAGGTAAAAGCTATTCCTTTATGGAGGAAGATGCTTTCGAGAGGATTATTGATTACTATGATGAGAATGATGATTTTGCCAAAGCGCTTGAAGTTGTGGAAACGGGACTGGAATATTTTCCCTATTCTTCACACCTCTTAATTAAATATGCCGATTTGTTGATTGTAACGCGTCGTTACCAGGAGTCGCTCAAAATATTGGAACGCGCTGAATTATTTGATTCTGCCGACATCAATATACCGATTTTAAAAACAGACGCTTATCTGGCGCTTGATCAGCAAGACAAGGCTGTAATTGTATTGGAAGAAGCACTTGCTTATTTCGATGGTGAAGACCGTCAGGAACTTCTTTTTGAACTGGCAGATGTATATGATGATTATGAAGAGTTTGATAAAGTGTTCGATTGCCTCAAGTTAATTCTCGAAGAAGACCTGACTAATGAGGAAGCTCTATATAAAATTTGTTTCTGGACCGATTTTACAGGTCGCAATGAAGAAAGTATAAAACTTCATCAACACATCATAAATGAGAATCCTTACAGCGAGCTCGCCTGGTTCAATCTGGGCGCCGCTTACCAGGGAATCAAGCTTTATGAGAAGGCGGTTGATGCTTATCAATATGCCGTAACTATCGATGAAAAATTCGATTACGCTTATCGCAATATGGGCGATGCTTACATCAGGCTTCGCATGTATAAAGAAGCCATCGAAGTATTACAAAAAGTGGTTGAATTAACACGTCCCGAAGAAGTGATTTATGAAGCTATCGGGCATTGCTTTCATCGCCTCAGCAATTATGCGCAGGCACGGTTTCATTACCGCAAAGCGAGCCATATGAACCCGGACGATAGCAAGCTGTATTATAAAATTTCCCTTACATATATAAACGAACAGCAGTGGGAGCAGGCAATTAAACAGTTAGATAATGCCATGCGTATTCAGCGCAATGTGGCTGAGTATAACCTGGCAATGGGCGAGTGCCGCATGAACCTGCAACAGTATCGGGAAGCGATTCATCATTTTGGATTGGTGATAAAACAGCGCCCGCGCAATGTAAATGGCTGGGAATCGCTCATTAAATGTTTACATAAAAAACAAGCTTTCGGGGAAGCATCAGAGCAATGTCTGGCAGCATTGCAGGCAACGGAAGGCAAGCCTGTTTTTCTTTTTTATTATGCAGCTTCACTTATTGGTGAAGGACGATGGAAAGAAGCGATTTTGCAACTGGAAAAAGCAATGGAAAAAGCGCCGAAATTTTTGAAGAAATTTATTGAATTGAACCCTTCTGTTTTACAAAAAGCGCAGGTTGTCGACATCATTGCCCGTTACAAAAAAAGAAAATAAATTCCTTTCGTTATCCGTTTAATACATCATTCTTACAAATGAGCAACCTTTCCTACTGTTAAAAGGTTACTCGTTAAAGTAGATTCGAACGGTTTGATAGAACCATTTGTTTTGTGGAGAAACGGAATCTGCTGAAAAGGGACGAAGCCCGAACAGGCCTGCCATATTCCCTTTGTTTACTGAAATTTCAAGATAATCGGCTGCATTAAACCAAGCCAGTTTTTCGCCTGGTGATACTGATGCATAGTTTTCACTGATGGCAGTGATGCTTTCGTTGCGCATAAATGAGATATGAAACTGGCGTCCTTTGCGCTGTTCTTCAAATTCTTCTTTTGTAATATTAACAATTACATTTTCAAACTTATCTATAAAAATGATCTGACCTTCCAGCCAATCGGTGCCGATGGTTGCGCGTAAGGGATATTTTTCAGCAATGTCAGTTACTTTTTCCCCAATGTCTTCAATTGTTTTTCCATTGGTTAAAACGCCAATCGTTTCTGCAATTGATTTTGTGTAATCCAAAGTACCAATTTCTCTGTCTGTCTTCAAACTCACTGCCGTAATGTGATTCGGCATTGAACCACAAATCATGGTGAGAATGCCGTTGTCGGGACAAATTATATATTGGTCTTCAAACGTTGCAATCAGAAATCGTTTGGGAGATGAATCAAACAAATTCAGCAACAGAATATGATAAGTTCCTTTTGGAAAATATTTAAAAGCATTACGACAGAGATAGGATGTTTGTTGATAATCTGATGTAAGAGTATGCGTTATATCAACAATATTGAACGTATTACTTACCGATAGCAACTGTCCTTTAATAGCTCCGGTCAGGTAGTCGTATATGCCAATATCTGTAGAAAGTGTAATGACGGACATAATAAAAATCGTAACGCAAAGTAACCGGGCTTATTTGGTAAGCACTCCGTTTTTGAAGAAGAATTTATGAACAAGCTTATCTGCCAAAGAAGGAATCAGCTTATTTATCAACACAGTTTCTTTCCCTGTTTTTGTAAGAACAAGAGTACGTTGCCTGCGCTCAACTGATCTCAAAATATGACTGGCACATACTTCTGCACTCATTAATTTATCTTCTTCCAAAGGCGATTCACCTTGTGGCTCAGCATGTGCATTCAGCGCCGCATTGCGTATATTGGATGTTGTATATCCGGGGCACACCCACATTACGTTTACACCAGTATTATATAACTCTGTGCGTAAAGCTTCCAGCCACCCGTTCAGGGCAAACTTGGAAGCGGAATATCCACTGCGTCCCGGCAAGCCGCGGAAGCCGGCAATGGACGATACGCCTACAATATCGCCCTTTTGTTTTAGGATAGAGGGCAAAGCCGCTTTGGTACAATACACAGCACCCCAAAAATTTACATCCATCAGGCGGTGTAGTGTTTCCATATCAGCATCGGCAAACATTGCCCGCATAGAAATACCAGCATTATTGATAAGGATGTCAATGTGACCATAAATCTGTATGGTTTCTTCAATAAACGACCGGCACTCGCTTTCTTTACTTACGTCAGCAGTCTTTATAAACAAAGGTTTGCCCGCACATTCGGTTTGCAGGTTATACAGTTTATCAAAGTTGCGGCCACAGGTTGCCACTTTTGCACCCGCCCGCAACATAGCTTCCACCAACGCTTTACCTATTCCTTCCGACCCGCCGGTAATCACCACAACTTTATTTTCAAAATAATTCATGTAAAAAAATGAGAGTTCAAAATTAGGTTATCAAAAAATGCAATAGTTGAAATGATTGTCAGGATATTATCAGAATTTATTGGCGTAAAGTTTTGTTTGCATATCGTATCCCTCTATATTTGCACTCCCAAAAAACGGGTGAGATCTTGTAGCTCAGCTGGTAGAGCACAACACTTTTAATGTTGGGGCCCTGGGTTCGAGTCCCAGCGGGATCACAGCTTTAAAAAAAGTCTTCGCAATTTATTTGCGGGGACTTTTTCTTTTTCATTCTTTTCCGATTATTTAATCAATAATGTTCTTTCTTGTTTTAATAGTAGCGGGTGATATTTCGTAGCTCAATTGGCAGAGCACAACACTTTTACTATTGGGCGCTGGGCTCGAATCCCGGCGGGATTACATAGTTCATTAAAAATTTAGCTTCTGCTTGCTACACCCTCGTCTCTTCAATTCTTCTGAAAGTTTTTTGTCGAAAGCGTGTTTGTCATCCACATTCTTAAAAGAAAACTTTCGCAATGAATCAAGCTGTTTGTGAATGGTATCGGCCAATTGAAGGCTGGCTTGCAGTAAAATTTCTTTTTTCTGAAGAAAAATTTGCAAACTATCTGATAGGGTAGCCGTATCCTTTGTCGTTGAAAAATGGAGCAATGTATCCTGCGCAAAACGAATTTCATTCGCTAAAGCAAACCGCTGTTCGCGTAGCGAAATTGCACGACATTCCAAATCAGCCATCCGCATTACGCTGCTCTTTGCGTGCTTTGCTGATTGTTGGCAAGAGAAGAATAATATAGCTAAAACAACAACCCGTGTCTCTTTCAACATTACTTAATGTTAGTCGGCCATTGGATAAGCGTATTAATGTTATCTCCCACCGCTTTTCCGCAAATCAATCCTTTCGCATTATCCATCGGGTAATGTATGCCACCATAAAATCTTGACTCGGCACATTCCTCAGCCATTACATTAAAATTGGTGTAGGTGCGCGGTTCAAACCCATATTGCAGTTGACTTTCATCAGTAAAATTGTAATTGCCATCTCCATTGGTAAACAGGTTAATGTACACCTTGGAAGCTGCCCCGATTTCGCAGGAATGTCCCGATACATAAGATGGAAATGCCGGTGTGCCAATGATTGTAGAGAAAGAAGGGTCAATATACGCTTTAATATAAGTAACCGGGCGAAGCAACACCGATTTATACTTACTTTTCCAGCAGGCGATAAAGGCATCATTTTCAGCAATAGATAACTTAGCATAAGCCACAGCCATCTTCTCAAGAGTCGCTTTGTTTTCCTGCAACAATTGCGTTAGAATGTTGAAAGAATGTCCGGCTGGTGTGCAGGTATTAAAAGGATCATCCGACCAAAATTTTGCAATACCTATTTCATCAGGGCTGTCTTGTTTAACCTGGTTATAAACCTGCAGCGCCTGGTGGTAAAACTGTGAACCTGAATCTGTTGAAAATGCAATACTATTTCCCGGTGCAGTGTTGTCAATATCAGCTTGTAAGAATGCTCGATTATCGCCCCAATGCGGGCTTACGGGATGCAGAGCGGCGCCGGTTGGTATCCAGCAAAAAGAATCGGCAGGCAGGGTAAAAGGAAGCTGAAGAGGGTCGAGATATGATTCGTGCCCGCCATCTGTTTTGGAATAAATATATAATGCCTGGGCCACTGATTTTCCATATTCTTCAGATCGTTCTATAACACCTTGTTCTACACCGGAAGATAAAGTAGTAAGCGTAGCCGTTTCCATGCTGTCTATCGTAGTCAGGTTGGCAGCGGCGAGATTTTTATCAAACATCCGTCGCATCATTTCTGCCAGGGCTGTATTGGCAGAGATTGCCCAATTATATACTTGCCCTGCAGCAGGCTTTGGCATTGGTGACAAACCTGTAAGCTGACCACTCAAATCTCTTGCATCCGGTATTCCATTAATCACCGCTTCATAAAGAGCAACGCCAACATAACCATAAGCCCGTGCTACCTGCGGCGGAAAGAAGCCTGGAGTTGACTTCGATACTTTACACATCAGGTTATAATAATCATACACAAATTCACCTGTATAAGTATTCGTTGCTTCTCCGTTAGCGGGCATTGCCGGCGGTAAGGGAGCATCTTCTTTATGACATGAAAAAATAAGCAGCGACACACATGTCATGCTCACAACCCAAAGCCTATCGCAATAAAATTTCATGAAATCCGGATTTGTCTAATTGAATACTGGTAATAAATACAGCCGATGGAGTTTATATTTTTCTAAGTTCCGGTTCATCAAGCATCCATATAAGCTCCATTCTTGCCTCGCGTGCTAATGTATACAATAAAATCGAACCAGCGGTTATTCTTTGTGTCGTAATTGGCAAAAATCAATTCCTTGTTTCCGCTGAACTGTTATCTCCTATTTAAAGAAAGAATTTGATTAGGATTTTCCAGTTTAAAAAATAAGATGCTTCTTGTTCTTTAATTTGTCATCAGGCAATTCAGTAACCAACTGCACGCCATTCAGTCTTTTTACGGATGAAATCAATTCATGACAACTGCCGACATCAGATGATTCATTTTTAATGAGCCATAAGAAATCGATGTGCTCAAATTCGGGCAGCAAATATTCGCCGTCAAAATAATTCTGGTATAGGTAGTGGCTCACAAAGCAATTACGCACGGTGTGTTCGTACACATTAAAGAAGTAGTTGCGGTTGCGTCTTCTTAAATGCACTTCTATTTCAGGATTCAGCCGAAACTCATAGCTCAGCGAATTATTGATATACCAACAGAACCGATAATTCTTTGGACTGGCCACAATGCCAAGCAGCCGCGTGTCTTCAAAGAAGTCATCCGTTAGTAGATCATTATCCAAACAAAGCATGGTTTTGTTCATGGCTGAAACCCGAAGCACTTTAGTCGTAATAGTAAGTAGTCGGCAACAAAAATAAAAAAAGCATCGCCGGACAATGACGATGCTTGATAAAAAAAAGATTAAAATAAAACTAACGCACAATGCCTGTGCTTATTGTTTTTGGCTTAAGATAAGGCCCACGCTTTATCGCCTTTTTTATAAGGCATGTCGCCAACGTATTTGCCCGGAACCGGCAAGTAGCGCAACGCTTTTGTAGCGCCCACTTCACTTGTAAAATAACCCCACATAGTCAGTTGCTTCATCAGGCTGAAGTAATGATGCGGATCAGTATCTTTCTTTTTGCCATTGTAATCTTTCGCTTCTGCGTCCAGCATCACAAGCAGGTCATGCTTCTGGTTTTGCGCCAGCTCCATGAACGACTTATCGTATTTCTTTTTGCTGGCATCATTCAGTTTACCAATGCCATCCGTAATGGTTTTCTGGTCGCCTTCATCGTAGCAATCGGTAACAATCACTTTCATAAACTCACCAATCTTCGCCGCTTTTGCGCCCGGCGATATAGCCGTTGTTGGTAGTATCGTATCGCCTACTTCATCAAGCAAGGCAATATCATCTGCCGCAAACAAACCTTCTTTCTTTCCGGTTGTTTTACAGCCCGTTAAAAAAGCTTCTGCGCCCACAAGCGTACCGCCTACAAGCAGTGCTATCGATGCCAGGGCATCACGTCTATTCATCATACAAATACAGTTTTAAAATGAATTGATTTTTATAACAACAAATACAAAATACATTTTTTGGTAACCATCGTCCGTCACTTTTGTCATCGGCTGTTGTTGCCATTCCTGCTGCTTCAACACGCAGGAATGCTCCCATCAGCGTTCCGGGCAATGATTGGGCTTTTTTAAATAAAGATTATTTACTCATTTATTGCTTTATTTACCCATCAGCCTCTTAAAGGGCTGCGCGACCGCTGCTTATTTCCTGCGCTGCAAATTCCTTTTTTCACGTTAGGAAAATTATTTTTCACGCTTGAAAATTTATTTTCCATGCCAGGAAATTCCTTTTTCACAGCAGGAAATGTATCATCCTTCGCTTCATCTTTTCTGGTCATTCTATCAACCAAAACAATTACACCCTAATCTCCGTCACAAGTTTCCCTTCTTCATTTCCTCAACTGCATAATTACAAGCCCTTGCCGTTAATGCCATATACAAAATTGAAGGGCTTTGATTTCCTGTGCTCGTCATACATGCCCCATCTGTTACAAACACATTTTTGCAATGATGCAACTGGTTATGTGCATTCAGCAATGATGTTTTTTCATCTTTACCCATCCGGCAGCCACCCATTTCATGAATGTCTCTGCCCGGCGGCCAGTGGTTATCATGTTGTTCAATATTCTTCACGCCGGCTTTGTCAATCATCTCTGCACTCTGATTGAGAAAATCTTTCAGCAAAGCTTCATCATTGCTATCATAATCTACATTCGTCACCAACTGCGGAATGCCCCATTCATCTTTTTTATCCTTACTCAGCGATACGCTATTGCTCTCTTTTGGTACCGTTTCGCCCTGGCTGTACATATACATTCTCCAGCCCGATGGTTCTGTTATCGCATCTTTATAAGCCGCACCAATACCATCTGTTCCGGCAATCGTTTCGCTGCCATTATACTTTGGTCGGAAGCAACTCATAAACGTTGTATATCCGCCCACAAAATCTTTTTCCTGCGTTTTCAGGTTCCTGTAATTTACCAGTATAGCATCCGTCGGGTTTCTTCCGTAGATATAACTGTCTTTAAACCCATCAATCGTTCCACTCAGGCTGCCGCGATAATTATGAAACGCTATATGTGTTCCCAGCAAGCCATTATCATTACCCAACCCGTTTGGAAATCGTTGCGAGGTGGAATTCAGCAGTATTAAATTGCTGTTCATTGCAGCCGCATTCACAAATATGATACGGGCAAAATAATCGGTTATTTTTTTAGTGTTTGTGTCAATGACTCTTACGCCACTTGCCTTTCCTTTTGCTTCATCATAAATGATGGAATGAACCACAGAATACGGACGAACCGTAAGGTTGCCCGTCTTTTCAGCCCATGGCAATGTGCTTGACACCGAGCTGAAATAACCGCCAAACGGGCAGCCACGCATGCACATATTTCTCGCCATGCACTTCACACGTCCTTGCTGTTTATGTATCTCTTTCGGTTCTGTAATGTGCGCCCATCTGGCATGCACATAATCACGTCCAAAATTCTTCTTAATATTTTCTTTCAAAGAACGCTCAGGCTTGTTTAACTCAAATGGCGGAAGAAACTCGCCATCCGGCATTGCTTCCAGGCCATCTTTATTTCCGCATATTCCAATGAATGTTTCCACATGCGAATACCACGGCGCTATCTCTTTGTAATCTATCGGCCATTCAATGCCATAACCAAACCGTGCAGGATTTGTAAACTCATAATCGCTCCATCGTTGGGTGGCTCTTCCCCAAGTCAATGATTTTCCACCAACCTGGTAACCACGTATCCAGTCGAACGACTTTTCCTGCACATAAGGATGATCTTTGTCTTTGATAAAAAAATGAGCCGTGTCCTCACCATAACCTGCTGCTGTAGTAATCAAAGGATTTTCATCAACCACTTTTTTGGGCGTTTGCATACGATGGGCAAATTCCCAGGGAGCCATTGTTGCAGTCGGATAATCTTTATTGTGCTTTATGTCTCTTCCGCGCTCCAGAACTAATGTTTTCAATCCTTTTTCACAAAGTTCTTTTGCTGCCCATCCGCCACTAATACCAGAGCCAATCACAATGGCATCATACGTTTGCAGCTCTTTGCCTCCGGAATTGATATTTGCCTGCAGCGTATCACCCATGCGATTGTTTTTATTTGTAAATGGCTAATTAAAGGAAGTTAAACCTATGCATTCAATTAACCATTTGCAATAATCACTTACCAATATTTAGATGTTATTCTTCTTCAACTCACTTACCGCAAAGTCAACAGCGCGTGCTGTCATTGCCATATAAGTAAGAGATGGATTCACGCAGTTTGCGCTTGTCATAAAGGCACCGTCAGTTACAAACACATTGGGTGCATCCCAAATCTGGTTGTTTTTGTTGAGCACAGATGTCTTTGGATCTTTACCCATGCGGGCAGTTCCCATTTCATGAATACCACGACCTAAATACGGGTCATGATCGCTGCCTTTTACATTCTTCACACCCATAGCGGTCAGCATTTCAACTGCATCATCCTGCATATCTTTGCGCATTTTCTTTTCGTTGTCTTTTATTTCAACATCAAAAGAAAGCACGTTTAAACCCCACTTGTCTTTTACCTTTTTATCAAGTGTTATTTTGTTTTCATGATATGGTAATGTTTCACCAAAGCCTCCCATTCCCATCGTCCATACACCCGGTTCAGCAAGCGCATCTTTAAAGGCGCCACCAATCTGTAGTTCAGGAATTTCACGGCTCCAGCCCTGGCGGCTGGCACCACCCTGGTAACCAAAGCCACGTAGATAATCGCGTTTGTCATTTCCTACATTGCGATACTGAGGTATATAAATGCCATTCGCTCTGCGGCCATAATAATATTTATCCTCAAAACCTTCTACCGTGCCGCCTGCGCTTACATTCAGATGGTGGTCCATTATATTATGTCCCAGCTCTCCGCTGCTGCTGCCCAAGCCGTCCTGCCATACATCCGTAGCGGAATTCATTAGCACCCAGGCGCTGTTTAAAGAAGATGCATTGAGGAACACAATCTTCGATGTGTACGTATAGGTTTTATTGGTTTCAGCATCTAAAACTTCAACGCCTGTTGCGCGCTTTTTATCTTTATCGTATAAAATCTTTGTAACGATAGACCACGGGCGCAGCGTAAGATTATTAGTAGCCCTCGCTGCCGGCAATGTAGAAGATTGTGTGCTGAAATAAGCACCGAAAGGACAGCCCAGCCAGCATTTATTCCTGTACTGACAATTGGTACGGCCAGGCAGAGGTTCAGTAATATTAGCTGTGCGACCAATAAAAAATTCACGCTGTCCTTTGTAATAATCTTTCAAGCGTGGCTGCAAAGCTTTCTCTACCACATTCAATTCCATAGGCGGCATAAACTCGCCGTCAGGAAGAACTGGATTGTTTTGCTTAGAGCCGCTTACTCCTATAAATTTTTCAACATAATCGTACCAGGGTTTAATATCAGCATAGCGAATGGGCCAATCAACACCAATACCTTCTTTGGCATTGGCTTCAAAAGAATGATCGCTCCAGCGGTAGCTTTGTCTTCCCCACATTAACGAACGCCCGCCGGTATGGTAACCACGAAACCAATCAAAACGCTTCACTTCCGTATAAGGACTTTCCTTTTCATTTACCCAATAATCCAGGTTGGTTTCCTGCAAAGGATAGTCACGATTTAAAACCGGGTAATCTTTAATCATTTGCTGAGTTTTGCTGCCACGGTGCGGAAACTCCCACGGCGCTTTGCTTGCATTCACATAGTCCTTTACATGTTCTATGTGCCTGCCACGTTCCAGCATCAACACCTTTAATCCTTTTTCAGTCAGTTCTTTCGCAGCCCAGCCTCCGCTGATACCTGATCCAATAACGATTGCATCAAAATTATTGTCAGCCATAATTACACGTTATATTGTTGTTGAATTTTTCTTTAAGCTATCAGCCGTCAGTATTCACTTTCAGCCTGTAAATTTAAAAAGCACATTATACAATCAGTTTTAAGTACCGGAACTTTATTTTGTCAGTTGGCTTTACAAAGCACATAGACGATTGTTGAAAGCTTTCAGCTACACATCACATATTTTCACACACTTCTCTAATGCTTCCAGTTTGTCTTTTCCCTTCGGGATAAATTCCTGCGCTACATAACCTTTATAACCCGTTGCCACGATAGCTTTCATAATGGCAGGATAATAAAGCTCTTGCGTATCATCAATATCGCGCCTTCCGGGAACACCGCCGGTATGATAATGTGCATAATATTCGTGGTTCTTATTAATGGTAGCAATCACATCGCCTTCATCAATCTGCATGTGATAAATATCGTACAGCAATTTGAAATTTTCAGAGCCAAGACGCTTGCAAAGCTCTACGCCCCATTTGCTGTTATCGCACATATAATCGTGATGGTCAACCTTACTGTTAAGCAGTTCCATCACCAGCACGACTTTCTTTTTTTCAGCCAATGAAAGAAGCGGCTTCAATCCTTCCACACAATTCTTAAGTCCCGTTTCATCGTCTAAATCACGCCGGCTGCCACTGAAGCAGATAAGATTGGTATAACCTGCATCAGCTACATAATTAATACCGTCAGTATAATTTTTTTGAAGCGTGCTATGATACTGCTTTTCGTTGAAACCTTCAGTGAGACTGATTTCTGAGCCATTGCACATAGGCGAATCCAGTCCATATTTTTTTGCCGTTGCCCACTCTTTGGGTCCAAGAAGATCAATCCCTTTGAGCCCGATTTTCTTACCGGCTACGCAAAGTTCATCAAGTGGAATATCGCTGTAAACCCAGCGACATGCGGAATGATTGATATTGCCTTTCAGTGTCAATTCTTTCTTTTTTTTATCGTTGGTGAATGATGACAACAATGTGTCGCCTGCGGCAAGTGCCGCCGAGCCTGCAAGCATAGTTTTTATCGCTGATCTTCTGTTGGAGGACATATGTATTGTGTATGCAAATCGTTAAGAAGCGATAAATGTATAGATAAATTCTATCAACGTTTGTTATGGGTTCGGGAATTTTTTTTTCGCGTAGCGAAAAATATATAAATGATGATGAAAGAAGATTCGAACTATACAATAACAGAATACCATTAATTTGAAAACTCATTGCTGATCTCAAGATAATAAGACGTGGATTGTTTGGCAATAAATACTTTAAAAAAAGCCCAACCATTACCGGAACGTTGATGGAAGCATTCCTGCGTGTTGAACCAGCAGGAATTGCAACAACCGGCGATGGCAAAAGCGAAGGACGATGGCTATCAAAAATGTATTCTGTGTTTCTTCTCTCTGAATGGCAATTGCTGAAACTAATTTTTCTTTCATGCAACGGTTTTTATTATTTTCTTATCATCTCTTAAGCACGGATGGAAAAACAAGCGATGGTAACTGCCTGCCTGAAAGGGAATGCGCAGGCGCAAAAGCAACTATATGATGCTTTTGCTGCGCAGATGATGGGCGTTTGCTATCGCTATACGAAGTCGGTGGAAGATGCAGAAGACATTCTGCAGGAAGGTTTTATCAAAGTGTTTCTGCATCTCAGTCAGTTTGATAATCGGGGTGAGCTGGGCGCGTGGATCAGGCGAATTATGGTGAATACCGCGCTGGCAGCACTGAAAAAGAATACGTTTTATAGCAGCGAACTACTGATGAAAAGTGAGCACCTTCATTTAGTAAGCGACGAAAACCCTGAAATTACCATCAACACCATGGAACTGATAGAACTGATACGTCAATTGCCGCCGGGTTATCAAACCATTTTTAACCTGTATGCTGTTGATGGGTTTTCGCATACTGAAATCGGGAAAATGTTGGGTATCAGCGAAGGCACAAGCCGCTCGCAGTATATGCGTGCCCGAATGCTATTGATAAACTGGCTGCGGAAACAGCCGGGTGAACATAAAACATCATCGTATGCCCGAAGAAAATTTTGAACAGCAGGCGCGCCGCAAGGCAGAGGAATTCAGTATGGAGCCAAAGCCTGAAGTTTGGCTGTATGTGAAGGCAGCTATTGCGCCGGAGGAACGCCGGCGAAGAGTCGTTTTTTGGTGGTGGCTGTTGCCGCTTTGCCTGGCGGGCGGGGTTGCTGTGTGGGTGGTGGGAAATCGTTCGGTTTCATCTGAAAATAAAACGGCGGCGGTTGTAGTTAGCGATGATAAGGGAGAGGGGGAAAAGGAATTGCATTCTGTTTTAGGAGAACAGAAAATAAAAACAGAAAATACAGATGAATTGATTGACGAAAAAAATGGGAAACTAAAAGAATTGAGCTTGAAAAAGGTAGCAAAAAATGGGAATGATACAGGTTTGATTGACGAAAAGAAAAACGTTTTGAAGCCGTTGGCAGATTTAGCAATAAAAGATAAAGCTGGAATTGATAAGAATATAATAACTGAGAAAAATACAGATAGTGAAAAGGGAAAAGAAGACAAATCGCAGATAATTGAAAAACGAAATTCAGTATTTCAAAGCAGTACGCCTAATCAAACTTTACAAAGCGATACATCCGCTCAATCTTCCATTTTAACTGGCGATAGCCTGGTTCAAAAAAGGGAAGTGGAACCGGACAGTGCATCTTTAGCGACGAATCATTTGCCCCATAAAGTGATAACTGATAGTGTAATGAAAAGGAAGGGAAGATTGCTTGATAAACATTGGCAATTTGGCGTAATGGCAGAGTCTGGTGTTGTATTCTGGGGGAAAGGACTGCTCTCAACTGAAAAAAGTTTTTCTAACCCAGTGACGGTTCCGGCCCAGAGCGACGCCTTAATTGATAGCCTGGTTTCTGCCGGAACGGCTCTTTATCAATCAAAGAATGGTGTAAGTGCGGGTGCCGGTGTTATAGTTAGAAAAGATTTGTCGGGCAGGTTTTATTTTACCTCGCGGCTTAGTTATCGCTATCAACAAAACAATATCAGCAAGTTTTTGACAGTTCCGTCGCAGTTGTCTGTAAATGGTGTTTCTTATCTTATCGGTTCAAATGATTATCGTACCCATTTCTTAAACCTGTCCGTTAGTGCAGGAGTTAAGATGTTGGCCGGTAAAAGAAATGCATTATCCGCTGAAGCAGGTATTGATAACAGTTTTTTGTTTGCAACGCAAAGAGAAAATAATACACAAACCGGAAGTTTTAGCTGGTACAAAAATATAACGGCTGACTTTTATCGCTGGCAGCCACAACTTTCGGCAGCGCTTCCTTTCGACTGGCTTAAAGGTGATAAAGTCAGGCTCCAAGTTTCGCCTTATGCAAGGTTCGGTTTGCATACGTTTCAAAAAGAAGGCAATGCTTACAAGAACAATCATTTGGTATCGGCAGGCATACAAGCCGTTTATTTTTTCAAATGATGTTTGATTTAAAATTCGTCAGCCCTTTTCCTAACTTCTCTTTCACAAAAGTCTTCTTTTCTGCGTCAGGCAGACACTTTCGTTTTATGTACATTTGTCCGCGTTTGCTCAGCAAGTTTGCTGAATAAACCTGCAAACTTGTTGGCTTTACACCTTGTTTATGCGCATGGTAAGGTTATGGCATAAATCAATAAAACTAAGTTGTCAACCGGCTTTTATGTCAGATCAAAAAGAAGCCTCATCTGCTACTTTTACAAGGTTGCAAAACCGTTACCGGCTCGTCGTTATGAATGATGACACATACGAGGAAATGGTAACGTTTAAGTTAACCCGTATCAGTGTGTATGCCGGCTTATGCACCGTTTTCATTCTTCTTCTTGGTTTAACCATTTCTCTTTTTATGCTTACGCCGCTCAGGTATTATATTCCCGGCTATGGCAGCGACCGGCAGAGTAAGGGCGAACTGCAGGTGTTAAAGATGAAAACCGATTCTTTGCAACAAGCCATTCAATATAAGGATCAGTATTTGGATAACATTCGTAAAGTGCTTACCGGTACTACAGATATTATAAAAGATACCGTATCGCTGAATGTGCCGAAACCAGATATTTCCCACGATTAAGATTATGGATAATCAGCCTGAAGAAAGAAATATAATGATGCGGTATTTTACCTTTGCCTGGCAGTTGATAGCCGGGCTTGGGTTGGGCGTTTATCTGGGTATCGTAATAGATAAATGGTTGCACATCAGCACGCCGCTGGCGGTGTGGATACTGCCGCTGCTTGTACTTACAGGCATGCTTTATAAAGTGATACAGGATACAACAAAGAAGTAAACCAAATGACAAAAGTCAAACTCAGCAATACTTATCTTCCTCTTATTTTTATTTTCGTTTTTGTAAACGCATTGTGTGTAATATTCAATAATAAGCTGGATGAATGGCACATTAACCACTTTGTAGTGCAGGCGGCAAACCTGTTATTGTTCCTGCTTATGTTTGGCAGCGCTTATCTTCACATAAAAGCTTTTTACAAGCCAAACCCGCACGCCTTTTTGCGAAGTGTATTGGGTGCTACGGTGCTTAAGCTTTTTGTGATTGCAGGCGCGGCTTTTATTTATCTTCTTGTTGCGGGTGAAAACAAAAGTATATATGCTGTGCTTTCTGGTTTGGTTCTTTATATCGTGTATACTGTAGTAGAAATGCGGGGAATTATAAAGATGAATAAACAAGAGAACAATGGCGCGGCATGAGCAGCCAATGCAAACCCTATCTTCTTTTCTGCCCGACGATAGTTACGGGCAGGTAATTTCTTATCTCAACCATTACAAAGTTCATCTTACCATTGCCAAAGCGCGCAGCAGTGTTCTTGGCGATTACCGAAATGCTTATGGCGATAAGCATCATCGCATTTCGGTTAATGGAAATCTCAATAAATTTTCCTTCCTGATTACTCTTCTTCATGAGCTTGCCCACCTGTTGACCTTTGAAAAATACAAGCACAACGTTGCCTCACATGGCAGAGAATGGAAAACGGTTTACGGCAGCTTATTAGCTACATTTCTTGAGCGTAATATTTTTCCGGCTGATATTAAAAAAGAGTTATTGCAATCTCTTCACAACCCGGCTGCCAGCAGTTGTGCCGAAGAAGATTTAATGCGTGTGCTTCGCAATTATGATATACCCAAAGAAGGTATGTTTTTGTTAGAAGAATTACCCGAAAACACTTTATTCATCACTAAAGATGGAAGACAGTTTGTAAAAGGAAACCGCTTGCGCAAACGCTATCGCTGCAAGGAATTAGCAACCGGAGCTTTGTATTTATTTAGTCCTGTTTACGAAGTAAAACCCGTGAAGATTTAATATGTAATAAGGAAGATTAACTATCCAATCTTACTTATCACTTTTTGCAAATGCAGCCGTTGTTACTTCATTCAGATTGTATTCAGGGCAAGCGCCTTTTTGCGTAGTTATAAAAGCGCCCAGTTTGTTTGCAAAATCAAGAATGAGTTCATAAGGAATATGATCAAGCAATTGAAAAATAACGCCGGCTAAAAACGAATCACCGCTGCCAACTGTATCTGTTACGGTTACTCTGTATCCTTCATGGCTATATAACGTGTTGTCTACTTTAAGCAAAGCGCCATCAGCACCTTTGGTAACAATCATCATGCGAACGCTGAATTTTTCCTGCAAAAAAGAAATAGCATCTTCATCATTTGTATAAGTTGTAAACCATTCAGCGATGAGCTGGAGTTCGGCTTCGTTTAGCTTTATAATATCAGCTTTTGCCATCATGGTTTCTATCAACTCCTGGCTATAGTAAGGCGCGCGCAGGTTAATGTCGAGCACTTTAATTTGAGCTACTTCAATCAATTGAAACAATGTGGCTCTTGTGCGGGCATTGCGGGCAGCCAAACTTCCAAATACGAAATAACCAGCACCCTTCACGATGTCAGCCAGTGAAGAATTGTACATAATATTATCCCAGGCTACATTTTGTAAAATATCATACACCATCTCATGATTCTCTTTCAAACGCGCGACCACCGTGCTTGTCGGCAGTTCCGCATCCTTTTGAACATAACCTGTGCTGATGCCTTTTTGTTTCATTATGCCAAGTAATTCATCTCCTAAAACATCATTGCCTACGCGTGAAATGACAGCCGGATTTTTACCAAATTTGCTCAGGTGATAAGCTACATTCATCGGAGCGCCACCGGGCTGTTTTCCGCTGGGCAAAAAGTCCCAAAGTGTTTCGCCGAAGCAAACAACAGGATGTGAGGAAGATGGTATCATAACAAGCAACAATTAAGGAAGCAATAATAATAAATATTAAAAGCACGTTGCTGATTTTCTGTCAGTGTGTATCGTTGTCTTACTGATTTCGTCATGCTTAAATGCATACTTTAAAAGTGTATTTTGCAAGAATGACATGCCTACGATATCCTTCGTCAAACTTATGTTAATTGGAAAATCGCTACCAGTTACCGAATAAACAGAGTTGTTTATTTGCTATCAGAAGGTACAAATTTTGCATTATTAATAAACATAAAAAATATAGAACAAATGAAACTCAAAAGTGTTTTTCTTGTAGTGTTGATTAGTGCTGCTACAGCTTTTTTGAGTATATGGGGTTACAACAAATACATGTTAGGCCAATACTCCGATACTCAAATTGCAAGCGGTAAATTACCCGTAAATTATGCTGGTTTTTTTGGAACCAACACACCGCCCAGCACGGTTGATTTTACAGCGGCTGCTTCTTCTGCTACGCCGGCAGTAGTACATATTAAAACAAGAACGAAAGCCCGCCAGGTAACCAACAACCAATCGCAGGGTCAGGGACGTAACCCGTTCTCCGATTTCTTTGGCGACGATAATCCTTTCGGTGATTTTTTTAGTGGTCCGCGTGTTCAAACCATTCCTGAGCAGCGTGCCAGTGGCAGCGGTGCTTTGGTAAGTGAAGATGGATACATTGTTACCAACAATCACGTGGTTGAAGGTGCGGATGAAGTAACTGTTACGTTAGCCAATCGCAAAACATATACGGGAACTGTAGTTGGCACCGACCCAAGCACAGACTTAGCTGTTGTAAAGATTGATGCCGGTAAAAATTTGCCTTATATGGTATGGGGCAACAGCGATGAAGTAAAGCTTGGTCAGTGGGTGCTGGCTATTGGTTACCCGCTTACACTTGATGTAACGGTAACGGCTGGTATTGTAAGTGCAAAAGCTCGTTCCATAGGTATTAATAAAAGCAAATCTCCTGTTGAATCATTCATTCAAACAGATGCTGCGGTAAACCCTGGAAACAGTGGTGGTCCGCTGGTAAACACAACGGGCGAGCTTATTGGTATCAATAGCGCCATCGCTTCGCCAACCGGTTCTTATGCCGGTTATTCTTATGCGATTCCTGTAAACATTGTTCGTAAAACGGTTGGCGACCTTATTAAATATGGTGCCGTGCAGAGAGGTTATCTGGGCTTGTCTTATGCGCCCGGCGATTTAAGCGACGCGCAGAAAAAAGCCAATGGTATAAAAGATGGCGACGGCATCTATGTAACAGGTGTTGCTGATGATGGTGCGGCTAAAGAAGCTGGTCTTAAAAAAGGTGATTTCGTTACAAAGATTGGCGATGCAACTATCTATACAAGTGCTGAACTTCAGGAGCAGTTATCCCGCTACAAACCCGGCGATAAAATAAATGTAACGTATGTAAGAGATGGTGTTGAAAAAACAACTACCGTTACGCTTAAAAACAAATCGGGTACATACGCCCAGGTGCAGGCACAAACGCTTGGCAATAAACTCGGCGGCGAGTTGGTAACTGTTGATGCTGCTACTGCAAAAAAGAATAATATCGCTGGTGGTGTGCAGATAAAAACCCTTGGCAACGGAGCTTTAAAAAGCAGTCGCATTCAGGAAGGTTTTATCATCCTGAGCGTAAATGGTCAGGAAGTAAAATCGGTAGACGAACTAAATAAATTGCTGGCAACTGCAACCGGCACTGTTAAGCTGGAAGGCATTTATCCGGGATATGAAGAAACTTATGGCTACCCGCTGAACCTTGGTGGTAATGGCAATGATAGCGATGATGACGGACAATAATCAATTATCATAAATTGAAAAAGGCTGCAAATTCTGCAGCCTTTTTTTGGTTAAAAACGTTTCTATTAATGGTAAATTCTTTTGAAAAAATACAAAATGCATTTTATATAACAGGCGTCCGGTTGTTTTTTCATCGACAGTTACTACTATCCCTGCTACTTCGACACGCAGGAATGCTTCCATCAAGATTCCGGGCATTGATAAGGCTTTTATTAAAGTGAAAGAAGAATCTGTTTTAAATAAAGTATCAATATCCAATTTTATTTTTATCAAATGAACAATTCTGTTGAAGTTTAATAACAAAAAGCTGTCAGTAATCAATTAGTTTTATATCTCATCTAAAGAAACAAAGTCGTCTTTCAGCTTAACATATAACGACTGAAAAACGGGAAATAAAGACTGATAAATTTCAACCGCAGAAGCATTCGGAGTAAATGTTTTTTGCACTGCAAAACCATGGTTTAGTTCAGAAAGATTCCTGATGTATCCCATCGAATACAAACCAATAATAGCAGCACCGGTTGATGACGCATCTGCACTGTTGTTTACAGTAATTGTTTTGTTTAAAACATCAGCCATCATCTGCAGCCAAAAAGAGGATTGCGTAAAACCGCCGCTTGCATAAATGGTTTTAATGTTACCATTCACTTCTTCTATCGCAACCATTACATTACGCATGGCAAAGCAAATACCTTCCATGGTTGCGCGGGCAATATGTTCTTTAGTATGTTGTTGTGTTAATCCAAACAAAACACCTTTTGCAGCAGCATCCCACATAGGCGCACGTTCGCCAAGCAAGTAAGGAAGAAAAAGAAGTTTGTCTGAGCCGGCAGGCGCTTTTTCAGCCAGTTGTAATAAGTCATCAGGTTGTTTAGGCGTGTCATCATTTGTTATAATGCCGCTTAGCCATTCCAGTGTAATACCGCCATTATTTATAGCGCCACCGGTTACAAAAATGTCTCTCGTTAAAAGGTAAGTAAACAACCTTTGAGCATCGTCAGGTTTCGGATGTCCTGTTGTTAATCGTATGGCGCCACTCGTACCAATGGTAAGCGAAGCATCGCCTGATGATAACACACCGCTGCCTAAGTTGGCAAGGCAACCATCATTGCCACCGGCTATAAAAACGATAGTTGGCTGAGCCGAAATTATATTCTTGTATTTGGGTAACAGGTTGCTTTCCTGGTGCGTTACTTCCACAGGCTTTGACAAATGATCTGCGGTAATGCCAGCTTGTTCTAATGCTCTGTCAAACCATTCTGTTTTATAAATATTATACAATCCGGTAGCCGATGCAATAGAATCATCAATGATATACTTACCAAAGAGTTTGAAAAAAATATATTCCTTGATGGATATAAATTTATGAGTATTGGCAAATACATCAGGCAATGTTTCCTTTAGCCAGATGATTTTGCAAAGCGGAGACATCGGGTGGACGGGCACGCCGGTATTTTGATAAATGAGTTTACCAACCTCTGTCTGCTTCAATCTTTCCGCTTGCATTTTAGCCCTTGTATCAGACCACAAAATGGCATTGGTTAATGGTTTTCCGTGCAAGTCAACAGCCAATAAACTGTGCATGGCAGCGCTAAAACTAACAGCGTTAATATTCTCTTTTTCTGAGAGCGATTCTTTTATTAACCTTACCACAACATCAAATAGCTCATCCGGGTTTTGCTCGCTTTTTCCCTTATCATCAGTTATTGTCTGGTAGTTACCTTTGCGTGTGCAAACAGCTTTTCCTGCCTCGTCAAAAACGATTGCTTTGCAATTGGTAGTACCGATATCTATAGCCAGAATATAATTCATTCTTCAACCTAAAGGGTCAAAAGTAATCAGGTCATTCTTTACAGCGATACATGGATAATATAATACTCGTTTGCCCTTTCTTTTTTATCATTCCCCTATCTTATTTAAACCTTAACGGAAAAACATAATTCCCGAAATCGATAATGTACTATATTTAGCCCAACGAAAAATGCTTAGCTCTTATGGCTGATTTAGAAATTAAGAAGAAATCAAAACAATACGATGCTGTTATCGTTGGTTCCGGTGCCGGTGGTGGTATGGCGGCTTACACACTTGCCAATGCAGGATTAAAAGTGTGCCTGATTGAAGCTGGGCCTATGTTTGATCCAAAAATCAATTCATTGCAACTAAAGAAGCCGTGGGATTCTCCGCGTCGCGGTGCCGGTACGCGGTTTCGCCCGTTCGGCGATTTTGACGGTTGCTATTGGGCATGGCAAATTGATGGTGAGCCTTATACAAAAGCTGAAGGAACCGAATGGGAATGGTGGCGTGCACGCATGCTTGGCGGACGAACGAATCACTGGGGCAGAATTTCATTGCGTTTTGGTCCAAAAGATTTTAAGCGAAGAGATATTGATGGCTTAGGTGATAACTGGCCGATTAGCTATGATGAAGTAAAGCCTTATTACGATCGTATCGATAAAATGTTGGGTGTGTTTGGTACCAATGAAGGATTGCCGAATGATCCGGATGGATTCTTTCTGCCACCACCAAAGCCAAGGCTGCATGAAATGATGATAAAGGGTGCCGGCGCTGCTGCCGGTGTGCCTGTGATCCCCTCACGTTTATCCATTCTTACCAAGCCGATTAATAAAGATCGCGGCTCCTGCTTTTATTGCTCACAGTGCGGCAGAAGCTGTAAGGTTTATGCAGATTTTTCTTCTTCTTCTGTGCTGATTATTCCTGCATTAAAAACAGGTAATCTTGACCTGATAACGGATGCGATGGCGCGTGAGATAATTACTGACCAAAAGACAGGATTGGCTACTGCTGTTTCTTATGTTGATAAGAACGACATGCAGGAATACCAGGTAACGGGTCGCACCGTGATACTGGCTGCGAGTGCCTGCGAATCGTCGCGTTTGTTGTTGAATTCAAAATCGCCACGACATCCAAATGGGTTGGCAAACTCCAGTAACATTGTTGGAAAATATCTGCATGATTCTACCGGCTCGGGAATGGGTGGCGTTGTGCCTTCTTTGTTCAACAGAAAGCGTTACAATGAAGACGGGGTAGGCGGTTTGCATGTGTATTCGCCCTGGTGGCTTGATAACAAAAAACTTGATTTTCCGCGTGGTTATCATATTGAATATGGTGGCGGTATGGGAATGCCTTTGTATGGTTTTGGTTGGGGAGTAGAAAACCAGAATGGCAAATATCCTGTGAATGGAATGCAGAAAGAAGCCGGTGGTTATGGTAAATCTTTAAAAGAAGATTACCGCTATTTCTACGGTTCTGCCGTGGGCATGGCCGGAAGGGGAGAAGCGCTTGCTTTAGAAAGTAACTATTGTGAAATTGACCCAACGACGGTTGATAAATTTGGAATACCGGTGCTTCGCTTCAATGTGAAATACACGGAACATGAAATTAACCAGGCGAAGCACATGACGGAAACGTTTACTGAAATTCTGCATAATATGAAAGCGGAAATTACCTGGGGCGCAAATAACAGCAAAGAAAACAACTGGGGACTGGAAGCGCCGGGTAAAATTATTCACGAAGCGGGCACAGTGCGCATGGGCGATGACCCGAAAAAATCGGCGCTTAACAAATGGAGCCAGGCGCATGATGCAAAGAACGTATTCTGCGTAGATGGCGGTCAGTTTGTATCGCAGGCTGATAAGAATATTACATGGACGATCCTGGCTTTATCGCTGCGCGCGAGTGAGCATTTGATTGATGAGTTAAAGAAGAACAATATTTAGGAATTATGAATTATGGATTATGAATTATAAATGCGGCTTCGCATCTGATTCTTCTCATCCATAATTCATAATCCATAATTTATAATTATAAAAAAGTGGACAGAAGGAAATCGCTGAAAACATTATTGACCGGCGCAGCAGCTACCGGTATCGTTATTGAAGCCTGCAATACGGATATCAAGACGGACAACACGAAGAAATTACCTTCGGAAAAAGCGGTAGAAAATAAGGGCAATGACTTTGACCGCATGGCGGAAGAAAAAGAACATTACGCCGACATCACGAAGAATAAATTCTTTACCGATCATGAGATGGGAACCATCGCTGTGCTGGCGGATATTATCATTCCAAAAGATGAAGTAAGCGGCAGCGCAACCGATGCTAAAGTGCCCGATTTTATTGAGTTTATTGTAAAAGATATGCCTGAGCACCAAACGCCAATGCGTGGCGGAATGCGCTGGCTGGATATGCAATGTTTAACGCGGTATGGAAAATCTTTCCGCGACCTTGATGACAAGCAACGCATTGAAATGGTTGACCAGATTGCATACCCTAAAAAGGTAAAGCCGGGAATGCAGCCAGGTGTTACTTTTTTCAGCCTGATGCGCAACCTTACAGCAAGTGGTTTCTATACATCGGAAATTGGTTTAAAAGATATGGATTACAGAGGCAATGTGCCTAACCAATGGAATGGCGTGCCGGCAGATGTGCTGAAGCAATACGACTTAGCTTATACTGATAAAGAACTGAAAGAGTGTGTCAGCTATTAAGCTTATAAAGATGATTTATAAAAAATACCTTGCTATTCAGCAAGGCATTTTTGTTTGTAGTAATCGCTTTTGAAAAAACTTCATTACGATTTTGCGCCTGTTGAATCGGTTCCCGGCGCTTTATTAATTAGCTCCATAAACTGGTCGAGCTTCGGAGTAATGATGATCTGTGTGCGACGGTTTTGAATCTTTCCGGCATCCGTTGCATTGCTGGCAACCGGGTTATATTCACCACGTCCGCCGGCTGTCATGCGTTTTGGATCTACGCCAAAATTATTCTGTAATGCCTGAACAACGGAAGAAGCGCGCAAAGCACTTAAATCCCAGTTATTGCGGATGTTTGTTTTTGTGATAGGCACATTATCGGTATTGCCTTCAATCAGCACTTCAAAGTCTTTATAATCAGTGATGATTTTAGCAATCTTCGCCAGTGTGGTATTGGCTTTATCTGATATCTCGAAACTGCCCGATTTGTAAAGCATGTTATCCGACAGAGAAATATAAACCACACCTTTTAACACCTGCACATCCACATCCTGCATTTCTTCGCGGCTTAACGAGCGTGTCAGGTTGTTGGTCAAAATCATGTTCAACGAATCGCTCTTGTTTTTAGAAGCGATCAATTCCTGAATGTATTTATTGGAAGAATTGATTTCATCTACCAGCTTGGAAATATTTACATTGCCCTGGCTGGCAGATGTCAGACTTTTATCTAAAGCAGATTGCAAGGAAGCTACGTGAGAGCGTTCTGCCTGCAATTGATCCTGCAGACTTGCAATTTTTACATTGGCTGCACCGAGTGCGCTCTGACAGTCGTCGTTTGATTTGGCAATAGCATTTGTTTTGCCCTGCAGCGTATTATAATCAGATTGCAGCGAAGCAAACTTTTTGTTGCTTACGCAACTGACGCCCATCGCCATCATCAGAATAATAGCTGGTAACCGAAGTTTTGAATTCATCATATTATTATAGTTTTTATTAAAAAAAGCGATTGATTTTACAAAATAATGGCCTGTTCCTGCAAAGAGAAGCTAGTTTTAACAGTGGACAAAGAAATGGAAAATGAAGAACAATGTCATCCTGAAAAGTGAATATTCTGATTTCAATAAAATTTTCTGTCTGTTATGGTAAGAAAAAAGCAATCAGCGATAAGAAAGGAGCGAGGCAATCCCAGACAATGCGGTTGCTATCGTGCCCTTTTTCACCAATATCTATTCGCTCTGCATGATAAATAATTTTGTCTGAAATTTTATTGATGATTTTGATGCGCGAAAACTTCTTTATCCATTTTGCAAGCTGGTCTGCATACACATGTCCCCAGATTTCAACCGACATAGAGCGGTTAGAAACTTTGAATCCGGAATGAAAATGTTTTTGATAGTCTGATTTTATAGCCGATACAAGTTCAAGCGTAGCTTTTTTCACATCATTACGAAGCAATTCTTCCAGTTCATTATCTGTTGTAATGCGCACGGCATATTGTGTAAACTCAACGTGTATATTTTTTCCGCGAACTGAAATGAGTGTCTTCATAATAGCTAAACCAAACCGATATTTCCAGAATGGTAAACATCGTAAATTAAGTGTTGCAGAAGGCAATTTTTTATTTAGATAAAGAACTATAATTCTTCTTTTACTTACTCAATCCAACTCATAGTATACCCGTCATTCTCAATCTCCAGTGCCTGCTTTGTCAGCATCAGCGGATGAAAAGTATCCACCATTACCGCCAATTCCTTTGTTTCTTTTGCGCCAATGCTTTTCTCTGCCAGCCCCGGATGCGGACCGTGCGGAATGCCAGCCGGATGCAATGTTATCATTCCTCGTGTTACGTTCCTGCGACTCATGAAATCACCATCAACATAGTACAAAACTTCATCGCTGTCAATGTTGCTGTGGTTGTATGGAGCCGGTATAGATAAAGGGTGATAATCGAACAGGCGCGGCACAAACGAACACACCACGAAATTGTTCGCTTCAAATGTTTGATGCACCGGCGGCGGCTGATGCACACGTCCTGTAATGGGTTCAAAATCGTGGATGCTTAATGCAAACGGGTAACAGCAACCATCCCAGCCAATTACATCAAAAGGATTGTAAGCATAGTGCAATCCATACAGCGTTCCTTTCTTTTTGGTTTGTATAATGAAGTCACCTTTTTCGTCTATTGTTTTCAGGTTTTGTGGTGTTCTGATGTCGCGCTCACAATAAGGCGAATGCTCAAGCAATTGCCCATGTTTACTCAAATATTTTTTCGGATAGCGAATTGGCGAAAAAGACTCAACGATTAATAATCGATTGTCTTCGCCATCAAAATGAATTTGATAAATAGTGCCTCTTGGAATGATTACATAATCGCCGTAACCGAATGAAATCTCACCGTATTGTGTGAGTAATTTTCCGCTGCCTTCATGTATAAAAATGAGTTCATCCGCATCTGCATTTTTATAAAAATAATCCTGCAAACTCTGCTTCGGCGCGGCTAAACTGATGTGACAATCATTGTTAACCAATACTGGCTTTCTACTTTGTAAATAATCATTTTGCGGAGTTATTTTAAAGCCTTCAAAGCTGCGGTGTTTCAGCATTTTTTCCTCTGCAATTTGCGGCGCCACATTCACAGGTTCGTCTGTTTTTATGATACCCGTTGGCGGATGCGAGTGATACAGTAACGACGAATCATTGCTAAAGCCTTCCGTTGAAAATAGTTGTTCGGAATATAGAGTTCCGTCCGGCTTGCGAAATTGTGTGTGCCGCTTATGGGGTATAGAACCAAGCGAAGTATAGTGTGCCATAGTTATGTACGGTTTTAGATATGTGATGTATGATATGATTTACCGGCAAGCTTTTCTTAATACATCACATGCTGCTGTGAATAATTTTTTCTTTTGGTAGTCATTGTTCATCGCTCCGATTGATCGCCTGTTGCATCCGCCGCGGCGGGTCAGGGTTCCGGACAATGATTGAGCAATCCAAACAGAATTTCATATTTAATTATGAATCTGCGTTTTCCCAATCAACCATTAACGACAACCAATTATCAATCGCCATTTGTCTTCAGCAAAAGTAGAAAGAAACGATAAAGATTTTTACCAAAAACTAACATTTGTTAATATTCTGAATAAGAATTCTATTTTTGTGCTGCCATGTGTCCTGATTACGCGCATAA
The DNA here is from genome assembly GCA_965199905.1 of Ilyomonas sp. Lineage (GTDB taxonomy): Bacteria > Bacteroidota > Bacteroidia > Chitinophagales > Chitinophagaceae > Ilyomonas. Next base: position 714,436 of record OZ241366.1, on the reverse strand, counting down.
AAGATTCTTCGAAGATTGCAATTCCTACGCTTGCCTTATGGAAGCACTGGCCGCTGATACATTGTTAATTGTTTATCGTTAGCAGGTAATAGAAGTTGTTCTCTTCTTTGCCCGTAACAAGTTTTCGTTTGCTTTAAAATTTACAGTTAACCATTATCAATTTACAATAAAATGATTTCCGAATTAGAAGCACCTCGTAAAGTGGCGCTGAATAACAATACCGATTTTCTTCCTTTGCAAGGCACCGATTACGTTGAGTTTTATGTAGGCAATGCCAAGCAGGCAGCGCATTTTTATAAAACGGCTTTCGGCTTTCAAAGTCTTGCGTATGCAGGTCCTGAAACAGGTATGAAAGGCATATCTTCTTATGCAGTGAGGCAAAATAAGCTCACGTTTGTATTTACCACACCCTTACAATTCAGCAACGACATTGCAGCACATATACAAATGCATGGCGATGGTGTGAAGCACCTTGCCTTGCGTGTACATGATGCCACGGATGCGTGGCAGCAAACCATGAAGCGCGGTGCTATCTCAAGTCTGGCGCCGGTTACACGTCACGATGAGTTTGGCGAAGTGGTTATGAGCGGCATTCGCACGTATGGCGATACAGTTCACCTTTTTATAGAAAGAAAAAATTACGAAGGCGCTTTTTTGCCGGGTTATGTGGTATGGAAATCAGCTTATAATCCTGAAGAAACAGGCTTGCAATATGTTGATCATTGTGTAGGGAATGTTGGCTGGAATCAAATGAACAAATGGGTTTCTTTTTACGAAAATGTTATGGGCTTCCGCAACATTTTATCTTTTGATGACAGTGATATTTCTACCGAATATTCTGCCCTGATGAGCAAGGTAATGAGCAATGGAAATGGCTTTGTAAAATTTCCAATTAACGAACCGGCGGAAGGAAAAAAGAAATCGCAGATAGAAGAATATCTGGAGTTTTATAACGGTGAAGGCGTGCAGCATGTGGCGCTGGCAACAAACAATATTGTGGAAACAGTAACAGATATGCAAAGCCGCGGCATCGAGTTTTTAAAAGTTCCTTCTTCTTATTACGATGACTTGCTGCAACGCGTCGGGCATATAGATGAAGACATAGAACCACTAAAAGAATTGGGTATTTTGGTTGACAGGGACGAAGAAGGGTACTTGCTACAGATTTTTACAAAACCTGTTGAAGATCGCCCGACTTTATTCTTCGAAATCATCCAGCGCAAAGGCGCAAAAAGCTTTGGTAAGGGCAATTTTAAAGCCTTATTCGAAGCTATAGAAAGAGAGCAGGAAATCAGAGGAAATTTATGATGTGTCGTAACAAAAGGAATTGAATGAAACTGGTTTCTTACTTACATAAAGATGTTGAACAGCTTGCTTTTTTGGTGAATGGCTTTGTCTATGATTGCGATTTAATGAACCCGGAACTTCCTTCTTCAATGAGCATGATGCTCAACTTTTGGGAAGATATGTTTCCGATCGCGCAGCAAACAGAAAAAGCAATTCAACAAGGAATTTTAAAAGAAGGAAATGGCATTACATTAGATGATGTGACGCTTCTCGCACCGGTGCCTTTTCCTACATCATGCCGTGATGGTTATGCGTTTCGGCAACACGTAGAAGCCGCACGAAGAAACCGCGGTGTGCCAATGATTCCTGAGTTTGACCAGTATCCTGTTTTTTATTTCACTAACCACAATAGCGTACAAGGTGCAGGCGATATAAAATGTATGCCCGATCATTTTGAAAAACTTGACTTTGAACTGGAAGCAGCCATTGTAATTTGCAAAAGTGGCAGAAATATTAAAGCTAAAGAAGCGGATGCTTATATCGGCGGGTTAATGATTATGAATGATATGAGCGCCCGCACTTTGCAGTTGGAAGAAATGATGCTCAATTTGGGGCCTGCCAAAGGAAAAGACTTTGCAACTGTGATTGGCCCTTGTCTCGTTACGTTAGATGAGCTGCAATCTTCTGAAGTGCCTGCCAAAGAAGGTCATACGGGCAAAAGCTGGAACCTGCCTATGCGCTGTTTTGTAAATGGTGAAAAGGTGAGCGAAGGCAACCTGGAGAATATGCATTGGACGTTTGCAGAGATCATTGAGCGATGCAGTTATGGTGTTACGCTACATCCCGGCGATGTGATTGGCAGCGGCACGGTTGGCACTGGTTGCTTTCTGGAACTGAATGGTACAAGCAAACTCAACAATCCGTCTTATGAAGAGCGCTGGCTGCAGGCAGGTGATGTGGTGGAAATGGAAATTGAACGTGTCGGTGTATTGTGGAACAATATCGTAAAAGAAGAGAGCGATTTTTCTTTATTACAGAAAAAAGTAAAGAGCTAACATGATTATATCTCTTTAAGATATAACATAGCTCAACGGCAAAGTATCTGCAGCATGCCTATCGCTTTAGCAAGTACGATAGATAATGAAGGCAATGCAAACCTGTCGCCGTTCGTCTTCTTAACATGTTTTCTGTTAGCCCTCCTATCATTGTGTTTTCGGTCAATCACAAAACTGACAGATGATGGTCATCAAAAATATATTTGTATTTTATGTAAAAGGATGCACCGCTAAAAAAGATTGTTATGCAAAGAGTAAAACCAATTGCGCAGGATTACAGCACATATACATCCGAAGATTTTGAAGTATGGAAAGTGTTATTTGAACAACAGATTTCTGGTGTAAAGGAACACGCGAGCCAGCTTTACCTGGAAGCTCTTGGCGTGGTAAGTTTTAACGCGGAAGAGATTCCGGATTTCGAAAGAACAACAGCTATTTTAAAGGAGCAAACCGGCTGGCAGATAACAACTGTTCCTGAGCTGGTGCCCCAAAAGGAATTTTTTGAAATGCTTATCAGCAGACAGTTTCCCGCTACGTGCTGGTTGCGTACGATGGAAGAGCTTAACTACATTGAAGAGCCGGATATGTTTCATGATGTGTTTGGTCATATACCATTGTTGGTAAACCCGGCTTATGCGCAGTTTATGCAAAGCTTTGGTGAGCTGGCGATGAAATGGATTCATGATTCGGAAGCCATTGCTATTCTTGCACGTGTATATTGGTACACTATCGAGTTTGGTTTGCTGAATGAAGCCGGGCAAAACAAAATATTTGGTGCGGGTATTATATCTTCCATTGGTGAAACGGCGCATGTATACAGCAATAGCTCTGTAAAAATACCTTTCAATATTGATCAGATGTTGAACCTGCCTTATCGTATTGATACCTTGCAGCCAACGTTTTTTATAATGGATTCTTTTGAACAACTTTGCTCTGCTATTCCCGGTATTGATGCAGGTTTGTCAAAACTTCTTTCTGAACAATTTATTCATTAATTTATGTGGCAGGAGACAGATAATTCTCTGCAGCGCAGTTTTACTTTTGCCGATTTCTCTGCAGCCTTTGCTTTCATGACACGCGTGGCTTTACTCGCGCAAAGCATGGATCATCATCCTGAATGGACGAATATTTACAACAAAGTTGATATCCGTTTATCAACTCATGATGCCGGCGATACAGTGACTGATAAAGACAGGAAACTGGCGGCGGCTATAGATAAGTTATTATGAAATGCTGAAAGAAAAATTACTTGATCAAACGCAGTGTGAGCGGGTATTTATACAATTTTCCTTCGCTTGCGCGAACGGTGGCAATGATTACTAAAACCAATGCTGCGATACCAATGATCCATACCAGCAGAATACCAATAACGCTGATAAAAAGCAGGACGATAACGATTGCTAACGTGATCTGGAAGTTCAATGATTCTTTTGCATGAGCGGCAACAAAAGAAAACTCATCTTTCTTTATCAGGTAAATAACAAGTGGCGCAATAAAACCAACTACGAGTGTCAAAACATGTGATAGTAAAGCCATTGTTTTTTCATCACTTGTTGGAGGAAGAACGGGCATTTTTTCAGTGCCAAGGAAGGAGTTTTGCTCAGTCATAATTTTTTGATTTTGCACCGAATATAAGTGAAAACGAATTGTGATCGTCTTTACTTAATCATATAAAAAGCAAAACAATAGAACCGGCTCTTACATCCTTTCCGGCACTTCAATACCTAATATGTGCATGCCTCTTTTGATGACGGTTGCGGTTAGTAAACAAATCTGCAGGCGCAATTGTTTTTTGTCTTCGCTTTCTGCCTTGGTAACAGAATGTTCGGAGTAAAATGAATTGAATGTTTTACAAAGATTGAAAATATAGATTGCAATTTTTGAAGGATCATATTCATTACCCGCTTCTGCAATGATGCTGTAGAAAGGCTCAAGCGAAACGATAATTTCCTTTTCTAAAGGCAGTAAAGAAATGTTTTGTAAAGGACTGATGGAAACTTTATTCTTACGCAGAATACTTTTGATTCTCGCATGTGTATATTGAATGAAAGGGCCTGTAAAACCGTGAAAGTCTATGCTTTCTTCCGGGTTAAAAATCATGCGTTTTTTGGGGTCAACACGCAGGATGAAAAATTTCAACGCGCCCAGCCCGATGATATTGTAAAGTTCAACCAATTCATCTTCTGTAAAGTCTTTTACTTTCCCAAGTTCTTCGGTTTTTTGCTTCGCAATGTTTATCATTTCATCAATCAAGTCATCAGCATCAACAACGGTTCCTTCGCGGCTTTTCATTTTTCCGGAAGGCAGTTCTACCATGCCATAGCTTAAATGATGAATGCCGTCAGCAGAAGGAAGCCCGAGTTTTTCGCATATCAGCTTTAGCACTTTGAAGTGATAATTTTGTTCATCACCAACCACATAAATACTTTGCTGTATGTCATACTCCTGCTGCTTTTGCTCGGCTAAGCCAATGTCTTGCGTAATATAAACCGATGTGCCGTCTTTGCGCTGTACTACTTTTTCATCCAGCCCATCAGCGGTTAAATCTACCCATACGCTGCCGTCGTCTTTTTTATAAAATACATCTTTTTGCAAGCCTTGCTCAACCAGGTCTTTACCTAACAAGTATGTATTGCTTTCGTAATACACGTTATCGAAATCACTGCCTATTTTTTTATAGGTTTCATCAAAGCCTTTATACACCCAACTGTTCATTGTTTTCCATAGCTGTATTATTTCTGGTTTGCTTTGTTCCCAATCGACAAGCATCTGGCGGGCAGCTTCCATAATGGGCGCTTGTTGTTCTGCTTCATCTTTGGTTTTTCCTTCGTTGATTAATTGCTCTGTTTCCTTTTTATATTCATCATTAAATTTTACATAATAATCACCTACCAAATGGTCGCCTTTTTCGTTTGTGCTTTCAGGTGTAGCGCCATTGCCAAAGCGACGCCAGGCTATCATGCTTTTGCTAATGTGAATACCGCGATCATTAACCACGCAAGTCTTTACCACTTCATTGCCTTGTGCTTTTAATATTTCTGCTATGCTCCAGCCTAAAAAGTTGTTGCGCAAGTGTCCGAGATGCAAAGGTTTATTGGTGTTAGGCGATGAATATTCTACCATAATGCGGCTGTCTTTATTCTCCAGCAAACCGTAAGATGAATTCGAGTAATTTTTTGATAAGAATGAAAGCCAGTAACCTTCGGAAACAGTGAGATTTAAAAAGCCTTTGATCACTCCATAGTTACTTACAATAGAAGGATGATATTGCAACAGATAATCGCCGATTTCTTTACCTAAAGCATCTGGTGATTTGCGGGTTTGTTTTGTAAACGCAAACAACACAATCGTATAATCACCTTCAAATTCAGGCTTGGTTTCATTGATGGTAATGCTGCTTGCTTTCGCATCAATGGTATATAATGATTTCAGGGCTTCGACGGCTATTTCTTTTATCTGTTCTACAACATTCATGATTAAAAATTGGGTGGCAAAAATAGGATAAGCGAAGTATGCGATGCGAATGAGTGAAACGCTGCGATGAATTTAAGATATTGAACGAATGGGCAAACGCCAGTTTACAAGCTGTCTTTATAGTTGCCAAATTACCCGTCAAAAAACATTTGGCAATCTTTGAACGGATGAGAGATAGTAAAGTGGAAAGCGACATCCCATTCTGTTTTTGAGAAAAAGCAAACACTGCCTTGTCAATCCATCCTTACCTTCGCTACTTCCGGCATCATGTATCAGCTTCACAACAATATTCGGCAGTCAATATTAAAAACGGTAGACTTTTTTTATCCGCCGTTTCGCCGTTTCATTCCTTTACAAACCTTTCGTTATGCGGCTTGCGGTGGCGCGAATATGGTTTTGGATATTGCACTATTTGCTCTAAGCTATAATTTGCTTTATAAAAAGCACAATCTTGATTTAGGCATTTATATAATGTCGGCACCAACAGCATCGCTGATTACAGCTTCATTCATATCGTTCTTCACTGGTTTTTATTTGAGCCGTTACGTGGTGTTTCCTGAGTCGGAAGTGCGGGGCAGAACGCAACTGGTTCGTTATTTTATGATTGTGGTGATTTGCTTTTTTCTCAATTACATATTTCTCTGGTTCTTCATCAATTTTTTAGGCTGGTACCCAACGCCATCTAAAATTGTGACTACGGTATTCGTTGTGGCTTTCAGCTATTTAAGTCAAAGCTATTTTTCATTTCGTGTAAAGAAAAGGCGAGATTCTATTGGCTGATTGAAACTGGAAACAACCAGGCGGAATTATATAGAAGAAAGCCAATCATAAAGAGGCTTTTCCACAATTTTTAAACAAATCGCAAAATAATTACTAAAGTTTCTCTTTTATACTCTAAACGATTATCTTTGCGCTCCCAAAAATATGTCTAAACAACCGCTAATTAAGCAAGATGGTGTCATTCTGGAAGCGCTGAGCAACGCTATGTTCCGCGTAAAGCTTGAAAACGGGCACGAAATATTAGCGACCATTTCGGGTAAAATGCGAATGCACTACATCAGGATTTTGCCGGGCGATAAAGTGGGAGTGGAAATGAGTCCTTACGATTTGTCAAGAGGGAGAATCATCTTTAGGTATAAATAAATAACAGGATGCTGAAGTCCGCCGAGGCGGATGACGCTGACGGCAAAATAGAAACTATGAAAGTAAGAGCTTCTGTAAAAAAGAGAAGTGCAGATTGCAAAATTGTTCGCAGAAAGGGCAAGCTGTATATCATCAACAAAAAAAATCCCCGCTTTAAGCAACGTCAGGGATAATATTGATCATTGTGATATTGCCAATTGTAAATTGACAATATCAGTTTACAATTAACAATCGAAAATTTACAATAAATAATTATGGCTCGTATTGCCGGTATTGATTTACCCAAAAACAAAAGAGGCGAAATCGGATTAACTTATATCTATGGTATTGGTCGCTCTACAGCACAATATATTTTAGATAAAGCCGGTGTGGATTATGACAAAAAGGTAAATCAATGGAATGACGATGAGCAAGGTGCTATCCGTACCATCGTTACCAACGAATTTAAAACGGAAGGTCAGCTTCGCAGCGAAGTACAGATGAACATCAAGCGTTTGCTTGATATCGCCTGTTATCGCGGTCTTCGTCATCGTAAAGGCTTGCCGGTTCGCGGTCAGCGCACCCGTACCAACAGCCGCACCCGTAAGGGCAAGCGTAAGACGGTTGCCGGTAAAAAGAAAGCACCGAAGAAATAATTTCATGGCACCACGCCAACAGCGTGGTGCTTTGTTGTATCTGGAGAACGCCGGATGTTGCGCATAAAAGCAACGGAGGGTTATCCAGGTCTCGCTCCAAAATAGGGGCGGGATTTTGTTTTATAAAACAGTGTCGCGACAGGCGCGGCGAGATTACCTCAAAATTATTATGGCAAAAGTTCAAAAATCACAGCAGCAGGCTAATGCAAAAGCATCTGCTAAAAAGAGAATTGTGAAGGTTGATGCGTACGGCGATGCTCATGTCAGCGCTACTTTCAACAATGTTATTATTGCTCTTACCAACAAGCAGGGACAAGTTATAAGCTGGTCGTCTGCTGGTAAAATGGGCTTCCGTGGCTCAAAGAAAAACACACCGTATGCTGCGCAGGTAGCGGCTGCTGATGCTGCGAAAGTAGCAATCGATGCAGGTTTAAAGAGAGTAGATGTATATGTAAAAGGTCCCGGTGCTGGTCGCGAAGGTGCTATTCGCTCCCTTGCACAGAATGGCATCGAAATCACGATGATTAAAGACATTACACCGTTGCCACACAACGGCTGTCGTCCTCCTAAAAAGAGAAGAGTATAAAGGATTGAATAAATAATAGGTAATATTTAATAGTAAACATACCGGCCAACTAATATTAAATCTTAAATATTAAATCAGGACGTTTGATTGATTTTAGATTTTTACTGATCAGGCGTCGTCACTAAAAAATCAAAAAGTAAATAAGAAATGGCACGTTACACAGGTCCCAAAACAAGGATTAGCCGCATCTTCGGCGAACCCATTTTAGGCAATGGCAAATGGCTGACTAAAAACAGCAATCCTCCTGGTCAGCATGGCGCAACAAAGAAGCGTAAAGCTCCGGGCGAGTATGCCTTGCAGTTAAAAGAAAAGCAAAAAGCTAAGTACACTTATGGTGTATTAGAGCGCCAGTTCCGCAACACTTTTGAAATAGCATCACGCTGGAAAGGTGTAACCGGTGAAAACCTGATTAAGATGTTGGAAGCGCGTTTAGATAATGCTGTGTTCCGTATGGGCATTGCACCTTCTCGTCCGGCTGCACGCCAGCTTGTTAGTCATAAGCACGTTACTGTAAACGGTGATGTGGTAAATATTCCCTCTTACCAGTTGAAACCAGGTGATACTGTTGGTTTGAAAGAAAAATCATTAGGCAATACATCAGTTACAAGCCAGATTCGCGGACGCAATCCAAAGTTTACATGGCTTGACTGGAATGACAATGAGAAGAAAGGTACTTTCATCACGTATCCTGAAAGAGAAAGTGTTCCTGAGAACATCAAGGAACAACTGATAGTGGAATTGTACAGCAAGTAAGCCGTTCTTTCTTTACTAAAGATTGAACAACAATTCGTAAATTCACAAATACTTCAGTTGCTACAAAAGCTGAAGTTTATACAAACAATATGGCAATATTAAATTTTCAGAAACCGGACAAAATCGTAATGCAGAAAGTTACTGATTTTGAAGGTCAGTTCGAGTTCCGCCCGCTTGAGCCTGGCTATGGTTTGACCATTGGTAATGCCCTGCGCAGAGTGCTGCTTAGCTCTCTTGAAGGCTATGCCATTGTGGGTATCAAAATTGAAGGTGTTGACCATGAGTTCGCCACCATCAAAGGTGTAACAGAAGACGTTACCGAAATGATCCTCAACCTAAAGCAGGTACGCTTTAAGAAAAGAGGTGACCAGGATTTGCAGAACGAAAAAATTTCGCTCTCTATCCGCAACAAAACTGAATTCACGGCAGAAAACATCGCTGAAGCTACGCAAAGCTTCGACCTGATGAATCCGGAACTGGTGATTTGCACGCTGGATTCTTCTTCCAAGCTGGATATTGAATTAACCATCGCAAAAGGTCGTGGTTATGTTCCTGCAGAAGAAAACAAAGTGAAAGATTCTGTGTTCGGATATATTCCCATTGATTCGATTCATACACCAATCAAGAATGTAAAATATGGTGTTGAAAACTATCGTGTAGAACAGCGCACCGACTACGAAAAGTTGTTGCTTGAAGTATCTACCGATGGTACCATCAACCCTGAAGAAGCTGTGAAACAAGCTTCGCGCATTTTGATTCAGCACCTGATGATCATCACTGATGAAAACATCACTTTCGATACGAAAGAAGATAAGAAAGAAGATGTGGTAGATGAGCAGGTTCTTCAGCTTCGCAAAGTATTGAAGACACCATTGGAAGATCTTGATCTTTCTGTACGTGCTTTTAACTGCCTGAAAGCTGCAAAGATCAATTCACTCAGCGAACTGGTTCAATACGAGCAGGAAGACCTGATGAAATTCCGCAACTTTGGTCAGAAGTCTCTGAGCGAAATTGACCAGGTGCTTCATGAGCGCGGCCTGCAGTTCGGTATGGACCTTCACAAGATGGGTTTGGATGATGTAGATAGAAACTAAGTTTTGTAAAAAGTAGTAAGCGTTAATTTAAATTGCTTATTACTTTTTTTATGTCAATAACAATAGCTTTTGCAAAAAAGTAAAAGCGTTTCCTGTAACTCCTTGACACGGTGCAGGAAATATTAATAACCGGAAAATTTGTTGTTTGAATTCATTTTCAAATTATCAAATCCTTCCATTTTCAAATTAAAACGTCATGCGTCACGGAGACAAAATCAACAATCTTGGCAGAAAGAAAGCCCACAAAGATGCGCTTCTTGCCAACCTCGGAAGTCAGCTTATCATGCATAAGCGCATTGTAACTACATTGGCAAAAGCGAAAGTGTTACGCACTTACATTGAGCCGCTGATTACCAAAACAAAACATGCTGACAACCCGGGTGTTATCAGCCACAATCACAGAATCGTGTTCTCTTACCTGCACGATAAAACTGCCGTGAAAGAACTTTTTACAGTTGTTGCACCAAAAATCGCCGGACGTCCCGGTGGTTATACCCGCATCATTAAGCTTGGCATCCGTGTGGGCGATAACGCTGAAAAAGCGATGATTGAACTGGTTGACTTTAATGATGTTTACGGCAAAACAGCAAATGCTGCTACTGAGCCTGCACGTCGTACACGTCGTGGCCGCAGCACTGGAAATAAGTCAACTGCAACTGCACAAACACCTACTACCGATTCACCAATGGTAACCAACGAAACACCCAGCGGTGAGCCCACTACAGATGTAGCACCAACATCAACCGAAGAAACGAAGAGCGAAGAATAAGATGCATTTTCTTCTTTATAGAAACAGGCAAAATCAGAAATGATTTTGCCTGTTTTGTTTTGGAGAAATTCTTTTGGTTTAACAAAATGGATAGTTACCAGGCAAGTCTATTCAAAGTATAATACTAAAAACGAATAAAGATGTCATTCACAAGCAAACTTGCTTTTTGCAATAATGAAGATTGGAATAAAAATTAGGAAGTTTGCTTGACGATTTGATTAGGTTTCCTGAAGGAAAAACAGCGAGTCTTTATTACAGCAAATTCAGGGAGATTTATGAAAATAAGGAAAGTGAAAATGAGATAGTTATCAGCAATACAATTTCCTTTGATTATTTGCCTGCTTTTTCTTACGCTTTGCATTCGAAATCAATGCGTAAAGAGAGCAACTTGTATTGGTCATTGGTTGAAAAGCTCGTTAAAGAAAATTACACTATTTACCTGACTGACACATCCAAATATACTTTAAATACAATGGCAGTAGAAGCTATAATATCTCCAAATTTACAAATCTAAAAGAAACAGATATCCATCAGGAAATATTTGCGAAAGAGATCAACGAGATAAAGCCTGATTTAATAGTAACATTGGGTTCAAAGCCCAGAATTTGGTTTACAAATATCAAGAAGGCTGTTAGTTTCAAAAATTTACTTTCTATATTTAAATATGAGAATGAATTACAAAATACAAATTTGTATTACAAGCGTTTATCTGAAAACATTCCTGTTTTGCCTTTAATGCATTTAGCAGCACGCAAAAAAGGATTTGAGACTACTTACAATATCGTAAACAGAGAAATAATTGCCTTCTATGTAAAACTGATTGAGATTAAACTTGCTAAAGCAAAATCATAACTTCCTGTTCAAAACTTTCACACCACTTATCATCTCTATTAAATTTCTTTGCACAAATTTTCTAAAAACATACAATGCCAGCATCACAACCACCCGCCATTTTAGTTTTAGCCGACGGCACTGTTCTTAACGGTTACGCATTTGGCAAAATAGGAACGGCAACCGGCGAGCTTTGCTTTAACACCGGCATGACCGGTTACCAGGAAGTTTTTACTGATCCCAGCTACTATGGTCAAATCCTGATTATGAATAGCGTTCATATCGGTAATTACGGTATCAAAAAAGAAGACCGTGAAAGCGATACGGTGAAAATCAAAGGCTTGATCGGTCGCAGCCTCGAAGAACGTTTTTCGCGCTACCAGGCGGAAGAAGGACTGGAAGAATACTTAAAACAAAACAACATTGTTGCCATTGAAGGGATTGACACGCGTGCGCTTGTGGCACACGTTCGCACCAAAGGCGCAATGAATTGCATCATTTCTTCTGAAATATGGGATGTAGAAGTGCTGAAACAAAAGCTGCAGGAAGTGCCTGATATGGACGGACTGGAACTGGCGAGTGTTGTTAGCACCAATGAAGAATATGAAATTGGCGATCCGGCTTCGCCATATAAAGTTGCGGTGATGGATTATGGCATCAAGCGCAACATTCTTACCTGCTTAACGGAACGCGGCGCATATGTGCGTGTGCATCCGGCACACACATCCATGGAACGTGTAAAAGAATTCAATCCTGATGGTTATTTTATTTCCAATGGTCCCGGCGATCCGGCCAGTATGGATTACGCAGTAAATAACCTGAAACAAATTTTAGAAGAAGAAAAACCGGTGTTTGGGATTTGCCTCGGGCATCAGTTGTTGGCTTTGGCAAATGATATTCCTACTTTCAAAATGCATCATGGGCATCGTGGATTGAATCACCCTGTGAAAAATATCATTACAGGTCAGTGTGAAATTACCACGCAGAATCATGGCTTTGGCGTTGATCCGGAAGCGGTTCGCAGCCACGAAGGTATTGAGATTACGCATGTTAATCTGAATGATAACAGCATTGAAGGAATTCGTGTAAAAGGCAAGCCTGCTTTCAGCGTGCAATATCATCCTGAAAGCACACCAGGACCTTTCGACAGCCGTTATTTATTCGATGATTTTATGAAAATGATTGAAGAGTGCAAAAAGACTTCCTGATAATTTCATTTCGGAATAGTCACAAAAAAAGAAAGCCCCATCATTCAAAATGATAGGGCTTTCTTTTTATAATAAAACCAGTGTTACTGGCACTCACTTGTTTTGTTATCGTAAGTACCCGACTTAGGTGTTTTACCAATAACACTTTCTAAAAAGCAATTTATGTTAGTCGACATAAAATCAGGATCGGTATATATATCAGGACCGTGACCTTGCCCTTTGGCAACGTGCAATACAGCCGGCACACCAAGTGCAGTTAATTTCGTATACATATCGCGTGAGCCATATAGCAGCGGATAATTTGGACACAGTGCATAATGGTCTGAATCAATGGGTATTGTTTCGTCGGCAGAGCCATGAAAAGCAACCATAGGAACTGCTGAAGCGCTTGTAATAAGCGAGTCTTTAATAAGACCTCCCCACAGGTTGATATTGCCTTTTATAGAAACAGCATCGGTTAAGTCATTATCAGCGGTACGCAAGGCACCCAGTGTCGCCTTTTCATCAGCAAAATAAGTATTGACAAATTCTGTTGTTGAGTAAATAGTATTCACTGCTGCTACTGCGCCCGCGCTGCTGCCACCTATAAAAATCCAACTGGTGTCGATAAAATATTTATCTGCGTTATGAATCAAAAAACGAAGGGAAGCATGATAATCCTGCATAGATCGATAAAGCGCCTGTTGTAGTGAAACTGTATCGCCCTCACAGGCAGCCGGGCTTTGCGCCCTTCCATAATCCCAACCTAACCTATAATTGATGGAAACTGCAACGAATCCTTTTTCAGCAATTGCCTCGCATAAGGATGCAAGACCTTCTTTATCTCCTTCCAGGAAGCTGCCGCTGTGTGCCATTACAACCAGTGGATATTTACGGGAAGCTGATGCATTTTTAGGAGAATAAATATCAAGCAATAGCTTTTCATTGTTGCCTGAAAAGTTTTTGTTCTGACCATATTCTACATCAATAATGGATTTCACATTGTAAGTGGGATTATTATTTCTGCCCGAATTGCCGTTGTCTTTTGAACAACCCGCCATGAAAGCAGTTAATAAAGCAGCATAAACCAGGTATTTTCGTAGCATGAGCGGAAGACTTTGACTAGATAATTAAGTTTAATGTTCCGATAGTAAAAAATGATGCCAATAATAGTAACCGGATAATGATTCTCCTGGGTAAATTATTGTTGCCTGTGTACTAAATAGTAGTTATAGTTCCGGTAACTAATCACCAGTCAATCATTTCTTTATATCCGTTTATATCATTTTACTTTATCCAATATAGAAAAATGACGTACCATCATCTGCCCGCCTTCATCGCTAACGGTAAGCGTGTGCAATCCCGGTGCTGTAATAACTGCCATCTGGTGAAACTGGCTTGTAGTGCCAATGTAAGCATCATCTATGTACCACAATAGCCTGGCATTGCTATTGGCATCGGCTGCTGAAAAAATAGTTCGCCCACGCTCGCCATTGCGTTCAAGAGGCACATAAATCTTCGCGTTTTCGTCGGGGTAAATAATTTCTATAGAGCGCCTGTTATCATCGTTGCAATTTGGCAGAAAAGGTGGCAAGGGTTTGTAATCTGCATGCCGCTGACGATAATAATATTCAATGGCAGGCGGCAACACAAACCAGGAACGATGCTGCATAGCTGACGGAATTTCGCAGGTTTCATTCACCCGGAAATGACCGGTACGATCTAAATGAATGATTTCATGATAAGGACAAACGCGGCTGTTGGCAGCTTTTTCACTTACCAAAACAGTATCGGCTTGTATGCAGTCGGCGCTGGCTTTGTACCCGCTTTGATGGCAAACCGGCAGATAGATAAAACCACTTTGTGGCGATTGAAACCACGATGAAACCGGCAGGCTGCGAAAGATATCAAAGAGGATAGGAGCGGCGGTTTTAATCCCCGTCAGTTCTGGTCGTCCTTCTCCGGTGGTATTGCCTACCCACACAACCACTGTATATTTTGGGGTAATACCAACCGCCCATCCATCGCGGAAGCCAAATGAAGTTCCCGTTTTCCAGGCAATGCGCTGCGCTGAATAAAAGGAGGTCCACAAGCCTTCTTCGCCGGGACGCATCACTTCGGTCATTGCATTTAATGTATGCCAGACAGCAGGATAATCAAATAAAGATGGATTGCTGGCCGATGAAGGTTGGCTGTTATCAACTGCATATTCTTTATTAATTTCTGATGACTGATGGCTGACAGTTGCCAGCCCATACTTCGGCATAAACCAATCCTTTTCATTCCACTTGCCTTTGTTAGTGTTTTGATGAAGATACATGCGGGCAAACGAGCTATACACACCAGCGAGTTCATAAGGTGTTACTTCGCAACCGCCGAGTATCAGGCTCATGCCATACCAGCTTGCCGGCTTTGTTAAAGTACTAAAGCCGCAATTCTTTAGCTGGCTATAAAAGCGTGGCGATTTGTATTGCTGCAACATCTTAACGGCGGGAATATTTAAGCTGCGCGCGAGAGCCATATTTGCCGGAACGGCGCCATCAAAATGAAGGTCAAAATTCTGAGGTGTATAGCCGCCAATTTGCGTAGGAATGTCCGGCACCAGTTGCTTCGGCAACAGGCTGCCTTCCGTTAGCAGCGATGCATACAATAAAGGCTTCAATGTGCTGCCAGGACTGCGTGGTGCTGATAACACATCCACGCTGCTTTCAAGCAATGAATCCTGCGGCTGGTAAATATTACCCACATAACTCAGTATGTTTCCGCTGCCGGTTTCTACCACCATTGCGCAGGCATTCCTGATTTGATTGCCGGCTAATACATTGTGGTGCAGGTTGAGAATTGAAATCACCTGCTGCTGAAGGTGAATGTCTATCGTTGTTTGTAAATATGTGCTTGCTGTATCAGCTTCCTGTTTGGTGGCAGCATACTCTTTTTTAAAGCGGTTAAGCAGGTGCGGTGCCAGTTCCGGTAACGGTTTCGGCACACCGGGCAAAGGTTCCAGTTTAGCTAATTCGTAAGTAGATGTATCTATCTTTTTTTCTGTAAGCAATGAAAGCAGAAGCCCGTTACGCTTGCGCAATAAGGCATTATTGTTTTTACCGGGATGCACAAGCGAAGGCGCATTCGGCAATACAGCCAGCGCTGCACATTCGCCCCAGCTTAGCAATTGCGGGCTGCGACCATAATACCGCCAGGCGGCTGCATCAAGACCCACAATGTTT
This sequence comes from Ilyomonas sp., assembly GCA_965199905.1. Taxonomy (GTDB): domain Bacteria; phylum Bacteroidota; class Bacteroidia; order Chitinophagales; family Chitinophagaceae; genus Ilyomonas. Next base: position 698,398 of record OZ241366.1, on the reverse strand, counting down.
CCTCCAAACGGAGCATTGGATGCATATAAAGCAAGTACATCTTTTTTTGAATACCGGCATTCAAGCCGCAGAGCAAGGATGGTTTCAGATAATTTATTCCACACCGAACGGCTGGTATGATGACGGCTCATTCTCATCACCTGCATGGAGAGCGTGCTGCCGCCGCTTACAGTTTTCCCGTTTTTTATATCCTGGTAAATCGCTCTGCTTAAAGCTATCGGGTCAACTCCAGGGTGGTGATAAAAACGTTTGTCTTCAAAAGTAACGATGCACTCGGCAAACTTTTGAGGTATCTCTTTATCATACGGAAACCGCCATTGTCCATCTGCCGCAATGGATGCATTCAGCAGGTTGTCATTTTTATCAGTGATTACAAAAGAAGTAGGCGCTTTAAACAAGACTTTTGGCAAAGAAAGAATAAACCATATCAGCAGTATTGTAAGAACAAACAACTTGATTTTATGCCTGTATAAAAAGGGCAGAAAAGAAGTTTTTATGTATGATGTAAAGAAGCTGATAAACTCTTCTTTTTAAGTGTTATGAATGAATGATGTAAGCCTTCAAATGTATAACGAAGAAGAAGAAAGCGCGGATATAAAATTCATATAATAACCCGTTGGCGGTTTCTTCAAGAAAATTTTCAAGATAGCTTTCAATAACGCAAACCCAGTGTAATAAATCGGCGGTGATTTTAATCTCTAAAGGTTAAAATCCTCGAAGCTCTGCTTCGTTTTTAAAATACTTTTCAGTAATACCTCGTCAGCTCTGCTGCGAGGTAGTTTATTTTAAAGTAAGGTATTGAAAGCAATACGATCGACTATAGTACTCATCAACCGATTGCCAAAGTTTTTATTTAACTGTACGGTTTTATTCAAATTAAATACATTGAATTTCTTAATCACAATTTAAGGCAAATGAAGTTGTGCGAAGCATCTGATTGATGAATTTTACATAATAAAGATTGAGTTGTTTTATTGTTTAATAAAACGTTTGAAACAACAAGCATTTCTTGCTGTAAAGCAAGTGCCTGCATTTGAAATAAAGAATGCATTATCGCTTTCAAGTTTGGCTTTCTTACTACTAAAACGAAAAACACAAGCGCAGATTGTCATTAACCCGCGCATAGCGAAGTGAAAACAAAGCAGTTTTTTTAAAAGATATTTTGGTAAGAATAAAATTTGCCAGACACGTGTCATTTTATGCAGAATCCAATGATCAATAAGCAGAGAAATTTATGTCTCTTTTGCTCATCAGCAACACATAAAATGATTCTGCTCATCAGCTTGCTGATAAGTATAAATTCGTTTGCCCAAACGCATTCTGCTCTCGTTAGCCCCGGCGTTTTTTATACGCGTTATGGCAAAACCGCTGTCGGATTTACCAACGCGTTCATTCCTTATATGTCGGCGACAACTGGCAGTTACTATGCAGAAATAAGGTATAACTATGATTATGATCATACACTTGGCATCTACGCCGGAAAAACATATTACTTAGACAAAGACAGTACGCAAAGTATAATACCACAAGTGGGCTGGTTGTCGGGCGAAATGCACGCAGCTTCTTTACAGGCTTACTATATACTTGATACCAGAAAGTTATTTATAGAGTTTGACAACCAGTTCTCTTACCGGTTCAGCAACAAGAAAAATATATACTACAACTGGTTATCTGCCAGCTACCATATCAATAGTTTATTTAGTGGCGGTGTTGCCACACAATGGTATGTGGGACCTGGTGGAAACTATGGCGATAACGGGTTGTTTGTTGCTTTTGCCAAAGGTGATTATGTTCTTTCTTTCTATGATTTTAATGCCTATGATTTACGCCGCCATTATGTGGCTATTGAGCTTTGGAAAGACATTACGTTTAGCAGCCGAAAAAAAACAAATCCTATCCTGCCTTGATTTACAAACAGCAGATAATTTGTTTCGCTTATTCACATCAAATAGATAGTGTGGTATTCTTGCAATGCTTTAGGCTTAGTTGATTATTGCACAAAAAATATCGAAATGCGGATTAAAACAATAATACAGTCGGAACGCATGATTCAAAAATAAGAGCAACGTATTCTTGTTTTAAAAACACAAACTATAGAAACCATACTTGTCGCAATTGTGTATTTTAGGATAATGAATATAATTGTGAAACAAAATACTACGAGCACATAAAGTTTTAACAACGGATATATAAAGCATGTAAGATGCCGCGATTCGATTTTCGGTGAAATAATAAGTACGCTTATAATATTATAAGCACACTTATAAAAACCGCCAGGTTTATCCGGATTGCCCTTGCCTGATTTTTTTTAAACTCATTACATCGCAGAAACCTGCGCTTCTTTTACTTTCAAAACACATTTGTCCATCAGCATCGTCAGTCTCTGAAAAGAAATGGGTTTCGAAAGATAATCATCCATGCCGGCGCGCAGGCAGTCCTCGCGATCACCCAGCATGGCGTTGGCAGTTACAGCTACTATTAGCGGTTGTGGTCCTTTTCGGTTACGTATAAGCCGCGTCACTTCCTTACCATCTATCTCAGGCATTTGCACATCCATTAGTATAATATCGTAATGCTTCGTTTCAATCATTTCCAATACTTCCCTGCCATTTTGGGCAATGTCAGGATAATAGCCAATCTTATTCAGTATGCGTGTTTGTACATGTTGGTTAGTGAGGTCATCTTCTGCCAGCAATACACTCAATGGGTTTTGTTCAGCATTTAATTTTGGTAAAACAGGTTTGAGTATTTCTTTCGCATCAGCCAGCGAATTTTTACCCGCAGCCAGCTTAAGCTGGTTCATGACTTGTTGTTGCAAAACCTGATGGCGTACCGGTTTTGTAAGAATGGAAGCAAACAAACCAGGATGATTCTTGTGCGATTCATCACCTAATGAACTCAATAATATAATTGGAATCTGCGGATATTGCTGACGTATGCGTGCAGACATTTCAATGCCATCCATCTCGGGCATGTGCATGTCGGAAATGATCAGGTCGATGTCTGTATTTGATGCCAGTATAGTTAAAGCGGCTTTAGCCGACATCGCCATAACAGGGATTTGCTGCCACTGCTCAATCTGGCTTTTAATGATACTCAGGTTGGTTGCGTTGTCATCCACCACCAGTACTTTTCTTCTTACAATACCATTCATGTTATTATGCACATAAGTTCGCACTGATTCCTCGCTGGCTTTTGTGATGATTGTAAAAGTAAAAGTGGTTCCTTTTCCCGGCTCACTTTGTACACCTATATCTCCACCCATCAGCCGTGCGAGTTTTTCGCAGATAATAAGACCTAAACCGGTGCCTCCATATTTGCGTGTGGTAGAAGAATCTACCTGCGAGAAGGCTTTGAACAGGCGTCCCATTTTATTTTCCGGTATGCCAATGCCTGTATCTTTAACGGAGAAAGCCAGCTCTACATTTCCATTGTCAAACGTCTTCAGCAACTGCACACTTACGAATATTTCGCCACGCTCTGTAAACTTCACCGCGTTTCCTACAAGGTTCATAATTACCTGTCGTAAGCGCAGGCAATCGCCGGTAATGTGAGAAGGAACTTTTGTATCTAATTTATACACAAGGTCCAGCCCTGTTTGTGCAGCTTTTGGTGAAAATACTTCGAGCACTTCTTCAATACAGGTACGCAAATCGAAATCAGCATTTTCCAGTTCGATATTATCAGATTCTATTTTAGAAAAATCCAGGATATCGTTAATGGTCTTCAGAAGGTTTTCGCCACAGTTGCGGATGGTTTCGGTAAAGCCGCGCTGCTCGTTGTCAAGCTCGGTGAGCTCCAGCAAATCAGTCATACCAATAACACCGTTCATGGGCGTGCGTATCTCATGGCTCATGGTAGCCAGGAACACGCTTTTTGCCTTATTTGCATGTTCAGCTTCGGCACGGGATTTTTCGGCATCGAGCCTTGCGCGGTGCTCTTCTTCAGTTGACTGAACCAACTGCTGAGTGCGTTCCCGCACCTGCTGTTCCAGCACTCTTTTTTGTTTTTCGATGGTATTAATGCGCCAGCGATATAATCCGATGCAACTTCCTGCAATGACCATCACGACCAATAATTCAAACCACCACGTAAGCCAGAAAGGAGGCTTAACTACCAGCGTTACGCTTAATATTTTAGACGACCATTGTCCCTCGTTATTTAAGCCCTTCACTTTAAACACATAAGTGCCGGGATCGAGGTTTGTGTATGTAGCAGTATTTTTTGTTCCTGCATCAATCCATGTTTTATCAAAGCCCTCCATCATGTATGCGTATCGCTTCTTTTGGCTGCTTGTATAGTTAAGCGAGGCGAAGCTGAAATCAATAACAGAACTGCTGTAAGAAATGGTTATAGATTTTACTTTTGAGATATCATCCCGTAATAGCGAAGCCTTTTTTTTGCCTGTAGCTACCTGAACTTCTTTATTAAAAATCCGGAACCCTGTAAGCAATAAAGGCGGCTCAAAAGGCACTTGTTTAATGTTGTCAGGGTTAAAAATATTAAAGCCATTATTGCCACCAAAGTACATTAGCCCGTCGCTGGATTTGCAGTAAGATTGCTCTTTAAATTCATTTCCCTGCAAGCCATCTACCATGTCAAAATTGACGAAGGTTTTTGTAGCCGGGTCAAACTCTGAAATACCATGACTACAGCTAATCCAAAGTTTATTTTGATGCGGCAGGATGCCGAAAATATTATTGGCAGGTAAGCCATTAGCGGTATTGTAATTGGTGAATGTGCCTGTTTTCCTGTTAAAAAACGATAGCCCTTCCATAGTAGCTATCCAAAGGTTTTTATTAGCATCTTCATACAGGCAGCCAATGTTATCATTGGCAATGCTGTTCTTTGTATCGCTGTGCGTATAATGGGTAAATGTTTTTGTTTCTTTATTAAACAGGTTTAGTCCGCCGCCATCTGTACCTATCCATAAGTTGCCGGATTTATCTTCATACAATGAATGAATTTTATTGCTGTTAATAATATTCGGATCGTTATGATTGAATTGATAATGAGTAAAGGAATTGGTTTTCGCATTGTACTGGTTTAAACCGCCACCGTATGTGCCAATCCAGATATTTTTTTCCCTGTCTTCCATCGTTACCCAGGCGTTGTTGTTGCTTAATCCGGATGAATCGGAAGGCGTATTCATAAAATGCCGGTAGCTGTTTTTGCTTTTATTAAACACAGTAACGCCGTCGCCCCAGGTTCCTATCCACATGTTTCCATCGCTATCCTCAGTTACGTTTAGCACATAATTGCCGCAGATGCTGTTCGGGTTGCCTGGCTGGTGCAGGTAATGTGTAAAGCTGCCCGTTTTGGAATTGAAGAGATTTAGCCCGCCGCCATCGGTGCCCACCCAGATGTTATGGCTTCTGTCTTCGTAAATACATAGTGTAAGGTTACTGCTTAAACTGTTAGGTTGCGAAGTATGCATGTAATGTGCAAATTTGCTGTCAGCATTGGCAAAGTCGATACCGCCGGTAAATGTACCCAGCCACATATTGCCTTTGGTATCCCGGCAAATAGAATATACCGAGTTGCTGCCGAGGCTTGTATTATCCAGCTCATCGTGCAGGTAGTTAGTAAATGTTTTTGTTTGAGGATTGTAAACGGATAAGCCGCCATTTTCAGTTCCTATCCAGATGTTGTGAGATGCATCTTCGCTAAACGTATATACTTCGTTGTTCGATAAACTACTGGCATTGTGCGCATCCGATCTGATATGAGTAAACGTGCCGGAAGCTTTATTAAGAATATTAGCGCCGCCTCCCAAAGTGCCTATCCATAGCTGGTGCCTGCTGTCTTCAAACATATCACGAACATAGTTGTAGCTAAGCGAAGCGCTGTCTTGTTTATTATGCTGAAAGCGGGTAAAAGCGTGAGTAGAAGGGGTAAACAAGTTTAATCCGCCATGCATGGTGCCGATCCATATATTATGCTCGCTATCAGTTAGAACAGATGTTATAAAGTCATCACTCAAACTTGCTGAGTTGTTTCTATCATTGCGATAGCGGGTAACGCGGCCGGTATTTACCGACAACATGTTTAAACCGGCATCTTCCGTTCCCGCCCAGATGTTGCCATCTTTGTCTTCGGCTACTGAACTAATATAATTGCCGGAAAGACTGTTCTTATTTTTTGCATCGCTCTTGTAGGTTGTAAATTGATTTTTACTAATATCAAACCGGCACAAACCACCTCCGCCGGTACCAATCCAAAGGTTACCATCATGGCTCTCTGTAATGGCAGAAATAAAGTTGTTGCTGATGGTATTTTTATTTGCCGGATCATTTTTATACGCTGTAAATGTATAGCCATCATACCGGTTCAATCCTTCCCTTGTACCAAACCACATGAAGCCGCGGCTATCCTGGATAATACACAAAACATTGCTTTGCGATAAGCCGTCTTTTGTTTGAAAATGATCAAACTGAATTCTTTTAGTTTGGGCCTGTGTTATGGCTGAAAAAATCATCAGCAATAAGAGCAGGCTATGGCGAAGTTTCATACTTTATGAATTGTGTTTGGATAGTACATTAATTCTGAAACAGAATACAATTGTGGTTTGATATTCGCTTTTGTAAAAGCCCAATTATTGCCCGGAACGTTAATGGGAGGATTCCTGCTGCTTTCACACGCAAGAATTACAACAGTCGATCACAAAAGCGACGAACGATGGTTACAAAAAGCTGTATTTCATTTCAAAATGAGTTATTACTTGAATAATAGTTACACGTTGCGTTTTATTTGATTTTAATCTGTACAGCCCACTTCTCAATCATCCGCATAAGATCGTCTATACGGAAAGGTTTGCTGATATAATCATCCATGCCTGCCTGTATACATTTCTGCCTGTCGCCCGCAATGGCATTAGCCGTCATAGCAATGATAACGGGTTGCATGCTAAGACAAAGACGGATAAGGCGAGTGGTTTCAAGCCCGTCTTTTACAGGCATCTGCACATCCATAAAAATAAGATCGTAATTGCCATCACCAATGAGTTCCAGCGCTTCCTGACCGTTTTGTGCTAAGTCTGCCTGGTAACCCAATTTCTTCAAAAACTTCAATGCTACATCCTGGTTGGTTTTATTATCTTCTGCCACCAATATGCGCAATGGATAATGTTGGCTGAGCTCTGCCGGAGCCATAATTTTTGGTTTGGCAATGATGGTTTCTGTTTTTATTAATTCGTGCGAAATCCTGTCAAACAAAACCTGTTGTTTCACCGGTTTAGTAATGATTGTTTTAAATAAGCCGGGGTAATTTTTGTAACTCTCATCATCAAATGTTGTGAGAAGTATAAAAGAAGTTGCCGGAGATATTTGCTTTGCTTCCTTTGCCAGGTCAATGCTGCCTGCATACGGCAGGTCCGCATCTGTAAGCACCAGATCAAAGTGCTTGCTGGTGGCAATGATAGACATGGCTTCCCTCGCAGAACCTGCAACTGTTGGCATGATATGCCACTGTTCCAGTTGTTTTTGAATGGCGCTGCTGCCAGCCGGATTTTTAACAACCAGCAATACCTTTTTATCAGCTACGTTGCCCATCATTTGCAAAGAGGATCGTTGTGGCTGCAGGCTAATGCGGGTGCGGATTTTAAACCGGATAGCCGTGCCTGTATTGCCGCTTCTGCGCGTTTCCACATCGAGTCGTCCGCCCATCAGGTTCACCAGTTTTTTGCAAATGATAAGCGGCAGCGCATCACCTTCTTTTTTCGTGTTGATATCGGCGATATCTCTTGATAAAAGCTCGACATCAGCTTCGGGCAAACCAACACCGCTATCGCTGATTTCGAAAGCAAGATCTGCCTGGTTGCCTTCAAGCAAACGTAAAGTGCCAACGCTCATTACAATCTCGCCTTTCGAAGTAAACCGCATTGCGTTTTCCACCAGGTTCATTAATATTTGCCGAAGGCGCATTTCATCGCCTACCAGCATTTCGGGCGTATCATTTTCAATGTTGTACACCAGTTCAATGCCCTTTTGCGCCGCTTTTGCCGCAAACGATTCCAGTACGTTTTCTATATTATACCGCAGGTCATAATCCTGTTCTTCGTAAATAGCTTTATCCGCTTCATTTTCCGAGTAGTTAATAACATCTGTAACCAGCATATTGTTTAATGTGGTCATCAGCCGCTCACTGCTTTGAATGATGGTACCGATATATTCTTTTTGCTCAGAATTTACTTCCGTTTCCGAAAGTAGCGATGCCATACCAATAACCCCATTCATAGGTGTGCGTATCTCATGGCTCAGTTTCGATAACAAATCGGTTTTCACACGGTTGGCGGTTTCGATGCTTTCCTTTGCCTTTTGCTCGTTTTCTTTTGCATGATGAAGGACTTCGGAACACTCAGTTATCTGCTGTCGCAAAGCATTGTTCTCGTGCAGCCATTTACGTTTATTAATTCTAAATAAGATAAACGAAACGGGCACGATAATCGAGCCTACAACAAAGCTTAGCGACCACCATTGCCAGTTAATAACAAGAAGCTGCGGGATTGAGACAAATACGATCATCATAAATCACTCATTCGGTTTGATAGTAAAGATTCAATGGTAAGCGAGCCACTTAATTCGGGTTCCCGGCGGCTGTTATATTTCTGCGATGGCTCTCCATCGGTACTTTTCTTGTTTTCAATAATTATGACTTCTGCAGTTGCCAGTTTGTGCAGCAAAAGAATCTCTTTCAGATGCGGATTCCATTCAAAAAGCAGATCATAAATAGGACGCCATAACAATACCCAGCTAAATATATCGAGACAGTTTTTGATGCCTTCAAAAAAACCTTCAGCATGCTCTGAGATAATAAGGGGAAGCAGCGCCTGGCTTATCATAACGACTGCACAACTGATGAGCAGCAACAAAAAATTTCTTTTCTTAAACTTCCCGAAGGCTTCCATTTTTATGGCTTTCTGCATAGCAAAATGCCGGTGAACGGCAAACATAAGAGGCTCGGCATATTGCCGGTTTATAGCACCCGGACAATTCAGTTTATAGAAAATAGCAGAGTAACGCTTGGCACTATGTACAGCGTTAAGAATATATTCTTCAAACTTCTGGTTCAATTCTTTTTTATACAAAGGCGATGGATCATGTGTATTAAAATAACTGTTAATGGTCGGCAAATCGACTGTAATAAATATGTGAATTTTGCTGGTAAGAGACTGGCTCATGATATGGACATTGATTTTGGATACTGATATTTGGAATCACGTAAGAAAATCAAGACAACCGCATCGCAAAGCGTATCATTTTTTACGTGTATCTTTTAATTCTGCAGATCAAAAATAGGAACTTTTCAATCCGTTATACGAATAGCAAAACTTCCTTTCGCCCATTAGTTAATGCTAAAGCTTTTTTTAAGGTAAGTCCTTATTGTAAAATGAGTTATACCAGCTTTCATAGCCTGAATTTTAATGAGAAATTAATCGTTTTTCTATTGCTTTTACTACGCAAAAGCAGATTTCACTGGAATCGAATGATAAGAATTCCAGTGCTGACTTTCAATTTACATTTATTAAATAGCAACACAGTAATCGTTAAACAGTAATAAAAGATCAGGTGAAAATGCTTACAACAAAATATCACTCAATATCTGTGTACTGAGCTAAGCTTTCGATACATAGATATTTTGTTGTAAACTTTTGTGTATAACCGGTAAACAACATGCATACTCTTGCGGTTATTAATTATCCTATAAAAAACTCTGTATCAAATAGTAAAGTCGACCTTAAAATTTTTTAAGCCCAACCTTAAAGAATTTTAATAAAGAAATCCATATCGTGCTTTTAGCTTTGACATATCAAGTAACCGTACCGGTTTTTAGTGTTTTTCTTTGATTTAATGTGTGCATTAGAAGAAGTAAACAGGTTTATTTGGTTTGCTTATAAGAGAATCTTTATCACTGGCAGTAATTTAATAAAACAACTTTATAAAGGCTGTTGCAATCGTCTGTTTCATTTACAATAGCCGGCAATATCACACTACATTTCGTTACCAATAATCATTCGTTCATTATTCATCTATCCAATTATTCAAGAATTAATTTATGAAACAGTTTATTCTCCTTATTGTGGTGTTTGTATCAGTATGTGCAACTGCCAACGCCCAAATGAACGTCGGCAGCAACCAGGCACCCGACAGCAGCGCCATGCTGCAGATTTCAGGAAACACGAAAGGCTTTCTGCCGCCTCGCATGACGCGCGATACCATGTTGCTGATACGCAATCCTGCCAAAGGATTGATTGTATTCAACACCACTGATTCTGCTTTGTTTATGCGCCGCGACACCGGATGGGTTAAACTGTTAGGCAACGGTACGGTTACCTCTGCCTCTGTAGTATCTGCCAATGGCCTGGCAGGTACAGTAGCAAATGCCGGAAGTGCGCCTGCTATTACCCTGAGTACCACTGTATCCGGCATGGTAAAAGGAAATGGCAGTGCATTATCAGCCGCCAATTCGGGAACGGATTATTCGCCGGGCACGGCAGCCAATACAACAGGTATTGTAAAATCAACCAACGGTACCGGCGCTTTAACAACGGCTACGGCATCTGACTTTCCGGCTCTTAACCAGAACACTACCGGAACCGCGTCAAATATTACAGGTGTGTTGAATGCCGCTTCGCATCCTGCACTCACCGGTGACGTTACCACGCCATCCGGTTCTGTAGCGACTACCATTAGTAACAGTGCAGTAACCAACGCCAAAATGGCAACCATGCCTTCAAATACTTTCAAAGCAAATAATACAGGCGCAACGGCAGCGCCAACCGATATTACTGCAACGCAGGCGACTGCCATGCTGAATACATTTACATCTGCTACTAAAGGCTTAGTGCCACAAAGTGGCGGCGGTACAACAACTTTCTTACGTGCAGACGGAACCTTTGCTGCTCCTGCCGGGTCAGCCACAGGCAGCGTTACTTCAGTATCGGTTACAACTGCTAATGGTGTATCTGGAACAGTAACGAATAACACTACCACACCTGCCATTAGTTTAACGTTAGGTGACATTACGCCAACCAGTGTAAAAACTTCAGGAGATATTATATCGGGCGGATCTGTATGGGTAGATAGAGCCGCCGCCAACACTGGCAGCAAAACGCCGGGTCTTTTATTTGGCGATTTAGCAAGCGGTGAATCTATTTCTTCTAAGCGAACTGGTGATGCTACGAATGGAGGATTTGGTCTGAATTTTTACACAAACAGCCAGAACCGAATGTCCATCTCGCAAACCGGCAATATCGGTATCGGCAATATTTCGCCTGCTTATAAACTTCATGTAACAGCCACTTCTAACCCTCTTTATTTAGCAGGTGTAAACACAGGCACAAGCACTTCTGCAGATAGCATACTGACGATTACCAGCGGCGTGGTTAAGAAGTTGCCAATGTCAACCTTTGCTACACCGGGCAACTCATGGTCGATAACCGGTAATAGTGGTACTATCGTGGACTCAAATTTTTTAGGAACTACAGATAACAAAAGTCTCACTTTCCGTACCAACAATACGCAGCGTGTGCTTATAGGTAACTCGGGTAATGTGGCTATTGGTACCACTCCTGCGTTCTCGCTTTACCCTGAAAAATTATTGGTAGATGCCGGTACAACCTCTTCCTACAACGTTATCAGCGGAAAGGGAAGCATCAATAACTATCTCCAACTGAATATACAAAACAAAAATGACGGTGGTTCAGCCAGCTCCGATGTAGTGGCCACAGCAGATAATGGCGATGAAGGAAATAACTATATAGATATGGGTATCAACAGCAGCGCTAATTCAAGTAATTATTTTGGTGGCGCTAATGATGCTTATTTATACACGCAAGGTCAAAACCTGCTGATAGGCACAGCGGCCAATAGCAAGAGTGTTGTATTCCTAACAGGTGGCGGCACACAAAGCAGCAATGAAAGAATGCGCATTGACGGCACAGGTAATGTGGGTATCGGCATCAGCGCACCTACTGCCAGGCTGCATGTAGCAGGTACAAACCCGCTGACGTTGAATGGTGTGCAGACAGGTACAAGCACTTCTGCGGATAGCTTACTAACAATAACCAGCGGTGTGGTAAAAAAGATTCCCATCTCAACGTTTACATCAGCAAACAGTTGGTCACTTACCGGCAACAGCGGCACTGCATCAGGCAGCAATTTCTTAGGAACATCGGATAACCAAAGCCTGAAGTTTCGTACCAATAATTTGCAGCGAATGACCTTAGACAGCCTTGGCAATGTAATTATTGGCAGCGATGCAACAATTGATGGAACCAATCCTGAAAAATTCCTTATCAATGCAGGTACTACAAATTCTGTAAATGGCTTGGTTGCAAAAGGCTCTATTAATAACTATTTCCAGATGAACATAAAAAACAATTCTTCCGGTGCCAACGCCACGTCAGACATTGTTGCCACAGCCAACAACGGTACAGAAACCTCAAACTATGTAGACCTGGGAATCAACGGATCCGGATATAACGGCGGTACCATTGAAACCGGCGTAGCCAATGATGGATACCTGATATCTGCAGGCAACGACTTTTATATGGTAAACAGCAGCGCAAACAAAAGCATGCTGTTTCTTACGGGCGGCACCGGCGTGGCCAATGAGCGTATGCGCATTTTGGCAAACGGGCGTGTAGGCATGGGCGTGCAGGACCCAAAAGCTCCTTTTGTTGTAAAGGATACTATGGAAGTGAGGCGCGTAGGTAATTTATCACAATTGCTCTTTACCAATACAGCCGGTACAGGAGATTTCAGGATCGGCGGCGACGGCGGCGATATCTTCTGGCAGGGCGGCGGCGGACGCGCCTTGCAAATGGGTTCCTATTGGACGACAGTCTTGTCGGGAGACAGGCAAACATCCAATTATCCCTCTTTCGTAAGCGGACTCACTGGCACGGGAATTCTGGTGCCTGCGCAACGAGATGGCAGCGTAGCCCTGGGCGTGCAAGCCAACTCTGCATCGCAATCTGCCAATCTTACCGAATGGCGCAACTCCTCCGCAACGGCTTTAACTGTGATAAACAAAGACGGCGATGTGGGTATCGGAGTAACCAGCCCAACTGCCGATTTGCACTTAAGAGGCGGTACAACAGCTGCAAATTCTGCGCCTTTGAAATTTACCTCCGGAACCAACATGACCACACCGGAAGCAGGTGCTGTAGAGTTTGATGGTTTCAATTATTTTGCAACTTCTGGAACTACCCGTTATACACTGGCAAAAACATTAACGTCTACGGCTTCCCTGGACTTTCCAAGTACGGTTACCAATGCGGTTTCTACACTAAACATTACGGTAACCGGTGCTACAGACGGTGATGCGGTTTCGTTAGGCGCTCCAAACTCTGTTATGTCAGGCAATTCATCATTTGTAGCTTATGTATCTTCGGCTAACACCGTTACGGTAAAGTTTATGAATAATTCAGGTAACGCTATAGATCCGCCCCAAGCAGTATTCAGGGTTTCAGTATTAAAGTATTAATATCTGTTTCGCTACCCGGTGCGCAGCGTGCTACCGGGTAGCTATTCTTACTCACTCTATTTTTTGTAAAACAAAAACAACCATCATTATGGCAGTAAAGTATAAAGTAATAGCCAAAGGGCAGCCCGGCGTAAAAGGCGGTGGTAAAAAACAATATTACGCCACCATTATAAACCAGGATATACAGGGTATTGATAAAATAACAGAAAGTGTAGAAAAAACGAGCACGGTGAGTGGCGCCGATATACGCGCCGTGCTATATGCCGCCGTGGAAGCCATCAATGGTTTTCTTGTTGATGGCGATATTGTACGCCTTGGCGATCTGGGTTCTTTCCGCCTTAGCCTTAGCAGCACCGGCGAAGCAAAGCCGGAAGAAGTAACAGCAAACAGCATTAACAGTGCCCGTATCATTTTTACACCAGGCGTTATGCTAAAAACATTGCTGACGAGTTTAAAATTCGAGAAGGAAAAAGGTGAGAATAAAGCAGGTAAAAAGTGAGACTGTGAAAGGGCTGCGGTGCCCGCTTTTATTTCCTGCCGTGCCGTTACTCGTTTCCTAACGTGAAAAATAATTTTTCACGTTAGGAAAATAAATTTCCACGTTAGGAAATCGGGTTTCGCTGCCTTCCCGCTTACGGTACAATCTGTATATACATCATACCTGCAAAGGCAGAAAGACAAATTGCAAAGTAAAAATGACTGTTTGCATCACCAGGTAAAGAAAATAATATCATGAAAAAAATATTACTGGCAACAGGAATCGCATTGTTCACCGGCGTTTCTTCTTTTGCCCAAAACTATATCAACGGCATTGTAAGCCTGTATGGTGATAATACAGTAGCCGGAACCACTACCGTGGCGCCAGGCGCTTCTTTAATCCTGAACAAGAACAAGCTATACGCGCAAGCGGGGTTTATAAACCAGGGAGATTCAACAGCCATCAGTGCCGACAGTGGCACACTTGTACTGAGCGGCGACGTATCGCAGGGTATCAGCGGCAGGTTTAAAATAAGCGCCCTGCAGGTAAGTAATAGTACGGGAGTTAGTATCAGCAACCTTATTTCCTCTACTATGGTTACCATACTTGATTCGGTAACTTTTGGCAATGTCAATAATGGTTATTTAAACGCCGGTGATAGCCTGATGACGCTCCGCTCAAATGCGGCTAATACAGCACGCATTGCCGACCTAACGAACAATGAAACAAACAGCGGTAATGCCGTAACAGGAAAAGTGATTGCCGAGCGGTACATAAGGAGCCGGCGTACCTGGCACCTGCTTGCGCCACCTACTACAGCCGATAGTGTAAACGACCATACCATTCAGGCTGCCTGGCAGGAAGGTGTAAGGGCGCCACGCGGGCAGATTATAAATCCGGCTCCCGGGTATGGTACCGTTATTACACGTCCGGGCAATAACCCTGCTTCTGCTACCGGTTATGATGATGGTGTGTCTGGCTCCGGTGTTTATTCAATGAAAGCTTATCACAGCAATGGTCTGTTTGTGTCACCGCCAAATACAGACGTTACTCATTTTAGCCCGCATGCTACCTATTTCCTTTTTGTTAGAGGCGACCGCTCCATTGGTCCTGAAACGCAAACCAGTACAAACCAGACTACTCCTACCATCACAACCCTGCGTAGTAAAGGGGCATTGCATAATGGTGATGTGATTGATACGGTTACTAAAGTATCCGGCGACTTTTCGGGTATTGCCAACCCGTATGCCTGTACGGTCGACTTTAGTAAGGTAACATTGAATGGTGTTATGAACGGATTTTACACGTGGGATCCTTCCATTAATGCGTATGGAGCATGGGTTTATATAGATGGAGATGATAACTACAATGCAACCCCTTTTTCGCCCCTTGGCGGTTACACCAATCCGGCAATAAATTCTTTAATACAAAGCGGGCAGGGAATTGTGGTAAAAGCGATAGGAAGCTCCGGTACGGTAACGTTCAAAGAATCGAATAAAAACATAACGAACCGCGTAGAAGTATTTCGGGTAGGCGCCTTACCTGCTTTACACATCAACCTGTTTAGCAAAGACGGCAGCCATACTTTTATGGATGGCGCCACTGCCGTTTTTGATGCTTCATTTAGCAAGAATGCGCTGCCGGCAGAGGATATCACCAAACCCGGAAACCTGAACGAGAGTCTTTCTTTTTTTGCCAACAGCCAATACCTGATAAAAGAGAAATGGCCATTACCTCAACAGAATGATACTTTGCCCTTGCGGCTTTGGAAAACAACAGCCAGGAAATACAGTTTCTCAATTGATTTAAAGAATCTGGAAAGTACGGTGCAGCCATACCTGTGGGATAATTATACAAAACGCAGCACCGCCATTCAGCCGGGCAATGCAACGGCTTATGACTTTGAGATCACAAACGATTCAGCATCTAAAGCTATCGGAAGATTTGCTATTGTTTTTGGTTCAAAGGCATTGCCGGTATCGCTTACGCAAATTAAAGCAACCTGGGATGGTGCTAATGTAAACGTGCAGTGGAATGTTCACAACGAAACGGATATATCATTCTACGAAGTGGAAAGATCAACAGACGGTATTTCGTTTACGAAGATTGGTGCTGTCGCAGCTCATAACACATCAGCAACATTAGATGCATATATGTTTGCTGATGTACAGCCAGCCGAGGGCGATAACTTTTACCGTATAAAAATAGTGAACCAGTCCGGCAGCTATAACTATAGCGGTATTGCTTCTGTATCAGTAACGGTTGGTAAAGCACTGATTACGTTGTTTCAGAACCCGGTTACAAACAAGCAGGTAAAGCTTTGGTTTAAGAACGAGAAAGCGGGTAAGTACCAGGTACAGCTTTACAGTTCAGATGGTAAGATGATATTTTCAAAATCGATCTCACATCCCGGCGGCACGGTCATTTATACATTCCCAACCGGAATGGTTGCGAAGGGGCTTTACCACGCATTGATAAATAAAGAGAATCATATTGTAACGGACATACCGGTGATGATTGATTAAGATATGAAGTATTCTTAAGTTGTTCAGTTGATTATATGCTTTAAATTGTCTGGGTTTATCTAAGTCAAGATAAATGGCAGCAAAAGAAAGAGTCATCCCAAACGTTGGAGATGACTCTTTTTTTTAAAAATCATACGAATTCCTGGTATGATGACGACGATACGTAATCGTATATAAATGACGAATCTTTTACGTCTGAATCTGGAAATGGCTGGAAAATTATTTAAGTTTTCTGTATTCTCAAAAGATGGTAATGTAAAAATCGATTCGTTGAACACGTTTTATTTATCAGGATTGTTACGAATGTTTTTTCTGTTTAAATACACAGGTTTTACATGAACAATAATGTCGTTAAAACTCACAAAAGCTTGCAGGTTTTTTTGCGGGCTTTTTCTTTTTTACGTAAAAAATTTCTTCTTGTAAACATTATCAGATCAATATCACAAGTGGGAAAGAACATACATTGCAGTCTTCTAATCAATGCCTGTTATATGATAGCCAAAAACACATTCTTTCTTGTTCTCATAGTTTTGCCTTCGCTTCTGTTTGCCCAGCAATGGAAGCCAAAAAAGGCAATACTGATGACAAGGTTTGCCGCTGATGTAAAGCCAAACAATGTATTGCCTGAATATCCGCGGCCACAAATGGAAAGAACGCGCTGGATGAACTTAAATGGCATCTGGCAATATCAGCCCGGTAAAGATGAAAAAGAAACATTACCCAAGGGAAAATTAACCGGCAGCATACTTGTTCCTTTCCCCGTGGAGTCAGCTTTATCAGGTGTAATGGAGCATCACAACAGGCTTTGGTACAAACGTAGCTTTACCGTTCCTTCTTCATGGAAAGGCGAGCATCTCTTGTTGCACTTTGGAGCTATCGATTATGAATCGGAAGTCTTTATCAACGGTAAAAGTCTGGGTGTTCATACCGGTGGTTACGATCCGTTCAGTTTCGACATTACACCTTACATAAAAAGCAGTGGTGAGCAGGAACTTGCGATAAGAGTATTTGACCCGACAGATAATGGCGGCTTCCCGCGCGGTAAGCAAACATTGCATCCGCAAGGTATTATGTACACATCGGTAACAGGCATCTGGCAAACGGTTTGGCTTGAGCCGGTAGCAACTGCACATATCGATGATATTAAGATGGTGTCTGATATTGACAACTCCGTTTTGCATCTAACCGTAACAACGAAAGATGCCGAAAATAGTACTGTTGAAATTACGGTAAAAGACAGCAATAACGTTGTGAAAACAATGTCTGGCAAACCGAATACAGACATTACCATTCCTGTAGCTAACGCCAAACTTTGGTCGCCTGACAAACCCTTTTTATATGGGTTAGAAATCAGTTTGAGAACGGGCACCAAAACATCCGATGCTATTAAAAGTTATTTTGGTATGCGCAAGGTTTCCATCGGCGAAGAAGGCGGCTTTAAGAAGTTCTATTTAAACAACCAGTTTGTGTTTGCGCTAGGTCCGCTTGATCAGGGTTTTTGGCCGGATGGCGGCTATACTGCGCCCACCGATGAAGCTTTGAAATACGACCTTGAGATGATAAAGAAATATGGCTTCAATATGGTGCGCAAGCACATTAAAGTAGAACCCTGTCGCTGGTATTACTGGTGCGACAAACTGGGACTTATGGTATGGCAGGATATGCCTTCGGCAAACTCTTATACCGAACACACGCCGCCTGTAGATACCGCCGCTTATGCATCTGAATTAACCCGCATGATCAACACGCATTTTAACCCGCCGTGCATTGTAACCTGGGATGTATTTAATGAAGGACAAGGGCAACATAACACGGCTGGATTGGTGAACCTTGTGCATAGTCTTGATACAACCCGTTTGATCAATCAGGCAAGCGGTGGCGAGCATTTTGGTGTCGGCGATTATTTAGACATTCATAGCTATCCGCCGCCGGCAGCACCGTATAGCACGAAGCAGGTTTTGGCTTGTGGTGAATACGGCGGTATTGGTTATATCATCCCGGATCACATCTGGAAATCAGGACCTACTTACATTATGATCGATAACCAGAAAGACTATACCAACCTTTATGATACCTACGCTAATGACCTTGTTTTATACAAGACAAATAATGGCCTGAGCGCTGCTGTTTACACCGAAATAACAGATGTGGAAGTGGAACTGAACGGATTGCTGACTTATGACAGAGCCATCAGCAAAGGGCCTGTAGAAACCATCCGCGCCTCGAACGAAAAAGCTATTCATGATCATCTTTATATCAGTGAAATTCTGCCTTCTTCAGAAAGAATACCCCGTACCTGGAAGTACACCACAACGGAACCTTCCGCAAACTGGTTTGCTTCTTCATTCAATGATTCTGCATGGAAAAGCGGGATGGGTGGCTTTGGTAGCAAAGGCACATCCGGCGGCAATACTCAAACCGAATGGAACACCAATAATATCTGGCTCCGGCAGCAATTTACATTAGGTGATTTAAGTAAAATCAATCGCGATAGTCTTGTTCTGTATGTGCATCACGATGAAGATGCAGTCGTGTACATTAATGGTGTAAAAGCGGCAGAAAAAATCGGCTATACATCTGGCTATACAACGGTGCCAATAAGTAAAGAAGGCGGAAAAGCTTTGGTTTCTAATGGCAGGAATGTAATGGCTATTATGTGCAAACAAACTAAAGGGGGTCAATACATTGATGCAGGTGTTTCTATTATCAGCAAAGACAAACCGGTTCCATTTACAACACAGTAAGTCTGTATGATTCAAGCAGCGCAATATGACGTAATGAAGATGGTTACCAAAAATTGATTTTTATTCAAATAGACTTGTTACGAAACTTTTTATTATTCCTAAAGACAGAATGATAATCTTGTTTTTAAACTGCGTCGCCGCCTGATAATTTCATTCTTGTGTTTCCAAGTGAATCCATTTAAATTGCTTATGGTTTCCTTTTTATCATAAACAACATTGCCATGAAGAAAGTAAAAATTCTATCTATTGACGGTGGCGGCATCAGGGGTATTCTGCCAGGCACCATTCTTACCCGCCTTGAACAAACTCTTCAAAAGCACGACAACAGTAGCTTACGACTGGCTGATTATTTCGACTTTATTGCCGGCACAAGTACGGGCGGTATTTTGTCTTGTCTTTATCTTATGCCCGATGAAAATGGAAAGCCAAAATATTCTGCAGAACAGGCTCTTGAACTGTATGTAAAACATGGCGCTGAAATATTTGACAGAACCTTGTTAAGAAGGCTAACGAGCGGCGAAGGCATCATTCATGAAAAGTATTCTGATCATGCCATTTACAAATTGTTTGAAGAGTATTTTGGTGATGAAACATTAGACAACCTGGTAAAGCCATGCCTGATTACTTCGTATGATATTACTGACAGAAAATCTGTATTCTTCACAAGCGTGGATGCAAAAACAGACGCCATTTATAATTTTAAAGTAAAGGACGTAGCGAGAGCAACGTCAGCGGCTCCTACATACTTTCAACCGGCTCACATTAAATCGATGAGCGATCAATTGTACACATTGGTAGATGGTGGAATGTTTGCCAACAACCCCGCACTTTGTGCATATGCTGAAGCGAGAAAAACAAGCTTTGGCGAAATCAATAAGCCCACCGCAAAAGAGATGATTATTGTATCGCTGGGAACAGGTTCTGTAAAAAAACAATATCACTACAGTAAGTTCCGGTCAGCGGGTGAAATAACATGGCTGGAACCTGTTATTGATATTTTAATGTCGGGAAGTTCGGAGACCGTGGATTACGAGCTTAAACAAATGTATCTGACGTTAGATTCGCCTGCCGATCAAAAGGATTATTACCGGCTCGAACCGGGGTTGAAAGAAGCGTGTTCTGAAATAGATATTGCAACAGATGAGAACATAAACAATCTCTACCAGGCTGGCTTGTCTTATGTGAGAGATCACGCGCAAATGATTAATGAAATTGCTTTACGGATTCTTAACTCTTGAGTCCAGATTTTGGTTTTGAGGATTGCTTTTGTGCCATGGTTTATTAATCGGGCAATCAATTTTTGGCTAATTAAAGTCAAACACTTTTCATTTAAGTTCTGATATTACTCACTTGATTTCATTTCTTTTATATCTCCATTTAATTAAACTCTTATGTTGTGGATTCGGAATGTGATGGTGTACTTAATAAGACTCAATTCTTCTAAAAATTTGCTGCATCACCTCGCCGGTTACCTTCTCATTGGAGATAGCAGGCAATAGCTCTATAAATCTTCATTACTTTACAATCAAGCTGAATAATTGAGAAGAACAGGTGCTTATCAATAAGTTGTATGAAGCTTCGCAAGCCAGCGTAAAAGTGAATCTGATTGTCCGCAGTATATGCTGTTGTATTCCTGGTGTTGATGGAATGAGTGAGAATATCAGGATCAAAAGAATTGTAGGTAGATACCTGGAACATGTACGTGTTTTTATCTTTCATAATAATGGCGACACCAAAGTATTTATGGATTCTGGCGATTGTATAAATCGCAATATTTACACGAGAATTGGAGTTTGTTTCCCGGTGCATGATTAAGTTGTTAAACAGCAAATGATCGACATAATAAATCTTAAATGGCGCGATAATGTGCAGGCGGTTTGGCTTGATAAAGGCATCAATAATATTCCGGGTTTACGTACTGATAATGAACCTTTAGTTGATGCACAAACTGAAATTTATGCGTACAGAAAAATTCATTCTTATTAAAATATTAGTGATTGCAAACAGTGACTGGTCAATTAAAAACGTCTATCGGCTGGATGCTTCGCTGTATAACCAGCCGGAAGGAATTGCGTTTGATAAAGACAATAACCTGTACATCTCAAACGAATGAGGAAATACGAAATACGCGACCATTTTAAAGATACCTTATCGTTCAAAATAATATATATATGCACTATACTGTTTTTTATAAAACTATTGTTCTCTTTTTTCTTGCCATTTTATGTCTCACTTCTTTAAAAACCGAGGCTCAAAACCTCGACATTGATATTTTAAAAAGCATCAATCCACGCAACCCGGATTCAAAGTATTGGTCAGCTACAAGTAGCTCTGCTTATTGGCTTTCTGGTGGTGTAGCAGTTGGCACGCTGGCTTATGGTTTTATAAAAAAAGACAAGGAGGCGCAATACCATGCTTACGAAACTTTTATAGCTCTCGGCATTGGCACCGTAGTTACTGAAGCACTAAAGAAAACCATTGATAGAACAAGACCTGCAGATGAATATCCAAACGAAGTTTTTGTTACAAAACCGATACATGGCGATGCGTTTCCTTCGGGTCATACAACAATAGCTTTTGCTACTGCCACAAGCCTTTCGTTGGATTATCGCAAGTGGTATATCGTTGTTCCGGCTTACGCATGGGCAACATCGGTTGGCTATTCAAGAATGTACAAAGGATATCATGCACCGTCGGATATTCTGGGTGGTGCAGCAGTTGGTATTGGCAGTGGTTATCTCAGCCATTGGCTAAGCAAAAAATTGTTTACGCAGCCTTCAAAAAAGGAATTACGGAATACGGATTTTAATTAAAATCATTCTGTAAAAGAGTAACACATGAAGATATATATACTCTTACCTGGCATTCTATATTTTGCCACTTTGTCTTTGCACGCACAAGACGACAGCATTGAGCATCGCGTTATTTTTACTGGCGATGCCGGCGAAATTGACAGCCAGCAAAGGGTTCGGCGTAATTACGCTGCATCATAAACGGGTCGCAGAGTTGAGGAAACACGGTTTCAATACACTCGCCTGCCTTAAAGCGGCGCAGCACATCCGGCTGGTTACTATATTTTGCCTGCACCAGCAAATGAAAATGAGTAGTCATGATGGTGTAACCAAACACTATCAGCCATTTCTTGTCAGTGCAGAAGTTGAGACTGTTTCCAAAAATTTCATTATAAATATTCTTGGTAAATGCGTCAACTCACTGTTTATCAAAACAGCTCCGGGTACTGCCCAATTATAGTAAACGCATTGGCTGCCGGAAGGATACTTTTTGAATAAGAAGATGTATGTAAGGATGTAGCGAACGGCTTTTATAAAAAATAAAAGCCGTCTTCAATTACAGAGACGGCTTTTATTTTTATGACGAATTGCTTAATAACCCGGGTTCTGCGGCCCTAAATTCGGATTGTTTTGTATTTCTGCAGTTGGTAATGGAAACAGCAAATGTTTTTCTGCCAGCACCGCACCGCTGCTGGTTAAGGCATGCCCTACAAAGTTGTCAAAGCTATTTGTTGATTCATTATATGCTTTGTGCAGGCGCACCATGTCAAACCAGGTAATCTGCTCGTAACACAGCTCATGCCAGCGCTCTTTCAGCACCGCATCGCGAAAGGTAGCCTGAGTAAATGTACCGAGCGCAGGAGTAGTTAGCTGTGCACGGGAGCGGATGGCATTCAGCGCATCCCACGCAGCCTGGTTAGGAGCGCCGCTTTCGTTCTGCGCTTCGGCATAGGTAAGCAACACCTGTGCATAACGGATATTCATCCAGTTAAGACTGCTGACGGCCGTACCTCTTACACCGGCGTAACCATTGGCAACAGAATCAAAATGCTTATAAATATAAGGCGCAGATAAATCTTTTAAAGGACCATTACCAGCATCGTAGTAGTGAGTATAAAAGAAGCCTTGCCTATCGACCGCCCGAAGATCGCCCGGCTCAAATGAATTATAAAACTGAAGCGTAGGAACGGTAGAACCTATCTCAGTACCGTAAGCGGATACTTCTTTAAAATTGGGAAGCAGGATGCCCTGATTTGGGTTGTCTGCCACGCCTCCTAAATATTGAATTTCAAAAATTTGCTCCCCTGTGTTTTCCAGTGCGGGATTATGTAAATCTCCATAGCTGGTGAACAAAGAAAATTTACCACTTGTGATGATTTCATTGGCTTTTCCGGCTGCCAACTGATAGTACTGCTCACCTTTGCTTAAAGGATAACCCGCCATGGTAAGATATACTTCCGCCAATTCAGCTTTTACTGCTCCTAACGAAGCTCTGCCGGAATTGTCTGTCCATGGAAGTCCGGAACTTTCGGCAGTGGTAAGGTCACTTACAATCAGGTTGTAAACAGAATCAACCGAAGCGCGGGTTGGGTACAACTGCGGCGATGAAGCATCAATGGGTTCGGTAATTAAAGGAACAGCACCATAAAGACGCACGAGATAAAAATAAGACCATGCACGTAAAAAATAAGCCTGACCTAATATTTTGTTCTTTAAAGAATCAGCCATGGGCGTAATGCCGGGCACTCTTTGCAGCACCAGATTGGCTTGGGCAATTACGCTGTAAGCGCCATTCCACCAGTTGCCAACAAATACGTTATCGCCATTGTAAGACAATCCTAACAGGTTGTTCAGGTCTGTATTCTGACCGGTTTCTGTTTTAGCAGTGCCGGTAACCATCTCCAATAAAGAAAAGTTATTGGCAAATATGCCTGCGCCGCCATTAACAAAGCGTGTTTGCGCATAGGCAGACGCAATGGCAGCTTCGGCTTGGTCGGGCGTGGTGTAATAAGTATCCGGCGACAGGTTAGAAGGATCAACGTCTCTTTCTTCAAGCCATTTTGTGCAGCCTGCGCTCACGATTACCGAAAAGACGATAAGATAGGATTGTATTTTTTTTATGGTATGTAAATTCATAGAATGTTTTTTAATGATGACTAAAAGTTATAATCCTAAGTTAATACCCAAACGGTAAGTAGTAGACTTCGGGTAATCGAAAAAGGTTTGCCCCTGTGAAAAAGCATTACCGTAAGTGGTTACTTCAGGATCGTTGCCGCTGAATTTAGTAGCTAAGAAAAAGTTTTGCACAGAAGCATAAATTCTAAAGCGGCTTATTCTCATCTTATCTGTAACAGCAACCGGGAAGCTATAGCTCAGCAACAGGTTTTTGCCACGTATAAAAGAACCATCCTCAATCCAGTGACTATCTACATTGGTTACATATCCTGCACGGGTATCGCGTGGCGTGGCAATCATAGTATTGTTATTTCCTTTAGCCGGATCGTAATAATCAAGCACAGAAGAAAAGCTATTGGCAATGCCTGTGCGGTCTTCGCCGCTGTGATGTGTCTGGTTCAGTACATCGTTACCATACATATATTGCAGTTCAACCGTCAGGTCCCATTGTTTGTAATTAAAGTTGTTGAGAAAGCTGCCCCAGCCGTCAGGGTTACCATGACCAATAATCATTCTGTCTGCATCATTAATTGCATAATCGCCATTCACATCAAGATACTTCAGGTCGCCGGGCAAAATAGGTTTGCCACCGCGATAGCTGCTAAATTTGGCAGCTTCCTTGGCTTCAGCTTCTGTCCATACGCCTAAGCGTACTAAGCCCCAAAAGGAACCAACCGGCTCGCCAACCTTTATAATACCTGTATTGGAAAGAAAGTTGGGGTTGCCCGAATAAATAGGAGCGGGCGTAGCTAAGGAAAGCACTTTATTCCGGTTCATGGAAATATTGAAAGTGGTATTCCATGAAAAGTTTTTGGTGCGGATGTTTACCGTATTCAGCGTTAACTCCAACCCTTTATTTTCCATGCTGCCAATGTTTTGCCTGATAGAAGCATAACCACTGGAACGAGGCAATGGCTTATCTAACAACATGTCTGTTGTTTTGCGGTAATAGATGTCGGCTTCCAGGCTGATACGGTTCTGTAGCAAGCCCAGTTCAACACCTGCATCAAATTGCGCCGTCTTTTCCCATTTTAAATCCGGATTGGCAATTCTGTTGGTACCAACGCCTGTTACTCTTGTATTACCAAGCACCGCTGTATAAGAGCCTAACGAAGCGTCAGACTGATAGGGCGGAATTTCTGAATTGCCGGTAAGCCCATAACTGGTGCGTATCTTTAAGTTAGAAATCGTTTTGCTGTTTTTCAAAAAATTCTCTTCCGATACTCTCCAGCCAAGAGCAGCAGACGGGAAGAACGCGTAATTGTTATTCAACCCGAACTTAGATGAACCATCGGCACGCCCTGTTATAGTTACCAGGTACTTTTGATTATAAGTATAGTTGATTCTTCCAAAATAGGAGTTGAAGGCAAAGCCGCTTCTGTTAGAAGAGCCTGCATTTTGCTGGCTGCCCGCGCCAATATTATTAAACAAATAATAATCGGTAGAAAAGTTTTGGGCAGACGCGCTGATGTTATAATAATTGGTTCCCTGCCATGAAAAACCCAATAAGCCGGTTACATCGTGCTTTCCTCCGAACTTGTTGTTGTAGGTAAGATAATTTTCTGTTGACCAATATGTTTCACGACTGTTAGATACATTGGCAATACCATTTTGTTCTTGCGAAATCTGGTTCAACGTTCTGCCGCTGTAATCTCTTACGCCGCGCTCAACAATACTCACACCTTCCTGCGTTTTAAATTCAAGGCCTTTGGCAAGTGTTACCGTTGCATAAAAATCGCCCAACGTGGTTTGTGTATTTACCAGGTATTTTCTGTCGGTTAAAATATGCACCGGGTTAGAGCCGCCTTCTGCGCCAGGGTACTGATAGTTTTCAGCCCAGCTTCCGTCAGGATATTTTACAGGAAGGAACGGAAAAGCTTCTGTAATCATACGAACAGAGTTCAATCCGCCGGTGCCGTTGTCAACAATGTTTTCTTCCTGGTTGTTATAGCTCAAACTTCCGCCAAGACGCAGATAATCAGTCACCTTGCTATCTAAGGTGAAACGTGCAGAATAACGCTTGAGATAAGAGTTCAGCAACAAGCCGTTTTCGTCTCTGTAGCCTAAGTAAGCGCCATACGTTGTATTCTCGCTGCCGCCGCTAACGCCAACCTGGTGGTTTTGAGAAAGATCGTGCTGAACCGATTCTTTCAGCCAGTCGGTATTGTATAATGGATTGCCGTTTGCATCGAAGAGCAAGGGTAAGTATTTATATTGATCACCTTGAGCTGCGGTATATTTTCGTTTCACCCGCGGATCCGTACTTGGCGGATAGTTACCAGCCGCCCAGCCTGCAGAGTCGTACACCTTGATATTGTCGTAAGCTAAGTTTTCCAGGTCTAAATACTGCTGCGCATTTAACATGTGCACTCTGTGAGGGCCAATGGTATTTACAAAAATGTCACCGTCGTATGTTACTCTTGGCTTGCCCGTTTTGCCGCGTTTCGTAGTAATGAGAACTACGCCGTTAGCGCCTCTGGCGCCATAGATGGCAGTAGCTGATGCATCTTTTAAAATTTCGATGGAAGCAATATCGCTTGGGTTAATATAATCAATTGAATTGCTGTTTTGCGTTTGTGTTCCGGTTGGCAGAAATACGCCATCTATCACATACAAAGGATTGTTAGACGAACTGATGGAACTAAAACCGCGAATACGAATATTGGTTTGTCCGCCAGGTCTTCCTGAATTGGTATTCACCTGAACGCCGGCAACTCTGCCGGATATTTGTTCATTTAGCGAAGCGTTAGGCCGCTCCTGAAGCTGCGAAGCTTTTACCGTACCCACCGCACCTGTAAGGTCAGATTTTCGTGCAGTGCCATAACCGATTACCACAACTTCATCCAGGTTGTTATTACTTGTCTGCAGTTGTACATTTACTTCGCCTTGTCCAGTAACTGTTACTTCTTTATTATCGTAGCCCGTATAACTAAATACCAATACAGAGCTACCTTCTGCGTTAATGGAGAAATGCCCCTTATTATCGGTGGTAGTGCCTGTATTACTTCCTTTAACCTGAACAGAAACGCCTGATAGCGGATTGTTGTCCGGCTGGCTGGTGACTCTTCCGGTAACGGTTTGTGTTTGCGAAAAAGAAACTAACGAAACAAGCAAGCTAACAAATAGCTGCAAGCCTGCTCTTGCTGTAAATAAGTACCTGTTTTTCATACGCATGTGATTGTTTTTTGTCGATAAATAAAAAGATATAAAAATGTTTGTGGAAGCATAAAATATGGTTTTCCGGCTTCCGGAAAATGGCAAACAGCAGCTCTTGTATAAGCAGTATTACAATATGGAATTAGTTAATAACACAAGAAAAGTTATTTACATATTGGCACTTAAAAAACAATGGTGATTAGTGTTAGCAATTGTGATTCATAGTCAAAAATAGATCACTCATTTGGTTTAACAAAATGTTCCCTTAAATATTTATCAACAACTGGATTGAAGTTTTACATAGCATTTATATTATGTAAAAGAAATACAATTAATATGTACCTGCTATTTGTGGCAAATAATGTGGGTTTATGGTGCGGTTATTTCGTTAGACTTTATTCCCAAGCTATCCGGAGATTTTCCGTATGTATCTCCCGGATGCCGGATAAAAAAGCCAGATTGGCTGATACTTTTTTTATCCTACTCCACAATGTATATCGCATAGAAGACGCGGCAAATGTTTGCAAATTCGCCGCATTTATTTAAAGTCCGCCACTTATTCCAGCACCTTTAATCTGCTTACGATATTATCAGTCAGGGAAGAGGTAAAATCTATTATTACAGAACCGCTGTGCACTTGCAAAACAGAGATATGAAGATCATGATTTTCGTCTTCAATCGAAATTTTATCATGTACCGCGTAATTGGCACCGGAATACAGTAAAACAGCAGAAGGGTCTGACAGCGTAAACCCGGCTTTGTTATCGGTAATGTCATTAAGCGTAATGGTTAGCAGTTGAAATTTCGTAGGTTGAAGAGCAGAATCCGGCTTCCATAAAACGCTAACCGGCACCGGCTTCCCAATCTGTAAAGAATACCTGCGGGTAAAAAGAGCTGAAGGCCCCTGCAAGGCAACATTGCCCTGCATATTTGTGTTATCATTCTGTGTGGAAGAGTCACTGTTTTTCCTTGCAACCGAAGAAGAATCTTTTTGTGTGTTATGAGTCATTTCATTATACAATGACTTGGACCAATTCCCGTTGGGAAAGCGTTGTATACTATCAAGTTCTTTATCTATCGCAGCCCTCAGCAGGGCAAGCTTTATCGAATCATCATGCTGTAAACCTGCATCCTCATAAAGCGAGAAATCTTCTGCAGGCGCTTCTATTTTGTAAGCGTCGTACATAAGGAAGGAAATAATACATATAGTTAAGGGCAAAGCCAGCAAAAGCGCTGTCTTCTCAGCTTTTTTAGTAAGCTTTTTCATAGATGAACATATAAAGAAATAAAATAACCCAAGCCGTAAAACGATAGCTGCCAACAGCAAAGGTGCGTTACATCGTTTATTGATTATTACAGCCATTTTTCGTTCCAAACTCTCTTTGCCCGCCATAGTTTATCACAACAATAAAACGGTTAAGTTGAGCGTAAATTTTATTTTCTGCATCATGGCAGCCTGGCACTAACCATGAAGCGGTTCGTATTTGTCGTGTAGACTTTTTAGCCGAAAGCTATTTCTGAGAGCGCTCACAGAGGCAATACACGGGTAGTGCAATTACTTTTTGGTTTGTGGTAAACCAAGGTGAGTGGGAGAGTGAAGATAACCATATGTAATGGAAAAGATTCGGCAAAATAGATGAATCTTGAATGGAGATGCTTTGATACAACTAAAATAATTTTGCAGGCTACATAACATTTACTGCCTATATACAACGGTTAAAGATTGATAACGCAGGAGACAAAGCTTACTGTTTTTGAAGGAAAGCGAACAGGATGACTGCTTTTCAAAACCTGACTACTTTCTAACTGAGTCATCTGTGCATTCACTTACCTCTGTTTGAGACGAATGTGTTTGCCTGCAAAAGAATTTTATGTTCGAAGCTTAACTCTTGTCTGTTGTTTGTAAGTAATTCCGTCATAATTTCCCACCAGTCTTTTCTATTCTTATCTTCTGTAATCAAAAAATAATAAACTGAATGATTGTTACATTCAGAATTTACAGATATTGTCTGCTTCAATCGTTACTTTAGCCGCATGTCGCCATTATCTCATTTGCTTAAACATAAGATTGTTGCTATCATAAGAGGTATGCAGCCGCACGACGTTGTAAGTATTGCAAATGCTTTGTACCAAGGTGGCATAACCATTTTAGAAGTCACCCTAAACTCCAGAAATGCATTGGCAGTAATAGAACAGCTCTCAGATGTGTATAAAGATACAATGCTGATTGGTGCCGGTACGGTGCTTAGTGCAGAAGATGCAACAAATGCCATTGCTGCGGGCGCTCAATTCATAATATCGCCATCACTTGATGAAGAAGTAATCAAAGTAACTAAAGATGCTGGTATAGTAAGCATTCCCGGCGCTTATACACCTACCGAAATACAGGCAGCGTATAAGATTGGGGCAGATATTGTAAAAGTGTTTCCTGCACTCAATGCAGACTACATCAAAAACATTCTGGCTCCGCTAAACCACATACGCGTTATGCCAACAGGGGGTGTAACCGCTGATAATATAAAAGATTATCAAAACGCAGGTGCTGTTGCTTTCGGCATTGGTAGCTGGCTGGTGAACAGTAAAGAAACGGTGACAGAAGCTTATCTTCAAAATCTGCAAATAAAAGCACAGTATGTAAGGGAAGCCATCCAATAAGATAAGCCTTCTTATGAAAATAATAAAGTACAAATTATTTCAAGTGCCGCCACGTTGGTTGTTTCTAAAAATAGAGACAGATGAAGGAATATCAGGATGGGGCGAACCTGTAATAGAAGGCAGAGCCGCAACCGTAAAAACAGCGGTAGAAGAGCTCATGGAATATCTTGTGGGCAAGGATCCGATGCATATAGAAGACCATTGGAATGTAATGTATCGTTGCGGTTTTTATCGGGGTGGTCCTATACTAATGAGTGCTATTGCCGGCATTGACCAGGCATTATGGGATATAAAAGGAAAATTCTATGGAGCTCCTATTTATCAATTGATGGGAGGTAAAGCGAGAGATACAATAAAAGTGTATTCATGGATTGGCGGAGACCGCCCGGCAGAAGTGGCAATTGCTGCCAAAGCTGCTGTAGCTGCGGGTTTCCGGGCAGTGAAGATGAATGCAACAGAAGAGTTGCAATACATAGATTCGTTTGATAAAATAGATGCTGCCCTGCAACGTGTAGCCAGTGCACGTGAAGCCGGTGGAAAAACATTGGGTATCGGCATAGACTTTCATGGCCGGGTGCACAAGCCTATGGCTAAAATATTAGCGAAAGAACTGGAACAGTTTGAACCTATGTTTATTGAAGAGCCCGTGTTGCCCGAAAACAATGAAGCGCTGAGAGATATTGCACAGCATACCAGTATTCCCATTGCAACAGGTGAAAGAATGTTTAGTCGCTGGCATTTTAAAAACCTTTTGAAAGATGGTTATGCAAATATCATTCAACCTGATCTTTCACATGCAGGTGGTATTACAGAGTGCAAGAAAATTATTTCTATGGCTGAAGCGTTTGATGTAGCGGCTGCACCGCATTGCCCTTTAGGACCGATTGCATTAGCTGCCTGCCTCCAGGTAGATGCAACCTGCCACAATGTATTTATACAGGAGCAAAGTCTTGGTATTCATTACAACCAGGGAAGTGATCTGTTGGACTACCTGGCAGATAAAAATGTTTTTAAATACGAGGAAGGTTATGTAAAAATTCCTTCCGGCGCAGGGCTGGGTATAGAGATAAATGAAGAACAAGTAATAAAGATGGCAAGCGAAGGGCATAACTGGAAAAACCCTACATGGCGTCATAAAGATGGAAGTATAGCCGAATGGTAAGCGCTTCTTCCTGCTTGAAAGATTGATTGACCAACATGAAAATAACGCAAAACGAAAAGCCTTCAAGAATTCGGTTTACTATACTGGCAGCCGTTTTTATCAATGTTGTTATCAACTACATGGACAGAAGTAATATTTCTGTGGCTGCGCCAATGATCAGTGAAGACCTTCACCTTACGCCTGTGCAACTGGGTTATATCTTTTCCTCATTTGGCTGGTCGTATGCTTTGCTGCAAATACCGGGTGGTTTTATGGTTGATTATTTTGGACCGAGGGTTTTGTATGCTTTCAGCTTAATTTCCTGGTCTGCCACAACAATAGCGCATGGCTTCGCAAAGGGTTTTGCATCATTAATAGGTTTGCGTATGGCAATCGGGGTGTTGGAAGCACCCTCTTACCCAGCTAATAACAAAATTGTTACTACCTGGTTTCCAAATAACGAAAGGGCTTCCGCTATTGCCGTATATACTTCGGGACAGTTTATAGGTCTTGCTTTTTTAGCACCTGTGCTTACTACCTTAGAGCATTATACCGGCTGGAAAGGATTGTTCATTATTACGGGCATCATTGGCATTATATGGGGTATTTTTTGGTATTATTTTTACCGCAACCCCGAAGAACATTCTCGTATTAACGAAGCAGAACTGAGGCACATAGAATGTAACATCACTACCATAAACAAAAAGAATACATCATTTAAATGGCACGACCTTGCAGAAGTTATCAGCCACAAAAAACTATGGGGTATTTACCTGGGGCAATTTGCAGTAAATTCAACCATGTGGTTTTTTCTTACCTGGTTTCCCACCTATCTCGTAAAGTATCGGGGCATTAGTTTTATAAAGTCAGGCTTTCTTTCTTCTGCTCCGTTTTTATGTGCTTTTGCAGGCATTTTACTGTCCGGTTTTTTATCCGATTATATGATGAGGAAAGGTGTAAGTGCAGGCATTGCCCGCAAAACGCCTGTTATTGCAGGGCTTGTGCTGAGTGTATCTATCATTGGTGCTAATTATGTAAACAATCCTGCCTTAATTATCTTCTTTATGTGCCTTGCTTTTTTCGGCAATGGTTTCGCTTCTATTACCTGGGTATTTGTGTCTGCTTTATCACCCCAACGCTTAATGGGCTTAACAGGTGGTGTATTTAATTTTATTGGCGGACTTGCTGCTGTTTTTACTCCTCTCATTATCGGTTATCTTATAAAAGGCAACAACTTTGCGCCTGCCATTATTTTTGTAGGTGTGCTGGGAGTTCTTGGGGCGCTTTCCTATATTTTTCTTGTGGGCAAAGTAGAACGCATAGAAATAAAACAGGAAGCTTTGTTACAAGATAAATCAGGGCTATGATTTTTTGTTTGTTCTGTTTTTTACCAGCTTTTACAACATAAATGCACTTATAAGCGAATACAAACAATATGGATGAATTCATTAGTTGTGATTGGGGTACTTCTGCTTTTCGGCTGCGGTTGGTTGATGCCCGTACAAAGAATGTATTGGCAGAAGTAAAAACAAATATGGGTATTGCCGCAACTTATGCAGCATGGAAAGAAAGTGGAGGAAACAACAGATTTTCTTTTTATAGTAATATTCTAATTGAGCAGGTAAAAGCGCTGGAGCAAAAGTGCGTAGCTAAGTTAGATTATACCACGATTGTTTTATCGGGTATGGCATCTTCCAGTATCGGCATGATAGATTTACCTTATCAAAAACTTCCTTTTTGTAAAGATGGATCTGATTTAGTAACGCATCTTATTCCTCCCTCGGAGGAATTGAACAACAAGATGATTATTATTTCCGGAGCAAAAACAGAACAAGATGTTATGCGCGGCGAAGAAACAAAATTGATTGGCTGCGAAATCGAGGATGAAAAAGATAAGCAATTGTTTATTATGCCAGGCACACATTGCAAACACATTGAAGTGCAGGATGCAATGGTAACTGATTTTAGAACCTTTATGACAGGAGAAATGTTTAGCTTGTTACATACAAAAAGCATCTTGGCTGCATCGGTAGAAGAAAGTAAGGCAGAGCAATCAACAGAAGACACTGTATCTTTTACAGAAGGTGTGCTTAAAGGTGTTTCTAATAATTTACTGAACAGTATCTTTCATGTAAGAACTAACAAGTTGTTTGATTATTATACGGCAAAAGAAAATTATAATTACCTGAGCGGACTGCTCATCGGCAGCGAGTTTAAGGAGCTTGCACAAAAGAACTATTCACAAATTACGCTTGTAGCAAATGGACCATTGGCATTATACTATTTACAGGCTTTGCAAACATTAGGTTTAGCAGTTAATGTGCACAGTGTGGACGCAGACAAAGCCCTGATAGCAGGACATTGCAAAACATACATGCGGCAGTAAAAAAATACGGTATTGACAAGTAAAGATTATTAAACCGAAAAATACCTGATGGATAAACTATGAAACCACTACCGGTTATATTGCCATTATTCCTGTTCCTGTTTAGCTGTAAACAAACTAACCATACTTCTTCAGCCAGTAATGAAGATGTAAAGAAAGATAGCATTATCGGAAAAGTGGAATGGTATGATAGCAGCGCTGCCAAAGCAATTGACAGTAATGCGATAATTGACGTGATTGGAAAAGGCTTTACATGGGCTGAAGGACCTCTGTGGATTTCAGGTGAGAAACGACTTTTGTTTTCTGATGTACCGACAAATAAAATCTTTCAATGGAAAATGGGTGATACACCACTTTTGTACCTGACACCGGCAGGCTATACAGGCAAAGAAAAACGAACCGGAGAAATTGGCTCTAACGGACTCGCACTTGACAATGAGGGAAGGTTACTTATCTGCCAGTCGGGCAACAGGCAAGTAGCAAGACTTAACACAACGATTGATTCGCCTGCACCTCAATTCACTACACTGGCTTCTGCTTATAATGGGAAAAGATTGAATAGCCCGAACGACCTGGTTGTAGACAAGAAAAACAATATCTATTTTACTGATCCGGTCTATGGTTTACCAAAAGGTGAAAAAGATCCTGAAAGAGAATCGCCCTTTGAAGGTGTTTACAAAATAAGTGCAGAAGGTAAATTGTCGCTACTGATTGATTCCATTGCAAAACCAAATGGTATTGCGCTTTCCGCCGATGAAAGAACACTTTATATAGCCAGCAGCGATGATTACAAACCTGCCTGGTATGCTTATTCTCTCGATGAAAAAGGAAACATCAAAAGTGGACATGTGTTATTAGATGCGTTTCTGCTTACAAAAAAAGCCGCCGTAAAACAAAAGCCTGATGGATTTAAGATTGATAAATTTGGAAATATCTTCAGCGCTGGTCCAGATGGCATCAACGTTATTTCACCTGCAGGCAAATTGCTTGGGTTGATAAGAGTATATAAGCGTCAGACATCGAACTGTTCGTTCAGCGCCACAAAAGATACACTGTATGTGACCGCAGATGACCTGGTATTAAGAGTAATACTGCATCGTTAGTCTTTGCTATTTTATCGAAACTTTCCTTTGCCATAAAGAATTTATACCATTAAGAAATATAGCATTGTGGTGAATTGTTGAACTTACCTTACCAAGGTACGTAAAGAGTTTTTTTGTTTTACTGATATAAATGACAAGGAGCCAACTACATTTATTTCTTTCTTTTATTGTTATTCTGAAACACTTTTAAACCGCTTTCTGTACCAATAAATAACCGGTTATTTATTCTAAGTGCAGATCGTACATCTCCTTCCAGGTTGAAACCTGAAAGTGACTGATCAATGTAAGTAAAATGTCCCTTTCCGTCGCCTTTCAACAGCATACCATAATTCGCATCGTAGTTGCCAAAGCGTAACCGGGCGTGGTTGATATTGCCGCACAACAGTATATCTTCATTTCCATCATTATCATAATCAAAAGGTGTAATAGTGAACACAGGTGAAAACTGCGCCTGAACCGGTAAATTTTGTAAATGAAACTTTCCGTCACTGCCTCTTTCAAAGTAAGAAGTTGTCAATGTATTTGCGGTAAGATGATTTGCTCCTTTTAATTGGTCGGGAGAAAAAACAGATTGCAATGTAGCATCTGCATAATCTTCGTACCGGCTGAATTTTTTCGACATGCCATTTATTTGTCCCACAACTTCATCCCTGGATAAAAAAGGATAACTCTTTCCCTGGATATAATAACAAAGAATAGGCTCGATAGTGCTATTTGCATCAAAATCCTTGAAGTATAAATCAGCAGGTTCTTTCCTGCTTACTTTACATTGTGTATTCAACCCTAAATTGCCGATAAGCAAATCCTGTTTTCCATCTTTGTTGAAATCTGTTACTGATATTTTGTTCCACCAGCCGCTGTAAGTTTTACCAAAATAATCGTTGGTTTTATCCTGGAGTTTCCCATTTACATTTATGAAAACACAGATGGGCATCCATTCGCCGACGAGTATTAAATCCTCTTTATTATCACCATTCAAATCAAGCCAGGCGGCATCAGTTACCATACCAATATGTTGTAAAGAAGGAGCTATAGATGCAGTGGCATTTGTAAAATTTCCTTTGCCATCATTTACAAGTAAAAAACTTTTTGGCGAAACAGGATATTGTCCCGGGATGACTCTGCCACCAACAAATAAATCAGGAAAGTGATCTCCATTCATATCAGCCACGCGCACACAACTTTTACTAACATGCATTATTGGCAATGCGTTGTTATCCTTCATAAAGTTGCCTTTACCATCGTTGAGATAAAGCCTGTCCTGCAATAAAGCATCATCGGGCTGATAGTTATCGTATCCGCCACTTACCACATAAAGGTCATTGAAGCCGTCCCCGTTAGCATCGAAAAATAATCCATCAACGTCTTTACTTTCCTTATCGGTTTCAAATGCTGGTTCGTGCTTTTGAATAAAGGAGCCATCAGGCTGCTGAAGGTATAATTGTCCTGTTTTCCCATTTCCCCCGCCTGTATAAACATCTTCTAACATGTCTCCGTTCACATCACCTTTTACAAGACAAGGTCCGGCATAGGAGAGGGGATTTATTAACAGAGGCTGCCTGTTAAAATCATTCGTGTTGTTTTTACTGTCTTCAAACGAGATTGGCGATTTAACTTCTTCAAACAATGGTATTGAAGAATTTGGTTTTTGATAAAGCGATGTGGCATCTTCTTCTTTTAAAGTAATGATTTGATTTGCTTTCAGATTTTTTATGACCTGCGTTTTTCCGCTAAGCCATATTATTTGTAAAGAATCAATCAGACTATCAACGCCAAGCCCAAAGTGCATTACAGGCGATACGGAAGATTGAAATCCTTTTGCCGGCATTTGTTCTTCATACTGTTGTTTTCCCTTGTTAAAGAGATATACTTTTGCGCCTAAGCCTTGCGTGTTACTACCTGTTCCTTCTAATTGAATTTCTAGAAAATGATTTTTCTGTTTGTTTGATTCGTTACGATAAATGAACGCAGGTTTATTGATATTGTTCACTACTAAATCCAGATCACCATCATTATCAAGGTCAACATAAGCAGCGCCATTACTGTTTGAAAAGCTATCGATTCCCCAACTGGTATTCATGTTGCTGAATGAAAAATTCTGATTATTTTTAAACAGGTAACTCTTTACCTGTGATGATGGCATGTGTTGTACGATATCCAGCAACTGCTCCCGGTGTACACCATTTGCTGAGCTTTGTAACTGATTGCCCATGTACATAAGAAAGTCCATGTTTGTGTAATCCCGCAAATAGCCATTTGTTACAAAAAGATCTTTCCATCCATCGTTATCATAATCGGCAAACAGTGGCGACCAGCTCCAGTCTGTGTTTGATATGCCAGCAAGCTGACCTATCTCGCTGAACGTTCCGTTACCGTTATTCAACTGCAGCATGTTGCGCATATACTGGTTATGAAAACCAGCCCTTACAGTCATATCATTCACGGCATAATTATCGGGCGCAAACAACATTTTCTGGCGGTGATTATCTTCCGGTAGCATATCGAGTGTAAGTATATCCGGAAGGCAATCGTTATTGATGTCTGCGATATTATTACCCATAGAAAACTGGGATGTATGCGCAACAGAACCATTCAATTTATCTGTAAACGTGCCGTTACCATTGTTGATATAGAGATAATCAGGCACGATGTAATCGTTTGAAATATAAATGTCCGGCCAACCATCATTGTTTACATCGGCAATACCGGCAGAAAGATTATAGCTCAAAACACTGTTTATAATACCCGAGCCTTTCGTTATATCTGTAAAATGGTTGTTGTCATTTCTAAATAACCGGGTTCCTCTTTCATTGTCATGCTGGTTAATAAGTTCATGTATTGTTGCATCTGTAAGATTTGTAAAACGTGTTGGATTGTGATTGATGAACAACACATCTAAATCACCATCCTTGTCGCAATCAAAAAAATAAGCCTGGTTGCAGAACATCGAATCGTTCAATCCATATTGAGCGGTTTCATCTTTAAAATGCGGAACGCCGTTTCTGTCATTTCCTTCGTTAATAAACAGTTGAGGAATTCGTTTTTGCCCGTTTATTTTACCTGAATAACAAAGAAAGATATCCAGTTTATTATCACCGTTTACGTCAGCCATCGTTACACCGGTTTTCCACGGGCCGGGTCGTCCCAATACGCCGGCTGTTTGAGCAGCTTCATTAAACTGCATGTTGCCTTTATTAAGATACAAGGCATTATCAGTCATGTTGGCGCTTAAATAAATGTCTTGTAAGCCATCGCCATTTACATCACCTGTAGCTACACCACCACCGTTATAAAAATATTCATACATCAGAACATTAGTGTTCAAACCTTCGGTGAGTGTATTTGAAAAATGAATGTTTGTTTGCGATGGCGAAAGCAGCGAGAAGAGCGGCTGTGCTGTGCTTTCGTTTTCTGTATTGTTTTGGCACCTAACAGCCGTCACCGCGATGATGATTAGTATGAGCCATTTAAAACAATGGATTATATCCCTGTGCCAGCTATTCATTACACATCCACATTAAAAAAGAAATTCCTTGCTAATAAGCAAAGAATTTCTATATCAAAAAAAAAACAAAACGAAAATTAATATCCGGGATTTTGTGCTCCCTTCAATTGCGGGTTTTTTTCAATCACGGATTGTGGTATAGGGAACAGATAATTTTTACCACCATCAAATTTCCTGTCTCCTCCTTTGGCTTCAACCGGTGCATATTGCAATACACCATTGGCACCAGTGGTGATGGAAATGCCATGCAGCGGATGATTGAGATTTACATCAGCAATGCGCCACCGCAAAAGATCCCAAAACCTCTTGTCTTCAAATGCAAATTCAACGCGTCTTTCGCGGCGAATGGCAATACGCATCTCATCCTGGCTAAGCCCGGCAGGTAAATCGGGCAAGGCAGACCGGCTCCTGATTTTATCCACTGCCATATACACCGTTGCATCAGGGCCTGCTGCCTCATTCTGTGCTTCTGCAAAGTTCAACAGCACGTCTGCGTACCGGTAAATAATATAGTTTTGATAGCTTGTATAGCCACCCCAATTGGCAGCCCCTAACACCAGGGTTTTATCGTCAAGACGTTTACGTATATAATACCCGGTTTGGCTGGCATCATCGCGGTCGGTTTGGTCAATCTCATTTTTACTGCCAATCCCTTTTCTTGTAAAAATGCTGTCGTTATAAAAATATGAGCCATCATAAACAATAGATTGATAGAAGCGTTGCTCTCTATTCTCATAAGGCTTTTGAGGATTATAGCCAGATGTAGGATCGCTGATTACCTTCCCGTTATCCATGGCATAATCATCCACAAGTTCCTGGGTTGGATTTACACCGCCCCAGCTTGTTTCCGCACCATTCTTTGTAAAGGTTGGTCCTGTGGTGCCATCTATAAAAGCGCCTTTGCCTTGTCCCGGTGGATTGTATTCCCTGTACATGATGGATTCCTTACTCGAATTGCCTCTGGACAAAAACATAGCTGCATAGTCGCCATCCAGCTCATAAGGTAATTCATCCATTATTTTTTTATTGCTGGCAGCCGCATCAGCATATTTACCTGCGTACAATTCGCACCATCCTTTTATAACCATAGCAGCACCTTTGCCTACCTTACCCGAAGAAGGCATGTCAGGTAAATCACTGTAAGCCGCACTGCATTCTGAAGTGATGAACTGAAGCGTTTCGTCATACGTACTTCTGGGTTTGAAAACACTGTCGCCCTGTACATCTATATTCAACACATCCGTGATGATTGGCACGCCGCCGTACAGCATAAATAAGTTCTGATAGAAGTAAGCTCTCAACACCCTGACCTCGGCTATTTTTTCTTTTTTATAATCATCTGTAAGTGATGATGAGGCGGTTACATTTTTTAAAAAGACGTTGCATTTTCTTACATCTGTATACAAGGCCGTCCAGTCGTAAGGTCCGCCAATATCACCCGAAATATTTGCATTTGATGGTGATTGAAGACTTTGCTGGATTAACCCCCGCGATGTTGGCCAGGCAAAGCCGCAGATCGAGTTATCAGACCAGTTTTCAATTGGATCATACCAGTTGTTGCCATCCGGAAGAGCCGTATAAATATCATTCAAAAAAAGGTCGGCAGCACCGGGATCAGTCCACACGTTAGCGTCAGTTAAGCGATCTCTTGGCTGAACAT
Source organism: Ilyomonas sp. (assembly GCA_965199905.1). GTDB lineage: Bacteria > Bacteroidota > Bacteroidia > Chitinophagales > Chitinophagaceae > Ilyomonas. Next base: position 658,590 of record OZ241366.1, on the reverse strand, counting down.
CCAAGTCTTTATCGCTGCACGATTGTGCGATGCTAATGATAGCTACCGCAATAAAATATACCGGTTGTTTTAAAATTTTACGAAACATGACAAACAATTCATTGGTTTTAAAAAGTAACATTCAGACCTACCGTAACCACTTTCTGTTGCGGATAAAACTGCCCTTGCTGCTGGCTGGCTTCCGGATCAAAATCTTTCATCTCTTTCGTCCAGGTTACAAGGTTTTGACCAGAAGCATAAACGCGTACCAGTTGCAGACCGATTTTAGATATAATTGTGGCTGGCAAAGCGTATCCGATTTCTACCGTTTTCAAACGCAGGTAATTGCTTTTTCTCAACCACCAGTCTGAAACCTGCTGTGTGTTTTGGCTTGGCACTGATAACACGCGCGGATACCTGGCATCTGCGTTTGTTAGTGTCCAATAATCGAGGGAAGCTGCTAAAGCAGAGCCGCTATTATAGAACGGCCAAGCTGCCTGCTGGTCTAAATAAAAGCTACCTAACCCGGCACCCTGAAACAGAACATTTACATCAATTCCTTTGTAAGAAATACTTGGTGCGAAGCCAAAAATCAATTGCGGTGTAGGTGTATTGCCGATGGCTGTCTGGTCATTGGCATCGATGATTCCATCTGGTTTTCCACCAGGTCCGCTTAGGTCGGCATACTTAATATCGCCGGGATGCAGTGTGCCGAATTGTGCAACAGGGTATTCGGTATTATCAATTACACCGTCACCGTTTTTATCATCACTTACCTGGAACAGGCCCAGAGCATGATAGCCAAAATAAGTATTGATCGGGCGACCTGTTATTCTTCGGTTTGGATTGTCGTATGTGGCTGCCAGCTCATATATCTGTACGTATTTATTTTTCGCATAAGTTAGGTTTCCAGTTATGCCAATGCGAAGGTCTTTTGTGATATTGAAGTTAGAGCCAACCGTCATATCAATACCACGGTTAGTAACGGCTGCCGAGTTGGTTTGTGGCAACCCGATGCCATACTCTGCAGGTACCGAGTTTTGATTCGCAATCAGGATATCGTCTCTCTTTTCAGTAAAGTAATCGGCTTCAATACTAAACAATCCTTTCAGAATGGAAAACTCGACGCCAACGTTTGCTTTCTTAGCTTTTTCCCAGGTTATATTCAGGTTGGCAGGAGACGTTTCACGCAAGCCTTGCGTGCTGGTTCCGTTGAAGATGCCGCTATTGCCCAACAAGGCATACGCGCTTAAATATTGAAACGGTGCCAGTGCTCCGCTGATGTAAGGTAAGGCTCCGCTTTCGCCATATGAGCCACGAATTTTCAGGTTGTCAATCCAGGAAATATTTCTCATAAAGTTTTCCTGCGAAATGCGCCAGCCGGCTGACACAGCCGGGAACAACTGGTAACGCTTGCCGGGTGCAAATACGTAGTTTCCATCATAGCGACCGGATGCTTCAAACAAGTATTTACCATCGAAAGAATAAGTTACCCTGAAGATCATACCTCTCTGTTTGTATTCGCTGGATGAACCATAATTTGAAATGTCGTTGGCGCTGGAACTGCCGTTGTTAAGTTCCGGTATGTTCACGTTATAATTTACGCGCCTGGCACCAAAATTTGAATACTTAATGTCACGTGATTCCAATACTAAAAGCCCGCCTATATTGCTTTTGCCAAATGTGTTATTGTAATTTAAATATCCTTGTAAAGTGAAAGCCTGCACCTGGCTGTTATACACTTCATAAGAAGGCTTTTGAGGTCCGTCAGATCCAATTTGTGAAATGGTATAAGGCTTTGTGGTAGTGTCGGTAACGGCATAGTAAGGGATCGGCGTCAGCCATGTTTTTGTTGTCTGCCCATCGGGATCATTTAAATCATAGCTGAATACCGCTTTTGCACTCAAGCCTTTAACAGGTAATCTTTGTTCGAGGCTAAGCTGGGTTAAAACAATCTGTCTTGTATCATGCGCATAACCACTGTTGTACACATTGCCGTAAGCCGTTCGGCCAATGTAAGAACCCCCGAGACCATTACTGAACAATACCGGTGCAACGGGCGGTGTGCGGTATAGCTGGTAAAAGATATTGCTTGCCGAAACACCAGGGTAATTTCTGTCTTCGGCTCTTCCATTAAGCCCGATACCAAACTTAGTAGAATTGGTTACCTGGATATCAACATTAGAGGTGAGATTAAAGCGTTTATAGTTGGTGGGACCCCACAATCCATCCTGCGTTAAATAACCAAATGCACCAAAATATTTTATCTTATCGCTGCCTCCCGAAACCGACAGGTTGTGCGACATCATCGGGACGTTTTTGTTTATAATCGTATGCAGGGGATCATTAACCGGGTATAAGTCGGAATTAGAACCATCCTGAAATTTTTGCAATGCATAATCGCCATACACTGCATCAGCATTTTCATTTGCTGCTGCTGCATTACGCATTACAGCATACTCATACGAGTTTACCATATTCGGTAGCTGCGTTGGATTTTGCCAGCCATAGTAGCCATTATAAGTGAGTTGCGGTTTGCCGCTTGTTCCGCGTTTTGTAGTTACTAATATCACACCATTTGCACCCGCCACACCATAAGGCGCTACAGCAGCTGCATCTTTAAGTATCGTGAAACTGGCTACGCTGTTTGGGTCTAACTGCTGAAAACTTCTGGGCACACCATCCACAATAACTAATGGAGCTGTGTTACCTGTTGTGCTGAAGCCACGTATCAGGATGTTCGCACCATCATTACCTGGTTCGCCGCCACCTTGCTTAAAAATAACACCTGACACACGCCCGCCTAATGCATTGCTTAAATTAGCAACCGGCACTTTGGTTACTTCATCGCCTTTCAAACTTGCTACCGCAGCCGTTACTGATGTTCTTTTTTGAGTACCATAACCAACCACAACAACATCATTTAATGTACTGTTGTCATTGAATAATTGCACTGTTATTTCACCACTTTGCGGGATGCTGGTTTCCTTACTTTTATAACCCACACTTGTAATAATTAGTGTAGCATTTTTATTCTTTACCGTAATAGAGAACTTACCGGAGCTATCAGCTGTAACACCCGTGTTGGTATTTTTTACCTGTATGCTGGCTCCTGGTACAGGAATATTTTTTTCGTCTACCACAACGCCAGTTACCTGTATGGATGATTGAGCAAAGGCACTGATATAAAAGCAACTGAAGAGAAAGAATAAAGCTTGCTTTGGTAAAATAAGCATAACCTTTTTTAGAAAATAAAATTTCATTGGCATAAGCAAAAGATTTGAATCCAAAATAACAACCAGGCATCAGCCTTTTAAATGGATATTATATTCGAAAAGATGGATTATTTTTTGGTTGTAATTATAATGATGCAGTTGAAAGCAGTCGCATTCGTATCAAGGTGATTTTTCTTCTTTATATGTCTCTGCTGCTTAATAACTCTTATTTCTGTTCCGATATTCTTTGGGTGATATATTCATAAGCTTGGCAAACATTCTTGAGAAATAATATTGATCTTCTATACCAAGACTGAATGAGATTTCTTTGATGTTCATGTTTGTAAACAGCAAATATTGACAAGCCTTCTGCACTTTCAGGTGATTGAAATAATCGATGGGAGAATAACCGGTTTCTTTTTTGAAAACGGTTGAAAAATGAGATACGGAAAGGTTTGATGTATTTGCTAATTCATGCAGGCAAAGCACAGCATCCAACTTCTTTTTCATGAAGTTGATAGAGGCAGAAACAACATTGAGCTGGCTGGTTTCTATGCCATTAAATTTCTCTTCGTATAATAAGGACGACAGGAAGTGATAGAATATCATATTCACATAGCGCAATGTATCATCACTGTACCCATTGTCTAACTGTGAATAGATGTCTTCAAACAGCTTTATCCTGTTCTCGTTATAACCAAGATATGGCTTATAATCTTTTGAGTGTTTTATAATCAGGTCAACTACATGCCTGGCAAGAATACCATCAAAATGGATCCAGTAAATCGTCCATGCATGACTCTCGTCAGCCGCATATATATGTGCCTGGTTTGCCGGGATGATTATATACTGCGACGGCTCAATAGAAATTTGCTTATCGTTTATTTCAACCCATCCGTAGCCTTCCACACAGTATATAAGTATGTTTTGATTGATACCTTTTTCGCGCTCAACATAGTGATGTATGGCTTTAGGATAATACCCGATGTCCGTAATATAAATGCTCTTTGTCAACAAGTCTTTAGTTAGAAAATCGGAAACAACTTTCTGTGGTAAAATGATCATCCTTTGACCTTTGAAACCGTGTTTGATTCTTTCGTTTTTGATCTTCATATAGCAAAACAGCAATCGTTAAATAATCCATTGTTACAATAAAATTCACTATTTTTTTTACATCCTGCAAAGTCGAATTTTGACTTCATTCTTAAAAGCCAGTTCTAACAAAGCCAAAATAGAAATAATGATTGCATCGCCATTCAAAGCCAGCAAAGTCCTTTTTCAATACAAAACATATAAGCTGCTAAAAGCAGTTTTCTGTTGGGTGTGCATTTGTTTATCGCTTAGTTCATCTGCACAAAAAACAATACGCATCGAAACAAAAGACAACCTTTTGTTGTTGGGCGTTAACAAAGATTCCATGCTCAGGCAATTATATTTTGGCTCCAAAATAAGCAACGATGAAATAACCACTCAAAACTTACGTGACAGCAAGCCTGTGTATGCCGGCTATGGTGACGAGGTAGATAACTTTGCCCTGCGCCTTACTCACGCTGATGGCAACCTGACCACAGACCTTGTATACACCGGTGATAACACAGAAGTAGCAGACAGCAATATAAGCATTACAAAAATCACTTTGAAAGATAAATACTATCCTGATGAAGTAAATCTGTTTTATAAAGTGTATCGCGAGCAAAACATAATTGAGCAATGGATGACATTCAGCCACAAAGAAAAAGGCAATGTAACGCTGTATAATTTTGCTTCTTCCTCACTTAATTTTCAAACACCCAATGCACATCTTTCTTATTACTACGGTGATTGGGCAAATGAATTTAACCTCGTTGAAACAAAGCTTTCCGAAGGAACTAAAACCATTGATTCCAAACTGGGAGTAAGAACAGATTTGCGCTCAAATCAATCCTTTCTTTTATCAATGAATGGGAAGCTGCGCGAAGATGATGGTGAAGTGGTTGCAGGCACACTTGCCTGGCCGGGAAACTGGCAGCTACAATTCAATGAAGATCACTACAATAACCTGCAGGTAACAGCGGGTATGAATCCTTTTGCATCGGACTATACATTAAGAGCGGATACCACATTTACTACACCCGGCTTCCTGTTTACGTACAGTAAAAACGGCGCTGGCGAAACCACACGAAACTTTCATCGCTGGGCAAGAAAATATGGTATTGCAGATGGGTATAAAAGCCGAGATGTATTGCTGAACAACTGGGAAGCTACCTACTTTGATTTTGATGAAAAAAAGCTATCCGATATCATCAAAAATGCAGGTGCAATGGGTTTCGAATTGTTTTTACTTGACGATGGATGGTTTGCAAATAAATACCCTCGCAACAATGATGATGCAGGATTGGGCGATTGGGAAGTGAATCACAAAAAGCTGCCACATGGACTATCTTACTTAGCCGACCTCTGTAAACAAAACAATTTAAAATTTGGTATTTGGGTTGAGCCGGAAATGGTAAACCCCAAAAGTGAGTTGTACGAAAAACATCCTGATTGGGTAATTAGCGCTCAGCATCGCGACCTCAATTTATTTCGTAATCAATTAATCCTCGATATCACCAATCCAAAGGTGCAGGATTATGTGTACAGCGTGCTCGATAACCTAATGTCGCAAAATAAAGGCATCAGCTATATTAAATGGGATTGTAACCGGTATGTTACAAACGCGGGTTCGTCGTATCTGGGTAAACAGCAATCAAAATTATTCATCAATTATCCAACGGCTTTACTCAGCATTATACAGCGTTTCCGTAAAAAATATCCCGATGTAAATATGATGGTTTGTTCCGGTGGTGGTGGCAGGATGGATTATGCCACGATGCCTTACTTCCAGGAATACTGGCCGAGTGATAATACAGACCCGATAGACAGGATTAAAATTCAGTGGGGACTTGAATATTTCTACCCGGCTGTCGGTTTGGCGGCTCACGTTACGCCCAACCATTCCGACGAAAGAATTACACCTTTAAAGTTCCGGTTTGATGTTGCCATGACAGGGCGGTTAGGTTTGGATTACCGCGTAGATAAATTGAGTGCAGATGAAAAAACATTTGCCACCAATGCTATTGCAGCTTACAAACAAATCAGGAATGTAGTACTGCAGGGTGATCTTTACAGGTTGTTATCGCCTTATGAAAACAACCGCGCTGCGCTGATGTATGTGAGCGAGAATAAAGACTCTGCTCTGGTATTTTCTTTTTTGCAAAAGAAAGAACCTTATCCTGATCAATCGAAGCTGGTACTAAAAGGATTGGATGCCAACGCACAGTATAAACTAACCGAAGTGAATAAGGGCAGTTTTACGCGATTGAAAGATTATGAAAGCAAAATATTCAGCGGTGATTACCTGATGAAAGCGGGGTTGCAGTTTGACATGTATAACGATTACGAAAGCACAGTAATACAACTCGTGAAGCAACAAAGATGATAACGGTGTTCAGTTCCATTTGATGCAAAAAATAGGGAAACAGTAAACACAAGAACCAACGGGTTATATGGAAGTAAAAGCATGGGTAGAGAGAATTTCAATACCTACCTACGAAACAGGCAAACCGGAAAAAAATCCAATGTTTCTGGAAAAGCGCGTGTATCAGGGGAGCAGTGGCGTAGTGTATCCGCATCCGGTAATTGAAAGCATCAGCAACGAAAAAATAAGCAAAGAATATGAAGCCGTTTTTATAGAAAATCAATACCTGAAAATTATGATTCTACCCGAGCTTGGTGGCAGAATTCAACGGGCGTATGATAAAGTAAAGAACCGTGATTTCGTTTATTATAACCAGGTGATAAAGCCTGCTTTGGTGGGGCTGGCAGGTCCGTGGATATCAGGCGGTATTGAATTTAACTGGCCACAACATCATCGCCCAAGCACTTTTAGTGCTGTTGATTTTACTATTGAAGAGTTTGCAGACGGCAGCAAAACCGTATGGGTGAGCGAAACTGAATTGATGTTTCGCACAAAAGGAATGGCTGGCTTTACATTGTATAAAGACAAAGCATATTTAGAAATTAAAGGGCAATTATTCAACAGCACATCATTTCCGCAAACGTTTTTATGGTGGGCTAATCCGGCAGTAAAAGTTAACGATGATTATCAATCAGTTTTTCCACCCGATGTATATGCTGTGTTTGATCATGGCAAGCGCGATGTGAGCGATTTTCCCATTGCAACCGGCACGTATTACAAAGTGAATTACGCACCTGGAAATGATATTTCAAAGTATAAAAACATACCTGTGCCTACCTCGTATATGGCTATACAATCGCAGTATAATTTTATGGGTTGTTATGAGAATGACACGCAAGCCGGAATGTTGCATGTTGCCGATCATCACTTCTCCCCCGGCAAAAAACAATGGACCTGGGGTAAAGGCGATTTTGGCTACGCATGGGATAAACAATTAACTGATGAAGATGGTCCATACATTGAATTAATGACTGGTATCTTCACCGATAATCAACCTGATTTTTCGTGGATGCAGCCGAATGAAATCAAAACCTTCACGCAATATTTTATGCCGTATGCGGGCGTTGGTTATGTGAAGAATGCAACCAAAGAAGCTGCTATAAATATTGAATGGAATGAGGATACTCTGCTGATAAAAGTGTATGCTACTTCCGAATATAACAATACTGATATTGTTGTTTGGAATAATGGCAAAGAAGTAAAAAGATTCACTGCTAATCTCTCACCCGCCAACACATTTTCCGAAGCTTTTACGGTGCCTGAAAAAGGCGAAGAAGGGGCGTGGAAAGTTTGTGTGCTTGATAATGAAAAAAGGGAGCTGGTAGCATACCAGCCTTTGCCTCTTAATAAAGAAGAAATTCCTTCGCCGGCTATCGCAGCCAAATTGCCATCAGAGATAGAGCAGGTTGAAGATTTGTTCTTAAACGGCTTGCATGTAGAGCAATACCGTCATGCCACTTTCAACCCGATGGATTATTATGACGAAGGATTACGAAGAAGCCCGAATGATGTGCGCTGCAACAACGCGAAAGGCTTGCTGCTGTTGCGTCGCGGGCAATTTGCAAAAGCTGAATATTATTTCAAAATTGCCATTGCCACGCTTACCAAGCGCAATCCAAATCCTTATGATGGTGAGCCATATTATAATCTTGGTTTAAGTCTTGTATTTCAGGAAAAGTACAAGCAAGCATACGATGCTTTTTATAAAGCTACCTGGAATGATGCCTGGCAACATGCTTCTTTTTTATGGCTGGCGAGAATCGCAGCACGTGAGCAGAGAACAGATGATGCATTGCAACTGGCAGAAAAATCATTGATAAAAAATTATTACAGCAATACAACGAGGCATCTCAAAGCCGCTTTATTGCGACATAAAAATTTGCCGGAAGAATGTATTGCCCTATGCAATGAAAGCATACGTATTGATGCTTTCAATTTTGGTTGCTTGTATGAAAAACATCTGGCTGAATTGTTACTAAACAAGAATGAGCAAAGCACATACTTGCATAATATATTCAGGCTGATGCGCTATGCCGAAAATAATTTTCTTGAACTGGCTTTGCAATACGCACATGCCGGGTTATATAAAGATGCTATCAGTTTACTTTGCGATTATGTCACTTATTTAAGCGAGATAAAAAATGACAGTATCGGCACATCTCTTACGCATTATTATCTGGGCTGGCTTTACAAAAAAAATAGTGATCCTGAGAATGCTGCCAAACATTACCGCGAAGCCGTAAGTGGCAGTAATACACTCGTATTTCCAAATAAAATAGAAGAGATTGGCATTTTGCATTCGGCGGTTGTCATGAATCCTTCCGATGCAAAGGCCTGCTATTATTTAGGTAATCTCTGGTACGATAAGCGCCAGTACGACGAAGCCATAACATGCTGGGAGAAAGCGATTGCTGTGAATCAAAACTTTGCTACACCTTATCGAAATCTTGCCATTGCTTACTACAATAAAAGAAACGACAAACAAAAGGCTTTGCAATATTTAGAGAAAGCTTTCGCACTCGATAACACCGATGCAAGAGTTTTTATGGAGCTGGACCAGTTGCATAAATTATTAGGAAAACCATTTTTAGAAAGATGGCAGGCTCTTCAGAAATATGAATCGCTTGTTGAGCAACGGGACGATTTATATATTGAAAGAATAACCGTATACAACAACCTGGAAGATTATAATACAGCAAAAAAATTATTGGCATTACGACGTTTTCATCCCTGGGAAGGTGGCGAAGGAAAAGTGACAAGTCAATACCTTCTAACTCATACAGAACTTGCAAAGCAGGCTTTACTGCATAAGCAATTTGAGCAAGCTATATCGCTGCTGAATGAAGCGAGATATTTTCCTGATAATCTGGGAGAAGGAAAGTTGTATGGCGCACAGGAAAACGACCTGGATTACCTGATGGGCTGCGCTTATGAAGGGCTGGGTATGCGTGAAAAAGCGATTGAATATTTCGAAAAGGCAACGGTCGGAATCAGTGAGCCGGTGCAGGCGATTTATTATAACGATCCGCAACCGGATAAGATATTTTACCAGGCTTTAGCCTGGATGAAATTAGAAAAGTTTGAAAAGTCGCAAGCGATATGCAAACGGTTAATTGATTTTGGTGAAGCACATATAAACGACAACATACACATCGATTATTTTGCGGTATCGTTGCCGGATATGTTGGTGTTCGATATTGATCTGAACCAACGCAATAAACAGCATTGCTATTATCTTATAGCACTTGGAAACATTGGGTTGGGCAATTATGAAAAAGGTTCTGATTATCTGAATCTTGTTTTACAAAACGACATCAATCACCAGGGTGCAGCCAACTATTTGCGCATGATTCATTTCATTCAAAACACAACCAGCGTTCATCATCCTGCGTAATCTTTTATTTTGCAAACAACAATACAAACAATCAAGTTCACCCGGCATTATCATGGGTTATATGAAGGAAACGAGTTGCATTCATTTACTCTGAAAAATGGCTCCATTGAAATTGAAATCACGAATCTTGGCTGTATCATTCTATCAATAAAAACGCCCGACAAAAAGGGCGTTATAAAAAGCATTGTGGCTGGCTTTAAAACAATTGAAGAATACAAAAACAATACAGATTATTACGGATGTGTGATAGGAAGATATGCTAACCGGATTACAAACGGAACTTTCAAAATTGACGATGAAACCTATCATCTTACACTGAATGACGGTGTAAATAATTTACACGGCGGTAGGGCAGGGTTCGATAAAAAAGTTTGGGATGTTCACCAGGTTATTGACAATCAAACCGAAGCTGGGGTTGAGTTTTCATACATCAGTAAAAATGGTGAGGAAGGTTTCCCCGGCACTCTTTCAGTATTTGTTTCCTACATCTTAAATCAAAAAAATGAACTGGTCATTCGTTACAAAGCCATAACTGATAAAGCCACTCCCGTAAGCCTCACCAACCATTCGTATTTCAATGTAACGGGTTTTGAAAACGATTCTGTTTTAAATCATTCATTAACCGTTTATAGTGATGCATATACAGAAAAGAACGAGCACAATCAACCAACAGGAAGATTGATAAAAGTTGACAATACAGTTTTCGATTTTCGTACCGTGAAAAAGATTGGTACAAACATTAATAGTGATGAACTTAAAGAGGACAGAGGCTATGACCACAACTTTGTTTTAAAACATTTTCACTCAGATATTTTTGTTCATGCGGCTACTTTATGGGATGATGAAACAGGAAGAGAATTGAATGTTTTTACTACAGCACCCGCTATCCAGGTTTATACTGCTAATTTTTTCGATGGTTCTGTAAGGGGTGCGCAAAACATCGTTTATAAAAAGCATAGCGCTGTTGCTTTGGAAACACAAGCCTTTCCTGATAGTCCGAATCATCCTCATTTTCCGAATACAATTTTGCGTCCCGGCGAAGAGTACAAGTCAACAACGATATACGCTTTCGGAATCATCAAAGAATAAAAACGTTTGCATGCTATCATTTAAAAAGTACTTGCTATTATTTGCACATTCATTATTTTTCTCTCTTGGTGTATTTGCGCAATCATCAACGCCTGATGTCATCAACCTCGCAGGCATATGGCATGTTAAACTGGATCGAAAAGATGTAGGTGAGCAGAAGCAATGGTTCAATAAATCTTTAGGTGATGCAATCACACTCCCTGGTTCGCTAACCACTAATAACATAGGTGATGATATCTTTCTTACCACACCGTGGACAGGCGATATCATTGATTCTTCATTCTTTACAAAACCGCAATACGCAAAGTATAGAACGCCCGAAAATTTCAAAGTTCCGTTCTGGCTGCAGCCAACAAAGTATTATAAAGGATCAGCCTGGTATCAGAAGGAAATAACTATTCCGCAAGGATGGAATCACAAGTATATTTCGCTGTTTCTGGAGAGATGCCACTGGAAATCTACCGTATGGATTGATGATCAAAAAACCGGCAGTTGTATGAGCCTCGGAACGCCACACGAGTATGATCTCTCATCGTTGCTGACGCCGGGCAAACATCGCATTACCGTTTGCATCGACAACCGGGTTCACGAAGTAAATCCCGGTTCTAATTCACACAGCATTTCCGATCATACGCAAACCAACTGGAACGGTATGGTTGGTAAATTGGTATTGATAGAAAAACCGCTGCTGCATATTGAAAACGTAAAGCTGTTTCCCGACATAAATAAGAAACAAGTTACTGTTGTGATCGATTATCAAAAGAACGACAATAATGCACTGAAAACCTCTGTAATTATTCAAGCTTCATCCGGCAATAAAACTGCGGAACCTCTGCAACTAATGTCTGTTGAAAAAGAACTGAAGGAAGGCGCTGGCACCGTTAGTCTCGTGTACAATATGGGTGATAAGCCTTTGTTGTGGGATGAGTTCAATCCGGCTTTATATAACATGCACATCAGGCTGCAATCGGCTGGCGAAAGCGATAAGAAGACGGTTGCCTTCGGGATGCGTAATTTTTCAACCGACAACACACAGTTCCTGATAAATGGTCATCCTGCTTTTTTGCGCGGCACTTTGGAGTGTGCAGTTACGCCGCTTACCGGTTATCCTTCAACGGAAAGCGCTTACTGGAAACACATGTTTTCGGTGGCTAAATCGTATGGTTTAAATCATCTCCGCTTCCATTCCTGGTGCCCGCCCGAGATAGCCTTCAACGAAGCCGACAGCGCTGGTTTTTACCTGCAAATTGAATGTTCTTCCTGGGCTAACCAGGGCGCTACCATAGGCAATGGCACGCCGCTCGATACATTTATCTACAACGAAAGCGAACGTATCGTGAACAACTTCGGTAACCATCCTTCCTTTTGTATGCTCACCTATGGTAATGAGCCTGCCGGCAAAGACTACAAAGGATATCTTACAAAGTTTGTTGAATACTGGAAAGCGAAAGATAGCCGCCGTTTATACACCACTGCCAGTGGCTGGCCGGTAGTTGATGAGAACGATTATAACAGCACTCCCGATCCGCGCATACAGGCATGGGGCGATGGCTTAAAAAGTATTATTAATAGCCAGCCGCCATCAACAACATACGATTGGGATGGGATTATTTCAAAATGGAAACACCCAACGGTAAGCCACGAAATCGGGCAGTGGTGTGTTTATCCTGACTTTAAAGAAATAAAAAAATATACCGGTGTTTTAAAAGCCAAAAACTTTGAAATTTTCAGAGATTTTCTAAATGAGCATGGTATGCAACATCTGGAAGATTCATTCTTGCTGGCATCGGGAAAATTACAGGCACTTTGTTACAAAGCCGATATAGAAGCCGCACTGCGCACTAAAAACTTTGGTGGCTTTCAGCTATTGGGTTTAAATGATTTTCCGGGCCAAGGCACCGCTTTGGTAGGCGTGGTAAATGCTATGTGGGGAAACAAAGGATACATCAATGCAAAAGAGTACAGCCAGTTCTGTAATAGCGTTGTGCCCCTGGTACGCTTTACTAAAATGATTTATAATAACGATGAAACAATATCGGCAAAAGTAGAAGTTGCAAACTATGGAAGCCGCGAAATACAAAGCGGCAGTGCTTACTGGCAAATCAAAGATAGCAAGGGTAATGTATTATTTCGAGGTAAACTAAATGCAGCTAACATACCATTCGGTAATGGCATTGGCATCGGAGAAATTAATGCCTCTTTGGCAACTGTAACAACACCTGAAAAACTATTGGTAGAAGTGAATGTGGAAGGCTATAAAAACAGTTGGGACATATATGTTTACCCAAAGCAACTACCCGATGTAAAGAATGTTTATACCACGCAGGTGCTGGATGACAAAGCAATAGATTTATTAAACAACGGTAGCAATGTTTTGCTCAATCTGAAGCAAGGCACGCTGGCAAAAAATAAAGGTGGCGATATTGCCATTGGTTTCTCCAGTATCTTCTGGAACACAGCCTGGACGGGCGGTCAGGCACCGCAAACGCTTGGCATTTTATGTAATCCCAAACATCGGGCTTTGCAATATTTTCCTACCGATTATTACTCCGGTTACGAATGGTGGGATGCCATGTCTCATTCTAACGCCATCCTATTAGATAGTCTTTCTAAAAATATTAAGCCCATAGTGCGGGTTATAGATGACTGGTTCACGGCACGCCCGCTGGGCTTGCTGTTCGAATGCAAAGTGGGTAAAGGAAAGTTAATGGTTTCTGGTATTGATCTTACCTCGAATCTTTCGCAACGCCCGGAAGCGAAACAGCTTTTATACAGTATTGAAAAGTACATGTCAACAGCAAGTTTTGAGCCCTCGCAGTCCATCGATTTGCATACCATACAAAGCCTTACAAATGAAGAACTATAACAGCACTTATATCACCGGCATTTCATTTATATCAGCATTGGGCGGCTATCTGTTCGGGTTCGATTTTGCCGTTATTTCCGGCGCCTTACCATTTCTCCGGAAGCAGTTTGGATTAACCGCTTACTGGGAAGGATTTGCCACCGGCAGTCTTGCATTAGGCGCCATTGCCGGGTGTTTATTCGCCGGGCAAATTGCCGAAAAATTCGGGCGAAAAAGGGGCTTGCTGGTAGCGGCTGCTTTATTCTTTATCTCTTCCTTATTCATGGCTTTTTCTATCAACAAAGATGTCTTTATTGCTTCCCGTTTCTTGGCTGGCATTGGTGTGGGAATGGCGTCTATGCTCTCGCCAATGTATATAGCTGAAATTGCGCCGGCTGAAGTGAGGGGACGGATGGTGGCTATCAATCAACTTACTATAGTAACCGGCATTTTAATAACCAATCTCGTCAACTATTCCCTGCGTAATATGGGCGGTGATGCCTGGCGGTGGATGTTTGGTTTAGGCACCATTCCCTCAGGCTTATTCTTTGTCGGCGCATGGGTATTGCCTGAAAGTCCGCGTTGGCTCGTGAATGTTTCCAGGCCTTCAGAAGCATTACAAATCCTGAAGAAAATAGGCAATGAAAGTTTTGCGCAAACAACCTTAAAGTCCATTCAATCAGCCAGCCATAGCACGGTAAAGCAAGGCTATGGCGCTGCTTTTAAAAAAGGAGTATTGCCTGCCGTAATGGTAGGTATCGGTCTTGCCGTCTTCCAACAGTTGTGTGGCATTAATGTCGTGTTCAACTATACCCCGCGCATCTTTCAAAGCATTGGCGTATCACAGGATGATCAATTGCTGCAGACTGTTTTTATCGGTGTTGTCAACCTCGTTTTCACCATACTCGCAATGCTATTGGTCGACAAGCTTGGTCGCAAACCTTTAATGCTTTTTGGCTCCGTGGGCTTAGGTATTTTATACGTTGTTGTAGTGCGTATGCTGGCTGCGGGTTCCACAGAAGTATCCTGGTTTTTATTGTCTTCCATCGGTGTATATGCCATGTCTTTAGCGCCGGTAACCTGGGTATTAATATCAGAGATATTTCCGAACAACGTGCGAAGTGTAGCTACATCCATTGCTATTATCAGTTTATGGGCTGCCTATTTTATACTTGTGTTTACCTTCCCCATATTATTCGACAAATTTGGCGATAAAACGTTTTACATCTATTCGGTCATCTGCTTCATCGGCGGCCTGTTTGTCTATTTTAAAGTAAAGGAAACAAAAGGGAAAACCCTCGAAGAGCTTGAGATGGTGTTTCATTAAATGATAATAAATTTTTAAATCGATAATGTGCTATAATTTATTGGTGACTATCCTAAAAAATAAGCCAGCTACCTACTTTACTATTTATCTATAAAGAATTTTCTACTCAACGCTATCAAAGTTCTATTGACTGTTGAGCTTTATGACGGAATTTACCAGCCGATAGGATTTATGTGTAGTGTTTGCCGGCGAAACATCTGCGATTATTCTCTTTACCAACCATTCGGAAAGGAATGGTTGGTGATTAAAAAAAATCATAACTACGTTATCAATGCATATCACCCTGACATCAGGAAGATTGAACTGATTCAAATTGTAGATTTTATTCCGGATGAACAAAGCGAAGACATTTTAAAAAAGTATGGGAAGAAATAGAATTTGCATATTGTAGCGCATAACTTTTTTTGAAGAAACGGCTTTGACTACTTAAATAAAACTTGCAAGTAAAAAGAACTTCCAATATTTATTAAAAAGAAAGAACTTCCAAATAATACATTCGGAAGTTCTTTAGTGTGCCCAGAACAGGAATCGAACCTGCACTCCCTTGCGAAAACCAGATTTTGAGTCTAGCGCGTCTACCAATTCCGCCATCTGGGCTTATTTGGAAAGGGCTGCAATATTACGGCTTCACTCCATACCCGCCAAAATACGGTTGAGGTATTTTTTCTTGTAATAATAATCCTTCACTTGCAGCAACTCTTTTTCGGTAGTAATGCCTTCCCGATAATCTTCAATAATCGTTTGAACAGGATCATAAATTTCGTTTTGAGCGTTATCAACTTGTTTTTGAACAGATGATTTGGCTTCTTCGTTATCGTCCATTTTTGCTTCCATCATCTGCTCACTCAGCTCCAGCATTTCCATTAAAAATGAAGATGGCAACTCATATTTTTCCTCTTCCTGCAACAGTCCTTTTTGCTGCAAAACATATTTGATGGTTTCATCCCTGCTTCGAAAAATTTTATACGCTTTATTTACTTCCGATGAGGTTTCCAAAACGTCTGTTTGTTCCTGCCCGGAAGCGTTGGAATAAAAATCAGGATGATATTTTCTGCTTAATGCATAAAATTTTTGCTTCACTTCTTTTTCATCAGGATGTAAAGAAACCGGGATCTCATACAATTCAAAATAGTTCATTGCAATGCAAAGCTATTGTGTAGTAAAGCAAATAAGACACTAAAATTAATTTGGATAAACGGAGGCAAATTGCTGTTATTGAAACCTTTACTTTGCCACCAAATTGCTTGCATGGTTTCAATCGGCATTATCAGGGAAGGCAAAGTTCCGGAAGACAATCGCGTAGCGCTTACACCATCGCATTGTCAATGGTTATTGAAGCAATATCCCGATTGTAAAATTGTTGTGCAACCTTCCCATAAACGCTGCTTTCCAGATTCATCTTACCAAAAAGCAGGCGCTGTTATTTCTGATGATTTATCCCGGTGCAATATTCTATTGGGCATCAAAGAGGTTCCTTTACAAGACTTAATTGCTGATAAAACCTACCTTTTTTTTTCGCACACAAAAAAATTACAACCACATAATCAAAAGCTGATGCACAAAATGATGGACAAAGGCATCACGTTAATCGATTATGAATGCCTCGAACATGAAGATGGACAACGCATTATTGGGTTTGGATTTTTTGCCGGTGTGGTGGGAGCGCACAATGGAATTATGGCTTATGGTAACAGGACCAATGAGTTTCGTTTGCCACGCGTGTACAAAAGCAACGACTATCGGGATCTCATCAGGAGTTATTTTGGTCTTACACTTCCGAATATAAAAGTTGCAGTCACCGGCAGCGGGCGTGTTGCACATGGCGTGCTCGACATTATGAACCTGATGGACATACAGGAAGTGGAAGCTGATGATTATTTGAGCAAAAAATTCAGTTACCCTGTGTATGTTCATGTAAAAGGTGCGCAGCTTTACAAGCACAAAGAAAAGCGTACTTACAGCCGCGATGATTTTCACCTAAATGCAGGTGATTATGATTGTCTCTTCGCATTGTATTTACCGCATACAGATATTCTTATCAATGGCATTTACTGGGATGAAAGTGTGCCAAGGCTTTTTGAGCCGGAAGCCTTACAGAGTGCGGCTTTCAGGATACAGACCATTGCTGATATAACTGATGATAACTTCGGCAGCGTGCCTTGCAATATCAAAGATTCTACCATTGAAAATCCCGTGTATGGAGTTGACAAACAAACGATGCTGGAGACAAAACCTTACCAGGCAAACAGCGTAGATGTAATGGCAGTTGGCAATCTGCCGAATGAATTGCCTTGTGACGCCAGCAACTATTTCGGCGATCAGCTTATCAAGTTCGTTATCAAAGATTTAATGCATGGCAAGAGTGATATTATTGAGCGGGCAACCATTTTGCAAAAAGGACAATTAACCAATAGATATAATTATCTTTTAGAGTATGCGGCTCATTAGTTACCGATTTTTACAGATATGGATAATAGTCTTTTAGCAGTGCAATAAATTTGTTGGTGTATTGATTATTGGAATCTTTTATTATTATTTCATTTTCCAATACGCTTGTTTTCTTTTTGGAAAAGATTAAAAATGTTCTGAAAAAAGAATGTGTTGGCGTTTGCTTCACGCAGATTTTTTTATTTACAAAAAGTCCTTCTTCTTCAGCTAAGTTTTCAAACCATACTGATCGGTGATAAGGAAGCAAAACAGCAATACATCCATCTTCGTTTACAAACTTTTTTACAACAGTAAGTAAAATTTGTAAAGTGAGACCAGCATTATGATGCGCTATGTTTCTGGCAACATTACCAGATAATAAATCCGATTCAAAAAAAGGTGGATTGCTGATGATAACATCATATTTCTTTTCTGAAGAAAACTGGCTGATATCTGTATGGTGAACTTGTATTCTTTCTTTCCAATGCGAAAGAGAAATATTTTGTTTCGCCTGCACAAAACAAAGCGGCTCTAAATCAACGGCATCAACGATTGCAGAAGATAGCTTTTGCGCCAGCATCAGGCTTAATAAACCTGTGCCTGCACCAATATCAAGGATATTAATTTTTTTGTCAGCCTTATGTTTTAATTCGCTCGCAACCCAGGCTCCAAACAGGCAGGAATCGGTGCAAACTTTCATTGCACACTGATCTTGCCGGATGATAAATTCTTTAAACTGAAAGTAGGAGTTAGGCATGAATTATAAACTGCAAATGCAATCAATGTGAGCAATCGTCAGCGTGACAATGATTAGCCTTTTTGCAGGATGTAAAGTTGATATAATGCGCATATACGATAAAAAAAACGGCTGGCGGCAAAAGCCATAACTGGTATTCGTGCCATACCTGTTTGGCACAAAGAAAGAGAATACCGATAGCAAAAAGAATTAAAGGCGCTACCTTATGATGGTGCTTCAAATAACCATGCAGAAGCGAATAAAATCCAATCCCGGCAGCAATGCAGATCATTGCAATTTCAAACTGAACATTGTCAATAATGTTGATACCGAATAAAGGTAAACTGGTAAGAAAAAGAGGCAGCAAAGCACAATGAATGGCGCACGCCAAAGAAGCTGTAATTCCTAAACCGTCCCAACTTATTTTATACCGCATAGAAAACAAATATAGAGAATAAAATTTCAAATGCAACTATGTTGCAAAAAATGATAACAGATTGTTAGATTCTTTTTTGTCATTCGCCGTTGTAGTAAATTTGATGTGTGAAACAGAAAAAATTACTCGTTTACGCCGGATTTTTCATTGGCTTGGTAATTATTTATATGCTGTTTGTTTTCTGGGGAACGGATAACTGGAAAACTAAACTGCCCGAGCTTTCCACTACGGTACAGCCTTTTTCTTTCATCACCCAGAACAATACATTGTTTACGCAAAAAGATATGCAGGGAAAAGTATGCGTGGTTAACTATTTCTTTACAACTTGTAAAGGTGTTTGCCCGCGCATGAATGGTAATTTGAAGGAAGTGTATGATAAGTTTAAAGATGATCCGAACTTCCTGATTGTATCGCATACCTCAGACCCTGAAACAGATTCTGCAGCCAGGCTGAAAGCGTATGCGCAGCGGATGAACGTGAACAGTAAAACCTGGGTTTTTTTAACGGGAAGAAAAGATAGCTTATATACCCAGGCACGCAATAGTTATTTGCTTGATGATCCCAAAAATGCAGTTGTTAATATCGACGATCAGTTTCTGCATACTCAATTTCTTGCCCTGGTTGATAAGAACGGCCATCTTCGCGGAGAAATTTATGATGGGTTAAAGAAAGATGATATCAAACAATTGGAAGCAGATATTTCTTCGTTGCTGAATGAAAGAGCCGGTGATTTTTCGGGCTCAAACTTTACTCACTCTTCCAATTAAGAATTATGTCAGTTGAAGAGATTTTAAAACAAAACGGGCTTAGCAATACAGAAAGCAGGAAGGCGATTTTGAAATTGTTTTTAAACAGCAACGGCGCACTTGAACATGCCCTGATTGAGAAGAAAACAAAAGAGCAATTTGACCGCGTTACCATCTACCGAACCTTGCAAACGTTTCAAAAAAGCGGCATCATCCATACCATTCCTTCCACAGATAATACGGTTCGCTATGCGCTATGTCATAATGAGTGCAGCGAAGGTCATCACCACGATAATCATGTACACTTTGTTTGCGGGCAATGCGGAATTACTTATTGCCTGCAAAACAGTATTGTTCCGGAAGTGAAGCTGCCAAAGGGTTTTACACTGAATGGCGTTGATATGCTGGTAAATGGGGTTTGCAAAAGTTGTAATTAGCTGCGGGCTATCAGCCATTAGCTGTCAGCAAAAATAGTCAGCTTATTGTTATTGATGTTGTAAGCCAAAACTTTAAACCGTCTCCGCATCATACACCACAACCTTTGCCCAAAGCCCGCTGTAGTTTTTAATGAATGATTGATGTATCGGATCATTTTGGTAAGAAGCCTGGTCTACCAAATTATCGAAGAACATAATTTCTGATACACCCCACGAAGAATCCACCACATCGCGTTTCTCTGTATTTGCCACTACGCCTACATACAAGGTTTTGATTTGCTTTATAGAAGCCAACGTTTTTACACCTTCCACAAGTTTATCTCTGTCTGCCACTGAAGATGGATTCTTTAACCAGAAAATAGCGTGGTGAATGATTGGTTTTTTCATAGCGTTTGCTTTAGCGAATGTGTAGGAGGAAGGAAGAACGGCTGCTGCACCTAATGTTGCAGCAGCCGTTATAAATGTTCTGCGATTTTGTTTTTTGTTCATCACAGAAGAAATATTTTAATAGAAATCAGAACGGTTGTCCGTGATGGAAGAATTTTTGCGAAGCGCCTCAAACACGCCACCGCTGTTTTGCTGTTGTTGCTGTATGGTTTGTCTCAACGTTGTTTGCACTTGATCTATCGACATACCATTTGAAGCCAACGCAGTAACGCCTTTGCTCTGCACAGCAAACACGCCGGCTGAACCTGCAATCGGGCTGCTCATTTTTGAGGCAAGACCTTTATTGAATGCAGCCCCCAGCATTTTCGGTTCGTAACCTACATTCGCTATCACAGGCGATTGGAAAGAAATACTATCCGCTTCCATAACAGATACACCGGCGCTTTTTGCGACTGCATCCAGCGTAGCGCCTTTCATTTTTGTATCGATGATTGTCTTTGCTTTCTTTTCATTGCGCACCTGGTTTTCAACCAACGGGCGTGCAGTGTGGGCAGATGGAAGCCCGGCTTTATCGGCTGAAGTAATAATAGCAACAATATACTGATCGCCAAGCTCGTAAGGATCAGACACATCGCCGACATCATTCTTAAATATCCATTTGATAAAATCCCTGTTTTCGCCGCTCATCATACCTAAAGAATAATCTTCTTTTTTAATTTCCTGGGAGCTTACCGGAACGAGCTTATCTTTCTTAGCCGTGGCTTCAAAGCTTTTCTGGTCTTTTGCGCCCGCTGCAAACTGCGAAGCCGCATTGCTGGCGGTGTTAATGGTTTCGCTGCTGCTGTTCACCGGCTTTGTTATATAAGCCACTTCGTAAGCTTCCTGCGGATTTTTTTGTTCAAGAACTTCAATGTAGTGATATCCTGTGTAAGAGCTGTTAGACACCTTCACTATTTTCTTGGTTCCTACAGGACTGAAGAATGCCACATCGGCAAACTCGCGGCTGATGCCACCATACTGAGAGTAAGGAAATGTGTATTCACCTTTCGTTTCTTTACTGCCTGGGTCATCAGATAACTTTTGAACCAGTGAATCGAAATCGGCACCGCCTTGTACGGCTGCCGCAATACTATCAATACGCTTTTTGGCAGCACTGTCGGATAAACCTTGTCCTGAATTATCAAATTTGATTAAGATATGGCGAACCTTAGCCGAATCCGGCGCTGTGCGCTTTGCCACCAACTTAGCCAACGTATATTTTCCATTGTCCAAATAAGGTCCGAACACGCCACCAACAGGCAGTTGCATAATGGTATCAGCATTCGCAGCCTTGAAATCGGAACGCGTAGCAAACGTTTCCTGTGCGTTGTCGCTGTTCTTCGATACAACGAAAGAAGCCGCATCGTTGGTCGATTCAAAAGCTGGTTTCAAAGAAGCCAGGTTATCACGAACGGAAACAGAATCGGTGCCGGAAGGTGTTTCGCTAAACGCTACATACTGCACTGTGCGGGTTTCTTCTTCACGTTCAAATTCGCTCTTATGTTTTTTTACGTAATTATCTATCTCTTCATCACTCACTTTTACAGTGCTGTCGGTAATGGTGCTGTAAGGAACGAATACATAAGAAGCTTTGGCAACAGAATTATTATCTGCGTTCGTTTTTTCAGCCATCCATTTAGGTACATAGATCGCTTCATTCAGCAACGCCGAATACTTTGCATACAAAGTTTGCTGCTCTGTCGGGTCTATATATTGCTTCTGAATTTCATCAAGCTGTGCCGTGTTGCTGCTTTTCTTTATCTGGTTAAAAGCCTGGCGCGCCGCGTTTGCATCGTAAGCACCTGTTTTAGGGTCGCTAAACTGCTGACGCATCCATTGTGGCGGATTGTCGCCAAACAGCACATCAGCCAGTTCTTTCGAAGTAAAGCTGATGCCTAACTTATCCATTTCCTGCTTCAGCAAGGTTTGCTGTACGGTAAAATTCCAGGCTTGTGAATTCACCATGCCGGGCTGTACATCCTGCTGGCGTTGTTTAAAGAGATTCTCTATATAAGTGACATTGCTTTGAAAATCGGTACGCTCTATTTTAGTACCGTTAATGCTGCCTATATAATTACTGCTTGAAAAGAAACTTCCCTGGCGCAGGGACGAATCCTGCAGGATGAAAGAGAGGAGAGCAATAGCAATAATGCCAAAAACGATCCACGCACCTTTATCACGAATCTTCTGAATGAATGACATAACAGGATTACAATTTTTTGAGGTTGGCAAAAATAGGGGAAACGGCCATATAAAAATGAGCCATCAAACGGAAGGCGGTTTCAATCGTATTGTATGCGTGGAATGAGTAAAAAATATTGATTCGTACCGACAAACCGAAGCATACAAGCGGTTGAGAGTAATGTCTTTTGAACGGAATAAATTGCTGAAAAGAATGATTGAATTCAACATAAAATATGTTTTAAAACAACAAATGGATCACTTTAATGGTTTGCTTTGGCCGGCGGCGAGGCGCTTTTCTTCTTTGCCCTATCCAACGGTAAACGGGTAAGGCGCGGAATATTCGCTGTCTGTATCAATCACGGAGATATACAGCCCTGACAAAAAATGTGTTGATGAATGAATGTGTAACCTAAGCAGATACTGGTTTTTATGCTGTGATTGGCATAATGTGAAAGTAGAAATTGTTTTTTTGTAATAAAAGGGCTGTAGAAGAGTGAAGGAAATTCTAATGTGGGTGAGGGGGTTGTGAGCAAAGTATTGCAGAAGGCATACGTGACTAAATTATATTGGCTACACTTTTAGAAAGTGACGCCTTTTCGTTTTTGATGATTGTGAGGTAATTATAATGCTAAGAATGGATTTTGTGAGATGGTTGATATCGGCTATTTTGAGTTGGTTAACATTTTGTTTCACACAACGCTTATGTTCACACAACATCTTAATATATATTTCAACGACTTTGATACGCGAAGGCTAACAAAAATTGACACGACACAAAACAATCATCGGTATAATTCTTTTGACTTTTGCTTCAATTACTTTTCATCCTTTAATGACAATCCATAAATTCTATTCCAGCAATAAGAAAGTGATTGATAAATTAGCCAACTCAACAAAAACAAGTGTTTTTGGATACGGAAAGTCTATTCAAGGACGGCAAATTACAAAAGCTAAAGTGATTGATATAATCGGCTTTCAATACGGACTAAAAATGTCAGAATAAGAAAGTGAAGCACTACACCCCGAATTCGCCATAGCTTTTTATTGTTTAATAAAAAGATAGAATAGGTTCGGGATATTAAGCTCACTATTATCCAACCGGCTTCAAATTCATCTCTTCCGCCTTTTCAAGCATAAACCGGTAAGCCTCTTCATATTGGTTCGGAATAATACCATCTAATATAGCTTCGCGGATAGCATCTTTAAGTAAACCAACCTCGCGGCTTGGCGATAACGAAAAGGTTTGCATGATGATTTCGCCGGTAATGGGCGGCTGCCAGTTGCGCACTTTGTCGCTTTCTTCCACAACCGCCATGCGCTCGCGCACCAGCTCAAAGTTTTGCAGGTAGCGCTTTGCTTTGTATTTATTTTTTGTGGTAATGTCAGCCTCGCAGAGAATCATCAGGCTGTCAATGTCATCACCGGCATCAAACAAAAGCCTTCGGATTGCGCTGTCAGTAATGTTTTCTTTGGTTAACGAAATGGGTCGCAGGTGAAGCAGTACAAGCTTATGCACAAACTTCATCGCATCGCCAAGCGGCAATTTTAATTTGGTAAATAGCTTGGGAACCATACGCGCACCCACCACTTCATGACCATGAAAGGTGAAGCCATGACCTTCTTCAAATCCTTTGGTGGCTGGCTTGCCAATATCGTGCATCAGCGCTGCCCAGCGAAGCCATAAATCACTGCTCTTGGCAGCCACATTATCAATCACCTGCAGCGTGTGGTAAAAATTATCTTTATGCCCCATGCCATCAATATTTTGGGCGCCTTGCAAGTGTGCCATCTGCGGAAAAATCAATTTGAGCAATCCACTCTGAAACAAGAGCGATAAGCCAACAGAAGGCTTTGCGCTTAGCATAATTTTATTCAGCTCATCTGTTATTCGTTCCTGCGTAATGATGCGGATGCGGTGCGCAATGCTTTGTATAGCAGCAAATGTATTTTCCTCAATGGTGAAATTAAGTTGCGATGCAAAGCGGATGGCGCGCATCATACGAAGCGGATCATCAGAAAAAGTGATGTTGGGATCAAGTGGCGTGCGGATGATTTTATCTGCAATATCCTGTAACCCATTGAATGGATCAATAAGATTGCCATAATCTTCTTTGTTCAGGCTAATGGCTAATGCATTAATGGTAAAATCGCGGCGATTCTGATCATCTTCCAACGTGCCCGGAGATACATACGGGTTGCGGCTTTCAGCGCGGTAGCTTTCCTTGCGCGCGCCTACAAATTCTATTTCGAAGGAATCGATTTTTATCTGTGCGGTTCCAAAGGTTTTAAAAAAAGCAACAGTAGGTTTTGGATGAAACCGCTCTGCCGTTTTTTGCGCCAGCTCAATGCCGTCTCCAATACAAACGATATCTGCATCCTTGGATGAGCGACCGATGATTTTATCTCTTACAAATCCACCGATGATATAGGCAGGATAAGAAAGCCCGCCCGCAGCCGCAGCTATTTTTTTAAAAAGGAAGGCTTCTTTTTCTGTACAATCAATTTGCATCGCGGCAAAGATAAATTGAGCCGCCTCATTTTTAAAAGTCACGAGCCGGATAAAAGGTTTGCACAATAAAAAAACCTTGCAGCCTCTGCTATCTTATACTTGACAACAAAGGCAGCAAGGCCGTATATTTTATCAATAAATGTCTTAGTCGAATGAATAATAGTACGAATGATAGACGCGCTTATTCAAATTCCAGTTCATTCATATTCAAATCCCAATCGATTGATGATAGCCTGGCAACTGATTTACGTGACGAATTTTTAGGGACAAATGAATAAGAAATATAGCTTTTGTTAGCCGTTGCTTTTTTGCCTAAGGCTGATATGGAAGGCATTGAAAGAAGTGTATTGGTGTTGTTGGCTGTTGTATTGAAAGTAAGTGATGTCATAACTTTGGTCTTTAAACTTATGCACAATCCATTCACATAATTGTGCCACATTTTAAGGTAGAATAGTCTGTAATGGAAATTAAAAAATAAAAAAATTCCGCTTCCTGATTTTGAGCCAATTATGAAGTGATTAAAAAAATGAATTGTGTGGGTTGAAAAAGAAACCGGGTACAAAACCGAACAGGTGAAAGGTAAAAGTGTCCGGCATTGCTGCTGTTTTCAGCTTTATTTATAACCTTATAAAAGGGAAGCACTTATCCTGATCTTTATAAAAAACTTTTTGCATTTTTGCACCTATCTTTATCAATCTGCATGAAGAATCAACTATACCAACAATTTAAGGAGAAGAAGAAGCTTGGACGCAAATCGTTTGCTGTATTGATTGATCCTGATAAGGTTGATGTAGCCAAAACCGATCAGCTCATTTCACTGGCTATTGATGCTAAAGTTGATTACCTGTTTGTAGGCGGCTCGCTGGTAATTTCCAATTGTCTTGACGAATGCATCAAGCAAATCAAATCACTTTGCGATATTCCGGTGGTGTTGTTTCCCGGCTCGCCATCTCAGGTAAGCAAATATGCCGATGCACTTTTATACCTGTCCTTAATATCAGGCCGCAATCCTGAATTATTGATTGGTCAGCATGTAATCAGCGCGCCATTTGTAAAAAGCAGCGGGCTCGAAATTATGCCGACAGGCTACATGGTTATTGATGGCGGCGCGCCGACTACAGTTTCCTATATATCCAATGCTTCGCCAATACCGGCAGACAAAAATGAAATAGCGATGTGCACAGCCATGGCTGGCGAAATGCTTGGCATGCAACTGATTTATATGGATGCGGGCAGCGGCGCCAAGCGTGCCATTGGTGAAGCCATGATTGAAAAAGTTTCCTCGCACATAGAAGTTCCCTTAATTATTGGTGGCGGCATTTGCGAGCCTGAAAAAGCATACCTTAATTGTAAAGCCGGTGCCGATGTAATTGTGGTTGGAAATGCTATAGAAAAAGATGCGTCGCTGATAAAGGAAATGAGTGATGCTATACATTCAATACCGATTGCGGTGTAGTTTTTATTTCACAATTTTCATATTCTTCTGTTTCGCTCTTTTGCTTTATTTTTAAGCTATCATCTCTTTTTGCATGAGGCTTCTGATTGTATTTTTCTTATGTATCCATTCGCTGTTTTCTTTCAGCCAAACCAGCGTTGTAAACGCTGCCATTGCAGAACGGGAAAAGAAAGGAAGCATCAATCAATTTCTGGATGATGTAGGCAACTATACATTAGCCTCACCCAATTTTACCACGACTTATGCGCGCTGTTCCTGGAATATCAATCCCGCTGTTTATGCCATCAGTGGTTCGGTGATGTATAACATATTACTGACGAAAGATGCGAATACAATTGTTTTTGATTTCGATACTTCCCTTACCGTTGACAGAGTAATCATGCACAATGCACAGGTTTCTTTTTTGCAAAGTAACGATAGAACGCTTTCTATTTCGTTTCCGCAAACGATAGCGGCAGGCAGCCATGATTCGCTTTCCATCTTCTATCATGGCATACCTAACAGTAATACCGATGGCAGTTTTACGCAATCATTTCACAACAATATTCCTGTTATCTGGACGCTAAGCGAGCCGTATGGTGCGCGCAACTGGTGGCCATGCCGCAACGGGCTTGATGATAAAATTGACAGCCTTGATATTTTTATCACGCATCCCGCTATATACAGCGCTTCAGCAAACGGATTGCTTTGGGATACATTATTGCAAAATGATAACATCACTACTCATTTCAGGCATCGTTATCCTATTGCCACTTACCTTGTTGGCATTGCAGTTAGCAACTATCAAACCTTCACAAAGTTGTTGCCATTGCAGCAAGGTAGTTTACCTGTAACAACAACTGTATTTCCCGAATCGTTCAATTATTATCAAAGTAATATCCAGCCGGTTTACAACGCATTGCAGTTGTATGATAAATACTTTGGCGCTTATCCGTTTGCGAAAGAGCGTTATGGCCAAACACAGTTTTTGTGGAATGGAGGAATGGAGCATCAAACCAATTCGTTTATTAAAAGTCCCGATCAATACCTGATGGCGCATGAGCTGGCGCATCAATGGTTTGGCGATAAAGTGACTACCGGAAGCTGGCAGGATATCTGGCTTAATGAAGGCTTCGCAACCTATCTCGGTAACTTTTTTTACAGTGAATATTATCAGCCGGAAAACCTGGGCATTATTGCTTCACAAAGTATTGATTATGCAACGGCAAATCCGCATGGTTCTGTTTGGGTAGATGATACCACGAGTATGAATCGCATATTCGATTTTAACCTCACTTATGAAAAAGGAGCGATGCTGTTGCGCATGTTACGCCGGACACTTGGTGATTCTTCTTTCTTCAAAGGTATCAGGCAATACATTGATGATCCTTTGTTACGATACCGTTTTGCACGCACAGCAGACTTACAGCGAAACCTGGAAAATGTAAGTGGTAAAAATTTGGCTGCCTTCTTCAATCAATGGTTTTACGGGAAAGGATATCCATCATTTAATGTGCAATGGAACTGGCAGGATAATAATATTTATTTGCAGATTGATGAAACGACAAGCGATGCATCAGTCTCTTGTTTTACAACACCTTTACAACTCCGGTTTGTAAGTGCAAACAATCAAAAAGACGTGGTTATAAGTATTGACAAAAACAGGAGCAAACTCGCACTGCCATTGGCTTTCAAGCCTGATAGCATTTTGATTGACCCGGAACAATATCTTGTCAGTAAAAACAATGTTTCTAAACAAGGCAACCTGCCCGATTTGTTTATTGAATATCCATTGGTTGTATATCCAAATCCGGCTTCCGGTGTTCTTAATATAAGGCTGGAAGGTGTTGATACCGTTCATGCGCAAACAGTCAGAATCATTTCTTCTTCAGGTGCAATTTTATTTGCGCATTCATTCACGAATATCAGCAACAATATCATCCAAATACCTGTAGCGCAATTATCCAGCGGCGTTTATTTTATTCTTCTCCGGGATGAAAAAGGAAACCTGGTAAAGAGCAAATTCATAAAGCAATAGTTCGTTTTATTTGCAGCGGATGGCAAAGCGGAAAAAGAAGAAAAAAACGAAGAAGCAATGGCTGTATGTGCTGATTGTGGCAATCACCATCATCGTCGGTTATGTATCTTATCAACTCTACGAAACCTACCTCGCTTACCGCAATGATTTTGTGCGTTATGATGGCTTCAACATTGATGTTCCAATGGGCTATAGCATTCATGGAATCGACATCAGTCATCACCAGGGCAATATTACGTGGACGGCTGTAAAAGCCATGCGGGTAAATGATATCACACTTGATTTTGCTTACATAAAAGCCACCGAAGGTCTGAATCTAATGGATGTCAATTTCAAACGCAACTGGAGCAAGTGCCGCGAACTTCGCATACCACGCGGCGCTTATCATTTCTATCTTCCCGATAAAAGCGGCGCTGCGCAAGCTGTCAACTTTATGAAAATTGTAAAGCTGAAACCCGGCGATCTTCCGCCGGTGCTGGATATTGAAAAAATGTATCGCACCAAACCGGAAGTGATGCGCGTAGAGTTAAAGCTCTGGCTTAATATGATTGAAACACACTACGGCGTAAAGCCAATTATTTATACTTACGTGGATTTTTACGAGCGCTATTTAGGAAAAGATTTTGACGATTATCCTTTGTGGATTGCGCATTATGTAAAGCGCAGGCAACCGCGCATCAACCGTGAATGGCTGTTCTGGCAATTCAATGAAAACGGAACCGTAAATGGCATTCGCAGACATACTGATTTCAATGTCTTCAATGGCGATACGGCGTTGTTTAATAGTTTGTTGATAAAGTAAAATGCAATCTGGAATCGCGCAGGAGATGAGTTTGAGATGAAATGAAAAACACAGTTTTAGTAGCCATCGTCAGTCTATCAATTTAGCTTCGGTTGTTGCCATTCCTGATGCTTCGATACTCAGGAATGCTCCCATCAGTTTTCCGGGCAATGATTGGGCTTTTTTTAAAGCGAATCTCAAATCCTAATCTTCTCTTTTTAAATTAATCAATAACAAGAATTGACTATAAAGTCAACGTTTGCATTAGCGCAATTGTTTTCATTATATCATTGTGAAAAATTCTATCTGAATCATTAAAGCTAACCTCACTTCGATATTCTTTCATCAAATTTTCAATCATATCAGAGCTTTGTTCGGGGTGCCTGAAAGTCAATCCCTGTGCGGCTGGCATCAATTCTATCGCTAATACTCTTCATCACCCAAACCACAGGCATGAGATTGCAGAAGATTATATTGCAACTCTTGAATCTGTTCTTTGCTGATTTCTACATTCTGTAAAAAGCCAACACCGGTATTGTTACCATAGATACACTCATGCTTTTCAGCCAGGCGTTTGTCCGGTATTGACGACACTTTTCTATTTTATCTTTGGCTTCTGCCGATATAACAAGTTGCGGGTGATGAATAATAAACTGGCAAACCTCTTCAAATGAAATCCGGCTTATGCTAATCGAGAGTTCGTTCATACATGTGGAATGCGTTGGCAATGATAGAAACAATTAGAATCAGTGAAAAATGCAGCCGTTTTTTAAGATAAAAATTACTGTTTAGAAGAATAACACAATGGTTCCTTTCTTCATTTTTCTTTCGCCATCGTATATGTATGAAGCGATATAAGTGTAAGTGCCAGACAACTTTTTGCCGCTACTTTCTCCACTCCATTTTTGATAAGGATTGGGGGATTGAAACACAAGATTTCCAAAGCGGTTGTAAACCAACAGCCGGTAAGCATATACAAGTGATAAACCACCTGTAGGTCCAAACTGTTCATTCAACCCATCGCCATTGGGTGTAAAAGCAGAAGGAAAAAGAAGGTCGCCACAGCCTGATGAAATATGGACCGTATCGCGGGCAATGCAACCACCGGCATTGATAATTGTAACAGAATAATTGCCTTCACTACTTACTTTTTTTGTCGGCGATGTTGCGCCATCATTCCATAGAAATGATGCGAAATCACCGGCAGGTTTTAGCAATAACGTTTGCCCTTTGCAGATGAAAGTATCATTGCCAAGCGATACATTAATGGGTTTGCTTTGCAACGTAATGAAAGCGGTATCGCGGCATTGCCTGGCATCAGTAATAATCACTTTGTAAAAACCGGGAGAAGCGTTGCTGGCTTGATTGGCTGTCGTTATATCAGGCAGCCATTGATAAGTATAAGCCGGATCTCCGCCGCTTGTATTAATTGTAATAGCGCCATTATTAATTCCGCAATCTGGTAAGCTGATGTTTGTTGAATGATCGAGAGTCGAAGGAATTTTGGTTAGTACAACATCAACCTTATCAATACAGGCATTATGATCAATAACCGTAATGCTATAATTGCCGGCGGGTAAATTATTTGCACCCGGTGTTGTGTATTGAATGCCCTGCCATGTATATCTGTAAGGAGCTGTACCACCCTTTGTAGTAATGCTGATAATGCCGTTTTGATTATTGCAGTCTGCTGGCGCTGTTTGCAGCGTGTGTTCCAGTGCAGGAGGTTCTGTTAACATAACCGGCGCTGAATTTGAACAACCGCCCGCTACGGATGCTGTAACCATGTAGGCTCCGGCTTTAAGCTGTGCGGAAGAGGCTGTGATAACCGGGTTGGTTGACCATGAATAAGAAACAGCAGCATTCGTATTGGTAACCAATGCTTCCGCCAGGCCTGTATTTCCGTTACATAAAATTGGTGTTTTTACTGTTGCCGTCAAGTTGGGGATTAATATAGTTTGCGGCGAACTTGTTACCGTTTCATTGCGGTTGTTTTTTCCCGTGAGTGTTACTGTAAACGAACCTGCAGAAGAAAACCCGTGCGTTACGTTTTGACCCGTCGGTGTGTTGCCGGCACCAGACGCAGCATCATTAAAATTCCATTGCATAGTTGAGGCGTCAACGCAGCCGTTGGTTTGTGCGGTAAAAGAAGCTTGCCGTGCGCCATTTAGACAAGCATAGCTAAAAGCTAATTGGTCAGTTATCGCTTCTCCTATAAAAAAATCGTCTACCGCAAAACCATTAAAATTGTTTTGAAAACTACCGGCACCAAACACAAAACGGAACATAACATTCGCTTTCCCGGCAAGTGCCGGAAAGCTATGATAAGCTGTTACCCAGCCCTTGCCGCCGCCATCATTAGCCGTACCGCTCCAGCCTTCTCCCGGCAAATACCTGATGTCGGAAGTCTGAAACCAATAATTATCGTTACAGCTTGTTGGGGCATCTCCAAAGCGACCTGCAATTTCCCAGGTAATGCCGTTATCAATTGAGTATTGCAGGGTTGTACCATCAAATCTTTTTTCCGAATCCCAATTTACCAGGAATGAGATGTATGGGTTTTTCAATTCATTAAAATTGAAGCATGGACTTTTAAGCCAGGAGTTTTCATTGTTATTGTAAAAATTTCCAGTTAAACCACCAATAATCCAACATTTATCCGTGTTGCTTGTTTTGAAGATGACACTTTTTTTTGGAACGCCCCAGGCCCAGTCGGATGCAGTTCCGCCCGAAGTCCAGTTGCCATTGCTTTGGTCAAAATGTTCTGTATAAGGAAAGGTGCTGATGCACTGCGCATTACTGGTCAACTGGAGCCCGGTGAACCAGGTAAGAAAAAATAATACAGGAAATCGTCGCAGAAAAAACATCATCAGCAGGTTATCAACGCTCGCAAAAGCGTTGCAAATTAGGTATCAAAAACGTCTTTGCCATGTCCGTTGGTGAAAGAGGATATTATATTTAAATGCATTTACATCAAAGACAATATGAGTAATAAAATTTTGATGACTCTTTCAAAACGGCTGTTCTGATATTCGCATCGGTAAAAGCCGGTCATTGCCCGAAATGTTGATAAGAGCCTTCCTGCGGGTCGAAGCAGCAGGAATGGCAACAACCGCAGCGTAACAGATATATAGAAGACGGTCAACAAAAACTGTTTTTTGTGTTTTTCAAACTGACCTGTAACTGAGCAAACCGTTAGTTTTGCGTTTTCAAATTCATTACAAGCAGAGATGAAGGCAGTTATAAAAAGAATTGTAGACCGGATAAAAGATCAAAATCTCAGATTCAATATTCTTCAGGCTCTTCCTTTTTGGATTGCATCCTTGCTTACAGGTTTGTTTGCTGTTTTATACACAAAGCTTTTTGGTTGGGCAGAAGATCTTTCAAGGCAATTTATTGCAGTTTATAAATGGTGGCTTCTGCTGGCAGGGCCCGCATGCTTTCTGATAGGTTTTTTTATTATCAAACGATTTTCGTCCTATGCCCGCGGCAGTGGCATTCCGCAGGTGATGGCAGCTTTAGAAATGCCTGCCAAAACTCCCAAAAAAACGCTGAATAAACTCGTTGGTGTGCGTGTGATTGTGGTAAAAGTTCTTTCCAGCCTCTTCATGGTTATGGGTGGCGCTGCCATTGGTCGCGAAGGACCTACCATACAAATAGCAGGTTCTATTTTTAGAAAAATCAATCAATGGATACCTGAAAGCTGGCCAAAAATTTCGCGCCGCACCATGATTATGACCGGTGCCGCTGCCGGGCTTGCAGCGGCTTTCAATACACCTTTGGGCGGAATTGTTTTTGCCGTGGAGGAGCTTACCAGCACGCACATCCGTTTTTTTCGAACCGCTATTTTTTCTGCTGTTATCATTTCCGGATTAACTGCACAAGGTTTATTGGGTCCTTATCTCTATCTGGGTTACCCGAAAGTGAGTAACCCGAGTGTTTATATTTTTGTAGGCATCATTGTCGTGGCAGCCGTTGCCGGTATCGGTGGCAGCATTATGTGCTCGCTTATTTTAAAATTATTTGCCTGGAAAAGGAAGTTTACCGCCACCCAGCAATATTTATATGTAGGTGTGTGTGCGTTAGTAATGGCAGCTACCGCTTTGTTCATTAATCCTGAAGTGCTATGGTCGGGTAAAGAAGTGATGAATGGATTGTTGTTTAGTTCTGATAAGCAACAGGAATGGTATCTGCCGCTGCTGCGTATCGCCGGCCCGGTTATATCGTTTAGTACGGGCGGCGCAGGCGGTGTGTTTGCGCCTGCATTAAGTGCCGGTGCCAGCATAGGCGGATTCATATCGCAGTGCTTTCACCTTACATCTGTCAATACCAATCTTCTCATATTATCTGGTATGGTTGGCTTTCTTACCGGCGTTACGCGCTCGCCTTTTACGTCGGCTATTCTGGTTTTGGAAATGACGGACAGGCATAGTGTTATTTTCCACCTGATGCTGGCTGCTCTCGTAGCAAACCTTGTTTCTTTACTGATTGATAAACATTCGTTTTACGATCATCTCAAGCATCAATACCTGCATGATCTGAAAGAAGAAGATGAGATGGAAAACCGGAAAGTTGAGGAAGTTGTTGCAATGTAGAAGTGTTGCCTGACCTGGATTCGAACCAAGACAATCAGATCCAGAATCTGAGGTACTACCCTTATACTATCAGGCAATGAGGCTGCAAATGTAGGAGATTCGGATATACAACACAAAGAGAAAATAGGTTCGTCAAAAACACTTTTATTTTAGAAAACGAATTGAAGAGATTTTGTTCCCGTTTAATAAAAGTTTTAACTAATGAACATCCTTTTTCTTCTTTTTATCGTTTGAGTCTAAATGATAAATTCCTTTCGCTTTCGCAATTAAATCAACGAGTTCTTTTTGCGAAACATCACTTTTTTCGCAGGCATTGGCTGCTAATTGTCCTGCCAGATCCCAACCGTTTGCAACTGCATATTTTGAAGATTTCAACATACTTCCAAACAAACAAATAGCTGAAGCTAACCGTAAGTTGGCATCTGCTGAATCAATGGAAATGCAATTACCTGAAGCGGCGGTTTCCAATGTTTGTTGTGCATCACTTTTCGGGTTGCGGTATTGCAGCCGGATGCTGGCAATGTCGCCGTCCTTTACAGGATTTCGCTCTATTTCAAACACTGCCATTGTATTTTGTCCGCTGCCTAATTCGCCGCCGTCGCCAAGCACGCCACCGGCAATTGCATCTTTGCGATTGTCGTAGCCGATCAGCCTGTATTTTTTTACCAGCGTATCATTAAAATGAATATGCAGAATCGCTTTATTGGCTACAGCATACATGTTTTTGGTAAACTCTGCTACCATTGTTTTTTGAGCTTCCTGTATGTTATCGATGTAAGCAAAATTCCCGTTGGCTTTTTTTGCCAGCGATTCCAGCCGGCTGTCTTTATAATTACCCATGCCGGTGCCAAGACAGGTTAAATAAATTCCTTTGTCCTTATGTGCGCTTACAATATTTTCAAGTTCTTTATCGGAGGTTTGACCAATGTTGAAATCGCCGTCAGTTGCCAGTATCACGCGATTATTACTATTGGGATTGTAAATTTTTTCAGCCAGATCATAAGCTGTTTGAATTGCCTGCGAGCCAGGCGTATCGCCATCTGCATGCAATGAACTGATGACGCTGTCAATCTTTTGTTTCTCCGCGCCGGATGTTGGTTCCAACGCTACGCCAATAAAACCGCCGTAAGTAACAATGCCAACGGTATCTTCCGCTCTCAGGCTGTTGATCAGGAATTTAAAAGCAGATTGTACCAGCGGTAAACGATTGTCTTTATCCATTGAACCTGATACATCAATTAAGAATATAAACTTGGCAGGCGGCGCATTGGTTACATTCAGCTTTGGTGCCTGTATATTAATAAAGAATAACTGGCTTGTTGCATTCCAGGGACATGTCGTTAACTGCGTTTGTATACGGAAAGAATTATTGTTATCGCCCGGCGATATTTTATTTAGATTAAAATAGTTCAGCATTTCCTCAATGCGAACTCCATCCGGTGGTATCTGGCTTTTCTGGTTCAGGAAGCGGCGAATATTGCTGTAAGAAGCGCTGTTGATATTGAGGGAAATACTTGTTTCGGCTACTTTGCCTGCCATTTCAAAATCATTCTCTGCCAGAGATGTGTAGGTTTCGTCGCCGTAAGCCACCGTAGCGGTTATCATTCCATTCACCGTGCTTTTTGTAATTGAATTCAGTCCACCGTTTCCGGCTTGTGTTTTATTTCGTTCTGCTTCTTTTAGTACAAGACTCTGGAAAGTCAATGGAAATACAACTTTTGTAAGTGTATCATAACCGTCGAGGAAAACGGTAATGGTATCTTGCTTTTTAGAAAGCGGAATGCCAAAAGTGCCGGACGATCCGCTTGTAAACAAGGTTGGATTTTTAGAACTGATGCGTATGGTTGCG
This sequence comes from Ilyomonas sp., assembly GCA_965199905.1. Taxonomy (GTDB): domain Bacteria; phylum Bacteroidota; class Bacteroidia; order Chitinophagales; family Chitinophagaceae; genus Ilyomonas. The sequence goes on along the minus strand of OZ241366.1, from coordinate 622,646 downwards.
AACGGCAAATGCGCGCCCTGCGTGTTTTTTATTTCTCCCCGAAGAAAGTATTGCGCACAAACAGGCAAGGCAACAAATGGCAATAGCAGTATGGCAATCAGTCGTTTCAGTTTATACTTTGCCAACAAAGTAAATCAATATCGTGTATCGGGGATAAATTTTGATTTTGAGTAATGAACTTTTCGAAATGGCTATTTTAAAATTTGCTTTTATAAAAGCTCAATCATTGCCCTTAACCTTGATGGGAGTATTCTTGCTGCTTCGACACGCAAGAATCACAACTGTCGATCATAAAAGCGACTGACGATGGTCACCAAAATTGTAGTTTTATTTCAATTTAATTCGCAGTTTGATTTTTGAGTCTTGTGTTATAAAACTGAAAAACAGTAGACGTTATAGAAGATAAAGCTTACGGTTTTCTCGCTCAGCATTGTGCCGGAAAACAGAATTGCGGAAATTTTGACACGAACGCAAATATCCATTCCAACACATAGCATTTTGTGCAACGTGCTAATTCGTATACTTTTACTTTTTTCATGTATCCATATTCATTAATTCATGATTTTAATTGTTGATGATAAGCGGGAAAATATCTTGTCTCTAAAAAAAATTCTTGAAATAAATGATTTTAAAGTTGAAACGGCGCTATCCGGCGAAGAGGCTCTTCTGAAGATTCTGAAAAACAATTATTTCCTCATTATTCTGGACGTGCAAATGCCCGGTATGGATGGCTTTGAAGTGGCCGAAGCTATTAGCGGCACCAGCAAAACAAAGGACATCCCGATCATTTTTTTATCGGCGGTAAATGTTGAAAAAAAATTCATTACCAAAGGATATGCATCCGGCGCTATTGATTATATTACCAAGCCTTTCGATCCCGACATCCTGATTTTAAAAGTAAAAACTTTTTATCGCTTATACACGCAAACGCAGGCGCTGAATGAAATTCAGAACTCATTGCGTGAAGAAATTGAAGTGCGAAAAGCAGTGCAGTTGCAATTGAAAGAGCGCAACCGCGAGCTGCAATCTATATTAGAAAGCATTCCGCAGATAGCGTTTACGGCAAAGCCTGATGGCAATCTTGAATTTGTGAATGAGCATTGGTACGAATACTCTTACGAAGCCACTGAATTTCCAAAAGTAAAAGATGGCGAAGATTCCATCAGGTCAAGATGGTTGCAGGCAATTGAAAATGATTCGCCCGTAGAGTTTGAAGTGTGCATATTCAGGCGCGATACGGAAATATGCCGTTGGCAATTGCTGCGCGCTATTCCGATATCTGAAGGAAACGAACTGGTAAAATGGGTTGGAACCTTTACCGATATCCAGGAACAAAGAAGTGCTCTTGATAAAAAAGATGAGTTTATCAGCATTGCCAGCCATGAACTGAAAACCCCGCTAACAAGCATCAAGGCTTATGTTCATATGCTTCATACAGCCATTAAGGAAGATGCAAAAGAGCAGGCTTCGATGTTTATTGACCGTACCGAAAAACAAATTGATAAACTGTATATTTTAATTGCTGATCTTCTTGATATTTCCAAAATTGAAAGCGGCAAACTAAAGTTCAATATGAACTGGTTTCCGTTTCAGAACTTATTGAACAATGCCATTGAAACCATTCAGCAAACGTATCCGCGCAGCCGCATCAAAATCACTGGAAATCCTGATATGACTGTATTTGCTGATGAAATGCGCATTGAACAAGTATTGATCAATTACCTGAGCAATGCCATTAAATATTCTCCGGAAAATGATAATGTGGAGGTGAATGTGAGTTTGACTGATAAAAAGCTGCACGTTGCTATCAGGGATTTTGGTATCGGTATTTCGGAAGACAATAAGATGCATATTTTCAAAAAATTCTATAGGTCAGAAGCGTCATCCAATCGTTTCCAGGGCCTGGGCATCGGCTTGTACATCTGCTCTGAAATCATCAAGCGACATGGTGGTGAGTTTGGTGTGGACAGTACACCCGGCGAAGGTTCGGTTTTCTTTTTTTCCATACCTGTATCGCCGCAGCCCGACACGGTAAAGCAATAGCGATTGCCAATATTTTATCTTACATATTAGCCCGATATTTTTCATTTCTATTCTATGGATCAAGCAAAAATATTTACCAGAAACCTGCAGCGGGGCTTTGGCTTTTCGCTGCTTATCTTACTTATCAGTTCTGCCGCTTCTTTTTTTAGCATTCAGTTGTTAAGCGACAAAGCAGAATGGGTATCGCATACCGGCAGAGTATTGCAACAATCAGAATTAATTGCATCTATGCTAAAAGATGCCGAAAGCAGCCAGCGTGGTTTTCTGCTTACAGGTATTGATAGCTTTCTCAATCCATATCGCGTTGCGACACAAAAAATTTATAATAGTGTAGACAAGCTTACCGAGATGACAATTGATAACCCGGAGCAGCAGGAGAACTGTCGCCAGTTATCAAACCTGGTAACCACACGGATGGCACGTTTAGCAGAAATGATCCGGGTGCAGCGAACGGGAAAGCTTGCGGATACTGCGGCTTTGATAGAAGGGCACTCATTAATGAATCGTACCCGGAGTTTAATTTCCATTATTCAATCGCAAGAACAAATCTTGATGAAGGATCGAACCCAATCGTTCGATACGATGGCATGGCTCACGCCTTTTATCATTATTATATCGGCGCTATCTGCTTTCATTATTACGTTTTTCTTTTACGCTAAAGTCAGGAAAGATTATGAATCGAGGGTGGTGTTGCAATTAGCTCTTGAGCGTAGTGATAAAGAAACTTCGGACAGGATCAGGGTAATTGAAGATGTGGCTTCGCAAATATCAAGCGGTAATTATAAAGTACGTGTTGATGATGCAGAAAAAGGCAGTATGGGCGCTCTTTCTGTATCATTGAATGCAATGGCGGTAACGCTTGATGACTCTTTTGAAGACTTAAAAAAACGTGAGTGGCTGAAAACGGGAACCAGTGAGCTGAACGACCTGATGATAGGAGAAAAGGATGTAACGGCGTTGTCTAAAAAAATTGTTGAAAAAATTACAGCGTACTCCCAAAGCGCAGCCGGAGCGATATACATATCCGACAGCAACACGCTGAAGCGAACGGCTGATGTGGCTTTGAGCAATGATAGCCGAAAGAGCTTTTCTATGGGCGAAGGTCTGGTAGGGCAATGTGCGGACGACAGGCTCGCCAAAGTGCTCAACAATTTACCACAGGATGATATCATCGTTACTTATACATCGGGCAGCATAAAGCCCAACAACCTGGCTCTCTTTCCTCTGATATGGGAAGATGATTTGAAAGGCGTAATTGAAATGGTTTCCTTAACGCCTTATGGCGAAAAAGAAACGGAATGGTTTAGCGCCATTTCATCCAGCGTCGGTCTTTCAATAGAAAGCGCGAAGCAGAATACCTGGTTGCAACAGTTGCTGAATGAAACTCAGGCGCAGGCTGAAGAATTGCAGACACAACAAAACGAACTGGAGCTTCTGAATGCCGATCTGGAAACGCAGGCTCATAAGCTGCAGGTATCGGAAGAAGAACTGAAAGTGCAGCAGGAAGAATTGTTGCAGGCAAACCAGGAACTGGAAGAGCGTAGTATTATGCTGGAAGAAAAGAACCAGGAAATCGTTGAGCGCAATATTGAGATACAACGCAAATCGGATGAGCTGGAAAGCACCACGCGTTATAAAAGTGAGTTTCTGGCTAACATGTCGCACGAACTGCGCACACCGCTCAATTCCATTTTATTATTGTCACGTTTGTTATCGGAAAACCAGGAAACCAATTTAACCTCGGAGCAGGTAGAATTTGCGAATGTGATTCAAACCTCGGGCAATGGCTTGCTAACGTTGATTGATGAAATACTCGACCTTTCAAAAATAGAGGCTGGTAAAATGAAGGTTGAATTTCGCGAAATCAATCTTCGCGAAGTCGTCAATAACATGAACGCTTTGTTCATGCCAATGACAAAAGATAAGAACCTTACGTTTTCTGTAGATGCTTCCGATGCGCCCGAAACCATGATCACCGATTCACTGCGGCTTGAACAGATTTTACGAAACCTTTTATCGAATGCTATCAAGTTTACAACGAAGGGCAGCATCGCTTTAAAAATATCAGGCGCTTCCGGCAAAATCCGTTTTGCTGTAACAGACACCGGCATTGGCATACCGGCAGACAAACAGCACCTTGTGTTTGAAGCCTTCCAGCAGGCAGATGGCTCTACGCGCCGCAAGTATGGCGGCACTGGTCTTGGGTTGTCCATCAGCCGCGAACTTGCCAAATTGCTCGGTGGCGAAATTCAATTGCAAAGCGAGCCTGGAAAAGGCAGCCAGTTTACACTTCAGCTACCTGTAAACTATAGTATAGAACAAGTTGCGGAAGAAAAAGACACATTTGTTCCAACTCAGGTTCCGGCTTCAGAGAGCAAACCGGATGTAATTTTCGCGCCTGAAAGTATTGCTGATGACCGCGATCAGGTTCAGAAAGGTGATAAGGTGATTTTGATTGTAGAAGACGACACTTATTTCGCACAAACCCTGATTTCCTATGCACGCAAAAATGGCTACAAAGCCCTTGTGGCGCAACGTGGCGACTATGGTCTTCATCTTGCCATGCAATACCATCCTACAGCCATCTTGCTCGATATAAAACTACCTGTAAAATCTGGCTGGCAGGTAATGGATGAGCTGAAAGCCAATGCAGCTACACGTCACATCCCGGTGCACATGATGTCGTCTATGCAAGCCAAAGAAGAAAGCCTCAGCCGCGGCGCTATCGACTTCATTAACAAGCCTGTTTTGTTTGAGCAACTGCCGGATGTGTTCCTTCGGATTGATGAAGCCTTGCATCGTGGACCAAGAAAAATATTGATTGTTGAAGAAAATGAAAAACATGCACAGGCTTTATCGTATTTCCTGGAAACATCAAACGTAAATGTGCGAAGCACGCAGGACATACATGAAGCCTCTCGCATATTGATTGACGGAAGTGCAGACTGTGTGGTTCTCGAAATGAAAATGTTTACTGATGAAGCTTACGATGAGCTGGAAAACATTAAACGCACAGCAGGTCTTGAGCATTTGCCCATCGTAATTTTTACAGGCAAAAGCTTGTCTAAAACAGAAGAAACGCGCATCCGGCAAGTGGCTGATTCCATCGTGATAAAAACCGCCAATTCATATAAGCGCATTCTCGATGAAATTGATGTTTTTCTGCAGATTGTTGAAGAAAACGACAGCACATTTACGCGCAAAAACACGCGCCGTTTAAGTGCGCTGGAACAGGTGCTGGAAAATAAAACCGTGCTTCTGGTTGATGATGATATCCGAAATATTTTCTCTCTTACCAAAGCTTTGGAATCGCAGAAGATGAATGTGATAACAGCAATGGATGGCAAAGATGGCATTGAGCAGTTAAAGCAAAATCCGAAGATTAATATTGTGCTGATGGATATGATGATGCCCGAAATGGATGGTTATGAAGCCACGCAAGCCATTCGCGCGATGCCGCAATATCGCAATCTGCCGGTACTTGCCATTACGGCTAAAGCCATGTATGGCGACCGTGAAAAATGCATTCAGGCAGGCGCGTCCGATTATATCTCCAAACCAATTGATGTAGACCAATTGATTTCTTTATTGCGTGTATGGCTTTATCAATAAGAAAAAAATGAAAAAATATTGTTTATGATTTTGATGCGAAAAACTTCACGACACATCACACGCCGGCATTGTAAACAGATGATTATGTAACCATCGTTCGCCGCTTTTATAATCGGCAGTTGCGTCGCACACAGATGAGTTCAGGGCATTGATTAAGCTTTTTTAAACAAGCGCTGACAGGGTTTACAACTCTGTCAGCGCTTGTAGTATAACTAATTATTCAAGAAAAATTATGAATGATGCAAAGCCAATATTCGCAACGTTATTTCCATTTCAATGTATTGATCAGGTGCTTCATATCATTCATCAAAAAATCATTCACCGGCCGAAGCGAATCTTCATTTGGCGTAGCATCAAAATATAAAGCTCCGCGCAGAAAATTTTTTGTTGAATCCGTGATAAAAAACTGGTTAGCTGTTGCCACATCACCTTCTACAGAAAAGAAAATTCCATGCAAGCCATTTGATGTTACCATCAGCGAATCATTGATACCCAAAGCTTTCGTTGTGTGCTTGCTTGTCATGTTGTAAGCATCGTTCACAAGCGTTTCCAGTTTGTATCTGCCAACTGCTTTATAGCTTACATATATGCGTCCGTTAAAGCCCGGAAAATCAATGTTGATCCAATACGGGTTTTCCGTTGTGCTATCGAAATAAGTACTGTCTTTTATCACTTCTCCATAAACAGGATATTCAAAGCTGTAAGGATAACCGGGCTCATCAAAAATCTTGTATTTCTTCTCAGGCAAGGCTATATTAAAATAACCGGTTGGTTTTGGAACATAAGGACTGTTGCATGCTGAAAAAAAATTACCCGGAAACAAGAAAATGCAAAGGATAAAAAAAGGTAAACCAGCTTTTACTTGCCTACTTTGATATTGTATGTCAGGCTTCTTTGTTCTCATCTATTTCGCCTCCTGCGGCTTGATGGTAACCTGTATATGTTGCAGCCTGTTGCGAAGCACATCTGTTACGGTGAAATCGAAATCGCCAGCCGTAATAACGTCGTTTTCCGTTGGGATATAACCGGCAATTTCAAGCACCAATCCAGCCAGTGAATCGCTTCCACCTTTTACTAAATCAAACGTGTCTTCCGGCAGGTCCATAATGTTCAAAACATCATTGATCATGATGCTGCCTTCGAAGAGATAATTGTTCTCGTCGAGTTTAGTATAACGGGCTTCGTCTTCATCAAATTCATCGCGGATATCGCCAATGATTTCTTCAAGAATATCTTCAAGTGTAACGATGCCGCTTGTGCCGCCAAATTCATCAACTACAATAGCAAAATGAATGCGTTTTTGCCTGAATTCCTGCAGAAGATCTTCAATCAATTTATGCTCGTGAACAAAGTAAGGAGCGCGTATCAGCGAATGCCAATCGTAGTCAGGCGCTTCATTTAGGTATGGCAGTAAATCTTTGGTATGAATCATACCGGCTATACGGTCAAGATTTTCATTATACACCGGCAAGCGGCTGTAGTGAAGGGTTTCAACACAATCAAGCAGTTTACCAAAAGGTAAATGAAATGCTATACCACTCACATCGAGGCGCGTTCGCATCACTTGTTTTACCGTTATATTTCCAAACTTCAGGATGTGCAGCAGGATGTCTTTTTCTTCCACTTTACCCTGCGGGTAAGTCTTATCAATAGCATGAGAAATTTCTTCGCTGGAAAAATTATTTCTCTTACCCGCCAGCTTTTTTTCAGTGGCTTCAGAGCTTTGTACAAGGCTATTGGCAACGCGGTTAAAAATGAGATACAAAGCTTCCGTTACCCAACCAAAATCTTTCGCGAAGCGAATGCTGTTATAGCTCGCATACAGTTTGGGAAGCGCTTCACAAAAAAGAATCAGCACAGATGCAATCAGCAAAAGTTTCACAAAAAAATCGCCGGCCTGCGATATGTGCATGAACGTATCAATGATATAATTACCCAGAACAACAATAAAAACATTGATGCTTATTTTGGCTATTTGCAAAGAAGCCAACAGCACTTTGGGTTCTTCCAGTAAATCGATAACACGTTTGTACGACTGTTGCTGCTTGGTCTTCAGCAAACTGGTATCTTTATAAGTAAGAGAGAAAAAAGCGACTTCGGAGCCGGCTGCAGAAAAAGATAAAAACAGAAGCAACAGGAAGATGATGATGATCACTGTTGTTCCCTGATTGGTGAATGCTGCCGCTCCCAATATATTACCTAACATGCCAATGATTAGCGGAAATTCCAAAATCTATAAACAATTTGATTGATGCAATATTAGTTGATTCGCTTACAAAAAAGTTCCATTTTGCAAGGTACTTCCTCATGTTTTTGCTCAATTTGTTCACATTTTAAAAGGGCAGTTCTTCAGAAATATCAGGCAGTGGTGGCTGATCTTCGCCGCCGAAACGCTCGGTTTCGCCATTTGGTGTAAAGCTTTTGCCACCGCCGGCTTCGTTGCGTTTATCAAGCATGATAAGGTTGTCACAAACGATTTCAGTAGAAAATTTTTTGTTGCCGTTTTTGTCTTCCCAGGCGCGGGTACGTAGTCTGCCTTCCACATAAATCAGGCTGCCTTTGTGCAGGTATTTCTGCGCCAGTTCAGCCAATCCACGCCACAGCACGATGCTATGCCATTCGGTCTGTGTTATCAGCTTACCACCTTTGTCCTTATACATTTCTGTAGTAGCCAATGGAAATTTGGCAACGCCGATATTTCCCTCCAGGTACTGCAGTTCGGGGTCTTTGCCAAGGTTACCAATTAACACAACTTTATTTACACCTCTCATTGCTACAAAATTTTACTTATAAAGATGAAGGATTCTGTAAAGCTAAAATTTGTTATTCAATTCATCCATAAGAAATTATAAAATTTACAGGAGAAATGAAATTGCGCAGGTGTTGGCTGTTTTATAAGTTTCATTAAACCTCATTTTCATTATTGAAGCCAACAGCGACAGACACAAAAAAGGGAAGCATTTATTGACTTCCCTTTTTTATAATTAATCCATTTGTTAACCAATCGTATAACTCATGCTGCCATCTTTTTCATCTTTCAACTGAATGCCCAAGCCCAGCAATCGCTTGCGAATGTTATCACTCATGGCGTAGTTTTTTTCACCCTTCGCCTGCTTGCGCAAGTCCATCAGCAGTTCAACAATGCCATCTACCTGGTGCATGTTGGAAGGCTTTATGTTTTTCAGTCCAAGTATATTTTCTATATAAACTTTCAGCTTCTCTTTCATCAATTGCAGCGTAGCCGCACTAATCGCATCTGCCGCCAGGTGTTTATCTTTCAAACCATTAATAATTGGCACCAGCTCAAACAAATTTGCCAGCACTTTTGCTGTGCTGAAATCATCATCCATAAAACCATCCAGCTCATTCAGCAACTTACGGCATCTGGCATCCAGCTCTGTATCGGTTGATATTTGGTTGTTGATGGTTGATGGTTCGTTGTCGTTTGTTGTTTGGCTGTTTCCCACCAACTGCCAACTATCAACTGCCAACTCTTTTCTGTCATCCGCTATCTTTTTTAAATTCTCATACGCTTCCCACAACCGCTTCAAACCTTTTTCGGCTGCCTGCAAAGCCTCATTACTAAAATCGAGCGGACTGCGGTAATGCGTTTGCAGAATGAAAAACCGTATCGTCATCGGGTGATAAGCCTGCGCCAGCAAAGGACTATCGCCGCTGAACAATTCACTCAGCTTAATCACATTGTTATAGCTCTTGCCCATTTTGCGCCCGTTAATGGTAATCATATTATTATGAATCCAGTAGCGCGCAAGCATTTCGCCATTTACCACGGCACTCTGCGCAATCTCGCATTCATGGTGTGGAAACTGCAGATCCATACCGCCGCCATGAATATCAAACTGGTCGCCGAGGTATTTCGCGCTCATCGCCGAGCATTCAATATGCCAGCCCGGAAACCCATCGCCCCACGGGCTTTGCCAACGCATAATGTGCTCCGGCGGCGCTTTTTTCCAAAGCGCAAAATCGGCTTTGTTGCGCTTCTCTTCCTGGTTGTCAAGCTCGCGCGTGGTTTCAATCATCTCTTCCAGTACACGACCACTCAACAAACCGTAAGGCAAGCCTTTTGGAGTAAAGTCTTCATCATATTTTTTTACATCAAAATACACCGAGCCATTCACTTCGTAAGCATATCCATCCGCAATGATTTTCTTAATCATTTCTATCTGTTCAACAATATGTCCCGTTGCTGTCGGTTCAATGTTCGGCGTCAGCGTATTAAACTGCTCCATGCCCCAATGAAACAGGTTGGTATATTTTTGCACCAGCTCCATTGGCTCCAGCTTTTCTATCACCGCTTTCTTACTGATTTTATCTTCAGCCTCGCGACCTTCTTCCTCAAAATGACCGGCATCTGTAATGTTGCGTACATAGCGCACTTTGTAACCCAAATGCTGCAGGTATCGGTTCACAATATCGAACGTAATATAAGGTCGCGCGTGACCGAGATGACTTTCACCGCTCACCGTTGGTCCGCACACATACATGCCAACATAGCCTTCCGTAATCGATTTAAATTCTTCCTTTTTCCGGGTCAACGTATTATACACTGTCAGCATGCCGCGAAGATAAGCCTGACGAGGATTTTGAAAGATGTTTGAAATTTTGAAGCAAAAACGAAATACAAAATACAGTTTTTGGAAGCTATTGCTATGGTGATCGACTGTTGTGATTCTTGCATGTCGAAGCAGCAAAAATCTTCCATCAGGGTTCGGGGCAATGATTAAACATTAGTAAACATCATTACAATGATTCTAACTAAAGTATTTTGAAAAAAATCTGATTGTCTGCCTTCATTCATATTGGTTAATTAAAAAAAATAAGAAAAGACTAAGCGGCTGCGCTTTATAATAAATGTCTTACAGTTCAATTCAAGGCTGGAGATGGCACTGAATGACGTCATTCATTACAATTCTCAACAAGAGATTATATTAAACGACTTCATTCAACACAATCTTCTGCTGCTGCACGAACCAAACGACGTCATTCGATACGATCCTGAGCAGGCAATCGTAGTAAACGAAGCTATTAAACATCCTAACTAAAAATCAAACAAAGCCATTAATGCCTGGTTTTCATTTGCAAGGCATAAACAAAAAAGCCATCCGAACAGCTAAAAATTTTTTAAACAAAAAAAAGAAATCGCTTTTATGTGCAGAATGCAATATTTTTCCAAATCATTTATAACAAATCAAAACTTGCCTAATGTCAACAAAACACAACGATGCATCGCGCCGTAAATTTTTACAGCAAATTGGCGCCACCAGTTTATTATCTGCCTTATCGCCTCTAAGCAGTTTCGCCGCAAAAGAAAAAGCAGAAGAACGCACACTATTTTATGAACGAAAGATTGTCTCTGCCGATAAAATCCGGCTGGGTGTTATTGGTTTTGGCGTGCAGGGGCATTTTGATTTAGCTACCGCCCTAAAAGTGCCTGGCGTTGAGCTTGCAGGTATTTGCGACTTGTACACAGGTCGCATTAAAAACGCGAAGGAATTATATGGTAATGATTTATTTACTACGCGTAACTACCAGGAACTTTTAGACAGGAAAGATATAGACGCTGTGATAGTGGCAACCACCGATTGCTGGCATGCGCGCATAGCCAAAGAGGCGATGGAAAAAGGCAAAGCGGTGTATTGCGAAAAACCAATGGTGAAACAAATCAGCGAAGGAGATAGCGTAGTTGCAACGCAGAAAAAAACCGGCAAAGTGTTGCAGGTGGGCAGTCAGCGAGTGAGCAGCATTGCCGTGCTTAAGGCAAAAGAATTGCTGGCGGCCGGCGAAATTGGAAAGCTGAACATGGTGAATGCAGTGTATGATCGGCAAGGCTCAATAGGAGCGTGGGAATATACCATTCCTTCGGATGCTTCGCCGGAAACCACCGACTGGAATAAATTTATAGAAGGGCTGCCAAAGATGCCTTACGACCCGAAGAAATTTTTCTGGTGGCGCGCTTACAAGGAAGTGGGAACCGGTGTTGCCGGCGATTTATTTATTCACCTGTTAAGCGGCACGCATGTAATTACCGGCTCGAAAGGACCGCAAAGTATTTATAGCAGCGGGCAGATGAGCTACTGGAAAGATGGCCGCAACATGCCGGACGTGATGACGGGCATTATGCAGTATCCTGATTCGCCCGAGCACCCGGCTTTTCAATTGACATTGCAGGTAAACTTTATCAGTGGCACAGGTGGCGAAGAGCTTGTACGGTTTATCGGTTCAGAAGGTGTGATAGATGTGAAGGGAAATGACCTGAAAATTACGCATAGCCTGCTGCCCGAAGCGCCGGGTTTTGGCGGCTATGACTCTTTATTTACGTTTCCAAAACAAATGCAGGACGACATGCAGAAAGCATACGATGCCAAGTGGACAAAAGCCCAGCAGACGCGCCCGAAAAAAGATGATATTAACTTTAAAGCGCCGGAGGGCTACGACGAGCACCTGGATCATTTTACCAACTTCTTCGATGCCGTTCGCACCGGCAAAACGGTGGTAGAAGATGCGGTGTTTGGCTTTCGTGCGGCGGCACCGGCTTTGTCGTGCAACGAAAGTTATTTTACAAAAAAGATTGTGAACTGGGACCCTGTGAATATGAAGCTGGTGTAATCACTTGTAAATAAATCATGAAAGCCTTCAACATAGCCTTCACGTTTATTTTTATCGTGTTTGCCGCGCTGCAATACAACGATCCGGATCCTTACGTCTGGATGCCGATTTACTTATATAGTGCAGCGCTTTGCTGGCTGGCGTTTCGCGGCCGCTACTTTCCAAAAGCTTACCTGTTCGGCATTTTAGTGTATGCTTCCTATGCGTTGTATAAAGTGTTTGATACAAATGGATTGATAGACTGGATAACAAAGCACAACGAGGAAAACATTGCCGAAACCATGAAGGCTCAAAAGCCGTGGATTGAAGAAACGCGCGAGTTTTTTGGTTTGGTTATACTTGTCGTTGTGTTGCTGGTTGATTATTTGCAGGCAAGAGGAAAAAAACAGAATGTTTAAATGGTTTCGTTTGAAAAATAGAAGAGCCGTCGTTTTATTAATCTTGTTGATTGGCGGCTTGGTTAGCTGCGGAGGTAATGATAGAAAACAGAGCGAAAGCTATACTTCAACAGGAGTTTCGGATACCACTTCAACTGCGAAAAGTGAAAGTTTTTCCAGTGATACCGATACTTCTTCAACATCGCCAAACGATACAAAAAAAGATTGGCTTCTCGTTCCTGGTATTTCAGCAGGGCAAACAAAAATTGATGAAAATGCAGAGGAAGTTTATAAGCGATTAGGAACGCCTGATGGCGGCGACGCTGCCATGCAAAAAGCGATTGCCGTCTGGTATTCTAACCATGATTCAACGGCAAATTCCATTGCCATCTACACAGCGCGAAACACAGACGGCGCAGTGGTTGCAAGGGTTTTACAAATCAGGATTACATCGCCATCTTTTACAACAAAAGAAGGCATTCAAGCAGGTTCTTCATTGTCTGGTATCCAATCGAAGTTTACTGTAAAGCAAACAGAAACGTATAAAGATGCCGGCGCGAATTATAAAGTGTATGACAGCAAAAAAGGGATTGCTTTTGAAGTAAATGATGATGAGAAGTGTGTTGCCATCATCATCCATAAAGCAGGTGTTATTGGTGAAGGAACTTACCTGAAGTTCAGGACAACAAATAAGTTTATTGATCGTAAGAAATAAAGATCAGAGATTGCTATCGTTAAACAAAAAGGAGCTGTCTCAAAAGTCGAGACAGCTCCTTCTATTTATTACCTGAAAACAATTATAGAAGTTCTTTCACTGTTTCAATCACTTCCTCAAAGCGACTACCATCCTGACCACCGGCAATAGCAGAAGTTTTATTGCCGCCGCCGCCGCCTTTTATCAGTGGCGCCACCTTTTCTTTTATAAATTTATTTGCATCAAATCCTTTTCCGGTAAGGCTTTCAGAGAATGAGACAGCTACAGTAGCTTTGCCGCTGATATTGCCACAAAGTACGGATACGCCACTTGTTTTCTTTGCTATATCGATAGACAATTTCTTCAACGATTCGGCGCTGCTTACTTCTACTATTTCACCTAAGAAGGAAATATCATTAACGACAGTAACCTTTTTTATCAATTCATCCTGTAAACTATTCAGCAGTTTCGCTTCGAACGATTCAAGTTTTTTCTTTAGTTCACTTTGCTCAGTCAATAAATTTTCAATGCTTTTGCTAAGCTCTTTCGGATTTTTTAAAGCTGCTTTTACTGCGTTAAGTTCAGCTAATTGTTCATCAATAAATGTCTCTGCGGCTTTGCCTGTTACCGCTTCTATCCGGCGCACACCGGCGGCTACGGCCGTTTCGTGTTTGATTTTTAAAAAACCAAGCTCGCCTGTTGAACCAATGTGAGTACCACCGCAAAGCTCAATGGAATAATTTGGGTCGATGACAACCACGCGTACGATGTCGCCATACTTTTCTCCAAACAAAGCCATAGCGCCGGTTTGCATCGCATCATCTTTGTTCATATACTGAATAACAACCGGAATATTTTCTCTTATTTTTTGGTTGACAATCTTTTCAACCCGTGCAATTTCCTCGCTGGTAACTTTGGAGAAATGAGAAAAGTCGAAGCGTAAACCATCATCATAAACCAGTGAACCTTTTTGCGCTACATGCGTTCCCAATACTTTGCGTAAAGCCGCATGCAGCAAATGTGTTGCACTGTGATGAGAAGCAATTTCCTGCCTTCTTTCTACAGGCACAATAGCAATCACTTCATCATTCATGTTATTTGGTATTGCTTCCGCAACATGAATGATGAGATCGTTTTCTTTTTTGGTATCAATGATATGGATGGTTGTATCGTTAAGTTTCAATACGCCTTTATCGCCAACCTGACCGCCGCTCTCTGCGTAGAATGGTGTTCTGTCTAATACAATCTGGTATTGCTCTTTGCCTTTGGTTTTTACTTTCCGGTACTTTAAAATCTTCGCTTTTGTTTCCAAAGAATCATAGCCAATGAATTCTGTTTTATTGCCTTCATGTAAGATAATCCAATCTTCGGTATCTAAAGCCGTTGCTGCGCGGGAGCGATTTTTTTGCTGCTGAAGTTCGGCTTCAAAATCTTGCATATTTATAGCCCAACCAATTTCGCGAGCCATTAGCTGAGTTAAGTCAATAGGAAAACCATAAGTGTCATTTAGTTGAAAAGCAAAAGCTCCAGATATTATTTTTTCTTCACGAAATTTTTTATCTCTGTTTTTCAAGTCTAACGTATCGTATAATTCATTTTTATCAGCAGCGATCGCTGTACCCGAACTTATATAGTTATCAAATATTCTTATTCCTTTCTCCAATGTTCTTAAAAACGCTTCTTCTTCTTCTTTCACTACGCGACTTACAAAATCAACTTGCTGAAACAATTCAGGAAATACATGCTCAAATTGTTTCGATAAAACAGGCAACAACTTGAAAAGTAAAGGCTGTTTATAATCGAGGTAAGAATAATAGTAACGAACCGCTCTGCGTAAGATTCTTCTGATTACATAACCAGCGCCATTGTTTGATGGCAGTTGTCCGTCAGCAATACAGAAAGAAATAGCCCGGATATGATCAGATAAAACACGGAAAGCGATATCCTGTTTGCTATCGCTATAAGTGTATTGTTTGCCGGTTATCTTTTCAATCTCTGCAATGGTTCCGGTGAAGACATCAGTATCGTAATTACTCTGCTTGTTTTGTATCACGCGCACCAAACGTTCGAAGCCCATTCCGGTGTCAACATGCTTTGCTGGTAAAGGTTCAAGCGCTCCATCTTTTAAGCGGTTAAACTGCATGAACACATTGTTCCAGATTTCAATTACCTGCGGGTTATCACTATTCACCAAAGCCGCACCAGGAGTGGCTTTACGCTCATCGTCATTGCGACTGTCGAAATGGATTTCGGAACAAGGACCGCAAGGTCCTGTATCGCCCATTTCCCAAAAATTATCCTTCTTATTTCCTGATAAAATATGATCTCCCGTTACGTACTTTTTCCATTCTTCATAAGCTTCTTCATCGCGTTCGAGACCTTCTTTTTCATCACCTTCAAAAATGGTAACATACAAGCGATCTTTATCTATCTTGTATATTTCAGTCAATAATTCCCAGCTCCATTCAATGGCTTCTTTTTTAAAGTAATCACCAAAGCTCCAGTTGCCAAGCATCTCGAACATGGTATGATGATAAGTATCAACACCAACCTCTTCAAGGTCGTTATGCTTGCCACTTACGCGAAGACATTTTTGCGTATCAGCTACGCGTTTATATTCGACTGTTTTGTTACCCAAAAAATAATCCTTAAACTGGTTCATGCCCGCATTGGTAAACAGAAGAGTCGGGTCGTTCTTTATAACGATAGGAGCGGAGGGAACAATAATGTGCCCTTTGCTTTTGAAGAAATCTAAAAACTGTCGCCGTATATCTGAAGAAGTCATAAGAAAATATATCGTTTAAAATGCCGTTATCTTTGAACGCTTTGCAAACGGGCAGCAAAAGTAATTATAAGCTATCAGCTATCAGGTGTTGGCTACCAGCTTTTGTTCATTTGAAAAAGTGAAAGCTTCGGGCCATCGATCCTGAGTGTTTTAAATACCTCATAAGTCTGATAACTGAAAGCTGGTTTCTGACAGCGTTTCTTTACCATGAAAAAAATCAAATACTTCTATAATACCCACACGCTTCGATATGAAAAACTGGTAACGCCGTTGCGTGTGAAATTGCTTCGCTTTTTTGGATTTCTTGCCACGGTAGCTGTATCGGCTGCTATTATTGTTGCTATTGCATTTCGTTATATTCAGTCGCCAACAGAAAAAATTTTGCAAAACCAAAACAATGATTTGCACGACGATTATGCTGTGCTAAACAAACAATTACAGCAACTGCAGCAGCAAATGAACGAACTGGAAAACCGCGATAACAATGTGTATCGTTCCATATTTGAAGCTGAGCCGGTACATGATAGTGCAAGGCTGAAAGAGGCGGAAAAAAATAAAGAAATCAGACTGGTACAAAGTATGAACGAAACTGATTTAGTGAAGAGTATAACGGGGCAATTAAACAAGCTTTCGCTCCTGATGGCATACCAACAGAAAAGCTATACTGAAATAGATGGTATGGTTAAGAATAAAGAAAAATTATTGGCAGCCATTCCGGCAATTCAGCCTGTCAGCAATAAAGATTTAACCCGTATTGCTTCTGGTTTTGGTTATCGCATTGATCCGGTATATAAAGTGACGAAGCTTCACGCCGGGCTTGATTTTGCGGCGCCAATCGGAACTCCGATTTATGCTACGGCCGACGGAACTGTTACACGCGCCGACTTTAATGAAGGTGGCTACGGTAATCATGTAATTGTCAATCATGGCTATGGCTACGAAACATTATATGGGCACATGGTGCGAATTAAAACGCGTGTGGGCAGAAAAGTGAAGCGTGGCGAAGTGATTGGATATGTTGGTAGCACCGGGAAAAGCACCGGTCCGCATTGTCATTACGAAGTGCACAAAAACGGCACACCTGTCGATCCTGTTTATTTCTTTTATAACGACCTGACTCCTGAACAATATGACCGGTTGTTGAAACTGGCGGCGGCTGGTAATCAAAGTTTTGATTAAAAAAAAGGGTAAGCTGGAGAATCTTACCCTTTTTATAATAAACTTACTTTATTAAAATATTGTGCTGTTATTTGCTAATGTGAAGAGTGGAGTGTAGCCCCAATCGTTATTGTTAAGAGTGTACATCACAACGTAGTAAACTTCAGAAACGGTTTCTTTATCATCTGTAGCATATTTTACAGGAGCGTAAGAATTTGCATTGCCATCTGTTTTGTAAATGCTGCACAGGTTATTTGGAGTAGTACCACGCAGAATTTCGAGGCTCTTAACATTCTTCTGAAAAGTAGTTGTAAAGTCAACCGTAATCACATTGTCTGCTTCGGCGGCTTTAAAACCTTCGATAGCAATATTTTCACTTTTGAACGAAATAGGAGAGGAAGTTTGGATAGAAGCCGTCTTTGGTGCTGACACATCTTCTTTGGAACAAGACACAAAAGTGAGGAGAATGAACGCGATTAACAAATTTTTCATGATATTGAAATTAATTTTAAACATGATATTGAAATTAATAAAAAATTAAAACTGCTTAAAAACTCATTAAAAATAGGCTACTATTATACCAAGCCAAATTAAATTTTAAAAATATTGATACTCAATTATTTATGATTTTTCAAGGGTACGTGCCAATTTAATTTTTTCCGATTATAGGAATTGGAATGGGAATTTCAACCATGCCCTCTTTTTTTTATCTTCGCAGCCTTTATTTTTAACCATGACATAAAAAATAAATTAAAAAAAAGAAAGGAGACCAATGGATCAAACGATGTTGATGATTATAGCGATTGTTATTTCACTGATTGCAGGAGTTGTAGCCGGCAAATTCATTTTTGCAAAAGATACCCGCAAACAGGTTGAAGATGCTGAAGCCCGCGCCCAGAGTATTATTAAAGAAGCTGAGATTCGGGAAGAAACCATTAAAAAGGAAAAAAGTATTGAAGCAAAAGAGCGGTTCGTACAACTTCAGACAGACCACGATAAAGTTGTAAATGAAAGAAACAGGAAACTTAACGATTCAGAAAACCGGATTAAACAAAAGGAAAACAGCGCCAGCCAAAAGGAAGCAAATCTTGACAAGCAGATTAAAGAAAACGAGGTTATTAAAGATAATCTGAACAAGCAGATTGAAATTGTAAATACCAAGCGATCTGAACTTGAAAAGCACCAGGAAGAACATATTCGCCGTTTGGAAAAAATTGCAGGTCTTACAGCCGACGAAGCCAAAACACAGTTGGTAGAAGGATTAAAAGAGGAAGCAAAAACCCAGGCGCTTTCATTGCAACAGGAAATTATTGAAGATGCTAAGCTGAAAGCCAATAAAGAAGCAAGGAAGATTATTATTCAATCAATCCAGCGCACCGGTGCTGAGCAAACGATCGAAAATACGGTTTCGGTTTTTAACCTGGAAAGTGATGAAATTAAAGGCCAGATTATTGGCAGAGAAGGAAGAAATATCCGTGCTTTGGAAGCAGCAACCGGGGTAGACCTGATTGTTGATGATACGCCGGAAGCCATTGTTCTTTCTTCGTTTGATCCGCTTCGCCGCGAAGTTGCGCGATTGTCTTTGCAACGTTTGATTGCTGATGGACGTATACACCCGGCACGTATTGAAGAAGTGGTTGAAAAAACGCGCCGCCAGTTGGAAGAACAGGTTATTGAAATAGGTGAACGCACCGTTATCGAATTAGGTATTCATGGTTTGCATAAAGAGTTGGTTCGCATTGTAGGAAAGATGCGTTTCCGTTCTTCGTATGGACAAAACCTGTTGATGCACAGCCGCGAAGTTGCCAATCTTTGTGGCGTGATGGCTGCAGAACTTGGACTTAATCCAAAGCTCGCCAAGCGTGCCGGTTTGCTTCATGATATTGGTAAAGTGCCTGACGAAGAAACCGAATTAAGCCATGCTTTATTAGGTGCAAAACTGGCTGAAAAGTACGGAGAAAATCCGGCTGTAATCAATGCCATTGGCGCTCACCATGATGAAATGGAAATGCAATTCGTGATCTCACCTGTCGTTCAGGCATGTGATGCCATCAGCGGCGCTCGTCCGGGTGCAAGACGCGAAATCATGCAGCAATATCTTCAGCGTATTAAAGACCTGGAATTGTTGGCCGCATCATATCCTGGTGTAGAAAAAGCATACGCTATACAGGCAGGTCGCGAGTTGCGCGTGATTGTAGAAGCTGATAAAGTGACGGATGGCGATAGTGATAAACTAAGCTTTGAAATTGCCCAAAAAATTCAAACTGATATGACGTATCCGGGTCAAATTAAAGTAACAGTGATTCGTGAAAAGAGAGCTGTGAACGTGGCGAGATAAGGATTCGATTTTTACAAAAAGTCCGCAGGTTTCAAGCTTGCGGACTTTTTGTTTGTGGATATAAAATGCAACTGTAACTTTTTTATGATTTCAAAAATGATGAATGTCTTAATCATATCAGTCTTACCACAAAACCTATAAATTGCACTTTTAAATGTAAAGCTTCCATACTATGACAACACTCAAAGGACCGGGACTTTTTCTGGCACAGTTTGCCGGCGATCAGGCTCCTTTCAATTCTCTAAAATCCATTTGCGAATGGGCGAAAAGTTTAGGATACGAAGGCGTTCAAATACCAACCTGGGTTACAAATTTTATAGACTTACAAAAAGCTGCTGAAAGCAAAACTTATGCAGATGAACTGAAAGGAGTTGTGAATGAAGCCGGTCTGCAGATAACAGAATTATCTTCGCATCTGCAAGGTCAGTTAGTGGCTGTTCATCCTGCTTATGATGCTCTCTTTGATGGCTTTGCGCCGGAAGTTTATCGCAACAATCCGAAAGCCCGCACTGAATGGGCAGTGCAACAATTGAAATGGGCAGCCAAAGCCTCGCAAAACTTAGGCTTGAATGCACATGCTACTTTCAGTGGTGCTTTGCTTTGGCAAACAGTTTACCCTTGGCCGCAACGTCCGGCAGGACTGGTTGAAACCGCATTTACAGAACTGGCCAACCGCTGGTTACCAATATTGAATGTCTTTGATGAAAATGGCGTAGATCTTTGCTATGAAATCCATCCCGGTGAAGATTTGCACGATGGTGAAACATACGAGATGTTTTTGCAGCATGTAAATAATCATTCACGCGCATGTTTACTTTACGATCCATCACATTTTGTATTGCAATGTCTCGATTATCTTACTTATATCGATTATTACCATGAACGAATCAAAATGTTTCATGTAAAGGATGCCGAGTTTAACCCAACAGGAAAGCAAGGTGTATATGGCGGTTATCAAAGCTGGGTGAACAGGGCGGGACGTTTCCGTTCGTTGGGTGATGGACAGGTAGATTTTAAAAGTGTGTTCAGCAAGCTGGCGCAATACGATTTTAAAGGTTGGGCAGTACTCGAGTGGGAATGTGCTATTAAAAGTTCGGAACAAGGTGCAAAAGAAGGCGCGCCGTTCATTAAAAACCATATCATTGAGGTTACAGAAAAAGCCTTTGACGATTTCGCTTCAACGGGCAGTGATGAAGACTTTAACCGTTTGGTATTAGGATTGCAATAGTGCGATATCAATAAGCAGACACTATGAAAAAGATAATTGTAACGGCAGGTTTTGGCATTCTTTCTTTTTTAGCAATCAATGGCTGTGGCAGCAATCCGCGAAAAGAGACAAACGATCCGGCAAAAGATTCGTTGTCGGTAGGACAAACTGCGAATCCAAACCGTCCGGATAATAATGTTGATAATCCGCGTGCTCTCACAAATGATTCTGCATATACGCAAGGCGCTGTATTGGTTGCAAATAATGCCTGCAAAACATGTCATGCAATTGATAAAAAAATTGTAGGACCCTCGTATAATATGGTCGCAGATAAGTATAGCAATACGGAAGGAATGAGAGATGAACTTGCTTACAAAATTGTTAAAGGAGGTTCGGGCAGATGGGGTAGCGTTGTAATGCCACCTCAAAAAGCTACAATTGCCGAAGCTAACCAAATGGCGGGTTATATTCTCTCACTAAAATCTAAATAAATTTGTTCCTAAAAAAAAGCAGGCTTCTCTCAGAGCCTGCTTTTTTTTGTGTCAGGAAAATAGATTTTGAAGCTGGGCATATTGCAAAAGCATGATTGTTTTTGCATCTTTTATTTGCCCGCTACTTATCATATTCAACGCATCGTCAAATGCGATTTCTTTTACAGCAATATCTTCTGTTTCATCGGTACCGCCACCGTTTCCTTTTTTCATATCGGTTGTGTATTCCGCTGTAAAAAAATAAAGTCTTTCAGTAACAGAGCCGGGCGATAAATAAGCATCGTAAATCTTTTTTACATCCTGTATCCGATAGCCGGTTTCTTCTTCAATTTCACGTTTAATGCAGTCTTCCGGTGTTTCATCTTTATCAATAGTACCTGCGCAGGCTTCAAGCAGCATTCCACTTTCATTACCATTTACATAAGTTGGAATCCGGAACTGATCAATCAAAATGATTTTCTTTGAAGCCTTATTATAAAGGAAAGCCACTGAAGCGTCAGGCCTCGAAAACACAACACGGTCCTGATGTTGCCATTCACCATCGCTTCGCAGATATTCGTAACTTACTTTTTCGAGTTTCGATTTGTAATCAGACATCAGTTCTTTCGTTAGGTTTTTTACATGATCATTCATAGTCGATGATTGAGGATGCAAGTGTAACAAATAAAAAAGTTCCCCTGTGGAAACAGGAGAACTTACTTACTAAACCAACTAAAAACTATCTTGATAATCCCGCTTTTGGCGGAAAACTAATTATTCTGCATCAGCGCCAACGGCTACACCATTTGTAGCAGCCACTCCCGTACCTTGGGATTCTGCAATTTTTACCCTGATTTTGCCTTCCAATTCATTAGCTAATCCTTCATTATCCTGAAGTAAAGCTTTTACAGCTTCCCGACCTTGTCCTAATTTACTTCCGTTATAGCTAAACCAGCTGCCGCTTTTTTGAACAACACCTAATTCTACACCCATGTCTATAATTTCACCAACCTTGCTAATTCCTTCACCAAAAATGATGTCAAACTCTGCGGAACGGAATGGCGGAGCTACTTTGTTCTTCACCACTTTCACCTTCACATGGTTTCCAATAGCTTCATCGCCATCTTTAATTTGTGCAGCGCGGCGAATATCTAAACGTACAGAAGCATAGAATTTCAATGCATTACCACCTGTAGTAGTTTCGGGGTTGCCGAACATAACTCCAATCTTTTCGCGAAGCTGATTGATGAAAATGCAGATCGTATTTGTCTTACTGATAGTAGCCGTAAGCTTACGCAATGCCTGGCTCATTAAACGTGCCTGCAAACCCATTTTGCTGTCACCCATTTCGCCTTCCAGTTCACCTTTTGGTACAAGGGCAGCCACAGAGTCAATAACAACCACATCAAGTGCGCCGGAAAGAATCAGGCGATCCGCAATTTCCAAAGCCTGTTCACCATAATCGGGTTGAGAAATTAAAAGGTTATCGATGTCGACACCGAGCTTTTGAGCATACGTGCTATCGAAAGCATGTTCAGCATCAATAATTGCGCAGATACCGCCTTTCTTTTGTGCTTCTGCAATCACATGCGTAGCAATCGTTGTTTTACCGCTCGATTCCGGTCCGTATATTTCTACCACGCGACCTTTAGGCAGACCGCCGATGCCCAATGCAACGTCGAGACCGATAGAACCTGTAGAAACCACTTCATTTAGTTTTTCAGGCCTTTCGTTCATCATCATAACGCTGCCCTTGCCAAAATCTTTATCAATCTTATCAATGGTTAGCTTAAGCGCTTTCAGCTTGTCGGTATTGCTCATGGAGTTTGTTTTCTTGAATTGTAAATTTAATCAGCATGTAAATGTACAGCGAATTTCTTTTTTGGACTAATTATTTTAGTATTTAATTGTTAACATTTTCAATAAACTCAATGTCTTGTAAATTCAAATTAACTTACTCACTATCAATAACAAATAAATAATAATGAGAAATTTTTATAAAAGGCTTGTACTTAATAAATGGGGAAAAATAATTTATAAATAATGAAAAAGGACACGCTTTTGTTGTTCTATTGTTTTGCATGCTTATCTTGTTTGCCGGTGAATAAAAAAACGATAATAATAGGAAGCGGATTTAGTGGAATGGCAGCCGCTTGCTGCCTTGCTGAAAAGGGTATTCAGGTTACTGTTATCGAAAAACATGATAAGCCGGGTGGACGTGCACGACAACTAAAAGCTGACGGTTTTACATTTGATATGGGACCCAGTTGGTACTGGATGCCAGACGTGTTTGAAAAGTTTTTTGCTCTTTTTGGAAAAAAAGTAAGCGATTATTATTCATTACAACGACTCGATCCTTCCTATCGCGTTTTCTTTCCAAAAGAAATAATAGATATACCTGCTGACTATAATGAGTTGAAAACATTGTTTGAAAAAATAGAAAAAGGGAGCGCCGAAAGGTTAGACGCTTTTATGAAAGAAGCCGCTTATAAATATGAAGTCGGCATGAATAAACTCGTTTACAAACCCGGCTTATCGCTAACCGAATTTTTAGACTTGGATGTGATAAAGGGAATTTTTAAATTAGATATTCTCAGCTCTATGCAATCTCATGTGGGCAGGTTTTTTAAAGACAGCCGGCTGCGCGAAATCATAGAATTTCCTGTTTTATTCCTCGGGGCTTTACCAAAGCACATTCCTGCTTTGTACAGTCTGATGAACTATGCTGATATCAAGGGCGGAACCTGGTATCCTGAAGGCGGCATGTACAGCATTGTTGACGCTATGTATCAGCTTGCAAAACAATTGGGTGTAACGTTTTATTTTCAACAGGATGTTACTTCCATAAATATAGAAAATGAAAAAGTAAAGAGCGTAAGCACAGCAAATGATGTGTTTGATTGTGATGCTTTGATCAGCACTGCCGATTATCATTTTACAGAAAGTATTCTACCCGTTCATTTTAGAAATTATACCGAAGCTTACTGGGAAAAACGGGTAATGGCGCCTGGCTGTTTGTTGTATTATGTTGGCATTAATAAAAAATTGTCAGGTCTTACTCATCATTCTTTGTTTTTCGACACTTCATTTGAAAAACATGGCAAGCAGATTTATGAGACAAAAGAGTGGGCAACAGAACCGCTTTTTTATGTTAGCGCCACTTCTGTTTCTGATGCTGCAACAGCGCCCGGCGGATGCGAGAATTTGTTCTTCCTCATCCCTGAAGCTGCTGGTTTAACCGGCGATACAGAAGAACTGCGCGATCATTATTTTTCCGTTATTTTAAATCGATTTGAACAACGCATTGGTCAATCTATCAAAGAGAATATTATTTTTAAAAAATCATACGCGCATCAAAACTTCATAATTGATTATAATGCTTTTAAAGGCAATGCATATGGCTTAGCAAATACGTTGACGCAGACGGCAATATTAAAGCCATCGTGCCGCAATAAAAAGGTGAGTAATTTATTTTATGCCGGGCAATTAACGGTGCCCGGACCGGGAGTTCCGCCTTCGCTGATAAGTGGCCAAATTGTTGCGGAAGAAGTAAGGAAAGAATGGAACTAAGCAATCAATGAAAGGAACCAAGGGAAATACTATGACACTCTTTTACAGGGTGTGCCGCACGTGCAGCAGAATCACTACCGAATCGTACAGCACTTCGTTCTCATCGGCTATCCGTTTGCTGCATAAAGATCTGCAAATGCCAGTGCACAATGTGTACGGTTTTGTTCGTTTCGCCGATGAAATTGTAGATACGTTTCATGACTTTAACAAGGCAGAATTATTACAGGAATTTAAAGACGAAACATTTGCAGCTATCAATCGCGGCATTAGTTTAAACCCGATTCTGCAAAGCTTTCAGGAGACAGTAAATAAATACGGCATTACGCATGATTTGATTAAGGCGTTTTTTGCCAGTATGGAGATGGATCTGGAACATACGGCTTACAACCAAAATGGTTACACAAAATATATTTATGGCAGTGCGGAAGTCGTGGGACTTATGTGTCTTCATATCTTTTGTAACGGTGATAAAGATGAATATTACCGGTTGAAACCATATGCCTGCAGTCTTGGCGCAGCTTTCCAGAAAGTGAACTTTTTACGGGATATGAAAGCCGATTATAACGACCTGAAGCGGATTTACTTTCCGGGATGCGATTTTAACAACTTTTCATCGCCCGATAAAGCCATGATTGAAGACGACATTCAACGCGATTTTGATAAAGCTTTCGAAGGGATTATCAAATTGCCATTGAAGGCAAGGTTTGGTGTGTACGTTGCTTACAAATATTACCTCTCGCTTTTCAAAAGAATAAAGCGTTTGCAGCCGCAAATGATTTTACAAACCCGCATCCGTATTCCCGATTATGGCAAGGCTTTAATACTTGCCAAAGCCAGTGTAAGAAGCCGTTTCAAATTATTGTAAATTGAATCTTGGTATGGATAACTGAATAAGAGATGACGGAAAAACATCTTCTTTTAACCGGCAGTTTTCAATGGAAAACTACAACGAAATATTTGTTTCGTTGTCCCAGTTTTGCCGGATGGTTATTTTATTGCTGTTCCTGTATATCAATTGCTTTACCACTTCAGGTTCGCGCCTTACATCGTAGCTTCCCGCATCCCAAATCCCATTTTGATTGGTATCATACAGCATTCGCAATTCATAGTCGCCGGGTCGTATAAATTTTTGGTACCACTCAAAATTGGTAAGTGGTACAGACTGTACAATTTTATCATTTTGAACCAATAGCAAAACAGGGTGTTTCGATGTGTCAAGATTCTGAAATCTCATACGTATGGTGCCATAGTCGCTTTCCCGTAAAGTTGTGAATGCAATAGTGTCATTGTTTGCCAGGGTAAAGCCGGAAGAATCGGTTACGGCATCTTTTTCAATCACCAGTCTGTAAGGTGTATTTTCTTTCCATTTATAGGCTAATGAAAGCTCTGTGTTTGTTGAGTCAGGTGTAAAAGAAATGGCGCCCGGTAAAGGATTGTAATTGGTATCCGAAAAATGAAATTTAGCGCTGTCAAAACTTCGCAGTGTATCGCCGAATGTAAGAACCATGTTCTTTAAAAAGTCCTGCTTGCCTTCAGCGAAATTGGCTGTAACTTTAAAACTCGAATCTTTTTTTGTTTTCGTTTTTTTCGTTGTCCCACGCGTATTCGCAGTTGTGTTTGCAACCGGCTTTTTATCCTCTTCCTTAAATTCTTTATATGCATACAAAGTAAGCGGCGCCGTGTTGGTATCGCTTACTATCAGGGGCTGCGGAAGAAAAGCAAACAGCTTGGTGCTGTCATCGTATCGCTTTGTATAATCGTTTGGAACTACGAAAACATTGAAGGTATCTGCAGGAAGGTTAAAGAAAGAAAAAGCGCCTCTTCCATTTAGCCTGGTATAATATCGTGGCGGGTTTTTCCGGATGGCGGTGTCGTTTAGGTTGGTTTGTAAAACAACAAGCAGCGTGCTGTCCGTCTTCCCATTTTCAGCCAAAAAGACCTTGCCTTTTAATGTATTATTATCCAGCCTGGTGCCTGTGGTAAATACATAATAAAAAGTGGAGTCAACGTTGCCTTCATTTACATCCTTCAAACCTTTTCCAAAGTTGATGGTGTACGTGGTATTAGGTTCCAATGAATCTTTCAGCCTGATAGTAACCTCGCGCAGTTTGGCTTCAATTTCAGGCGGATTTTTTGGATTCGGCCAAATGATAACGTTATCCTGCGGGTTATCAATCGTTACAAATTCATCGAACGTAAGCGTTATGCGTTTGCCCGCAAATTTTGTAACAGAATCTTTTGGCTCTGCGCTTACAAGGCGTGGCGACAAGGAATCTCTCGGGCCTCCCGTTGGCGGAACAATGTTGGCGCAGGATGAAAACAGGGTTGTTGCAACAATGGTTACAAACAGAATAAATAAAAGAGAGTAAAGCAAATGCCTCATGCAATAAAATCAGGATATGCAAACATAACCCTTTCAGATGCCGGACACGATGCGCGAATTTTTTTTACAATTCTTTGGGTTGATGACAAGCTGTTTTTAAAACAACTCTTTACTTTTTTGCTTCTTCTCAATGGCAGAAGATAAACCCGCAAAAATGTTTTCGATGGTTCCTTCCCCTTTTACCATCACGACTTTGTCCAGCTTGCGGTAATGGTCAGCGACGGCGGTTGTTTTTTTATTGTATTCGATTATCCGTTCGCGGATGACAAGCTCATTCACATCATCGGCACGACCACTGGTTAAACCACGATTCAGGAGCCGGCTCACCAATTCTTCTTCGCCAACTTCCAATGCCAAAACGATATTGATTTCAGTTTTATGCAGTGCTAATAATTTATCTAAAGCAACCGCCTGCGCTTCCGTACGCGGGAAGCCATCAAACAAAAAACCGTTGACACCACGATTGCCTTCCAGTGCAGAACTGATCATACCGATTACTACCTCATCAGGAACGAGGATGCCGTTGTCCATAAAGCTTTTGGCTTCCATACCCAACGGCGTTTTATTAGCTATTTCGCTGCGCAATAAATCGCCCGTGCTAAGATGTTTCAAGCCGTATTTCTGCACCAGATTTTCACTTTGCGTGCCTTTGCCACTGCCTGGCGGGCCATACAGGATGATGTTGAACATAAGTTGATGATTGGTTGCTTGAACAAAGGACAAATATAAGGCGACAGGAGAAAAGTAGGATAGGAAAATCGGGCAATGGCTTTTAAACAGACTTAGGTAGAAATTATAAAGCAACAGTAAACAAAATAACAGGAAGTTTTATTACCTATCAACCTAAGTAAACCAAAAGAATATTTTATGCAAATAGTCCTTTGGTTTTACTGAACATCTTCACAGATCAGAACTTTGTAACGGTTCTGGCAAATGCACGGTAGCCGTTTGTGTACTTCCGTTTCGCTGGTAATTTATTGTTACATCATCGCCCGGTTTTACATTAGATAAAATATCCTTTACATCCTTAACAGATGAAATTATTTTACGTTGATTTGTGTAATCACATCATCCTGTTTTAAACCAGCTTTGGCGGCAGGCGAGTTTGAAAAAGAAGTTGTGTAAAAGATAAGTTTGATAATCCTGGCCCCTATAAAACTTTATAGAAAATGAAACAAAGAAGCAACTCATCATTTGAGTTGCCATTTTGCTTTATTGCTCCTTATTCAAAAAGTTTTTACATGATCCTGTGACTGTTTCTTTCGCTTCATTAATACAGGCAATAGTATAAGATTGGTCAACGTTCCAACGATTAGTGTTAGTGATGTTAACCAACCCAATCCTCTGGTTCCGCCAAACTCACTGAAGCAAAAAATGATAAAGCCGGCAATCAATACCAGTGATGTATAAATGATGCTGATTCCTGTATGCTGTATCGTTTCTTTTAATGTTGGGTTAACCTCATTGTTATAGCGCGGAAGCTCCTGTTTATAGTTAATTAAAAACCGTATCGTTACATCAATTGCAATACCTAATGCCACGCTGAATACCAATACAGTTGAAGGTTTCAGCGCAATGCCCGCCCAGCCCATAACACCTGCAGTTACTACCAGCGGAACGAGGTTAGGAATTAACGAGCAAATTAAAATCCGAAACGATTTGAAAAGATATAACATGCAAAGCGCTATTAAACCAAACGCATACAGAATGCTTTCTTTCAGCCCGTTGATGATGAATGTGGTGCCTTCGAGAAAGGTAACGCCTGAGCCTGTTATGGTTACTTTATACTTCGAAGTATCGAATATCTGGTTTGCTTTATTTTGAAAAGAATCTAAAAGAATGGGCAATTGCTTGCTGCCAATATCTTTCATGTTTACACTGATGCGCGCAACCTGCCGGTTGCTGTCAATATAGCTGGAGAGCAAGCCTGTTATGCTATTCTTTTGCGACGAAGACGAAGCGCCGGATGTTTGTAAGTAATCATTCATGGTGGTAAAATCAATACCGTCGGGAATGCTGTAGCTGGCGCTGTCGCCATCGTAAAAAGCCTGCTTTGCAAACTTCAATCCTTCCACAAAACTTAACGGTCGTGCGGTTTGTGGCTGCTGTGCTATATAAGCCGAAAACTCATCAATATTTTGTATCGGCTTCAGGCTTTTAAACAATCCTTTTTTGTGCTTTGTATCTACCGTTATCTCTAAGGGCATCACGCCGCCAAAGTTGCTTTCAAACCATTTGAGGTCGGTGTAAATTACATCTGTTTTCGGTAAATCATCTACAATAAAACCTTCGCTTTTTAAACGAAAGATGCCGGTGATTGCCCAGGCGAGAACCACGACAGTAACGCCATATACAAGCGTGCTTTTGGTAAACGTAACGCGCTCAATCCACGCTAATATTTTTTCAAGAAACGGAGCATTGAGATATTTGACTTCACGCGGTTTTGGCGGTGGTAAATAACTGAGAACAGCGGGAATAAAGATGAGCGAAATAAGAAACAACGCCATCACATTGATGCCGCTTACAATGCCAAATTCTTTCAATAAATCGCTTGACGTAAATGCGAATACAGCAAAGCCAATGGCGGCTGCAATGTTGCAGAACAGAGTTACGATTCCCATTCTGCCAACCATGGTTACAAGAGCTTGCTGCTTGTCGTTTTTTTCAAGATAAGATGAATGGTATTTGTTTAAAAAGTAGATACAGTTGGGAATCCCAATCACAACAATTAAAGGCGGAATCAATGCAGTAAGAAGCGTGATTTTATACCCGAAAAATACCATGGTGGCAAGACTCCATACCACGCCCATAGCCACAACTGCAAGGCTCATTAGCATGGCAGGTATGGAACGGAAAAAAAGCAACAAGGTGATGGCGCTAAGCACGAAAGAACCGAGAAGAAAATAATTAAGCTCCTTCGATATTTTGTTGGCAACAATGGTGCGTATATAAGGCAGGCCACTGATGTGTACATCTGCTTTTGTTGCAACCTCAAAGCTTTGTACTTTATCGAGAATATGATTGACGAGAGCCGTGCGTGCCTTGCTGTTTGCGCTGTCTTTATTGAGCGTGACAGCCATAAGATAGCTGTGCGTGGCACTGTTGTAAAGCAAACCTTTATAAAAAGGAAGATTTTCAAAAGAGGCTTTATCGCTATCGAGGCTTGCTTCGCTGCTGTAAGGCGGGTTAAAAATGCGTTTGGCTTCCAGCTTTGTAAGCGTGTCGTTC
Source organism: Ilyomonas sp. (assembly GCA_965199905.1). GTDB lineage: Bacteria > Bacteroidota > Bacteroidia > Chitinophagales > Chitinophagaceae > Ilyomonas. The sequence continues at coordinate 592,154 of OZ241366.1, read as the reverse complement.
TTTACAAGTGTTACGGCTTCGGGCACGCTCAGCAAGCCTTCCACGCCGGCCACGCCTTTTATGTTTCTGTGCAGGTTGTCCACAGCATTGAAGAAGGCGGGCGTGTAAAATTTGCCGGACTGTATGCCGAGCACCAGCGTATTGCCGCTTTGACCGAATTGTTTGATGAACTGCTGATTCTCTATGTACTTCCGGTTGTCGGTCGGGATGGCTTTTGAGAACTCGTAGCTCATTTGCACTTTGCTTCCAAAATAGCCCGTTACGCCCGTTATGGCGAGCAATACTATCAACAAAGAAAGCCTGTATTTAAGAATGAATTTGCCTAACTGAAACCACATACGCAAATGGCTTGATTGAGAAGAGCCATACTGCTCATCTCTTTTTATGAAAGGGGCGAAGGTATTTTAGGCAGGGGAGACCGGAAAGCGAAAGTTTGGAATTGATTGTTCCTAATGACATACGTTATAAGCAGAGGAACAGAAACAGCCGTAGCCCGGACAATGATAGCAAACGGCAAGAGAGAAAAAAACGTAGAAGATGGCAGACCTGCAAAACATATAGTTATAGCCGGAGAGCACGCCACGAGTGTCGCAAATCATAAACGTTAGAAAGGGCAACTTTACGTGACCAAAAAGGATGATGAACCGTTTACGCTTTCAAAAACCCCAATTCATAGACTTGTGGCTGCAGCTTTTCGGTAAGTATTTTTAGGCTACTTCAAAAGGCTTAAAACTTACCGGTGTAAAATCTCCGCTTTCATTTCCTGCCCCTAACGCTTTCCTGATTTGGTACCAGCCAACATCTGCGCGGTTTAGTTTCAACTCATCTCTTACGGTGCGTACATCGGTATGGGCAAAGTAAGCCTGCCATAACTTTTTGCCTTCGGCTAATACGTTTTGCGCTTCGGCGCTTATTGGTTTGCCGGAGAGATTCCATTCGAGGTTGTTTGCGCTTTTGGTGTGAATGCTGCCATTGAATAACATTTATGTTAAGCAGTCTGTTTTGAACTCTTCTTAAAATTGTTGTGTGAGCTAAAGGAATTGATCTCGGTCATTTAGCCACGTTGGCTTTATGATTCTGCGAACTGTAAAAACTATAGCTGCTTGCCAAAGGTTTTCCAGTGTAATATACAAGCCGCCGCCTTTGCCTCCTGTAAAAATAGAAGAAGCAATAAGCGTTTTTTGACCGGCGTGTTGCAAACCATTTCAGGTATAAGCCTGAAGCCATTGGCCATTCACTCTGCTAACAGGTTACACCATATTCTTTTCGTTACTTTCTCTTTGCATTTTCTTTATTATTTCCAGCCGCCGCCCAGCGAGCGGTACAACTCTACGGCGGCTGCCAAGCGCTGGCGTTTGATGTCGGCAAGATCAAGTTCAGCAGCCAACGAATTGCTTTGCGCGGTGATGACTTCGAGGTAGTCTGCCAGCCCGCTGCGGAACAGGAGCGTGGCGTTGCCAATGGCTTTATGGAGCGTATCTACCTGCGCAGAAGAAACCTGTTGCCGGGCTTTCAGTTTGTCTAATTGCACCATGGCATTCACCACTTCGCCGCCTGCCTGCAACACTGATTGCCGAAAGGTGATAACGGCTTCGTCTTTCCTGATCTGCGACACTTCGTATTGCGTCTTTAGCACCCGATGTTGCAGCAAGGGTTGTGCAATGCTGCCCGCTGCCGTGTAGAACAAAGAGGCGGGCATGCTAAACCATTTACTTGCCTCAAATGCATTGAGCCCGCCGGACGCCGTGATGTTGAAGGACGGATACAATGAGGCTTTGGCAACGTTCACGTTTGCATTGGCGTATACGATTGCCATTTCACTGGCGCGCACATCGGGACGGCGGCTCAATAATTCGGCAGGAAAACCGGTGGAGAGATTGTCCCACACATAAGCTAAATCGATGTTTGCACTTCGTGTAATGCCCGCGGGTAACTGACCCGATAAGATATGAATTGCCGTTTCCTGTATCGCGATTTGCTGCTCGAGTTGCGGTACCAGTTTCATAGCAGTTTGCTGTTGTACTTCGGTTTGCTGAACGGCGAGTTCGGTAACTTGCCCTGCCGTTTTTTGCAACCGCATCATGTTGACTAAAGTATCGGTTAAAGCGATATTTCGTTTTGCAATATTCAGTTGCTTATCGAGCATAAGAAGATTGTAATAGCCGGTGGCAATATCAGCCACCAATGCGGTTTGTACTGCTTTTTTGCCTTCGTATGCTTCAAAGTAATTAGCCGCGGCAGCTTCCTTCTGATAACCAATTTTGCCCCAGGCAAATACATCCCAGGATACGGCTGCGCTTAGTGTATAATCTTCCAGGTGATTCTTGCCGAGAAAGGCTCCGAGGCTCTTGCCGTTTAAGCTATTGTCGGATGGATTTGTAGTAGTGGCGCTCGCGGCAACATCGACGGACGGAACATAAAGCATTCGCGCCTGTTTAATATAAGCCTGCGCTTCCTGGATGCGCTTTGCGGCAAGTTGCAAATTGTAACTGTGCTGCAGGGCAGTATCAATAAGACGCGTTAATGTGGTGTCTTTAAAAAAGCTGTTCCAATCGATAGATGCTATGCTGGAATCGGTTGGCGCTTCGTTGCCAAACTGTTGCAGCAGGGGCGCGGTTGGTTGCTCGTAGGGTTTGCCCACGCGGCACGATTGTATAACAGTGATAAAGAAAATAATGGCTATGATTTGAAATATTCTTTGCATTGTTTACTGTTTGGATGGTTCGTGTAAAACAGATTTTATAGTGATGATGCATTTTTAAATTTCCCCGCAGATGACGCAGATTTTATGGGATCAATCTGCGCCAATTGTGGGGATTGTTATTTGTCAAGGTGCGTTGTCACTGATTCTTTTGGTTTGGGAACGCCGCTCACTCTTTCCTGTAAGTATTGGAAAATGACATACAATACGGGAATGATAAACACGCCAAACACAACGCCGGTAAGCATGCCGCCAACGGCGCCGGTGCCAATGGAACGATCGCCCAACGCTGATGCGCCGGTAGACCAAACGAGTGGTAACAAGCCAACAATAAAGGCGAGTGAAGTCATCAATATCGGGCGCAGGCGAAGCTGTGCGGCCTGCAAGGCAGATTCTACAATGGATAAGCCATGCTGCCGCCTTTGCACCGCATATTCAACAATTAAGATGGCGTTTTTGGAAAGTAAACCCACGAGCATGATTAGCCCAACCTGTACATAAATATTGCTTTCAATATCAGCCAGGTTGATGAATGTAAACACGCCGATAATACCCACCGGAATGGTAAGCACAACTGCCAGCGGAAGGATATAACTTTCGTATTGTGCCGAGAGAATGAAGTACACAAACAGGATGCTTAAGATGAACACAATGATGGTTTGATTACCCGTGGCGCCTTCTTCCCGCGTCATGCCGGTAAACTCCGTTGCATAGCCTTTTGGCAGTGATTGTTTAGCTGTTTCTTCAATGGCTTTTATAGCATCGCCGGTGCTGAAGCCGGGCTTCGGTGCCCCATTGATGCTTACCGCATTATAGAGGTTGTTGCGGGTAATGGTTTCTGGTCCGTATGTGCGCTTTAGTTTTACCAAACCACTTACCGGCACCATTTCGCCCGTGCTGTTTTTTACATACACATTGTTGAACGAGGCGGCATCTTCGCGGTACTGAACATCTGCCTGCGCCATTACGCGATAATACTTTCCAAAGCGATTAAAATCGGACACGAAACTGCTGCCATAATAAATCTGCAGCGTTTGCAACAGGTCGCTGATGTTGACACCAAGCTGCTTTGCTTTTTCATTATCTACTTCAATTTGGTATTGCGGATTGCCAACGGAAAAAGTGGTGTAGGCAACCGCAATTTCGGGACGTTGCATCAAAGCGCCGGAAAACGCATAAGCCGTTTTGCCAAGATCTTCCAAAGAATGATTGCCTCTGTCCTGCAACATAAATTCGAAGCCGCTTACATTACCAAAGCCTTGTATGGTTGGGAATGTGAAAAAGAACGTATTGGCATCTTTCACGCTGCTTACTGCCTGCATCATGGAGTTGGTCAATTGCTGTGCGTCTTTAATATCTCCACGATCTTTATAAGGCTTTAAACGAATGAAGCCGGCCGCGTTTTCGGATGCATTAGCATTCGATATAAAGTTCAATCCATCGATCGTGTACTTTTTAAAAACAGAAGGATATTTTTTAATAACGCTGTCAATCTTTGCTGTGGCAGAATGTGTTCTGTCGAGCGAACTGCCGGGTGGCGTGCTGGCTGCATACAGGATAAAGCCCTGGTCTTCAGTGGGTATAAAGCCGGTGGGCGTTTGCCTGATAAGAAAAACGGTGATTACTGTTATTAAAACCAGCCCACTGATGGCGATCCATTTTCGCTTAATCAAAAAACTAATACTTCGTATGTAGCGTGCCGTCATGGCAGTAAAGGCTGCATTAAAAGCGTTGAAAAAACGGCGCGAAAAACCGCCTTTTTTTTCAACTGCATGCTCTGTATCTTTTAAAAACAAAGCGCACAAAGCCGGACTTAAGGTTAAAGCATTAACCGCAGAAATAAGAATGGCGATAGCGAGTGTAAAGGCAAACTGGCGATAGAAAACGCCCGCAGGACCCTGCATAAAACCTACCGGTATAAACACGGCCGCCATCACCAATGTAATAGAGATGATGGCGCCTGATATTTCGCTCATGGATTCAACGGTCGCTTCGCGTGCAGAGAGCTTAGTGTGTTCCATTTTAGCATGCACGGCTTCCACAACAACGATGGCATCATCTACCACGATACCAATGGCAAGCACGAGGGCAAACAGCGTTAATAAATTGATGGTGAAGCCAAACATCTGCATAAAAAAGAAAGTGCCAATAATAGCCACCGGAACTGCAAATGCAGGAATGAGCGTGGACCGAAAATCCTGCAAAAACAAAAACACAACTATGAACACAAGTATGAAAGCAATAAGGAGTGTTTCCCTTACCTGGTCAATGGATGCATCTAAAAACTCTTTCGAGTTATACATGATGGTTGGCTCGATGCCTTTTGGTAAGGTGGCTGAAAATTCTTTTACCAGTTTTTCGGCTGCGGTAAGAATATCATTGGCATTGGAACCCGCTGTTTGAAAGATAGCAAAACCAGATGTCGGACTATCGTTCAGGCGGCTATTAGCCGAATACGAAAAAGAGCCAAACTCAACACGGGCAACATCCTTCAAACGAATAAATGAACCATCGTTTTTTGCCTTGATAATGATGTTTTCATAGTCTGCATTCTGGTTCAGTTTGCCTTTATATTTCAATACATACTCAAAGGTTTGCGTACTGGTTTGCCCTAACCTGCCGGGCGCTGCTTCCAAACTCTGGTCTTTAATAGCGCCTGTAACATCCTGCGGTGTGAGGTTATTTTCGGCTAACCTGTCGGGCTTTAGCCAGATACGCATTGAGTAATCGCGCGCACCAAATATCTGCGCATCGCCCACGCCGGGAATGCGCTGTATCTGCGGAACAAGATTGATCTTGATATAGTTCTGCAGAAACGTTTCATCGTAAGTGGAATCTTTACTTGACAGGGCAATAAACATGATAATACTGTTCTGTTGCTTTTGCGTTGAGATGCCCGATTGCGTGACTTCTACCGGAACCTGGCTGGTGGCTTTCGATACGCGGTTCTGCACGTTTACCGAAGCGATATCAGGATTGGTGCCTTGCTTAAAATAAACAGTCAAAGTCATCGTGCCATCGTTGCTGGAGTTCGACGTCATATAAGTCATGTTTTCCACACCATTGATGGCTTGCTCCAATGGCGTGGCTACAGAGCGTGCCACCACTTCAGCATTGGCGCCGGGATAAGTGGCAGTAACCACAACACTTGGCGGCGCGATATCAGGAAAAAGAGTGATGGGCAACGTGTATAAGGAGATGCCGCCCAGCATCAATAATATAACCGAGACAACGGTTGATAACACTGGTCGTTCTATAAATCTTTTTAGCATGGGGTGTACAAGTTTTAATTGATGAAAAAAGCTTCATCAACCAGAATAATTTTTGTAAAATGATATGTGAGAATGATTGCTTTCCTAAGCGGATAATTTGTGAGAAATGAACTGATTTATTGCACTACAAGCGGTTCAATGGTTTGGCTTTCATGAGGCTGTCTAACGAAACAAGCTGCGGACTGATCATCATGCCATCCTGCAGATTGCCGCCACCTTGCAGTACAATTTTATCGCCGGGCTTTACACCGTTATTAATAAAATAATAGTTGGCTGTTTTGCCGGAAATATTGATGGGCGTACCCGCTACTTTGTTGCTATCGCCCACTATATACACGAATACTTTATCCTGTATCTCGAAAGTGGCTTCCTGCGGTACTATTAAAGCAGATGCATAGAGTTTCGGAATCCTTATTTTACCTGTGTTGCCTGTGCGCAGAATGCCGGATGCATTGGGAAACGTAGCGCGAAAGCTGATGGCTCCCGTGGTGGCATCAAACTGACCTCCGACCACTTCTATCTTTCCTTTTAATGCGTATGCGCTGTCGTTTGCCAGCAACAATTCTACCGGCGGCACATTCTTTAATTTCTCTTCGATGGTGTTACCGGCAAACTCATTCTTGAAGTTGATGTAATCATTTTCGCTGAGAGAGAAATAAGCATACACTTCACTTACATCAGACAAAACAGTGAGCGGCTCTGTTCCGGATTTACTAACCAATGCGCCGGTTTTGTAAGGCAGCTTACCAATGTATCCGCTTGCCGGTGCTTTTATCAATGTATAGCCAACGTTTATCTGCGCAGCGCCTTGCATCGCCTGCATTTGTGCAATGGATGCTTTTGCCGCTTCGTAGTTTGCTTTGGCTGTTTTTAGCTGCACATCAGAGATCACATTATTTTGTACAAGCGGCGCCAAACGATCTACTTCAACCTGCGCCCGTTGCAGACCTGCCTCGGCAGATTGTAAGCTTGCCCGCGCATTATTGAGCGCTTCCGTATAAGGCGCATCGTTGATTTTAAATAAAGGCTGACCGGCTTTTACATAAGCGCCTTCATCTACATACATTTTTTGTAGGTAACCATCTACCTGCGGGCGAATTTCAACATTTACTTTGCCTTGCACCGAGGCTGGAAATGACTGGTATGTAGTAGCCGGCGCGGTTTGTAACTGCACAACGGGCAACTGTGGCGGAGGCAATGCAGACGGAGTGTTTTCTGCTGCGGAATTGCTGCAACTCATCTCCATAATAATACTTAGTAATGCAATGAATAGAATAATACCTTGTGTTTTGAACACAGCTTTAGCGAAACGTATCATAACGTTTATTGTTTTTTGTGTTAGTAATAATGGCTTGCAATTGAGAGAAAACGCAGTGTGGTAAACTGCGAAAAATGAACCGTAGTGCGCATCACAAGGATGCGTTAAGGAAATATCAATACCTGATGACAACAGAACTGTTTGGCAGGTATATTACTGATGTTATCATACCACAAAATTAGAAAGCAACCGGGTGAAGAGCATTAAACTAATGCGGGGAGTTATTGCACTTTTACAGGGAATTGCGTTGAAAAAAAGCAGGTGTTTGACCTGTATGTTTTTTAAAGAAGCGATTGAAGTAAGCATCATCTTCGAAGTTTAAGCGCGATGCAATCTGCTTTACAGATAATTCATTCCAAAACAACATACGCTTGGCTTCAGTTACGCGTTTTTCATCAATCATTTGCTTGGCTGTTTTGCCTGTAATTGTTTTTATAGTATCATTTAAATGACCGGGTGTAATGTAGATCATGTCGGCATATTCAGCCACATGGGTTTTGCTTAAAAAATGATCTTCTACCAAAGTGCGAAACTGCTGCAGGATTTTGTTTTGCGTTGCATTCATTACAGTCAGTTTGGTTTCACAGGTTCCCAACCTGGCGGCTGTAATTAAGAATGCGTTCATCAAATTCCTGATAACCAAATCTTTTTGATGACGTAGTTGCGTAAACTCATATTGTATCAGGTTGGCATACATGGTCAGCTCACTTAAATCTCTTTGTGAAGCCACCGGTATAACCATTTGATTGAACAGACACTCCCAGCACGACAGCGTATTTCTTACATCAAACTGCATATAATCTTTACTAAAAGTAAAGGCAATAAGCTTAATGTTTTTGTGTTCAATAACGCGGCTGACCTGCTGAGGGGAAGAAAATAAAACCGCAGGCGCCGTAGCTGTGTATTCTCTAAAATCTGCTATACCGGTGACAGTACCTTCCAGCAAGAGGGCTATTTTATATCCAAAATGACAATGCGCATCTTTAACACGCGAAGGCATGTTGTTGTCATCTACCGTCATGGTGATGAACTCTGCATCCGGCATGTATTCTTTCCAATCTATTACAGGAATGGCTTCAACGCTTCTCATAACACTTTTACAACAGGTGAATACCAAAACTAAACAAGTAATTCCAATTGTTCAATCAGGTAGCAAATGAAATTACAATACCATGATCCTCCAAAGAAAAAATCTATCGATACGGCAGTGCCTTTCTCCTGCATCATTTTTGTAAATCATCGTTATAAAAGTTTCACATGAAGATCGGTTTTATTGGTTTAGGCAATCTCGGCACTCCCATCGCTCAAAACCTTTTGGCAAAACATGATGGCATGTATGTGTATAACAGAACGATTGAGAAAGCAAAGCCTTTGCAAGAGAATGGAGCACAGGTGTGTAACTCGGTAAAAGAACTGGCTGCGCAATGCGATACTGTATTTACCATCATATCGAATGATGCTGCCGTAAAAGAAATAACAAGTGGCGATGAAGGCATTGCTAAAAATCTGAAACATGGCGGCATTCATGTATCCATGAGTACGATATTGCCGGCAACAAGTGAAGAAATGTATGCGCTGCATAAAGGCGCCGGCAACATGTACATAGCTTGCCCGGTTGCAGGCAGACCGGAAGCAGCACGTGATAAGAAGCTGAACTTTATGATATCGGGCGAAGCAGACACAGTAAGCATTGTGAAGCCATTGCTGATGGATGCAGGTGGCGTGAATGTATGGGAATACGGAACAGAAACCGGTGGCGCGAATGTGGCAAAGCTCTGCACAAACTACCTGATACAAGCGGCTTTACAGTCAATGTCAGAATCTATTTACCTGGCAGAAAAAAGCGGAATTGATAAACAGCAACTGATGAAGATGCTGACATCAACTTTGTTTAACTGCGGCATTTATATTAATTATGGCAACATGGTATTGAACGAAGCTTTTACACCGGCTGGCTTTGAACTGGAGCTTGGTTTAAAAGATGCAACGCTGATAAAAAAACAGGCGGAAACAGTAGGAGCTAAGATGCCGCTGGGTAATTTGATTCAGCAGGAATATCAACAGTTGTTTATGGATGGTTATAAAGATTATGACTGGAGTGCACTGGCATTGAGTGTGAAATGACAGCTTGATGCGAAAATTTTTCCGTGATAACTTCACCGATGCCTTATATCCAAAGGAAAATAAAACATAGGTATTGAAAAGACGTTTTCCCCATTGCAATCTGCAAAATATTGTCTATTGTTTAGTCCTTCGTATTTTGCATATATCGTCCAAAAAATATCTGGCTGCCATCAATATCGCTTCTGACAGGGAAATGGTTCGGGAGGAATTTTATAAGCAATTGCGTTGCTATTGATAATGGTTCAGTGAAATTCAACAAGGCGTTGAAATTATTTGCATTGCTGCGCTTACCGATTCATATGCTTAACGCGTTATCGTCGCTTTTTTTACTTGCTGTATGTAGTATTAAGTAGTTTTACAAATAATCTTTTCTTTTATTACCTTTCATTATTGCCTTATTTTACGGCAATACGTTTTGCCATGTATTTATTTCTAAAGTTAGAGCCGGCAACGTTTGCGATTATATAATGGTAGCTTGGCGAACAGCTAAAAATGTTACGGTTTTGCTTTGACGATAGGTGCTTTAACAAGTGTTGAAATCGTTATCCGGCATAATTTCGAAGCAAAAAATTATAAGTTTTTTCCTTTCTATTGCTATAAACATACTTTGCTATACACACTTTTGTACCTTGTAAGAAATACCTTCAACTAACGCATATGCATCCAAAAAGCACACACCGTATTCATTCAATTGATATTGTCCGCGGCATTGTTATGGTCATTATGGCGCTTGATCATACACGCGAATTTTTTCATCACAGTGCCCTTATTGGTGACGATCCGTTAGACTTAAAAAGTACATCGCCACTGCTTTTCTTTACACGTTGGATTACGCATTATTGTGCACCTGCTTTCGTTTTTCTCTCCGGCACTTCTGCTTATTTATATGCAGCCAGAAATAAAATAAAAAAACAGGTTTTTTCTTTCCTTTTCACACGCGGTATTTGGTTGATTATAGCTGAAGTTTTTGTTGTAAACGGCTTATGGTTTTTTGGCTGGTCGCAGTTCTAATGCTTGAAGTGTTTTGGGCAATTGGCATTTCTATGGTCTTTCTTTCGTTCCTGCAGTTTCTTCCATATCGCTTGCTGATGGCGATAGGACTCGCTATTGTGTTTGGTCATAATTTGCTCGATAGTGTTTCGATAACAACGCCGCCACTCGCTTCTATTCTCTGGTCATTATTTCATGCACCTGATTTGTTGCAGCCGTCGCCTGGGTTTACAATCCTTATCGGTTATCCTTTTTTGCCTTGGCTGGGCATCATGATTTGCGGTTATAGTTTAGGTAAACTCTACACAGAAAAAGAAGCGCCCGACCGTAAAAAGATATTAATGGGCTTAGGTTTTACCTTAATCCTTTTATTCATCGTCATTCGGTTTATAAACTATTACGGCGACAGAAATCTATGGACGTTGCAGCCAACAATTTTATACACCATTTTAGATTTTATTGACACGACAAAGTATCCGCCTTCATTGCTTTATGCATTGATGACCATTGGACCCGCTCTCATTCTTTTATCAATAAGCGAAAACATTTCAAATGGTTTTACTAAGGCAATGCGCGTATACGGCAAGGTTCCTTTCGTATATTACATTGTTCATGTGTTTGTTATTCATTCGCTGGCAAGGATAATGTCAGCCATTTCCGGGCGAGGTTCCGGTAATATTTTTTTTCCAGATTCTCAATTACATCCTGATGCCGGCTACCCGCTTTGGACGGTTTACATCATCTGGATATCTGTTGTTATTCTTTTATATTTTCCATGTAAATTGTATGGAGATTACAGGGCTAATCACCCGGAAAAGAAATGGCTGAGCTACTTATGATTTGTTTATCTCGGGAAAAAGACATTCTACTTGTTTGCTTTCGTTACTTAAATAAAAAAGCCGCCTTTATAACAGGCGGCTTTTACATATTTCAATCAACTTATTTTTTCAAAGCTTCCGCCATTGTTTTGCCAATATCAGCCGGGCTGGCTACCACATAGATGCCACAATCTTCCATGATCTTCATCTTAGCTTCGGCTGTATCGTCAGCGCCGCCTACAATGGCACCCGCATGTCCCATACGTCTGCCGGGAGGAGCCGTTTGCCCTGCAATAAAACCAACCACAGGTTTTGTTTTGTTCTTCTCGATCCAGCGGGCAGCTTCAGCTTCCATGCTGCCACCAATTTCACCAATCATAATGATGCCTTCTGTATCGGGATCGTTCATCAGTAACTCAACCGCATCTTTGGTTGGCGTGCCAATGATCGGGTCGCCTCCAATACCAATGGCAGTGCTGATACCAAGTCCGGCTTTCACCACCTGGTCGGCTGCTTCATAAGTAAGCGTACCGCTTTTTGATACGATTCCAATTTTGCCCGGTTTAAAAATAAAGCCTGGCATAATGCCTACTTTTGCTTCGCCGGCAGTGATAACGCCGGGGCAGTTCGGGCCAATCAGGCGGCTGCTGGTTCCTGCTAAATAGTTTTTCACTTTCACCATATCCTGGATGGGAATGCCTTCGGTAATACATACGATAAGAGCGATGCCGGCATCAGCCGATTCCATCACCGCGTCAGCCGCAAAAGCCGGTGGTACAAAGATGATACTCACGTTCGCGCCGGTTTCAGCCACTGCTTCAGCCACCGTATTGAAAACAGGACGGTCAAGGTGCGTACTGCCACCCTTGCCGGGCGTAACGCCACCTACTACATTGGTACCATATTCAATCATTTGGGTTGCATGAAAAGTGCCTTCCGTGCCGGTAAAACCCTGCACGATGATTTTAGAATCTTTATTTACCAGAACAGCCATGGTGTTTGTTTTAAGTGCGGCAAAAGTAAAGGCTATGCAATGAATAAAAAATTTGTTTGCTTTTGTTAGTAAGAGTCAGCGCAAAGGCAGAAAGGAATAAGAAGAGCAGCCAAGGAACACTCATCAGTGAATATTGAGTAGTGAATAATTTGAAATAAGGAGATTAGAAATTGAGATTCGTTGTGGTGAAAGTCACATCATTGCCCGGAACGTTGATGGGAGGATTCTTGCTGTTTCTACACGCAGGAATCACAACAGGCGATGAGATGAGAGACGAACGATAGTTACCAAAACTGTATTTCTTATTTCATTTCATTTCAAACCAATCAACGACTAAACATTGATATTGCCGATAGAAGAAACAAAAAGAACTTTCTGCTTTCGTGTCTTCGTGGCAATAACTTCCTATACCAAAAATAAATGTGTGCAAAAGACACAACGCCTTTACTACCTGCCAGCTTTTTTATACATATTTGTAGAACACGTAAACGATTGCAAGTATGGCTGTAATGCAAAGCTCTACCAGGAGCGCCGGGGCGTTAGCGAAACCCCGCTTAACCTTGATGCAGATTTTTACCATGAGCTTCGGCTTTCTCGGAATACAATTCGGTTTTGCCTTGCAAAACGGAAACACCAGCCGCATCCTGCGTTCTTTTGGTGCCGATGTAGACCAGCTTCCTATGTTTTGGCTGGTTGCGCCATTGGTAGGTATGATAGTGCAACCAATAATCGGGCATTACAGCGATCGTACCTGGAACCGGCTGGGCAGGCGCAAACCTTATTTTCTTACGGGCGCTATTTTATCTTCTGTTGCCTTACTCTTTCTTCCCAACAGTGGTTTGGCTTCCGGTCTGTTACCGGCTTTGTATGTGGGCGCTGGTATGGTTATGATTATGGATGCTTCGTTCAACGTGGCAATGGAACCGTTTCGCGCATTGGTGGCCGATAACCTGCCCGACTCGCAACGTACGTCAGGTTTCAGTATTCAAACCTTTCTGATTGGCTTAGGTGCTGTGGCCGGCAGCAAACTTCCCAAATGGCTGGCTGATGCAGGTGTAAGCCAGAATGCAGGCGCGAGCGGCGTTGCTGATAACATCAGGTATTCGTTTTATATTGGTGCGGCTGTTTTCATCATTGCTATCCTTATCACTGTTTTTTTATCTAAAGAATATGCCCCCGAACAATATCGTCAGTATCATGGACTGGAAGATCCGGATGAGAAATCGGGCCTTTCCGAGATCGTCCATGATTTTAAGCGTATGCCTAAAACCATGCGCCAGTTGGGTTTGGTGCAATTCTTTAGTTGGTTTGCTTTGTTCAGCATGTGGGTATTTACAACCGATGCGGTAGCAACCCATGTTTACGGTTTGTCAGGCGACTACACAAAAACCGTAGCCTACAACAATGCGGGTAATGAAGTGAGCGACGCCTTTGGTACCTATAACTTTGTAGCTATGCTGTATGCATTGCTGCTGCCGGTGATTGCTTCTAAAATTGGCCGTAAACTAACACATGCCATATCACTTATTGCCGGCGGCGCTGGCTTGCTGTCTATTTACTTTATTAAAGATCCGGCCATGCTGCAGTGGTCAATGATCGGCGTAGGGTTAGCCTGGGCAAGCATTCTTGCCATGCCTTATGTAATTCTGTCCGGCTCTATACCTGCCGGTAAGCTGGGTATCTATATGGGCATTTTCAATTTCTTTATTACACTGCCTCAAATTATAAATGGTTTGTTCGGTGGTTTAATTGTAAAGCATTTATATGGCGGTCAGCCCATTTATGCGATTGTGCTTGCCGGTTTTTGTTTGATCTGTGCTGCCGTTAGCGTTCTGTTCGTGTATGATGCCGGCGCCATTCATATTAAAGCGGAAAAGCTTGAAAAGGTGGGTTATACATCTGTATAATGTGTACTGAAGTTATCTGTTTTTAAACGCTAAGAGATTTAAAATCTGTCAGCGGTTGCTTTATAAAATCAAACGATCTGTCTCAACCCAAATCATCATTTTTCATCATTAAATATGATTCATGGCTAAACGGTTGCTGCTTTCCATTCTTCTTTTTACCACACATATTATTCATGCCCAATCAACAGTTGAAGTCTACCCAACCAACTGGTTCGTTAGCATGAAGAATACGAAGCTGCAACTGATGGTGCATCATCCAAATATTGCCGAAGACGCTTCCGTTTCCCTGTCTTATCCCGGCGTACAATTGCTGAAAACAAACAAGGTGGAAAGCGCTAATTATCTCTTCCTTGATTTGAATGTTTTACCTACAACAAAGCCAGGCATTTGCAAGATAACGATCAGGAAAAAAGACAGCAGTTTTACCATTCATTACGAACTCAAAACGCGTAGAACCGGCAATGGAACGCAATACGCGCAAGGCGTAAACAATTCCGACTTTGTTTATCTCCTAATGCCGGATCGCTTCAGCAATGGCGATTCATCAAACGATAAGATTGCCGGCATGAGAGATCAATCTTTAAACCGCGATTCTATCTTTCTTCGCCATGGCGGCGACCTGCAAGGCGTTATCAATCATCTTGATTATTTGGAAGATATGGGCGTTACCACACTTTGGATGACGCCTGTTATTGAAAACGATATGCCCAACAGAACCGAGCATGGCTATGCATTTACCAATCATTATAAAGTTGATCCGCGCATTGGCGGCGATACAGCTTATGCGCGGTTAAGCGATGAAGTGCATAAACATGGAATGAAACTAATACAGGATGCAGTGTATAATCATGTTGGCTTGTATCACTTCACTGTGCAAGACCCGCCGATGAAAGACTGGCTGCACCTATGGCCATCTTTTACCCAAACCAATTACAGGGAGCAATCTCTTATTGATCCGTACGGAGCATCAGGCGATTCTCTCAAACTACTGAACGGATGGTTTACAACGCAAATGCCGGATTTAAATCAAAGCAATCCCTATGTTGCCAGTTTTCTCATTCAACACGCTGTCTGGAGCACAGAAACATACGGAGTTGATGGCTGGCGCATTGATACCTATATTTATAACGACCTGCCTTTTATGAACCGCTGCAACAAAGCGCTGACGGATGAGTTTCCGAAGATTACTATGTATGGCGAAGCCTGGGTGCACGGCACGGCAAACGAAGCTTATTTTGCTGAAAACAATATCAACACTTCTTTCAAGAGTAACCTGCAAGGCGTTACCGATTTCCAAATGTTGTTTTATGGCATTCAACCTGCGCTCACACAGCCTTTCGGCTGGACAGACGGCGTGAATAAATTATACTATACATTAAGCAACGACTTCCTTTATAAAGACGCCTGGCGCAACTGTATCTTCTTAGACAATCATGACCTGAGCCGCTGGTATTCGGTGGTGAATGAGGACATTGAAAAAGATAAAATCGGCTTTGAATGGTTGCTGACGTCAAGAGGCATTCCGCAAATGTATTATGGTGATGAAGTGCTCATGAAAGGCGTGACCAATCCGGATGGTTATGTTCGTCTTGACTTCCCCGGCGGCTGGCAGGGCGATACGCTGAATGCCTTTACCGGTGCAGGCTTGGGAGATTCGGCGAAGAGTGTTCAAACCATGATTAAAACATTAGCCAGCTATCGGAAAGCATCACCGGCAATAAACAAAGGAAAGCTGATGCAGTATATTCCGAAAGATGGTTTGTATGTGTACTTCCGCTACACAAGCGCACAAACGGTAATGTGCATTATGAATACAAGCGATAAAGAAATGGCTGTACATTTTGCGGATTATAAAGAAAGAACAAGCAGCTTTACCGGTGGCAAGAACGTGCTGACAGGACAACAGGTTTTGCCAGATTTTACGATGCCTGCACAGCGTATGTGGATTATTGAATTGAAGAAATAATTTGATGGTTGCGTCATTCCGCAAATGCCCTCAACATTGTTTTTCATAATTCAATTCTGCGAGGGCTTTAGCCTGTGGCGTCTTCAGCGCCACAGGCTAAAGCCCTCGTGAAAACCCAAAAGTGCTATATCGTGCCGGGGGCAATTGCGGAATGACGGGAACATCGTCGCAATAATAAACCGAAAGAAAAATTAAAACTCAACCGCTCATTTCAACTGCGTCACTGAAACAACAGTTTGACCGTTCTTCTTGATAAAATAAAGGTTCTTGTTTTCTAAATAATCAGGAACCTGCGATTGCGCACTCAATGCCACCGGTTCCAAAACGAAATGGTTCTTCCATGTATAGCTTGTATCGGAAGCATGACTGATGTATTGGCTGCCATAATTTAAAACCATGTGCGTGTTATGATACATGGCTTCAAAACCTTTATAAACCATATCGCTCGGGCGTGCGAAAAATTTTTCTTTATACTTCGCCGTTATGTTTAGAACACTGCTGTCTGTAGCTGAATAATTGAATGGCGTAGAATAAACAATGCTGATATTATCGTAACTATTGTTGTATATCTTTCGCATGCCATCCCAGTTTGGCATCCCAATTAACGTAGCTTTGTATTGAGGATTTTCACCAATGGCTTTTACAAGCGATAACACGAATTTATCATCCATCGAGCCGCAGATAATAGTATTCGGTCTGGTACTATCCAGGTAAGTTTCAAGTTTATCAAACTGAACATCAGTATTTAGTTCCAGAGTTCGGTATGTAAAGTGATTATGTACCACCGAATCATTTGCCCTAAAATCAGTCGCAATCTTATTTTCCAAAGAACCATATTTGGTTAGGAATAAAGGTTTGTTGTAAATAAAATTCTGCTGCACATAATGGTAAATGCCATTTACATGCGTTTTCAAAGTCGGGTTTAGCATAATGTAATATGGATTGGCGTTAAGCCCTGCATTATTTGGATAGGTAACAGAAACAACAGGAATATTGTTGGCAAAAGAAAAATCGGAAACCGATTTCTGCTCACCGCTGCTTGTTAGCGAAGCAATCACCAATGAGAAGTTCAAAAACTTCATGCTTTGCAAAATCGTGTTTATATCGCTACCCTTTTTCTTGGTATCGTATATCCATACTTCCGCATCAATATTTTCTTTTTTTAAAGAATCAACGGCGAGCATAACACCGTTGTAAAAATCGAGCCCGGTGATGATATACTGAGGCATGTTGCTGTTGCCAAGCTTGTAACTATAACCATCAAAAGCAGAGTCAAGATATAAAGGACTTAACACGGCTATCTTAAGTTTGGGAGGCGGCGCAACAGCCGTTTGCGCATTTGTATTTATATAAAAAAAAGAAAGCAGCAGAACGATGGCAAGGTGAGGCTTATTACGTTTCATTGTATTACTTATCACTTGTGAGGCAAAGGCAATTATTCCCATTCAATGGTTGCCGGAGGCTTGCTGCTAATGTCATACACCACACGGTTGATACCTCTTACATTGTTGATGATGGCATTCGATACCTCCGCCAGAAAATCATAAGGCAGATGAACCCAGTCTGCCGTCATGCCATCCACAGAAAATACAGCGCGCAAGGCAACGGTAAATTCATACGTTCGTTCATCGCCCATTACACCTACACTTTTCACCGGCAACAAAATAGCGCCTGCCTGCCAGATGGTATCGTATAATTGATTTGACTTTAACGCACTAATGTAGATGTCATCGGCTTCCTGCAGCAATGCTACTTTTTCTTCCGTTATCTCACCCAAAATGCGAATGGCAAGTCCAGGACCCGGGAAAGGATGGCGTCCAATCATAGCTGGCGGAATGCCAAGTTCCAATCCCACTTTCCGAACCTCATCTTTAAACAAAGACCTCAGCGGTTCTACTAAGTTTAAGTGCATTTTTTCAGGAAGTCCGCCCACGTTATGATGCGACTTGATGGTAACAGAAGGACCATGAACACTAACACTTTCTATCACATCAGGATAAATAGTTCCCTGCCCTAAAAACTTAGCTTCCGGTATTTTAGCGGCTTCATCCTGAAACACATCTATAAACATTTTGCCAATGGCTTTACGTTTCTCTTCAGGATCTGTTTTACCGGCAAGCGCATCATAAAATATTTGCTTTGCATTGATACCGGTTACGTTCAATCCAATATCATGATAAGTTTGCAATACCTGTTCAAACTCATTTTTGCGAAGCACGCCATTGTCTACAAAAATACCATGCAGCCTATTGCCGATAGCGCGGCTGATTAACGTAGCTGCAACTGTACTATCAACGCCGCCGCTTAATGCCATGATAACATGCGCATCACCAATTTGTTCTTTTAACTGCTCAATAGTTTCATTTACAAAAGAAGCCGGCGTCCAGTTCTGCGAACAATGACAAACGTTTACCAAAAAGTTTTTCAGTATTTGTTTGCCTTCGGTAGAATGATACACTTCGGGGTGAAACTGCAAGCCATAAACAGGACGTGTATCATGTGTTTGATAACGGAAAGCAGCCACAGGAATACTTTCTGTTGTAGCCGTAATTTCAAAACCTTCCGGCAAAGAGCTGATAGAATCGCTGTGGCTCATCCATATCTGGCTGCCATTCGATACAGATTGCAGCAAATCATCTTCTTTTTGTATGTGCAGCTTCGCGCGTCCATACTCACGCTTGTTCGATTTGTTTACTTCGCCGCCATAAAGCTTTGCGGTTAATTGGGCGCCATAACACAAACCCAATACAGGTAAGTCTTTTGTTATAGATTCCACATCAACTACAGGCGCGTTGGCATCATTCACGCTGAAAGGCGAACCACTGAGGATTACACCTTTTATAGATGGATCGATGGTAAATGGCTTGAGGTACGGAATAATTTCGCAATACACATTGGCTTCCCTTACGGCACGCGCTATCAGTTGCGTGTATTGACTTCCAAAATCGAGGATGAGTATTTTCTCGGTCATTTGCCCGCGAAGGTAAAGTGTGAGAGGAAATGCTACCGGAAAATAACAGATTGCTAAAGCGCGCAAAATGTAAACTCTTAAACTGTATTCGTGAGCGCAAACCTTAACGCTTCTATAACCGCTGGCGGCAGCCTAAAAATTAAATTTGTGACCCATGAAAAAAGCGGTTCTTCTGTTTGCCTGCTTATGCGCCATCTCTCTTATTCAAGCTCAGTCCATGACTGGTATCTGGCGTGGTTATTTTTATTCAGGGCTTGGATTTTTCCGGCAACAATATAAATATGAAGTACAATTTAACCAGCTAAAGAATAAAGCACTGCGTGGCGTTACATACTCGTACAATACAACTGCTTTTTACGGCAAAGCCGGGCTGAAAGGAATTTCGCAGGCGGAAAAAAATGGCGGAAAGACGATCATTATGAAAGAAGATACGCTGTTGGAAGTACGCGGCAGTGGCGGGCAAATATGCCTGATGACTTGTTATCTGGATTACAGCAAAGAAGGCAAAACAGAAATACTGCAAGGCAATTTTACAAGCGTTGTTACCGGTTCCGGCGCCGATTGCGGCAGCGGTTCTGTTTACCTGGAACGCGTTGAAAATACAGATTTTACCAAGGAAGATTTTTTATTAAAAAAACCAGCGCGACCGCAAACTTCGCCACCATCAAACCCACCGCTGGCAAAGCAAAAACCACCGCAGAAGTTACCGCCGGCTGTTGTTTTGCCAAAAAAGAAAGACAGCTTGCCATTACCACAGATACAAGATTCTATTGCTAAAAAATTAACTCCGGCACCAATTACTGTTCCGCCTGCTTTAAAAGAACGTAAAAATGAATTGGTGCGAACCATAACTACAAATTCGCCGGATATAAAAATTGACTTGTATGATAATGGCGAAATAGATGGCGATACCATTACCGTGTATCACAACAACCAGGTAGTGGCTTACCGAAAAGGATTAACCACAACGGCGATCACTTTGCAGGTAACCGCTTCTGCGCAAGACAAGACTCATGAATTTGTGATGTATGCTAATAATCTTGGAAAAATTCCACCAAACACGGCGTTGATGGTGATTACAACGGGTGGCAAACGCTACGAACTTTCGGTTAGCTCAACCAAAGAAAAAAATGCAAAAGTAATAATAGAATATCAACCCGATTAATAATCCTGACTTCAATGCAATCGTATACCAATTAGTAAAGAAGTATCATTAGTTGACTTATTATAAAGTCCTTCGAGCATGAGCGTGTAATTAGAAGAATCGCTGAATGTTTTATTGGTAAGCCTTGCCAGCGTGTCTTTATTGTCGCTGCTGTTAAGAGCATAAAAAGAATAAGTTCCGGCTGCAAACTTCTTAAACGTATTGATGGTGTCGCTTGCTATATTATCGCCATAGCTGCGGTTTGCCAATATTTTTGTTATGATTGTGTCTTTTGTTGTTGAGTCTTTTTTAATGGTCGAATCTTTTAAAACATGAAAATTAATGGTGGGTACACCAGGCGATAATACAAGAAAACGCAATCCGTAAAAACCGCTATACGGCGCTGGAAAAGAATCGTGAAGGATAATGGGTTTGATATCATCTTTTGTTCCGGTAAGAAAGGCAGAATAATACTTGTTTTCCGCAACGGAAAAACTGGTGTCAATACTAACATCTCTGGTTGAAGACTGTATTCGCATTTCAACCGTACCCGGAGAAACTTTGTTATATAAAGTATAACTGTTAAAGGGAACGCTGGCGGCAATATTGTTTCCATTGAGGAAAATATTAAGGTCGGGCGCACCGGGCGCCACAGCATAAATGCTTATCTGCGCTTTCGGGCTGGTATCAATATCCGTGCTTTCTTTATTGCATGCGATAGCTATAAAGCATAATGAAAAAAGAAAGATAAAAAATCTCTTAACCAGAATATTATGTTTGCTGTAGTAATCGTTCGTAATCATATCAAATTCAATTCAGCACGATGCAAGATGAAGCATTTCATTTACAGATGATTCAGATTTGTAAAACGTTGCCTGTTGTTCATGATGCTGCGCTTTGAAAAGCAAATATGAAATGAGCATGCGAAAAGAAAGATTGTTTATGTTTATTTTATAAGGATAAAGTAAAACAACTGATATCGTTAAAATGTACGTGGCTGTAAAAATATAAAATTGATGTATGCCTCACGAAGCAATATCGGCATTTGACATTTTTAAAATCGGAGTTGGGCCATCAAGCTCACATACACTTGGTCCCTGGCGCGCCGCGATGATGTTTATCAGCACCATTAAAGAGCAATACGATATCCATAAACTTGAGTCTCTGAAAGTATTGCTGTATGGCTCGCTGGCAAAAACCGGGAAAGGTCATGGAACTGATATTGCTGTGCAGATGGGTTTGCTTAGTGAAGACCCTGTAACCACTGATATTTCTCTCTTATTTTCAAAGATACAAGCCATCAAAGAGAAAGCTGAGTTGGCAGCCGGCGGCGAAATTGTGATACCTTTTTTACCCGCAGAGGACATCGTTTTTTTTATGAATGAAGTGCTGCCATTTCATCCAAATGGCTTGTCATTTCTGGCTTCCTTTTCTAACGGTGAAAGTATCAGCGAAACCTATTATTCAATAGGCGGCGGCTTCGTGGTGCAGGAATCGGCTGACGCACATTTAAAAAGCAAACGCATTGATCTGCCGTTTCCTGTCGCCACATCATCCGATCTTCTATTTTGGTGCATTAAAACCGGATTGTCAATATCAGACGTTGTACTGGAAAATGAAAGCGCCTGGCGACAGGATAAAGACACAAAAGAAGGCATGCTTGCTATCTGGCAGGTAATGAAGCATTGCATCTATCGCGGTTGCCATACACATGGTGTGCTTCCCGGTGGCTTAGGCGTACGCCGTCGTTCTTTCGATTTAAATAAAAAATTGACGCGGGGAAAAACTTATTCAAACATGACGG
Organism: Ilyomonas sp.; assembly: GCA_965199905.1. Taxonomy (GTDB): domain Bacteria; phylum Bacteroidota; class Bacteroidia; order Chitinophagales; family Chitinophagaceae; genus Ilyomonas. Next base: position 570,145 of record OZ241366.1, on the reverse strand, counting down.
AATGGATTGACGCGATAAAAAGCAGCGCCTCTAATTTTCAGGTAACGCTTGATTGGATCAGTTGCTTTGCCTTAGCTGTGAATGAAGAAAATGCTTCGTTTGGAAGAGTTGTCACTGCACCGACAAACGGCGCTGCCGGCGTGATTCCCGCTGTGCTGATGTATTTTATTTTATTCTGTGATGGAGATACCGATGAAAAAATAATTCGCTTCCTGCTTACGGCTTCCGAAATCGGCAGTATCTTTAAAAAAGGCGCTACCATTTCCGCTGCCATGGGCGGTTGCCAGGCCGAGATTGGTGTGTCTTCTTCAATGGCGGCTGCAGCGCTTACTGAAAGTTTAGGCGGTACACAACGCCAGTCACTAATGGCTGCTGAAATTGCTATGGAACATCATCTGGGTATGACCTGTGATCCTGTTGCAGGATTGGTTCAGGTGCCTTGCATTGAGCGCAATACTATGGGTGCCATTAAGGCTATTACAGCTTCGCAACTGGCTTTGCAAAGCATGCCGGATTTTGCCAAAGTGTCTCTTGATGCCGTGGTAAATACCATGTGGAATACCGCAAAAGATATGAATACAAAATACAAAGAAACCGCAGAAGGCGGACTGGCTATACAATTGCCTTTGGGTATGAAGGACTGCTAAGAACAGGATGTCTTGTATCTCATCTTTATAGTAACGCTGCGATGCAGCATCATCTTCTGTAGCTCTCATAAAAGCCGGATGCTATGAACTTTTATTCTTCGCATCTTCGCGGCTATAATTAAGTAGGGAATGCCTGCATTAAAAAAACCAAAGCGGTTACGTCCCTTACAATTGATCGCGGTTATCTTTCTTACCGTTTCCGGCGGACCGTATGGGCTGGAAACATTGCTTGTGTATGCGAATAAACATTCTGCATTGCTGCTGCTTTTCGTTACTCCATTACTGTGGGATATTCCAGCCATACTTACGGTATTGGAACTGAACAGCATGATGCCGGTAGAAGGAGGTTATTATCAATGGGTAAAGCGCGGACTGGGCTTGCGCTGGGCTTTCTATGAAGGATGGTGGACGTGGTTATATACGTTTGCCGATCTCGCTATTTACCCGGTTTTATTTTCGGAATATTTATTATTTTTCTTTCCCGGTGCAGAGGCTTATAAAATTCCGGTTTGCTTACTGGTCATCTGGTCGAGCGCGTTATTGAATATCAGGGGCATTGTGCCGGTTGGCAAAGCGGCAACCGTATTAAGTGCCGTAGTCATCATTCCATTTTTGATTATGATGGGCGTTGCATTTTCATCTTCGCATATATCATTTTCAGTTGCTTCACCATCTCTCGAAGGAATGAATCTTTCCACTATCGGATTATCATTATATACCATAATCTGGAACTTCATTGGCTGGGATAATGCTACCACGTATGCAGGTGAAGTTGAAAAGCCTGTCCGTTCTTATTTCATAACAAATATTGTTGTTTTCTTTCTTGTCATTTGTATTTATGCGCTTACCGTTTTTACCGTTCAGCAACTACCTATAAGTGCCCAAACGCTGAATGAGCAAGGCTTTCCGGCGGCTGGCGAAATGCTGGGCGGCTGGTGGCTCGGCGCTTTATTATCGGCTGGCGGGTTGGCAAGTGCATTAGGTTTATTCTCGGCAGTTTTGCTTTCCGTTTCGCGCATACCCAAGGTGATGGCGAATGATAAGTTGCTGCCACCGGCGCTTGATAAACTTCACCCCAGATTTGGAACACCTTATATCTCCATCATCATTTGTGCACTTGTGGTTAGTGTTATGATCTTATGGTCGCTGCAGGATCTGCTTATCATTGATGTTATGGTGTATGGCGCCGGGTTGTTTGTTGAATACATAACCCTGATTGCTTTGCGGAAAAAAGAGCCAAATGCGCATCGGCCTTTTAAAATTCCAATCTCCACATTCTGGTTGGGTTTCATAATAATTATACCAATCGTCATCTATATTATCGCAGTAAGCGGAGCGTTGAGCAATGAAGAAAACGCAACAACGCTAAAGCCGGTTCTGTTCGCTGTTGCGGCTCTTTGCTCTGCCGAAGTTGCCTGGCAAATTATCCATTTCAGGAATAAATATAAAACTTCCCGCAGATGACATTTTCAAAGGTGCTTGTGCAAAGCCTTATCTGGCGTGGTTGTTATTTTATCACCTTGTTTATCGTTAATTTGGCTTTGTCAAGATACCTTCAGGCAGAAGGCAGCGGCGTTGTTTATTATATCTCAAACACTTTTGTTTTCATACAACTAGTTGCCGGGTTATCTCTTGAAAACGGCATCACTTATTTTGCCGCAGGCAAGCGTATTCCAACAAACAAACTGCTTTGGTTTTGTTTGCTATGGACAGCCATTCTCGCCATGTTACAACTTATTATTTATTCTATTTTTCCGTTTAACGGACAGGTTCTGCCACCGCAAAAAATAACACAGTATGCGTTCTGCTTTATCACAGGTTCTTTGTTAATTACATATTGTGCAAATGTTTTTTATACAACCGGTAATTTCTTTATTTCTAACCTGGTGCTGTCTGTATTCAATTTGTTTTTTATCCTTTTTGTTTTTGTCAAATATGGCTGGCTTCACAAAATTTCTAAAAGCACAATCATTGATATTTACTTTTATACATTGCTGCTGCAGGGTATTACAGTTGCGGTAGTTTGTGTATTAAAAAATAGAAGCTGGCGGGAGCTGGCAATTCCAAAACCTGCCGAAACCAAAAAATTTATCAGGTATTCGCTTTCCGTTCTTTTGTTCAATGTTTTGCTGTTTCTGGTTTATCGTATCGATTATTATTTTGTAAAATACAGTCCTGTTTGTACGCCTTCCGATCTTGGCAATTATATACAGGCTTCCAAGCTTGGGCAGATGTTGCTTATTATTCCGCAAATTATCGGCAGCGCCGTTTATCCGCAGGTATCGTCGGGTAAGGATATGGAAAATGTTAGCCGCATGATTGTTCTGCTTATCAAGCTTACAGCAGCCGTTTTTTTACTGGTCTTTATCTTCATCTTTTTTACCGGCAAAGAGTTTTTTCCTTTTTTGTTTGGAAACACGTTTACGCGCGTACAACTTCCGTTTCTTTTATTACTGCCGGGTATTTTTGGGTTGTCTGTTATTTCTTTTTTGTCAAATTATTTTTCAGGGCAAGGCAATGTATCTATCAGTGTGAGGTCTGCTTTTATAGCTATGATTGTTGTACTTGCCGGCGACTTTGCTTTTGTTTCCCGCTACGGAATTATAGCTGCTGCACTCGTTAGCATGATTGGTTATTTGGTGATGTGCGCTCCGTATCTCATCAAATTCATAAAAGAAAGAAAAATGTTGTACCGCGACTTTTTTCGTTTTCAAAAAACGGATTGGCTGCTGCTGACTTCATTTGGTAAGCGCAATAAAGATGAATGAGAAAAAGCATTTCCTGATTCTGTTATTCGCTTATATAAAAGCCACATCATTGCCCGGAACGCTGATCCGCCGCGGCGGACAACTGCCGATGAGAATAGCGGCTAACGATGGTTAGCAAAAACTGTATTTAATAAAAACCTCTAAAAAACTGATAGCTAACTGCTGATAGCTGAAAGCTGATTTACCTATTCATCAATCAATTCTTAAAATACATAGCTGCAAACAGCGTTTCAACACTTTCCATTATGTTTGCCGGTCTTAAAAAAACTGCGCTTTATCATGAACTTTAAACGGGTTAACAACATTACAGGCTGGGTGGTTTGTCTCATTGCCTGCACGGTTTACATTTTAACGGCTGAAGCAGGCGGCAGTCTTTGGGATTGCGGTGAGTTTGTAAGCAGTTGTTTTAAAGTTCAGATACCGCATCCGCCGGGCGCACCTTTGTTCGTATTGATCGGGCGTTTTTTTATCGTTCTCTTTGGCGATAACCCAATGACCGCTGCTAAAGCGGTCAACGTTATGAGCGCGCTGGCAAGTGGTTTTACCATCTTGTTCCTGTTCTGGAGCATCACTCACTTTGCGCGCCGCATTGTAAAGCAAACAACGGATGGCGACTTCACCACCGGGCAGCTTTTCAGCATTATGGGTGCCGGTATCGTTGGTGCTTTGGCTTATACATTCAGCGATTCTTTCTGGTACAGCGCTGTGGAAGGCGAAGTGTACGCCTTATCGTCTCTGTTTACTGCGCTTGTATTTTGGGCGATATTAAAATGGGAGCACGAAGCAGATAAGCCCGGCGCCGATCGCTGGATTGTCTTCATTTTTTTTATGATGGGATTGTCTATCGGGGTTCACTTGTTAGGCTTGCTTACCATTCCGGCTATCGTGATGGTATATTACTTCCGCAGGCGACCGACATTCAATTACACTTTGCTGCGCAAATACTTTATTTACGTGGTTATTATTGGCGGTGTGCTTGGCTTTATCGGAGCCTTTATTGCCGGCAGTGGCGAGAACAAATTGCTGAATGATTATGCCGGCAATTTTCAGCAGAGATATGGTGATAATGTGGTGCTAACAGATTCTACCGTTCCGGGATTAATGATATTGGGAACCCTCATTGCCATCGGGCTTTTGTACCTGATTGAAGGTTTTAAGAAAGACCGTAAAGAATACTACGGCGGCGCTTATATTTTCTTCATTATCAGCATTATTATTACAGGTGCAGTGCAGGTTGGCGTCATCCAAATGTCTATCAAGGCTGCGGGTTATTTCGATATCTTCTTTACCAATAATGCAGGTCTTCCTTTCTTTACTGGCTTTACGGTTTTCTTTGTCTTGGTCGCGGTCGGCGTCTGGTTCGGTTTGCGCTTCGCCTCGAAAAAAGGTTGGGCTTATCTGCGTCTCGGTCTGTGGTGTTTAACTTTCATGTTGATAGGTTACAGCACGTATATCACAACCATGATCCGAAGCAATGCTGACCCGGCTGTGGATATGTTCAACGTGGACAACCCGATGAGCCTTGTAGGTTATTTAGGTCGCGATCAGTATGGTGATTTCCCGATTTTATACGGTCAGAAATTTACCGCAGATCCGGCTCAATACCTGGAAACTTCAAAGAAGTACCAGAAGAGTAAATTGGATGGCAAGGATAAATATATTGAGGCTGGAAAAGATGGTCATTATGTGTATTTGCCGCAGGATAAAATGGTGTTCCCGCGCATGTGGGATGCCAGCAACGATCAGAACCACGCCGATTATTATGCCTTGTTTGCCAACATTGGCAAAATGAAGGACGGCACGTATGAACGGGCGCCCGACTTTGGAGATAATGTCAAATATTATATCGCTTACCAGAATTACTTCATGTACCTCCGTTATTTCCTCTGGAATTTTTCGGGTAAACAGGATGACATCGAAGGCTTGTTTCTTGGAAATAAACGTGATGGAAACTGGATAACAGGTATCTCTTTTATAGACAATATTATTTATGGCGATCAAAGCAAAATGCCTGATAGTTTAAAAAATAATAAAGCGCATAACACTTTATTTGCCCTGCCGCTTATTCTTGGTTTGATAGGCATGTTCTATCACTTTAAGCGTCGTGGCGATGATGCATTTATAACGTTGCTCTTATTCTTCTTTACCGGTTTTGCCATCGTTATTTATCTTAATCAAGCTGGTTTTCAGCCTCGTGAGCGTGATTACGCTTATGTAGGTTCCTTCTATGCATTTGCCATCTGGATTGGCTTAGGTGTATTGCAGGTAATGGATTGGATAGGTAAAAAGATGAACGGCACTACAGCCGCCGGTATTGCAACGGTGGTTTGCCTGTTAGCTGTGCCTGTGTTAATGGCGCAGCAGGAGTGGGACGACCACGACAGAAGCCGCAAACAGATCGCCCGTGACGTGGCAAAAGATTATCTTGAAAGCTGTGCACCAAATGCCATTCTTTTTACGTTTGGCGATAACGATACTTACCCGCTTTGGTATGCGCAACAGGTTGAAGGTATCCGTACCGATATCCGTGTTATTAATACTAGTTTATTAGGCATCGATTGGTACATTAACCAGCTTCGTTATAAGGTAGATAAAAGCGACCCGATCGATGTGATCTGGACAGCGAAACAGATTGAAGGCCGCAACCGCGATGTCGCTTTTTATCGTGCGCAGCCTGGTTATCCCGACACTCAGTATTACAACCTGTACGACCTGATGAAGAATTATCTTGGCAATGATGCCAACGTGGATGATCGCGGCTACAACACGCTACCAACGAATAAAGTATCAGTGCCTGTGAACGCTGATGAAGTAAGAAAGAACGGCACCGTAAACCCAACCGATAGCGTGGTGAGTTCAATGAATTTCCAGATACCAAAAAGCAGTCTTTATAAAGGCGATTTGGCAATGTTGAATGTGATTGCAGCCAACAAATGGCAGCGTCCTATTTACTTCACCATGCCTTATGGCGAGTTGGGCTTTAGTAAATATATCCGTCGCGATGGTTTAAGTTACCGGTTGATACCGGTTGAAAATTCAACGGTGAATACCGATTGGATGTTTGATAAAGTGATGAACAAATTCGGCTTTGGCAATGCAAATATTTTCAACGTTTATTACGATGAAGAAAACCGTCGTCACCTGAATATCATTCGTCGCGCCGATGCCGAACTGGCTTTGGATTTGGCTGGTAAAAACCGGAAGGAAGACGCCCGCAAAGTGCTCGACAAAACGGATAACATGATGCTGCAAAGCAATTTTCCTTATGGGTTAACATCACGCAATAACGAGCATAACCGCATTGCGCTGATGTTCCTTGAAGCCTGCTATCGCGCCGAAGACAAACCACTGGTAACTAAAGTCTCCAATAGCATAAAAACAGATTTACAGCAACAGGTAAAATACTACAACAGCCTAACGGGTATTGATGCTGAAAATATGCAGTACGATCTGCAGCAGGCGCAAAATCTGCTGCAGGCAATGGACCAGATGGAGAAAGCTTACAGTGGTAAAACCATTACACCTGAAAATGGTGCATTGGGAGCAAAAGATTCGTCTTTATTGAGTGATCCTGGTGATGCGGGACAATAAATTGTATTTAAATAACAAACAAAAAGAGCCTGATTTATTCAGGCTCTTTTTGTTTGAATGAGCTGTTACTTAAACCATCATCTTAAATTTATTCTAACTCCGGATGCTTTTACTATTTATGATTGAATACATAGATTAATTTGAAATCAAATTGAAAATACATTTTTAGGTTAGCCCGCGGCCGCCGCTTTTCTGTACTGCCTGTTGTGACTTTTGTGTACCGAAGCAGCAAGAACCCTCCCATCAAGGTTCAGAGCAATGATTAAGCTAATTAAAACCAGCAGGAAGTGAAATCAAATTCATTAATTTTCAAAACGATAGTATTGTCTCATTTCAAACTTTACCAGGGAACAGACCTGAATTCTTAATAGATGTATCCAATCCAAAAAAAATCCTACGCTTTTTGGCGCAGGATTTTTAACCATCAAAAATCAAATTTATTTATACAGCACCGTGTTCATGGCTTCTGTCTTCACTTCATTAGAATTGATGCGATATTCCTTTTTGTTTTGCCCGGTTACGGCCTGTGTATCTTTCGTATGAAACACCTGCGCCAATGTAGGAGCCAACACCAATGATACAATCGACATCAATTTTATCAGGATATTCATTGAGGGACCCGATGTATCCTTAAATGGATCACCAACCGTATCACCCGTTACAGATGCTTTATGCGGCTCTGATTTTTTATAATACATCTGCCCGTTTATTTCAACACCTTTCTCAAAGCTTTTCTTTGCGTTATCCCAGGCGCCACCGGCATTATTTTGAAACATTCCCATCAACACGCCACTTACGGTAGCGCCAGCCAGAAATCCACCTAATGCTTCCGGTCCAAGAAGAAAGCCCATAATAATGGGTGATATAATGGCTATTGCGCCCGGCAGCATCATTTTCTTAATTGAAGCTTCGGTAGAAATGGCAACGCATTTATCATACTCGGGCTTGCCGGTACCTTCCATAATACCCGGAATAGTGCGGAACTGGCGGCGAACTTCCTCCACCATCGCCATTGCCGCTTCACCAACCGCGCGTATAGCCAGGGATGAAAAAATAAAAGGAATCATGCCGCCAACAAAAAGAGCAGCCAGCACATTCGCCTTATAAATATCGATGCCCCGAATGCCAACCAAGCCCACATAAGCAGCAAACAAAGCCAGCGCAGTTAAGGCTGCAGAAGCAATGGCAAAACCTTTACCTGTAGCGGCTGTTGTGTTACCAACGGCATCAAGTGTATCAGTTCTTTCACGCACTTCTTTAGGCAATTCGCTCATTTCAGCAATGCCACCGGCGTTATCCGCAATCGGTCCAAACGCATCAATAGCAAGCTGCATAGCAGTTGTAGCCATCATGCCGGCTGCAGCAATGGCAACACCATATAAACCGGCAAAAGCGTACGAGCCATAAATACCACCTGCCAATACGAGTATGGGAAGAAACGTAGACTCCATACCAACTGCCAAACCGCCAATGACATTAGTTGCATGACCAGTGCCCGATTGACGAATAATACTCATCACCGGGCGTTTACCAATGGCTGTATAATATTCGGTAATAATGCTCATCAAAGTTCCTACAATCAACCCGACAGCAATAGCGCCAATCACACCCGTGCGGGTAAAATAAGGAATACTTTGATTGAATTCACCGCCAGGCCTGATGTCGCGGCTGAGGTACATATTTCCTTCGGGCAAAATATAAATTACCAGGAAATAAGAAGCAATAGCCGTCAGGATAATTGAGCCCCAGTTGCCCATATTCAAAGCCCTTTGCACCACTGAAGTTTTTATGCCGGCGCTGTCAGAAATACGAACAAAGAAAGTTGCAATGATTGAGAATAGAATACCAACGCCTGCAATGAGCATAGGCAGTAAGATAGGAGAGAAGCCATCGTAGCCATCATGTAAAGCAGCACCTGCATTGTCTGTTACTTCGTGACCCAATACGATAGTAGCCAATACCGTTGCTACATAAGAACCGAAGAGGTCAGCACCCATGCCCGCAACGTCGCCCACATTATCACCGACGTTATCTGCAATAGTAGCCGGGTTGCGCGGGTCATCTTCAGGGATGCCGGCTTCAACTTTGCCAACAAGGTCTGCCCCTACATCAGCGGCTTTGGTATAAATACCGCCACCAACACGCGCGAAAAGAGCGATACTCTCCGCACCTAATGAAAAGCCGGTTAATACTTCAATCGCTTTTGCCACATCAGCCGACGTAGATAATTCTGCAGGTGCAAAAATCTTTAATAATATTATAAACAAACTTCCTAAACCGATAACAGCCAAACCCGCAACGCCCATACCCATTACAGCACCACCTGTAAAAGATACATTTAAGGCTTTGGCAAGAGAAGTACGAGCCGCATTTGCAGTACGCACATTGGCTTTGGTTGCCGCCCGCATACCTATATAACCGGCAAGTGCGCTAAAAAATGCACCTAAAATAAATGATATGCTAATAGACCAGTGCGATTCAGGGTTGCGGCTTCCCATAAAGCCAAGCAGAACAGCGACAATAATTCCGAAGTAAAAAAGGATTTTCCATTCGGCTTTTAAAAATGCCATCGCACCTTCCGCAATGTAGGTACTGATTTCTTTCATTTTGCTGTCGCCGGCATCCTGTTTTGAAACCCAATTGAATTTTATGAACGTGTAAATTAAACCAATTGCACCCATGAGAGGTACAGCATAGAATAAAGAATTTTCCATACGCAAGTAATGTCAGACTATTTAAAAAGTTAATTATTGAACCGGACAAATATAGGCAATGAATTAAGAGAATATTAAAATTGCCCGGGCGTTTATGTTCATGCATAAAAACCATATTTTTGCAGTCTGTAAAAGTTCTTGAATTTTTGAAAACAGAGGTCTGAAAAAATTAATAATTGATTAGTTAAACAGTTTCATGCAACACAAAACTGGCACAATTATTAATAACTTTAGTTCGCATTCTACATTTATTAGAAGATATTATTAGCTAATTATAAATTTCTTTCCATAGGGGTATGGATTGTTTATGAAGGGTACAAAGGGGCTTATTCTTAAGCCCCTTTATTATTTTTTACCTGTTTAAAAGCCTTCCCATATTTTTCAATTACATCCATTGGCAACAGGCTTTCAAAGGATTGCTCGTCAAGACATAAATCGGCAGCCAATCCATGTATATAAACACCTAAGATGGCTGCATCAAATGCCGGGTATTTTTGAGATAATAAACCTGTCAAAAGGCCAGTCAGAATATCTCCTGAACCTCCGGTTGCCAAACCATTATTGCCGGTACTGTTAAAATAATTTCGTTGCCCATCTGTTATAAAAGTATATGTGCCTTTCAATACAATGATAATTTCACTTTCCTTTGCCGCAGCAATCGCTTTTTCCATTCTTTCCCAATCGCTGTTGGTTTCACCAAATAACCTCTCAAACTCTTTGGGATGAGGTGTTAGAATAGAATCTTTCGGAACTTTTGAGAGCCAGGATTTATTTTTCGAAATGATATTTAATGCATCAGCATCTATCACCATTGGCTTGTCAAAGTTGTTTAGAAAAGATTCCAGTAAAGTGCTTGTCGGTTCTTTGGTTCCCAGGCCTGGTCCAACACCAATAACACTATATTTCGATAAATCTTTTTCTTCTCCGCGCTCCATAACCATGGCTTCGGGAACAGTGCTGTGAATGATTGAAAAAGTACCAGGTAATAAAGAACAAGTCAGTAATCCTACACCCGAACGAAGGCATGATTTGGTACACATAACAGCGGCACCCATTTTCTCTTCGCTTCCGGCTACCAGTAAAGCATGACCGTACGTTCCTTTGTGAGAAAAAGGTTTCCTTTTTTTGTAAACAGACGAGGCAAAGTCAATATCTGTAAAAAAATATTTTGCTTTTGTTGCTTCTTTATACTCTTTACTAAGACCAATGGGAAGCACATGCACTTCTCCAAAAAAAACAGCGTTATCAGCCATCAGGAAGCATAGCTTCATCGCCTGGAATGTCAGCGTGTGCGTTGCTATCACAATCACATTTTCTTTCGAGCTTTTATCAATAAACATACCTGAAGGAGTATCGATAGAAATAACTATTGCTTCAAGTTTATTTATATAATTAATAAGTGAAGCGTTCAGGTCGGCAAGCGGGCGATTCAAGCCATATCCGAATAATGCATCAATTACTGGCGTTCCTGTTTGTATTTGGTTAAAGGCTTTTTCATCTTTTAAAAGAGTGACAGGAATATGGGCTTTCTCCAGTAGCTTTTTATTTTGTTTAAAATCATTGCTTTCTTTTTCATCCCAGTCAGTAATAAAAACAGCTACCTGGTAACCATCTTCCGTGAGCAAGCGCGCAATAGCCAATCCATCTCCGCCATTGTTGCCTTTACCGCAGATAATCTGTATTTGTTTTTGATCAAAATGAAGGTCTGTAATAAAATTGGCGCAGGCTATGGCAGCCCTTTCCATTAATTCTAAGGAAGAAATGTTTTGTTGTTGAATAGTGTATTTATCCCACTCACGCATTTGCCCGGCATCAAAAATTTTCATGGCTTTTTCTGTTTTTTGCAAAACAAGCCTGTCAATATTTGTGCTACTTAACCTGAACGCCGTTGTGCGAAGAGTTTAAACTTCGCATTGCGAGTATAGTGCTGATGATGAGAAGAACCGCACCCAATAAAAATGGCGCGCCTGCAAACTGAACCGGCGCATTCTTGTTTGTAAAATAATAAAACAGGCTTGTCATAATGCCGGGACCAATAATCGATGTTGCGCTGATCAGGCTGGTTAAAGCACCTTGCAATTCACCTTGCTCACTGGCTGGCACCTGGCCCGAAATGATGGATTGCAAAGCAGGGCCAGCAATGCCACCCAGGCAATAAGGAATACTAAATGCAAACATCATCCATGATTGTGAGGCAAAGGCAAACAGGAGCATGCCAAGTGAGTATAAACTCAATCCCACATACACACTTTTTTCATTGCCTAATTTTGGATTAATATAACGGATAAGTAAGCCTTGCACCAGGCCAACAAGAAGCCCGATCATTTTAGAATCCCAATTAAATTTATACGTGGTAAAAAAGCTCCAGTTGCTTTGCACAGCATGCGCAGCTATATATATTAAAGTGAGCGAAACCACCAAACCATTCAATGAAGGATATCTTGTCAACATTTTAAAAGAACCAATTGGATTTGCGCGCTTCCAATCAAAAGGCCGGCGGTGTTGTTCGTCCAACGATTCGGGTAAAATAAAATAACCATAAAGCCAGTTGAGAAGGCACAATACAGCGGCTGCATAAAAAGGAACACGCGAACCAAACTGTCCAAGCAAGCCACCGATAACAGGTCCGATAATAAAGCCAAGCCCGAAAGCGGCACCAACCAAACCAAAGTTCTTCGCGCGGTTTTCATTGTTGCTTATATCGGCGATATAAGCTGACGCTGTTGTGAAGCTGGCGCCGGTGATCCCGGAAACGCAGCGCCCGATAAAAAGCCAGAAAATTGTAGGCGATACCGCCAGGAATAAATAGTCAATGGCAAACCCAAGCAGAGAAAATAAGAGCACAGGACGCCTGCCATATTTATCGCTCAGGTTACCAAGTAAAGGCGCAAACAATAGTTGCATAACGGCATAACACATATTTAGCCAGCCGCCGTATTGCGCTGCTTTGCTTACATTGCCGTGAATGAGCTCTTCAATCAGTTTTGGCATTACGGGTATGATGATGCCCCAGCCGGTGACATCAATCAGAAGGGTAATAAAAATAAAGCCCAGTGCGGCTTGTTTGTTTCGTTTCATAACAGTTGCGCAAAGTAAAGAACATTGCTAATTATTGATGAAGTAGTGAAACCTGAATTGCGGTGTTTTGAAACGGCTGTTTAGTATTCGCTTTTGTAAAAGCCCAATCATTGCCCCGAACCTTGATGTGAGGATTTTTGCTGCTTCGACACGCAAAAATCGCAACTGCAGATCACAAAAGATATAGACGATGGCTATTAAATCTGTATTTGCATTTTATTCAATTAATCCATCACAAAAGCTTGCAGTTATGTTCCGCATGTAAGATTCAAATATGAGTAAACCTGATTTTGTTATTTTCGCAACCTCAAAATTGAATTACCTGATGGCAAAGAAGAAAGCAGACCTCCAGGCAAGTGCTAACCTTGAAAGTACTGACAAACAAACAAAAGCAAAAAAGAAAACGACAGTTGAAGATATATCAAAGACAAAAACGGAACCTGCACAGGAAGCAGAACCGGCTTTGAAAAAAGTAGCATCAAAAGGAATAAAAAAAAAGGCTGAAGAAGCACCTGAAAACGCATTGCCCAAAACGAATACAAGAAAGTATTCTAAAAAAACAGGTGGAACAACGGCAGATAAAAAAGTTGATCCGGTTAATAGTGATTCTACGCCACCAGCCCAGGATGAAACAAAGCAAGCAAAGCCGGCTAAAAAAGTAATGGCAGCAAAAGCCGCTTCTAAAAAAGAAAAGCACACAATTGAGATTGATACCAGCGCGGTAACTGAAGCCCCTTTACAAAATATCGAACAAGTTGATCCTGTAAAAGTTTCGGAAGAAAAGAATGAAGCTTTTGTTCATAAGCTGGCTGATGTTATAGAACACCATAATGCGCACATATTGCCGCCGCCGGTTGATTCGAAAAACGACATTCAGAATGCTGAGCCAGTGACAAAAAAAAAACAACCTGGCGGTAGCGAAAAACTCAACATTACATTCATTGTCAGCTATTATACAAAACCGGGTCAGTCGCTTTTTATAACGGCTCATCATCCATTGTTTGGTAATGGAAATCCGGCTGCGGCTTTGCCCATGAGTTTCCTGGATGATCAGCATTGGAAAGTAGAATTATCGATCAATAAAAATGAAGCCGGTAGCTTTACTTACAACTATTTATTGAAAGAGGAAGACGGTACATTTATTTACGACGGTGGAAAAGACAAAAAGATAACACCGGCTTCTTATCAATCTGGCAGTATTGTATTTCTTGATGCCTGGAACTATGAAGGATATTCTGAGAATGCTTTTCTTTCGGAGCCATTCCGTAACGTGTTGTTTAAAAATCACGAGACGCAGACTGACAAAGCAGAGCCTTCTAATTACACGCATACATTTAGAGTAAAAGCTCCGTTGTTAGTGAAAGGACAGGTTATTTGCCTTACAGGAAGTTGTGAGGCTTTGAAAAACTGGAATACAAATACTCCCTTTTTTTTACAAAAAAATGAAGAAGAAGGGTATTGGTATAGTAATCTCGATTTACGTAAAGCAGCTTTGCCCTTATCGTATAAATATGGTGTTTACGACAGTGCCAAAAATGAACTGGTTTACCTTGAGAATGGCGAAAACCGCGTTCTGAGTTATGAAGGAAACGACGATGTAAAAACGGTATTGAATGATGGGTTTATTCATTTTTCAGATGCTTCATGGAAAGGCGCCGGCGTTGCTGTTCCGGTGTTCAGCCTGCGTACTGAAAACAGTTGGGGAGTTGGTGAGTTTGCTGATATAAAAAAGCTGGCCGACTGGAGTCATTCTGTCGGACTTCAGTTGTTGCAATTGCTGCCGGTAAATGATACAACATCTACAAAAACATGGCGTGACTCTTACCCTTATGCAGCCATTTCAGCATTTGCCTTACATGCTATGTATCTCAACATAGATGCGTTGGTAAATGATGAAAATAAAAGCCTGTTAGAACCTTATAAAGAAGCAGCAAAACGGTTAAACGAATTGCCGGAAGTGGATTACGAAGCGGTGAATGATATGAAATGGAAGCTCATTCACGATGTGTACCCGCTGCAGAAAGATGCCTTGTTTGCATTGGATAATTACAAAGTTTTTTTTGAAGACAATAGACATTGGCTGGTGCCTTATGCAGTGTTCTGTGTGCTGCGCGATAAATACAACACAGCGGATGTAAGCCAGTGGAGCGAGTACAAAAAATATGATGCCGGTGCGGTGAGTCGTTTTGCCGATTCAGGCGAGCAAAAAGATAAGGCTGGCATGTATTATTTTGTACAATATCATTTGCATCTTCAATTGAAAGAGGCGGCTGATTATGCGCATAGTCTTGGCATCGTTATCAAAGGCGATATTCCAATCGGCGTAGCTCGCCATGGCGCTGATACGTGGCAACACCCGGAACTTTTTCACATGAATATGCAAGCCGGTGCGCCGCCAGATCCGTTTGCCGTAAAAGGACAAAACTGGGGTTTTCCAACATATAACTGGCAACGCATGAAGGAAGATGGCTTTGCCTGGTGGAAGCAACGGTTTCTGCAAATGAGTAACTATTTCGATGCTTTCCGCATTGATCATATTCTTGGCTTCTTCCGCATCTGGAGTATTCCAACTGAATCGGTGGAAGGTATTATGGGCCATTTTGTTCCGGCTCTTCCGGTTCAGGTTCATGAGTTTCATCAGTGGAATACGTACTTCGATTATAAGCGATACACCAAGCCTTTTATCAACGATCAAATCATTTATGAGTTGTGTGGTGACCAGGCTCAAAATGTAAAGGATACATTTCTTTTAAAAGATGAAGATGGAACGTATAGCTTACGACCAGAAGTAGCTACGCAAAAAAGAGTAGAAACTTATTTCGCCATCCACGAAAAAAGCGGCCATAACGATTGGCTGAAGCAAGTTCTATTCGACTTCATCAGCAATGTAATTTTGTTTGAAGAAAAAGGCTCTAACGGACAATCATTTCACTTCCGTTTTGGTATGGAAAAAACGTTGTCGTACCAATACCTGGATGACTGGACGAAACATCAGCTTTACTTTTTATCCATCAATTATTTCTACGAGCGTCAGAACGAATTCTGGCGTGGCGAAGCGCTGCAAAAGTTACCAGCGCTTAAGCAGGAAACAGACATGTTGATCTGCGGTGAAGACCTTGGCCTGGTACCTGCAACGGTGCCGCGTGTGATGCAGGATTTGGGCTTGTTGAGCCTTGAAGTGCAACGCATGCCGAAAGATGAAAGTGCCACATTCACAAACCTGGAACGCGCACCTTATTTAAGTGTTGTAACGCCTTCCACGCACGACATGAGCACCATACGCGGCTGGTGGGAAGAGGACAGAGAATTGACGCAAAACTTTTATAATAACCAGCTTGGTCGCTCCGGCGATGCGCCGCAATATTGCGAACCGGATATCAATAAACAAGTTGTTGAACAGCATTTGTATTCACCTGCCATGTGGAGCATTTTCCAGTTGCAGGATTTGATGGGAGTTAATGGTGAATTGCGCCGCAGCGATCCAAATGCAGAACGCATTAACGTACCTGCCATTCCGCAATATTACTGGCGTTATCGCATGCACCTTACCCTGGAAAAACTGATGAATAAAAATCAGTTTACTGATGAGCTTACGCAAATGATTTCAGCCAGCGGAAGATCTGTTTAACTTTATTGTCCGGTTTCAGTTTATAAAATAAAAGAGCACAGAAATATTTAAAATTCTGTGCTCTTTTTATGTCAACAATGTGGTGCATGTTTTTCATTACCTCAACAAATAATTGATGCTTAACCCGACAAGTAAAGCAATCCCAAAACTCAAAAAAGTTCCGATCAAGACATATTCTGTGTGTTTGCGCGAACTGAAAGGCGTGATATCGTTTACATTGGGTTCTGGTTTGTCGGTAACGCGAAGAATGGATTTTGCCGCAATGAGAAACCCGATAGCGCTGAATTGGTTTGCATAAATGAAAGTGAGTACAATGGTTCGCTCCAGCAAACCAATCCAGGTGCCGGCATTGTAAAGACTGTCTTTCATATTCAGTTCCGGCAACCATCGTTTGGTAATGTTCCCGATCAAAAAACCGGTCGGATTCAATACGATCAGATATCCCGTAATAAACAAGAGGAAGCGATAATTGGTTACTATCTGAATGGTTTGTTCGCCAAATAAAGAAACTTTGTTTATAAATAATAGCCAGATAACAATGATGACGATAAAATGAATGATCTGATCAGCAACAAATAAGCGAAGCTCTTTTTCTGCTTTGCTTGGCTCGCTAAGCGATGTGTTTGCCATCACTCTATTGGTCGCCCATATTTTCCAGGCATCTGTTGGTAAGTGAGTAACAAACGTTATTGCAAATACCCACCAGTAATCTATATTCCAAAGCACTATCCACGCGCCGAAAGCCGCAATGGCAGCATGAATCCATAAGTATGGCGAGCCGAGGTTTTTTTCCACTTTACTTTTTATCCAGTCGTTTCGCTGCAGGTAAAAATCAGCTACCAAATGTGCGATAACCAGGCGAAGCAAAACGCTGATTTCATCAAAAGAGAACTGGTGCATCAGGCAGAAAATTTGACTTCAAAATACTCGATTGCTTTATTCACCGCGCTCCATTGCGCATTTTTTTTTCTTTGTGTTATGGCCGATAGGCTAATATTAAGTTGTTGTGCAACTTCATCATCTCTTTTCCCCAACAGTTTTTGTAAAGCCAGTTCAGCACCGTTTTGCGTCCACTTTTGCATGATGGCATCCAATAGCGATAATATGATTTCCCATTCTTTATTTGCCGCTTCGTCAGTTGTTTTCAATACCATTCGCTCACTGCTTTTTTTCAAATTATCAAGCGAATGACCTGATAAAACAAAAGCTTCCCCATCGGAACTGCTTAGTTTTTTTTCATTTAAAAAATCAACTGTGCCGATACCAATCGAGAGCCGGATATCGAACTGCGTGGTTAAGTATCCTTTTGCTGTTTGCTTTTTCTTTTTTAAAGATGTGTACGACATTACAAAGCAGCGAATCAGCAAAGCCGTATGCAAGGCTTGTGATAACGAATGTACCGAACATTGTATGCTATCGCCGCGAAAGCGCTCATATTTATCGATCCATTTTCGCCTCAGCGACCTCGCAAATTCATCTATGGCAGTGTATAAATTCTCCCGCGTGGTTTTGTCTATCCCGCGCGACGATACAATATCTCCTGTAATAATAGCTGTTCTACTCATAAGTCTGGAGGCTTAATAAATCAAAATTAAGTCTTCAGCCTTAATTATAAAAAGTTAAGTCTACAGGCTTAAATGAAATAAGGATTGGCTGACAACAGATTTAACAGTTGAACAAAGCGAAAGAGCAAATCGATACCTGTAGCGGGTTCATTTTTATAATACTTTTGTAACCCGAAAGGAACGCCACTACAATGAAAAAATCTCACATCGCAGCACTTATTTTTATCGCTATCGCAATTGGCGTTTTAATCAGCATGATGACAGATGTAACAGGTTACGAAACCATTGCCTCTGCCAAACAAAAAGCTGGTAAAACTGTTACCGTCATTGCAAAGCTGGATAAGACGACTGTAAAATATGATCCCGTTACCAACCCGAATTACCTGACGTTTGAGGCTGTAGATACATTGGGCGAAAGAATGCCGGTGGCGTATTACTACGAGAAGCCTTACGATATGGAAAAGAGTGAGCGTGTGGTTTTAAAAGGCAAAATGGAAAATGGCGTGTTCCAGATACGCGACCAGAAAGGAATCCTGATAAAATGTCCGTCGAAGTATAAAGACGATCCGAACTCGATACAGAAAAATTTAGGTCAGCAGGCAATGAACTAAAACCAGGTTGCAAGCATGAATTATATTGGTGAACATTTACTGCCCGGACAACTCGGGCATTTCTTTGCAATACTTGCGCTGTGCGCTTCAGCCGTTGCTACCATCTCATTTTATTTTGCGGGAAAAACAAAAGATTTATTACAGTACAAAAGCTGGCTGAACATAGCCCGTGCTGCTTTTTTACTTGAAACTATCAGTGTTGTTTCCGTCATTAGCTGCATTTATTATATTCTGTCGCAGCATTTGTTTGAATACAAATATGCCTGGGAACACAGCGACCGCACATTGCAGATTCAGTATGTATTCAGTTGCCTTTGGGAAGGACAGGAAGGTAGCTTTTTGTTATGGACGTTCTGGCATTGTGTGCTCGGATGGCTCGTTATCTGGCGCGTGAAGAAATGGGAAGCACCGGTGATGACCATTGTTTCATTTGCTCAATTTTGCCTCGCTACTTTAATCATTGGAATTTATTTCTTTGGAATCAAAGTAGGCAACAGCCCATTTGTTTTGCTTCGCAATGAAGGCTTGCTCGACAATGCTCCCTTTTTTAAAGATATTACTACAGGCGGCATCCGCGCTGATTATTTATCGGTATTAAAAGATGGTTCAGGGTTAAACGCATTGCTGCAGAACTATTGGATGGTGATTCATCCACCCATTTTATTCTTAGGTTTTGCTTCTACAATCATGCCTTTTGCCTTTGCTTATTCAGGCCTGGTTACAAAAGATTATGGCTGGGTGAAAGCATCTATGCCATGGGCATTGTTTTCCATGGCAATTCTCGGGTTGGGTATTATGATGGGAGCTGCCTGGGCATACGAAAGCCTTACGTTTGGCGGCTACTGGGCATGGGATCCGGTAGAAAATGCATCGCTGGTTCCGTGGCTGGTATTAGTAGGCGGCGTTCATACGGCGCTTGTATACCGACACAGTGGTTATTCATTGAAAAGCGTATATCTTTTTTATACAATCTCCTTTTTACTTGTTCTGTACGAAACGTTTTTAACGCGCAGCGGCATTTTGGGTGATACTTCGGTGCATGCCTTTACCAGTGCGGGCATGAACCAGCAATTGCTTCTTTTTCTGAGCGTGTTTGTCTGGCTTCCGGTATTTGTAAAAGCAAACAAACAAGGCAGAATGATTGCGGCTGGCATTATCGCTGTTATCATCACATTATCGCTTACTCTTTCAGAAAATGTGGTGGCGGGAATCTGGCTGTTTTCATTGCTCGGGTTTGTGATTGCTTTTGGCGTGCAGTTGAACGTAGACAAATCTATCCCAACTATAAACAAAGAAGAAAATACATACAGCCGCGAATTCTGGATGTTTATCGGTTCGCTGGTGTTTTTTTTATCAGCCATATTAATTATTAGTCAAACTTCATTACCTGTTATCAATAAAGTGTTTGATAAGAAGTTAGCTGAATCGGAAGATGCAGAGTTTTCATACAATCGCATACAGGTTTTTATTGCCATTATTATCGGTGTTTTAACGGCTATCATCCAATACCTGAAATATAAAAATACAAGCCGTGATTTTTTTATAAAAAAAATATGGCTGCCCACGCTGGTTGCTTTTGTTATCAGTCTTCTCATCGGTTTCTTTGGCAATATCAGTTACGATAAAAAAGGCTTAGGCTTTCTTGGCGCCATTCACATTGCCATTTTCGCAGCGGTATATTCGGTTGTGGCCAATGCTTCTTATATCTTTTCTGGTTTTAATGGAAAAATAAAAAAGGCAGGTGCTGCTATTGCGCACGTTGGCTTTGGTCTTGTTCTTTTTGGCATCCTGGTTTCTTCAAGTAAAAAGGAAATTTTAAGCTGGAACACAACCGGAATTTCAACATTACCTGATACAGAAGAAAGCAATAAGATTGTGGGCAAGCCTGCCGAAAATTCAACATTATTCAGGGGAATCGCTACGGATATGGGCAAGTATATGGTTACATATACGCGCGATACAATCAACGACAACAATCATAAAAAATATTTTGAAATCAACTTTAAAAGTAAGGACGGCAACGAAAATTTCAATGTGTATCCCGATGTGATGCACAACACAAAAGGGCAGGAGGGATTTGCACCAAATCCCGATTCGAAGCACTATGCCAACCGCGATATTTTTGTTTATGTAACTTCCTGGTTAGAAGGCGGAAAGGATGATACGGCTACGTTTCGTAATGCCATTATTAAACCGGGCGATACCACTTTTTATTCTAACGGACTTGTCATTCTTAATAAAATTGACATTAATAAAGAAGGTATGAAAGGTGCGCTTCCCGGCGAAACAACCATGACGCTTGACATGCAGATCATTGGCAAAAACGGAAGCCGTTACAGCGCTTATCCGGGCATCGCCATTAAGGGCGATAGCAGCCTGCGAAGCCTGCCCGATACAGTGATGGCGCAGAATTTAATATTGCGTTTCAATCGCATGGCAGATGCAAAAAAAGGAACGTTCGAAATTGGCATTAAGGAAAGCAACAACCTGAGTAGTTTGCTTACCTTAAAAGTAATTCTGTTTCCTTTTATTAATATTCTTTGGATAGGTGTTGTTGTAATGGTGATTGGCACATTGATGAGTATCGCGAAATATGTTGGTAAGAAGAAAAATCAGCCTGTTACCATAAAAAAATCAGCAGCCAAAAAGCTGGTGACCCGCGCGTAAACTTTGCACTTTTCGTTGTTTCTATTTGTTGTATTTTGTTTCTCAAAACAACAATGCCTCTATGCTTAGGGAACGATTGCTGCAGTTCATTTGGCAGTTTCAGTATTTCAATAAAATATCGCTACATACAACAGCAGGAGAGGCGCTGCAACTTTTACAACCTGGAATGTTCAACACCAACCAGGGTCCTGATTTTTTAGAAGCAAAAGTAAAAATCGGTGATACAACCTGGGCAGGAAATATCGAGTTGCATATATTAGCTTCCGATTGGCTAAAGCATCAGCACCAAACCGATGAACGGTATCAGAATGTGATACTCCATGTCGTTTGGGAGTGTGATACAATCATCAATGATAATAGCGGAAACCCAATACCTACGCTGGTTTTAGAGCCTTTGGTTTCAAATCTCATGCTGGAGCATTACGAGCAATTGATGCAGTCAATTGGCTTTGTACCTTGTCAATCATTCCTGCCCGTTTTAACAACTATCGGCTGGCAAAACTGGCTGGAAAGGATGCTGATAGAACGGCTCGAGAAACGCTCATTCCTGATTTTTGAAAAACTAAAGCAAAACAACAATCATTGGGAAGATGTATTCTGGCAGGTGTTGGCGCGCAACTTCGGGATGCCTGTGAATGCAGATGCCTTCGAAAATATGGCGCAAACTATTTCGGTTAGCACGTTGGCAAAACATAAAAACAGCATTCAACAATTGGAAGCTTTACTGCTTGGGCAAGCGGGCTTTTTAAATAAAACTTTTGAAGATCAATATCCGTTATTGTTGCAGCGTGAGTATTCGTTTTTGAAAAATAAATATAAACTGGCTGAAGCTGCAATAAAGCCAGTTTTCCTGAGAATGCGCCCCGCAAATTTTCCAACAGTTCGGCTGGCGCAATTAGCCATGTTGATTCATCAATCGGAACATTTGTTTTCAAAAATACTGGAAGCAAAAAGCAGTGAAGAACTTACCCGCTTTTTAAATGTAACTGCGAATGATTTCTGGCATTATCATTACCAGTTGGAAAATAATACAGACTATAAACCGAAAGTGCTGGGTGAGCAAATGGCTGAAAACATTATCATCAATACAGTTGTTCCGCTTGTATTTGCTTACGGTTTATTTCATAAAAACCAGGCTTATAAAGACAAAGCGATGGAATGGCTTACACAGTTAAAGGCTGAGAAAAATTCAATCATTAAAAACTGGTCATCTTTTGGAGCAACAAGTGAAAATGCGTTGCAAACGCAGGGCTTGTTAGAATTAAAAAAGCATTATTGTGATGTGAGAAAATGTCTTGATTGCGCAGTAGGAAATAAGATTTTAAAAGGATGATTTGGTGAGTAATGAGCAAATGAAATTTATAGGCTTATACTTTATCAGTTTGGTTTATTATATCGTATGAATTGCTTTGTGCTTCGCAATAACTTCTTGCTGCTTCGACATGCAAGAATCACAACTATCGATCACAAAAGTGCCAGACAATGCCTACCAAAAAAATTTATATAAAGAAAGCTGCCTGCATGTCGCAAACAGCTTTCTTTATATAAATTATCTAAGTAAAATGGGATCAATATTCATCCTCATTAAACATAAAATCTTCCTGGCTTGGATAATCCGGCCAAATATCTTCGATGCTTTCATATACTTCACCTTCATCTTCCAGTTCCTGAAGATTCTCTACTACTTCGATAGGTGCCCCGGAACGGATGGCGTAATCAATCAGCTCGTCTTTGGTTGCAGGCCAGGGTGCGTCTTCAAGATAGCTGGCTAATTCAAGAGTCCAAAACATACCGCTTTTAAAATTTTTGCAAATGTAGCTTTCTGCCGGAAACAACCAAATTTGATACGTAATAGCGGTGTAAAATCTTCCGGAATCATTTGATTATTGAATTACGTTTGCAGGATATGCTTACGGCAAAAGACATTCATAAATCGTACGGAAACATACCCGTAGTAAAAGGCGTCAGTTTCAGTATGCAAAAAGGAGAAATTGTTGCCATTACTGGTTCATCGGGGGCAGGCAAAAGTACATTTCTGCATATATTGGGAACCCTCGATTCACCTGACAGTGGAGAAGTGATTTTGAATGGCTACTCTCTTACGCACCTGAAACCCAAAGCGCTGGCGGCTTTCAGAAATCAACAGCTTGGTTTTGTATTCCAGTTTCACCATTTATTACCTGAGTTTACAGCTCTTGAAAATGTATGCATTCCGGGCTGGATAGCCGGGCGGAAACGTAAGGAAGTGGAAGATCAGGCACTGCGATTGTTAAACACTTTGCGCATTTCGCACCGCCTGGGTAATAAACCTACTGAAATGAGTGGTGGTGAGCAACAACGTGTAGCTGTAGCGAGAGCTTTAATTAATAATCCGTCTATTGTTTTTGCGGATGAGCCAACCGGGAATCTGGATAGCGCGAATGCGCAGGAATTGCATATTCTGTTTAAAGAATTGCGCGATGAATATCAGCAAACTTTTTTAATTGTAACGCATAACGAAGAGCTGGCTTCGAGCAGTGATCGTGTACTTTATATGAAAGATGGACTGTTGCAGAACTGATTGCGAGATTCAGGTTATACTCAAATTATCTTTTCGTTTAGAGCTTTGCGTTTACTTTGCGCCAATGTATTTGCCCGCAGCATGTTGATGAAAATTATTTCCTTTTTTTTCGCCTTTTTCATTCTGTCTCTTAGCTCATGGGCTCAGAATATCGGTCAATTAAAGAACCGGTTAAATGGCGTAAATAGTAATGGATCGGGCAAAGGTGATTCACTTGTTCACCGCGACCCGAATGCAGATTCCATTACCATTTCGTATCGTTATTTTGACTCGACCCGATTCCGGAAAATTGATTCATCTATTAACGACTGGTACACGCGGTTTCCTGTGCCGGCTTCGTATGATTACATGGGAAATTTTGGCGCAGCCGCACACTCATTATTGTTTACCCCTAACATGAAACCTGGTTTTGATGCCGGCTTTCATTCATTTGATATTTACAAATACACTCTTACCGGAACCCGTTTTTATACAACTACGCGTCCCTATACCGAATTGGCTTACATGATTGGCAGCAGCGCCGAACAGATGGCAAACCTGATGCATACGCAAAACCGGAAGAACAACCTGAACTTTACTTTTGAATACCGGTTTATTGCTTCGCCGGGCGCTTTCAAAAATCAAAATACAAGTCATAATAATTTTCGCATCAGCACTTATTATCAATCTAAGAATAAAAGATACGGGCTGTATTTCATTTATATTAATAACAAACTGAACGCATCAGAAAATGGCGGTGTGCAAAATGCGGATGAATTGAAAGATTTTTCTTTAAGCGGTCCAACGGAAGCTGCAACAAGATTGGGCAACAATGTCAGCTCTTCGTATGGCGGAAATATTTTTAATTCAAAAGTTACCATCGGAACGTATTACCGCGAAAGCCTGGTTTACTTAAGGCATTATTTCGATTTCGGTCAGAAAGATTCTATTATAGTAAATGACTCTACGGTTACGCACCTGTTTTACCCGCGCCTGCGTTTGCAACATTCCATTTCTTACGGTTCAAATATTTATGAGTACCATGACAATGACATAAACATAGATTCGACAAGCTATCGTAATTTTTTCAAATTCTATGGCAGCGATAATAAAGATTCATTTCACTTTCGCGACAACTGGAAAAATATTACGAATGAATTCAGCATTATTACATTTCCCGACAAAAAGAATGTTGCTCAGTTTTTACGGTTAAGCGCTGATCTGCAGATTTTGAACGGAACTTTCAATGATAGTTTGTCGCGCAATTACACCAATGTTTATGCTTCTGCCGAATATCGCAACCGTACGAAAAATGGCAAATGGGATTTAGAAGCAACCGGACAACTTTACCTGACCGGCGGTTTTACAGGCGATTACACAGCTTATGTTAGTCTGCAACGAGAGTTAAGCAAGAAGTTGGGCACGCTGCAGGTTGGTTTTCAAAACACAAATAAAAGCCCTGCACAATTATTTCAGGGTTATACATCTTTTCCTGTTGTTAATAACGGCTCGTACAACAATACGAACTTGTCGAGATTGTTTGCAAATGTTTATTTGCCTGCTATTTCTACGCGCTTATACGGAAACTACTACGCGGTTACAAACTACTTATATTTTAGCGATTATTATACGCCACAACAATCGTCGCTGTTCAATTATGTGAATGCAGGCTTAGAAAAAAAGGTAGTGCTAAGCCGGCATATCAACTGGTACGTGGAAGCAGCCTTTCAGCAGGCCTTGGGCAATTCGCCGGTTCATTTACCACTCGTTTACACAAGAAACCGCCTTGCTTTCGAAGGAAACTTTTTCAAAAACCTGTTTTTATCAATGGGTTTAGAAATCCGATATTTCACGCCTTACAAAGCTGATGGTTACAATCCTCTCACCGGTCAATTTTATTATCAAAATGATTCTACCATTAGCAACCGCCCGGATATAAACGCTTACCTGAATTTTCGGATAAAAAGTTTCAAAGCCTTTGTAAGACTTGAAAATCTGAATACTATTGATAAATATGGAACCAACATCGGGTTTATAAATCATAATTTTTCAGCGCCATATTATCCGCAAAATACTTTGTGGTTGCGCCTCGGCATCTGGTGGAACTTTGTGAATTGATTTCTTTTTTCACTGTTTTACCATTTCTTATATTTGTTTTGTTCTTTTATGTTTAAATAATTATCATGAAATATTTATTGGTTGCTTTCTCCCTCGTTTTTACTGTTAGCGCATTTGCTAAAGAAAAAACGGATACCGTAAAAGTGCTCGGAAACTGTGAAAGCTGCAAAGCCAGAATTGAAAAAGCAGCCATGGCTTCCGGTGCATCAAAAGCAGATTGGAATGACGAAACCCAGATTCTGAAAGTAACTTACAACGATGCGAACAGTTCTTTACTTTCTATTGAAAAAGGAATTGCTGCTGTGGGGCATGATACGCGTGATGTAAAAGCGACAACAACTGCTTATGATAAGCTTCATTCTTGCTGTCAATACGATAGAACCGGTGTTGCAGGTGCAAAAGCATGTGATAAAGATGAAAAAGAAAAGAAAGATTAATTTTTTATGATTAGAACCTTAACTGGTTTTCTGCTGGCTTTTATCCTGTTTAGCGTTACACAATCCTGTTCAGCGCAGCCGGCTGAAGGTAGCCAGGCAAAAAATATTGTCCTGCCTGACATAAACAATCATAATATCGATTTGGCATCCTTAAAAGGAAAGGTTGTCCTTATTGATTTTTGGGCAAGCTGGTGCCGCCCGTGCCGACAAACAGTTCCAGGGTTAAAAAAGCTTTACATCCAATATCACGATAAAGGATTTGAAATTTACAGCATTTCTCTCGATGAAGATAAAAGCGCCTGGAAGAAAGCCATTGAGCAAGATCAGTCAACGTGGATACACGTGAACGATAACGCCGGCGTAATCGCAACCCAATGGAGTATATCTTATATTCCCTCTACTTTTTTACTGGATAAAAGTGGAAAAATTATAGCTGTAAATGAAGAGCCGAAGGACTTGAGCGAATACATTGATAAACTGATTGAAAAATAAATTGCAAATAATGATCTTTATGTTAAGTTGATTATATGATTGATAACTTATTCGTTTTTGCATCAACTTAATAGAAGACTTTAAGCTCTTATAAATAAAATAAAAAATTAAAAAAGAAGTCAGGTTGATTTTTCATTTAAACTAACAAATCTTAAGTTTTCAAAGTTTGCTTTCAAAAGTTTTTAGGTTTGCTCTGCTGATCAAAAAAATTTAAAAATATGGATTGATGGTTTAGTGACTAAAAGAAGCAACAAAACTATCGTTACTGTTTTTTTTGAAAACTAAATTATTGCTTTTAAAAACAACTACATTTACTAAGTAAATTATTTATAATTTTAGTTTTATATAAGCTAAAAATGAATCATTTAGACGTAATATTCTGATAATAAAGAATTGAATTTTACATAACTTTTACATAACTCGTTTTCTTAAAAATATATTTCGATTTTTAAATCAGGAACTGAAAATCATTTATTTAGGTTAGGTTACTGACTCTTAAAGTCAACAGATGTAATGTAACTTAAACATTAATATAAAACGCAATCAGGTGTTGAATAATTATATAGCTCAAATTAAATTCAATGAAGAAAAAGCTAATGGTAATAAACTGGATGCTTTTGGAATTATATAAACCTGACCTATGCGACCGCAAATTATGAGGCGTATAGGTTGAGAAACGCGTGTTTCAAATTCGGCTAATACCTGTCTGCAAAAACCACATGGAGTCAATGGAGTCTCGCTATTCCCTTTTGTATTTATATAGGAAATAGCCATTGTATTAATAGGTAAGTTGGGATAAAGTTGCGCCGCAGAAGCTAATAAGGATCTTTCAGCACATATGCCCGCCGGGTAACTTGCATTTTCCTGGTTGCTTCCTGAAACCAAACTGCCATTCTCAAGCCTTGCTGCGGCACCAACTTTAAATCCTGAATAAGGAGCATATGCAATAACAGCCGCTTCACGCGCTTTTGACAATAGAAATTGATCTTCTTTACAAAGCTCAGATTCAGACGATAACAGGCTGAATGTAAACGTATATTCTTGTTCCAATGATCAATGTATGGGTTTAAAGAAACGTTTCCAGCGCGGACCTTTATCCCAGCTAAACCAGATAAGCGACGCTCGCCCAACGATATTTGTCTCTGGCACAAATCCCCAAAAGCGGCTATCCTGGCTGTTGTGGCGGTTATCGCCCATCATCCAGTAATAATTGTAATGGAATGTGTATTGGCTGGCAACTTTGCCATTTATTACATAGGAATTTCCATTTTCATTTAAGCTGTTGTGTTCATAGGTAGCGATCACTCGGCGGTATATGGCTATATTTTGAGGTGTAAGTGTTACTGTAACACCTTTTGCCGGAATGGTTATAGGACCGTAATTGTCACGGTTCCATGGACAATTTGTTGTATCGAATGGAAATGCTCCCGGGTCGGTGGTATTGCTGGTATATATGTATAGACTTTTGAAATTGGGTTGCTTTTTTATTTCTGCAATGTCTTCATTTGCCAAAGTCATGAAATAACGGGAAGGGCCGAACTGGGCATATTTTCCATCTTTCTCATAGCTAACTTCTCTGCCGGATTGTGGATCGGCACCTGATTCAAAATGATAGGAGAGATCATTTTCCATAAAATCCTGGGAAAATTCAGTGCCATTTGTTTCAACGATATAATCGTTCTGCGAACCTGGCGGAGCATAGGCAGGTTCATTGTTTATGTATAAAACGCCATTTTTTACCTGCAATACATCGCCTGGCACTGCCACACAACGTTTAATGTAATTGTCTGTTTTGTCCATTGGGTGAACGATTACATCATGCTCAGCCTTGAGCGCATCGCGGTTGCCTCGATAATCTCTGCGCAATACATCGTAGTAAGTGTTTGCGCTTAAGTAATCAGGTTCATTAATAATAGTATCGCCGGCCGGAAAATTAAATACAACCACATCATTCCTTTGAATACTTGAAAATCCCGGAATGCGCTTGTATGGCAACAGTATCCATTTAAGATAGGAAGGACTGGTTTGGGAAAATGGCATTGTGTTATGAACAAACGGAAAGCTGAGCGGTGTCTGCGGAATCCTCGCGCCATAACTCATTTTACTAACAAATAAAAAGTCATTTACAAGTAAAGTCTTTTCCATGCTTGGAGTCGGAATGGTGTACGCTTCAAAGATGAAAGTACGAATAAGGGTCGCAGCGACTATAGCAAAAACGGCAGCATCGATCCACTCACGTGAAGCCGGCTTTTTGTAAAGCCGCATTACTTCATGTCCTTTATATCTTTCCTGCTTCGAAAATCCTAAGTAAGGAAAATATACAAAAGGCAAAAACACTGTGGCTGCATGCTGCAGAACGTTGAACTTTCCAAAGTGCATTACAAAAATAATGGTAAGCCAGATGGTTATAAACTGACCGGCGATCGGGATAAGCTGCAGCCAGAACCAGATTTTTTTCAATCCGCATTTTTCTACGATGCACCAGGTATTATAAAAAGGAATCAGTGCTTTCCAGGGTGTGATACCGGCTTTCTTAAACATACCATACATTCCAATGTGCCATCCTATAACGCCAATAATAAAGAGAGCCCAACCCATATTTTGTTTTTGAAGTGAACAAAAATACCATTCTGCCGCAGCGCACAAAATGCAGCTATAAAAACTTTTCTTAAACCATACATTAATAGCTATCATTTGCCTTTATAAGGCTTGTAATACCATTGCACTGGCGCCGCCGCCGCCATTGCAGATACCTGCAACACCAATATGCCCGCCTTTTTGTTTCAAAACATTCAATAGAGTTACTAAAATTCTGGCTCCGCTGCACCCGAGAGGATGTCCTAAAGAAACAGCGCCGCCAAATACATTGACTTTTGCCGGGTCGAGATTCAGTTTCTGCATGTTGGCTAAACTTACTACAGAGAAAGCCTCATTAATTTCAAAATAATCAACATTATGTAAAGATAAACCTGCTTTATCAAGAGTTTTCGGTATAGCTAAAGAAGGGGACGTGGTAAACCATTCCGGCGCTTGTTCTGCATCAGCAAAGCTTAAAATAATAGCAAGCGGTTTTATATCCAAGCTGGCTGCTTTTTCTTCGCTCATTAAAACCAAAGCGGCGGCACCGTCATTTATGGTACTTGCATTTGCGGCTGTTACCGTTCCGTTTTTTGTAAAAGCTGGTTTAAGCTCAGATATTTTTTCAAATTTTACATTAAAAGGTTCTTCATCTTTGTCAATTGTTATTGGATTTCCCTTTTTTTGAGGAACGGTGACCGGCACTATTTCGTTTTGAAACCAATTATTATTTGTTGCTGCCTGGCTTCGTTTATAGCTTTCAATCGCATATTCATCTTGTTGGTCGCGGCTAATGCCACACGTGTCAGCACAAAGCTCCGCAGCATTTCCCATAGGATAATCTTTATATACATCTGTTAAACCATCCTTTGCCAAACCATCAACCAAACTAACATTGCCAAACTTGTTTCCCCATCGCTGTGCTGCCGCATAATAAGGCACATTCGACATGCTTTCCATTCCGCCGGCAACAATAATTTCAGCATCACCCAACATGATACTTTGCGCCGCCAGGGCAACAGCTTTCATACCGCTTGCACACACTTTATTGATGGTTGAGCAAATTACTTTGTCAGGCAACCCTGCCAACATACTGGCTTGCCTGGCAGGCGCTTGCCCAAGATTTGCCTGCAGTACACAACCCATAAAAACTTCATCAATCAACCCCTGATCGATTCCTGCCTTTTCAATTGCAGCTTTTATAGCAAGAGCACCCAATTGAGGAGCCGAAAAATCTTTCAAAACACCGCCGAAACTGCCAATTGGTGTGCGGATAGCAGAAGCGATAACAACTTTTTTCATACAACAAGCGCTAATAAAAACAAAGATAATAGCGTAATCTTTTAGAGTGAAGATTAAATCAAGTCTGATTTTTCTCCATTAATTTACTCAAAATAAAGTAGCAAAAAACTACAAGCCCCATAAGCCGGATTCTGTTTTAAACCATCATTTATCTGCTCGCCGCATTGCTGCGATGATGTAGCTGCCTACCCTGGTTCATTGGACGAGCCGCCCTCGAGCGAACCTGTATGTGGCATTTCAGCACCTAAGGTTTGCCCGACTTATTCATTACTGTATAAGACCGTAAGCTCTTACCTTACATTTTCACCATTACCTCCATTTAGAAGGCTGTTATTTTCTGTGGCACTCTCTCTTCCCGGTATATCGGGAGCCGGCCGTTAGCCGGTAGGTTGCTCTGCGCTGTCCAGACTTTCCTCATTCTTTTTAATTTGAATGCGATGGTGCGGGCTTGTAGCGAAACAAAAATACGCATCATTCCGAAGGAGAAATGCAATTTGATCAATTCTGAAACTCTTTCCGACAAAAAATGAAGATGCATTAGTATTGGAAAAAAATCTGCGTGGCGCCGTAACCAAATCGCGGATCGTATTGGTTGATAAATGTCTTCACTTCCTTTCTTGTCTTTAAAATCTCATGCAGCTCATCTTTCAACTTCCCGGTTCCGATTCCGTGTATAACGATAAATTCCGGAAGATGATGCGAAACGGCGAGATCATACCATTTTTCAAATTCATGAAGCTGAAGCGTGAGCATTTCAAAATTGCTCATATTTTTCCAGTTATCTGTTAGTTTTTCAATATGTAAATCAATAGTCGTTCGGGCGGGTGGCAAATGCTGCCGAGCTCTTGACGCATCATAAATTTTAAATCCTTTGGAAGCAAGCGAGCTCATGTCAAGCGTTTCTTCTTCCATCTTGTCAGGATAGTTTACAAAGATCGGATAGGAGATAGAAGGAAGATTTTTTTCCTTAATCTCTTCTATCTTTTTAAACATTTGCTTTGCCCTGATTTTAATACCTGCTTCGAAAAACTCAGCTTTCTTTTTTTCTGCCTCCAGTAAAGAAAATTCAAAAATGAAATAAGGATTGTCATTCAGACTTTCAAAAGAAATATCGTGGAGATAAAAATCTTTATTGGCGCGCACTTCATTCGTTAAGTCAAATTCGGTTCTGCCGTTGAGAATTTGTTGTTTGTATATAAAATGATAGCCGCGAGTGGTTCGGTTTATCAGGTATAGCTTAAACAATTCAACAATCTCATCATTGAATTCGTCAAGACCAAACTTTGGAATGAACGTGAGCCAAACGCCGGGTTCGCCCTCGATACTTGCTTTCGGACTTTTTTCTTTGGGCAACTGATCTATATATTGTTTGGGCTTTGGTGCATCTTTCGGCGGCGTTTTCTTTTTGGTGAACCGATGAAAATATGGAAAGTCAATCTGGTCCATATAAGCAGGAAACTTTACGCCGCGCACTTCTATCATCACCATTTTATCATTCATAATTTCCACCACTTTTCCTTCTTCATTGCTGTGCAATACAATGATTTCGTCTCCAACCTGGTATTTCATAGCTGCAAAGGTAAGCAGCACAGCATGTGCGTTCATCATTCTACATTTGCGGATGATTATAACTGGCGAGATTCATTGGCTTGCAAAAAAAATATGGGATTATCTTCATGTCAATCACAAACTTGTAAAATCCGGCTGCATTTTTACGCTGGGAAGTCATGATACAAGAGTTGCCTTACGAGCTGCAGAGCTTTATCAGCAACAGTGGGCGCCACTGCTGGTTTTTTCAGGTGGTTTGGGTAGACTCACTGAAGGTGTGTGGCAGCAAACGGAAGCCGATTTGTTTGCTCAGATTGCATTAGAGCAAGGGGTACCGAAAGAGGCAATTATTATTGAAAATAAATCTGCCAATACAGGCGAAAACATTCAATTTGTAAAAGAATTGCTCGCTGCGCAAAAGCTAGATCCTGCTTCCTTTATACTCGTGCAAAAGCCTTATATGGAAAGAAGAGCATTGGCTACGTTCGGGAAGAACTGGCCGGAAAAACATTTTGTGGTTACTTCTCCGCAAATTTCATTTGATGATTACCCGACAAGCGAAATTTCAATGGAAAAAGTAATTCAGATTATGGTTGGAGATTTACAGAGAATCAAAATATATCCTGAAAAAGGTTTTCAAACTTACCAGGAAATACCGGGTGATGTATGGCAGGCTTATCAAAAATTGGTGAGCTTTGGGTTTACCCAACAACTAATAAAGGAATAATTACAGATCGGTAACCGAATAATCATAAACAACAGAGCCTGCATTGGAACGGACAAGATTTTCGGTAACCAAATCAAATCGTTTTACACGGTCCGGATGTTTTGTTATGTAAGTACGCAACATACTGCGAATGACTTCGTTTTCAGGATAAGGAGTCAGGCGACTTTTCAAGTCTTCAAGGTCGATAATGGTTTCACTATCTAAAACACCCATCCCATAAAACTTTCCTTTTTCCACCAAAATACAACTCGCTGTATTTCGCACGGGTTCACTTATAAGGTAAGTTTCTTTCTGATTATCTATCCATGCAATCGCTTGGCTTACTTTCTCATTATACTCATCAACGGGTATAGTAATGCCTGCAGTTGTAGTGTCTAAAAAACATAAGCCGGCATCAAGTC
Source organism: Ilyomonas sp. (assembly GCA_965199905.1). GTDB lineage: Bacteria > Bacteroidota > Bacteroidia > Chitinophagales > Chitinophagaceae > Ilyomonas. Next base: position 536,735 of record OZ241366.1, on the reverse strand, counting down.
CGAATTCTGTTACCAGCTTCCATAATATGCGGTAGCCTTCGGTTTTAGTGCTAAAGCAAAGCAACGGATGAAGATATTTTCGCTTTTTTTCCATCACAATCCGCTGATAGCCGCGGTTGTCTTCATACATATAAATACCGTATTGCCATTCTAACTTTTTTTGGCTGGAGTTATATTCCGGCCATAACCGCTTGATTTCTATGCTTTCTAATAAAAAAGCAGCAAATTCAGTTGGTGTTTCCTGAAAGCTAATTGCATGAATGTGTTTTAAAAATCCCTGCCTTTTACTTCCGGGATCAAAACCGGTAAAATGGCTGACAACACGTTGTTTGATACTTTTTGCTTTGCCAACATAAATCACTTTCCCTTTTTCATTATGGAAATAATAGATACCGGGAACAAAAGGCAGATTTTGGATGTGTTCTTTTGGAAGATTCGGCGGTAATATTTGCTCGCGGTTATCTTTTTTCAGGTATTCCTTAATCAGTTTCGTACCGCTGTTGCGGACGATCATATCGAAAAGGATAGTCGTTGCTTCTGCGTCACCAGTCGCCCGGTGCCTGTCTCCGTTTAAAATGTTAAACTGCTGGCAAAGCGCATCAAGTCCATATTTCCGAAAACCCGGGAATGCCGTTCTGCTTAGGCGAACGGTACAAAGCTTCCGGGCATTAAACTCGTATCCGGCTTCTTTCAGATGATATTTAATGAATGAATAATCGAAATTTACGTTGTGAGCTATGAATATTCTTCCATCAAGATGATTAAAAACGGTTTCCGCTATTTGTGAGAATGGTGGAGCTACAGCAACCATTTCTTCCGAAATACCTGTAAGTGCAGCAACAAAACGCGGAATTTTATAGCCCGGGTTAACAAGAGATGAATACCGGCTTTCAATTTCTTTACCATTATATAGAACAATGGCAATCTCAGTAATTCCGTTGTTATGTGCGTGGCTTCCCGTCGTTTCAATATCTACAATCGCGTACATACCTTGTATCTTGTCGTCTCCAAAAATATTACATCCTGCCTCTAAACAAAAATAAAATAAAAGTGGAAAACAATTACGCGCAGAAGTTAAATTTCTGACGACTTAGTGCATAATAAAAACGGTATAAATCAGGAAAACCTCAGACAAATTTATCTAATGCTTTAAAGCATAAACATATCTTCCATTTTCGCGGCTTTTAATGACTTCGCCACGTTCCTGCAAAAGCCACAACTTTGAAGTCACTGCTTTGGTAATAAACCTTTTGCCTTTTTCGGATATGGATGGTTTATTTAAAAGACGCTTTACAATTTCACCTGATGGCACCGGGTGAGTAAAATGCTTCAACTCGGTTTTTATAATATTAACCCAAGACGAAGACTCATTTTCATTTGTGGTTGCAGTTGGTTTTGCTACTGTCTTACTTTCGTTTACCTGCACTGATGAAGCTTTGACTTCCACATCAATTTTTAGTTTTGCCTGCAAGCCTTTTAAAACATTTAATTCATCGAGCAAGACTTTCTCTCTTTGCAGTAGCCAATCCTCAAAAATTGATTTTTCTCTATCGTCAAGTTGCAGCGAAGTCATTATTAGTGCATTTGCAATAGGCAAATAAAAGTCTTTTAAAACGAATCATAAAAAGACTTTAGTAAAGACTTTCGTTGCAAAAGACTTCTGCATTTTGCTTCCATCCCATTTGCAAACAAGCCACCGCAAAATTCATTTAAGTTATCTTTGTAAGAGTTTGAAAATCGCTCAACAATATGGAACTCAGTAAGAATTATCTCCCTTCCCAAACAGAAGATAAGTGGTATCAGCATTGGTTACATAAGAAATACTTTGAAAGTACGCCGGACGACAGGCGTCCATTTGCCGTAGTGATTCCACCACCTAACGTAACCGGTGTGTTGCATATGGGGCATACATTGAATGAAACAGTTCAGGACATCCTTGTAAGAAATGCCCGCATGAAAGGTTATAATGCGTGCTGGGTGCCAGGCAGTGACCATGCTTCAATTGCTACTGAAGCCAAGGTAGTAGCTATGCTGAAGGAAAGAGGCATTGAAAAAATTGATCTGAGCCGTGACGAGTTTTTAAGCTACGCATTTGAATGGAAAGAAAAATATGGCAGCATCATTTATAGTCAGATAGCCAGGTTAGGTTGTAGTGTAGATTGGAATCGTGTGAGTTTTACAATGGATGAGCATTACTACGAAGCGGTAATAAAAATCTTCAATATATTATATAGCAAAGGCTTGATATATCGTGGTGCCCGTATGATAAATTGGGATGTAGTAGCTAAAACCGCTTTAAGTGATGAAGAAGTAGAATACAAGGACGTTCAAGGTAATTTATTTTATGTTAAGTATCTTGTTGAAGGCGGTACTGAAGACGATTTTATTATTGTTGCTACGCAACGTCCGGAAACAATTATGGGTGATGTTGCTGTTTGCGTCAATCCTAACGATGAAAGATATTCTAAGTATAAAGGGCGGAATGTAATTGTGCCTCTGATTGGCAAAGCGGTACCGGTTATTTTTGATGACTATGTAGATCCATCTTTTGGTACGGGAGCATTGAAAATTACCCCGGCACACGACATTAATGATTACAATATTGGCAGTAAACACAACCTGCCAGTAATTGATACTCTTACGGAAGATGGAAAAATAAGCGAAGCCGGACAGGTTTTCGTAGGAGCTGACCGGTTTGCTGCGCGCAAATTGGCAGTCGACAAACTAAAAGAAGATGGATTGTTGGTTAAAGAAGAAGCTTATCTCACAAGGCTTGGCTATTCGCAACGCACAAATGCGGTTGTAGAACCAAAAATTTCGACACAATGGTTTGTAAAAATGAAAGAACTGGCGAAACCGGCTTTAGATGCTGTTGTCACCGGCGATATCAAAATTCACCCCGGCGATAAATTTTTGGCTACTTATAAGTATTGGCTGGAAAATGTAAAAGACTGGTGTATCAGCCGTCAACTTTGGTGGGGGCAACAAATTCCTGCCTGGTATGATGTGCAAGGCAATATGGTAGTGGCTGAATCGGAAGAAGAAGCCAGGCAAAAGTTTGCCAGACAATTTCCCGAAAGCACATCTACACTAACCAGAGACGCTGATGTTTTGGATACCTGGTTTTCGTCGTGGCTTTGGCCAATTGAAGTTTTCAAAGGAATTACAGAGCCTGGTAATAAAGACATCAATTATTATTATCCAACCTCCGTTTTGGTTACAGGTCAGGACATTATCTTTTTCTGGGTGGCCCGCATGATCATGGCGGGTATGGAATTTAAAAACCAGAAGCCATTCAGCGATGTTTATTTCACCGGTATGGTGCGCGATAAGCTGGGCAGAAAAATGAGCAAGCAGCTTGGCAATTCACCAGATCTTCTGCAATTGATTGACAAATATGGAGCTGATGCGGTTCGCTTCGGCATTATGATTTCATCGCCGGCAGGCAATGATTTATTGTTTGATGAATCAGCACTGGAGCAAGGACGTAATTTTAATAACAAGCTTTGGAATGCTCTGAAACTTGTGAAGATGTGGCAGGGAAAAGTAGATGCTGACGATGAGCAGACCACCGAAAGCTTTGCCGTTAATTGGTTTGAAAACAGGCTTCGCAAAGTGAGGGGAGAGGTTGATTACCTGATGTCGCAATTCAAGCTGAGTGAGGCTTTAAAAATGATTTACTCACTTATCTGGGACGACTTCTGTAGCTGGTACCTGGAATGGATTAAGCCAGGAAGCGGGCAGACTATGGATAAAAAAACTTTATCTAAAACCGTTTCCTTTTTCGAATCAATGGTACAGTTGCTTCATCCGTTTATGCCATTCATAACGGAAGAAATTTATCACCTGCTGGAAGAAAAGGAAGATGATTTGTGCATAAAGCAATTTGCGGGATTCACAGAAGCTGATGATTCTGTTTTAGTTAAAGGCAATGTGTTGCAAAATGCAGTTACTGCGATTCGCGACGCAAAAAATAAAAATGGATTAAAACCGAAGGAAGACATTACATTGTTTATCCGGTCTGATGATGCAGAAGTTTATAAAAATATTCAAAATTTATTAGCGAAAGCCTCATCAGCCAAGTCAGTGGAATATGTAAATGATGCGATAGCGGGTGCCATTGTGGTGCCACTTTCTTCAGATAAATTGTATATTAAAGCTGATATTTTGGTTGATACCCAAAGTATGAAAGATGATATTGAAAAGGACCTTGTTTACCAGCGTAATTTTTTAGATAGCGTAATGAAAAAGCTTTCTAACGAGCGGTTTGTACAAAATGCAAAACCAGAAATTGTTGCGATGGAAAACAAGAAAAAAACTGATGCGGAAGCACGGATTAAATCGCTTGAGGAAAGTCTTGCCGTGCTATAATAACAGAAGAAACCTTTTTATTTAAAATCATGTTCAGTTTTAAAAGAGCCGATGTAAATGAAATAAAGGATATTCAACAGGTTGCTCAACAAACTTGGCCTTCAGCTTATGAAGCCTTGTTGGGTAAGCGGCAGGTATCTTATATGCTCGGCTTGATTTACAGCCAGGAAGCTCTTGCAAAACAATTTGAAGAAGGACATTTTTTTTACTTCATCTATCTAAATAACGAATTGGCTGGTTTTGCTTCATTTGGAAAATGGGCTGATAGAGTGTGGAAGCTTTTTAAAATTTATATATTTCCACAAATGCAAGGAACTGGTGCTGGCAAAGCGTTTCTGGATTTTGTAATCAGGAAAGTAATGTTCGAAGGAGCATCCGAACTGGTATTAAATGTAAACCGTAATAACAAAGCCCGGTTTTTTTACGAAAAAATTGGATTTACTTATATTGAGGAAACGGATATCGATATCGGCAATGGCTATTTTATGAATGACTATGTCATGAGTTTGCCTTTAAAAAACGCCTGAATATAGCTTCTTAAAAAACCATAATCAGCTCTGTAATACCAACTTGCTTTTATTAGCACCTTTTTTGTTTAGTAGTGAGCAAAATAAAGCACATGAAAGTTGTGATTATTGGTGCCGGCTTTGCAGGACTAAAATTGGCCGACAAGCTAATAGACAAAAAAAATATTGATGTTACATTAGTAGATAAGTATAATTATCACCAGTTTCAACCCTTATTTTACCAGGTTGCAACGGCTTCCCTGGACGCAAGTAATATCTCTTTTCCAATCAGGAAAGTATTTCAAAAGTGTAAGAATTTCTCGTTTTTATTAGCTACCGTCAAAGAAATAAATCATGCGGAAAATAAAATTATCACAAACGTAGAAGAGGTTAGTTACGATGTACTTGTATTAGCATCTGGCTGTGACACCAATTTTTTTGGTAACCAGAAGATGCAAAGCCTGGCTTTTCCTATGAAGTCAACTGTGGAAGCGCTTCGTCTTCGTAATCATTTGGTGCAAACATTTGAAGATGCAGAGTTGGTGAAAGATGATGAAGAAAAGCTAAGGCAACAAATGTGTATCGTTGTGGTTGGTGGTGGCCCAACAGGAGTTGAGTTGAGCGGAGCAATATCTGAGATGCGGAATAAAATTTTGCCTAAGGACTATCCGAATCTTGATTTTTCAAAAATGAAAATTCTGCTTGTTGAGAACGGACCAAAAACGCTCGCAGCGATGAGTGAAAAAAGCAGTGAACAAAGTCGTAAGTACTTAACCGACTTAGGCGTAGAAGTGAGAACCGGAGTAATGTTGAAAGACTTTGATGGTGAAAAAGTTTCTTTATCAAGCGGTGATACAATTTTCACCAAAACGGTGATCTGGGCCGCAGGCGTAAAAGGAAATATACCTGCTGGTTTTGATGCATCGCTTATTGTAAAAGGAAATCGTATTAAAGTCGATAGGTACAATAAAATTTTAGGTTTTACCAACGTATATGCAATTGGTGATATAGGCAGTATGGAAACGCCCAAATATCCAAACGGGCATCCACAATTAGCGAACGTTGCTATTTCGCAGGGAAAATTATTGGCTGAAAACTTAATCAAACTGAGCAACGATAGCAAGGAGGCGCTTAAGCAATATGAATATCACGACAAAGGAAACATGGCAACCATTGGACGAAACCGTGGTGTGGTTGATATACCAAAACCGAAGTTACATTTTGGAGGATTCATCGGCTGGTTTATGTGGATGAGCGTTCACTTGTTTTTAATTTTAGGAGTAAAAAATAAAATTCAGATTTTTGTCAACTGGGTTTACAAGTACTTCACGTTTGATCAAAATCTTCGTTTAATTTTTAATGGACTTGGTTTTAGTGAAAAACAATTGAAACAAATACAAACAGAGCAAAATATTCAACCGCAGGTAACGTCGCAGCCACAGGTTGTGCAACCCGCAGTTCCGGTTTAATTGTCAATAAATAATAAGCTTTGCATATAGTAATTCGAAAACTCATCCATTTCCTATAATTTATATTATGTTAAGTTAATCATTTTCGTTGTTGCAAACAAAAAAGCCGTTGAATACTTTCAACGGCTTTTTTAATCTTATTAAAATTTGACACTACCCTTTATATTTATCATGCTCATCAGAATACATGTTATACTTCGCATCATACTTATCATAGTCTTTGGGTGCGACACCTTTTGAACGTTCGCGCTTCCAGAGATATAAATTGGCTAAGAAATCAACAGAACGATTCAACGAATTGCTTTCATTCTTGTCTCGGTCTGTTTTATTTTTCAAAACATCATAGCTTTTCTCAAGCCAATAAATAGATGTATCTGCATAACTAATTTGCATTTTCTGAATGTCTGCACGTTGTTTTTTCAAAGCTGCGCTTTCACCGCGAAGAGAATAAAAACGGTCATCGAGAACGTTAAACACATTATAAGTCAATACGCCGGCATTATATGAATATAACCCTTTTGGATCAATCGCATAAAGCTTTTTATAAATATCAGCCGACGCTAACCTTATATCTACCTGCTGTGCACTATCTAAAGATTTCATTTTTTCCGGATCATTGAAAGCTTCAGCATAAGCCACCAGCTGATCTTCAGTAAGAACTCCGGTTTCGCCCTTGTACTTTGTCATTAATTCGGGTAAAGATGAGCCACTCGTCATCTGGTTCATTTCAAACTGAGACCAAAGTGCGGCTTTATCAGGATATAATTCTTTTGCTACAGCCAGGTATTTTTTAAATTTATCAGCCTGATTCAGTTTCTGATAATCATCCAGCATATACTGATACATTGGCTGCAGATCAGCACCAGCTATTTTAAGATCGGCCAGTTTTTCATAAGAAACAACAGCTTCTTCCGGCTTCCCTGAATTCTGCGCAGCATAGCCGGTATATAAAACAGTAAATGTATCGATGGCTGATTTAGAAGAACTAAACCCATTTACATTAATAAATTCACCCATTGCAGAAGCCAGCTTGAAATTGGTATAAGCTTCCTGCCATTTTTCCTGGGAAAAATTAATTTTACCCTTGTTGAATGAATTGGTGTACAGGTAAGCAATGCTGTTTATAGTTCCTGCTTCCTTCATTGCTTTCAGCGAAGTATCCTGTTGTTTGTATGTCATTAAGGCTGCGTACGCATCTTGTGCAGCATTAGGATAAGTGGCAAAATACTTAGCGCTGTCAGCATAAAATTCGCTGTTGAGCGCAGCCTGCCACATAAAAGTTTCCGGCTTGTCTTTGCCTTTACCAGCAGCTAACTTGTCAAGTTCCTTTTTGGCATCATCATATTTTTTAACCTGATATGCGGTCAACACTTTGCTATAATCCTGAGCCATAGCAAGGTATCCCGACGTAAGAAATAACAAAGCCAAGGTGGTTTTTTTCATATCGCTTGTTTTTAATTAATTGTCGCTGTTTGTGTCATTTTCCGAAATATTATCGGCTTCAGTATCTGGTGAAGAAGTTTGCTCATCCGTTGAAACGATTCCTTCCTCATTTTTGATTCCTTCTTCTTCATTAATTTCTTCCACTATTGCCTCTTCTTCTTCTATCTGAGAAACCGCAGCTATCGCATCATTTTTATCCAATCGTATCAAAGTAACACCCTGCGTGTTTCTGCCAGCTTCTTTAATATTCTTCACAGGAGTTCGAAGCGTAATACCTGATTTGCACGTTATGATTAGATCTTCTTTCTCGCTTACGTTTAATATAGCGACCAGATTTCCTGTTTTCTCAGTAACGTTTATCGTTTTTACACCTCTGCCGCCACGGTTTGTAATGCGATACACGTCTTCACCTTCCGAAACCAACAATGTTCTTTTTCCAAACCCTTTTTCACTGACAACGAGAATCGTTCGTTCAAAATCTTCTCTGTTTACACATATCATGCCTACCACTTCATCTTTCCCATTATCGGTGTCAATGCCCTGAACACCAATAGCACCGCGGCCTGTAGGGCGAACCTTGTTTTCAGGGAAACGGATAGCACGACCGCTGCGCACAGCCATCATAATCTCGTTGGAGCCGGTAGTTAGTTTGGCTTCCAGCAATTCATCGCCTTCTACAATCGTAATTGCATTCACGCCATTCGTGCGTGGGCGACTGAAATCTGCAAGTGGTGTTTTCTTGATAATTCCTTTCCTGGTGCAAAGAACAATGTTATGACTGTCAACAAAATCCCGGCTGTCAAGTTTCCTTACATCTAAAATGGCTCTCACTTTATCATCTTGCGGAATCTGTATCAGATTCTGAATCGCCCTGCCTTTGCTGGTTTTATCGCCTTCCGGTATTTCGTACACCTTCATCCAGTAAGCTCTTCCCTTTTCGGTGAAGAACATCATGGTGTGATGGGTAGAAGCTACAAAGAGATGTTCAACATAATCTTCCTGCCGTGTTTTACTGCCAATGGCTCCTCTCCCGCCACGGCGCTGCTGACGGTATTCGGTAGCAGATGTGCGCTTGATATAACCAAGATGTGAAATGGTAATCACTACATTTTCATCTTCGATCAAATCTTCAATGCGCATTTCATCGGCGAGATATTGAATATCGCTTTTGCGCGCGTCACCAAACTTATCTTTTACTTCCTGCAGTTCTTTTTTAATAACATCATAACGAAGACCTTCATCACCCAGCAGTGAAGTCAGCATTACAATAGTGTTCATAAGCTCGTTAAACTCATCAACTATCTTATCACGCTCTAAGCCAGTAAGACGTTGTAAGCGCAATTCGAGAATTGCCTTCGCCTGTATGTCGCTTAAACCAGCTTCCTGGTTGTAAACATTTTGGGCAATATCATTAAACAAAGCCTGGTTCAGATACCAGTTTTCCTCACGGCTTTTTGCTTTCAGGCTCACCAATGCTTCGTCAGGTGTACGGCTGGCGCGAATTAGTCTGATAACTTCATCAAGATGATCGAGCGCTTTTAAATATCCTTCTAAAACATGGGCTCTTTCTTTCGCCTTGCGAAGCTCGAACTTGGTGCGGCGGATAACGACATCCATACGGAAATCGATAAACTCCACAATCAGGTCTTTCAGGTTCATCTGCTTGGGGCGTCCCTTGCTGATGGCTATATTATTGATGCCGTAGCTCGTTTGTAATTCCGTAAATTTAAACAAGTGGTTGGCAACCACATTGGCTATCGCATCACGCTTAAGGTCAAGTACAATGCGCGTTCCTTCACGCTTATTACTTTCGTTGTTTACGTGGGCAATGCCTTCAATGGTTTTATCATTTACAAGCTGACCAATCTTATCAGTCAGGCTATCACGGTTTACCTGGTAAGGAACTTCGGTAATGATAATTTGCTCACGCCCGCTTTGCTTGGTTTCTATCGTAAATTTACCCCGCAATACTACCCTGCCGCGACCGGTAAGAAAACCCTGCTTCACTCCTTCCATCCCGTAAATGACACCACCGGTAGGAAAGTCGGGCGCTTTTACAAAAGCGATTAATTCCTCTATTGAAATGTCTTTGTTGTCAATATAAGCAATGCAGCCATCCACCACTTCGCTCAGGTTGTGAGGCATCATGTTGGTAGCCATACCTACGGCAATACCGCTGCTGCCATTGACCAAAAGCTGCGGAACGCGTGTTGGTAATACCGTCGGCTCCTGCAGGGAATCATCAAAGTTGAGCTGATGATCAACGGTGTCTTTATCAATATCTTCCAGCATGGCTTCGGCTACGCGCTGCAGCCGGCACTCGGTATAACGCATGGCTGCCGGCGGATCACCATCCTGGTTGCCAAAGTTTCCCTGCCCGTCTACCATCATATAGCGCATCGTCCAGTCCTGCGCCATACGCACAAGCGTATCGTAAATAGAGCTATCGCCATGCGGGTGATATTTACCCATTACCTCACCCACAATACGGGCAGATTTTTTATAAGCTTTATTGCTGTTGTTGCCAAGCTCGTTCATGGCATATAATACGCGCCTGTGAACGGGTTTAAAGCCATCGCGCGCATCGGGCAATGCACGCCCGACAATGACAGACATTGAATAATCAATGTATGCCGTCTTCATTTGCTCTTCAATATTTATCCGTATAACTCTGTCGTTGTCGCTTGTTTCGGAGGGTGTTATTATATCGTCTGCCATGAAAAAAAATGATAGCTTGCCAAAAGCTGATGTGTAAAAATTGTATGGGGTAAAAGTAACTTTTTATCAACGATTTGCAAAGGTAAACAAGGTTTTTTAACGGGGTTTTTGAGCGGACTTCCCATGCGTGGAAAACTGGTGAATAAAGGCTTGATATATTTGATAAATAAACACTACAAGGTGAGTGATAATATATGTATTGCCAGCAATAAGTAAGATAGCTTGAACTGACTTTGGAAAAGCAGAGAACATAACGTTCCGGAGGATCGCTCCGTTGGATCAGTTATATCAAGATTTTGTTAAGAGAAGGCTTCCGTAAAATATACAATAAGGTAACTTGCTTCGGGATATACAAACACGATATCTACAGAAGCTTTCTCCAAAACGGAGGAGGCTATTGCCAAATTTGGCAATAGCCTCCTCCGTTCAAATGATCGTTACCCAATAAAAATTTTAAGCCTCTACCCTTTCCTCTATCTTACCGGATTCTTTATGTTTCAATATTACTTTCTTCGCACCGTAGTGCGTCATTTCTTCTTTTATGAGGTAATAATCAGTATCATAATCGCTATAGTTGCTTGGTTTGCTCAAGCCTTCCTGCCCGCGCCATACATCAAGCATTACAGGTTCCCATTGTTTCGTTCTGGCGCTTTTATAAGCTGCATCAAGAATTACGTTCACTACATAACCGTCATAGAATGTTTCTTTGGGGTCGCCGCCTTTTTCTATGGCAGAAAACATATCGGCAAACATGTGGTTATAACCAAGCTCATTAATTTCATCACCTACGGGAAATAACCAGCCGCTATTACTTTCCGCTTTTTCGGCAACATAATCAGCACCTTTGCCGGTGGTAAACATTTCGAAGCCGGTACGCAGAAAACTGTTTACCCAAATAGTGCCTTCGGTACCCATTACTTCATCGCGCAGGTCAAGGCCGCCGCGGAAGGTCCAGCTCACTTCGAATTGCGCGATGGAACCGTTTTCGTATTTGATTAAACCAATGGCATGATCTTCCGCATCAATTGGTTTTACCTGCGTATCTGCCCAGCACATTACTTCCACAGGCTTGATATCTTTTCCAATATAACTGCGGGTAATTTCCACGCAGTGGCAACCCAAATCAAGAATGCAGCCACCACCAGCCTGTTCAATATTCCAAAACCATTCACTGTGCGGACCAGGATGTGTTTCGCGACTTTTTGCCCAAAGAATTCTTCCCAGCGCACCGCCCTTTACACTTTCCATCGCTTTGATGAATTTCGGTGTGTACACAAGGTCTTCCAGGTAACCATTGAAGATGCCTGCCTTCTCTACCGCTTCCAGCATGCGCAAGGCTTCTTCCGCATTGCGACCCAATGGCTTTGTGGTAATAACAGCCTTGTTGTGCTTGCAGCAAAGCATCACCGCTTCTTCGTGCATATTATTTGGCAGAGCGATGCACACCACTTCCGTTTCAGAGTGTGCGATGCTTTCCTCCATATTGATGGTAACATGCGGCACACTATAATCTTTGGCAAACTTATCAGCACTTTCCTGCCGGCGCGAATAGATGGAAACAATCGTGTCTTTGCTACGGTTACTTACAATAGCGTCGGCATAAAAGCGACCGATAAAACCTGAGCCAAGCATGGCAATTTTCATATAAGTTGTATTATGTTGTAAGTGTAATGTAGTAAGTACTGAAATTATATGCGTTACCAGTTGTAAGCACTATCTATGTAATTATTCTTTCGTCTTTAAATAAATAAGCTTTGATAACAGGCAATTTGTTTTCAGTACATGATACTTACTACATATTACCTGCTACAATTTGCATTATACCAACTCAACCGGTTCTTCTTTTACAGCGGTACGGCTGCTGTCTTTAAACAAAAATAAAAACAGGATAAAAACCAATGCGGCAATGCCGGCAGGAATTAGCCATATATGTTGCCAATCGTGACCACCGGCGGTTTTGTAGGCATCGGTTACTTTTCCGGCTACAGCAAAACCGATAAGCATACCAAAGCCATACGTAGCCAGGGTGATCATTCCCTGTGCTGCTGATTTTATGCCTTCGCCTGCTTTTTTATCGGTATAAATCTGCCCGGTTACAAAGAAAAAATCATAGCAAACGCCGTGAAGAATGATACCGAGATATAAAAAGGAAACGAAGTCGGTTGGATTGCCGTAGGCAAAAAATACGTAGCGCAATCCCCAGGCAGCCATAGCAATCAGCAACATGGTTTTAATACCAAACCGGCGGAAGAAAAGCGGCATCGCAGCAAGGAAGAGAAATTCACTGACTTGTCCTAAGGTCATTTTACCTGCGGCATCGGCCAGTCCGACTTCATTCAAAAACGGGTTGGCTTCCTGGTAATAAAAAGCCAGCGGGATGCAAATAAGTAAAGAACCGAGAAAGAAAATAAGGAAGCTTTTATCTTTCAGTAAGCGTAAGGCATCAAGACCGATGATGTCAGAAAATGTAACTTTCTTTCCTTTGGAACCCGGCGGCGTATCGGGCAGAAAAAAACTATAAACACCCAAAATAAAAGAGGCATAAGAAGTCATCTCAAATGTATTTGCGAGTGAGCCTTTGGCTTCCCACGAAAACCAGGCGATGATAAGCCCGGCTACAATCCAGCCAATGGTTCCCCATACACGCAGGGTAGCAAACTGCTTTTCCGAATCGGTAACCTGCCGGAAAGCCACTGAATTTGCCAACGCCAGTGTCGGCATATAAATAATCATGTACGACAAGATGAGCGGGTAAAAGCTTTCGAAATTTGTTTGCTTCGCCAGCATATACATTAACACGCCGCCCACAATGTGCAGCACACCAAGTATGCGCTGCGCTGAGAAAAATTTATCGGCGATCAACCCAACAATAAATGGTGCAATGATGGCGCCGAGCGACTGTGTACCATAAGCGAGACCGTTCTGCACATCGGTGGCAGCAAGGCTTTTGGTAAGATAGGTACCCATAGTAACAAACCAGCCGCCCCAGATAAAGAACTCTAAAAACATCATAAGAGAAAGCTGCAACCGCGTGGTGATTTTCATGTCGAGAGAATTTTAGTATGGCTTTTAGTAATGGCTTGCAATGTAAGTAATACAAGCAACATGCGGTGAAAGACGGTTGAAAAATGGAAAAACAAAAATTTATTTTTACAGTATTGCCCGGCTTATTTTGCAGCATTCATGAAGAAGGGTGAAGATACATATATGCACAAAGGCATGAGACGGCAACTGATGAATTTGCTTCGCGAAAAAGGAATCCATGATGAGCGCGTGCTTGATGCCATGAATGCCATTCCACGGCATTGGTTTTTAGATTCTGCGTTTGGTAAAATAGCTTACGAAGACAGAGCCTTTCCTATTGCTGCAGACCAAACCATCTCGCAACCATATACAGTAGCTTATCAAACCGAATTGCTGAACGTAAACCGCAATGATAAAGTGCTGGAAATAGGAACCGGCAGCACCTACCAGGCAACGATATTAGCCGAAATGGGCGCACGTGTTTATACAATTGAGCGGCAGAAAAAACTCTACGAGATACAGCAGAAGAGTTACATCTTCCGGCTTAATTATCCAAACCTCAAATTCTTTTATGGCGATGGTTACCAGGGGTTGCCTTCCTTCGCTCCTTTTGATAAAGTGATCATTACCGCTGCGGCTCCCTACATTCCTCCGAAACTGATTGAGCAGCTTCGTGTTGGCGGTGTGATGGTAATTCCCGTTGATGAGAGCAAAGACAACCAGCGCATGTTGCGCATCACCAAAGGGGAAGATGGCATTCAAACCGAGACTTTCGATAATTTTTCCTTTGTGCCGATGCTTACGGGTAAGAATTTTTAAACCACATAACATTAAAGGAACATACGGGAAACACATAGATTCTATACGAAGTTTTATGTTTCAACTATGCTTATTTGTTTTGAAATTGTATCAGGAGATCATTTCTTATCTTCTAATTGTTACTTTTTTTCCATAACGATTCACGGCTTATTTTGCGCTACTCATAACGGATATTCATGCAGTCATTTCAGGAGTTAAGCAAAGGGTTCAGGGAGCAGTTCGGGAAGGATCATTTCCCGGCGCAGCCGGCATCTCTATACGAGCCGGGAAGATATTTTTTAAGCATTGGCGGCAAGCGCATTCGCCCGGTGTTGTGTTTAATGGGCAACGAGTTGTTCGATGATATAAAACCCGACGCCTGGCAGGTAGCCACCGCCATCGAACTCTTCCACAATTTCACCCTGATTCACGACGACATTATGGACGAAGCGCCGCTGCGTCGCGGCATGCAAACGGTACATCAAAAGTTTGGCGACAGCACCGCGCTTCTCTCCGGTGATGTAATGCTGATAGTGGCGTATGAATACCTGAATAAAATCAACTCTTCCTATTTACACCGCATCTTAAGTTTGTTTAACCAAACAGCAAAACAGGTGTGCGAAGGTCAGCAACTGGATATGGATTTTGAGAAGCAAAACAGTGTAAAACTGGATGATTACTTAATGATGATCGAACTGAAAACATCTGTGCTATTGGCTGCTTCACTACAGATGGGCGGCATCATCGGCGGTGCCAGTGCGCACAACTGCAATCATCTGTACCAGTTTGGCAAAAATCTCGGCATCGCCTTCCAGGTGCAGGATGATTATCTTGATGCATTTGGCGATCCGCAAAAGTTTGGAAAAGATGTAGGCGGCGATATACGCCAGAACAAAAAAACATTTCTTCTTTTGCAGGCATTGCAGGTAGCGAATGATGAGCAACGCAGCGAAATCGATAAACTTCTGCAAAGCAATCCGCCTGATAAAGTGGAACGCATGCTTGCTTTATACAAAGCCTGCGATGTTGACGATTGGGCAAAAGAGCTGAAGGAAACCTACATGAAAAAAGCAATGCAGCACCTGGAAGATATCGCCGTGATATCATCGCGGAAAAATTCACTAATAGACCTGGCTGATTATCTCATTGCCCGCGATTCGTAGGCATTGTTTTCTGAAAGATACATGCCCGGGTGGCGATGTATTCTTTTTATAAATTACATTTACCTCATCAAGAACATCTAACCAACTACTGCCATGGCTAACTCGCTGCTGCGCAAAAAATCAATTGATAAAATTGTAGCCGACGCGGCAAATGGTTCTGCCGAAGGCCACCACGGCAGCATGAACAAAGTGCTGGGCGTGCGCGACCTCACTTTCATGGGCATTGCAGCCGTTGTGGGCGCCGGTATTTTTTCTACCATCGGTACGGCAGCTTTCAATGGCGGCCCAGGCATCGTTTTTTTGTTTATGATTACGGCGGTTACCTGCGGCTTTAGCGCTCTTTGTTATGCCGAGTTTGCCAGCCGCGTTCCCATTGCCGGCAGCGCTTATACGTATGCGTATGTTTCGTTTGGCGAGTTGGTAGCCTGGATCATTGGTTGGGCGTTGATTCTTGAATATGCCATCGGAAATATAGTGGTGGCTATCAGTTGGAGCGGATATTTCAACAACCTGCTGGAAGGCTTTGGCATTCATCTTCCTCTTTGGCTGCTTACCGATCCGTTTACGGCGAAGGAAGGCTATGAAACTGCTGTTGCTGCCGGTAAGCCAATTACTGATGCCGCCATTGCTGGTTGGAACTACGCACCTATTATCGGAGGCTTTCATTTTTTCATCAACCTGCCGGCTTTCATTATTGTTGTTCTCATTACAACCCTTGCTTACAGGGGCATCCAGGAAAGCAAGCGCACCACCAACATCATGGTGATCTTTAAAATTGCCGTCATCATACTCATCATTATTGTCGGTAGTTTTTATGTAAATACTACTAACTGGCATCCGTTTATGCCAAACGGTTTCGGCGGTGTGCTGGCAGGTGTGTCAGCCGTGTTCTACGCTTATATTGGTTTCGATGCCATTTCTACCACGGCGGAAGAATGCCGAAACCCGCAGCGCGACCTGCCGCGCGGCATGGTGTATTCGCTTATCATTTGCACCGTTTTATATATTCTCATTGCGCTGGTGCTTACAGGTATGGTCAATTATTCGGAACTAAAAGTATCAGATCCACTGGCGTATGTGTTTGCAAAGCTGAACCTGCACACGCTCGGCTATATTATTTCTGTAAGTGCCGTGATTGCCACTACGAGCGTGATTCTTGTATTCCAGCTCGGGCAGCCGCGCATCTGGATGAGCATGAGCCGCGACGGACTATTGCCAAAAAAATTTGCCACCGTTCACCCAAAGTACAAAACGCCTTCGTTTGCTACAGTGGTTACAGGTTTTATTGTGGCTGTGCCTTCCCTCTTCATCCCGAGCGGCATCGTTACAGATTTAACAAGCATCGGAACTCTCTTTGCCTTCGTGCTGGTTTGCTTTGGCGTGCTGGTGTTGCCAAAAATCAGTGCTGCCAAAAACGGCGGCGGAAGCTTCCGGCTGCCCTATATCAATGGAAAATATCTCATTCCCGCCCTCGTTATTTTACTCATCGTTCTCCTGCGCAACCGCCTGGCGAATGCCTTCGAAAACATATCCGGCGAAAGTTACCAGGAAGTGCTGTTTATCATCTTCATCCTCATTGCGGTTATGGTGGCAACGCTTAGCTTTTTGCGCAGCTATTCCTTCATTCCCGTTGCCGGCGCTATGTGCTGTTTGTACCTGATGATAGAAATTCCCGCCATTAGCTGGCTCTGGTTTTTTGTGTGGATGGCAATAGGGTTGAGCATTTATTTTTTATATGGAAAAAAACACAGCCGGTTGGGTAACGAATAGGAATGCTGCCGCCTTTCACCTATAACGAACATTGTCTACTAAAAATAAAAAGCCCCGGCCGGAATAAACATCCGCCGGGTTTCCTTTTTTCAACCAGAACCTTAAACCCCAAAAGCATAAGGTATTATCCGCCAAACGTCACTTCAATAATATCGCTCATCTGCCCTATTTCGTGGTCGTGCACCACGCCTATCCCCATGTATTGCCGCGTTTCCAGCGTGCCGGGCACGTGCAGCGGGTGGTTATCTTCATACGGGCTAAAACTGTCAAACGCCAACTTTTCCCATTTCGTTTCTTCTTTCAGTTTGCTTTAAATGTTTACGCCCTGCACGCCTTTCTTGGTAAATTTTACGGTAACCCTGCCCGGAAACACCACTTCCGACAGCGAGGTTTTGTAAGTGTCGGGATTTATAGGGTCGCCCGAAGTAACCACGTTTAGGTCTTCCCCAATGTCTTTGTTATAACCTTCCTGCTTTTTTATTCTTCCAATTTGGGCGCGCAATACATCACCACTGTTTTTAAGGGTGGCAACTTTCGATTTAACCGCTTTCTTGGAAGCAGCCAGTGCCGACGCGGCATCTTTTACACTCTTGCCAACGTTGCCGCAGGCGGTTTGAATTTGTTCTAAATCCGTGCTTGTGAGATTAAGTTCCTTATTATACTTCACAATTTTTTCGGAGAATTGTCTGCCCAGATAACAAAATTTCCTTCTTTGTCTGGAATAGAACGGTCATGATAGTTGGTTTTTATTATGTACATAAAAAAGTGGCAGTGCTGGCAGCCTTTATTTTGCCTTCGGGATGATGTCCGGCAGCCTCGGTAGCCTCTTTCCCGGCTTCGGCATAACGGTTTACGGCTTCGGGGGAAATGTTTACGAAGCCGGGAGCATTGTTGCCAATGGCGGCAGAAACGGTTCTGGTTCCGGCAAACCTTCCCCCGAAACCGTCGAAATAGTCTCCGGCGCCGCAAGAAATGGCACCGGCAACAAAAATGGTTGTTACGAAATAATTTTCTGTTTGCGCAATATAAAACATGCTTTTTACTGAATTTCGGTAGCAGCTAAGGCTAAGGCTAACTATGTATGGTGAACCGGCAAAACCGTTGGTGGCAAATCGTGCCCGGGTGCTCATTCCGGTGTGCACGATTTGCAAGGCAAGTTTACAAGTTTCTTGTATTCGGGAAAAATATTTCAAGGATTAAATTTTGCAATTGGCAGGAATATTTTAATTTTCAGGTCGAAACCAAAAACATCCATTCATTACACCACCTCTATGAAAAAAGCCAGCTTTTCCTTTCGCGCGGTACGCGCCGGTAGTTATTTGTATCATTTCTTTTTGGGTAAGATGAACCGCCGGAGGTTACGAAATGTTGCCGTTGGTGCTGCGGCTGCTTTTACTATCAACACGGCTTCGGCGCAGTGCGATGTATTTAAAAATGCAGATGCGGCGAACCCGCTGTTGAGCGTTCTTGACAAAACTAAAAACATTGGCGGTTTTGCCTTTGCTGATATTGATGGTGACGGTGACCAGGATGTATATATCAATTACAATGAAGATTTTTCTTCCGTTTATACGCGACTACATCTTTTCCGGAATATAGGTACAAAAGAACACCCGGTTTTTAAAGAAGATACAGAAACGGGCTTCGGCAGACTTCGTGCAGGTTCTGAAAATGGTGAAATGCAATTTGTAGATATTGATGGGGATGGTGATCTTGATTACTTTGCATCAGAAAATGGAGATTATTACAAAGTGGCATCTATTTTCTCTTATGAAAATGTGGGGACATCTAAAAAGCCTGTTTTTATTCCCTCTTCTTCAAACTATTTGCCCCCTACCGGTAATCGTTTCATCCAACCTTTTGCGTTTGCAGATATAGATGGGGATGGCGACTATGATTTTTATGAAGCAGATGCAGGCTTTTATCTTCCCGATGCTTACAACCAAAGAGTTTATTTTAATGTAGGCACCGCAAAGCAGCCCATTTTTGACGATAACTATTATGTCTCCAATCAGGATAATGGCGCTCTTTACCGAACTTATTATGACTGGAATAAAGATGGGCTGCTTGATTATTTTGATGTTGATAATCGTTTTGGCTACTATTATTACTATAAAAATATTGGCCCCAAGGCTAATCCTGCCTATAAGCTTGATTATGCTAACGGACCCCGGTTTGCCAATAATAGTTTACTACCTTATCGCATCATTGACCTGAACAATGATGGCGCACCAGAAGTGTTTGACTTTGACGCACACTACTCTGTGCTTACACCTGTTGGGGTAATAGAAGATACTGTCATAACAAAAGGCAACCGCCAATACACCATTCTCCGCAGCAAAAACGGCGGTAGAGGTTACAGCTTTCGCTGGGAGTATAATGGGAAAATGATAGCTGGCGCCGACAAAAGTGTTATCCTTCCTACGCAACCCGGCATTTACACTCTTTATGTTACCAATGAATGCGGCACGGGTGTTTCGCTCAATTATGAAATGAAGAAACCCAATACCCAACCATTCGCTGATAGCAAAACGGCAAGCTTTACAAGTGTTAACGGCATTGCTGCCAGAGCATACCCGAACCCATTTACAAATGCTATTACCTTACAATTGCCGGGCAGCGCCTGCACAATTAGAGTTACCGATATAGCGGGCAGGGTTTTAATTTCGCAAAATACTTCGGCTACCACTTTGCTGTTGGGCGAGCGTTTGAAAGCCGGTACTTATATCATCGAGGTTTGGATGGATAAGAAGAGAGTATATCAAACAACGGCAGTAAAGCAATAAGAACCTGATAAAAGAAAAAGCTGGCATATTCGTATTGCCAGCTTTTTCTTTTATAAAAAGGTCAGCTTAACTGCTTGTTACTTCTACATTAATATCCACGTTGGGATTGTCTATTAAAAAATCAGCCATTTCTTCATTCATGGTAAAGCCTCTGTCCATTGTGTGCATGGAAATTTTAAGGTTGTGTAGCGGCTCATAAATGTTAAAGCGGATGCTGCTTTTGCCGGGGTTCGCTTTTACATTATTTTCCACAAAATTTACAAACTCATTAGTAAGACTGGCAGGCTGCAGGTTCACATCAATCTGTTTGGTCAGCGTTTGCTTCGCCGTTTCCAGCAGGCAAATGGTGCTTACCTTAAACTCGTATTGTTCGCTATTAAAACGCGAACGGAAAAAACCAGTGATCAATAAATTTTTACCCGCTTCCACGTAATGCTTGAAGCGCATATAGTCATCACTCCAAAGCATAATTTCTGTTTTGGCAGTAAAATCCTCAATGGTAATAGAGCCGAAGTTTTTGCCGGTGCGCGTAATGCGGTGTTGCGCGTCCGTAACCAAACCCGCAATGCGAAAACTTTTGTTTTGAGCCGCAGCTTGTGCTGCCGGATTTTCATTAACCTCATTAAATTCGCTTAATGACATGATGCCATAATACTTCAGCTCGAAGCGATAATGATTCAGAGGGTGCCCGCTCATAAACATGCCGGTTACTTCTTTTTCTTTATCCAGCATTTCGGTAAGCGTCCATTCGGGTGCGGGGAGAATTTTAGGCTGCGATATTTCGGGCATAATGTTATCTCCGAAAAGGCTGTTAGTGCTGGTATTTTTATTGGTCTGGTAAATATTTCCATATCGGATGATGCGCTCCAGCATACTGCCGGTTTCACCTTGTGGCGTAAAGAAATATTGACCGCGATGCATAGCTTTAAACGAATCGAAAGCACCGGAATAAGCTAAGCTTTCCAGCGATTTTTTGTTTACCGTTCTCTGGTTGACGCGACGAACAAAATCCCAGATGTCTTTAAAGTCACCATTGGCTTCTCTTTCAGTAATGATGCTTTCCACGGCAGCTTCGCCTACGCCTTTCAGTCCGCCCAAACCAAAACGGATTTCTCCATTTTCATTTACCGAAAATCCGCTGAGAGATTCATTGATATCCGGTCCCAAAACACGATGGCTCATGCGCTTGCATTCTTCCATAAAGAAGGTCATCTTCTCAATACTACCTGCATGGTTAAGAACCGCCGACATGTATTCGCCGGGATAATGCGCTTTTAAATAGGCCGTTTGATAAGCGACATACGCGTAACAAGTCGAGTGCGATTTGTTGAAAGCGTATTGCGCAAAAGCTTCCCAATCAGTCCATATCTTTTCAAGAATTTCTTTTTTATGTCCTTTTTCAGTTGCGCCCGCAATGAACTGCGCCTTCATTTTATCCAGAATATATTTTTGTTTTTTACCCATGGCTTTGCGCAGCACGTCTGCGTCGCCTTTGCTAAAGCCACCTATCTTTTGCGACAGCAACATCACTTGTTCCTGGTACACAGTGATGCCATAAGTTTCTGCCAGGTATTCTTCCATTTCGGGCAGGTCGTAGCTGATTTCTTCCCTGCCATGCTTGCGAGCAACATATTGTGGTATGTATGCCATTGGACCGGGACGATACAAAGCGTTCATAGCAATCAAATCGGCAAAAGCATCCGGCTTTAGTTCGCGCAAATATTTTTGCATGCCCGGACTTTCAAACTGAAACGTACCATTGGTTTCACCGTTCTGGTAAAGCTTGTACGTCTTTTCGTCATCAAGCGGTAAGTCGTCAATATTTACATCCAAACCATGATTCTGTTTGATTAATCCAAGTGCTGTTTTCAGGATGGACAAGGTTTTTAATCCGAGAAAGTCCATTTTAATAACACCCGCATCTTCAATGGAAGAACCACCAATCTGTGTAACCCACAAATCAGAATCCTTCGCCATGGCAACAGGCAGCAGATCCGTCAAGTCTTTTGGCGCGATGATGATGCCCGCCGCATGAATGCCTGTATTGCGAACCGAGCCTTCCAAACGCTCGGCTTCTTTCAGCACCTGCGCTTTAATATCGGTGCCGTTATAAATTTCGCGGAGGCGCTTGATGTTTTCGATGTCTTCACCACCATATTGCTCTTTTTCTTCGAGCGATTTCTCTCCTTCTTTTATAGTAATCGGCGCTTTTAAACAGCGACCTAACGAAGTGCCTACTTTCTCGGGTACCAGCTTTGCCAAGCCATTCGCTTCGAAGAGAGGCAAATCCATCACACGCGCTACATCTTTGATGCTGCTTTTGGCAGCCATAGTGCCGTAAGTAATGATTTGCGCGACCTGATTCTTACCATATTTTTCAACAACATAATCAATCACTTTCTGCCTGCCTTCGTCGTCAAAATCGGTATCGATATCCGGCATTGATTTACGGTCAGGATTGAGAAAGCGTTCGAACAGTAAGTCGTATTTTATCGGGTCAATGTTGGTGATGCCAATACAATATGCTACCACGCTGCCCGCTGCAGAACCACGACCCGGACCAATGAAAACACCACGCTCGCGACCGGCTTTTATGAAATCGCTTACAATTAAAAAGTAACCCGCAAAGCCCATTGTTTTAATGGTGAACAATTCAAAATCTAAACGCTCACGTATTTGTTCCGTGATTTCGTGATAGCGTTCTTTTGCACCTTCATACGTAAGATGATGAAGGAAATTCCATTGGTTGAGATTATTATCCTCGCCCGTTTGAAATTCTTTTGGAATCGGAAATGCAGGAAGAAGGATATCCTTCTTTAAATTCAGAACTTCTATCTTATCAACAATGGCATTTGTGTTGTCAAGACTTTCCGGAATGTCGTGAAATAGCTTGACCATTTCATCCGGCGATTTGAAATAAAATTCGTTGTTAGGAAATTTAAAACGGCGGTTCTTGGAAAGCGTATCGTCATTTATAAAATCATCAAGGCCAGGCGTGGATTGCTTTTCGCCGGTGTTGATGCAAAGCAAAATATCGTGCGCGTTATAATCTTCCTGATCGGTATAATGGCTGTCATTGGTGGCAATCATGGGCACATTGTGCTTCTTGCCCCATTTCATCAACATTGCATTTATCTTTAACTGCTCGGGAATATTGTGGCGTTGCAGCTCGATGTAATAGTCTTCACCAAACATATCCAGCCACCACTTCAATTCTTTCTCCGCTTCTTCTTCACTCTTATGCAAAATGGCTTGCGGCACATAAGCGCCGATGCAGCAGGTTGTTGCTATCAATCCTTCTTTATATTTCTCGATCAGCTTTTTATCCACACGCGGATACTTGCTGTACATGCCTTCGCTGAAACCATACGAGGTTAATTTCACAAGGTTATGATAACCCGTTTTGTTCTTTGCCAGCAATACCTGGTGAAAGCGCTGATCTTTTTGTTCTTTGGAAAATGTACGCTTTGTCATGTCTTCCACCACATAAAACTCGCAGCCGACAACAGGTTTGATAACCGGTTCGAGAATGTCTTTCCCGTTGGCATCTTTACCAACTATTTTGGTGTTTTTCCATGCCTGGTTTACAAAATCGAAAACACCAAACATGTTTCCATGATCGGTGATTGCCAGCGCCGGCATGTTGTGCTTTGCGGCTTTTTTGTATAAGCTTTCTATGTTGGCTGCGCCGTCGAGAAGCGAAAACTGTGTGTGAACGTGGAGATGAGAAAACTGCATGATCGAACCCTCAATTGAGAGCACAAGTTACCGCAGGAAACCCTAAAGATTTTGGCAATTTTTCCACCGGATGGTATTGGTTATTGTTGTTTTTAATTGGTAATTGAAGTGGTAGTTTTATTTGCATCCATTACTTTAATAATACTAAGTGTGGCAGCAATAACGGCGTAGGCAGGCGCCAGAATCCAACCAATAATGGGAACAAGGTGCATGGAATAAAAAATGATTCCATTACCGATAGCCAGGCCTTTATGCTGACCGATGAAATAGATGCTTTGCTGAGCCGTGAGCTTGCGTCGCTCAAAGCTGTAATCCAGCATGCTGAAACCATAGTAATATCCTTCTGTGAGTAAAGCAACAACAGGTGTGACCCAACCAATGAGAGGAATAAAAGAAAGAATAAAAAGAGAAATGAGATAAACCGTTTGCCACAGAGAACTACGCACAGAAATATAAATGCCGCGAAGAATATCCTTCACCAATTGCGAAGAGCTTACATCAAAAGTGCGGTTCTGCATCAGCGCTTCTGTTTTTTCGCTCAGGTAGGCAAAAACCGGCGAGCCGATGATAAGCCAGATGTATTTGAACAGCGAAAAATAAAAGAGCATAATGATGATCCAGAGAATAAAAGTGGCGAAGACAAAAATAAAGTTGAGAATGCCACCCTGGTGTTGCTGCATCCAGTCTTTAATGCGCGTTTTGGTAAACACCCAATCTATAAAATGAGAAGCGCTGGCGCCAAACAAAATCATACTTGCTGCAAACAGCAAAGCGTAAATAATTCCCGGTATCAGTATCCACTTCCAAAGCTTATGCTTCCTGATAAACCGGTGCGCTTCGAAGTAAGATTGAACAGATATAATAAGTTCTCTTAGCAAAAAAATGTTTGCGGCCAAGATAAGTGAATCTCTTTCCTGATGCCCGCAAATACTTATGAAAAGCGGAATGATATCCCTTTATGGATACGATGTAAAGCTGCGTGTGCGGTTGATCTTCAGGTCGCGTAAGAGGCTCGACTTTGGATTGATAACAATGCTGAAAGAACGCGTGATGCCAACCGGTGTGAGATTGATTGCAAGCTGCCAGCAGTGCATTTCCCGTGTAATGTACATGGTGAGCAAACCTATTTTTCGTGTGCGTAAATCGAAGTATGTGCTGCCTCCGATTTTCCATTTTGGCGTCAGGCTAAAATCGCCATTAATATTGATGCTTGCCGTAACATCGGTATAATAACCATTATAATCTTCTCTCAAACGTGTTTTGGAAAAGTTAGTGGTCATCGACAAGTTTAACGACCAGGGAATATCAAAATCAACAAACTCGGCCGGGTTTGAACGCACATAAGCCAGCGCAGCCGCTTCTTCATCAGGCGTCATTGTTTGATCGAGATCGCTTAGCCGCTGGTCGTCAGTCTTGCCATCTTTCTTTTTGCTTTGGATGGAAGTTGAAAGTGCTAACGAAGCCGTGGTTAACCTTCCGATTCGGCCGTGTTTCCAAAGGAGTTCATCAATGCGGTAGCCATATTTATCAGTTTCATAAGGATCAAATGAAGCTGAGCCGGTCACATTTACTTTTTGAAAGAAAGTGCTGCGATAGCTGGCTGCTATATTTGACCAACGGAAGCTATCGGCAAGAAAATTATAAGCTGTCGTAAAATTCAGTCCGTCAATCAGTTTCACTTTTCGCGTCGGGTTCTCGCCGGTTGTATCCTTTTTGTTTCTAACCTTCATTTCAAGAAGGTTTTCTAAACTAAAAGTAACGCCTCCAAATTGTCCTTGCGAAAAAGGAGATACAAGATTGCCGCTACCTAATTTGGATACGGATACCCTTTTCCTCGCTGAATCCGTAACTATTCCTTTTGCATCTTTCGTATAAACTTCTACGTTAATCGTATCATACCATTTACTTACCAAATCCGGTTTATAACTAAAACTTACAGTTGGTTTTATTTCATGCCGAATGGCAACAATGCCTTTTGAATGTGGAAACTGAACGGTTCCAAAAATGCGTGTATTTACAGATGCGCCAAAGCTGACTTCACGCATCTGGTAGTAACCTTTATGCTGTGTAGTGTCAACAGTTGTATCAACCGGATTAAAATAGATGTCAGACTTTTGACCAAACCATCTTTCGTTATAAGATACAAACGGCGATACAATAAAAGGTCCTAATGCAGGCAAAGAAATACTGATTGGAATGCTATGTTGTGCGCCCCATTGAAGCGTATCTAAAATATGTTTAAAGTTGAAAGCGGTGTCGTAAAAAGAAAACTGGTTAAAGATTTGTCCGTTGTAAGAAATACCCAGCTTTTCGTACCATTTTGGAGTACCCACCTGTTCTTTTTTCTCAAACGGATAGAACGTATTTACGGTATAAGAAAGCGTTGGAAAACGAATGTTTTGCAGATGAAGATTGTTGTTCTGATTATGGGTTAAAGACAGCGTGAGGTTGCTGTTCTTATATGTTTTTGAATAAGAAATGGATGAGCTTAACTGGTTCTGAAAACTGCGAACAGGATTGTCTGCCACATACCGGTTAAAGGGTGTGCTGCTTGCATTTACGTTAGCCGAAAAAGAAACGCCGGGGTGCGCTTTACTATCCTGCGCATGGCTCCAGCGAATGGCATAGTTCTGAGATTTGGTAAATTCATCCTGTTGAAAGCCTGAATTGGTACTGTTCAACACTTTAGCGTGCTGAATTTCTAAATTCAATGACCCACGATATCTGTATCGTTTATAATACTCGGGCGAAACATTTAACGTCCAGCCTCCATACGAATAGATATTCCCACGCATGGTAACATCCCAGTTATCGTTGATAACTTTATAATAACCCAAACCTTCTAAACCTAAACCATAACCGCTGTTGTTGGCAAATTGCGCCGGCAACAAGCCAGAATGTCGTCCTCTGTTAAGTGGATAAATACCAAACGGAATATATAAAGGAATTGGCACGCCTTCAAACTCGGGATGCACGGGACCAGACACACCAATCTTGTTGTTGATCAGCTTCATTTTTTTTGCCACAAAGGCAAAGTGCGGAGTATCAAGATTACAAGTGGTAAAGCGACTTTTATAAGCAAATGCAACATCCTTATCTACTTTTTTTATGCGTTCTGCATTCACAAAAATCTCTCCTTCGTTGTAAAAAGAGTTTCTCGATAAACCTCGCTGTGTTTTCAGATTGAATTCGATAGTGTCGGAGATAGACTTCTGATCGCCCTGCACGAAGGTTGGCTTACTTAGCGGATTGTTTGCAGTGTCCGTACCGCCGAAAGCTTTAATAAGCTGCGTTGACTGATCGTACTGAATATTATTTGCCGTCAGGTCAACATCCTTTGTTTTTGCGTTTGCTTTTCCATACAGAAAAAACTTTCTAGATTCAATATACAAAACGCCCGAATCTTCAGCCGCATAGTCGATTGGCGAGTCCAGAGAATCTTTTGAAATCAGAAGCGAATCAATCTTTTGCCGTTTTGTAGAGTCTACATTTGCAGTGTCACTAAAGAAAGTACTGTCAGGCGCATTGATGATGCTTGTGTTTGTTGTTGCCGGCGGCTTTACCATATCATACCTGCGAAGACCGCCGGTATCGTTGCGTAATTTCAGGAGTGCAGAATCCGTTATAATGGTGTCGCTATAATTTTGTTGATACGATAATGAAAAGAAAGAGTACGAACCGGAAGCCTGGATACGAGTGATAAAAAAAAGTAAAAGAAGCAAGCCAAGTAAGGCAAGGGTTTTTTTTCTGCTAATTTTACTTTGATTCCTCATACAGTTAAAACAAAAATAGCCGAAACATTAAACAGATAACTTAACGATTCGTGAATTATGTACAATTTATCCGGTAAAGTTTTTTTCACATCCGTTCTTATCCTTTTCCTCTGTTCGTTTGAGCTTCCTTTTCCGTTTCAGATAGCCCAATCCAAAAATGTTTTAAAGACAATTATTATCGATCCCGGGCATGGCTTGCCCGACCCCGGCGCCAATGGCGCCAATAGCACCGAAGCTGAAAATGCTCTGGACATCGCGCTTAAACTGGGTGACATGCTTAGGCAGAATTTGCCAACCACAAAAATTATTTTTACCCGTACGGATAAATATTTGCCAGACCACCTGACAAATATTTCCGCAGCTTTAAAGCGGAGAGCGCAGATAGCTAATGAAAACCATGGTGATCTTTTTATCAGCATTCATCTCAATTCCAGCGCTCCCCGTATCAGGCGCGATGTGGTTGGTCATACATCGCAGACCTATTACACGTACACAGGCAAGGGACAAAAGAAAAAGAAAGTAGCTCATAAACGGAATGTTCCTATCTATAAAAGTTACAATTTGGGTTGCGATGCACAAGGCACTGAAGTATATATCTGGGCTGTTGGAAAAGCAAAAGACAAACAGGATTTTGTAGGCGCCAGTTCTAACGATGAAGTGAGCGAAGAGAATGATAATGATTCCAGCACTTTGCTGTTCGATTCGCCGGAGGCAAAAATCCGGGCTTCTATCCTGACCAAAAAGTTTTTTAATAATAGTCGTATGCTTGCTGAATATGTGCAGGATGAATTTGAAAAACAAGGCCGGGTGAACCGCGGAGTTTTACAGCGCAACAACAAAGGTATTTGGGTACTGCAGGCCACCGCCATGCCAAGCATATTGGTAGAAACCGGTTACATCTGCAACCACGATGAGGAAAGTTATCTAAGTAATGATAAAGACCAGAATGAGGTTGCTTATGCGGTAATGCGTGGCGTTCTTCACTACAAGGAAAGCCTGGAAAACGGTGCATTACCGGTTGTATCTCAAACGGTGGCTTCCGTAAGCGATTCCACACAGGGGCAGTAGCGCCATACTCTTTTGTTTCTTTCTTAAAAATTAGATTTATACCAGGCAAAACGGGGATGGTTGTATGTAAAAGTTTGGCATCATTTTAAAGAAGAGTTACTAAAATTCAATAAGATGAAAACTTTGCTATTTGTAATGCTTGCCGCAACAATGACCGTTTCATGCGTAAGCAAACAAAAACAGGATCAGGCAACGGAAGCTGCAGCCGCTCAGGCTAAAGCTGTTACCATTGATTCTGTAAACACAGCCAATCAACAGGAAAAGACTATTGATTCTCTTAAAACGGTAGTTGATGAAAAAGAGCAGGTAAAGCAAGCCGCAGAAGATAAACCAGTAGTACAAACTCAAACACCAGCTACAACCGAGACAAATAAGAAAGGTTGGAATAGTACAACAAAAGGAGCCGTTATTGGTGCAGGTGCAGGTGGTATAACCGGCGCAATGGTAGCCAAACATAAAGGTGCCGGTGCTGTTGTAGGTGGGTTGCTCGGCGCAGGTGTAGGTGCAGGAACCGGAGCTGTAATTGACGGCAGCAAGAAGAAAAAAGATCCGAAATAAACCGAGTGAATTTCAATTAGCCAAATCAAATTTTTGTAAAACAAAAAGGACTTTATACAATATAAAGTCCTTTTTTTTAATTGTATAAAGCATAAACATTTACCCGTTAATTACCTTTCCCCCAAAAAATTAGAAGCTGATGATTAGTGTTTCGTCTTACTTTAAATAGCATTTAAAAAACTGGTACCAGATTCAAGGCTTGTAATTATCATTTTCATGACAAGTGTTCCTAAAATTATATCTTGCCAATATCTTACTTCACTTT
The DNA here is from genome assembly GCA_965199905.1 of Ilyomonas sp. Classification (GTDB taxonomy): domain Bacteria; phylum Bacteroidota; class Bacteroidia; order Chitinophagales; family Chitinophagaceae; genus Ilyomonas. Next base: position 507,285 of record OZ241366.1, on the reverse strand, counting down.
CACGATTCAGTCTTATGAAATATTATTTTCTTCTTTTTTGTTTGATCGGTTTTTCCTTTTTGCATGCACAAACAGATTCTTCTCATTTTTTGACTTCGTTCGATAAAACCAAAATCTATTATGAAGACAAAGGTTTGGGTTACCCGGTGATATTGATCCATGGCTTTTCAGGAACAGGGCAAGGCTGGAAGCGAACCCAGGTTTATAAAGCGTTATTGAAAGCCGGTTACCGAGTGATTATTCCCGATTTACGTGGTAATGGAAAATCTGATAAACCTCACGCCGATGAAGACTACGCAAATAATGCCGAAGCAAAAGACATTGTATCTTTAGCCAGTTCACTCGGGATAAAATCGTATTCTGTAGTCGGATACTCCCGCGGTTCCATTATTGCAGCCAGTTTATTGGCTATTGATAAACGTGTTAATAAAGCAGTGTTGGGAGGTATGGGAACTGATTTCACAAATCCGGAATGGCCAAGGCGAAAAATGTTTTATCATGTTCTTAATGGCGACACAACTATGGCGGAACTTGAGCCTTTGATCAAACGAATACAAAGCGATACATCTTTAGATCGTACTGCTTTGGCGCTTCAACAGAAAGAGCAGCCTTCAACGCCAAAGAAAGTTTTGCGAGCCGTAAATCAGCTGGTGATGGTTATATGTGGAAGCGAAGATTCGGATAATGGAAATGCAAAAGCTTTGGCACTTTTGTTTAAAAAAGGAAAGTATGCTGAAGTTCCCGGCGATCATGGTTTTGCTATGTCAACTAAGGAATTTGGTGAAAACGTAATCAGGTTTTTAGGAGATAGCAAGCCTTTATAATCACTGTTGGTTTTTTATTCTGAATGAAAATTTGAGATGAATATTCGTTAATTATTCTTAAACAGGCATCTTCAGTCTTCAGTTTAAAAAGTAAATTTAGCTTTATGCGCTGGCATGTTTTTACTTATATCTTATAATAAATAACTTCAATGAAAAAAGTTTTAGTCGCTCTTTTATTGTTTGCAATTATAATCGGTGAAATGAGTTGCGTGGTGCGGGTACATGAACGCAGACGTCCGGCGCCGCCACCAAAACGCGTAATTGTTTACTAAAACATCAAATTTTATGACAAAAATTCCATTTATTAATATTGTAATAATTGAATACAAAATTATCGACAATTTACGCTGAAAAATATCAAACGTAAACGTTTAAACATCGATTGGTTTCTAAGGAATTTTTGATTTTGATTTAAAATATCTAAGCAATTAGTCAACTCTGTTTGTTTTGTCTGATAATGATTTGGCAGACTGGTAATAAATTTTACTTTTGCTAAGCGTTTTTCACAAATAAGTAAAGAAAAACATTTAACAGGCCTCTTCGATTGCTATGTACATAACAAAACTCCATCGACAGCGATGGAGTTTTTTGCTTTTATTCTGATTGTTATTACATAAAATATTTTCTATTCTTTTATACCATACGTCTTTATCAACTTAAGTAAAACACCGTTTGTCCATCCAAAACCGTCCTGGTTTTCATACTCACCTCCCCCTCCGGATAAGTTAGTATTTTCCACATTATACTTCTCCAGCATTTTACCTGTGTTATGAAACACTTTGATGTTTAAAGTTGCCCAGCGTTTAGCAGCATCTTCGGCTAACGCGTGCTCGCCATAATTTTCTAAACCACGAATGCTCAACCACTGCAGAGGCGCCCAGCCGTTGGGAGCATCCCATTGTTCGCCGGTGTGTTTCAGTGTGGTAACAAACCCTCCATCTTTTAGTAATTTATCTTTTACAAATTTCGCAGCCGCTTTTGCCTGCGTTGCGGATGCCACCTGAAAAAACAAAGGTGATATACCCAGGATGGTAATTTCGGAACTGCGCTTTTTTGTTTTTAAGTTGTAATCGTAATACCATTGGCTGGCAGAATCCCAGCAGTATTTATTAATAGCCGCTTTGCGGCGTTGCGCCAGCGTATTATAATATCTTGCTTTCACCAGGTTGCCGGTTTCTGTAAAGGATTTTCCTAATGTCGTTTCCAAATGGTAAAGTAGCCCATTCAAATCAACAGCTACCATATCAGTCACATTTATAGAAGACAAATGTTCGCCATCAGCAAACCAGCGACTGCTAAAATCAATACCACTTTCAGCACCTGAGCGCAGGTTTTTATAAAGCATGGCACGATCGCCTGTAAAGTTGATACCCAATGATGAGTCCTGCACGAAAGATTCCTGCCTGGGGCGATCATCTGCATCCCAATACCTGTTTAAAACGCTGCCGTCAGGCATTTTTACAACGTGCTTTGTAGCAGCCGTTTTATCCATAAAATAATCATATTCCTTCAACAAAGCATTTTGATACAAAGCATACACCTGCTTTCCCTTACTTTCTGCCAGCAAATCCAGCATCACAGAAAAATATGGCGGCTGCGACCGGCTGAGATAATATGATCTGTTGCCGTTTGGTATGTGTCCATACGTATTCAGCATATAAGCAAAATTCTGAATCATATTTTCTATCATTCCGTTTTCGCCGCTTACCTGTAGTCCAAGCATTGTAAAATAGGAATCCCAATAATAAATTTCTCGAAATCTGCCACCGGGCACGATATACGGATTAGGCAAAGGCAACAGGGAACTGCCTTCTACTTCTTTATCCGGATTACGCTTTAAAACGCTCCACAGTTGTTGTATGTGCGATGCTGCCGTTCCGCTTTTGTCAGATTGATAAGTGCTGGTGGGGCTAACAGGAATCTGAAAATTTTCTTCAACAAAATGCATCAATGAAAAGCCGGAAACCGAATCCTTTTTCAATTTTTCATAAGCTGCTACAATCACTTTCGGGTTGCGCTTAGGGATGCAATCCACGAAAGTTTTATTATCAGGGAAAACTTTATTCATCTGCACATCAATAAACAATTGTCCGTAAATCCGATCCGGGGTTTGAGGTAATTGGGCAAAACAGCAGACAGCACTAAAATAGACTAAGATTACAAGCGAAATCCATCTTTTCATATTGCAACAATTATTAGTATCCTATAAAGCTATTGAATAAATATTGGCTCAGCAAAGCAAAAAGAAATATCGAAGACCAGGAAGATAATATTATTAAAATGATCCGTTACGGAGCCGGTGGCTATCTGATGAAAACATCAAGTATCGATGACCTCACAGAAGGGATTATTACGATAGCGCGAAAAGGTAGCAATATTAATGAATACATATCCGGCAGGCTTATTACTAACGTTAGAAACAGCGTTAAAATTGAAGGTGATGAAGTGATGAACTTAACCGCCCGTAAGAGACAAAACATCTTCTACTGCTGCTCAGAAATACAGTATAATTAAATAGATTTATGAATGAAATTCCATTGAATACACTCGACAATTACCGGCGAATCAGGCGCCAAGCTGCATATTGTTCACGTGTCGGGCTTGTAATGCCCTAAAAAAGGTATCGCCAGGGTTGAAGATTTGCCAAATGTGTAAACAGTAAAATCTCTTTTTATCAGACGACCAGAAACTGGCTATGAACATAATCGACAATATCTCTCATATCCTGGCGCTGATTGAAAACGGCTAACTGTCTGTCAGCGCCCGTGCCATTTTCTATCATCTTATGAACATAATTAATAGCACTGCGGCTGCCTAATTCGTCAACTACATCATCTACAAAGTCGAGTAATTCATAAATGAGAACTCGTGTATTTACTTCCTGCTCCTTACCAAAATCAATGAGCGTTCCATCAATGCCGTAACGGCCTGCGCGCCACTTATTTTCATTCACCAGAGCCCGGCTGTAAATCATGTAGTTCATGTTCTGATTTCTCAATTTGAATAGCTTGGCGCAAATGGCTTGAAATAAAGCGGCAATGGCAATGGTTTCATCAATGGTCATCGGCACATCACAAATGCGAAACTCAATCGTATTGAAGAATGGATGCACGCGTAAATCCCACCAGATTTTCTTTGCATTGTCAATGCAGTTTGTTTTAATCAGCAGGTTTACATAGCTATCATACGCCTCAATGCTTTCAAAATAATCAGGAATACCTGTGCGCGGAAATTTGTCGAACACCTTCGTGCGGAACGATTTATAACCTGTTTGCCTGCCTTCCCAAAAGGGAGAATTGGTGCTTAATGCATACACATGTGGTAAAAAATATCTTGCCGAATTTGCCAAATGGATAGCCATCCTGCGATCTTCCATACCCACATGTACATGCAAACCAAAAATAAGATTGCTGCGCGCAGCTTCCTGCAGCTCATTTACAATCTGGCTATACCTGGCATGGTCGGTTATCATCTGGCTTTGCCAGTTGCTGAACGGATGCGTACCGGATGCACCTATCCACATTCCCATATCACCGGCAATCTGCGATATAGTGGTGCGGAGCGTATGCACATCCCGGTATGCTTCTTCTATGTTCTGACAGATATCAGTGCCCACTTCCACCACTGCCTGGTGCATTTCCGCTTTTACTTTGTCGCGGATAACTTTCTGCCCCTCAGTAACTATGCGTTGCTCATGGCTTGTTAGTTCCCGCGTTTCGGGATCAATTACCATGTATTCTTCTTCTATTCCAAGTGTGAAATGCTTCAGATTTTGATACGCCATAGGTTATAGTTAATTAGTTCCGGTGCTTTCGATAAATATTATGGAAACAATTTCTTTTTAGCGGCGCTACGTTTTACAAATTCACCCCATGTCAGGTTATCTTTTCCTTCCTTCCAGCCTTTTGCTTTTTCTATGGCAAAATTGGCAGCCGTTTCTACCACCCATTCAAAATTTTCTTCCCCAACAGTGGCACGTTCCGCATCGGGCGCAGGATTGCAAAAATCAATGGCGTAAGCTGTATCGCCTCGTAAAGCCAACTCAACGGTGTTAAAATCGTAACCTAAAAATTTATTGATGCGAAGTACAAGATCTTCTAAGTATTTAAGCCGCTCTTCTGACGGTGAAAAAGAAGCTTGGTAACGCAGATGATGTGGGTTGCGCGGCTCATACGGCATCACGCGTACATGCTTACCGCCTATACAATAGCAACGGTAATATTCTTCAAACACAATTTCTTCCTGCAGTAACATTACCAATTGCCCGGTTTCTTTATGTTTTTCGTAAAATTCTTCTATGCTGTTTAGTTTATAAACATTTTTCCAGCCGCCACCTGCAAAAGGCTTCATATAAGCCGGAAATCCAACATAATTAAACATGCCTTCCCAATCCATTGGGTAATCTAAGCTGCTAAAGCTTTCAGCACTGGTATCGTCGGGAAGATCATAAGAAGGAAGGATCACTGTTTTGGGAACCGGCACATCGATATTAACAGCGAGTGCATTATTGAAAAACTTTTCATCGGCGCTCCACCAAAAAGGATTGTTGATAACGGCAGCACCGCCAATGGCTGCATTTTTAAGATAGGCGCGGTAAAATGGAACGTCCTGGCTTATACGGTCTACAATCACAGCATAACCGGTTGGCTCACCCTGCATTACTTTATTTATCTTAACTGCTTCAGCCGAAATGTCTTTGATTCCTTTACTGTTGACACGTTCGATAAATGCTTCCGGAAAACTTCTTTCTTTTCCAAACAGAATCCCGATCTTTTTCATGTGTTAGCTTTTGAGAGTTGTAATTAAAAATGGTACGCTTCAAAGTAATAAAACAAATGCCAGACTAAAATAAACTTTTCGAACACACTTAATCACACCTGTTTACTTTTGGGCATTCTATGGCGAATGATATAAAAGACCATAAGACGGTATTCGTGAAAAGTGATACCGTTTTTTCAACCTTCCTCAACCGCGACGTGTTGATTGATTTTTATTATCCGGCTCATCTTCAGGATTTAAATAACATTCCTCTTCTTTTAATTAATGATGGACAAGATTTGCCTGTAATGCCTTTTGCAGATATTTTATCCTGCTTGTACAAGGATGATTCTTTACAACCGCTTCTTTGTGTTGGCATTCATTGCGGCACCGACAGGAAAAATGAATATGGAACCGCAGGGCAGCTTAACTATCGTGAACAAGGTGCAAAAGCAGGCGAGTACACAAAATTCATTTTACAGGAATTATTTCCATACATTAAGAAGACATTTGCTATTTCGTCTTTTAAAGACAAATCATTTGCAGGCTTTTCTTTAGGCGGTTTGAGTGCTTTGGATATCGTGTTAAATCATCCTGATGAGTTTGTAAACGCTGCAGCTTTCAGTGGTTCTTTCTGGTGGCGTAGTCGTAGTTACGGCAGAGATTATAATGATAACACCGACCGCATTATGCATGCACGCATTCGAAGCATTCCCTTTTATCAGTCGCTTAGTTTCTTCTTCGAATGCGGCGCACTTGATGAACTTGCCGACCGCAACAATAACGGCATCATCGACTCGATTGATGACACGCTTGATGTTATCAAAGAGCTGAAAGAAAAAGGATATGCTGATGAAGCCATAAAGTATATTGAGCTGCCTGATGGAATGCATAATGTGGCAACCTGGGCGAAAGCTTTTCCTGACTATTTGTTGTGGCGTTGGGGAAAGTAATTGTAATATTTTATGGTTAATTGAATAACTCGATTAAAAATTACCAATTACCACTAACTATGGATTATATACACATCGGGAAAATTGTTGCCACGTTTGGCGTGAGAGGAGAAGTGATTTTACAACATGGACTCGAACGAAAATCTGATTTTAAAAACATTGAAGCCGTCTTCATTGAACAGACTAAAAATAATTTTCTTCCTTACTTTTTACAAACAGCAAAACCAAAAGACAGCACAGAGAGTTATCTAACATTAGAAGGTATATCCACGAAAGAAGCGGCACATCGTTTTATCCGTAAAAATGTTTGGCTTTTGCAGGCAGATTTTGAAAAAGTTGCTGGTAAAGCATCTGCAATCGGTCTGATTGGCTTCTCAATTTTTGAAAATAAAAATCTTATTGGAGTTGTAGATGAAGTGATTGAACAACCTCACCAGCTTTTACTGAAAACAATTTATAAAAATAAAGAGGCGCTGATACCACTACACGAAGAAACCGTTGAAAAAATAGACCGCAGGAAAAAAGAAATCCATGTCATACTTCCCGATGGCCTGCTGGCTATCTACCAATAAAACAATGCGCATTACAAAATGTAATACGCATTGTTTTGAACCACTTCATTCTGATGTTGTGCATCGCTTATCATCTGTTTCAAATCGCGCTCAATCGTAAAACAAATGCTTGTCATCGGTGTATCGGTTGGTTTATTTTCAAAGGGATCTTGTAAATGAACTGCCATCTTTTCTATCAGGAAATACAAAGCTCCCATGGCAATAACCATTGGTATCGTCATCAACCCGAATACATCCAGTAACGAAAAAGGAAGAAGCAGGAAAAAGAACAGCAATGCCAAGTGAATGTACATACTGTATGTAACCGGAAACACAGTCTTCTTGATTCTTTCGCAGCCGCCCATTGAATTGCTGAACCTCGTTAATGTTTCATCCAGCGATACCTGTTGATAGTTGTTGATCCATCCATTACGATGACATTCCTGCAAGCTTTGCCCTTGCAGATGCAGTATTGCCATGGGAATATTATTAAAGTTTTTTAGCTGTTGCACATCGGCACGCGACAGGTATTTTTCAATTTCTACAAACTCATTTTTCCCCCGCAAACTCATATTGAGCGCCTGGCACCAGGCAATCTGTCTTTTTATAAAAGCTGATTTGTAAAAGAAGATTTCATCTCCGGGAATATTTTCCTGGAGGAAGCAATTTACCTGCCTGGCAAGTGTGCGGCTGTCATTAACAACGGCTCCCCAGATTGTGCGGGCTTCCCACCATCTATCGTAAGCCTGGTTTGAGCGAAAAGCAAGCAAAAGAGACACCACCGCAATCATCACCGTCGGTACAGCATGAGGAATATTGAGATAAGAAAGATCGAACATTTTGTAAAGCACCGTAACCATTATGGTGTACAGCGTAACGCCGATGATCTCGTATTTTATCTTCCCGAAAATATATTTGAAAGGAATATTTTTTTTCAACAACATAAAGAGTCAGTTTCAAAAAATCAGAATGCAGATTCTGGTTTTGATTTAGAAAAAGTAATATCGTCCGAGAATAAAGAAGACAGCATATTAACTTCATCTTCGGTTTCGATCGCTGACTTTAAACCCATTTTATAAACAGGAATATTACACTTTGGCAGCATGGATATTATATCAGCCGAATTGGTAAAAGGCAATGTATAATTATGTTTACCTGAAGAATAAATTTCTTCAATACCAAAGCTTTCGATTGCCATGTTGAGAGCTTTTACGTGGTTTCCATAACTAAAGTGCAACTCCAGCTTTAATTGCGAGGCATACTTGTTTCGAAGCATCTGCATCGCTTCTGTAAAAGCAACAGGCACACGGTTATATAAAAGGCTTTTTTTGAAAAAAATCAAATCGGAAATATCGTTTGGAATATGAACCAGGTGCAGGATATAAACTGTAATTTTTTGTCCCTCGTTCCTCTTTACAATATCATGAACAATATGTAACGACCTTACAGAAAAATCGGTTGGTATCAGAATGTGTTTCATTGCTTTTAAATTTAAGTGCAAATTGAAACACGATGTTTAAAGCGGGGTTAGAATGAGGTTAGAATAAAATAAAATTCTGATAAGAAAACGGTAAGAGCTTTTACTACCCGTTCGATGGCAGCTTGATGATGACTTCCGTTCCTTTGTTTTCTCCGGAATGGATATCAATGCTTCCATGATGCAAACGAATGATATTTTGCGTGAGTGGAAGACCGATGCCATAACCGCTGATGTTACGAACATTAGATGCCCGGAAAAAAGGATTGAACACTTGTTTCAATTCTTCCTGCGGAATGCCGATGCCACTGTCTTTTATAATAATAACCACATACTTTACTGACATAGCAACGGCTACCGATATTGGCTGATTGTTAGAATACTTGCAGGCATTCATCATCACATTAGAAATGGCAAGCTCAAGCAACTGTGCATCTCCGCGCACCGTCAGCAAACCAGTTTTTTCCGGATATAAGCTGGTATTGAATTCTACCCGGCAATTATTGTATATCTGGCTTACGTTGTGTTTCGCATTCCATAATATTTCAGATAAATCAACCTGTTCCGGCGAAAAACTTTCCCGGAAGCCTGAACGCGCAAGTTGTACAAGGCTGTATGTAATTTGCTTCAGCTTTTCGGACTGTTGAAGAATAACAGATAATGATTGCCGGTAATCATCAGGTGACCGTATTTTTGATAATGCAAAATCAGCTTCGCCGATAATGGACGTCAGTGGCGTATTCAGTTCGTGCGAAGCATTACTCACAAAGTTATTTTGTGTTTCAAAAGAAGTCTCCAAGCGGATTAGCATGTCATTAAATGTGTTTGCCAACACAACAATTTCATCTTTCCCTTTCTTTACAGTCAGCCTGTTATGAAGTGATGTTGCGGTAATATTATTTACTTGTTTTGAAATCAGCCGGATGGGTGCAAGAATCTGTTTTGAAAACAGCAGGCCAATTGTAAAAACAACGATAACGCTAACAATACAAACGATAAAAAGTATCTTCCTGAGATTGCTGAGAAAATCTTTCAGAAACGTATTTTTAGCGGTTATAACAACAATGTATGAATCGCTTGAATTTTGATAAAGAATTCCATAGAAAAAATCAAAATCACTGCGATAAGCGGCTTCCTGATTTTGAATGACAGAGTTAAAAAAATTTACAGGCAACATCGAAACAAGATTTGCATTCGCCCGTGTTAATGTATCCTGCTTGATGATGTACTCGCGTTCTTCGGGAAGTCGTTTTAATTGCTCTCTTTTTATCGAGGCGAACGTGGCGGTATCAGCACTGTTCTGAAGATATGCGCGTGCAGCCAGGTGCGCCCGCAACTGAAGCCGGGTATTAAAATCCTGAGATGCATTCTGATAAGTAAAATAGTAAATACCGAAGCTCAGTAAAACGATCACCAGCGTACAAAGCAGCGTGAACAGCAACGCAATCTTCGTTTGTATCTTCACTCTTATTTCTCTTTTAAAATATATCCCATACCGGTTACAGTATGGATGAGTTTATTGTCTGTATTCGCATCTATCTTTTTCCTGAGATAATTAATATATACGTCCACAAGTTTTGTATTCATGTCAAAATCGTAACCCCACACTTTTTCAAGAATATCCATGCGTGAAACTACGCGGCGTGCGTTTCGAACCAAATATTCCAGTAACCTGAATTCGGTTGCAGTTAAATCGATTACTGCGCCGTTGCGTTTAACTTCTTTTCCATCGAGATTGATAACCAAATCTGAAAAGCGAATCGTATTTTGTTTATCACCTGGTTCTTCCTGATGCAGCGATCTACGTCTTGCCAGTGACCTCAGGCGTGCTAACAGTTCAGCCACTTTAAAAGGTTTGGTAAGATAATCATCAGCCCCGCTATCAAGCCCCATTACAATATTATCTGTTGTTCCTAATGCTGTCAATAATAGTATTGGTGTATCGATGTGGCTTTCAACTTGCCGGCTACGGCGGCATAATTCGAGACCGTTAATGCCCGGCAACATTACATCTACAATGGCAGCATCGTAAGTAAAACGTGATAGATAATCCCAGCCTGACAAACCATCAGGCGCTACCGTTACTTCGTAGTTTTCTTCTTCCAGCGTTTTCTTTACCAGGTTTGCCACAGCCGGTTCATCTTCTACCAATAATACTTTCATGATGGCAATTATCGGATTATATAAATGTTTAAAAAGGTAAACCGATGCCTAACTGGATAGCATAATTATTACGGTTAGGACTGTTCACTTTTTCGAACTCCTGATTTCGCCATGTAAAGTTTTTAATGCTGAGCCAACCGTTATTTTCCAGTCGTGCCGGGTCTTTTAATTTAATACCGCCATCAATGCGAATCAGGAAATAATTAAAATCAAGCCGTAAGCCTGTTCCCACACCAATGGCAATATCCCGCCCCAGATTTTTCAACTGAAAATTTGCCAACGGGTTCAAAGCACTGTATTTCAGATTCCATATGTTACCAATGTCGGCAAATATGGCTCCGCCAAGCTTAAGTGAGCTGAACGTTGCTATAATATAACGGTATTCAAAGTTGGCTTCCAGTTGCATGTCGCCAAAGCGGTCGCGGTAAGCTACTTTGGAAGACGTATCAGTATTGGTGGCTGTATCGCTTTGCAAAGAAGAACCCAAACCTAACTGGCGAAGACTCCAGGCACGCATGCTGTTGGGACCACCGGCAAAAAACTGTTTATAAAAAGGCAGCGACTGACCTACTTTTCCATAATTAAAACCTACGCCCGCAAATAGCCGCATGGCTACGGAGGTTGTTGGTAAAGTAAACCGTTTTCGGTATTCCACCTCACCTTTTAAGTATCGGTAAATATTTTTGCTCCAGGGATAAATATTTCCTGATAAGCCGCCGGCTTCTTCTGCCGCCGCCCGGAAGTAATTTGTTTGCGCCGGATGATTCTTCGATTTCCAGAATGTATTTGTGGTACCGATTATACTGATTATAGAACCTGTAGTAAAGGCATTTCGTAAAAAAGGACTCGTGGCAAGTTGTGCCTTAAGCGAGGGCAGTGTATCTAATGAATACAACTCTACGTTCGGTATCTTTACGGACCATATCCAGCTTTTTAGCTTCCATTCGTAGCCCCAGTTTGCCACCAGTTGCCGGATGCGGAAATAATCTGTTCTCTCTGAATAAGTGGCTGAAGCTCCGAGAATCGTTCGTAAGCCATCAAAACGCTGAGGTCTTTTAAACAAAAAACTTCTGACTTTCGATGGCAATATAATACTTGGAAAACTGTAGGATTGGCTGAGAGTAGACTGAAAGGTTTGCAGCAGCGCATTCCTGTTCAAACCCAACTCCACACCATTACGAAACGAAGTGGTAGATTGAATAGCACTGTGCCAAACATTCCTGTTTAGATAAGTTGCATTTACGGCGATGCCGACTGTATTGCTGGTTGTAAATAAATCGCCGGTATTGCGGCTTGCCTCAAGCGCAACTGTAATATTTTGCCGGATAGCCGGAACCATAAAAAAATGGAAATCGACCGTATCAACTTTTACCAAAAAAGAATCCTGGTATATAGAATCTTTCTGAATAGAATTAACAACATGAATGCGGTAACGGGTGTCTATGTTTTGCCAGCCGCCAACAGACGACAGGTTGTTGATCGTTTTTAAATAAAGCCTGTCGTTATACAAACTTCCTTCCCGCAAAAAAGTGTGCTGGCGCAAAGGGCGAAATCCAAACAAATGCTTTGTGCCATAGATTGTGTAGCCTTTTCTTTGAAAAAGTATCGGCAGATTTTTTTGCTTTATCAGGCTGTCAGGCAGCTCGGTATATCTGGTTTCCGGGTAATAATATATATGGCCAATGCGGTATTGCTTTAGCTGCGATGAATCAACCAGATCTGTTGAGTCGTTATTGATTTCCCTTGTTTTAACTATTACCCGCGCTACCGGGTTTTGCATGGAACGTTTATCCGCTTCCTCTATCGTTTTTATTTGCTCGAAAGGGTCAGTAGAAATGGTAAGAACAGCAGGATCTGTAGTATCGGCCTCCGCAATCAGGTTATCGCGCGAGATGAGCATATAGCCGCGATTCTTATATAAACCCACAAGGCGATCAAGTTCGTTACCAAGCAGTGGCTTGGAAAAAGGAGATTTTCCGGCTTCTACCAAACTATTTTTAACCGAATTTTCGCGTGTTGTAATGCGTTGCAAAATAGAATCGCTTAAGGCGTATCTGAAAGAATCAATGATGGTTGGCTTGCCAGGATCGACAGTAATAATAACATGCACTCTTTCCTGCAGGTCTTCTCTCCTTTTTTTCCTTTTTGCAAACGTATCTATGTAAAAGCTATCACTAAAAGCGGTGTGATAATAACCGATTGAGGCTAAGTAGCCGTTCATAAATGTAACAGTGCGTGAGATACGCGAGGTATCGAATACCGGTGGATTTTTTATAACATATTTCACCCCGAAGCGCTGCTCTTTCGGTACCCGCAAACTATCGTCGAGATAATTGGGCAATGCCGTCAAAAGATTATTCTTTTGGTTCTTTGACAGTGATTGATTTGTTTTGATTTGAATCTCGGTGCTGTATACAAAAGGTGTATCGACAGGATGCTTTTTAACACTGTTCCGATTGAATACAAACAAAAATTTTTCCTCGGTACACGATACAAAACACGACAAAAAGAGCAGGCAAGGAAAAAATCTTGTAAAACGGGAAAAGAAAAATGCCATCTACATTTATTTTGTTCTCCGGCTGCGCCTGCTTATGCCGTTGGTTGCGTAGTCAAAAAATTCCGCAATGATTAGCAAAAATGAGGTCAAATATATCCAAAGTTTAAGCGACAAAAAAAATCGCGATCATCACAACGTGTTTATTGCCGAAGGCCCAAAACTGGTAACTGAATTATTAGCTAACGGTTTGGTGCCTCAGATTATTTATACCACAAAGAAATTACCTCTTCCCGGCAACAATCATTTTGAAGTAAGAGAAGTAACTTCTTCCGAATTACAACGCATCAGCCGGTTCGTTACATCAAATGAAATGACGGGAATATTTTACAAAAAAAAGTTGCCTGCATTTTACATAAATAAAACCTTTACGCTCGTGCTTGATGGTATTCAGGATCCGGGAAATTTAGGCACAATCATAAGAACTGCCGATTGGTTTGGCATCACACAAATCTTTGCTTCACACGATAGCGTAGATTGCTATAATAATAAAGTGGTGCAAAGCACAATGGGAAGCATTACACGTGTAAATATTTATTACGAAGACATTCAAAACGTTCTTAAACAATCTGAAATAACAATCTTCGGAGCAAGGCTTGATGGTAAAAATCTTTATGAAATAGATAAAGTAAAGGAAGGCATCCTTGTAATTGGTAATGAGTCGAAGGGCATACGTCCGGATATTATTCCTTTTATCAAAGAATCTGTAACTATACCGAGGATTGGAAAAGCTGAATCTTTGAATGCAGCCGTTGCCACAGGCATCCTTTTATCGCACTTTTTATAGTCCGGATTTACTCATTTCTTTTTCCTGTTTTTTTTACCGAAAAATGCAGAGAATCATACAGTTTTATTTCTAATTTTACAACCGAATTGTATCTGGCTACTGTTTCGGGTATTTGTTTCCTGAAAGGACTTATGTGTTTGAAACCATTGCTCTGTTTTGCACGTATATAAAAACATTCCAACCTCATTTTAATCTGCTTGTGTTGTTTACTTTTTCAGATGCCAAACGACAGAAATGAAATGATAAAATCGCATATCGTAAAAAATAAAAAGCTGTTATGAATTACCTTCAGAAAAAACCTCCCCTGTTCATTTATTATTTGTTGGCTCCATTCCTGTTCCTTTTACTGCTTTCATCGTGTACAAAAGAATTACAAAACACTCCTTCTGAACAAACAGATTTAGTAAGACTAAATTCTGTAACATCGAAAACATCGGCTGCCGTACAAACGGCAAGGGCTGGTATAATAGTGAGTGAGCACATTCATGGGTTTTATGAATATTTGCCAAATAGATACAGCAATGACATTACCAAGCAATACCCTCTTTTAATTTGCCTGCACGGCATTGGCCAAGTAGGCAATGGCACAACTGATCTTCCTGGTTTACTGCAATACGGGCCAGCCATGTATATAAACAATGGCACGTTCCCAACTTCTTTTACGGTTGACGGAAAAGCGTACAGCATGATCGTTATTACGCCGCAACTTACCGAAGTAGGTATGTTTCCAAATGAAATCGATTCGCTGCTCGAATATTGTAAAACAAATTACCGGATAGATACTAACCGTGTGTATCTCGCTGGTTTAAGTATTGGCGGTGCAAACGTTTGGCATTATGCAGGTTACAGTGCTGCTACCGCATCTAAAATAACAGCAATGGTTCCCATTTGCGCATGGACGACGCCAGATTATAATTACCAGGTAACGCAGGACGAAGCTCAGACAGTGGCAAATGCAAATATTAAAATATGGCAGACGCATTGTTATGATGACCCGACAGCAATGTTTTCGTGGAGCGTGAACCAGGCAGATATGGTAAGAGGCTATTCAGCTCCCGGAAGCGTTGCACCAAAGCTTACCAGTTTCAACAGCAATTCACATGATGCCTGGACTACAACATACGCCCCTTCTTACAAGGAAAGCGGTATGAATATCTATCAATGGATGCTTCATTATGAAAAAGGAACTGTACCGGCACCAATTGTTCAAAAAGTTCCTTTTAATCAGGTGATTACAATTAAAGGCGCTAACGATTTTTACCTCCATAATAACAATGATGGTTCGCCCCTATTTCTCAACAGCACCAGTTATACATTATGGGAAGGCTACACAGTTGTAAGCGTTACTGCCAGCAAAGTAGCTTTATTAAATCAGGGACATTATGTAACGAAGTTAAACCCGAACAATGTTTCTTGTACGGCTACGTCAATTAGCTCGCAGGAGACTTTTCTCTGGATTTATAATACCGATGGTACGGTAAGTTTCCAAAGTAATAACGGAAAATATATATCCAACAACAATGGCTTGGTTACCTGCCTCGCAACTTCGATAGGTATAAACGAAAAGTTTTGGATTAACCGGTAAAATAAAAGGAGCATCGGTTATTTAATTGATGTTCTTTTTTAAAAAATTGATACTGTCACATATGTTTATATTAAATAAAAAGATCCTACCATTAGTAAATAGTAAACAGATATTTTTGTTCTTATTAAACGGCGATCAATAAATAAAGCCGCTAATGAATCATTCTAACCCGGTTACATTGCATACCTATACTGCTGAAATTGTAAAATCTGCTGATGATGCGCCGCCGGCGCGTGGCGACAGGAAGAAGTTGATGAAACTGGAAGCCATCAGGGGCTTCGCTGCTATCTATGTTTTGTGTCATCATTCTTTTCCGGAATACACAACTATACTTGGTAAGCAAGTAGCTCTCTTCAAGTGTGCACAGGAAGCAGTGATGCTGTTTTTTATTCTGTCTGGCTTTGTTATCCAATATGCTTATTTGGTCTCTCCCGATAAGTCGTTCAAATCGTTTTTTCTAAAGCGGTTTTTGCGCATTTTCATTCCTCTGATCTGCGTTTTCATTGGGCATTATATCTTGCTGGAAGCCTCTGGTCAAACGATTTCCGATGCGGATGTGCATTCATTAACCGGCAATCTGCTTATGCTGCAGCAAGTGCCGGATATATGGAATCAGCCATCCTGGTTTAAACCGTTTTTAGGCAATAAGCCTTTGTGGACATTAACCTTCGAATGGTGGTTCTATATGATGTTCTTCTTCATCAGCTATCGTTTTGGAAAAAGTTCTTCGAAGGCTGTGTATATAATTTCCACTTTAGCGGCTATCACTTATGTCTTTTTCCCTTTTTCGGTAAACAGGGAAATTATGTATTTCATTCTGTGGTGGATGGGCGCTGAAATGGCAAAGCTGTATGTTACCGGCAAAGCCATTGATTTATCATCGATGAAAATACCACTTTTGGTACTCGCTGGAATCATATTGCTTACAATCTGCCATTTTTTTTATTATCAGAAAATGCATCCTGAAAATCCAGTTCATTTTGTTACAACACCTGGAATTGAAGTCCGCCATTTTGTGTTTTGCTTCGTTGCTGTTATAGCCGCTATTGGCTGGAAGCGAATCAATTGGTTTGGCTTTGCGTACACGTTTGGATTATTTGAGTTCCTGGCGCCTATTTCTTTTTCACTTTATATCTCTCATTGGTATTTTGTTTCGCATGCGCATTACATGGATGATATCATAAGCAACATTTACCTGCGGTTTTTCGCTTACCTGGTTCTCTGTTGTGGCTTTTGTTATGTTGTTGAAAAAATTATCTACCCGAAGCTAAGTATGCGCATTCTCAGGTATTTTTCTGTGAAGAAAAAGTCGTTCGTCATCGTTAAATAATTTCGGAATTTTTTTGGTGATGAATCTTTAAAAATAGTTGTATGTGCTTCGCTTAAGTAAAAGCCCAATCATTGCCCTAAACCTTGATGGGAGCAATCCTGCGGGGTCGAAGCAGCAGGAATGGCAACAACCACAGCTTAATAGACAGGTGAGCGATGGACAACAAACCTGTATTTTTATTCAAATTAATTCCTAACCTGATTTTAGTTATCGTTTTTTGCTTAATCCTGCATTTGGCGGCAAGCCATACCAATTGTAGCTTCGCCCGCACATGGATGTGGCTCTCTTCATAGCAAAACATATTGCCTTCAACAGGCAGAAATCGTTTTCCCGTTTCATAATCCGTCTTGCCATAGCGGCTACTGCGCTTAGTGTAGCGGCAATGATTATTACGATTGCTTTTGTAACCGGTTTTCAGCAAGCCGTTGCTAACAAGGTGTTCAGCTTTTGGGGACATATTCATGTTCAGGAATATCAAACATCCAAAGCACTGGTAGCCGAGGAAACGCCGCTTGATAAAAACGATACGGTTGAACACATTTTGCGCTCGTTGCCACAAGTGAAATCGGTGCAGGCTTTTGCCACAAAAAGTGCCGTGATAGAAAACAAGCGCGACATTGAAGGCATCCTTATAAAAGGCGTTGATGATGGATATAATTTTCAAAACCTGCAGCCTTTTTTGAAAGAAGGAAAATGGCTGAATTTCTCTGACACGCTTTACAGTAAAGACATTGTGATTTCGCAACCGCTGGCGAGTGAGCTGCAAATAAAGCTGAATGATACTGTTTCGGTTTATTTCATTATGCCGGACGAAGGCAAGTCAACATTGCGCCGTCTCAGGGTTTGTGGTATTTATAAAACCGGGATTGAAGAGTATGATAAATTGTTTGCGCTGGCTGATTTGCGAATGTTGCGGCGCATAAGTCACTGGAGCGAAAATAGCATCGGTGGTTACGAAATTTTCCTGGATGATTACAAAAATATTGACACCGTCAATAATCTTTTATACAATAAATATCAGTTGCCCGGCGCCTGGATCAGCCGGAGCGTAAAAGACATTTATCCCAATATTTTCGACTGGCTTAGCATACAAGACACCAACCGGAACGTGATTTTTGTAGTCATGGCTATTGTTGCAATCATCAACCTGATTACTTGTTTACTCATTCTTGTGTTGGAACGCACAAGGATGGTTGGTATTTTAAAAGCTATCGGCACCAGTGATTCATCTATCCAGAATATTTTTCTTTATTATGCTACCATTATTGCAGGCATCGGTGTGGTTACGGGTTTTGTTCTGGGTGTTGGTTTGTGTTTAATTCAACAATATACAGGCTTCCTTCATCTTGACGAAAGCGCGTATTATGTGTCTGTTGCGCCGGTTAAAATCGTATGGTGGGAAACCTTCGCAGTGTGCGGCGCTACGCTGATAGTTTGCTTTTTATCACTTATTCTTCCTGCCTTATTTGTAAAAAGAATAGAACCGGTAAAAGCCATCCAGTTTAAATAAATTTATCTGCAAACACTTGTATACAGCCTGTAAAACTGTTGAAAGCATGGGCAATTAAAGAACGAAAAGGCATTAGATAACAGCAGCGCCATTCATTGACATAAAGCAGCCACTTTTTCCTCTATGTTTTTTTAGCAAGAGAAAAAGCCTTTTTCATTTGGCGTTATCAACTCATCATCTTCATCCAAACGGCAGGAATATCCTAAAAACTGAAACTGGCATTCTTTTTACGGATACTGTTGCCCTAAAATCAAAACACAATCAAATGAGTAAAAAACTCTTGTACGTTTTCGCAGTAATCGCAGCTCTTATTTTTTCAGTAAACTCTAATGCGCAAAAGAACAATCCAATCCATTTTGGGGTAGGTATTGATGGTGGCAGTACTTTAAAAGATCCAACAAGGGCAGTGTTGGGTGCTGATGCCCGTCTCCAGATTCCTATCGGCAATAGTTTTTCAGCCATTGCTACAACGGGTTACTACCATTTTTTTAAGAACAAAGACAAAGGCATTCCGGCAACCGGTGTAGTACCGGTAAAATTGGGTTTAAAATATTTTCCTGTTAAAAACTTTTATATAGCTGGTGAAGCAGGTGCAGGCTTTTTTACAAAAGGAAATAACAATACTTCTTTTGTTTACTCACCTTCTGTAGGTATGGCTTTTGCAAACGGTCTTGATATCAGTTTGAAATACGAAGATTATACAAAGTACAACGGTTATGCTTCGCAACTGGCTTTACGTCTTGCTTACGGATTTAAGTTATAA
Source organism: Ilyomonas sp. (assembly GCA_965199905.1). Lineage (GTDB taxonomy): Bacteria > Bacteroidota > Bacteroidia > Chitinophagales > Chitinophagaceae > Ilyomonas. The sequence continues at coordinate 488,030 of OZ241366.1, read as the reverse complement.
GATGTGAAGGAATGCATCGGGATATGTCCGCTCTGTGGCAGAACGCTTGCTCCGCCCTGCAACCGGCATCATTTGTTGCCGCTAAGCAAAGGTGGAAAAGGAACGGAAACGGTAATGATGCATAAGATTTGTCATGATAAAATACATGCGGTGTTTACGGAGATGGAACTGAAACGGTTTTATAACACAGTAGTAAGTTTGCAGGCAAATGAAGAAATAGAAAGATTTATAAAATGGGTCAGGAAGAAAGAACCTGAATATTATGACAAATCGGTTAAGCAAAAACAATAAAGGAAAGGCAGGTAAATTTGTTATCTGCCTTTCCTTTTGCATTTGTGAAATGTAAAAGTTGCGTCAGAAAAAATTAAAATTTAAACGATTGTTTAATTAATTCAAACAATTGTTTAATTTTGCAGCTACAAACGAAAACAACCAACCTTCAAATGAGATATCTGAAAGCAAGCTGGATACCCTCACAACATTAAATACAGAATCAAATAAAATATGAAACGAATTTTCTTATTCATATCCTTTCTCTCCATTAGCTCACTTCTTTTTTCTCAGTCAGGTCAGCTTTTAACGCTTGATCAGGCAATCGATATGGGTGTAAAGAATAGCAAAACACTGCAGGGCAGCCGTGCAAAGCTGGAAGAAGCTACCGCTTCTGTAAAAGAAGCAGAACAGCGTAAACTTCCGGATGTGAGCCTCAGCGCTTCTTACTTACGGGTAACCAACCCAACTATTAATTTGAAATCGCAAAAAGGAGGCAGTGGAGGATCTGATACCACACAAACAACCAGCACTCCAAAAGTGACACAGGCTGCTTACGGTATTGCGAATGTTTCCTTGCCATTATACGCTGGTCTGCGTATCAGGCACGGCATTGAAGCTTCTAAATTTCTGGAACAAGCTTCCAGGCTCGACGTAGAAAGTGATAAGGAAGGTGTGATATTAAATATTGTAGACGCGTATAATAATTTGTACAAAGCCAAATTGCAGATTGATGTAATCGATAGCAGTCTTGCACAATCGCAACAGCGGGTAAAGGATTTTTCTAACCTGGAAACCAATGGATTACTGGCGAGAAATGATTTACTCAAGTCGCAGCTTCAGGTTTCAAACATCGAATTGTCGTTGCTTGACGCAAAGAATAATTTGCAACTAAACACAATTGTTCTCGACCTGTTATTAGGTCTTCCCGATAGCACACAGTTAATATTAGACAGCAGCAGTTTTGCCAACTTACCTGCACTTGGAAACTCAGATGATTATCGTCAGCAGGCTTTGCAAAACCGGAAAGACTTACAAGCAGTTGATTATAGAATCAAAGCTCAGACTTCTGCAGTAAAATCTGCCGAAGGTGAAAAATATCCAAGTGTTTCTTTAACCGGTGGCTATGTGGCGGCTGATGTACCGAATGTATTAACGGTTTATAATGCTGTAAACTTTGGTGTCGGTGTTAGTTATAGCCTCAGTTCTTTATGGAAAACGGATGCGAAAGTAGCGCAGGCAAAAGCAAGACAAAGACAGGTAGAAGCCAACCGCAGCGAGCTTTCCGACCAGGTGCAATTGCAGGTTGGCAGAACATATCTTAATTATTCTTCCAGCCTTGAGCGCATTAGAGTTTACCAGGCAGCTATTGCCCAGGCAGAAGAAAACTACCGGATCACTAAAAACAAATTCGACAATAGTCTTGAAACAACTACAAATCTTCTGGAAGCAGAAGTTGCGCAGTTGCAGGCAAGATTAAATTACACAACCGCAAAATCTGATGCAGCTGCAGCCTACAAACGTCTTCAGCAAGCTATCGGTGCTTTATAAATTTTTATTCAGGCAAAACACACAACAATATTTATGGCAACAAGTATTAACGAACCGCAGGTAACAACTGAAGCGGCAGAACCTAAAAAAAGAAACAGAGGTTTTATAATCGTATTAGTCTTACTCGTGGTTGTAGGCGGCGCATTTGGTTTTACCAAATATCAACACGCTCTACACCATGAAGGCACAGATGATGCGCAGATTTCAGCGAACATTAGTCCTGTTATTCCACGTGTTTCCGGCTATGTACAGGAAGTGCGTGTGGGTGATAATCAGCCAGTAAAAAAAGGAGATACGCTGATTGTTATGGACAACCGCGATCTGAAAATAAGGTTGGAACAGGCAGAAGCTGCTTTGACAACGGCGCAAAGCAATCGCACGGCAGCACAGGCGACTTCGTCAGCTTCTAATTCCGGCATCGCAACATCAAAAGCGGCAGTAGCTATTATTAATGCACAGATCGACCAGGCGCAAATCAACGTAACACGCACAACGCAGGATTATAACCGTTATGCCAACCTGATTAAAGATCACACAATTACCCAACAGCAGTTTGAGCAGGCGCAGGCAGCTAAAGAAACAGCCGAAAAACAACTGGTAATTCTTCAGCAGCAACGTGCGCAGGCATCTACGCAAGTAAATGTAACCTCTTCGCAAAGTGGAGCCACATCGAAGCAAATCGGCATTGCAGATGCGGTTATTAAGCAAAGACAAGCTGATGTAGACGATGCAAAGCTGAATTTATCTTATGCTGTGGTGGTATCGCCGGCTGATGGTTTGGTTTCTAAAGTGAATGTACAGCCAGGACAGTATCTCACGGCAGGTGCTTCTTTGTTCAGCATTGTATTAAAACAAAATCTTTGGGTGGTTGCCAATTTTAAAGAAACGCAGCTTGAAAAAATGAAAGTCGGACAGGAAGTAGATATAGATGTGGATGCTTTTCCGGGGCATGATTTCAAAGCAAAAATTACCTCATTATCCGCTGCTACAGGTGCCAGTTATGCTTTGCTTCCGCCTGATAATGCCTCGGGCAACTTTGTGAAAGTGGTACAGCGTGTACCGGTAAAAATTGAATTTACAAACCCGGGCGATACTATGATTCAAAGACTCCGCGCCGGCATGAACGTGGACGTGGAAGTAAACCTGGATTGATCGGGAATCGGAAATGATAAATTGATGAAAAAGTATTGTGATGTTATGATAGTGAGAAGCTATCGCTTAATGAGCTTATTATATGCAGCAGGGATCCTTAGTTGAATACGGAAGCCGGCGCGTGATTATTACCATTACGGCAATCCTCTGCGCCTTGCTTGAAATTGTTGATACAACGATTGTGAACGTTGCCCTCAACGATATGCGTGGTAATCTTGGCGCAACGATGACGGAAGTTGGCTGGGTAGTAACCGCTTATGCCATTGGTAACGTTATCATCGTTCCTATGACGAGCTGGTTATCTCAGCAGTTTGGAAGACGCAATTATTTTGCGGTCTCCATCTTAATATTTACACTCTGTTCTTTTTTATGTGGTAATGCCCACAGCATTTGGGAACTGGTTGCCTTTCGCTTCCTGCAAGGCTGCGGTGGCGGTGCTTTGCTGGTAACTTCTCAAACCATAATTACAGAAAGTTATCCGCCGGAAAAACGCGGCACTGCGCAAGCCATTTATGGTTTGGGTGTAATTGTCGGGCCTACTTTAGGACCTCCGTTAGGTGGTTATATTGTTGATAATTTTAGCTGGCCTTATATTTTCTACATCAACATTCCGCTTGGCATTATTGCAGCACTGCTTACGCTCGCCTTTGTTCGCAGTCCCAAGTTCGGTGAAAAAAGCAAAGCAAAAGATGTTGACTGGCTTGGCATTGCATTATTAGCCACTTTTGTGGGTTCTTTGCAATATGTGTTAGAACGGGGTCAGGATGAGGATTGGTTTAATGATATCTGGATTACCACATTTGCAGTAACCGCAGTTTTAGGAATGTTTTTCTTTATCTGGCGCGAGCTTAGGTTTCGCAACCCGATAGTTGAGTTGCGTGTATTAAGCAATACCAATCTGCGCGTTGGTACAATTATGTCGTTTATCCTTGGCTTCGGCTTGTATGGGTCCACTTACATTATTCCATTATACACACAGGCAACGCTTGGATGGACGGCTCAACAGTCGGGTGCGCTTATGGTGCCTGCCGCTTTAACCACGGCGTTTATGATGCCTATTATCGGGCAATTATTACAGCGCGGCGCCAAACAACAATACCTTGTGGCCATAGGAATGTTTGTGTTTTTTGTCTACAGTTTCTGGGGATATAAAATTTTGACGCCAGATACAGGTAAAGACAATTTCTTCTGGATGCTGATTGTTCGCGGTGTAGGGTTGGGATTACTATTTATCCCGATTACAACCTTAGCCTTATCTACGTTAAAAGGAAAACAGATTGGGCAAGGTGCGGCTTTTACCGGCATGATGAGACAGCTTGGTGGTTCGTTTGGTGTAGCCTCAATAACCACTTTCATGGCTCGTCGCAATCAATTATACCGCAGTGATTTGGTGAGCAAATTAAATACGGATGATCCAATGGTGCAAAGCCGCATAGCTGGTATGCAACATAACTTTATGGCGAAAGGCGCTTCAGCCGAAGTGGCACTTAAACAAACTTATGGAGCATTGGAAGGTATGATTTATAAGCAGGCTTCTGTATTGTCTTACATGGACGTATTCCTGTATTTAGGGGTTATGTTTTTGATTTGTATTCCATTTATATTATTTGTAAGAAACCGCAAAGGCAATAAAATAGATTTATCGGAAGCAATGCACTAATAAAGTATCATTTTTTGAAAGCAGAAAAGCAGCGGATTTCGCTGCTTTTTGTTTATCTACCTTCCAACCTTATGCTTCCTTATTCAAATGTGCGTGCATCAAATGCTTTAAATGGTTAATAACACGAGCTCTGAAATTTTCATCGTCGTATGGCACATAATCCGGATGAAGCGAGTCTTCTTTCAACAATAGAAGGCAAAACTTTCTGGAATTTAAAACCGTATTGATAGTGCCGGTTAAAGAAGCCACCGAAAGCAATACATCTACCTTTTTGAATTCCTTTTTTTGAATTCCATTTTCTATAATCAGGCTAAGTGCGTCCGCATTTTTACCGATGATATTCATAATCGCTTTGCTAAGCTCCTCCCGTTGATTCAGCATAAGCTCCTGATGCAATACTTTATGAAATTCGCGATTGCTGAAAAGTCGAAAGACATAAATTTCAATCGCCTTATCTATTTTTTGTATGGAGGTAAGAGCAGAGTTGCTGTTAAGTTCATCAAGCATCGTTCTCGTGCTCGATGCATGAAATTCAACAATATTTTCAAATAACTTTTCCTTTGAGCCGAAATAATAATTAATCATCGCCAGATTCACATCTGCCGCAGATGCGATATCACGAACTGAAGTTCCTTCAAATCCATTCTTTGCAAACAGAGAAACGGCTGTATTCATTATATGCTCACGCTTATCGAACCCCATATTCCATTGACTCTTTCCTACAAAGTTAAACAAGCGTTTGAATTTAAACAACTGTTTAAATTTATTTTAATGATACATTAAGAAGCTTGTTTAACCCAGCTTATTCATAGCGAAATTTTGGCGGTTTTCTTTACAGACAAACATTTTTGATGGCATAATTTTTTACATTATGGAAGTGCGTATGATAAAAGTGAGAAAATTTGGTATTGAGCAATTTTACGATAAGGCTTACAACTGGCTTGTCACCTTTGGACCCAACATTCTTATTGCCTTTTTTATTGGTGTTGTTGGCTTCTGGCTTGTAAAAATCGTAATTGGTAGGTTGCATAAAATTTTTGATAAACGTGATCTCGACATTTCCTTACGGCCCTTCCTGATTAGCATTACGCAGATTGCGTTACAGATACTCGTCATTCTTGCCATCCTGCAGGAATTGAACATACAGCTAACACTCTTCGCAAGCTTACTTGCTGCAATTGGTGTGGCAGCAGGTTTGGCTTTGTCAGGCACTCTTCAAAACTTTACCAGCGGTATATTGATCCTTTTGATGAAACCGTATCGTGTTGGTGAAAGCATTATTGCTCAGGGACAGGAAGGAATCGTTGTTTCTATACAAATTTTTTATACCGTTGTTACTACCTATGATAACCGCACGGTCATCATTCCAAACAGTAAATTATCCAATGAAGTAATAATTAATATCAGCCGGGAAGGAGACAGACGTTTAGACGTTGATTTTAAATTTCCTTTTACGGCAGACTATAAAATGATAGAGAATATATTAACGACTTCTCTTTCTCAAATGACATCGATACTGGAAACCCCGGCAAGTCGTGTTGGTATCAATGCCATTGATCCGGATGGATTTCATATTATGGTGAATGTATGGGTTAAAGCTCACGGATATCAGGATGCAAAGCTGAAAATTCAGCAACAACTTCTGAATGATTTAAAAACAAGCGGAGTGAAATTGCCAGGCATGTAAACAGACGGAAATCTCTAAAAGAAGATAATGTTTCTAAGAGTTTGTGCGTGGTTCAAACACAATACCGCCGCCCTTTCCAAACAAGCGCAACGCGATTTCGGCACCTACACCTTCCGGTTTTTTAAACACAAGTTTTTCGCCGGAAACAATCGGCTTTCCATCAAAACTTACCACGCTTATTTGCGCTTCATATTTGTCTCCTTTCTGAATGAAGGATACAATTGCCTTAGGAGAATAACTTCCTCCTTTTTCGAAATCGATATTACATTTCTTTAAGTCTTTTACCACTTGCTGAACCGCGTTTGCACCATCGCCTGAAACAGAAAGTTGCATTGGCATAGTAAGACCGGAATATGGTGCAAGCTGCGGGTACACACTCATTAGCGAATTACAATATTCGGTATAAAGATTATCATCTTCTTTGCGATATGCGTGTCCGAGATTTTCGTACAAACGTCCCAAAAATAATTTTTCATTCGCGGTGTCGAGCAACGTTGTTTTTACCAGCCAGTCATAATCTTTTCGCGCCTCTTTTTCGTCACCATCTTCCCACGCAAACCGGGCTTCAAATAGTTTAAAATATCGCTGAATATTCTGCCGGTTGTCGGTTCGCTGATAATCCTGGTATTTCTTCTTAAAATACTTCGGGCTAAAATTTTTCAACAGAAACCAGGCTTCGTCGAATGTGGTGGTTGATTCGGCACAGAACAAATCGTAAACAAGCCTTGTGCGGTCGGGGTCGTAAGCCAATTGATTTACCACCACATATTCCTGCAAGATTTTCTGTAGCTTTAGAGAAGCTATTTTGTACAAACTGCCGATAGAATACCACCAGCCTTTATTTAAAAATTTTACTTCCGAAATACTTTTATCTATTAATTCAACCTTCATGAGATTAATGGTAAAATCATACTGCGTTTGCGTAAGTGTGGTACCAATATGAAGCTCTTTAAAATTGGCAGCTTTATCAAGCGCCATTGTTGCGCTGTCCAATTGTCCATCGTATAAAAAAGCACGTGCTAAAGCAATGTTATACCAGCCAAACCCGGGCGTAGAGCCATTTTGAGTAATGATACCATTGCATGTATTGATGGCTTCTTTGGTTTTACCGGCATAAACAAACAACTCTGGAATGTAATAAAAAGGCTCGTTGAGATTATGCTCGTAGCCAATCATATCGCGGCTGAAATAATCAATGGCATTTTGAAATTTACCCACTTCGCTTTGCATGCCGCCGTAGTTATTCCACGATACAAAACCGCTTTGCGCAAGCTGCTCATAATAGTAAGCGCTGCTATCGTAATTTTTATTGTAGCAATGAAGTAAAGCCAAATAATGCCCAATGCGAAGCCTGTCCTGCTCGCTTTGGTTTGGGCCAAACCAACCATCGTTAAGCGTCTTATTTTTTTCAATAAAAGCAAAACCACGGTAACAGCTTTCAAAGGCAAGCTGCTCATTTTCGGCAACAGAATTTTTTAAAAACGGATATTTATCAGAAGTGAAAAAACGATTGCGGTGATACTCCCAGGCACGCTGAAAAGAAGTGCCGAAGTAATCGCGCTGAAAACGGTAAGCATCTATCTTATCGAGTAAAATCATCACCGAATCTGGCATTTCGATGTTGTCGTAACATTCTTTCAGTGCATTAGCAATGGTGAAATAGTCCTGGTAGCGGGTTACGTTTTCAGAAAAAAAAGCAATGGAAGAATAGATGTTTCGAAGAGTAGAGCCGTAATCTTTATCAAGTAAGGCCAGTGCTTTATGCAGAGGAATGATGGCATTTTTATAACCAAGATAATCTGCACTCCGGTCAAATTTATACATGCCTTCGTATAGCCACCCAACATAATAAGTACTGTCAAGCCGGAGAAACTCGCGGCTGCGCGGAAGTGCATCTTTATCTGTAGGATTTACACCGATGCGTTTGGCGTTGATTTCGTAACGGGCGGCAGAATTATCCTGCGCGCCACCACATAAAAAAGAAAAACAAAAAACAACCAGTGCTATGCAAAACTTCATCAGACGCCTTCTCCTTCCTTCATTTTCCGGATGATATTTTCAAGAGTGTACTCTTCCAACTCCTTCCAAATCTGGTCGCGCTTTTCACTCATGCGCTGCACTTCATCTTCGTTAAGAATACGTATTTTATTTTCGTATTCCATTTCCTTCAATTCATCCAAGGCATTATCTGATACCAAACCGACAAGAAGTTTTTTCATCTTAACGAGTATTTAGTTTATAGGAAAAATGAGCCTGACTCCTGATCATTTTTCATTTGTTATGAAAGGTACTTTAAAAGAACAAGAACGTAATCATCCGATTGAGAATATTATTTATTTTTTTATATATCGATTCTAAAAATACTGAATGTTACCAAAATAAAATCTTTTCCAAAATATCAACTTCAATCACTGTAAATAGCGAGCTATATTTTATTACATTATAACTGTTAGCTATCACTCTCTACCGTAGTTTTATCTTGCTTAACCGTTCCATTTCCTTATTCAAAATTCCCGGCAGAGCTTTTTGCTTTGCTTCTTTATTCCGGTAAAGTAAACGATGATCTAATACCGCCGGCGTTATTGTCTGCAGGTCATCTTCCGTTACAAATGTTCTGCCATTGACAAGCGCAAATGCTTTTAAACATTTTAAAAATGTGATGCCACTTCGTGTGGAAGCGCCAAGAGTAATATCGGGATTGCGCCGCGTATTCCAAACAATATTCCTGACCGCTTCTATGATCTCATCATGTATGAAAACGGCTTCGGATTCTTTTTGCAGAAAAAGAATTTCTTCCATTCCCAATACGTGATGAATATTCTGCAGATTGTTCTGTATGCCAAGGTAATTTTTATAAATATTTAGTTCCGTTTCCTCGTCTACATATCCAAAATAAATTTTGATGAAAAACCTGTCGAGCTGAGCCGCCGGCAACGGATAGGTTCCTTCCATTTCTACCGGGTTTTGCGTGGCAATTGTGAAAAACAAATCCTGCAGCGGATACGTGATATCACCCATCGTGATCTGATTTTCAGCCATACATTCCAGTAAGGCACTTTGTACTTTCGGCGAGGCGCGGTTAATTTCATCAGCCAGCAAAACATTGCAGAAAAGCGGACCTTTTTTGAAAATAAATTCTTTTTTTACATCGTCAAAAATGTGTGAACCGATGAGGTCCATTGGCAACAAATCAGGTGTAAACTGAATACGCTTAAAATCAGCACCAGCTTCATTTTGCGAAGCTGCGATACTTTGTGCAAGTGTTTTTGCCATCACCGTTTTACCAGTGCCGGGATTGTCCTCGATAAGCACATGGCCTTTTGCCAGCAATGCCGTTACAATAAGCTGTATTTGTGTACGCTTGCCGCGAATGACAGTTTCTATATTATCAACCAGTTTCTGAATATTAGCAATGGCTGTGTCCATCGATGTTCGTGATTCTGCTATTGTATCCATAATCTATTTTGCCTTAGTAAAATATTGAATTGTGTTATAAATGTTTAAGAAGCGACTCGCCCTTGTTTTAAAAGGAATACGGCTTTTCACTTTCTGAACAAATGCCGGATAGAAAGTATGCACAAGCTGTTGTTCGTTTTCTGTCAACGCCAGGTTACTGTATTTTGCTTTTTGATAAACAGTACTGAATGCGGAGAAATTAGTTTCAAACTGCTTGTCTGTTTGCAAAGCATATTGCTGCGGTCCTAAACCTGAGCGGCTATAGCCAAGTTGATTCAGGTAAAACATGGCTGCGTTGTATTTATCGAACGAAGCGGAACGCAACACACTGTTTCTTTTCGCCCTGCCATTCAAAAACAACCAAACGACATAAGGAGTTGCAAAAACTGCCAGTAAGAAAATACCGATTCCAGATAATGTTATCCATAATACTCTTAGCCAATCTACCGGTTCACTATTTTCTGACAGTTTTTTCTTGTTTATCTTTTTTGCAACGTCTGTTTCAATGATTTTAATTTCATCTACAGGAACCGGGTTCGGAACCTTTTTTATAATAGATGGAATATCATCTTTTTCCGTTGCTTCAATATCTTTCAGTACGTCGGCATAAGAGGCCGCGGTAATATGCATTCCTTTTTTTACTGCGCTTAACGGCACCTGCGCTGTGTCTGCCGTTACGGTTGCCCTTGATGCATCTACCGTTACATCAACTGCTTTCGATACGGTGTATGTTTTATCGTGATAAAGCAAATCTTTTACCTGCATTCTTACCTGCTTTGCAACAGTGTCGGTACTTACTACAGTTCCATCAGCCACGAGATAAACTGTTTGCATATCGAGTGGTGGCGTTTGATCGGGTTGTGATGCCTGCCGTGTATTTACATCCGGAATCGTGGTATCAAAATCCATCCAACCATAACCTGGAAAATATACCTGCACCCAGGCATGTGCCTGGTCTTCGTAAAACCAATACCAGCCCGGGTTTTTACTGCTTCTGTCAATGGTTAAAAAACCGGCTGCTATGCGCGATGGAATGCCCAGCGAACGCAACATAAAGAGTGTTGCCCCGGCGTAATAAGCGCAATATCCTTTCCGGTTATCAAATAAAAAGTAAGTGAGTTTATTCGCCGACGGAATGCCTGGAATACCTGGATTGTCGGAGTATTTGAAAAGTGGCTGACCAAATTCATCCTTGCTCAAAAAATAGCTGCGGATGGCAAGCATTTTATCAATCGGCGTTTTAGCACCGGCAGTAATTTGCCTGGCTAATGCTGTAATTTTATTATAATCCGTATCACGCGGCATAAACGTGTAATAGTTCATAAACCGCGATTCAAGTCCACTAAAATCTGTTACTTCACGAAGCTTCTGAAAGCGCGATTCCTGAAAAGCAGACAGCATAGGGTCGCCGGCAGGGTTATAAATAAAGTAAGCGCTGTTTAAATCGCTCACCCACATTTTAGCGCGGTAAGCGCTGCGGTATTGCTCTTTATACTCCGGCGGAACGCCAATGGGCTGACATGAAAACGCCGTAGATGGTGCCAAATATTCGTTTGGCGATAAGGCAACTTTATAAATATCTGTTGTGATGACTTTCCGGTTTCTTGTAGCTTTTGTATTCTTTATGACAGTTGAATCGGTTTTTGAAAAATACAAAGGAATCCTTGATGGATCGGGCTTGAACAAATCATTCGATGGCATGTTCGCCGTATCCATTTCAAATGTTTGCGTAAGCGTGTCGAATTTAGTATAATAGTATGCTGTGTAATAAAGCGGGTTTGGTGTTTTGCCATCAGGAAAAAAGTTGTCAAGCTTAGCTACAAATACCAGTCGTTTGCCTTTACTCAATCCGCCGGTTAGCTTCGTCTGGTCTTTATTGCTGACAGAGCCATCGCGGTTCTGCTTCGTCATGCTTTCCTGGTTGCTCTTCTTGTTATAGTCAGGCTGCATGCCGCCCCACTCCTTCTCAATGTCTTTAAAATCGTGTTGAAACAAGGTAAAAATTACTGTGAGTACCACGAGCAGAATGACAACAAAACCAGCCATCCGCCTGAAAACGAACCAGCCAAAACCGGTTTCATCTTCATTCATATTTCGTATCAGCTCGGCTGTGTAAATAATGTACACTGCATAAGCTAAAACCGGTGCAAAGGCAGCAATCAGCGCATTGGCTTTAATATCGGCCGTTCGGCTTACCACCACCAACTGGATGATTAACAGAAAAGCACTCCATAAAACGGTGAACCATCGTGCGCGGCTAAAGCCATAACCGGCGAGCCATCCCATAGAAAATAAAATGGAGAAGATGAGGAATTTGATAGACACAAGAAAAGTATCAAATTCGCCGACAACTACATTTTGTATAATGCTATATGCGATTATGTAGAATAAAGACAATACAGCGAGCGTAGAGACGAAGCGGAAACGGTATGAATAAAAAATGGTTGATAAAGCAAGGCCTGCCGTAAAGTAACATCCCTGCAGCAGCCAGTCGTTTTGCAGGATGGCGTAAAAACGGTTTACATCCCACAAAATATAAAATGATAAAGCCGCTGTGGGTAACACCAGCAACAGCAACTGTGCAATGACTTTTTTATAACTATGAATTCGTCCTATTTCCACGTTTATTTTTCCTGCGTATTATTTTCTGAACGTTTGTTTTACCTTTTTCGTCGTTTCCGGGGTTTTCTTTTTCTTTCGCGCGGCTTATCTATTGTATGCCGAACTTGCGTTAACATCTTCCTGATTTCTTTTGCGTTTCCCGATTTTATAGTTTTGCTTATTCCTGATAAAAGTTGGGCGAGATATTAACTTTCCAACACTTCGCTTTTTGCAAAATCTTTCAGTATCGCTGCCAGCCGTTTTTCGTTTTCAATTATTTTTGACCGAAGAAATGTAAAATTCCATTTGCGTTTGTAGTCTGCAATTGCATCGCGCTCGTTCTGTATAAAGAGCCATTGCAGCCAATCACCAAAATGCTGGTTCCCCAGGCTGTCGGTCAATTTTACAAACACAAAAGAAATCTCATTTCCCCATTGCTCTGCCAGTTGTTTTACCTGTCCGGCATCGCTGAGCGACGATACAATCACCATTGCCGCATCTTTATGATTGACATAATTTCTCAACTCTTTTCCGGTTTGCCAGCCGCTGACACTTACATTATATCTTACCGTTTGCTGCGCATCGCTTCCCGGTGTGTTCATACTTTGATCGGAAATATATCTTACTTCAAATCCCTGTCCTATCAATTGCCTGTAGACGCTCCAGATGAATGTTTTGTAATAATTTAAGAATGGCGTTTCTATCACTTCACCCAAATCAGATCCAAAAAAAGAAAAAAAAGAGGCATACAGGTAAACATGCGATGCATACGGATCAAGCACTTCGGGAATGCGAACTACCAATTCTTTATTCCTTGCATAAATTTTCCAAACAATGCGGCGCACATCATCATTGCCTTCAAAATTTTTATAGTTGATATGCTCGCCTTCCACCCTTTTAATTTCCTCTATCCGCGTATTGGTATCTTCCGTTTTGCGGGGAAATGTTTTTATTTTTTTTGTAATGGAATTCGTTGGACCTGTAAAAAACCGACTGCCGGCCGACAACGGAATAGCGAGGGAGAAAAACTGAAAAAAATCTTCAAAATAAATAATCGCTTTTTCAATGCGGTATTCTTTTATCACCGGCAACTGCCAGTGATAAGTGCCTTCAATGGTTGTGCTGATCAGCTTTTTACTACTGCCTTCTACCAATGAAAACTTTTGTGAAACGTGAGTTTCATCATACTGCAAACGGAGTTTTACAAAGCCAAGAAAAGGTTTTAAAACCGGATGAAGATGCACTTCAATTTCCTGCTTCTCCGAAGCTTCATTCTCCGCGCTCAGTTTTGTTTGCAGGTTAAACTGCGTAAGCCCGTTCCGCTTATTAATGATGAAATAAAAGAAAGAAATAACTACCGAAAGCAACGATATAGAAAGAAAAGTAACCAGAAACCAGAAAGCAATATTCAGTAATAAAGGAAAGATATCAGCATACGCCGTATCGGGCAGCTTGCGAAAGGTTTTAATCCAGAAAAAACCAGCAATACAACAAGTAGCGAACACAACAAAATACCAGGTGAAGGGAAGATAAAAAAAGAAGCGACGTAAAGGATGCAAAGCTTGCCTGTTACTGACGTGCCGGTTCATACCCGAAAGTAAAATAAAGATTGACATCTGTTGAGTAAGCTTTGCCACTGACACCCTTTTTAACTGAAACTTTACTTTCTTTGCCGCTATGCCGGAGGTGATTCGTTATGAAGACTGCCCTGCCTGTAAAAGCAGGAATATTGAACTCGTTTTGGAAGCCAGAGATTATACGGTAAGCGACGCGATATTTTCCATCTGGCAATGCAAAAACTGTACACTGCGTTTTACGCAGAATGTTCCGCAAGCTGGAGAAATTGGCAGGTATTACCAGTCATCTGATTACATTTCGCATTCCGATACCAGCAAAGGAATCATTAATAAACTATATCATTCGGTACGGAATATAACGTTGCAACAAAAACGAAAACTGGTACAAAATGCAACCGGTTTACCGAAAGGAACTTTGCTTGACATCGGTGCCGGAACCGGGGCTTTTGCTCACGCAATGAAAGAAAAAAACTGGACTGTAACTGCGCTTGAACCCGATGAAACGGCAAGAACAAACGCGCAAAAAAGCTATGGCTTACAGTTGCAACTGCCAGACGAGTTATATGCACAACAACCTGAAAGCTTTGATGCTGTTACGTTGTGGCATGTGCTTGAACATGTTCACGAGTTGCATCGTTACCTCGATACTTTTCAGCAGGTTTTAAAAAAGAATGGTGTTCTTATTATTGCCGTTCCTAATTACACCAGTTACGATGCGGATTATTACAAAGAATTTTGGGCAGCTTACGATGTGCCAAGGCATTTGTATCACTTCTCTCCTTCCGGCATGAAGACATTATTAGCGCAGCACGGCTTTGTCATTACCTCTTTAAAACCGATGCCTTTTGATGCTTTTTATGTAAGCATGCTGAGCGAAAAATACAAGAACGGAAAAAACAATTATGCAAAGGCCGTTGTAACGGGTTTACAATCGAATATCAAGGCATTTGGCAAGCCTGAAAAAAGCAGTTCTGTAATTTATTTAGCGAAGAAAGTATAAACTCAAAATCGGATTCATCCGGATTATTTTTTAAAATTCTCAGTGTCAACTTTAGACTAAAAGTTGTGATTAAAATATTTCCTGCAAAAGCATTTAACACAATCGTATCAAGGTTTTGGTGCATTTTACACACATGAAACGGTGCTTTTTTTTGATAGGATTCGTTACATTTTCAATCGCTTCTTTCTCGCAAAAAAAAGATGATAAGCAAATAAAGAAAGCGGAAGATGCTTACAATGCAGCCATGCTGCAACTGCGCGACGGTTTGGTGCCGGATGCTGTGCCTTTACTTGGAAAAGCCATTGAATACAATCCCAATTATGTTGAAGCTTACTTATCGCTTGCTGGTGTTTACGGAGAAATGAAGCAATACGATAAAGCTGTTTCAGGCTTTGAAAAAGCAAAAGCCATTGACAGTTCCGTATTTGCTTACCTGCAATTATCTTACTCGATTGATTTAGCAGGTTTGGGGCGATTTGAAGATGCACTAACTGCGGTCACTAATTATCTTTCCCTGCCAAGGCTAAATGAGAAGAGCTTTAAGAGCGGACAATACAGAAAACGCAGCTATGAATTTGCTATTGATTACAAGAAAAATCATCCTTCAGATAATTATGTATTTGCTCCGCAAAATTTAGGTGACAGTATCAATTCAAAGCAGTCTGAATACTATCCTTCTTTCACGATTGATGATAGCTTATTTGTCTTCACACGACGAACCAGCGACGGTCGCGAAGACTTTATACAAAGCACAAAAAAAAAGGATCATTATTCTGCTTCTAAAATTATAAACGGCGATATTAATCTTGAGCCATTTAAAGGCGCCATCAATATTTCCCAGGATGGTGAATGGCTGTTGTTTGCCGGCGATTTTGGCCGCAAAGGATTGGGAAATTTTGACTTGTATATATCTTATAACACGCTAAAAGGCTGGAGCGAGCCGCTAAATTTGGGAAGCAATATCAATAGTGAATTTTGGGAAAGCTCGCCAAGCCTGAGCGCTGATAAAAACGCACTTTATTTCAGCAGCAATCGCCCCGGAGGTTATGGCGGCAAAGACTTGTATGTTAGCCACCGGCAGAAAGATGGAAAATGGGGACCGGCTCAGAACATGGGTGCCGATGTAAATACAGCCGGTGACGAACTCGCACCATTTGTTCATGCCGATAACCAAACATTATATTATACTTCGAATGGCTTGCCGGGCTATGGCAATGCCGATATGTATGTGCTTCGTAAAAAGGGCGACAGTTGGGGAAAGCCTGAAAACCTTGGCTATCCAATAAACACTATTGATGATGAAGGAAGTTTGTTTGTTGCCAGTAATGGTTACACGGCTTATTATGCAAGCGACCGTGCTGATAGCCGTGGTGGTCTCGACTTATATCAATTCGATATGAAGCCTGATGTTCGTCCCCTGAAAACGTTGTACATAAAAGGCTATGTAACAGATGTAAAAACAGGTAAAGGCTTGCCTTGTTCCGTAGAGCTTACCAGCGATAGCAGCCAGGAAACCATCATGAAAGTGCAGACAGATGAAACCGGTTTTTATTTTGTTCCGTTGCCCGTTGGCAGCGATTATACATTTACTGTAAACAGGAAAAATTATTTGTTGTACAGCGATGTATATGCCTTGAGTAAAAAAGAAGCAGACAGCACTTATCAAAAAAATATAACTCTGCAGCCGATTGAATTAAATGCTTCGGTAACGCTAAAAAATATCCAGTTTGCTTCAAACTCTTACGAGCTGCAACCGGTAAGTGAAATTGAATTGAACAAATTGGTACAACTGCTAACTGATAACCCAACAGTTAAGCTGCAAATTATTGGTCATACAGATAATACGGGAACACCGGCAAGTAATATTACGCTATCTGCAAACAGGGCAAAGGCAGTGGCAGCTTATTTAATAGAGAAAGGAATTGATGCCAAACGCTTATCCAGTAAAGGTTTGGGGCAATTAAAGCCTATTGCTGATAATAGTACAGAAGAAGGAAAAGCACAAAACCGCAGAACCGAATGTGTGATTACGGGTGTTTGATTTATTAGCCACGAAGACGCAAAGAAATATGATGACCGGATAATGAATCTTTTTGCCTTCGTGGCTAATAATTAATGCCTGAAATGTCGCAATCCTGTCATCACCATAGCAAGCCCGTTTTGCACACAATAGTCAATGCTGTCTTTATCGCGAACAGAACCGCCGGGTTGAATAAAAGCATTTATCCCAACTGCATGCGCCATTTGCACACAATCATTAAACGGGAAAAAAGCATCGGATGCCAGCACAGCTCCGTTCAAATCAAAATTGAACTGTTTGGCTTTATCTACACTTTGGCGAAGAGAATCGATGCGGCTTGTTTGTCCGCAACCTTTGCCTGCCAATTGCTTGTTTTTTACAAGCGCTATGGCATTGCTTTTTAAGTGCTTGCAAACTATATTGGCGAAGATCAAATCATCTTTCTCTTTGGCTGTTGTTTCCCTGCCGCCTACTTCTTTCCATTCGGTATAATTGCCTGCATCCATGTCCTGCATCAGCATGCCCGTAAGAAGCGATTTGTACTGTTCGCGTTTCAGGTGTGGCAGGTCGTAAAGCTTTAACAGAATACGGTTCTTTTTGCTGCGCAAAACAGAAAGCGCATCTTCATCAAAAGATGGTGCAATTAGTACTTCAAAGAAGATTTCATTGATGGCTTCTGCTGTGGCTATGTCAATGGTTCCATTGCAAATAAGCACGCCACCAAAAGCACTTT
Organism: Ilyomonas sp.; assembly: GCA_965199905.1. Lineage (GTDB taxonomy): Bacteria > Bacteroidota > Bacteroidia > Chitinophagales > Chitinophagaceae > Ilyomonas. The sequence continues at coordinate 470,323 of OZ241366.1, read as the reverse complement.
CGTTATCGCCCGCCAGCGCTGCATTCCAGCTTTCTTTCACGCTGTTTCTTTGTGCAATACCACACACATTTGTGTGCTTTATGATAGCAAATGTGAAAAGGGAATCTTGCAGCGGAAACTCTTGTATCAGTTGTATAGCAGCATCTACATCAACCAAATTATTATAGGATAATTCTTTGCCGTTGAGCTGATCGAAAACAGTTGTTAAGTCACCATGAAATACAGCTTTCTGATGCGGGTTTTCGCCGTAGCGAAGCGATTGTTTTACAAAAGAAATCTCTTCTTTTTTATTAAAATAATTGGAGATCGCAATGTCGTAGTTCATCACCACTTCAAACGCTTTCGCAGCGAAAGATTTACGTTCATCCAGAGTGGTGAATCCATTTTCTTTTTTGAGTAATTCTTCCAGTTTTGCATAATCATCTTTAGCCGCCACAACAACAAGGTCTCTGAAATTTTTTGCCGCTGCGCGAATCATGGAAGGTCCGCCGATATCAATCTTTTCGATGATCGCCTTTTCTTCGGTTGTGTTGCGAAGCGTTTCCTCAAACGGATATAAGTCAACAATTACAAGATCTATTTCAGGGATGTTGTATTGCTTCATTTCACTAATATCCTGTTCAACATCTCTTCTGCCGAGAATGCCACCAAACACAGACGGGTGAAGCGTTTTAACACGACCGCCCAATATGGACGGGTACGTGGTAAGACTTTCTACAGGAACCGGCGAAATGCCTAAATCTTCAATAAACTTTTGCGTACCACCGGTTGAATAAATGGTAATATTAAGACGATCAAGCTCTCTTACAACAGGCTCTAAACCATCTTTGTAAAACACGGATATCAGTGCAGACTGTATTTTCTTTTGCATGAAATAAAATTGCAGTAACAAAAAATTCTTTCGGATGCAATAGTATTTCTTTTGTCTTTATCAGCGGTAACAATGCTAAAACAGTTATGTTATAAAGATTCGGAAACGGCTTGAAACAGCAGCCTTTTATGAGCCTTACAAGAGATTATTAATGAGAATGCCTGGTTATTTCGATAGTGGTAACAACGATATAAATACTGCCGGAAAACACAAGTAAAGCAAGTGAATATGGAATGATATCGAGGTATTGAAATTGTTGCCGGAAGATTGACTTTTTATTTCTTTTATCTAATGGATAATCCATAGAAAACGATTTGCGATTCTTAATAGAAATTGAAAATAAAACATTAGAAGAAAAACTGGAAATCGTTTTGATGAATGGTAACAGCATTACCGGGAGGAATTGAAAATGATGTTGCGATTGCTTTTATTAGGTAAGCATTGATAAACCGTTCATCTTTATTGCGATTCTAATTTCTATAGTTTTGTTTGCTTCAATGAATGCACTTGTGTATGAGAAAAAAAAATTCATTTTTGGTATTGATTCTAATAATTACTCTCATCCTGATTATTTTCAATGTTTGCCGCCGGATACCTGCGAATCACTCGCCTTCAGCAAAGGTAAACAGGAAAAGTAACACCCATATTTTTGCTGATGATAACAACATGCTTTTGGGCAATCCAACGCAGGCAAGGCATAACAGCAGCGATCCTCAGAATTATTTGATAGACCATACATACTATGTAGAAAGCTATAACAGCACGACAAATATCCCCAATTGGGTGAGCTGGCATATACAGGCTTCCGACATTGGAAACGTTGATCGTCTGGATGACTTCAGACCGGATAATAACTTGCCTGGCGGCTGGTATGCAGTATCACCAAACAATTATAAAAGCTCAGGTTTCGATAAAGGACATAATTGCCCGTCGGGCGACCGCACAGCCACGCAGGATGCAAACTCCGCTACATTTTTGATGGATAATATTATACCACAGGCGCCACGCAATAACCAGCAAACCTGGGAACATTTGGAAAGCTATTGCCGAGGTAAAGTAAAGAGTGGCAATGAAGTGTATGTTGTTATGGGCTGCTATGGCATTGGCGGTACCGGAAGTAAGGGATTTCGTAAAACGATTGGCTCCGGAAAAGTGACGGTACCCGCACGCATCTGGAAGGTCGTTTTGATTTTGCCCAATGGCAATAATGACCTTGCCCGCATTAACAGCAAAACAAACCTCATAGCGATTGATACGCCAAACGATAATAAAATTTCAACCAACTGGATCGATTATGTAACCACAGTAAATGATATAGAAAGCAATTGCCACTGCGATTTATTATCAGCGTTGCCAACGGAAATTCAAAATGAACTTGAGAGTAAGAAATTTGCAGGTGGTAACTAAGAATTTGCGATTGTGGCTTTGAGAGTACGGCAACTTGTAATTCTTTGTTTGTGCTTTTTGTATTCGCTTTTATAAAGCTAAATTTTGGCCCTGAACGCTGATGTGAGGATTCTTGCTGTGTTCGACACGCAAGAATCGCAACAGTCGATGAGAAAATAACCGGACGATAGTTACCAAAAAAGTATTTCGTATTCAAAATAAGAAATATTGAAAAGAAAAGTAGAAATGAAGAGTAATAGTCAAAAAAAAGGCAGCATTAGAAAATGCCGCCGTTGCTAACCTATGAAAAACACCAATTTAAATTCGCTTGTTGAAATCTGATCTCTTTATAAAAACTCTTCTGTTTTATTCTGTTTGTCTACTGCAAAAATAAAGAGCTTCTGGAATGCATGGCTAAAAAACGGATTAAAATAACCTGTAAATAAGATTAAGATTTGTTTAAAGACTTGCCTCTTTAGTTGCTTCCGCTTCTGTGCTTTTGATGGCTGCCCAGATTAAAGCCGGTTGAAAGAAAAGCCGCACAAAGCGTTTTGTATCTGTATCGAGCCCGAGATTGCTTCTGTGATGTTTATACTGTGCCCAGTTGCCGGGAAAAACGGCTGTAAAAAAGCCGGCTGCAATGTTACCAACGGTTGCCCTGTACTTTTTAGGAGCGGCAATGAGGGCGGCACCCAACGCAATTTCTACATAGCCTGAATACACGACCGTATCATCTTTTTTAAGTGGCACCCAGTTGGGTACCTGCGCCTGAAAGCCTTTCCTCGCGAATGTAAGGTGACTAATGCCGGCTGTAATTAGTGATGATCCTAAAAAAAGGCGGGCTGCTGTTTTTGATTTTTCTTTTGCCGCTATTGTCATACTTCTTATCTTTTTGTGTTTAAAAAATCTCCGAAATCATGCCATGAAAAAGTGTAGCAGGTATGTATTATTCAAAAGAAAAGAAGAAGTGATAAGCAATCAATGTATAAAGTGAAAAAATTTAGTAATCATCCGACTGGATTTGTAAAATAAAAAATAGAACGTTTTCCCAACTTACTTTTCACCAATGCCTCGGCGTCGCGATGAAATATCATTCTGCAAATAACTACAACCTGACAATGAAGCCGGATATAACTTTTGATAACTGATTTTCTACCTGGTAATATCAAGTTGTACGATAACCTGTTCGCCAGCATGAATATTCAAATCAAAATTGGGTCCCTTTTCTATTAGTATAGTATATATACAGCAAGCTTATTAAAACTCAATACCTGCAATCCCTAAAGTATGATGTCACTATTTTCACTTTGGTATGTTTTTATATTTAAAGCTGGCAACTAATTTATTTTCCATGACGTACACTACCGATCGATTAAGTGCCGACGACTTGTTGAATATTTTAGCTTTATCTGATAACGCGGCTGCCATTTATACCACGGATGATATTTTGATTGAAACCGCTAACGATAAGATGATAGCTGCGTGGCAAAAAGATAGAAGTGTGATCGGCAAATCCATTGAAGAAGCGTTGCCTGAATTGAAAGGTCAGCCTTTTTTTGATATTTTAAAAGATGTTTGGCGCAGCGGGCTTACTTACAATGCCGTTGCAATGCCGGCACACATAGAAACAGGCGGCAGCATAAAACGGTTCTATTTCGATTTTGAATACCGGGCTGTCAAAAAAAATGATGGCTCCATGCTTTGCATTCTTCACACATCGCGGGATGTAACAGATGTTGTGGAAAAAGGGCTTGTTATTGTCGCAAACGAACTGGAATTACAAAAGTTAAACAGGGATGTTTCCAGGGTCAATCTTGATTTGGCAGAGAGAAATCGGGAGCTGCGTCAAATGAACGAAAATTTGCTTGCTGCGCAAAAAAATATGAGCATCATGTATGCGAGATTGGCTGCCAGCGAAGAAAAATTTCGCACCGTAGCCGAGCACATACCTGTGGCTATGAATGTACTTCGCGGGCGCGATTTGAAGATTGAACTTGTCAATGATCTTTTTATTGAAATCTGGGGTAAAAAAGTGTCGGCAGAAAACCTGATAGGTAGAACACTTACCGACGTAAATCCTGAATTTATCGGGCAGCCATTTATGGAGCGAATGGATGAAGTGTACGCTACCGGTATTACCTATATATCTGAGAACGAAAAGGCTTTTGTAACACGCAATGGCACTACTGAAGTAAGATATTACAATGTGATCTACCATCCTATAAAAGATGAGAAAAATGAAATCAGCGGCATCCTCCAAATTGCGGGCGATAATACCAATGAATTTTTATCGAGGCAAGAGATACAGGAATTGAATGAAGAGCTCGCAGTTACCAATGAAGAACTGGCTGTTGGCAACGAAGAACTACGTGCTGTAAATGAAGAGATGCTTGTGATACAGGACAACCTGCAAATAGTAAACAGCCGTCTCTCGGAGAGCGAAGAACGGTTTCGCAATATGGCCGAAAGCACCAATGTTTTTATCGGTGTGAGTGATACAAATGGCAGTGCGGTTTACTTTAATAAAATATGGTCTGAAACTACAGGACGCAGCAACAAAGACTTGTTGCAATCTGGCTGGGCAGATATTGTTCATCCCGACGACAAAGAGCGTGCATTTAAAATTTACAATGAAGCCATCAATGGACATACACCGTTTGTAAACGAATTCAGAATTCTTACCAAAGAAGGCAAATACATCTGGCTTTTGGTAGATGGGCTTACCCGAAATAATGCAGACGGATCTTTTGCCGGGCACATTAGCTCTGCATTCGATATTACAGAACGCAGGCTTGATGACCAGCGCAAGAATGACTTTATTGGTATGGTAAGCCACGAATTGAAAACGCCGCTTACTTCATTAACTGGTTACATAGAAATTGTAAAGCTGGATTTAAAAGAATGCGGTGATACTCACGGTATGAGTCTGCTGGATAAAGCCAAAAAGCAGGTTACCAAGATGACCAATATGATCAATGGTTTTCTGAATGTATCACGTCTCGAATCTGGCAAACTGCAAATTGAAAAAAGCCGTTTTGATATAGCGAAACTGGTAACGGAAATAAAGGAAGAAACGATTGCTATGTATAACAATCATAACATCATTTTTCATTCGGTGGAAGAAACGTTTGTATATGCCGATTGGGATAAGATTGGTCACGTTCTCAACAACTTTATAAGTAATGCGGTTAAGTATTCGCCTTATACAACCAATATTAATGTAGCCTGCATTACGGCAAAAGGCAGGGCACAGGTAAGTGTGAAAGATGAAGGTATGGGCATTGCCGCCGAAGACCAGGAAAGGCTTTTTGAGCGCTATTACAGAGTAGAAAATAAAGCGGTTCAATCCGTGGCAGGTTTTGGCATCGGCTTATATCTCTGCGCCGAAATTATCAAGCGCAACGAAGGCGATATATGGGTGGAAAGTGAAATTGGCAAAGGCTCAACATTCTATTTCAGCTTGCCTGTTATTTCGTAGCTAACAAGTAGCAGCAATACAGTTATTGCCGGTAAATGGTTTACCTTGCTATTTAGGGCGAAACATAAAATTTGAGAGACTGTACAGAATAAATAGCTTGTTTTTAATCCGCTGAGAAAAATAAATCGAATGCATTATCGGCAATTCGTTAGCACAGGAAGCGTAAACCAAAAAGTGCTGCCTTTGCCTTCCTCGCTCTCTACACCTAAATCACCGCCATGGCTTTTAATAATCTCGGAGCTGATGTACAACCCCAAACCAAGTCCGCCGCCCTGCCCAACGGTATAATCAGCGCGATAATATCGGTCAAACAAAAAAGGAATCCTTTCTTTTGGAATGCCGGTACCAAAGTCTTTTACGGATACTTTTATTTCCTCTTCGTTCGCTTCTAATGTAATAAAGATTTGATTTGAATCAGGCGCATATTTCACAGCGTTGTTTACAAAATTGACCATTACCTGGTTAATGCGTTGTTCATCGGCACAGGTTGTTTTTTCCATATCACCCTTAAAAGTAATGGTATGTGTGCCCGCTGTGCGAATGTGCTGGCAGCAATCGTTAATCATATTAGCGACGTTAAATTCTGTTTTTCGCAGCGTTAATTGCCACCGCGAAATCTGTTCCACATCCAGCAGGTCATTTACCAGCGTATTCAGCTTGTTTACACTGGTGTTGGCCTGCATTATCAGCCGTGGCAAAAAGGGTGAGGTAAGATCATCCGTTAAACCATGCAACAATTGAATGGATGCTTTCAAAGCAGTCAGCGGTGTTCTCAATTCATGGCTGGCAACGCTGATGAATTCATCTTTCTGTTCCATAAGTTTTCGCCGGTTCGTCACATCCATAAAAGTACCTATGCCGCCTGCCACGTTGCCTTCTGCATCCAGTATGGGCGCAGCGTTTACTGAAATATAAAATACCTCTCTGCCTGGTGCTTTTACTCCAATTTCATGATCATGAACAGCCATGGCAGTTGTCATCATAATTGCCATCGGGTGTTCTTCTTCCGGAAGCAGGGTGCCATCCAGCCGGAGGTTTTGCAACTTTGGGTCATTATAAGTACGCTCGATAATCTTGTTTTCAGTTAGTCCAAGTATTTTTTGCGCCATCGCATTGGCATATACAACCTTGCTGTTGGCGTCAGTAATGGCTACGCCTTCTGCCATGGTATCCAGTATTCCTTGCAGTCGCTGCCTGCTTTCCTCTAAGTTGTTTTCGAGAGATGTTTTTTCTTCAATGATTTTTTCTAAATTATGTCTTGCCTGCACGGCTTCCGTCACTTCTGTCCACACAACGATGATATCTGTAATATCACCAGTCTCATCTCTAAGCGGCTCATAAGTGAAATTAACCCAGGCGGTTTCCAGGTGCTTATCACGCTTTATTCTTATCGGCAGTTCGTTAACAATTACATGCTTACCGGTCGTCAGTACTTTGCTAAGCAACTCTTCAAGACCCTGGCGGCTTGTTTCAGGCAAAGCGGTGAACAGGGGAATGCCCTTTACCTGTTCCGCAGTTCGTCCCCAGTAATGGAGTGCCTTATCATTACATAAATCAATTACAAACTGTGGTCCTCTGAATGTGGCGATGGCAACCGGCGCCTGCTCGACTATCATGCGAAACCGGGCTTCGCTTTCCTGGAAAGCCTGCGTGCGTTTCGCGACGCGGTTTTCCAGCCCTTCGTTCATTTTCTTTAGTAAAATTTGCGCACTGCTTAACTCTTTATTGCTGGCAAGCAACTCTTCATTCGTTTGGGTTTGTTCATCACTCAACACTTCATTATCCTTTGAAACACCCAAAGTAAAAAGCGCCTCGCGCACAGCTTGTCCAGTAATTATTTCTTCATATACATTCGTAGTTGCATTTATGATATAACCCACGTTTCCATCACTACCAGGCAGCGGCTCATTTGTTACCGACCAACGTACCCGCTCCGGCTTTTCAATATTCGCATTCAATAGTTCATAATAAAAAGGCAGCAGTGCATCCGTTTCTTTTGTATGAATAACCTTCATCAGGCTGTTGTACAAAATGTTCTTTTCCGAATGGCTTGCTCCGCCATTACAATACACTTCAAAAAGAGGCCGGTTAACCACCTCGCTTCTTTTTTTACCTGTATTTAAAAGAAATACATCACTAACTGCCAGTATGGTAAAATGCGGCGCATCAGCTTTGAGCAAAAGTGAGCGGGGAGATGTTTTGAAGTATGATTGGAAAGCTTCAGAGCTGTAGAGCCAATCGTTGTTTTGTTGATTCATGGATGAGTATACATTTTACATGAGATATTGTTATCCTGATTACAAATATCGAATTGAAAATCATGCCCGCTTATGTATGTGTCATGGGGAATACATCTTACGTTCCGATGATTCTACTTTCTTATAATGTCCGGCGCAGCAGTTACTTGCCTGTTTTTATCAACCTGTAACGGCCATGTAACGTAGTGCCGGCAAAGCTGCGTATGATAATGTGTTATAAAAATAAAAGCCTCTGTGGAAACAGAAGCTTTTTTTCAACCCTAAACCCTTAAAAAACAGTTGCAAGATAAATGATATGCTTTTAAAAAATAAAACTTTTATTTCTGATTTTTTGGTGTGTCGCTGTGTTGCAATTATAAACAAGTTAAACAGGCGGTTATTATACTCATCTTCATTTCACAACAACAATGCAAAGCTTCTCACATATCCTTCACCAAAAATAAACGCTCATTTCTTCCTTCTCAGCTATCATTCTTAATTTCTCCCGCTATCTTTATTAATTCCATATCTCATTCATCTCCGTTAGCACAATTGGTTTTCCGTCAGTTACCACAATCGTATGCTCATGCTGTGCCATGTAGCCGCCTTTATTGCCTACCATTGTCCAGCCATCGTTCAGCGTTTCCACATAAGTTGATGTAGTGGTTATAAACGTTTCCACTGCCACCACGGAGTTCTTTCGAAACCTTGTCTTATTCGATGGGTCTTTATAATTCGCTATCTCGCCTGGCGCTTCATGCAGACTTCTTCCTACGCCATGCCCCGTCAGGTTTTTGATTACTTTATAGCCTCGCTTTTTAGCTTCCGATTCTATCAGGTAACCAATATCCGAAATGCGCACACCGCCTTTAATATTGAAGATCGCTTTATGTAAAATTTCCTTCGATGCATGGATCAGTTTCTGGTGTTGGTGCACATCTTCACCCAGCACAAACGACCCGCCGTTATCCGACCAAAAGCCATTCAGCTCTGCCGATACATCAATGTTAATCAAATCGCCTTCCTTCAAAATCCGGCTGCTCGATGGTATACCGTGGCAAAACTCATTGTTCACGCTAATGCAGGTATAACCAGGAAAACGGTAGGTTAAAAAAGGCGCCGATTTTGCCCCAAAACCCTCTAATATTTTTGCCCCGAAATCGTCAAGTTCCTTTGTCGTCATTCCCGCTTGTGCATGCTGTCGCATTTCCTTCAAAGCGGAGGCAACCGCTTCGCTTGCTTTCTGCATGCCTTCCAGTTCCGATTCTTTTGTTATCGACATATTCGTTTGTTTATTTTATAATCATGAAAGTATTTGCTGCTTCTTATTTATATCACACGTAATTATTCGGAGCAAAATTACAAAACAAAAAGTTGAAACATTAAAGTGCATGAACCTGTTTCCCGCAGTTATGGCGCCACACCCGATCATCCCGAAACCTTCATTACCATTACGCTGTCCGCTAATAAAAAAGGCAGTGATAGACATCACCGCCATTGCTAACCTATGAATAACACCATGTAACTTTATTCAGCTAAATCAAGCTCTATTATTTTTCCGCGTAGTATTTTTATCACCCGCAATGCTGCCACCACGTCATCTATCAGCACTTCCGGTTTATAATTACCTGTTTACTTTTATAATTTAACAGGCGCGGTCAGGTGACATTTTATTTCTTTCGTTGTATCTGCCAGTCTTCACTATCGCCTTTTCAATCGGTTTGTCAGTTACCTTACTTTTTAGCTTGCCTGCCATACCGCGCGTCAGGAATCTTTTACGTTATAAATTGTTCATTTTTAAGTAAGGGAGACAAAAGCTTATATTGATTCGTTACCGAGCCCTGCGTTTCCTGGTTTCCGGTTGCCTCTGCATGCACTTTGGCTATGCCGCATATTATAACGCTTTCCTTCGCCAGCGCCATTTTCATCATGTACTTACCTCGCTTGTTGCTTATTTAACATATTATGGTATTGGAGTAAGGTTTTGCTTACATAGTCCGTCGCAAAAATAAGCGCCGTCACACATTTATAACCCCGTAAACACATTAAAAAAACCTTGAAAATAGCTTAAAAACGGAGATGGTTTTCTCCACGTTCATCTTCTCCTGCCGGTTTATAATTACAGTATTTTTCTCTTTTGGTTGATCAAAAAGCGCACCCCGCTGAGCAATAAGAAACAGCAGATGAAAAGGCAGAACGCCGTTATAGAAAGAAAGAAATGCGGTAAACAGTAAAAAATGGACTATAGAGTAAAAACGCACTTTACCTTTAAAAAGACGCGTTTTATATGCAAACAAATGAAAGGTAAAGCAACGTTTCCTTCTCTTACTTTTTTTCGCTGACTTGTAAACCGTCATTCATTCTCAATAAAAATGAATAAATAAACAGCAACTGCCAACTGCAACAAGTAAACAATCTCTCACAGCTTCTAACCAAAACAGAAGCGTAAAAAACGCAGCAAAACTTTAATCTCAAAAAGCTACTTCAAACGAAAGAATACTCTATATTTGAACAGTGGAGAAAGTAGTGTAGTAACAAATTAGCAAAATTGAATGACTGATGCGGGAGATAGCTTGTTTGTTGCAAAGTAAAGAAAAGCAAAGCCGGTAAAAAAACACCAACACACCAACAATTCGTTTTCCTTTATCATTCTCTCTCTCACTCACCGCAGGGAAGTGTCGTTTCAAATAATTATTTACTCTTTGAGGTAGAAAAAACATGTTACGCATCGTATTTGTTTATAATTGATGAAATAAAACAGTAACATGAATCAAACACCGCCAAACGGTGATACAGACGAGCACAAAAAAGCCGTCAGCAAAAGTCTTGTCTCGTTTCCCATTATCGTCATTGGTGCATCCATGGGCGGCGTCGATGCTCTCAAAGCGCTTATTGGCGGCTTGCCGCGTACTTTAGGTGCATCTGTATGTATTGTATGGCACATGGGCGCAGATTCCAGTAGCTTTTTGCCTTACGTGTTAAATAAGCTCGGTTCGTTACGCGCATCCAATGCCGTTAATGGCGAAAAGATAGAGATTGACCGCATTTATGTCGCACCTGCCGATCATCATTTGCTCATCGAGGGCGATCATTTCCGCACTACCAAAGGACCGAAGGAAAACCGCTTCCGTCCTGCCGTCGATCCGCTCTTCCGCTCCGCGGCTTACGAGTATGGCAGCCGCATTATCGGTATCATTCTCTCCGGTGCGCTCGACGATGGAACCGCTGGTTTATGGGCGGTTAAAGATCGTGGCGGCATTGCCATCGTGCAAGATCCGTTAGACGCCGAAGTGCCTTCCATGCCTCGCAGTGCTGCTCAGTATGTAGATATCAATTATACATTGCCGGCGGCAAATATGCCTCGCCTGCTCGTCAGTTTGATTAAAGAGATGACCGCATCACCATTCAATACAAATGGAATGAAAAGAGATGAAAAGATGGAGATAGAAATCGGCATTGCAGCCGAAAGTGATCCGGCAAGAAACGACACGTTTAAGCTTGGCGAGCTTACGCCGTTCACCTGTCCCGAATGTCACGGCGTTCTTACTGCCATTACGCAAGGTAAGCTGCAGCGCTTCCGCTGCCACACCGGTCATGCCTTCTCCAACGATGGTTTGTTGTCTTGCCTCGGCGAGAATATTGAAGAGAACCTTTGGGCGGTTCTTCGCAGCATTAAGGAAAGCGCCATGCTTATGAATCATATTGGCGATCATTATGCCGAAGCCAACGAGACTGCTATAGCGGCGGCTTACTTTCAAAAAGCAAAGGAAGCCATTGACCGTGTTGAAGGCATTCGGGCGATTGCTTTAAATCACGAGCGGTTATCCGAAGAAAATATGCGCGCAAATGCGGGCGAATCAAATACTGCCATTTAAAATCAAAGCTGAATTTAATGATATCAGAAGATAAGACGACTGATTTAACCTTACCGAAAGCTCAAAATAGCGACCTATTTGTAGTAGGCATCGGCGCATCTGCCGGTGGCGTGGAAACGCTTACCACATTCTTTCAAAATACACCTGCTGATAGCGGGCTGGCCTTCGTTGTCATTCTGCATTTATCTCCCAACCACGATAGTAGTCTCACTCACATACTTCAGGGCGCCACTCAAATGACGGTTACACAGGTTCGCGATAAAGTTAAGATCAAACGCGACCACGTATATGTCGTGTCGCCCAACAGCCATTTGTCTATGCAGGACGGTCATATCGTACCGTCGCTCAACATGACCGTGGAAGATCGTCGCGCTCCGGTTGATATTTTCTTTCGCGCACTGGCAGAGTCTCACGGTGCGCGTGCCATTGCGGTTATTCTCTCTGGAACGGGCGCAAATGGCTCAATGGGTATCAAGCGCATCAAGGAACGTGGCGGTGCAGCTTTTGTGCAAAACCCGCGCGAAGCCACTTACAACGAGATGCCGCGAAATTCCATTGCTACTGAACTGATAGATGAAGTTTTGAACGTGGCAGACATTCCTGCACGCATAATATTGTACCGGGATAGCCTTGGTACTATCGAAATAGCAGAGATTCCCGAAGATCGTTCCGAAGAACAGCAGCAGGCGCTGCGCGAAATTTTTATGCAGGTACGGTTGCGCAGCGGTCACGACTTTACAAATTATAAACGGGGCACAATACTGCGCCGTATAGAGCGGCGTATCAATATCCGCATTCTTCCCGATCTTCCTGCTTACGCCGTTTACCTGCAGGATCACCCCGAAGAAACGGTTGCTTTGCTGAAAGACCTTCTTATTTCAGTTACCAATTTTTTCCGCGATAAAGCCGCATTTGAATTTGTTGAGTCCGACATATTTTCAAAGCTTGCAAGTTCAAAAAAAGAAGGCGATAGCCTGCGCATCTGGACGGTCGGCTGCGCCACCGGCGAGGAAGCTTATTCATTTGCAATGCTTTGTGCCGAACGCTTTCTCGGTGTACTGAATGCGCCAAAAATTCAGCTTTTTGCAACTGATATTGATGAGGATGCCATTGCCATTGCGCGCGATGGTTTGTACACCATTAATGATGCGGCTGATGTATCGCCCGAGCGCCTGCGCCGCTTTTTCACAAAAGAAGGCGAAGAATACAGGGTTAGGCGCGAGATCCGCGAAAGCATCCTCTTTGCTTCTCATAATATTTTAAAAGACCCGCCCTTCTCGCGTATTGACCTCATCACTTGTCGCAATATGCTCATCTACCTCAACCCAACCGGGCAGGAAAGGGTGATGGAAACCTTTCATTTCGCTCTCAACCCCGGTGGATATTTGTTTCTCGGCAATTCCGAGTCGGCTGATGGCGCTACTGACCTTTATGCAACCGTCAACCGCGAACACCGTGTGTATCAAAGTCGTACTGCCGGTACCCGCACGTATCCCATTCCCGAATCTGTGCCCAGTTTCAAGCCGCTTCCGATGCCGAATTTTAACACGACGGCAGAAAATAAATCAGCTAACGAGCGCATTTCTTATGGCGATCTTCATCAGCGCCTGCTGGAAGCGTACGCACCGCCGTCTGTTATTATTAACGAAGATTATAACATATTGCACGTTTCAGATACCGCAGGCCGCTATTTAAATATAAGCGGTGGCGAGCCGTCGCGCAATTTTCTCAGCCTTATTCGTGAAGAGTTTCGTCTTGAAGTGCGCTCCGCATTGTATGGGGCAGCGCAAAAGCAGGTGAATACTGCAACCAGCAGTATAAGCTTATACATTAATAATAAAAAAGAATCGGTCGTTGTCAGTGTGCGGCCTGTTCTGCGCAATTCAAACGATACGGCGCGTGGGTTCTTTCTCATCATTTTCGAGCCGGGCATAAGTACTGCCAACGAAGGGGATACGGTTGTAATGGTTACTGATTCGATAAGCCAGCAATTAGAAGAAGAATTATACAATACCCGCTTTCAGTTGCGTACTTCCAGCGAGCAGTATGAATTGCAGACTGAAGAAATGAAAGCCTCCAACGAAGAGTTGCAGGCGCTTAACGAAGAGCTTCGCTTCGCCGCCGAAGAGCTGGAAACCAGCAAGGAAGAGTTGCAATCCATCAACGAAGAATTGCGAACCGTTAACCAGGAGCTGAAGGTAAAGATTGAAGAGACCTCTATCGCCAGCAATAACCTGCGAAACTTCATTAACTCCACCGATATCGGTACACTCTTCCTCGACCGCAGCCTTCGCGTAAATTTATTTACGCCCGCTGTGCGCCAGGTGTATAATGTCATCCCGTCCGATTATGGTCGTGCGCTTGCCGATATTACCACCAAGCTGGAATACAGCAATGTACTCGAAGATGCGGAAGGCGTGTTAACCACCCTTCAGCCATTTGAAAGAGAAGTAAGCATAGTTAATGGTAAGGTTTACCTTATGCGCATTGTGCCTTACCGCACCAGTGAAGATCGCATCAGCGGTGTCGTTATTTCATTTATAGATATTAGCGCCCGCAAAAAAGCCGATGAAGACCTTCGCACCAGTGAGGAGCGCTTTCGTGCCTTCGTTACCGCCAGTTCCGATGCTGTGTATAGCATGAACGCCGATTGGAGTGAAATGTACAGCCTTAAAGGCATGGATTTTCTGGTAGATACCTTCGATACCAACAGCAACTGGCTTCAGAGGTATATCCCTGAAGACGAACGCCCGCATGTGCAGGCTGCTATCGCCGATGCCGTTAAGGAAAAGAAGGTCTTTCATCTGGAACATCGGATTTTCCAGGCAGATCATACAGTTGGGTGGACAGAATCGACCGCCGTGCCCCGCTTCAGCAGCGAAGGAACGATAATAGAGTGGATGGGCGCCGCAACGAATATTACAGACCGCAAAGAAGCCGAAAGCCGCATTCGCGAGGCGGAAGATAAATACCGCGCTCAACTGGAAGGCGATGTAGCTACGCGCACCATCGAGCTCAAGCAAAGCCGTGATCAATATTACTTCCTCGTCGAAAATTCATTGGATATGATTAGCCGTTGGGATAAAAATCTGCGGCTGGTATATGCCAATGGTGCTTTTGAAGAAAGAACAGGTGTTGCTGGTAACGATCTGGCTGGCAAAGATTA
Source organism: Ilyomonas sp. (assembly GCA_965199905.1). GTDB lineage: Bacteria > Bacteroidota > Bacteroidia > Chitinophagales > Chitinophagaceae > Ilyomonas. The sequence continues at coordinate 455,310 of OZ241366.1, read as the reverse complement.
TAGCGAGATAAATCAGCCTGACGATTCAGCCCGGTCTTACATGGATGGCTTGCGTACAGCATTTGAAACAGGTGAAATTGTTGAATACTTCAATACGTATGCAACGCCTGCAGGCGAAGTGCAGTATTACAGCCGCATGGTGCCCGAAAAGGATGAACAAGGCGAAGTGAAAACGCTTCTTGTTACCGCAAGGGACATCACGCCACTCAGGAAGGCACAAGCCGAAGTGATGGGGCTTAAAGACGAGATAGCCAAGCGGGCCGAAGATAAATACGAAGCCATCTTCAACACCATCGACGAAGGCTTCTGCATCATCAAAATGATTTATAGCGAAGAAGGAACGCCTGTTGATTGGCTTTATATCGAATCGAACCCGGCCTTCGGGGAGATAATCGGGGAAAACCCGGTTGACAAAACAGCGGGCGAAGTTACAGGCTACGCCGACGCGCATTTGCTGCAGTTTTACGACAACGTTGTAAAAAACGGCGAAACTGCCAGAACGGAAGCCCAGTTTGACGGCTTAGATAAATGGTTTAGCATCAGTGCTACGCGAATCGATGGTGGCGAAGCCCACCAGGTAACCGTGGTTTACAACGACATTACCGAACTTAGAAAGACCGAGCAGGAATTACGTGAAAGAGAAGAGCGGAAATCCTATCTTCTGAAGCTCAGCGATGCCGTTCATTCCTCATCCAATGCAGATGAGATACAACAGAACATAGCTGCCACGGCGATGAACCATTTCGCGGCCGACCGTTGCTATTACTGCGAATTTGATGAAGACGGAGTTACAGCCCTTATCCGCGACGATGCCTTCCGCGCGGGATTATCATCTTTAACCAGAAGTTACAGCCTGAGCAATGTACCCGTGTTTAAAAACATTTTAGCAAGTGGCGAGCCAACCATCTCAACCAATGTAGGGGAAATAGAAGGTTTGGATGAAGAACTGAAACAACTATGCCGGTCCAAGCAGATAGTTGCCTGCATCACGCTTCCGCTGTTTAAAGATGATAAGCTCATATCCTGTTTCTGCATCACCCAATCGGTTACGAGGAATTGGACTGATCTGGAGATAGAGTTAGCCAAAGAAACAGCCGAGCATACCTGGTCGGCTGTCGAAAAAGTGCGTACCGAAGAAGCGCTTCAGTATTCCGAAACCAAGCTTCGCATCGTAATGAAAGCGTCCGGCATTGGTACCTGGATATGGAACATGGAGGAGAACCGCTTTGAGCCCGATTCTTCTACGCTCGACATATTCGGCAACCCGGCTGGAGGCTTACCCGGCATCGAATCGATTGCTGCATTGATGTATGCGCCCGACATGTCGTCGTTTGCAGATGCTGTTGAAAAAGCTGCCGATACAGAAGGCAACGGCATCCTGAACCTTGAGTTTCGTATCATTAGTTCCGATGGTTCTCTGCGCTGGATAAACAGCACTGCACAAACCTTCTTCGAAGGTGAGCCAAAGAAAGCCGTCGTAATGGTTGGCAGTTCAACGGACATTACAGAGAGAAAGCTGATTCACGAAACATTGCAGCAAAGCGAAGAGCGTTACCGCGTTATCGTAAGCCAGGCCACGGCAATTGTGTCTGAAATGGACCAGGAAGGAAATCTTACCTTGGCGAACAATGCTTTCTGTCAGTCTCTTGGTTATATGTCGGATGAAGTACTTTCTATGAATATAAATGACTTCACCCATCCTGATGACTTAGAAAGAAGTATTTCCCTCCTTAAACAGGCGGTAGAAACCGGTGTATCTTACACGAATGAAAAAAGAATGCTCCGCAACGATGGCTCTATCATCTGGATTGCTGAAACAATAACGGCTATAAAAGACGATCAGGGCAAAACAAGAAGTGTCTTAGCAATAGGTATCGATATTACCGAACGCAAAAAGACAGAAATCTATGTTCACAAAAGTGAAGAACGGTACCGCATAGCTTTGGAAGCCGGTGAGCTGGCAACCTGGGACTGGAACCTGAAAACAGATAAGATCGATTGGAATGAACAGCACTTCAAGCTGTTTGGAGTTAAACATGAACAGCAAGCCGTCGATCCGGAGTATTTCCTGGAGTTCATTTACCCTGAAGACATTGCATTAGTGAAGCAACAACTGGCAGAAGTGATGGGAGCAAAAGGTATTTATTCGGCTGAATTCCGTATCCGCCGCAACGATAATGGAAAGTTGAGATGGATGACCGGTTATGGCCGCGTTACCGAGCGCGAAGGCAACAAACCGGTTCGCGTATCCGGTGTTATGTTCGACAGTACAGAACGTCGCGAAGCTGAAGAGAACCTGGAAGCCACCAAGAACAGTTTAAACACAGCCCTTGAAGCCGCTAAAATGGGCGTTTGGTCAATTGACATGACGCATGGCTACATGGACCGGAGCACCAAGCACGATCAGTTGCTTGGCTACCACAACTGGCAGGAAGAATGGGACCATGAAAAGGCAAAACACTTCATTATTGAAGAAGACAAGCCGAAATACGATGCCGCTTACGCAAACCTTCTCGAAAGCGGTATCTTCGACCTGGAAGCAAGGATAAAAAATGTGGACGGCAGCGTTTGCTGGGTGCATTATTTTGGTCGCACCTTCCGCAACGAAGACGCTAAAGGCGAAACAGCAGCAGGTGTTGTTTATGATATCACCGACCAGAAAACGATAGAAAAACAAAAAGATGAATTTATAGGCATTGCCAGCCACGAGCTGAAGACACCGGTTACAAGCATCAAAGCTTACGCTGAAATCTTGCAGGAAATGTTTGAAGAAGCCAACGACAAAAGGTCGGCAGAGCTGATGAGCAAGTTAGACAGCCAGGTTGATCGTCTTACGAAGTTGATTAGAGATTTATTAGACGTAACCAAAGTATCGGAAGGACAGCTTCATCTTGTAACGCGTCCCTTTAACCTCGCAGAAACCATAAAGAACACTGCCGAGGAAATGCAACGGACAACGCGCTCGCACACAATAAGGTTATCCATAACGGAGCTGCCCGAAATTGTGGGCGATGAAGAACGCATTTCGCAGGTTATCGTCAACATGATGTCGAATGCCATCAAGTACTCGCCCGAAGCCAAAGAAGTGTTCGTAACTGCAAAGTATGAAGACGGCAAAGTAAGCGTCAGCGTTCAGGATTTCGGTATTGGCATGTCGGCTGGCACACTGGAAAAGTTGTTTGCGCGCTTTTTCCGTTCCGATAATCCATCGGTGCGTTCCTTCCCGGGGCTTGGCTTGGGTTTGTTTATTTCCATGGAGATTATGAAACGCCACGGAGGCACCATCGCCGTACAAAGCGAAAAGGGAAAAGGTTCTCTATTTACTATGATTTTACCATTAATATGATATAGCACGTACTATTAACAACCACGCGCTTTACCCGCGTGTATTAACTTAAACACAATGCAAAGAAAAATTGTAATTGTCGACGACGATTACGGCATCCAGGACGTTGCAAAGCTGTTATTCGAAAGAGCCGGTTATTACACTATTGTACTATCCGGCCCGCAGCTACTCTACGAACAAAACTACACCGATGCCGACATCATTTTGATCGATCGCCAACTCGGCGGCATAGATGGAATGGATGTTTGCAAAGACTTAAAAGAAATGACATCTTTCAGCCACACGCCTATGCTTCTGATGTCTGCCACAAGCCGTATTCCTGACAACTTCGCTTCTTCTCATGCCGACGGTTTTATTGAAAAACCATTTCGAAAGAAATCACTATTTCAAAAAATAGAAGAATTATTACCTGCTTAATATTGCTTCTATAGCAAAAGCTTTATTGCATAGCGCAAAAGGAATCATGCATTGCTATGCATCAACCGTCATTTCTGCTTAGCAGAAATGTGGCCAGCCAAAGGCAAGTTCTGTTTAATCTCTCTTACTTCCCGCATTATCCAGCCTGATGATGACGCCTTCATCACCTTCGAGGCTCAGTTTCCCTTCCGCGTGGCTGCCTTCCAGTTCAGGTGAGGATGCAATCACAATATCTCCCGCAAAAGAAAAAGAAGCAGGCGTGAAATAAGCAGGGCGATGCGAAAGATTTAATACAACCAAAAAGGAATCAGCGCCATCTGCCCGGCGTGTAAAAGCGAGCAGTTGATTATCGGAATAAACTGCCGTATAAATGCCGCTGTTTAAAGCCGGTTCTTTTTGACGCAATTGAATTAGCTTTTTGTACAAAGCGAACATGGAATACTCGTCCGATTGCTCTTCTTCCACATTTTGCCGGCGATAACTCTTGTGTAAGCGAAGCCATGGTTTTCCGTTTGTAAAGCCTGCGTTTTCTTCGCCATTCCATTGCATGGGCGTGCGGGCAGGGTCGCGGCTGAGGTTTTTATCAGGCATGTTTAATCCCTGCGGATCAACCACTTCTTCAAAAGGAATGGCAACATCGCTCATCCCGATCTCGTCGCCATAATAAATGGTAGGCGTGCCGCGAAGCGTGAGTAACAGCATCGCAGCAATGCGGGCTTGTTCTCTTCCCACACGGCTGGAAATGCGTGGCTGATCGTGGTTGCCCAGCACCCAATTGGGCCAGCCTTTTTGCGGCAGCGCGCCCTCGTATTCATCAATTGCTTGCCGTATGCCCTGTGCCTGCCAGGGAAGAGAAAGCAGAAGAAAATTGAAAGGAAGATTGGCACCTTTATTATCGGCACCATAGTACACAACAAGCTTGTGGATGGGCAGGTAAATTTCGCCGATCATCATGCGCTCATTATATTCGTCCAGCACATTGCGCATACACCTCACGATGTCCTGAACTTCGGGTTGATCGGTGGAATACACATGCAGGAGTTGATCGTATGTTGCCATTTGTGGCTGGTAGCCGGGATTAACGGGTTCATCGCGAAGCCGGCTATCCTTTATCAAGTGCCAAATTACATCTACCCGAAAACCATCTACACCTTTATCGAGCCAGAAGCGCATGACGTTTAGCATCGCTTCCTGCACCTGTGGGTTGCGCCAGTTTAAATCGGGTTGTTCTTTCAGAAAAGCGTGATAATAATATTGCCTGGTGGCTTCATCCCATTCCCAGGCCGTACCGCCAAAAGAAGCAAGCCAGTTGTTGGGTTCGCTGCCATCTTCTGTAGCATCGTGCCATATATACCAGTCGCGTTTGGGATTGTCTCGTGATGATTTAGATTCGATAAACCAGGGATGCTGATCGGATGTATGATTAGGAACAAGATCGAGAACCAGTTTCATACCGCGGCTATGCACTTCTTTGAGAAGGATATCAAAATCGTTCATGCTGCCGAAGAGCGGATGAATGCCGGTATAGTTTGAGATATCGTAACCGAAATCTTTCATAGGCGATGGATAGACCGGAGATAACCAGATGGCAGTGATGCCGAGGTCTTTCACATAATCCAGTCTTTCAATAATGCCTGCCAGGTCTCCTACTCCATCGTTATTGCTGTCCTGATAAGAACGCGGATAGATTTGGTAAATGATGCCGGTTTGCCACCAGAGATATTGTTCGTTCATGTGTTGCTGCTTTTTGGATTTCGGTATGTGGGGAAAGATTATGCCAGAGTTATGTATGATGCTGGATGTATGATGTACGATGTGTGTTGATTACGGTAAACAAGGCTTGTTGCCGACGATAAACCATGCGTTTATTTTTTGTTTGCCGGTTCGTAATAAAGTATGACTGCGCCACCGGTAAATGATTTTGTCTTTACCAATTTAAAAATAGTTCTGTTGTTTATATTTTCAAACAAGGGCAAACCGCTTCCTGCAACGACGGGATGAACACAAAGCTGGAATTCATCAATCAAACCCAGTTTCATTAGTTGAATCAGTAAACTCAGGCTGCCAACTAATATGTTTCCGCCCGGTTGTTGCTTTACTTCGGCAACCATTTCTTCGAGGGGTTTGCCGGCAAGTTTCGCACTGTCCCAATCTGTATTTATAATCGTATGCGAAAATACAATTTTGGGGATTTTATCAATTGCTATTGCGAAGTCATCCATTGATTTTTCACCCGACGGATTCTTCACCAACGTTTGCCAGAATTGCATCAGTTGATAAGTTATCCTGCCATAGAGAGCAAGGTCTGCGCTATCTAATAAGTCAGCGTAATGGTTATGTATTTCTTCATCGGGGACAATGGCTGTATGGTCGCAAAATCCATCGAGTGTCATGTTGATTGCTGCAATTAGTTTTCGCATGTTTTGCTTTTTGAATGGTTGAACGTTTGGGTTGTTGGTGTACTGTTATACAATGATTGTTATTCAAAAATATGTGGAGAGTTAGTCTGCAATATTAATATTCCAATGTGCTCTGTCAATGGTCATATTGATCGCTGTCCAAATGTTTCCTCTTACTTCCAACTTAGAGGCTTTGTTTGGATTTATAATAAATCCCACTTTTTCATAACACTTAATGGCATTTGTGTTCCAATCAAAAACATTAAGTTCTGCATTTTGTTTGTCAAGTTTTAAAAATGCGATTTTTAAAAGTTCTTTTACTATTTGTTGCCCAAAACCTCGTCTACGCTTTGTTTCGTCTCCGATAAGAACTCTGCAAATTCTTATTGACTGGTTGTTGTCTGCTGGAAAAAGTTCGGCGTGGCCGATAACTGTTCGACCTGTTTGTTCAATTACTTTAAAGGCAAGTCTCTTTTTATCATCTTTATAGTGTTCAAGTTGTTCAATAGTCAAGGGAAAAGAAAACATTGATCCGCCAAACTGAATCAGAATCTCTTCGTTATCTACCCATGAAATAAGTCTTTCAAAATCATTTCTTTCAAAGGGTTCAAATATTATCATTTTAACTATTGAGCTGGCATAAGCTTATACCCAGCTCAAAAATATACGTCACTTTTTATTACGCAAAATCTATTCATTCGCACATAAATATTTACAAGCAATCACATTGAAAATCCGCCATATTGATAATGTTACAAATACAGGTTTGACACTTTTATTGTTTGGTCGAAAGTGGATATGAATGGTGAGTATGTTTTGAAAAGATGAAAAATTAAGTAAGTATGCGTAAGAGGCTGGCTTTTGTTGAACAAGCGGAAAGGCTTACGAAACTCTATGAAATGCCTTTAACAAAAAAAGAGCTGAATATCTCGCTTTCTCGCAACCCGGCAAAAGAAATGATTATGATATGTGGATTTAATGAAAAAGGAGATGTAAAGATTGCTATTGCGGACATGAACGGGTATGTATGGGTGAAAGCTCTCAGCCATCAGAAACCAGCTTTGAGGATTGATGTGAGCCGCTTAAAAGCGGGACATTATTTGGTGAGTGTGAATAATGGAAAGGAAATGAAGACAATTCAATTTGTTAAGGAATAATATTATTGTAACAGGTAAATTCAACCATTCACCTCTCTTTTTTTATGCTTTCACATACGGATTGTTCCTCTTTTCGTGCCCGATGGTTGTTGCTCCAAAATGCCCGGGATAAACCAATGTATCATCGGGCAACGTATATAACTGCGTGCGGATGCTGTTATGTAATTGCTGCGTATTGCTTAAAGGGAAATCGGTGCGGCCAATGCTTTCTCTGAACAAGGCATCGCCGGAGATGACGAAATTTTGCGCAGCGCAGTAAAAAGAAAGCGAACCGGGAGAATGCCCCGGTGTATCGAGAACTATCAATTCATTATCGCCAAAATGAATGGTATCGCCGCCTTTAATGAAGTGAAAGTTTCCTTTGTAGTTATTTGGAAACGACAAACCAAATTGCGCAGCAAACAACGGCTGAAACTGAAGTACCGTTTCTTCTAACGGATGAATGTATAATTCGAGACCGTAGGTTTTGGCAATGAAAACGTTTCCGAAAACATGATCGAGATGGCAATGGGTATTGATAAGCTGAACAGGCGTAAAACCGCCTTCTGCCAAATAATTTCGTAAAGTTTCTTCTTCGGCGGTAAAGTAACAGCCCGGATCGATAATAAGGGCTTCCTGTTTTTCGTTGGTGAGTACGTAAGTGTTTTCCTGCAAAGGATTAAATGTGAACACTGCCACATGAATCATAACGTCTATTTTTACAACCTGATTTGATTTGTGCTAACTTTAAAATTTTTAAAGACCGGGTATGCAATGTAATCGCTTATTCAGTAGCGTAACGTTTTTTCTCTCTGCTCTCTTTCCTATTTTTCTTTTTGCGCAGGTAAACACTGTGGACTACGGTAAAAACCGCATTCAGTATAAAAAGTTTGACTGGAAATTTTACCAGACAAAAAACTTCAATACTTACAGCAGCCAGAACGGGCTGGAGCTGGGAAAGTTTGTGGCGCAGGTAGCGGAAGAAGAGTTGCGTTCCATAGAAGATGCCACCGAATATTCGTTGCAGCGTAAGGCGAATATTGTTGTTTACAACACTTACGATGATTATCGCCAAAGCAATATTGGTCTGGGTATCGATTGGCAAAATTCGGGCGGGCTAACCAAGCTGGTGAACAACAAAATGGTTGTTTACTACAATGGCGACCATGAGAATTTGAAAATGCAGGTGCGGCAAGGCATTGCGCGGATATTGGTTGATAACATACTTTTTGGCGATGACATTGGTGAAGTTGCCAGCAATGCGGCTCTGCTTGATTTGCCTAAATGGTTAACGGATGGCTATGTAAGTTATGTGGCAGAAAACTGGAGCACGAGGCGCGATGATGAGCTGAAAAGCGCTATGCTGAATGGCGAATACAACGGGTTCTACCAGTTTGCTTTTAAGCAGCCGGAACTTGCCGGGCATGCGTTCTGGTACTATATACAGGAAAAATATAAGAAGGAAAATGTTAGTTATTTCCTTTACCTCGCGCGGCTTTATAAAAACCTGAATACGGCTTCACAAAGAGTTTGCAAGAAGAAATTTAAAGATGTACTCAAGGAGTTTATGGAGTACGAATCCAATAAATACTACGCCGACATTAAAGGCAGGCGCAATGCGCCCAAAGGCAAGCTGAGCGTGGTGGAAGAAACCACGAAAAATGATTATTTCCGCTTTAATGGAAACCCGAATCCACGCAATAATTCTTACGCTGTTGTTGAGTTTACGAAAGGTGTTTACCAGATAAAATATGTTGATCAGCTTTACGATGAACATGTGTTGCTGAAGTATGGCGTGAAAACGCAGGAAGGCGATATTAACCCGAATTATCCCATTTTAGCATGGGACGTAAAAGGCTCGCGATTGCTGGTGATTTATTGGAAAGATGGAAAAATAAACCTCTTTGTATATGATGCAATTGCCGGTATAAAACGCTTTAAGCAACAGGTAAATGCATTTGACCAGGTGCTGGATGCCGGCTTTATGCTGGATGCCGGAACACTGGTAATGAGTGCCGTGAAAAACGGGCACTCAGACATTTATACTTATAAAATAGAAACCGGTCGCGTAAAGCAGGTTACCAATGATGTATATGATGATCTGAACCCAACGATGGTAGCGTTTCCAAACCGCGTGGGCATCATCTTTTCTTCTAACCGCCCGGGCGCAACGGCTAAGGATAGTGACACTGCATTGCCGAGCCGAAATCATTTCAATGTGTTTTTGGTTGACATCAATAACAATAGTGAGCTAAAGCAAATCAGCCAGTTGACCAATGTGAAATTTGGCGATGCCAAGTTTCCCATGCAGTACAATACCAACCACTTTACCTATGTGAATGATGAGAACGGTATAGCTAACCGCTGGGCAGGTTTCTTCTCCACACACCGCGAAGGACTTGACACACTTTGGTATGTGGGCGACCAGATACTTCGCAACCCAACCGGCAAAGAACTTGATTCGACATTAGGCGCCTGGCAAAAAGAAAAACCGGACAGCGTTAGTTATTTCCAGGTGTATAAAGATTCAACGTACACTTTCCCAATCACCAATTATCAAAGCTCTTTACTTGAAACAAGAATAGCCGGGAACAACGGACAGGTAAGTGAGGTAAGAAGAGAGGGTGATTTTAAATTTTTATACAAGCTGAAGCCTGATTCACTTGCACTTCGCCGCCGCAATGTGAACCCGCGCCCTACGGAATACATTAAGCAGTTGCTGATACAGGAGCGTCTGGCAAAAGGCGCTTCTACCATTGCACTTCCGAAGGATGATGCACCACAAAACAATCAGCCAACCGATTTATTCCAGAATGAATTTGATACAGATAAAAAGGATACAGTAACAATGGCTACGGATACATCTCCTGCAGTAGCCTCGCAACCTGAAATTGTGAAGCCAGAGCCGCAGAAAACAGGTACACTTGCTAACGCGCCTTTGTTCAAATATGGATTGAAATTCAGTGCCGATTATTTATTAGCAGGCTTTAGTAATAACATACTTATTCAAAGATATCAGCCTTACGGCGGTGGCTCTGGTCCTATCAAATTATCTACCGGCAATACTTTAAATGGAACACTCCGTGTCGGTATCAGTGATGTGATGGAAGATATTAAGTTGATCGGCGGATATCGCTTTGGGCTTAGCCTGCGTGATAAGGATGTATTTCTGGCGTTTCAAAACAACAGAAGACGCATTGATTGGGGCGTAACATATTATCGCAGCAATGTAACGAACTTCCAAGGACTTTACGGCCCTGAATCTTCTGTTACTATTGATTCATCCGGTGGAATTTTAAAGAATGATTTCGACAATAATTTAATTACAAGTTACTATCAGGTAAATGCTTCTTATCCAATAGATGAAGTAAGAAGTGTGAGGTTAACAGCTGCCGTCAGATCAGACAGAGCTGCCCTAAGACCTCTTGCTACTTTTGAAGATCAGCAGTATGCTATCTGGCAAGCATTGTCGGAAAAAGATTCGGTTGCCAAAACATTAGTGACAAGGCTTGAATATGTGTACGACAATACCATATCGCCGGCACAAAATATATGGACCGGGCTTCGCTGGAAAGTATATACAGATTTTTGGGCGCCGATGGGACAATCGGGTGCAAAAGGCAAGCATATTTTTAATGTAGGTGCTGATGCGCGTTATTATGTTCCTATTTATCGCAACTTCATTTGGGCAGGGCGTGTGGCGGCTGATTTCTCAATGGGCGATGCCAAAGTGATCTATTATCTTGGTGGCGCGGATGGTACTGTTTTCCTGAATAACAATAACAAGTTCAACCAATATCCGCAACCCAACCCAAGTAACAATTACCTGTATCAAACACTGGCGGTTAATATGCGCGGCTATCGCCAAAACCTGGCAAACGGCAACAATGATTTAATCATTAACAGTGAGTTCAGGTTGCCTGTGTTTACAACGTTTTTTGATAAGCCGATCAACAATGCTTTTATAAGAAATTTCCAGCTTGTTCAGTTTATCGATCTGGGTACAGCGTGGAGCGGAACCGTAAGAAACATTGCCCGTCCTTCGCAAATATTTTATGATCCAACCACGCCTGTTACAGTTGAGATTAAAGCCGGCGGCATTGGTCCGTTAGCGGGCGGTTATGGCTTTGGTGCCAGAAGCACACTGCTTGGCTATTTCATGAAGTTTGACGTGGCTTGGCCAATGAAAGGTCTGTTTCGCGGATCGCCGATAACGTACTTTGCTTTAGGGCTTGATTTTTAAAAAGAATTTTATCAATAAAAAAGAGAGACACGTTTGATGTCTCTCTTTTTTATCTGCTTGGCAGGCATTTAATTTTCCTTCTTAACAAAAACAAACTGGCTTCTGTCTGCTTTAAAAATAGCATCATAAAAAGCCACCAGATCATTATAATCAGCAGCCGGAAATGTATTGGCAGAACGCTCATCAGTCCTTATCATTTTCAGGTGGCTGCCATCTGTTGTAAAGCTGATGCTGTAGTTGCCAAACTTTGTGTTTAAAGCTACGTCTTTCGGCATGGATTCAAGTCTGTAGCCTTCGGGTAAAGTGATGTTTACGGAATCTACATCGCGATAAGGCCAATGAAAATTAATGGCGTATTTGCGGACACTGTCTTTAGACAACTTCAAATTTGATTTATTGAACATATTGGGTTTAACAAATAAGCGTTTGCCGGTCAGTGAGGCATAGCCCGGCGATGTAATGTGCAGGTTCTGATGAACAACAGGAATGCTTTTTTTCTCCTCGCTGTATTCATTCTTTTCTACTTTATAGGTTGCCAGTTGAATAGAGTTGTTTAAATATTTTTCACGCTCATCTTTTGTGTAATAATACATGGCATCGTGTTCATCTTCTTCCTGCGTTCCGCTGAAAACCGTATTCACTTCGGCATCCAGGTTTCCGGAAGCATCTATCGTTGAATTAACGGCGCGGATTTGCTCATTGTCAACCGCTTTATAAAAAGGTGTGCTTACAATATGACCACCATCATCCGCAACCAGTAATGCTTTGCGGTTTCCTGTAAAAGTTCCCATATAGCCTGGCGCTGTTGTTTGGTTTGTACATTCAAGCCAGATGGAGTCTTTTCCATTAGGCACACAGCAAATAACATGGTTAAAATAATCGCCCGGAAAGTCTTCCGTTACATAATCGGAAGCTGTGCTTTTTTCGGCTTTTACTATCACATAATTTGCCGGAATGCCAGCTTCTTTCAGCAGGGATACCATGAAGTTTGACAACGCTTTACAATCGCCGTATTTATTCGCAGCCACATATTTTGCATCAAAAGGTTGCCAGCCGCCAATGCCGAGCTGCACACTGATGTACCTTGAATTATTCTGCAGGTATTGATAGAGAGCGGCGACTTTCTCTTCCTTTGTTCTCAATCCGTCAGCAAGAGTATGTACCTGCGTTTTCACATCATCCGGCAACACATCCCTGTCTTTATTCAGAAGCAGTTGAAATTTACCAAAATCTGCCCAGGTACTAAGATTGCCATGATAACCACCATAAGTAAAATCAGATGGCGCAATCATCACTTTGGGTTGCAATTTTGATAAGGCAGGCATCAGCGGTTCATAACTGACAGCTTTAAAGTTACTCAGATTCCAGCTCATGCTAATGCTCTTGTCATTGGTAGCCTGAGGTGCAGTTGTATAATTAACAGGCCTGAATCTGAGCTTTATCGCTTGCGGATACTTAATACTGTATTGGCTGTTTTGAACCGAACAATAGAAACTATGAACCGGCGACCAATCCGGCAAAAAAAGAATCTGGTTAAGCTCTTGTTCATCTTCATATTCAACAGTGTATGGATAGTTTTTCCAATACCAGTTATGGTACTTGACACGAGTATCGCGCATCAGGCTGAAGCCATCTTCCAAAGGTTCATCATGAATATCTTTTCTCTTAATGTTCTTAAGCTTTTTACCTAAGGCATCATAAAGATTGCCATCGATATCATTCAGCGGTTCATCTTTCGTGTAAGTGTTGTGATATACAGCGTAAGCATCTCCGTTTTCGTTTAAAACAGTGATGGCATATTTGTGATGGATAACAACATCTTCCATCGATTTGACCTCAATATCATATTCATCGTTGCGGATGACATAATTGGCGTTTTTTGTTAACGAGTCGGGTATCAGCAATACATTATAGTTCTGAGCGTGTGCGTTATAAAAACCTGTTATGAACAGGATTATCATCATCATTTTCATTTTGTCACTTTATCTTCTTAAACACAATTTGCTCTTCTTCTTTCTTTACAATGTAAGTAAAAAAATCGCGGAGCGTTTGATAATCGTCGGGTTCATACATAGCCTTCTCCAGTTTCACATGGGCACGCATCTGTATATGATCGTCGCTTTTGGCTATGATGTATTCAAACATTCCTTCGTTTTCATTCAGCTTCACGCGTGTTGATTTTGGCATTTCATCAACCTCATAGCCTTTTGGAACATCCATATTCAGTATATAGATTTCGTCTTTACAGAAAGGCATTTCCACAGGATAATAACGCTCGGCAGCCGTAAAAGGATTGTCGCGCTGACGATTCGCCAGCATTGGGTTAAAGTAGAGAACATCTTCATCGTTGCTTTCAAACGTAATGTGATATCCAATCCGCAATGGCATGTCAAGCAGCGTTAAACTATCAATGATTTCTTCTTTTACAGACACATTTTCGCTGTAGCCATTTCTTATATTTTTAAAGAAATTTTCCTTTCCTGTTTTTGCTAATTCTTCGCGAAGCGAAAGCGATTCTTCGTAGCCTTTTGTATTGCTGATTTCTCCTGTTAAACCGGTTTCTGCATTTGCTATAAATACACTTGTAATTTCATTTTCCTTCAGCGAGTCTGCCGACAAATTAACGAGTTCCGGGTTGGCTGGGTTAATAATTCGTGCATAGCCATTATAGCAGTTCGTGCTTAGCTTATTGAAGCCAAGTTTGCTGTTTGATGCATCAAGGAAATAGTTTTTACCTCCGGTTTTAACCACGCATATCACAGCATTATATTGATCCAGCAACGGATAATCACTTGTTATTTTACCGTTATCAGTGGTACTAAGTAATAATGGATAAGCGATAAGCCCGGCTTTTTTAAGCATCACAAGCAACACGGAATTAATTTCAGCAGAATTTCCTTTTTTGGATTGATATATTTTCCGCAGGTTCTGTTCAAGCCAGGGGCGCGTATCAGTAGCTGTATAATTGTCACGAACCCACTCATATATTTTTCGAGCTTTAGCAAGCTCATTAGTTTGTCCGCTGGTAGCATGGTTTACATCGTCGTCTAAAAAATTATTATACGGAGCGAAAGCTTTTCCCAAATAAAAATCTTCTTTGATTAACGTATCAGCCACACCTGTCCAGGATTGCAAAAAATGAATGACATCGTTTTTAGAATACTGAATGGTAGACAACTGGAAATCGATCTGAGAAATATAATTATCGAGCGTTGTAATAAAAGGTTCTCTTTTTAGAGCCGGCAAATCTTTCATAGCCCATTCACCATTCACTGCCTGGCAAGAAATGGTAAGAGATTCTGCGTTTCGCGTCAATCCATCTCCGGTTTCCTGGCGATATAAGTAAGTGTTGTTTTTAAGTGTTATCGTATCGGTTACATATGGCTGGTATCCTTTTTTTGAAACCACATAATTAAAAACCGATGGATAATTAATCTGGTAATCAGTCAATAAAACAGGATATCTTTTTTGAAACTCCCAGCCGTTCAGGTTTTGCGCACTTGGTGTTGTAATGGAGTAACTGTATTCAATAATGCTGCCTTCTGTGACATTAGGAAACGTGAACTTAACAGCTACATGTTTATCGTCTGATTTTTCCTGGAAAATATCTTTTTTGTCAAGGTTTGTTGCTACCACGGCTCCATTAGATATGTTGTATGTAGTGGCTTTCAAATTCTCAAGTTGCTGTTGAATATTTGATGTAACATACATGTGAAACCGAATGGTAGCTAAATCAAAAGCCGGTTTCTTCAGAAGTCTGATCTTTACATGAGAGCTGCGAATAACTTCCCAGCCAAAGCCTTTGCTGGTTGTTACCAGCGAATTTCCCCCATTAAACAGATAAACCGCTTCTGCCGATGAATCAATAGAATAAACAGACGTGGCAAAATCTTCAGGTTTTACATCGCCATACACGCAGGTAACCTGGTTGGCGGTTGCACCTTTCTTTTTCTTTTGGGCAAATAACGAAATGCTAAATACAAGGCTTAGCAAGGCAAGCGCAATCAGCTTAGGTTTCATATTGGTAACTTTACAATTATATTGGAAGTGCAATTTTACAAGAGTTTTGTTATATAATCAAGAAGCAAATACACATTTTATTAAGCAAACGGCAACCCGCTTAGGCTTCGATAGTTGCAGTATTGCGAAAGCGGAAGAATTAACCGATGATGCCCGCCGGCTCGAGAACTGGCTGCAGGCAAACCGGCATGGGACCATGCAATACATGGAGAACTATTTTGACCTGCGTATTAATCCAACCAAGCTTGTTCCCGGTGCTAAATCTGTCATTTGTCTTCTTTTAAACTATTATCCTCAGCAGCAGCAATCTCCCGGCACGCCGCACATTTCGAAATATGCTTTTGGTAAAGATTATCACGAAGTAATCCGGGAAAAACTCAACCAGTTTTTGTTTTGTATCAAAGAAAAAATCGGCGACATCAATGGCCGAGGTTTCATTGATTCGGCTCCGGTGCTGGAGCGTGCCTGGGCGCAGCGAAGCGGCGCCGGCTGGATTGGCAAAAACGGCAACATTATTACTAAAGGCGCCGGCTCTTTTTTCTTTATTGCAACGCTGATTGTTGATATTCAACTGGAAGCCGATGATCCCTATGTAAAAGATTTTTGTGGTAGCTGCACGCGCTGTATCGATGCCTGCCCGACGGAAGCTATCTTGCCCGATAAAGTGGTAGATGGCAGCCGTTGTATATCTTATTACACAATTGAATTAAAGGAAGCGCTGATACCTGGCAACATGAAAGGAAAGTTTGACAACTGGATGTTTGGCTGCGATGTATGCCAGGATGTTTGCCCGTGGAATCGTTTCAGCAAGCCAACAAGGGAAATGGCTTTTACACCGATCCCTGAAATTTTAAACCTTTCTACCAGCGAATGGAAAGACATGAGTGAGGATGCGTTCCGTAAAATTTTTAAAGAATCGCCTTTAAAGCGTGCAAAACACAAAGGCATTCAGAGAAACCTGTCTTTTATAAGCCATGATTAAAGATATCTTCAACCAGTTATCTACATTATTGATCTATTTATCCCGAATCGTTTTTTACCATTCTATTTGGCGTAAGGCTTGACAGGTAAGCGTTATATCGATTACATTCGTGAAAGTTATGGCATGCAGGCGGATTCTTTTTTCAATACTGTTTTGTGTTTCCTGCTTATTCGTTCACGCGCAGAGTTCTTATATCACAGGCACCATTACCGATAAGCAAAGCGATGAACCTTTACCCTTTGCTTCTGTTTTTTTTAAAAAAGACGGGCGCGGTGTACTTACCGATTCGCTGGGTCGTTTCTCTCTGTATAAAGTTGGTGTTGGGTCCGACGATTCTCTAATCATTTCCAGTGTTGGCTACAACTTGGTTTCTTATGTATTGAGCAGCCTGAAAGATTCTTCATCATTATCTGTTCAGCTTATTGTAGCAAAGGCAAAGAATGAAGTTGTTGTCAAAAGCAAATACAATCGCGCCCTTTGGTTCTGGCATAAAGTGATCGATCACAAAAAGCAGAACGATATGCGGCGGTTTGATAACTATTCTTATGAAGTATATAACAAGCTGGAACTTGATTTAGATAACGTAAATAAAGAAAAGCTTTCCAATACGCCTATATTAAAGAAGCTGGATTTTGTTTTAAAATATGTTGATTCTACTTCGGAAGATAAGCCTTATTTGCCGGTTTATCTCACAGAAACACTTTCCGATTTTTATAAACAGCGCCAGCCTTATAAAACACGCGAGGTTATCAAAGCCACCATTACAAACGGTCTCGATAACCAAAGCATCATTAAAAACCTGGGAAGCACGTACCAAAACGTGAATGTGTATGATAACCAGATTCCGGTTTTTGATAAATCATTTATCAGTCCTTTCAGCGATAATGGCGACAGTTATTACAACTTCAAACTACAGGACACACAATACCTAAACAAAAAACGGCTGGTGCATTTTTTCTTTACACCCAAACACCCCGGCGCTACTTTTTTTACCGGCGATTGCTGGGTAAACGATACTTCATTTGCCATTCAGAAAATAACCATGCGCCCTTCTGCAGATGCTAATATCAACTTCATTACAGGACTTACCATCATTCAGGAATACAAATGGATAAAAGACAGTTTGTGGTTTTTATCCAAAGACAAATTTGTAGCTGATGTAATGCCATTGGGCAAAAACCGGATTGCTTTTAAAGGGAGAAAAACAGCCACTTATCAGAACGTTACCATCAATGATACTTCTGTGCTGAACGAGCTTGCTAAAAGCAAGGGAAGTGAAGACATAAAAGTGCTGCCCAACGTACAAAACAAGCCCGATTCTTTTTGGCAGGACAATCGCCACGAACCTTTAAACAATAATGAAAAAACGGTGTACGCCGTATTGGATACACTTCAAAAAAACCCGGCTTACAACCGTTACAAAAATGCCATTACGTTCCTGACAACAGGCGTGAAGGATATTGGTAACATTCGCATTGGTCCTTACTATTATTGGTACACCAGCAACTACCAGGAAGGCAGTCGTGTACGTTTCGATATTTCTACCAACCGCGACTTTAGCAAGCATTGGTATTTTCATGGTTATATGGCGTATGGCTTTATGGATAAAACCTGGAAAGGTCAGGGCGAAGCCATGTACCAGTTTTCGCGCTCGCCTTTGCGGTTCATACGCGCTTCGTATAAAAAAGATCTTGACAACGGGCAGGTGTATTATGACCAGCTTAGCAGTGATAACATTTTTGCTTACCTGCTTCGCAAAAACAATATTCCGCCAAAATACCAGATGATTGAGGAGAAGCGTGTTGAATATTCAACCGAAACGCACAATGGTTTGCGCACTGATATTCGCTTGTTCAATCGCCAATACACACCTTTGCTCAATCTTCCGTCAAAAGATTTATATCCCGTAAAAAATGGTGAGGCGCTCAATAATTCGGCTGCTCAATTGTACCTGCGTTATGCTTACCAGGAACGCACATACGACGAAAATTTTGATCACTATACATTAGGCAGCGAATACCCCATCGTTGATCTCACTTATACGCATGGATTTCCGAATGTTTTGCGCAGCAGCTATCAATACGACCGCATAGATTTTACGGTGCATGATTACCTGAAACTTTCACCTTATGGTGAGTTGTACTATAACTTATTTGCAGGTAAAATTTGGGGTAATGTGCCTTATCAATTGCTGGCAATTCAGCCCGGCAACGAGTGGTATTATTACAGCCGCAATTCATTTAACCTGATGCGGCGCTTTGAATATATTGCCGACAAATACGCCGGTTTCAACCTGGAGCATAATATTGGCAGCGGCATATTTCGATACACAAACCTTACCCGCAAGTTGAAGCTGCGCCAGTTTTGGGAAGTAAAAGGTGTGGTTGGCGGCTTGAGCCAGGCAAACAAAAACATCAACTTCGTCGGCGATTATCCATTCAAATCGCTGGATGGAAAAATGTACATGGAAGTGGGAACCGGCATTGATAACATCCTGAAATTTTTCCGCATCGATGCTATATGGCGTGTATTGCCAACGCCATTGCCGGCAAACAAATCGGAACGGTTTGGTATCTTCTTCGGGTTTCGCGTAAGCTTGTGATGTTATGTACTGTGTTAGATAAATGATGTACGATGTGCCTTCGTTGCTGTTTTGTTCGCTAATATCGCACATCAGTATTATCCAATTTTTTCTTATAGTAACATCGTTCGTCACTTTTGTGATCGGCTGTTGTCCGCCGCGGCGGATCAACGTTCCGGGCAATGATGGGGCTTTTACAAGAGCGAATCTCAAATTTCAATCTTCTTATTCAAAAGAAATGACTCTCAATTTTATGATTCCGATAAAATTGCCGGAAGGCATTCTTCCACACAAAATGTTTTCAAACGAATTATTCCGGCGCATTTCGTATTAAAACATGCTTTTGCATGGTTTTGCTTACCTTTTTATAGAAAGAAAATCACGAAGAATAAAAGAGTTTGTCCGCATAATTCATTGTTCACATTGATGCATAAATTTTGTCTTTCCCGTAATTTTAATAAATGATTACGCCGCAAACCATACAACAGATTACCAACCGCATTGATATCATTGATGTGGTAGGCGAATTTGTAAAGCTTAAAAAACGTGGGGCTAATTACCTCGGGCTTTGTCCTTTTCATGGCGAAAAAACGCCTTCGTTTACGGTGTCGCCTTCTAAGGAAATCTATAAATGTTTTGGCTGTGGCAAAAGCGGCAACACCATCACATTCCTGATGGAGCTTGAAAAGTACAGCTATGTAGAAGCCCTTCGATGGCTGGCTGCCCGCTATAGCATTGAAGTAGAAGAAACGGAAGTAAGCGACGAAAAGCGCCAGCAGATGCAGCTTGCTGACAGCTTATATATCATCAATGGATTTGCGCAAAAATTTTTCGTTCAACAATTAACCGACACTGAAGAAGGGCAAAGCGTTGCCATGAGTTACCTGCTTCAGCAGCGCGGTTTTACGGAGGAAACCATTGAGAAATTCGGACTTGGTTATGATCCTTCTGCACGTGATACGTTTGCCAAAGCCGCTTTGCAACAGCAATACAATCCAGAACTTCTTGTCAAAACAGGATTGGTGGTAAACCGCGATGAAAAGCTGGTTGATAATTACCGCAACCGCATCATTTTTCCCATACATAACAATACGGGTAAAGTCATTGGTTTTGGTGCGCGCGTAATTGGCAAAGCCGATAGAGCGCCGAAATACATCAACACGCCGGAGAATGAATTGTATGTAAAAAGCCGCATTTTATATGGCTCTTATTTTGCCCGCACGGCTATTGATAAACAGGATGAATGCTTGCTGGTAGAAGGTTATACAGATGTTATCGGTTTGCACCAGGCAGGCATTGAAAATGTGGTTGCCAGTGGCGGCACGTCGCTTACTACAGACCAGCTAAGGCTTGTTAAGAAATTTACTTCTAACCTGACTATTATTTACGATGGCGACTCTGCCGGCGTAAAAGCTGCTTTGCGCGGGCTTGATATGGCGCTGGAAGAAAGTCTGAACGTCAGGCTGGTATTGATTCCTGATAACGAAGACCCGGACAGTTATGTTCGGAAATTAGGCAAGAAAGCTTTCAGTGAATTTATTGCCGCCAACAAAAAAGACTTTGTTCTTTTTCAGCTTGATGTGATGCTGCGCGATGCAGGCAACGATATCAGCAAGAAGAATGATGTAGTTAACAGCGTGGCGGAAACCATCAGCAAAATTGATAAAGCGGAAGATTTTACCAAGCAGCAAGAGTACATCAGGCAATGCGCTAACCTGTTGCGTATTGACGAAACCGGGCTTACAACGCTTGTAAATAAATACAAGCGCGACCGCGTAAGCAAAGGAGAAAAACGCCTGCCGTTTGAAAACGTTGAAGCTTCTGCCATTCCGGCTGCACTGGTGCAGGATAATATTGAACTGATTATTCATGGCGATGATCTGCAGGAACGTAGTGTGCTTCGCGTATTGATGGAATATGGCTTACAACCCTGGGATGAAGCGCGCACCATGGCACAGTTTATTTTCGATGAACTGGAAGGATATGAATTTGAAAACCCGGAACTGAACCGGTTATTTGAGTTGTATCACGACCATTATAACCGTGGATTATCTCCAACCGTCAAGACGTTGCTTTATGATGAGGAAGCTGCCATACGCGAGCTTGTTGTTTCTATTACTATGTTCCCTTTTGAACTTAGCAACCGCTGGAATGAGTTTGTTGATAACAGGAATGTTGTAGATGTAGACACCAGCCACGAAGATGTTTTTAAAAGCATTCATTATTTCAAGCTGCGCAAGCTAAAGCGCATGTTTGAGCAAAACCAGAACGACATGGAAAAAAGCACTTCGCTGGAAGAGCAACTGCAACTGATACGAGTGCACAAAGACCTGAAAGCTATGCAAGAAGAAATCACCAAAAATTTTGGTACCGTTATTTTTAAATAACGAGACTTGCCGCCTGCATTAATTCAGTTCACTCAAAGTTAAATTTCCCTGCAAACAGCGCTCTAAACTGTAATGAAACTGCTCCGATACTTTTGACACGACAATTGAATTTGTATTGGCAAGACAAGTAAGAATTAATGTTCGTAATAAATTTTTATGAACAAGCTGATACATTGGATTAGATTTCCGTTCAAATGTAGAATCTTGCAAATACACGGGGCTTAAAATGGGCTTAAAAAAAGATGATAAGTTTTGATGTGCGATTAATAAGCAGTTTATGAAAACAAGAAAGCGTTTTCTTCGTAAGCAAATTAGTAAGCCAGATAATCCTTGAAAGAAAAGGTTTATTATTAACGCTTACGTAATCATGTTTCATCTGAATATTCCCGAAATTTGATGTCTTAATTTTTTAGACAGACCGTTATTTTTTGAATGAAAATTTATCCTGATTCCGCCGTTGTACAGTTAGAATTTGATAAGATAAAAAGTTTGCTGGCGGCACATTGCAGCACCGGATACGCGAAGAGCAAATCAGACGATTTGCGCATTCACACCAATAAACAATACATCGATACCGAGCTTCGCCAAAGTCACGAATTTAAGTTACTGGCAGCGCAGGGACAGCCTTTTCCCATAGATTTCACCAGCAATATTTCCCGGGATATAAAGCTGCTTGGCATTAGTGGAAGCATGCTTACCGGCGAACAATTTCTTCTGGTTCGCAGCCTTACCGTAAATGCCGAAAACATTTTCCGTTGGTTCGATGCGGATAGAAAAACAGCTTACCCGGCGTTATTTAAAATCATCGAAGACAAGTATTATGAAAAAGCAATCATTGCTTTAATAGATGAAGTGCTCGACGAAAATGGTAATGTAAAAGACAATGCTTCTGACAACTTACAGCGCATTCGCGCCGGTTTATATCGCAAGCGAAATGAGCAACGGCGAATGTTTGACAAAGTGATCTCGAAGCTTGCCAAAAGCGGCTACACTGCCGATATTGATGAAAGCTTCAGCAATGGTCGTCGTGTAGTTGCCGTGTTCAGCGAATACAAGCGACAGGTAAAAGGTATTCTTCATGGCGAAAGCGACAGCCGAAAAACGGCTTACATTGAACCGGAAGAAACTATTGAATTAAACAATGAAGTGTTCTCATTAGAAAATGACGAACGCAAGGAAGTCATTCGCGTTCTTCGTGAACTAACGGGAAAGTTATCGTCCTACTCTCCTGTTTTGCAAACTTATCTTTCTGTTATTGGCGAATACGATTTTATAAGAGCAAAAGCGCGGCTTGCGTTAGATGTGAATGGCAACTATCCGAATGTAATTGATAAAGCGGTTGTTGATTTGAAAGATGCCTTTCATCCGTTGCTTTATTTATACAACAAGAGAGCTGGTAAATCAACCATGCCGGTGAACCTGACATTAGAAGATAATCAACGCATTCTTATTATCAGCGGACCGAATGCCGGCGGTAAAACGGTAACGATGAAAACCATTGGCTTAAACCAGTTGATGCTGCAAAGTGGCTTGTTGGTGCCGGTTCATCCTTCATCGCAGATGGGGATTTTCAAGCAATTGTTTATTCATATCGGCGATACGCAAAACTTAGAATTTGAACTCAGTACATACTCTTCTCATTTGCTGCACATGAAGCATTTTATTGAAAATGCAAATGGCAAAACTTTATTTTTTATCGATGAATTGGGAAGCGGAAGCGATCCGAACCTCGGCGGCGCTTTTGCGGAAGTGATTTTAGAAGAGCTGGCAAGAAGACATTCGGTTGGCATTGTAACCACACATTATCTGAACCTTAAGGTGATGGCAAATCACACGCAGGGCATCATAAATGGCGCGATGGGGTTTGACGAAGTAAACCTGAAACCCATGTATAAACTGATTGTTGGCAAGCCTGGCAGCAGTTATACGTTTTCCATTGCGGAGCGCATTGGTTTGCCACAGCATTTAATAAACCGCGCAAAAAAACTGGTAGATGAAGATCATTTCCGGTTAGATAAATTATTGAATCGTACGGAGCAGGATTTACAACATATAGATAAGGAGAAAAAAGAACTGAACCTCTTGCTGAAAGAGAATGCCCGTCTGCAAAAAGAGATGGAAACAGTGATGGACAAAGAACGCCATCGCCAGCAGGTTGAAATTTTGAAGCAGCAGAACCGCATTACCGAGGAGCGCATTGCCAACATGAAGGAAACGGAACGCAAGCTAAAACAGATCGTTCTTGAATGGCGTAAAGCAGATAATAAAGAAGATGTTCAGAAGCAAATACAAAATTTACTGTTCAAAAAGAACGAACAAACGGTAAACAATAAACTCGCAAAAAAAGCAGATAAAAAATATAAAGAAACAGGCGAAGAAATTAAGGAAGGCATGAAGGTGAAAATGAAAAAGAACCACCAGGTTGGTGAAGTAAAAGAAATACGTGGCAAGCGCGCCATTGTGCAAATTGGTATGCTGCCTATGAATGTAGAGATATCAGACCTTGTGGCAGTGCAGGATAAAGAACCGGCTTAAAAAATGAGCCACCCTTAGACAAAGGCGGCTTCTATCCAAAATCCAACGCTTACATAGCTCATGCACGAGTCTCCAATCACGTACAGTATGCTACCTCCTTATAAGCGAAGTCGTTTATAATAAATAATAATCATCACTCACTTTTGCAGTGATTAGCGGGATGAACCTGATATTTTTGTTTGATGCCACCGGTGAATCAGAAAGCAATATTGGATAACGGATTTTGATATTGGATTCTAAACCGGGAGCCGGATAATTTTATATTTTACAAATGCAAAAATAAAACCTCAATTGCTTGATGAACATTAAAATGAACTTTAAACGAATTAAAAAAGAGACTAAAATCTTAATCTCTTTTTTGTTTCTACACTATATTTTATTCTTTAAAAATCTTATCAGGTATACGCAACATACGTTTTAGCTTGGGTCCGGGATAAAATCTTCTTGCAATGATAAAGCGGTAATTTCCGGTTTGTAATGCATATTTACTTTCTGAGTCATCACCGCGAAATGGCAAATTATCAGCTATCCAATTGGCACTTACATTCCAGACACGACCATTATAACCTGCAGCCGCGTGCCAGCGTGTAACCGGCTGAATAGAAAAGTGACTGTTCTTATCGCTGCTATGTTCTGTTGTGATATTAAAATTTAAATTGCCGGTTACAGAACCTGTGAAATAAATGTGCTTGGCAACCACCAATGTATAGGCGTAACCAACGCCCGGACCAATACTGAAATAATTGATTTTATTAATGCCGGACTCTGTATAATCAGCTTGCAAAGAAGCTGGCACCCAGGTGCTGTCCTTTGCATTCATAATGCCGTAATAAGCTTCAATACCGGCTAATAAAGAACCCGCTGATTTCTTCTGCCATTCATTTTGAATCATTGCTGCCCGGTAAGAAAACCGCTTGTTGTTGAATACATGATAATAAGATAAACCAAACAAATTAACTCTCGCATCATGAAGGTAATAGTAATCTTTTCCTGCGGGCGCATTGAATCCTCCATTCAAATGGTAACCCTTATACAGTTGACCATAGAAATCTATCACCGTTGCGGGAGTGTAAAAATGTCCTTGTAAGTCGAGGTATTTTGTTTTTCCTTTATTGTCATCTGTATTTAAAAACGGAAAGCCATAAGCAAGATTGAGAGAAAAGTTGTGATAGGTAGCGCCAACACCCATGTTTAAAGTTGTGTTTGGCAGATAGCGCAGGTCCCTTGCATCCTTTGCCTTTAAGGTGAACGCCGTATATTTCTGCGAGAAATAAAATCGGGTCGTGATGCTGCCGGGAAAATACTCATAATAAGCTGTATCATTTCCTCTGTTCAATTGAGCTGAACTAAATGAGTGAAATACAGTAAGAAAAATAAAAATTAAAAAAAAAGAGAATCGATAAGAGAGTAACATATTAATGGTTATGTCCGCTCTAATGCGAAAAGTTCGCCAGAAATTTACACGTAGCGCTTGCCTTGTCTATCAACTAATTTTACGGTAACTATCTTGCCGGTAAATTTATTTTTCATACAACAGTTCCCGTCTTTTTTCATCAATATTTCAGGCATGATTTACAAAGTGTTTTTACCGTTCATTTTCTTTATCGCTTTTCATTTTTCTGTTTCTGCGCAACAAACAAACACATTTACTGTTGTTCCATTAGGTACGGAAGGTGGCTTGAATGAAGCCAATTTATCGTCTTACTTATTGGCAGACAAAGGTTCGCAGGCATACATATGCCTTGATGCCGGCACAATTTATACGGGCGTTCAGAAAGCCATTTCAAATAAAGTTTTTTCCAAACAATCAACCGCTTTCATTCGTCAAAATATAAAAGCTTATCTCATTTCGCACCCGCATCTCGATCATGTGACTGGGCTGATCATCAACTCACCAAGCGATACAAATAAAAATGTTTACGGAACAAAATTTTGCCTTGATAAAATTGCAGAGCATTATTTTTCGTGGCAAACCTGGGCAAATTTCAGCGATGAAGGAGAGAAACCAACACTAGGTAAGTATCATTTTAAAGAGCTTGAAGAAGAAAAAGAACAACAAATTGAAGGCACAAATCTGTTTGTAACGGCGTTTCGTCTCAGCCATTCCGAGCCTTATCAAAGCACTGCTTTTTTAATTAGAAAAGACAGCAGTTATGTGCTGTATTTTGGTGATACCGGTGCGGATACTATTGAGCATTCACAACACCTGTATCATGTATGGCAACAGGTTGCTCCCTTAATAAATAATAAACATTTAAAGGGAATATTTCTTGAATGTTCATATCCTAATGAGCAACCGGAAAAGCAGTTATTCGGTCATTTAACACCTAAACTTTTATGGCTGGAAATGAGTCGTTTGGCTACTCTTTGCAAAAATAAAAATGCCTTACTGAATATACCGCTTGTTATAACGCACATGAAACCCGAAGGAAATAATGAAGCGAAAATCAGGCAACAGGTAATGTTGAGAAATACGCTTCAAATGCATATTATTTTCCCGCAACAAGGAAAGCGTTTTTCATTGTAAACCTTTACAGCGGATTTAAGCATAGAACAAAAAAAGCCGGAAACAATGGTTTCCGGCTTCGCTTCTTAAGAAGCTTCTTTTCATAGGTTAGCGCTAAAAATGTTTGCAATTGACTAATATCTAAAAACTATGCCGTGAATATATATCGGTATATTCAGCCAGCATAAATTGCTTATGATCAATCATTATAAATGTGAAACTTATTATCAAAAGCGTTTTAATTTCCCTCCAGGAATTAGTTTTTAAAAAATATCGGCAGTTTGAAACAAAAACACCTCACTAAAAATTAATGAGGTGTTTTTGTTTATCGGTTCATTATTACCTAAGCATCTTTTCCATGGCAGTTTTTAAACTTTTTACCGCTTCCGCAAGGACAAGGATCGTTGCGCCCAATCTTCGGTCCTACTTTCACAGGTTCTTGTTTTACATTTTCTGCCGGATCAAAATAATCGTTTTCATTGGCAGCGTAATCAGTTCCCGCTGCTTCCACCTGCGCTTTGTTTGAGCGCATTTTGCTCATATCTGTTTTTTCTTCGCGGGCTTCACGCGGTGGCGCTGTTTGCTGCTCGCCCGGAATTTCAGAATGACAAAGGAAGTTAACGATGCTTTTGTTCACCGCATTGTCCATTTGGCGGAAGAGCATGTACGCTTCCTGTTTATAAATTACCAACGGATCTTTTTGCTCATAATAAGCGGTTTGTACACTTTGCTTTAAATCATCCATGGCACGCAAATGTTCTTTCCATGCATCATCAATAAAGCCAAGCGTAATTGTTTTTTCAAGTGATTGAACCAACTCCAGACTATTATTCGCGATTGATTTATCAAGATTCGCTAATACCTGTATCACGCGACGACCATCAGTAAATGGAACCACGATGTTTTCAATGTGCGCGCCTTGTGTCTTCCTGATATTCTGGAAAACAGGAAGCGCCTGCTGCATAATTTCATTTCGGTGCGCCTGGTAATTACCAAATGCTTCCTCATATAATTTTTCAGTCAGAACTTGCTCAGTGCCAGCGTTAAAATCATCCTGTGTGATCGTTGTATCCAATCCAAAATTTACGATCACTTCCAGTTTGAATCCTTCCCAATCATTCCCTTCTTTAAAGCCACTTACAAGACCTTCCGCCACATCATAAAAAGCATTGTCAAGGTCAAGCGTTAAGCGATCACCAAACAAAGCATGGTTGCGTTTTGTATAAATTACCGTACGCTGCTTGTTCATCACATCATCATACTCAAGCAAGCGTTTACGAATACCAAAGTTGTTTTCCTCAACTTTTCTTTGGGCACGTTCAATGCTCTTCGTTACCATGCTATGCTGAATTACTTCGCCTTCTTTATAGCCTGCAAAGTCCATCACTTTCGCAATACGCTCACTGCCAAACATACGCATCAGGTCATCTTCCAAAGAAACAAAGAACTGAGTAGAACCGGGATCGCCCTGACGACCGGAACGACCACGCAACTGCCTGTCTACACGACGGCTTTCATGACGTTCTGTACCAACAATAGCAAGCCCGCCAGCTTCTTTTACGCCGGGTCCGAGTTTAATATCCGTACCACGACCTGCCATGTTTGTAGCGATGGTAATGGCACCCGATAAACCTGCTTCGGCAACAACCTGTGCTTCACGCGCATGTTGTTTTGCGTTTAATACATTGTGCGGAATTTGTTTTTGGCGAAGCATACGCGATAGCAATTCGCTCACTTCAACTGAAGTTGTACCAACAAGAACCGGACGTCCTTCGTTGCGCAGCTCTTCGAGCTTTTCGATAACAGCACTATACTTTTCGCGACGTGTTTTGTAAACCAAATCCTGCTCATCTGTACGGATGGCTTTTACATTCGTTGGAATGTTTACAACATCCAGTTTATAAATATCCCAAAGCTCTGCCGCTTCTGTTTCAGCCGTACCCGTCATGCCAGCAAGCTTGTGATACATGCGGAAATAGTTCTGGAGTGTAACGGTTGCGTAGGTTTGCGTAGAGGCTTCAATTTTTACATTTTCCTTCGCTTCAATTGCCTGGTGCAGACCATCACTGTAGCGACGACCATCAAGGACACGGCCTGTTTGCTCGTCCACTATTTTTACACCGCCATCCATAATTACATACTCCACATCTTTATCAAATAAAGTGTAAGCTTTCAGCAATTGCTGAACCGTATGAATGCGATCGGCTTTTACAGCATAATCACCAAGAATGGCTTCTTTCTGATGACGCTTCACATCTGCATCCAGCTCTACGTCTTTATCAAGAAGAGCGAGGTCAACGCCAATATCCGGAATAATAAAAAAGTTGGCATCTTCGCCAGCCTTTGTAATCATCTGGATGCCTTTATCGGTAAGCTCAACAGAATTGTTTTTTTCGTCAATATAGAAATACAATTCTTCGTCAGCTTTAGGCATTTCGCGCTGCTGATCGGCAAGATAATGGTTCTCTGTTTTCTGTAGTTTTACACGAATGCCCGGCTCACTTAAATACTTAATTAAAGCACTGTTTTTTGGCAAACCCCGCTGCGCACGAAATAAGGCCAGACCGCCATCTTTAGGGTCATCGTTGCCTTCCGAAATTTTCTTTTTGGCTTCATTTAAAAAGGTATTTACGGCTCTGCGCTGCGCTTCAACTAATTTTTCAATACGAGGCTTTAAGTCGAAGAATTGTTGTGTATTATCGTCATGACCAACCGGACCGGAAATGATCAAAGGTGTACGCGCGTCATCAATCAATACGCTATCCACTTCATCTACCATTGCATAGTGATGCTTGCGCTGCACCATTTCTGATGGATTGTGCACCATGTTATCGCGCAGGTAATCGAAACCAAATTCATTATTGGTACCATACGTTATATCTGCTGCATAAGCATTGCGACGTGCAACAGTGTTTGGCTGATGTTTATCAATACAATCCACACGCAATCCAAGCCATTCAAACAAAGTTCCGTTCCATTCACTATCGCGGCGTGAGAGGTAATCGTTCACCGTTACAATGTGAACGCCTTCGCCGGCAAGAGCATTCAGGTAAGCAGGCAAAGTAGAAACCAGCGTTTTACCTTCGCCCGTTGCCATTTCGGAAATTTTTCCCTGGTGTAAAACGACACCACCAATCAATTGTACATCATAGTGAAGCATGTTCCAGGTAACCAGGCTGCCGGCAGCGTTCCATGAATTTTTATAGATTGCATTCTCACCCTCGATGCGAACATAATCTTTCTTCACGCTGAATTCCCGGTCAAGCTCAGTAGCTGTTGATGCCAGCTCAGTATTATCTTTAAAGCGATGTGCAGCTTCTTTTACAACGGCAAAGGCTTCCGGTAAAATTTCAGTAAGAATTTCTTCCAGCTTTTTATCCTTTTCCTTGCGGATGGTATCGATGTCTTTATAAATCGCTTCTTTGCTCTGGATATCATTCTCTTCCAGTTTTTCTGCCTGTGCCTGCAGTTCAATTATTTCATCATCAGAAGCTTTTACATACTCAGCAATGCGCTGGCGAAACTCAACCGTTTTACCACGTAGCTCATCGTTTGAAATGCCTTGGTATTGGTTGTAATATTCATTGATTTTTACAACAATCGGCTGTAGTTTACTTACATCCTTTTCCGATTTGTTGCCTCCTAATAATTTGCTTAAAAAGCCTAACATATAAATTGAATTCGTTTTTATAAAATGGTTGCACGCAGTGTTCAAAAACAATGCTATACGAGCAATAAAAGCCAGATTGTCATTTACTGCTTTAGATAGCGGACGAAATTAAGCCATTTAAAATACAGATGTAAAACGAGGGTTCTAAATACAGGTTAAAGATGGCAGCCATATTGGCTAATGTAAAAAAAAACCTGCCGGTGATTGTGTACGTAGCAGGTCTTACTTCATAAAATAATTTTACCAGCTTCCGCTGGCGCCGCCGCCGCCGCCGCTGCCACCGCCAAATCCGCCGAAGCCGCCACCTCCGCCGCCGCTCCAACCGCCACCACCACTATTGCCCCAGCCGCCGCGACTGCCTCCACCTAAAGAGTTGCCAATGATATTGCCAAGAATAAAAGGACCTAAACCACCATAGCCACGGCGACTTACCATGCCACCGCCTCTGCCGCCGCCGCCACGCCGGCGTGTGATTATGATAATGATTATGATAATTATGATGATGCCTAAGAAAGAGCCACCGCCTTTTCCGTTATTGCCGCTGTCATTTTGTTGCCTGGCTTCGTGGTATTCGCCGGCGGCCGCTTTCGCCAAATCGTCTGTTGCCGCATTTAATCCCTGGTAATAATTTTCCTCTTTGAAAGCCGGAACAATATCATTTTCTATGATGCTGTTTGCTGTAATATCGGGAATGGCGCCTTCTAATCCATAGCCAACTTCAATACGGATTTTATGATCGTCAATAGCAGCGAGAACAACAACACCATTGTTGTTGTTCTTATTACCGATGCCCCAACCTCTAAGTATTTTTAAAGAGTAATCTTCTATCGGGTAATCATCTAATGTTTTTATTAAAACGATGGCAATCTGATTGCTCGTGCTATCGTCTAACGCTACCAGTTTTTGTTCTAAAATATCTTTCTGCTCCGGAGATAAAACACCAGCTAAATCATTTACCAAACGCGGCGGACTGGGACGTTGCGGAATGTTTTGCGAAAAGACAATTGTGTTGATGAACAAAAGTACCAGCAACAGGAAGAATGATTTTATAGAAAGATTTTTTGTCAATGTACAAGCGTTTTTCAACAATCAGCAAACAGGATTATTTACCAAATACAATATCATCGGGCAACTCATTTTTGTCTGTTGCTTTGTCGTAAGGAAAATGATGTTGTAAAGCGGTGCCCACATGAATTATAGAATGAACCAATCCATCAACCACATGATGATTGGTAAAATATGCCAGCATCTGCGACAGCGTTTTCTCCCAATAATCCTGTCCTGTTTTTTGGTGAATGCCTTCATCTGCAAATACTGCCGTTTGCCTGTCATCAACTGCAATATAAAACAGCACCGCATTTCGCAGTGCTGTTTTATCCATTTGTAAGTTGAAGAATATTTCCTTTGCCCTGTCTAAAGCATCTACATAACTGCATTTGCTTTCTACAAACACACGTACTTCACCGCTGGTTTGTTGCTCTGCCTCTTGTACAGCCTTTACCACAAGAGCTTGTTGCTCGCCGGTGAAAAAAATTCTTTGTTTTTGCCTGAATAATTGCAAGGCTTTTAATTATTTATTGTCAAAATTTACTGAGGGCGCCTTCTCTGCACCTTTATCAGCTTCAAACGGTGTTTTAGAAGCAAAACCAAACCAGCCGGAATAAAAATTATTCGGAAATGTTCGTATGGTTGTGTTGTATTCCTGCACGGCACCGTTATAATCGTTACGGGCAACTGCTATGCGGTTTTCTGTTCCTTCCAGTTGCGCCTGCAATCCGCGGAATGCGTCATTTGCCCGCAGGTTCGGATAGTTTTCTGTAACCACTAACAGTCTTCCTAAAGCCTGAGACAACTCGCCTTGCGCCTGCTGAAACTGCTGAACTTTTTCAGGAGTTAAATTATCAGGATCAACTTTTATTTGTGTAGCAGAAGCTCTTGCCTTGATCACATTTTCTAACGTAGATGATTCAAAATTAGCTTCGCCTTTTACGGTGCTAACAAGGTTCGGAATCAGGTCGGAACGGCGCTGGTATTGTGTTTCAACTGACGACCATTTGGCTTTCACATTCTCATCAAGGGCCACTCCTTTTTTCTGAAACGATATAGAGCCACAACCTACACACCCGCCAACCAAAACTATTACAGCCAGAATAACAATTAAAGCGAGGTTTCTTGTTTTCATTCTAAAATTTTTGTTGGTTATAGTTAGCAAACGATAATCCAAAGATAAGAACTGACATTATTGCGGGCTTATGCAATAATCATTTGAAAGATTGAATATAATTGTCTTTAGTTACATATTTTCAATGCTTTTGTTTTAGCTCCTTCATTGCCCTGAATCCTGATGGGAGGATACTTGCTGCTTAGACACGCAAGAATTACAACAGCCGATCACAAAAGTGACGAACGATGATTAACAAAAAATGTATTTTGTATTTCACTTTTCAAAATACCCTAACACACGAATTTTAATACAAAAAGCCGGAAGATACCCGGCTCTTTGATTGTTTTATTTTCCATTAATCGCAGCGATGCCAGGCAATTCTTTTCCTTCAAAAAACTCAAGCATAGCGCCACCGCCGGTAGATACATAACTAACTTTGTCGGCATAGCCAAACTGGTTAACAGCCGCAACGCTATCGCCGCCACCAACGAGTGAGAAAGCGCCTTTTTCAGTAGCTTCAACAACAGCTTTTGCAATCGTTTTTGTTCCATGCTGAAAGCAAGCCATTTCAAACACACCCATAGGTCCGTTCCACAAAATGGTTTTGGAACTATGGATGACTTTGGTAAATATTTCGCAAGCCATCATTCCAATGTCAAGACCCATCCAGCCATCGGGAATATTGGTGCTGAGTGAACTCGATATTTCAGCATCGTTGGCAAACTTATCAGCTATAACCGAGTCTGCAGGAAGATGAATGCAAACACCTTTTTCATCGGCTTTTTTAAGTAAATCATTTGCGGTATCCAGCTTGTCTTCCTCGCATAAAGAAGATCCGATTTTGCCGCCTCTGGCTTTCATAAAAGTGTAAGCCATACCACCGCCAATAATGATGTCGGTCGCCTTCTCCAAAAGGTTTTCGATAATCATGATTTTATCAGAAACTTTGGCTCCGCCAATGATTGCCAGGAAAGGCTTTTGAGAATTATTCAATACCTTTTCAGCGCTGGCAACTTCACTTTCCATCAATAAGCCAAACATTCTTTTTTCGGCTGGAAAAAATTGTGCAATAACAGCCGTGGAAGCATGTGCGCGATGCGCCGTTCCGAAGGCATCATTTACATATACATCACCAAGCTTGCTCAGTTTTTCTGCAAAAGCTTTATCGCCTTTTTCTTCTTCTTTATAAAAGCGTAAATTTTCCAGCAATAATACTTCGCCCGGCTGCAGGTTGTGCGCCATTTGATTAGCTTGTTCGCTGATGCAATCATCGGCAAACTTTACCGGTGCATTGCCTAACAATTCAGTTAAATGCGGCACAAGATGTTTCAATGAATATTTATCGTTAGGTCCATCTTTCGGGCGACCTAAATGACTCATCAAAACAACGCTGCCGCCATCGCTTAATATTTTCTTTACGGTTGGTACAGCCGCTTTCATGCGGGTATCATCCGTTATCTCAAACTTA
Organism: Ilyomonas sp.; assembly: GCA_965199905.1. Taxonomy (GTDB): domain Bacteria; phylum Bacteroidota; class Bacteroidia; order Chitinophagales; family Chitinophagaceae; genus Ilyomonas. The sequence goes on along the minus strand of OZ241366.1, from coordinate 421,456 downwards.
TCGTTTAAAGGCACATTGAAATCAACGCGTATCAATGCCGTTTTTCCTGCAAAATTGTAATCTGAAAATTTGCTCATGATGTTACATTTATAAAAAGTAAAAATAAAAAAACCGCAGTGTAAAATAACTGCGGTTTGTATTCAATAAATGATATTATTTGTTTATCAAATCAGCCATATACTTTACAGTACGAACCAACTGACTTACATAGCTCATTTCATTATCGTACCAGCTTACCACTTTTACCAATTGCTTATCACCGGCAGAAATCACTTTTGTTTGTGTTGCATCGAATAAAGAACCGAAGTGCATACCAATCACATCTGTGCTTGTAATTTCATCTTCATTGTAGCCATAGCTTTCATTAGAAGCTGCTTTCATGGTAGCGTTCACTTCATCAACCGATGTTTTCTTTGAACACAATGCAACCAGTTCAGTAGCAGAACCTGTGATAACTGGAACGCGCTGTGCGCCACCATCCAGTTTGCCTTTTAAAGCAGGCAGTACCAGACCAATTGCTTTAGCAGCTCCGGTACTATTAGGAACAATATTCGCAGCCGCCGCACGTGCGCGACGCAGATCACCTTTAGCATGAGGCGCATCTAAAGTGTTCTGATCGTTCGTATAAGCGTGAATGGTTGTCATACTGCCGACTTCAATCGTGTAAGCATCATTCAATGCCTTTGCCATTGGAGCCAAGCAGTTTGTAGTACAAGACGCGCAACTGATAATGGTTTCGCTGCCATCCAAAATGTCATGGTTTACATTAAATACAACGGTTTTCATTTCGCCGGTAGCTGGTGCAGAAATCACAACACGTTTTGCGCCTGCCGTAAGGTGAGCTTCGGCTTTGGCTTTATCAGTGAAGAAACCAGTGCTTTCAATTACTACGTCTACTCCATGATCGCCCCAGGGAATTTGTGCAGGATCTTTCTGGGCATATATTTTCACTTCGTCGCCATTTACAGAAATGGAGTTATCGGTAAAGGTTACTTCACCGCCATTAAAGCGACCTTGCGCGCTATCATATTTTAATAAATGGGCTAATACTTTCGGGCTTGTCAGGTCGTTGATGGCAACTACATCAATTCCTTCCATATTGTAAATCTGGCGGAAGACAAGGCGACCAATGCGGCCAAATCCATTAATAGCAACTTTTACTGTGCTCATGCTTATATTGTTTATGTATTTTTCAAAAAGCACCGCAAAGTTAGAAATATTGAAAATAAATGAGAAACTATTTTGCTTTCTTATCTTATCAATACATTAATTCTGCTTCACTGTGCGGTATGCCTAACTTTGCCGCGCATTATTAAAATTCTTTCTTTCATGCAAATCATCCCGCTTTCCGAAGGCGCATTTACGATAGACAAAACAAAAGTTTTCGTTCCTTTCGATCTTGAAGATGATAACCTGCAGAGCCGCGCAACTGGCAGTCTTTTGGTCGAGATACAACCTTTTCTCGTCATCACTAAACAGGACGTTTTGTTGCTTGATGCCGGATTGGGGTTTTATAAAAACAGGGAACTGCAATTGCTTCAAAACCTAAGAGCAAATGGTATAGAACCGGAGCATGTTACTAAAGTTTTAATGAGTCATCTCCATAAAGATCATGCAGGCGGCGTTAGCAAAAAAGACAACCTCGGAAATTATTCGTTAGCCTTTGCAAATGCTACTTATTATATACAGGAAAAAGAGCTGGAATACGCGCTGGACATAGGTTTCCCTTCTTACATGGCTGAAGAGCTTTCGGTGCTTTACAATCATCCGCAGGTAACATTATTAAATGGAAATGGATTGATTGATGATTATATTGATTATGAAGTGACAGCCGGTCATTCGCCGTATCACCAGGTGTTTTGGATAAAAGAAGGAGGCGAGATAATTTTCTTTGGAGGCGATGATGCGCCGCAGCTTCAGCAGATGAAAAGCCGCTTTGTTGCCAAGTATGATTTTGATGGAAAAAAATGTATGCAATTGCGCCAGCAATGGTGGGCAGAAGGCAAAGAAAATAGATGGACATTTTTGTTTTACCACGATGTAAAATCGCCGTTAATAAAGGCGTCTGCAGATGCCTGATTTTCGCTGTAAACAATTAACCTTTATTCATTCAAAGAATATTAAAAATTGGATTAAATTTGTCGCTTCACAATTGATATGGAATATAATACAATCAGAAACTACCTGAGTATGCGCGAATACGGTCGCCATATTCAAAAGATGGTAGAATACCTTTTAGCCATTCCCGACAGGGAAAAACGTCAGCAGCAAACCCGCGCTGTGATTGAATTGATGGGCACTTTAAACCCACACCTGAAAAATGTTGAAGATTTCCGGCACATGCTATGGGATCATCTTTTTTTTATTTCCGACTTCAAGCTGGATGTAGACAGCCCCTACCCGATTCCGCAGAAGGAAACTTACAAAGCCAAACCGGATCCTCTGACTTATCCAAAGCGTCATCCCAAATATTCGCACCTGGGCAAAAACCTGGAAATGATTATTGATAAAGCATTGGCGGAAACAAACCCGGAAAAGAAAGCCGGTTTTGCCAATTCCATCGCTTACTACATGAAGCTTTCTTACAGTAACTGGCATAAAGAATTGGTACATGATGATGCCATAAGAGGCGAGCTAACAGCGATGACGAAAGGCGAGCTTGACTTTGATAATACACCTTACGTAAAGCACCGCCCGCCGGCTTTTGAAAGCGATGATTATCGTCCTCCGAAAAAAGTGTATTCAGGACGCAGCAATAGCGGCAACGGAAACCGTCAAAGCGGTGGTAACAATAATCGTTCGGAAGGCAATCGGGGAAATTATAGCGCATCCGGTAACCGGTCTGGCAATAACAGCAGCCGGAACGGAAACACCAATAGCAACCGCAATAATAATAACCGCAGCGGAGGCAATTACAAAAAGAGATTCCTGTAAACTTTCTTCATTTTATTTTGAAAAGGCCAACGTAATGTTGGCTTTTTTATTTTCGTTTTAAACACACCACTCATGGCTTCTTTCAAAGTAAAAGGCAGCGTAAAACTTAAGGGCGACATCACACCGCAAGGCGCAAAAAATGAGGCTTTGCAAATCATTTCTGCCATTCTTCTTACGAAAGAAAAAGTAACCATTCATAACATTCCCGACATCACTGACGTGAATTTACAGATAGAACTCATGTCGGAAATCGGCGTAAAAGTGAACCGCATTTCCCGCGATGCCTGCACGTTTGAAGCAGATAATATTGACCCGGGTTATTTGGGTTCAGATGCCTTTAGAAAAAAAAGCGGCCGCCTGCGCGGTTCCGTGATGATTGCCGGTCCGATGCTTGCGCGTTTTGGCAAAGCTTATATTCCAAAACCCGGCGGTGATAAGATTGGCAGAAGACGTTTGGATACACATATCATTGGCTTTCAAAAATTGGGTGCTCAGTTCGATTATAATGATGAGAACAATGTAATGGAGTTATCTGCGCCAAATTTGAAAGGCACATACATGTTGCTCGATGAACCTTCTGTAACCGGCACTGCAAACATTGTAATGGCTGCCGTAATGGCGGAAGGAAAAACCATCATTTATAATGCAGCCTGCGAGCCATACCTGCAACAGCTTTGCGGTATGCTGAACCGAATGGGTGCCAAGGTTAGCGGCATTGGTAGCAACCTGCTTACCATTGAAGGTGTTAGCGAACTTCATGGCACTGAACATACGATGCTTCCCGATATGATTGAAGTCGGTAGTTTCATTGGTTTAGCTGCCATGACGCAAAGCGAATTGACCATTAAAAATGCAGGTATTCAGCATCTTGGAATTATTCCTGAAAAATTCAAGCAACTCGGTATCCAGCTTGAATATCGCGGTGACGACATTCATATTCCCGAACAGGAAGTGTACGAGATACAGCCTTTTCTCGATGGCAGCATTCTTACCATTTCCGATCATCCCTGGCCAGGACTTACGCCTGATTTATTAAGCATCTTATTAGTTACCGCAACGCAGGCCATCGGCACCGTTCTCATTCACCAAAAAATGTTTGAGAGCCGTTTATTTTTCACCGATAAATTATCTGAGATGGGCGCACAAATTATCCTTTGCGATCCACATAGAGCTACCGTTGTCGGCGTAGGCAGAAAGCATAATCTTCATGGTATTACGATGAATAGCCCCGACATACGCGCCGGTGTTGCTTTGCTCATAGCTGCCATGAGCGCTGAAGGAAACAGCATCATCCAGAATATTGAGCAGATTGATCGTGGCTATCAGAACATCGATACCAGGCTAAACAATCTCGGTGCAGAAATCACAAGATTGTCTTAATAAGTAAACTTCCGTATCGCTTTCCTTTCGATAGCTTTCGCAGTTAATTTTATCATCCATGCAAAAGCGCACAACCAACAATCGCCGCATCGCTTCTTATGTATTCTCTGGTTCCAATACTATGGTCGGCGTTTGCATTACCGTTATTTCCTTATTTAGAATTATGAAAACCGGTGTGCAGACTTATGCAGACGAAGTGCTGGCCTTAGACACTTCTATTTTTATCATAGCTTCACTGCTTTCTTACTTAGCTTTAAGAAACGAGAACAATGAACACCTCGAAAAATGGGCAGATATTTCTTTTTTCACGGGTATGATCGTCATCTTTATCGTTGGCATATTAATCATTTACACCACTTACTAACATGCCTAAAAAAAGCGCAGGTTTACTCGTTTATTATTTCGATACAGAAAAGATTTTAAAGGTTCTCCTGGTTCATCCCGGCGGACCTTTTTTTACAAAAAAAGATGATGGCGTCTGGTCAATACCAAAAGGCGAATATGAAGAAGGCGAAAACCCGCTTGAAGCCGCTCAGCGCGAGTTTAACGAAGAAACCGGCAACCTCATTACCAATAAAAACTTTACAGAGCTAACAACAGTTAAACTAAAAAGTGGCAAGCTGATAACAGCCTGGGCGGTCGAAGAATATTTTACCACGCCCTTTCTTCATTCTAATCTGTTCCAGATGGAATGGCCGCCCAAATCCGGCAAGCTGCAAGCCTTTCCAGAAACGGATAAAGCGGGTTGGTTTACGATTGAGGAAGCCAAAACAAAAATTTATGAAAGTCAGTATCCGTTTTTAAATAGATTAATTGAAATATTAGACACCTGATCTATTTTTTTATGAATAACAAGATAATTGCAACTGTTGCACTTTATTGACCAATCCAAAAAATAAGCATCCATTTACAATATCTGCCTTCGACTCCGCAACTTCTTTCCGTAAATCAGAAATTTCATTTTTAACTCCGGCAATCTCATCCTTCACAAACTCCCTTATCATCAGCGCATTTTTTTTATCCGCAAACTTATTATCAACTACCGCCTCTATTTCACTCACAAATTGGGTTGCGTCGTCCTAGCTCGCAAAATACTTGCTTGCAATTTTAAAAAGCTTTGATGATTGTGTAGCCGTCATTGTGATTATAAACTATAAAACGTAAATATACGTTCTAACTTACTTCTTCTCTACTTCATGATTTTCACATTCCGCCTCCGCATCTTCTATCCTTTTTTCTTTCGCATCTTTCAAAAACTCTGAAGCAAAAATGAAATCATTCAGCTTTTTATTCTTGGCAAAAATGATCTCATCTTTCGAGCCTTCCCATTGCCGGCTGCCATCAGTCATATAAATGATATTATCACCAATCTCCATCACGCTGTTCATGTCGTGCGTATTAATAATCGTTGTCATGTTATATTCAACCGTTATGTTGTGAATCAGTTCATCTATGAGCCCCGAAGTCTGCGGGTCAAGTCCAGAATTCGGCTCATCACAAAACAAGTATTTCGGGTTTAGCACAATTGCCCGCGCAATCGCCACGCGCTTCATCATCCCGCCGCTAATCTCCGACGGCAGCTTCCGGTTTGCATCTTTCAGGTTCACCTTTTCCAGCACCTCGTTCACCTTCCGCTTCCGCTCCCTGAATGTCATATTTGTAAACATCTCCAGCGGAAACATTATATTACTCTCCACCGTTTTCGAGTCGAACAAAGCCGACCCCTGGAACAGCATCCCGATTTGTTGCCGCAACTGTTTCCGTTCCTCAAAGTCCATCTTTACCATATCCTGCCCATCAAACAGCACCTCCCCCGAGTCCGGCTCAAACAACCCAATCATCGTCTTCATCATCACCGTCTTCCCGCTCCCGCTACTACCAATAATCAGGTTACACTGTCCCGTCTCCATTTTAAGGTTCACGTCCTTCAGTATCTGCTTGTCAGCAAAGCTCTTATTAATACCCTTCAGCTCTATCATACCTTCAAAATTATTAAATATAAAACAGCCAATACAAATTATTTGGGGCTCTCATCCTCCGCCTGCCCATCAGCATCCAAAAATTCATCGCGCCTAAAATGACTAACAAAAACCATTTGTTACTCGTTTGTTCCGCCGTTTTACCGTTTTTCTTACAATTTTACATACTTAAAACGCACTCATTTCCACCCTTTTCATCTGCACAGCAACCCAAAAAATCTCCATATTTTTAATATCTCACCTCGCACCACTTGTCCCGATACTTCGGAATCTAACATCGTACATCACACATCTAACGTTTAAGTATTGCCGATGGTGGGGAAATTGAAAAACCTCCGCCTGGCTCCGCCGCGGCGGACATTATTTATTTAAAGATTAAAAATTAATTCTGATGTTGAAAAGAGTTTTTTCCGCCCGAACTAAAGCTGAATAGCGATATGCTGCCGATTGCTCCAACGTACAGCCTCACTATTGGCAATACTCTTGTTATGGGCAGGCGGTCGAACGTAAGCGATTTCAATAACGTTTTGCAAGTTACTTTCCGCCAGACGTTCAAACATTTTTGGAATAAGCAATCGTAAAGTCTCCCCGAATATTATCTTAGCACGTAGCACAAAAATTGTCAAAGCGAGTCTTTGAAGATTTTGTTGATAAGGCAAGTTCCGGTCAACTGTTACAAATAACCCGAAATTGTTTTTCTGTCATAAGTCTAAGCAATTCGCCATTCTTCTTTCCTAACCAACCCATATCTCTTACAGTATTTACTTGATGTTCTTCGTTAAAGTTGTAACGTAATTTCCGGGGTAAACTCTCATCAAGCAAAATTTTCATGAAGTACCTTTTCTGTTGTCAAAGCCTTTTTTGCCATTTCCAGAATAGCCAATGCTTCTTTTGTCACCGATGGAAAATCATCCAAAACTCCGAAAGGTCTTCTCCGCTTTCTAAATAGTCAAAAAGGTTTTGGATTGGAACTCTCGTTCCAGCAAAAACCGGAGCACCGCTCATAATCTCTGGGTCAATGCTTACTTGTCCGTATAACATGATAATATTTTTTATCAGCCAAATTATTAAAAATGGCGGCTCTTTAATAGCTTAGGGATTCTGCCGCATGAAGCTTACCCATAACATCATACATTATATCACTTCTACCTGGCTTCGCAGCAAATCCGAAAATTCATCTCTTCTACGAATCAATTTTGCATCCCCGTCCGTCACCAGCACTTCCGCCGGTTTCAACCTCGAATTAAAGTTGCTGCTCATCTCAAATCCGTATGCACCGGCATTATAAAAAAGGAGCAAATCACCTTCCCGCACTTCGTTTATCTTTCTGTCCCAGGCAAACGTATCCGTCTCACAGATATTCCCAACTACTGTATAAATACGTTCCGCCCCGTTCGGGTTACTTATGTTTTCGATCCTGTGAAACGCATCATAAAACATCGGTCGTATTAAATGATTAAACCCAGAATTAATGCCTACAAAAACCGTAGCTGTCGTTTGCTTTACCACGTTAGCTTTTACTACAAAATACCCTGCCTCGCTCACCAAATATTTTCCCGGCTCAAACCATACATCCAACTTTCTGCCCGTTTCCGCTTCATATTGCTGAAAGGCTTCTGCCACTTTATTTCCCAGTTCACGCACATCAGTCGATACATCGCTTTCCTGGTACGCCACTTTAAAACCACTTCCCAAATCAATAAATTCAATCTCCGGAAAATGGCTCGCCATATCAAACATAACCTCAAGCCCCTGCAAAAACACGCTGATATCTTTTATCTCGCTGCCTGTGTGCATGTGCAAGCCGTTCACGTGCAGGTTCGCGGTTTTTACCACGCGCTCTATATGCCGCATCTGGTGAATAGAAATGCCAAACTTGCTATCAATATGCCCCGTCGAAATCTTATAATTTCCACCCGCCATAATGTGCGGGTTCAGGCGAATGCAAACAGGGTAGCTGTTGCCATATTTATTCCCGAATTGCTCAAGAATCGAAATGTTATCTATGTTCAGGTTTACGCCTAAATTCTTGCCTTCTTCTATTTCGGCAAAGTCAACGCAGTTAGGCGTAAACAAAATTCGCTTCGGCTCGAAACCCGCGTGCAGCGCCAGCTTTACTTCATTGATGCTTACGCAATCTATATTTGCCCCAAACTTTTTAACCAGCTTTAAAATATTGACGTTCGTAAGTGCCTTACAGGCGTAAAAAAACTTCGCATTACAATTAGCAAATGCTTCCTTCAATTCTTCCAGTTGCTGTTCTATTCTTTCAGCATGATACACGTAAACCGGTGTTCCAAATTCGTTCGCGATGTGCACAAGCTGTTCGCGCGATAATGTTTCCAACATAGTGCGCAAAGATATAAGGAGAACGGCTTTGCCGCTTAGGCAATCTGAAACACCTAAAGCCGTTGTTAATATTGATTTTCTGCTTCCTCCTTTCCCGATATTTGTAACCAAACTTTTTAGCAATTACCGCTGTCGCATCCATATTGGCTTCTCCCATCGAATACCTGAAAGGTGTTGGTCCTTTGCGTGGCGATATGCTGCGCAAAGACCTGAACATTCTCACCTTCCGCGACCTCCTGGAATACTATCCCATTCGTCACATTGACAAAACAAAGGTTGCCCTGATATCATCTATCAGTGAAACAGCGGAATGGATTCAGGTTAGCGGCAGGCTGCAGTTTCACGAAATTACCGGAGAAAAACGTGCGCGAAGGCTGATTGCTCATATCAGGGATAGCAGCGGCACCTTGGAGCTAACCTGGTTTCAAGGCATTAATTGGGTAGAAAAGATTTTGAAAGAAGGTGAGTTTTATTTGGTGTATGGCAAACCATCTTTCTTCAACAGCAAGGCGCAAATGTCGCATCCTGAAATTGAACTGGTAAGCGATGCAAAAGCAGATGGTAAAGCCTTTTTAGAACCGATTTATTCTACCACCGAAAAACTGAAAGTTCGCGGGCTAAACGGACGGCAAATAGGCAAGCTCACTTATTCTTTGATTTCCCAATTATCGGAGCGCGATTTGCCTGAAATTCTGCCTCAGTATATTATTGAAAAGCTAAAGCTGATTCCGCGCCTGAATGCCTTTCAGCAGATTCATTTTCCCAAATCTATCCAGCAATTTACAGATGCTTTGCAGCGCCTTAAGTTTGAAGAACTGTTCATTGCACAGACAAGATTAAATATTGTTCGCATTAACCGCAACCGTGCCAGCCGCGGAATTATATTTGAAAAGGTAGGAGATTTGTTTAACAATTTTTACAGCAATCATCTTCCATTTGAATTAACCGGCGCACAAAAGCGTGTGCTGCGCGAAATCAGGAATGACACAGCGCACGGTCACCAGATGAACCGCTTGTTGCAGGGTGATGTTGGTAGCGGCAAAACAATCGTTGCGCTTCTTTCTATGCTGCTCGCAGCCGACAACGGTTATCAAAGTTGTTTAATGGCTCCTACGGAGATTCTGGCAAAGCAACATTTTGATGGCTTGCAGAATCTTTTGCAAGGCTTGCCGGTAAAGATTGGCTTGCTTACCGGCAGCACAAAAGCAAAGCAACGGCGGGAACTTTTGCAGGCTTTGGCTGATGGCTCTTTGAATATTATTATCGGCACACACGCCATCATTGAAGATCCTGTTGTTTTTCTAAATTTCGGACTGGCAGTAATTGATGAGCAACACCGGTTTGGCGTGGCGCAACGTGCCAGGCTCTGGAACAAAGCGAGCATTCATCCACACGTATTGGTGATGACGGCAACGCCCATCCCGCGCACACTGGCCATGACAGCCTACGGCGACCTTGATTATAGTGTAATTGACGAATTGCCGCCAGGGCGCAAACCCGTTACCACCGTGCATCGCAACGAGATGCATAGAGCAAACATTATGGGTTTTATCAGGAGTGAAATTGATAAAGGCCGTCAGGCTTATATCATTTATCCGTTAATAGAAGAAAGCGAAAAGCTGAGCTATGAAGACCTGATGCAAGGCTATGAACAGGTAAAGAGCTTTTTTCCAGAGCCGAAGTTTTACATCAGCATGGTTCACGGGCGACAACCGTCGGATCAAAAGGACATGAACATGCAACGTTTTGTGAGCGGCGACACCAATATTATGGTCAGCACAACCGTTATTGAAGTGGGCGTAAATGTTCCAAATGCAACAGTAATGGTAATTGAAAGTGCTGAAAAGTTTGGCTTATCGCAATTGCACCAGCTTCGCGGTCGTGTGGGCAGGGGAAGCGACCAAAGTTTTTGCATACTTTTAACCGGCTCGAAGACAGGAACGGATGCCAAACAACGTATAGATATTATGTGCAGCACCAATGATGGTTTTAAGATAGCTGAAAAAGATCTGGAGTTGCGTGGACCCGGTGAGATAGAAGGCACAAAGCAAAGCGGCACTTTGAATTTTAAACTGGCAAGTTTGGTTGATGATAAAGAGCTTGTGGCTACTGCCAGAAGCTTTGCCGAAAAGATGGTGGAAGAAGATCCGCATCTGCAGAAAGAAGAGCACCGGCCTTTACAGCAATATTTGCAAATTCAGCAGGGAAGGACAGCCTGGAGCAAAATTTCCTGATATCTGTGTTATATCTCTTACCTTTAAAAAGCAGAAAACATGCTTTGTTTCTGACAGGATTTAGCAGCAAAACTGCGAACCATACATCAGAAACAAAAAATTTATCCTCACCGATAGATTGCTTCAAAACCTCTCTGACTAATTGTGATAAATGGATTTGTTTGTTTGTTACCATAACGAATATCTAAATAACCATATCAATTTTTAATGCTTAACAGCAAATGCTGTTTTAGAGTATAAAATTTGATATGAAAAAGTAAACCGGTAAAAAATTTTAAAAACATCATCTTGAAGAGTAAAATACTTTTCTTTTTTTCTTTCTTAGTTGTTTTCATTACTGCTTCGCAAGCGCAGTACATCCAGTTTATTGAGAATAAAGGTCAGTGGGATAATCATGTAAATTTTACGGGGCAGGTTGGCAATAATTCCTTTTTCCTCGAAAAACATGGCTACCGCGTTGGTCTTTCCAACGCACAAGATTGGGAAAAAATGGCTGACTATCTCAGCGGTCATTATATTGATTCTTCCAGAAATCCGGTTATCAAAGGAAATGGCATTCAGCCTCGCAATGGTAACAGCGGAAATGTGGATACCATGCTGCCTTCTTTCAAGGTAAGATCTCATGCTTATGAAGTTACATTTTTAAATGCGTCTCCCAATCCTGAAATTGTTCCTGAAAAGCCTATTGAAACTTATAACAATTATTATATCGGGTCAGATAAAAGCAAATGGGCAGAAGGCTGCCGTATTTACCAGGCAGTCGTTTACAAAAACATGTATCCGAATATTGATGTTCGCTATTACACTTACAACGATCAGCTAAAGTACGATATCATCGTTCATCCCGGTGGCAATGTGAACCAGATAGCCTTAAAGTTTGATGGCACTGATGGTTTGAGCACAAAGAAAGGCAATCTGGTTATTGCCACTTCTCTGGGCAATATGACTGAACTTTCGCCATTGTCTTATCAAACTACAGCTACTTCAAAAACATCTGTAGATGCAAGCTTCAGTGTGTCGGGCAGTACAGTGCGTTTTAAAACAGGCGTCTTCGATGCTACCAATACATTGATCATTGATCCGCAAATCGTTTTCTGTAGTTTATCCGGCAGCACGGCAGACAACTGGGGTTATACGGCTACGTATGATAATCAGGGCAATTTTTATGGTGGTGGTATAGCGTTTGGACAAGGAACTTTTCCTACAACTTTAGGTGCTTACAGCAGATCATTCAATGGCGGTGGCAACTCCGAAGGTACTTCACCTATTGATGTTGGTCTTCTCAAGCTCAGCAAAAATGGCAGGAGTATAATATTTGGTACATACTTAGGCGGTAATGGCGACGAACAGCCACATAGTTTAATAGTAGATGCCGATGGCAATTTGTTGATTGCCGGCAGAACATCTTCAAAAAATTTTCCGGCAACTGTTGCTAAATATGGACCAGATAGCGAGACATCTGATAAAGATATTTTTCTTGCCAAGCTCAGTCCTACCGGCGGTTTGGTTGCTGCACGGCGGTTTGGCGGAACAAGTGATGATGGTGTGAACGTCGCCCCAAAAATCATACGTTCCGGTGCCAGCAGCATTCGCAGAAATTATGGAGACGATGCACGTTCGGAAGTGCTTACAGATGCTAATAAGAATATTTACGTGGCTTCCTGCACACAATCAAAAGATTTTCAAACAAGCCCAAATGCGTTTCAAAAATCTATCGCCAACGAAGAAAGTGCCAAGCCCCAGGATGGTGTTATTATAAAAGCTTCGCCGGACCTGGCAACGGTTTACTTATCTTCTTACATTGGAGGAAAAAATGACGATGCCGCTTTCGTACTTTCACTAAGCCCATTAACCAATAATATTTTTGTGGCTGGCGCAACAGCCAGTAATGATATGCCCGGCGTTTCGGGCAGTACTTATAGTGGTGGTGTTTGCGATGGATTTGTTACTGAAATTGACAATACAAATTTCAGCTTACTGAAAACCGCTTATTTCGGAACCGCAGGTGATGATTTAATCTATGGTATTCAATTCGACAAATTCGGATTTCCCTATATTATGGGAACAACCACCGGCACTTGGCCGGTAAGTGCAGCGTGGAGTCAGCCCAAAGGCAAGCAATTCATTTCAAAACTTCGCCAGGATTTGAGTGGGTTTGTTTACTCGACCGTGTTTGGAAAAGGGCTCGCAAATCCTGATATTTCTCCGACTGCTTTTCTGGTAGACCGCTGCGAAAATGTGTATGTGTCTGGTTGGTCGGGTATAGAAAACGCGGGCTATCAGCCCAATCAAAGCTCTACAGGTTTATATATTCCGCCGCCGCCGGCACCTGTGCCTTACCAGGGAACAACAGACGGTTCCGATTTCTATTTTCTTGTTTTGAAACGTGATGCATCCGCGCCATTATATGCTACTTTTTTTGGACAGAATGGTGGCTTTGGCGATCACGTTGATGGCGGCACCAGTCGCTTCGACCGCAATGGTGTAATTTACCAGGCTGTATGCGCAAACTGCGGTTTTTATAGTCGCTACAGTGATGTTTATTTTCCAACGACCTCAAATGTAGTTGGTCCAAAAAACAACGCAAAAAGCGGTGGAGGCTGCAATCTCGCCATGATAAAAATTGCTTTTGAGCTGGCAGGTATTGGGGCTGGTGTGCGTGCCGGTATTGAAGGCAGAATATATGATACCACAGGTTGCGTACCTCTTTTGGTTGAGTTTACCGATACGGTTAACCAGGGAAAATCGTTTGTATGGAATTTTGGTGATGGCTCGCCGGATACAACCACACTCACGGCCTCTATATCACATATTTACACAGCCATAGGCGATTATAAAGTGCGCCTGATTGCTATCGATTCATCTGCCTGCAATATTGCAGATACTTCTTACACATCGATACGGGCAAGAAAAGATAAAGCCATATTAGGTTTTACATCAACCAAGTTGCAGCCTTGCACCAATCTCACCTATCAATTCACCAACACATCATCGCCGCCGGATGGCAAGCCTTTTAACAGCCGTTCTTTTGTTTGGGATTATGGCGATGGTTCGCCAACAGATACGGTAATCAATCCGCCTGCTCATAGCTACAAAGCCGAGGGAACCTATTTCGTAAAGCTTTACCTGATAGACACTAACTATTGTAATGCACCGGATGTGCTGATAGATACATTGCGTTTAGCCGCTAATGTAGCAGCCCGGTTTGAAACGCCACCGGCAGGTTGCGTTCCTTACACAGCCGTACTTAACAATACCTCGTTGGCAGGTCAGTCTTTTGAATGGAATTTTGGCGATGGCACAAAATCAACTGAAGAATACCCGACGCATTTGTACGGGCAAGCCGGAACATACAGAGTAACACTGATTGCAAATGATCCAAACACTTGTAACCAGACAGATACGTCTGCAGCGTTTACGATTACGGTGAGTCCGAACCCAACAGCAGCGTTTACATTTGGGCCAATACCGGCTGTAAACAATACACCGGCTACTTTTTATAATTCTTCTTTAGGTGCCAATAGTTACAAATGGGATTTTGGTGACGGAGATGAGATTGTAACCAACAAGCTTGATACTACCATCAAGCATATTTATAACCGCACCGATACCTTCCAGGTTAGGCTTGTTGTGTTCAACCAATATAGTTGTACGGATACAGCTTATCAAACTGTTTCTTCTGTCATCACACCATTGGTTGATGTACCAAACGCGCTGTCGCCAACGGGTGTGAACCGGCAGATTACGGTGAAGGGTTTTGGTATAGCAAAAATGGATTGGCGCATTTACAATCGCTGGGGCGCGATGGTGTTTAACGGAACGAGCCAGAAGGCTGGCTGGGATGGAACCTACAGAGGTGTACTGCAACCGATGGAAGTGTACACGTATGTATTAAGTGTTCAATTTTCGGATGGTACAAAATATCAGAAAACAGGTGATATTACTTTGATAAGATAAGAGGAGAGAGCTATGAAAAACAATTCTATTGCCATTATTGCTTCTTGCTTACTGGTTTCTATTTTTTCAACCAGTAAAACAGAAGCGCAGGATTTACATTTTTCACAATACTTCAATACGCCATTGCTGGTGAACCCGGCAAACACAGGCTTTGCGCCTGACGTTGACTGGCGTGCCGGTGTTAACTACCGCAACCAGTATTCGAGCCTTACGGCAAGTCCTTATAAAACCATGAGCGCATGGGGCGATCTGCAACTGTTCAACAACCGTTTTGATAATGGCTGGATGGGTGTTGGTGGTGTAATTTTGAAAGATGTAGCAGGCGCAGGTAGCTTGTCGGCAACGAGGGCTTATGGTTCTGTTGCCTATCACCAGTTAGTTGGTCTTGCGAGCTTGCTCAGTGTTGGTTTTAATGTTGGTTATGTGTCAAAGAAAGTGGATTTTACCAAACTCACTTTTGACAACCAATGGAATGATGAAGGGCAATTCTTTGATGTCAATATTCCCAACGGCGAGAACTTTGCATATAGCCAGGTCGGTTACATCGATTTGCAGGCTGGCGTTAATTATGCATATTTTCCCAACAGTAATACATACTTTAATGCAGGTTTCAGTTTATCGCATCTCAACCGTCCGCGCGAAAGCTTTTTTTCTGTAAAAGGAAACAGTGCAGATGCCCGCATTGATATGCGCTACACAGCTTTCCTGAATGCAGCTTACAAAATCGGCGATCAATGGATTATAAATCCGAACGCTTATTTCAGTAAAATGGGCAACGCATATGAAGTGGTTGGCGGCCTGAATGCCAATTATAATCTCAGCGGCGATGGCAGTATGCAAATGATTGGCGGCGCTTATTATCGCTACCAGGACGCAGTAATCCCAGTGGTTGGTTTTCAGGTGAATGATTTTAAATTGACAGTGAGTTATGACGCCACTTCGTCAGCGCTGGGTGCTTATAACAACCGTAATGGCGCCTATGAAATTTCATTGGTAAAAACCGGTACGTATAGCGCAGGCGGTAAAGAATTGAAATGTCCCGCGTTGCGTTTTTAATAAAAACTTTTCACCTTTTAGGGGTTCGGAAAAGAAAACCTGGTAACAATGTGTTCGGTAAGATTGAAGAAGAGATGTTCATAGCAGGCAAGTGTAAAATGGTATTGCCTGTACTTACTCTAAAAAAATTTCTTGAAAAACTATTATATTACCGGATAGGATAACATATTTCTATCATTCGCATGTAGCTTATGTTTATTCTATCGCAACAGGCGTTTATCCTCTGCTTACAGCGAACCGCGCAGAAAGAGTTGAGTAAACGGATGCCGGATTTCTTTTCATTTTTCAAGAGCTATTTCTTAAAAAATATGGAATGTGTTTTTATGCATTAAGTCTAACAACGCAGAGCTCGTCTTCATAACTCTTTATACTTAAGTTTGCTGCATGTTCTCCTTGTTTGGTAAAAAGAAAGTAACGCCCGATCTCTCCTTCCTGGGTGCAGATATGCACTCTCACCTTCTTCCTGCACTGGACGATGGATTGAAGACGATGGATGAAACTATCGCTTTTATAAAGGAACTGCATAATCTCGGCTATCAAAAGCTCATTTGCACACCACATATTATTTCAGACATTCACCCAAATTCTCCTGATACCATTTTACCGCGATTGCAGGAAGTTCGGGAAGAAATTAAGAGACAAAATATTCCGGTTAAGATAGAAGCTGCCGCAGAATATATGGTAGATATTGACTTTGAGGAAAGCGTAAGACACGACGAGCAACTACTCACTTTTGGTGAGAATTATATCTTGATAGAAATGAGTTTTGTAGCGCCGTCGCCAAACATTGAATCAGCCATTTTTGAGCTTTGTATAAAAGGATTACAACCCATCATTGCTCATCCTGAACGATATAATTATTATCACGATTCATTTGACAAATACCAACGGCTGATTGATTTGGGCTGTGTACTACAGGTTAATCTTTTATCGTTACTTGGTTATTACGGAGGTTATGCGAAGAAAATTGCCGAAAAGCTGATTAAGAATGATATGATACAATTTGTGGGTACAGATATGCATCACGACAGACACCTGGAAGGCTTGAAGGATCTGGCTTCCAAACAAGAATTGTATGATCTTCTCCGCAATGTCGATCTAAAAAATCATACTTTGATTTAATACATTTCGCTTGCTTACTTCATTAAACTATAATGTCTTCTTCGTTCGATTATTCAGCCGACTTTGCAAGCATCGATTTCAGGAAACATCCTGAACTATATCGCATTGGCAAAGGCGAACAGGGCGTACTTTTGGTGCAACCTTACAAAAGTGAAATCCTGCCTTTTTGGAAATTTAAAACACCAAAAGACGCGAAAGAATCATCAAAGAAAATTCTTGCTTTATTCAGACAATATAAAAAAGAGAAAGACTTTGTTGGAATGGATATGGCAAGAAAGTTTTTGCAGATGGGTTACACAAGATCAAGACGTTATGCCAACCATAAAAGCGGAAAAAAGTATGATGGTGCTGTGCCCGATGATAAGAAAGGACAAAGCGGGGCGCATGGCAGAGCGCAATTGCCCAGAGAAATTGATGAAATAAAAGCGCAAAGTGCAGCTATCTTTTATGCAGCCTGGCAAAAGGCAAAAGAAGACAAAGCATATATAAAGATGACAAAAGAACACAGGGAAAAATTTAGCCGGTAATCAAACACTGATGTTCAAAACCACAACTCCTTCTCTCCCTTTTTCTGTTAGCTTTGCCCGCACAAAAATGGATGAATCATGCGACCGATACAGATGGTGGATTTAAAAACCCAGTATCAAAAAATTAAGCCTGAAATAGATAAAGCGGTTATTGATGTGCTTGATAGTACAGCGTTTATTAACGGCAAGCCGGTTCAGGAATTTGCTGATTCGCTGGCAAAATATCTCGGTGTAAAGCATGTGATTCCTTGTGCCAATGGAACCGATGCGCTACAGATAAGTATGATGGCATTAGGTCTGCAGCCCGGTGATGAAGTAATCACGCCTTCGTTTACTTATATTGCTACAACCGAAGTGGTGGCTTTGCTGAATGTAAAGCCCGTATTTGTAGAAGTCGACAAACAAACGTTCTGTATGGATGCCGGGTCTTTACGCAATGCAATTACACCAAAAACAAAAGCTATTGTGCCGGTTCATCTGTATGGTCAGTCGGCCAACATGGAAGCCATTATGCAAGTGGCTAACGAGCATAATATACCAGTAATAGAAGACAATGCGCAGGCTATCGGCAGCGATTTTACTTTCAGCGACGGAACAATAAAAAAATCGGGAACCATTGGAACCATTGGCTGTACTTCTTTTTTTCCTTCCAAAAATCTCGGCGCTTATGGCGATGGCGGCGCCATGTTTACTAATGATGATGCACTGGCGCAAAAGCTGAAGATGATTGCCAATCATGGTCAGCAGAAAAGGTATTATCATGAAATAGTGGGATGCAATTCAAGATTAGACACATTGCAGGCAGCTATATTAAATATTAAGCTAAAGGAACTGGACAATTATATTGCTGCCAGAAGAAAAGCAGCCGATGCTTATGACAAAGCCTTTGCCAATCACCCGAAAACAACAACACCTTATCGCGCGCCTTATACCAACCATGTATTTCATCAATACACCTTATTACTGGAAGGGGTTGATAGAAATGGTTTGGTTGATTATCTCGCTTCGAAGAATATTCCGGCCATGATTTATTACCCGGTTCCGGGTCATAAGCAAAAAATGTTTGACAGTTTCAACAGCGCGTCAGTTACACTTGAAACAACAGACTGGCTTACGAACCGTGTTGTCTCGTTACCCATTCATACCGAGCTCGACGAAGAGCAGCAGGCATACATTACTTCATCAGTTCTTGAATTTATAAACCGATAATGGGTATGGATAAAAAAATTATTGCAGTCAGCGGAAAAAACGGGCAGTTGGGCAGCGAGCTGCAGGACGCGGCTAAATTGTTTACCGGTTATGACTTTGTATTTGCTGACAAGGAAGAATTGAATATTCTTTCATTAGAGTCATTAAAAAGTTTTTTCAAAACTTATCAGCCTTCGTTTTTTGTGAACTGTGCTGCATATACAGCAGTTGATAAAGCAGAAAGTGATAAAGAAACTTCTTACGAGGCGAATGCAACAGCCGCAGGAAATATTGCAACTCTTTGTAAACAATACGGCACAATACTCATCCACATTTCAACCGATTACGTATTCAACGGTACCGGGCAAATTCCTTATTCTGAAGATGATTTGGCCGATCCTATAAACCATTATGGATATACAAAAGCGGAAGGTGAAAAATTGGCTTTGCAAAATAACCTTCATACCATTATCATCCGCACGTCGTGGGTGTATAGTAATTATGGACACAACTTCGTAAAGACCATGCTGCGTTTGATGAAGGAAAAGGAAAGCATCAATGTTGTCAATGACCAACACGGTTCGCCAACTTATGCTTTAGATTTAGCGGAAGCTATCATCACTATCATTCGTTATTGTGTCAACAATCCTGTTCCATCAGGCATTTATCATTATAGTAATGAAGGCAATGTCAGTTGGCACGATTTCGCAATGGCAATCAGGGAAGCGTCTGGCTCATCTTGCCGGGTTCATCCGGTTCCAACGGAACAATATCCAACGCCTGCAAAGCGCCCGACTTATACGGTGATGGACAAACAAAAGATACAATCGGTATTTTTAATTAAAACAAAAAACTGGAAAGAAAGCCTTGTAAGGTGCATTGAGAAAATGAATGCGGTTACATAATCTCTTTTATATTTTCAGAGGACAAATGATAAAGCTTATACCAAACTATTCATAATGAAACAATTTCTGCCTCTGCTTATGTTACTTTCGTTTTTGTCTTCATGCAACCGGATTCTTACGCAGGGAACCAAACGCCCCAAACGTACCCACACAACAAAAGCGCCTCCTAAAACGCAGACCAACGAGCCAGCAGGAGAAGAGCAGCCTTTAGTAAAAGAAGCGGGCATTAAACGCTATTATTTGAAAGTTGATGATGTAACAAGAACCTTTCTTGTGCAGCTTCCGGCAGGATATACATCATCAAAAACATACCCTGTTATTTTCTTTTTTCATTCCATCCGCGGCAGAGATACTTCCTGGATTGCAGCCCGTGGCGCCAATAAATACATCGATAAAAACGGATACATAGCTATTTATGCGCAGGGCGCGAATGGTGGTTATTGGAATGTAGGCGGAGCTTATCCTTTTAAGCCAGTAAACGAACCGCATTTTGTGCAGGCAATGTACACTTGGTTAAAATCAAACACTGGTATTGACACAAAAAAAATATACGCAGTCGGAACTTCTAACGGCGCTATTCTTGTTCATTATCTCGCCATTCAAACGGACATGTTTGCTGCCATTTGTTCTATCGCAGGCTCGCTGTACACCGACGAAATGAAGCCTTCTGCAAAACCAATTGCCGTACTACAATTTCATGGTGTTAGTGATAAAACGGTTCCTTATCACGGTGGCTATAATCCATGGGGTTATACCTTTATAAGTGCAGAAAACACAGCCGCTGAATGGGCAAAAGTGAATGGATGTAATGCACAGCCATCAGTATCAGATTTACTCAACGGAAAGGTGAAAGCTTATACTTATAATAACTGCAAATCAGGTAAACCAGTCGTATTATATTCTCTTCCCAATGTGCCGCATAAAGTGATGCAGAGTTTTGATGTAAGCTGGATATACAGCCAGATTTTCGATTTCTTTAGTAAGAATAGTTAGCAAAAAAGATAATAAGAAATTACCGGATAAAGCTGCGATTATTCGTAGCTCAACCTTTTGTATATCATTGCACCTGCGTATGACTGCAATTTCCATTCTTATTGTAATAGCAGCCATTTAAACGAGTGCCAGTTGCTTTGCTTCTTTACCCTGAAAAGACTACTTTTGCAGCCAAATTTGATACCCGTTCAGGTAAAAAGAAATCAACATGGCAGGTCAGTTAAAAGAAGTCCGCAACCGTATTAAGTCCGTTCAAAGCACACAACAAATTACCAAAGCAATGAAAATGGTGAGTGCCGCAAAATTGCGCCGCGCTCAGGATCACATCATGCAGATGCGCCCTTACGCACAAAAACTGCAGGAAGTGCTTAGCAATATCGTGAGTAATGTTGACAGCAGCGAGATAAATCTTAAGCTGGCAACGGAGCGCCCTGTTGAAAGAGTGTTGCTGATTGTGATAACAAGTGACCGCGGTTTGGCTGGCGCCTACAATTCTAACATCATTAAAGCTGCAAAAGCTGTTATTGCTGATAAATATCCCGCGCAATTTGCCAAAGGCAATATTACCATCTGGAACATTGGTAAAAAAGGTTTTGAATCGCTGAGCAAACAAGGTTATAAAACGAACGCTGATTATAAAGACACGTTCCTGAGCTTAAGCTTTGAAAACGTGCAAAAAATATCTGCCGCGGCTATGCAGGCTTTTGAAGAAGGTCAGTATGATGCTGTTGAAATTGTGTACAGCGAATTTCAAAACGCGGCTTTGCAGATATTCAGAACAGAACCATTTTTGCCAATCCCGAAAATTGTGAAGAAGGAAGATAGCAAAGGCAAGAAAGCCGATTTCATTTTTGAACCCAATAAAGAACAACTTATTGCTGAGTTGATGCCGAAAATATTGAATACGCAGTTGTACAAAGCGGTGCTTGACGCGCATGCCAGTGAGCATGGCGCACGCATGACCGCAATGGATAAAGCAAGCGACAATGCAAACGAACTGCTGCGCAACCTGAAGATTTCATATAACCGCGCCCGCCAGGCAGCCATTACCACCGAGCTTACAGAAATTGTAAGCGGTGCTGCAGCTTTACAGGGTTAGTCGTTTCTAATCTTTATTTACATAAGTAATTATTCATGGACTTTAAAGAGATAGCGCTTCATATTGAGGCGCTTATTTTTGCCTCAGATAAGCCGTTGCCATCTGCCGAAATAACCGAGCTGATCAATACAGCGTTTGGCTTTCTTGAAGAAACAATTTCTGTTGAGCAGGTAACAGGCATCATTCAAAATATCTCGCTGAAATATTCATTGCCGGAATCTCCGTTTATCATTACCGAAACAGGCGGCGGCTGGCAATTTCTTACCAAACCTCAATACCACAAAACCATAGCGCAGCTTAACGGCGAAAAGTTTTTAAAGCGCTTATCAACCGCTTCTATGGAAACGCTGGCTATTATAGCCTATAAACAGCCGGTAACGAAAGGCGAAGTGGAAAGCATTCGTGGTGTAAACAGCGATTACAGCGTTCAAAAACTGCTGGAAAAAGAACTGATCATCATTTCAGGAAGAAGCGAAGACCAGCCCGGCAAGCCTTTGTTATATGAGACCTCGCGCACTTTCATGGATTACTTTGGTATCAGCAATGTTGTTGATTTACCTAAAATAAAAGAAGTGCTTGCCGCGCAGGCCGTTGAGCCAACCGTTGTCAACGAACAAAACCAGCCAATGGAAGATGTTGAATCATTATCTGTTGACACAAATGGCGACCTTGTTTCGGCGCCCGATAAAGAAGATAACGATACAAAGGAGCCGCAGTAATTCTCACTTTTCATGTAGAGAACCTTTCTTAATTTGCCCGACTTTACTATCATTACTTCAGGATGATTTCGCCTTTGCCAGCCACCATCATATTTTCTATCTTTTGTACGGTGATTGCTGTACAATTGTTTTATTATATATTCTATTTTCTTCGCCTGGCTTATTATGAGCCGCCGGTTAAAACAGCATCGCAGGAATACCCGGTTTCGGTGATCATCTGCGCGCGCAATGAAGCGCATAACATTGTTGATAACCTGCCCGGCATTTTGTTTCAGCAATACAAAACCACGCATGAAGTGATCGTGGTAAATGACAACTCGGAAGATGAAACCAAATACGTTTTGGAAGAGTTTAAAAAAACGTTTAAAGACCTTGTTATCATTCCGCTTACGCAGGAAGCCATTATGATTCCGGGCAAGAAATTTCCGCTGTCGGTTGGCATAAAAAGTACAAGACACGAAGTGCTTTTATTAACAGACGCAGATTGTGTTCCGGCAAGTGAATTCTGGATGCAAAAAATGCAGGAAGGTTATTCTGATGGCATTGAAATCGTGCTGGGTTATGGCGCTTATAAAAAGAAAAAAGGCGCACTTAACAAGATCATCCGCTTCGAAACATTTCAAACAGCGCTACAATATTTTTCCTTCGCTATAGCTGGTCATCCTTACATGGGTGTTGGCAGAAACCTCAGCTACAAGCGCACGCTTTTCTTCGATAACAAAGGCTTTTCATCTATCAATCACATTCCCGGCGGCGATGATGATTTGTTCATCAACAAAGTGGCAAACAAACACAACACAGCTATCATTCTCGATAAAGATGCGCATACGTTAAGCGAGCCGAAAACGACCTGGAATGAATGGCTTCGTCAAAAAAGCCGCCACTATACAACGGCAAAACATTACCAGGCTAAAAATAAATTCCTGCTGGCTTTATATGCGTTATCATCTTTTCTGGTGTATCCTGTCACCATTCTTTCCATCATTTTTTTCAATTGGTGGGTCACGCTCATCATCTATTTAGTAAGACTGGGTTTGGTGGCGTTTGTCTGGAACAAAACCATGAAAAAGATGAACGAAGAAGATTTGTTTCCTTTCTTTTTCCTGTTCGATCTCTGGACGTTGTTATACTATATTATCTTCTCTCCTGCCCTTATAAAAAAGCCTGCTAAAAAGTGGAAGTGACAATCATTTTATAATAGAAGAAATACAGTTTTGGTAACCATCGCCCGTCACTTTTTGTGATCGGTTATTGTGATTATTGCGTATCGAAACAGGAAGAATCATTCTGTCAAAATTCCGGGCAATGATTGGACTTTTTTTATCTTAGCTGCGAAGAAAGTAAGGACACAGAGTTGCGCAGAGTAAATATCCTTTTACGAAGCAAGTTACACTTTACATGGCGAGGCACGAAGCAACCTGCGCTTAACATAAAGATGTTTATAAAAAAAATTGTAAATTGCCAATTACGATTCACAAACTACTTCATTATTCTTAGTTATGGCGATGTTCAACACTTCACTCGCTGATGTAATCTGCATCAACCAGATCAAACCTTTCATCAAACTGGTAAAGCCTGGGCACGCCGGTGGGAACATCAACTTGTGTTATCGCATCTTCACTCAAATTTTCAATCACCATCATTAACGAACGAAGACTGTTGCCATGCGCTACAATCATACAGTTCTTTCCGGCTTTCAACAGGGGTAATATATGTTCTGTATAATAAGGCAGCACACGGTTCTGTGTATCTTTTAAACTTTCACCATCCGGCGGCCGCACATCAAAGCTTCTGCGCCAGGTATGTATTTGATCTGCTCCGTATTTTTCTGCTAATTCAGCTTTATTTAAACCTTGTAATTGTCCGTAGCTGCGCTCGTTTAAAGCTGCATCGCGATTGATTTTGATACCGGGTTGCGCTATTTCTTTCAGGATAATCTGCAAGGTTTCTTCCGCACGTTTTAGTACGGAAGTAAAAGCAGAGTCGAACTGAATATTTTTCTTTTTTAGTTTATCGCCCGTCAGTTTGGCTTCTGCCCTGCCCTGTTCTGTAAGATCAACGTTTACGTTGCCGGTAAAGCGGTTTTCGAGGTTCCATTGCGATTGCCCGTGGCGTACCAAAACAAGATAACTCATATTCGATGTACGATGTGAAATGTGTGATATAAGATGTTGTATAGAATTACTTAATTACAACGCCGGCGAGTGGCGGCAGGTGAATCCGCAAAGAGTATCGTTGTGTTCCTTCATCTTCTAAAGTTACTTCAATATCAGGATTGTAAACATTGCCAGTGCCCCAAAATTCTTTGCTGTCGCTGTTGAATATTTCCGTCCACTTCTCTTTGCCATATGCGGTTATGTGCCAGTTGTTGCGCACAACCGGCGTAAAGTTTAGAATAATTATCACATCATCTTCAGGCTTTACACCTTTTCGTTTGTAAACAGCTACCGCCTCATTGCGATGATTTAAATCAACCCATTCAAATCCTTCGGGCTTAAACTGCAGTTCGTATAAAGCGGGCTCATTACGATAGAGTTCATTCAATTTTTGTACGCAATATTTCATGCCGCCATGACTTTGGTGTTGCAATAATTCCCACTGCAGTTCGCTCTTATAATTCCACTCGCTGGTTTGCCCGAATTCATTACCCATAAACAAAAGCTTGCTGCCGGGATGCGTGTACATATACGTGTACAGCAAACGCAGGTTGGCAAACTTCTGCCACTCATCGCCCGGCATTTTATATATCATGGGGCTTTTGCCATGCACCACTTCATCATGACTCAGCGGCAGCATAAAGTTTTCATCATAGAAATACGCCATGCTAAACGTGAACTTATTCTGCACAGCACCACGATTTAATGGATCGAGCTTAAAATAATCCAGCGTATCATGCATCCAGCCCATCATCCATTTCATACCAAAACCAAGACCACCTATAAAGGTTGGGCGACTCACATTTGGCCAATCGGTAGCTTCTTCGGCTATGGTTTGCACATCGCCAAAATCGCGGAACAAAGTTTCATTCAGGTCTTTGATAAAAAGGATGGCTTCCATATTGCCGTTGCCACCAAATTCATTAGGTTCCCACTGACCTTCAGTACGGCTGTAATCAAGGCGCAGCATGGATGATACGGCATCTACACGCAAGCCATCTGCATGAAATACATCGCACCAGAAGCGTGCGCTGCTGATGAGAAAACTCTTTACTTCGCCGCGCTTGTAATTGAATATATAAGAATTCCAGTCCGGATGATAGCCTTTGCGCATGTCGGCATATTCGTAAGTATGCGTACCATCGAACATAAAAAGACCATGCGAATCGTATGGAAAATGCGAAGGCACCCAATCGAGCAATACACCGATGCCTGCTTTATGAAGACAATCCACCAGCCACATAAAATCCTGCGGGTTGCCAAAGCGGCTTGAGGGTGCAAAAAAACCAATGCCCTGGTATCCCCAGCTTCCATCAAACGGATACTCCATAACAGGCATGAACTCAACGTGTGTGAAGCCCATTTCTTTTACATAAGGAACCAATCGCTCTGCAATTTGCCCGTAAGTATTGTATTTTTCTTCGTCGTTTTTATCGGGCCGCATCCAGCTATTCAGGTGTACTTCGTAAACGGAATAAGGCGCATCGAGTGCGTTTGCTCTGGCTCTCGTTTTCATCCACCCGGCATCGCTCCATTTATAATCAAGATGCCAGGTAATGGAAGCTGTGAGAGGACGCAATTCCCAGAAGTTAGCGAACGGATCACCTTTGTCCAGTATAATATCTGCAAAGCCGTGAATATGATATTTATACACTTCGCCTTTGCCAATGTCAGGTATAAACCCTTCCCAGATGCCGCTTTGATCGAGCCTTACAAAAAGCGGGTGTGTATGCGTTTTCCAGTCGTTGAAATTGCCCTTTACAAATACTTTGGTAGCATTGGGCGCCCACACAGCAAAGTATGTACCTGCAGTACCGTTCACTTCTACCTGCTTATTGCCAAACAATTTATAGAGACTGTAATGCGTACCATTTTGAAAGTTGCTGATATCTTCTTCCGAAAAGAGTGAGTAATTCCAGACAGGTTTAGAAGCATCGACAAAATGTATGTCTTCGTACTTTTTCATAGAGTGGTGTTTTATTAAATCGAATGGCGATCTTTTTTCCAATCATTTATGGAAATTGCATTGTTATGCATCTACCGTAAACCTGTTGGGCTTGTGCTTCCAAATATAAAGCCGTTCATCCTCATTAACTTATTTTTATGCAACTGCTTTTTTATTTCGCGTGCCCCTGTCGGAGTATTGCTGTTGCATTCCATCAATCAACTTTTACGTTATGAAAAACCTGCTGCTATGTGTTTTCATCGTCATGATGTGCGGACGATCCTTTGGTCAGACCAAACAAATCAGTGGTACATTAATGGATACGAGCAGCAAGCAAAATCTTGTCAGTTCATCTGTTATTATTCTACGTGCGAAGGATTCTGTATTGTACACATTTACACGCAGTGACGCCAACGGGCAATTCTCTTTCAGCCATCTTGATACGGGTAACTATATGTTGCTGGTTACGGAAAAAAATTATGTGGATTATGTAGATAAATTCTTTTTAAAAGATTCTTCCGCTACGGTTAATCTTGGTAACATCTTCATGACAACGAAAGCAAACATACTTAACGAAGTTGTGGTTCGCCAGCAGATAGCTGCCATAAGAATAAAAGGCGACACGACTGAGTACACAGCCGATAGTTTTAAAGTACGCCCGGGCGCATCGGTAGAAGATATGCTACGCGTTTTGCCGGGCTTGCAGGTAGATAAAGATGGTAAAATAACGGCGCAGGGAAAAACCATAAAGAAGGTATTGGTTGATGGTGAAGAATTTTTTGGAGATGACCCGACATTGGCCACGAAAAACTTACAGGCAGATGCGATTGATAAAGTGCAGGTATTTGATAAAAAAAGCGACCAAGCAACATTTAGCGGTATCGATGATGGCGACAAAACACCAACCATTAACCTGAAACTAAAAGCCGACAAAAAGAAAGGATACTTTGGCAAAGTTGACCTTGCTTC
Source organism: Ilyomonas sp. (assembly GCA_965199905.1). Classification (GTDB taxonomy): domain Bacteria; phylum Bacteroidota; class Bacteroidia; order Chitinophagales; family Chitinophagaceae; genus Ilyomonas. The sequence goes on along the minus strand of OZ241366.1, from coordinate 393,944 downwards.
CAACTTCAAAGACCGCTGGAATAATACGCTGATGCTAAATAATTTTAAAGCAAAAACCAAAATTTCTGCGTATGGTATCATTAGCAATACCGGCAAATCGGGACTTGACTGGAGTGAACAAAATAAATATGGCGGCGGTGGCAACTCGTACGACGAAGATTTTGGCGGAAATTATGACAGCTATTCAGACGGAACTTACAACGGTGAAGGTCTTCCCAAAACGTGGAGCGCAGGTTTGAATTATGGCAATAAATGGAACGATGATAAGCAAAACCTGAACGGAAGTTACCGATACAATAAACTGAATACGGAAGGCTCTGAAGCCACTGTGTCGCAGTCGCTTCTGCCGGGAGATAATTATTTCATTAACCGCGAAAATTCTTATTCATTCAATTCTTCCGAACGGCATTCTATCAATGGAATTTACGAATGGCAAATGGATAGCTCTACCTCAACGAAAGTTATTGCGAGTGGTTATTCAGGAACATCAAGAATGGAAAATATTTACAACACAACCAATACAAATGCAGACGGTATTGATGTTAATAATACACAACGTATCACCACCTCAAATGGCGACAATCAAAACCTGAATGTGAGTGCTATCTTTCGCAAAAAGTTTAAGAAAATGGGGCGAACACTTTCTATGAATGTGAATGAGATTTATAATAACAATTCATCAACGGGTTTTTTAAAAGCGAATGTTTCTTATAACGATCCAAAGACAGGTAGCTTTATTAATGACAGCATTACGAACCAGATGAAAGTGAACGATAACCGCGTAAACACGTTTATTGCAAAAGCTATTTATTCCGAGCCGTTGGCGAAGCGGCTTTTTCTGGTTGCCAATTATTCCATCAGAAGTAATACGAGCGATTCAAAACGTCTTTCTTTTGATAGCTCAAACAACGGTAAATATGAATCGCTCAACCCGCTATACAGCAATCATTACCAGTTCAATGTATTAACGAATACAGCAGGTCTTGCCTTTCGTTATACCGGTAAAAAGCTGACTGCTTCTGCCGGAAGTGATGTTGGATTTACAAACTTTTACCAGAAAGATTTACTTCTTGATACAACCTACACCCGCAACTATACCAACTTTTTTCCGACAGCGAATCTTAACTACAAGTTCAATACAAATACGCGCTTGAACTTCTATTACAATGGCAGAACAAGCCAGCCCAGCATTACACAAATTCAGCCTGTAAAAGATAACACTGACCCTTTGTTTCAATACCTGGGAAATGCTTCTTTAAAGCAATCATTCACCCATCAGTTTAGTCTCAATTTTAATAAATATAATGTTTTCAAAGAGCGTGGTCTGGGCTTTTATGGTTCGTTTAATACCACCAGCCATGCCATTGTTACCAACAACTTTACAGACACATCAACAGGCGTAACCACGCTTCAGTATATTAACGCAAACGACAATTACAATTACAACGCAAACCTGTACCTGAATGGAAAAATAAAGAAGCTCAACCTGTACCTTAATGGTGGTGCAGGTTTCAGCGGCAGCCAATACAGCAATATTGTAAACGATGTAAAGAATACGTCAAGAAACAATGTGCCTTCCGTTAACATAGGGCTTTATAAATATAAAGAGAAGAAGTTTTCAGTTTGGTATAATTACAGTTACAGTTATAATTTTTCAAAGTCTACCATACAGTCTGGTTTTACAACAAATTACTGGACACAGTTTCATCAAATCGGTGCGAATGTGCAGCTGCCGTGGAAGATGGAAGTGAATGCCGATGGCAATTATAATCTTCGTGAGAAAACAGATGTATTCACCAGTAATAACGATGTGTTTTTATTGAACGCTTACATAGGAAGGCACTTACTGAAAAATGATAAAGCCATTATTAAGATAACAGCCAACGACATTCTGAACCAGAATAAAGGGTTTAGCCGCGATGTACGCAGCAATACACTGACAGAAAGAAATTATCAAACCATTCGCCGGTATTTCATGCTTGCCTTTACATGGAATTTTACAAAATCAGCCGCCGGCGTTACCACACCATCAAATTAATAAAACATGAAACAAGTAATTCTTATCGTACTCGTTTGTTGTACCACATCTCTTTTTGCGCAGCAAAGATTTATCAGCAGTGGTAAAATAGAATTCGAGAAAAAAGAGAATGTTTATAAAACCATTGATATGCTGGTTGACGAATGGGGCGACGACAATGGCGGCTGGCTGGAAGATGTGAAAAAGAACACGCCTCAATTTTCTGTCAACTATTTTGATTTATATTTTACACAAACCAAAAGCTTATTCAAGCCGGGACGCGATGTGATAACGCAAAACCAAAATACATGGATGCAAAGCTCCGCCAATCAAAATATTGTCGCTACTGATTTAACCACTGGTTCTTTTGCTGCGCAAAAAGATATCTATGGAAGCGTTTTTCTTATAAAAGATTCTGCGCGTAAAGTGGAATGGCGCATTACCAGTGAAACCCGTGACATTGCGGGCTTCGAATGTCGCAAAGCGGTAGGGAAATTATTGGATAGTATTTATGTGGTTGCATTTTACACCGATCAAATTCTGGCCACCGGCGGACCTGAATCTTTCCAGGGTTTGCCGGGCATGATTTTAGGACTTGCCATTCCCCGTTTAAACACAACCTGGTTTGCTACTAAACTTGAAATTGTACCTGTTACAGATGCGGCGTTGGCGCCACCGGTAAAAGGTAAAAAAAACACATCCGCCACGTACGAGAAAACATTAGGCGATCTCGGGAAAGATTGGGGAAAATTTGGTAAACGACGAATTCTTCAGGCGATTATTTAAGGCGCTATTTCTTTAGTTCATTCAGCACATCATATATTTTATCGACTACGCTTTTTGTTGAGCCATCGTAGTTGTTTACAATAAAAGAAAACGTATAGGTTTTGCCGTTTGATGCGGTTTGATAACCTGAAAAAGCTTTCACGCCCGAAATGGTTCCTGTCTTCATGTGCATGTCGTTTACAATGGGCAGTGCATCGTAAAAAGCAGAAAACCAACTTTGCTTTTTTGCATACAATAAAGCCTTTACCAGCGCATCGGTTGTTACTCTTGTTTCGGCTGATAAACCACTGCCATCTTTTATTTTAAAAGCACTGCTTTCGATTCCTTTACCAGTCCAGAATTTCTTAAGTAATTCAACGCCGTCGTCTGTGGAAGCATCGCTCTTTTTTTGCAGCGCAATTGTCTTTATAAAGTCTTCGCCATAAAGGTTAATGCTCTTCTTCATAAAGTAATAATTCATGCTATCGAGCGATGGGGAATATAGGTAATCAATCAGGCTATCGTAATGAGGGATAGATTTGTTTTGCAACATCATATCCATTGAGGTTTGAAAAGTTCCGTTGTAAACAACAGCGTTATTAGTAAATCCCTTTTTAATAGCACTTATCCAGGCTGTGTATGGCTCCGGCAAAGAGCCAGATACATTGAATATATCTCCTTTTGGAATGGTGCCTTCTATAATAGCAACATCGCTGTTAGGCGTAAGATAAATGAGGCTGTTATCGCCGCTTCCTTTTTCCGCTGTCGTCAGTTTATTAATGAATGCTGTATACGGTAAATCCGGATCTTCTTCTTTGATTTCGGCATTATCACCAATACTTTTGCCGGGTTTAATTTTCATGTCGTATTGGTTTTCGTGCCAATTCAGTCCCCATGTGCCGGCACCATAATAGTTACCCATATCGCCCCAGCTCCAGCCGTCGGGCGTTGCGTTCACACTAAACGAAGAACCATCAAGAAACACAGTTCCTTCTATTTTGCGGATGCCTTTTTTGCGAAGCAAAACAGAAAGTCTTTTTATCAAACTATCAGGCTGTGTTTGGTTGTATCGCCAGCTTCCGGTGGTTGGGTCACCATTGCCTTTGATAAATAAGGTGCCGGTCAGGGTGCTGTCAATTATACTTCCCGAGTAGCCAATCTCTGTTTTGTATTGGTAATTTTTACCAAGTAAATCAAATGTCGCTACGCTGGTAAATACTTTCATATTGCTGGCGGGTGCAACACCGTATTGGTCATTGTAATGGTAAACGATTTTCCCGTTTTCATCAGCCAGCGTGAGGCTTGCAATGGCATGTTTTAGTTGATCATATTGTACAAAACGGTTCATAGCAACACTTACCCTTTTTTCCACTGTTTGTGAGAACGAAGAAACCGAAGCTGATAAAATGCACAAGAGAACTATTGTGAACGAACGCATGACCGAAAATAGAATGGCTTTAGAAAATGATTTCAAAAATTTATTTAAATATCCATGACAGATTTGATTTGTCTTTTTTATTAACTAAAAAATATATTCTATCAGCTAAAATTCTACGAAAGAAAATACTTTTGCCGCTCATGTTTGAAAGGTTATGAAACAGGTTACCGCATCTATTATTACGATTGGAGATGAGTTATTAATTGGTCAGGTGATTGATACAAACAGTGCATGGATTGCGCAGGAGCTCAATAAAATCGGTGTCTGGTTAAAGCGCCGCGTTGCTGTTGGAGATGTTTGGGACGAAATATGGAACGCCTTAGACGAAGAATCAAAAAAGGCCGATATTATTTTGTTAACAGGTGGCTTAGGTCCAACGGCAGACGACATTACGAAGCCCTTGCTTTGCGAATATTTCGGGGGCAAAATGGTTGTGAATAAACAAGCTTTGGCGAACGTAAAAAACATATTTGAGCGCATCTTAAAACGCCCGATGCTCGATGTAAATCTGAAACAGGCTGAAGTACCGGATGTTTGTAAACCTCTTCTGAATACACGTGGCACTGCACCTGGAATGTGGTTTGAAAAAGACGGAAAAATTTTTATAAGTATGCCCGGCGTTCCTTTCGAGATGAAAGAAATGATGACGAGTGATGTATTGCCACAGTTGCAGCAACATTTTAGCATGCCGTTCATCCTGCACAAAACTTACTTAACGTATGGCTTGGGCGAATCGTTTTTGGCAGAAAGAATTAAGCCGGTTGAAACCGCTTTACCCAAACACATAAAGCTGGCTTACCTGCCAAATTTAGGCATCGTGCGACTTCGCTTTACAGCAAAGGGTGATCAGGAAGCATTGCTTCAAAATGATTTGAACGGAATTGAACAGCAATTATTACCGCTGATAAAAGATGTTCTCGTTGCCAGGGAAGATGTCAGCATGGAAACGATTATCGGGCGATTGCTGAACGAAAGGAAACAAACAGTTGGATTAGCTGAAAGCTGCACAGGCGGCTACCTCGCTCACCTTTTTACAGCCAATCCTAATTCGTCGTCTTACTTTACCGGAAGCATTGTTTGTTACGATACCAGGATCAAAGAAGAGGTTCTAAAAGTAGATAGCGTTTTATTAAAAGAAAAAGGAGCTGTAGATAAAGATGTGGCCGAACAAATGGTAAGCGGCACGCTCGCCATTTTGAAAAGTGATTATGCGGTTGGCGTTACCGGACTGATGGGACCTGGCAGCGGCGACGAAAACAAACCGGTGGGCACTACCTGGATTGCGGTGGGCAGTAAAAGCAAAATCATATCAAAAGAATTTTATTTCCGGTTCGACAGGAAGCGGAATATTGAGCTTACAGCCATGAATGCGCTGAATATGCTGCGGCTGTTCTTACTTGAAAACACGGCTCATAACGACTAACGTTCATTATTCTCCAAACCTTTATTTTTGATGCCTGTTAAGCTTGCTGTATGTATATGCAAACATCTATTGCAACAGGCTGTCTTTGTTTTAAAAATTGATTATGGCTATAGTTGACATCGTAATGCCAAAACTGGGCGAAAGCATCATGGAAGCTACCATTTTAAAATGGCATAAAAAGGCCGGCGACACTATAGCCAATGATGAAACCTTGTTAGACATTGCCACAGATAAAGTAGACAGCGAAGTGCCTTCCACTGCCGGCGGTGTTGTCAGCGAACTTTTATACAAAGAAAATGACGTGGTTCCTATCGGTGCGGCTATTGCGCGCATCACGATAAACAGCGATAACCATGTTGCTGAAACGCCTTCGCAACTCACAGAGGAAGAAGAGATACAAGTTCCTTATGTGCCGCAGCCAACGCCTGTTATACCAAAGCCATCCGGTGTTATTAACCGGTTTTATTCGCCACTCGTTTTGACGATAGCAAACAGCGAAGGCATCAACATGATGGAGCTGGAAACCATTCCCGGCAGCGGCAATGATAACCGCGTTACCAAAAATGATATCCTGGCATATATAGAAGGAAAAAAGCGAAACCTGATTACGCACCCTGTAAAGGAAGCCAGGCAACAACCGCAGCCGGAGAAAATAATTTCTGAACCTGTAAAAGCGCAACCGCAACCCCGGTTGAATGGAAATGAGACAACGGCGCCGGTAAAGAAATACGGAGACAATGTTGACATTATAGAAATGGATCGCATGCGTAAGCTGATAGCCAGACACATGGTTGACAGCAAGCAGACGAGCGCACACGTAACCAGTTTTTCTGAAGCAGATGTAACCAACATGGTGCTTTGGCGTAACCGTATAAAAAATGAATTTGAAAAACGCGAAGGAACCAAAATAACGTTCACGCCGCTGTTCATTGAATGCATCATTAAGGCTATAAAAAAATACCCGATTGTCAATAGTTCGGTAGATGGTGATAACATCATTATGAAGCACGATATCAACATCGGTATGGCAACGGCATTGCCTACGGGAAACCTGATTGTTCCCGTTATACGCAATGCGGATTATATGAACTTAATTGGTTTGACAAATTCAGTGAATACAATGGCTAACAACGCCCGCAATGGCAAACTAAAACCTGATGATACCAAAGACGGCACTTTTACTTTTACCAATGTCGGCACCTTTGGCAGCCTGATGGGAACGCCGATTATCAATCAGCCGCAGGTTGCCATCTTATCGGTTGGCATCATAAAAAAACGTCCCGTTGTTATTGAAACAGAACAAGGCGACACGCTCGGTATCCGCCACATGATGTACTTGTCATTGAGTTACGATCACCGCATTATTGATGGCAGCGCCGGCTCTTCTTTCCTTGCGGAAGTGGCAAGGGAAATAGAAAAATGGGATGAAAAAAGAATCTTGTTTTAACTGCTTCTTTTTCAAGGAAAAAATAATTTTCTGCATTTATATTTTAATGTGTGAGCAAAAAGAAATTTATCTTTCTTTCAGGTTTTCCTGTCACGCGTCTGATAATTTCTGCCAATTGTTATTAAAAGAGATAAACGAACTATAGCGGATATTGGCGATTTTTTTAAAACCGGCAGGAAATTTAGATCGTAGTTACCGATGTAATATTTTCTGAAAAAATATCCGTTAATAGTCCTTTTATGGAATCCATTTTTTACAGCAACGGGCTTCGTATGTCCGGAAAGTTATCGGCCGACTGCACTTTGCTCATCACCGATATATTTGATTTATTTCCTTCCTCATTCAGCAAGCTGATACCACTGCTTGAAACGCGATACCGTGTAATCACATACAGCGATAATGGGTTTGATGTCTTCAATCGCTCAAAGCAATTAAGACATCAAACGGTGCAGGGTTATGCCAATGATTTAATTTCTTCTCTGCGTGAACAAAACATCAGCAACGTAACATATATAGCGCATTCTATAAACGCATTAACAGCTTTTCATGCTGCCATAAAAGAGCCGGATTTATTTGATAAGATTGTTTTGCTTTCGGCTGTTCCTTATCTGAAACAAGATGCTATAACACACTATGGGTACGGTTTTAATATTAACATAGATGGCAGCCTGTTGTTTGATCAGATTCTTAAATTACACGAGCTGAATGATAGTAGCATCGGGCAGTTATATTCTCTTTTAGGACGTTCATTTTCTAAAATGAATGCCGATAAAGCGAAGCTTATCTTTAACCTGCTGATGGCAACAGATTGCCGTAGTCATCTTGATAAAATAACCGTTCCGGTTATGATCCTGCAAGGCATCAGTGATAAGATAGCCACCAGCGAAGCCGCTTATTTTATGCACCGCCGCATTCCCGATAGTTTTATCGTTAAGATCAGGGCGAAAGGTCATTTACCACAATATAATGCACCGGAAGAAATATTCCAGGCTATGCAAATATTTTTATACCCGGCTATGTGTTAAGCATGTAGCAATAGTTAGCTTGTTACTTTCATTTCAGTGCTCATAATACCCAATGTTTTATAGAGAATTGCGCCTGCATTCTTCCATTCTTCTGTTGGCTACGCCCTATATTTGCTGTTGCAAATTATACTTATGAATACTGCAGTACGCAACGACTGGACGCTGGAAGAGATTGTAGCTATTTACGAAATGCCATTGCTCGACCTGATTTATAAAGCGTCTAAAATTCATCATCAATACAACGACACGGCTGAAGTACAGGTGTGTACCTTACTGAGTATAAAAACAGGCGGCTGTGTAGAAGACTGCGCTTATTGCCCGCAGGCAGCCCGCTATCATACAGGTGTTAAAGTGCAGGCGCTGATGCAAAAAGAAGAAGTGCTTCAATACGCACAAAAAGCAAAAGATGCCGGCAGCACACGCTTCTGTATGGGAGCCGCCTGGCGCGAAGTGCGCGACAACCGCGACTTCGACCGCGTGCTGGATATGGTGCAGGGTGTTAACGAAATGGGTATGGAAGTATGCTGTACGCTGGGTATGCTGAATGAGCACCAGGCGCAACGTCTTGCCGAAGCAGGACTTCATGCCTACAATCATAACCTCGATACATCTTCCGACTATTATGGCGACATCATTACCACGCGTACATACGATGATCGTTTGCAGACACTTGATAATGTACGCAAAGCCGGCGTTACGGTTTGCTGTGGTGGCATTATTGGCTTAGGCGAAACGCACGATGACCGTATAAAGATGCTTCGCACACTTTGCACTATGGAAGAACATCCGGACAGCGTGCCCGTGAATGCATTGGTAAGGGTAAAGGGTACGCCACTCGAAAACAACCCGAAGGTTGACATCTGGGACATGGTTCGCATGATAGCCACGGCAAGAATAGTAATGCCTAAATCCATGGTAAGATTAAGCGCCGGAAGGGCAGAAATGAGCGTTTCGGAACAGGCTTTGTGCTTTATGGCGGGCGCCAATTCTATTTTTACCGGCGAAAAGCTGCTGACAACGCCAAACCCTTCATTTGATGAAGATAACATGATGTTTCAGTTGCTTGGTTTAAAGCCAAGAGAAGCCTTCAAGGAAGAAAAAATAAATGAAGACGTGGCGATAGGTTGAATTTGTAACGCCCCTCTTATCAAAACGTTTTGATAATCATTATAACCCCAAAACACATTAAACGGTAATGCTATGGCTGTATTAAAGTTCAGGATATATTTAGAAGAAGATGATGCTGTGTATCGGGATGTTTGTGTATTGCACACGCAGTCGTTTGTAGACTTACAAAATGGTATTTTAAAAAGTTTCGAATTTGACAGCAAACATGAGAGCACTTTTTATCGCAGCAATGATCACTGGCAGCGTGGCAGAGAAATAAGCCGTGAGAAATATAACAAAATATACCAGGCTGAACCATTGTTGATGGCTGATACAACGGTTGGCAACGAGATACGCGATACCAATCAAAAGTTTGTATATGCATATGATTTTACCAGGAACTGGATTTTCCTGGTTGAGTTAATCAATGTAAGCAAGGATGCTGGTGGCAAAACATCTTACCCGGCGGTGGTGAGAACGGAAGGTATTGGCCCGCAGCAATATGGTACCAAGAGCTTGCTGGGAAATAAGTTTGTAGACATCGAGGAAAAATATGACCTGCAAAGTAATCCGGAAGGTTTTGGTGAAGAAGGAGAAGATACCGGCATTGGAGAATCTTCTGATGAAGAAGCTACCGGCAAAGAAGATGAGTTTTGAGCATTTACTACAATGAATGCTCTCCTTTTTCCAGGTAAGGGCTGATATCGTTTTTTCCGTTCACTGTTCCGTTTGTCCAGAGAATCCTAAACCTGACAAACATTTCTTCGCTGTACCAGTTTTCCTTCCTGGTTTTTTGTATTACATCCTGGTGCGCTCTTTTTTTGTAAGCATAATTTTTCATCGCTTCTTTATTTTTCCATACACTAAAAGTTGCCTGCTTTATCCATGGCAATTCGCCAATGCCAAACGATGTAATAAACCCAGGCGACTGCTTTACATCTTCAGCGGCGGCACTTACATTTTTCCAGAAAGAACGTGCTTTTTGTATGCGGATAGACGCTCTCGTCAATACTCCTATCATACCATCGTAAGAAGAGTGTTTTGGCAATTGCCCAAAGCATTCTTTTCCATCCCATTTCCCGTGACCTTCTATAGGTTCCAGCGCAATTGTGATGGCTTCGCAATAAAACCGCTTCCACCAGGCGGCTATCTTTTTACCATATAAAAATTCGTTGCTTGCAGGAGAAGCTTGTTCATTTTTATGAACGGCTAATATTGCCCATTGCTGTAAATCGGGGCGAACATCAAACGTTCCGTTTTTACCACTTCCCATCAGTTTGTAAAAAGAGATGAATTTGTTTTTCCATAAAAAAATGGGAAAGACAGCCATAGAAAGAAAGCCGAAAAAAGCAAGCCGTTTGGGATATCGAACGATGGTTAAAGTTGTTGTCATAATAAGGCTAAGAGCTACATGAAATAAATGAGAAGGCAGATAATTAGCGTGACAATTAACACCCACCAGAACTTATATTTCTGCCAGAAGAAATCCTGCCGCTTTTGTTTGATGGCTTGCTGAATGGCATTTTTCATGATGGCATCTGTGCCGGCAAGTTGAAAGAAGCGTGGCGTCAAAGTATTGAAATAATTCTGAGGCAAAAGCCGGCAGCAAACCAATAATTCATGAATGACTTGCGATATTACCATACGCTTGTTTTCGTACAACAAAATATGAATGTGCGAGTCGGAAAGAATAGATTCTATTTTGGCAAATAAACTATCTGCGTTGATAGAAAACGGGTTTGATTTTTCGATCACGCTGCGAAGATGTGTGCAATGAAAAAGGATGGTTTTTCCGGTTACGGGCGGGCGCTGACGCTGTGTATTCTGTGTGGTTGAATAAGAGGTTTGCGATGTTGTTGTGTGCGCACGCGTTTTGTGTGCTTCCCGCAGCCGGTTGTAATCGTCACGCTTTTGTACATTCGACAATATGCCGTAAGCTTCATTTATCTCTTTAAACAAAACTTCCGTATGCACATTTCCGCCGTTGCGGTCGGGATGATACTGCAGGGCAAGCTTGCGGTAAGCCAACTTAATGTCAACAGCAGTTGCCTCGGGCTTTACATTCAGCACCACGTAATAATCGCGGGAAGGCATACTGCGCATCGGCATAGGTGAAGGATTTAGTTTCCGGCAATCAGCACTTCATCTTTTTCACTCATCCATTTGTTTCTGCCATAACCAGGAATCACATGCTTTTCGCTATGATAAGATGAACGTACCAACGGACCACTTTCTACATAATCAAAACCAAGCCCGTAACCAATCTCGCGCAGTTCTGCAAATTCGTCAGGATGAACAAAACGCTGCACAGGCAAGTGTTTGGCACTGGGCTGAAGATATTGACCCAGCGTAATAACATCTACGTTTACAGCCGCGAGGTCTTCCAATGTTTGCACTACTTCTTCTTTTGCTTCGCCGAGGCCAAGCATGATACCGGTTTTCGTTCTCATACCAGCTTCTTTCAGCATGCGCAATACCTGCAGGCTGCGGCGATATTTAGCCTGAATACGAACTTGCTTAGATAATCTTTCCACCGTTTCCATATTATGGCTCACCACTTCAGGAGCCGCATCTGCAATGCGTTCTATACAAGTGAGATCACCTTTAAAGTCAGGGATCAGCGTTTCTAACGTTGTATCGGGCGTTAAAGCTTTTACCGCCTTAATGGTATTATACCAAATGATAGAACCACCATCTTTCAGCTCATCTCTGTCGACACTTGTAATAACGGCGTGCTTTACTTTCATCAGGTGAATGGCTTCAGCCACACGCTGCGGCTCGTCCCAATCAACCGGTAATGGTCTGCCCGTAGCTACTGCGCAAAAGCCACAACTGCGCGTGCAAACATTACCAAGAATCATAAACGTAGCCGTACCTGCGCCCCAGCATTCGCCCATATTCGGGCAGTTGCCGCTTTCGCAAATGGTATGCAGTTTATGCGTGTCGACTAAACTGCGGACATGCTTATAACTTTCGCCGATTGGTAGCTTTACGCGCAACCAGTTTGGCTTCTTTACTCTCTCTTCTTTTACACTTGATACCACGGGTAATTCCTGCATGTGCCACAGATTTTAAACGAACAGCCGATGTATAAACTGTGCCTGGATTTTTACCTGACTGATCTCTACATCAATGGCTGCTGCTGTCAACAAATTTACTCTACTTTCTTTTACCAAAAACCAACGCCACGTAGGCATTGAAAAAGAACTTTTTAGCAGGCTGATCTAAAAGCACCGGCATTTCTTTGGTATAATATTGCGCCGTTACGCCGGCTTCCAGGGCAGATAACAACTCATTGTAAGCGCCATAATCAAAACGCAAAGCAGCGCGGGCAAATACGCCGGGTGTAAACTTTATTTCATTTAAACCCTTGCCAATACCGCTGCCACCATTGATAGGTCCGTACCGGAAGATATAATCGGTTTTATCAGAATAGCTGAAATCGCCTGTATCACCTAAACTATCTACCCCATTGATGTAATAAGGCTTCAGCAAACCGGCAGTAATGCCGCCACCATATATAGCGCTGAAAGCCACACCATTTTTAATGTCCTTCCCTCCTATCAGCCGCTGCTGGCCTATGCCAACTTTCAACTGGTAAAAGTTATTGATTTTACCATAAATAAATGGCGTGCCTGCCTGAAAAAAGCCATCTGTGTTGGCAATGCGTTCTTCCTTCGGGCTTTTGTATTCATCAAGGCTTATCCACCACAGGTTGGTTTGCGAAAGTGTTTTGTATTTGCCATGCTCGTAAAACAGGCCATAGCCATCCGTGTTGAGACGGATACCAAAAGCACCTTGCTTATTATAGATAAGCGAGTTTTCGTCTTCCCCGCTTTTCATTCTCTGGAGTTTTGCCTCGCGTTCTTTCCTGATTTCTTCTTTTGTTTTTACCTGTGCACTGGCTGCCAGCAACGACGATGCGGCAATCATCAATAGAAAAACTTTCTTCGCGTACATTTGTTTGTTACCCTTAAATTTATGTAAAAATAAAGCAATGACGTCACAAGTTGTATATAAAGGAAACTTAAGAACAGAAGCCACTCACCTGCAAAGCGGCAGCCTTATTGAAACCGATGCACCCACCGATAACAATGGAAAAGGAGAACGCTTTTCACCAACCGATATTGTGGCAACGGCACTCGGCAGTTGCATGCTTACCATCATGGGTATAAAAGCTGAAACCATGAACATTGACCTGACGGGAACCAAACTTGACATTCAAAAAATAATGGCAGCAAACCCTCGCCGCATCAGTGGTGTGCAAATCGTTTTTCGTTTTCCAGATACATTAACGCTGTCCGAAAAAGAACAGATCATATTAAAGAACGCAGCACACACCTGTCCCGTTGCAAAAAGTTTGCATCCTGATTTGAAAGTAGAAGTAACGTTTGGCTGGAAGGAAATAGTTGAGTAGATAAAGGATGTGAGTACAGACTAATGTAACGAACGCAATCTTCTGGAGATATTACTGAGAAGAAACTGAACCAAAGTTGATGTTGTAATGTGTCAGCGAGCATATTAGAAAACCTCTTGTGCGTTCGCTTTATTTATCAATGTTCAGACTATTGACGGTTGTTTTGATTGTCTTATCGTCTACACTGTCGAAATCCGATTTGTCATAAATGGTCAGTAAATAACTTCTTTGTTGTCTGTTACAACATAAGTGATAACCCTTGCAGCGTCACTTTTTCCTTTCCTTTACTTTTTATGGAAAGCCTGATTTTGTAAGTGTCGTCTCCTAAAAGTGTTCCTGATTCCGGTTGCTGTTCAAACACTGCATTTAAGTCAGCAAGTGCTTGTTTTAAAGAAGGAAGTTTTTATCAGTCGTTTTGCTTCCCGCTTAAACTTGTCGCCGGGAATAACGCTAAAGTTCATTCAGAAACTCGTTTAGCGTCTGCTTATGTTCCTTTGTCTTAACTTCTATATAATTACTTCATTGTAAAGTGTCACAGGTTGCATGTAACGTTCGAGGCTTGGCGGATGTGGCGGTATTTGAAAACCGTCATCCCGTAATTGCAGACAAATAGAATTTCTGATGCTGAAGATAATTACAAAAGCTCAATAGTAAAAGTCAAGCTTGGACTGAAGCTGAATAGCGAACAAAAGTTGAGAATATATTTGTTGCCCCGCCATATTGCCAAACTGTTTGTTGTAGGATGGCGTTTTTAGAGTCCTGTTTTATTTTTTGGTCGTTGGTGCCATATCGCTAAAAATTGACCTGTTGACATTTTTCGTGCTGAATTTTTGGCTTTGTCTGCGTACTCTCCTGTGAATAATTCGTCTATTGTTTCAAACCAAAGCTGTAACCATTTCCCAAAGTGTTTTTGCTCAATTTCGTAATTAAGGTTCTTGTCAACATTAATATGTTTTTGGGTCGGACTACCTTTGAATTTTGCTACTCCAAATAAATTTGTTTCCCAAAAGTCGGTTAATTTATCAAGGTGTTCTTTCCATTTATCTTCCGATATATGACTGTTGAAAATAGGTCCAAGCAATTCGTCTGTTCTTATTTTTGAATAAAAACAATTTACCAAAATATCAATATCTGCTCTGTCGTTAATTGGTTTCATAAAATACATTATTAACTGTCAAAAACGCTTTTGATTCTCTCTACTTTATCAAATTTTGACAATGTTAAACGAATTATTGAATTTTTTGTTGCGGTTAAGTCGTGTGGTATATCACCGTCTAATGCTATAATATCGCCACATTTCATTAAAAATTTATTTTCCGGTAAACCTAACTCTATATTACCCTCCAAAATGTGGATTAAAATTGGATAAGGTGCTTTATGCTCTTTCATAGTCTGTCCACCTTTCATAAGAATTTGTATTTCTTTTGAAAACGTAGTCTCTACAAGAACTTTGGTCTTCACACGAGTTTCGTCAAATTCTAATTCGTCTTTAAATGATTTTATGTTCATATGCTGGATTTTATAATTACGCCCAACGACGTTCCGGCTTTGTGCAGGTGAGGAACTAGCAGTTCGTCACGTTGGAACCGCTGTTCAATTTATAAATTAAAGCTCATTATTTGTTCTATTGCCTTGGCTTTATTTGTTCTATTGCCTTGGCTTTGTTCGTCAGGCTGGAACTACTGCTGATGCTTGCACTTGGCTGAAGTTATGACCTCCTGCCCCACTTGCACAAACCCCATGTTGGTGGCACGTGCTTCTCTCTGTCATTAGCTTGATGCTGGAACATTCCCCCAGTTTTCACCACGTTTAATTCTGATGATTTGCATGTCTGATACCTTGAAAACCTTTACCAGTTGTTTTACTGATTTGCCTTCATTCAGAAGCTTTTTCAAAAACATCACTTTTGTCACAGTAAGCTTCGCTCTATTTGGATTTGATTGTTGTCTTTGTCGCCGTTGCTGTTTGTCGTTGATTACATGCGGACTGCTTTTTTGATGCTCATAATTTTCTTCCGGCGTCATCCATTTCAGGTTAGTCGCTCTGTTATTCAATTTGTCATGGTCAAGATGCGCAACAACGGTTTGTTTTGAGGTTGGTCGGGGCAGAAAATAATCAGCAACGAGCCGATGAATAAGCGAATGATAATTTGTTGTCCGCTCTTTAAGGTCTTTCTGAAACTTCTTGCTGACGCTCTTTTTTAACGTATCCAGCAGTAGGGTTGTTTCGTTGATTACGTGTTTGCTTTCCCCATTGTTCACCTGTGATTTTAGTTTCCTTGCAAGCTCAAAGACCTGTTGCTGTAAATTGTCAAGTTTGGCTTGGGTTCTTTCGTTTCTGGGTGTATATAGTTTTAGCCGCACAATACGGTAGCCGTTAATCATCGAACCTTTAATAATGTTTCCATTAGAAACTTTATTGAAAGTCCGAAGTCGTCCGAAATTGGAAACGTCAAGGCGAAAGTCGTTGGTAAATTCAAAATCAAATCCAACGGTATTCCATTGTTCACCTGGAAAGTCTTTTGTCATGTGTCAAATATAGTTCTTTGAAGTTTCAGGTGCGTCCACTTAGCATTGCAAGCAACGGAAAATTATTGCCGATGGCAGGATATTCTGTGTTCCGTCACGCCTGTACCGAATTTGAGTAATGTTTTATTGTTGAAGATAACATTTGTTACTTAATTATTAACGTCAAGCACGAACTAAAGCTGATTAAAGATTTGCTGATGATTGCTCTTCCGTCCAGCCCTGCTATTGCAAATACTTTTGTTATAGGTAGCCAAACTTCGCTTCGATATGTTCGCATAAATTGTCCCGTCGCGATTTTTCCTCTTTTAAGGCTTAAGAGCAGAGTTTTAATTTTTAATAAAACTATATTTCACACCCAACTTTAAAATTATATCTAAAAGATAGTCGCTCGTTTCGGTAGTAGCTTCGAAAGGTAAATCTGCTTTGTATGCATACTCAAAGTTGCTTAGAGGTAATGAAAGTCCGCCTTGGGTTACAATGAACAGGTTTTTGTTTTTAAGTAATTTAAAATCTATTTCAACTGCAGGCTCTGCAATGGCAAAACCACTTTTTTTAACCATTGCATCTACATTATTGTATTGAGATTTTGTGAATTTGCAATACGATAATCGTAACAGGTAACTCAAATTATATTTGTCGGTGACTTTGATGAAATTAAAATTTGAACTTACCTTGTAAAGTGTATTATTCTGATTGCTTACGCTATCAACCGGACGCTCATATGCATTCAAACGCGTTTCGTTAAATGTATATTTCTGTCTTTCGTAGTCGTAACCAAAAACCAACTGCAAATTGAACCTGCCAATTCTTCCCGTATTTTGTAATCCAAACCCTAAGCCTAAACCAGCATCATTATTATGTAAGATGGTTGGCTTGCCTCCTAAAGGTCGCCGAACAATTTATCGGCTTTCTGCCGCAATACATTTAATTTAAGATTTGAGTGCAGAAAAGCTTTTTCGGATATGTTATAAATTCCGGTTAATTGAAAATGGTTGAACTCGAACGAAGTTTCAACCGAGGCTTCATTTTTTTTCAAGTTTGAGTTTAAAATTATACTATTCGCATTCTGATAAGCATGTTGTGCAAAAGAAACTGAACAGGAAAAAGTAAAAGTAAATACAACAAAAAATATTTTCATGTCAAGATACTGTTTTAATGATTTACAAAATGAAGTTGTTAGAGTTTGTGTCTTACCCTGAAATAGGTTGCCCATTTTTTGGTTAAAAATATGGAAACTCTTTTTCAATTTTTAAAAGAAAGATTGGTTTTGGAAAGAGCGGAAGTTTTTTAAGCTCCCGCATTCTTTCTTTTAAAAATCCTGCTTGTTCGCTGAGGTTTCCAATTGCCAGCCACGCAGGAAAAAAATCTTTAAACACCGCATTGCCAATGTTGTTCTTTAGTTAACTTACTGTTCTTTTTTTTGTACTCTTTATATTGATGTTGCTGATGTGTATGCGCAAAGTCAGGCGTCTGCATTTCAAGCGAACAATGTCTTCTTTCATTATTATAAATCTCCACTGCCTGTTTCAACATCTTGTTTGCAATATCAACTGAAGGAATGGTTTTGATTAATCCGAATTCATATTTCAATATTCCGTTGATGCGTTCGGCAACAGCGTTTTCGTAAGGGTCATATTTTTCTGTAGTACTTAAAATCATGCCGTTGCTTTCAGCAAACTCACTGTAATCAGGGCAGCAATACTGAATGCCTCTGTCGCTGTGATGAATGATGCTTCCCCGGTTATGCTCGCAGTTGTTGACCGCCATTGTTAAGGCATCTTTCACCAGGGTAGTTTTCATGTTATCATCCAGCCTGTAACCCATTACTTTTTTTGAATACAGGTCAGTAACCAAAGCAACATATACGTAGCCATCCTGCAGTTTTACATAAGTAATATCGTTTACAAAAACCTGCTCAGAACCAGTGGGGATAAGGGTTTTAATAAGATTGGGCGATTTGTAAAAAAAGTGTTTTGAATCGGTAGTAATAAAGCATCGCTTTGTTTTTGGCACCAATAAGCGGTGATGCCCGGCAAACTTTAAAAAAGCATCTCTGCCCATTTTTATACCTGAATTTTTAAGGTCATCTTTAATATCGGGATGCAGTTTTTTTGTTCCATAGCGCGGCATTTTCCTGCGTATAGGTTCAATTATTTTTTTAATCGTTTCTGCCTGCATTTCTTTTTGTTTAGTGGTTCTGATTCTTTTGTAATAAGCCTGTTTGGAAATCCCGAAGCATTCATACAGCCATTTTATTTTGTAAGGCTTTTTTTCTTTCGCTGTATCTCGTTTACTAATGCATCGGGTAATAACTTTTTTGAAAGTTCTTCTCCTGTTGTTTTTTCAAAATCAATAATAATGTCCTGCTGAAGTTCTTTGATGAACTCCGGTTCTTGAATGCGCTCTTTCAATTCTTTTATCTCATCATTTTTGCTCATGCTTTTTTTTGTTTGCTCAAAGGAAGATAATTTCAGCATCCGGTAAGCAATGGTGCTTCTTGAAATGTTGTATTTCTTAGAAGCATAGTTTGCAGAAATAAGCCCATTGCTGATCTCGTCAATGACAGAAAGTTTGAAGTCGAAGCTGACTTGCCTGCCGTTTCTTTTTTTCGGCAGGGCTTGCTTTTCCTGTGTGTTCATGTTGACCGATGTTTGTTGAATTTTTGGTCAACCTATTTTAGGACAAGGCATCCGAAAAAATGGCGCCCAACGAACAGGGCTTGCTGCTGTGCTGGTAATCATTGCTCGTCCAGCCAGGACTGCAGCCGATTTGAAAAACAAAAGATGAAGATAACTACAAAAGCTAAACAAAGAACGTCCCGCTGGAACTGTTGCTGATATTGATTTGCAGCCGATTGCTATTCCGTCAGCCAGCCTATTGCCAAACCTATTGTTGTGCGTTCGCCTTATTGTCAAACGAGCTGCAAATATTGCTTTTCAATTGTCACATTAAAGTGTATGTCCGCTTTTAATGCTTTGAAAACTTTTAATACCGTGTCAATTGTCGCACTGTTTGCACTGCTTTCCAATTTTGAAATTTGTGCTTTCTGTACACCAACAAGTTCGCCTAATTGTTCTTGTGTCAACTTACGTTCTTGTCTTGCTGTTTTAATCATCCTTCCTAAAACGTCCATACGAAGTTCGTATTCATATTCGTCTCTGTCTTTTGTACCTTTCTTACCGATATATTTATCTTTCATTTCGGCAAGCGAATATGATTTCATTGCTGTCTTTGCCATAATGTTATTTTTTAAGTTTGCTTTCAAAATATTTTTTTCGAATTTTAATAGCTCTTTCAATTTCGTTTGCTGGAACTTTGTCAACTTTTTTTATGAAACCGTGTGTTGCAAAAACTAATGTTTCGCTTTCATTGTCTTTATCCCAAAATGCAAGCAGCCTAATTTGTACACCGCCGAACTTTGTTCTAAATTCCCAAATATTTTTTTGAAGTTTTTTGAAAAGCTTCGGGTCATTACTTTGTTCTGCAAGATCTATGTTATAGAAACCTTCCTTGCAGCTTTTGGGTCAAGTCCCGCAATGAATTTGTCTGCCTCTTCTAAAAACCGTGTCTGAAAGAATTGCAATTAAAAATGTTTTCGCAAATATAATACAAGTTTCCAAAATTAGAAACTTTATTTTGAGCTGTCAATTTGAAAAGGTGGTCGTGAAAGGTGACGCACATAACGAACAGGGCTTTGTGTTCGGCACGACGGATGAAATCCGTCGGCTGGGACAAAAGCCCAATAGCGAACCGAAGATACAATGACTTGACTATGCTTAGCAGAGAAATGTCGGGCTGAGAACCGGAGCCCAAAGGAGAGGTGAAGCAGCTGACGCGCAAAGTCAGCCGTGCTGACACAAAACCCCATGTTATGTGCAGACCTGATTGTATCAACCTAAACGCTGCCTGCCAAAAGCCACACAAAACATAATTGCTTTGCTGTCGCAGCAACCTGCTTAGCCCTGTCAACCTGAACAAACTAACCAATACTAAAACGGAGCAAAGAAATGCTGATTACATAAAGTCACAGGTTGCACATAACGAGCCAAGTATTGCCGATGGTGGGAGGATAGAAAAACGTCCGCCCAGCAACCGAAGTTCAGTTGAAAAACTTTTGTTGAAGATAACAACAAAAAGCCAAATAGCAATCGTCAAGCCCAAACTAAAGCTGAATAGCGATATGCTGCCGATTGCTCCAACGTCCAGCCCCACCTTTAGATTTGCATTGAAACTATAGCAAAAGAAAGCTACTACTATTACTACCTTTTCTTTTTTGTTACTTTTTTCTTTTGTGAATTCACACTATAATGTGCATAAACCAACCTGCCGGCATAAGCGAATTATCGCCCCACAAGACTTTCAGGTCTATCATAAGTTCTAATCTTATGCTGGCTTTTTTGAACAGGGAATCAAATAGAAAATAGGGAATAGCAGTCCCATTATTAAGGTCTTGATCCGTTCAAAAACAGGTTGATCTATTTACTTTTTTAAATCCAAAAGCATGAGCAAGGTAAAAAACTTTGTCGGTATCGACATCTCTAAAACATGGTTTGATGCTGCCCTTATCCGGTCAGATCATCCGGCTGAAGTCATTCACCAGCAGTTTTGCCAGAAGCCGGAAGGTTACACAAAAATGCAGCAATGGCTACAGCAGCACGGAGTATATAATAATGATGAAACGCTTTTCTGTATGGAGTACACCGGCATTTACAACACCGGTCTGATACATCACCTGGTAACTGATAATGCAATGCTTTGGGTAGAAATGCCACTGCGTATCAAGAAAGCAGGCGGCTTTGAAAGAGGCAGTGACGATAAAGCGGCTTCAGTAAAAATTGCGTGGTATGCCCTTCGCTACCAGGACCGTGTAAAACTGTGGAAGCCGGTAGATACAAGCATTGAACGCATTAAGAACTTGGTTGCTCAGCGGGACAGGATCATTACTTCTATCACTCACCTGAGCGTTCCGGTCAATGAACTGAAAGAATGTGGATGCACTCATGAAGCGCGGCTGATGGAGAAGCTGCAGAAGCCTGCACTCACTGCATTGCAAAAAAGCAAAACAGCCATTGAAGCATTAATTACTAAAACGGTGCAGCAGGATGAAGAGTTGAACGACAAAGTAAAACGGGTTACATCTATCAAAGGCATCGGACCTGTGACGGCAGTAGCGCTGCTGGTGTACAGCAAAGGCTTTACAGCTTTTGATAATGCAAAGCAACTCGCTTGCTACTGCGGAGTGGTACCCTTCGACAAAAGCTCGGGAACCAGTGTACGTTACAAACCAACAGTCAGTCCTTTTGCCAACAAAAAACTGAAGAAGCTGCTGCACCTGTGCGCTATGTCTGCTATTCAAAACGACCTTGACATAAAACAATATTATGAACGAAAAGTAAAGGATGGGAAAAACAAAATGAGCGTCATCAACGCCGTCAGAAACAAGCTCGTTCACCGCGTATTTGCAGTGGTAAGAGATGAACGAATGTATGAGAAAAACTATGTCCGAAAATGTGCATAACCACATGCTAAAGCAGGTAAAAATATGTTTGATTTAGTCATAGAAAACTATCGGCAATACTCTTGTTGCCTGCTGGCTTTCTCTGTCAACCGTTGAGACACTCCAAGATATTTAAGTCTTGAAAGGTCTGGATATTATTCTCTCTGTTTTTGGCAAAATATGTTCGATAATTTTTTGAGGTCATTTGTTCCGCAATTTCTTTTGGTGTTAAAAGCCGCTTTGGCTTAGGAACTACTGGTGTTGCAATTAGAAAATCAAAGTCGTTCATTTCATTTGTCCACGGTATTTGTAGAAATCCATCTTTGTCGATAACAGGAACTTCGTTGGCGTCAATTCGATATTGCAAATGGTCAAAAGTCTTGCTGTATTTTTGATAGAGTTGCGTCCACCAATTACGGACAACATCTGCATTTCTTTTGTCTTTTGTGTCAATGTTTGGATTAACTAATAAACCAACCGTTCCCCAGCTTTTATTTATGGATGGACTTTCAGTTTTCCAAAACCCTTCTGCTGCACCTAAAGCAAAAGCCTGGCTTTCTAAAATTCTTGTGTTTTTAATTTCGCCTTTGAAGCCCAAAATATAGGCTTGTCCTTGTCCTGTAGAACTATGATTAGAAAAAATCATTGTGTATGTGTCACAACGTGTTGATGATTGTCTGCCATAACGAATAGGGATAGAAACAAATCTTTTGGTATCTACACTCTCCAGATTCAACATCTTCCACTTTTGTCGAATAGGTGTGTCCTCCCAAAGTAAAGAACCAATAATTATTACTCCTCCCTTAAAGTTCATGATGTAGTAACTGTCGTTTTAAGCTTGCAGGCAACGTTCGGGCTTTGTGTTCGGCACGACGGATGAAATCCGTCGGCTGGGACAAAAGCCCAATAGCGAACCGAAGATACAATGACTTGACTATGCTTAGCAGAGAAATGCCGGGCCGATGACTGAAGATGAAAAAAGAGCTGAAGTAGCTGCTGAGATGTGTCAGCTGTGCTGACACAAAACCCCATGTTATGGGCAGACCTGATTGTATCAACCTAAACGCTGCCTGCCAAAAGCCACACAAAACACAATTGCTTTGCTGTCGCAGCAACCTGCTTAGCCCTGTCAACCTGAACGAACGAACCAATAATGAAACGAAGCAAAGAAATGCTGACCAAATAAAGTCACAGGTTGCACATAACGAGTGAGGCTTGGCGGAGAACTGGCATTTGAAATCCGTCAGCCGAATAACAGAACTAAAGATAAATAGAATTTCAAATGTTCAGCCAAGATTCGTCAGCCAGTTTTTTGCCAAACCTTTTGTTGCTTGCAGTGCTTTTGTTTTTTGTTGCTTGCAAATATAAACTGCTGTGTCCACCGAATCAGGTTTGCGTTTTAGAAGAGCATGTTCAAAATCAAACCTGACTGAAATGTATTGCGCTTTGTTAAACTAAAGTGTCCTGTCAACCGAAAAGTGGCTGCAAAAACAAACGTCATTTCCTTGTCTGCTTTTCAAAACGAGTTGTGTCAGACAGCGAAAAAGACTTACAATCGGAAGCACTATGTTTAACAGCAAACCTGAACAAAAAAACAATAATCATTTTTTAGTCGTTGCTTGTGATGTCGTCGGATTGTTTTGTCAAGTCCCAATTGTCGGACGTAATGATTTTGTTTTGTCTAACCGATTAGACTTGAGCATCAGTCCACCGTGAACAAATATTGAATTAAAAACAACAGAAGAAAAAAAGTTACAAATGTCAACTTGAAAACTGTCCGCTGATGTGGGTTTTTCGGTCAAGTCTTGCCAATTAAAACTGAATGAATTTTGTCTAACCTTTTGAACCTGAAAACTGTCCAACTGCATTGCAAGCAACGAACAGGGCTTTGTGTTCGGCACGACGGACGATAGTCCGTCGGCATGGACAAAAGCTGAATAAAGAACCGAAGATACAAACCACCACGGATGACCAACAGAGAAATGTCGGGCTGAGAACCGAAGCCAAAAAGAGAACTGAAGTAGCTGCTGAGATGTGTCAGCCGTGCTGACACAAAACCTCATGTTATGTGCAGACCTGATTGTGTCACCCGGAACCTGCCTGCCAAAACCTACCGAAACACAAGCGGCTTGCTATCGCAGTCACCTGCTTAGCCGTGTCAACCTGAACGAACGAACCAATACTAAAACGGAGCAAAGAAATGCTGACCAAATAAAGTCACAGGTTGCGCATAACGTTCGGGCTTTGTGTTCGGCACGACGGATGCAATCCGTCGGCTGGGACAAGAGCCCAATAAAGAACCGAAGATACAAACCACCACGGATGATGAGCAGCGTTCTGTCGGGCCGATGACTGAAGCTGAGAAAAGAACTGCAGTAGCGGCTGACGAATGTCAGCCGTGCTGACGCAAAACCCCCTGTTATGTGCACACTTGAGTCTTGTCTTACTGAACGTGCTTGCCAGTCTTGCTGCACCAAAGGAAAAAGGCACAAAAACAAACGCCGCTCACAAGCTTTGTCAACTTGAAAAAAGCGGGCAAAAACAAACGACAAATCTTGATTTGTCAGCAAGTTGCACATAACAAATATATTAAACGCACCCAATAATACAAAAGGCGAATGCAACCTCATTGATAATCAACATACTTCCATTCGCATTTTCGTATTGTTGCAGTACGTCAATGCACATCCCCAAAAACCTTAAAACCTTCAGCAACATCAGGATTTCCTTAAATGTATCGTTATTAATTCGCCAACCAAAAAAAAGTCTTTTTACCTTCAACTTTTCCAATACATCAAACCAATATCGGCTTATGCCACACATTCATTCACCTCCCACATTATTTCTCCGGGCTGTATCCAATTGCAATCGGTAAAGGCGCAAAACATTCCGCGCAATACCCGTTTACAATTGGCATAAGCCCGGAACACTTTCTATCCTATCCAATCAAGATTGGATGGGCAAAACAAAAAATATCAGTAATCGGCGGTAACGGCAAATCTTTCAATTTTAAAATAACAGGTTGGGTTGAATACAACTATCCTTTTCAGCAATTTTATTCCGTTCAACAAGCACCCAAGCGCTTGTATGGCTTCGGACTGGTGGTGTTTCAGTCTTTGAATTTTGCAAACGATTAAAAGCAATTCAACCATTATTGCCCTTCTTACAGATGCGCTGGCTGCTTTAGAAAACGAAATCCCGTATCTGCTCAATAAATCTCTCCCGTTTCTAAATTTAGTTGATGAATGACCTTGCCGTTAAGGCTTGGAACAGAGCCTGCGTAACCTATCAATAAAGAACCGACGCCGGCTGCTGCTATAGAGGTGCCTAAACGCATGGCATTGCTGCCACTAAGCTGGTAATAGTTGGGTTTATTGTATGCTGTTTTTTTGTTGATGGATTGATAGTCGCCAAAATATTCAAACGTATTTTCCCGGCGTATCAGCGGGTAAAAATCGTTTCCCATGTTTAGCCAGATAATGCTGCCATCGCAATACCCGAATTCTTTTGTTTGCAGTTCTTCCTCGCCGGTTGGCGATACTGAATATAAAGTGCCCGATAGCTTGTCTGCCTTCAATTTATATTTGGTAAAGCCTGGTTTGTTATTGATAAACTCGTCGAAGCTCATATAAATGCCAGCGGCAGGCGGGTTTGCCGAAAGGATAGGTTTGACGAGAGCCGCGCGGTATCTGTCTTCTAACACCGCTGATGTATAAGTATGTTTAGCCAATACTTTTTGCACGTTCATGGCAGCACAGGTTTGCAGCAGGTTGGCAAGCATATCCGGTATGGCGCTAAACTCGTTCATCTCATCAATCAGCCCCAGCATTACGGTGTCTACTTTAAATGCCGGGAAGTAATCGTTATTATGTTTCAAAAAGGTTTCTGCCTTCATGGCAATGCGGTTGTACAGCAATTTTGTTTTGCTGTCGCTGCTGCTTCCTAAGGAATCCCGTTGCGTAATGCGAAACTCTTTTACAAAGCATACCAGCGTATACGGCGAGCCGGAAACCGGGAATTCGTTGTTGTGGTTCAGGTATTCCTCAAAGGTACCCGGCAATGATTTATCAAATAAAATCTTCCGGCATCTCTGGTTACCCCACGATGAGTACAACCTGATCTGGATGCCTATGTATGTGGTATCTTCTCTTACATCGGTCACTGTTATCCGGCTTACCGGAAGTATTGTTTTACCCCCGCCAGCATGGCTTGCCTGCGCCGGCATCTGTATCACATTCTGCGGGCACTTCTCAACCGCTTTTTTCATTCTTGTATAGTGCTTAACGGTTTGCGAAAACAAGGGCAAAGGAAGCAGGCAGATAACAAGAAAATAAAATGAACGCATGAAATAGAGTTATTAGTTACTTGATTAAGTTATCAGTTACTTGATTACTGACAATGACGATATTGAAAATACAGTGAGCAATTATTTGCTATAAAAACTCAAAACGCCAAAGTAAATATTTATGGCACCATTTTCACAGAATAATCCCGATTATTTTCTAACGAAAAAAAACTCCCATGACAACAAAGGAAGTGGAAACTGAAAAACAGAAATTTTATTTTAGTGTCGCGCCCAATGTTTGGGGCTTAAAGGATGTGTTTGTAAACATCTATATTATAAAAGATGAGAACTCGAAAAACTGGGTGCTGATTGATACAGGTTTAGGTGATGCTGTCAAAAAAATTAAGAAGATGGCAATTGAGCTATTTGGAGAAGACAATGCAAAGCCAAAAGCCATTCTGCTTACGCATGGCCATGGCGACCATACCGGTGCTGCCAAAGCTCTTGCCGAAGAATGGCAGGTGCCCGTATATGCCCACTATCTCGAAATGCCATACATAACCGGCAAGGCTTTGTATCCGCCAATGGACCCAACTGTAGGCGGTGGATTGATAGCCGACCTTTCGTTTTTATTTCCTAAAAAGATTGATAGCTTAGCCAGTTTTATAAATGGCTTGCCGGATGACAATACGGTTCCTTTTCTTGCTTATTGGAAATGGATACACACACCGGGACATACACCGGGACATGTCAGCTTCTTTAGAGAAAGCGATAAAACGCTGATTGTAGGTGATGCTTTTATTACAACTAATGGAGAATCTGCTTTTAATACACTTCTGCAAACCAAAAAAGTAAGTCGCCCGCCTGCATACGGCACCACCGATTGGTTTGCGGCTTATGAATCTATAAAAGCATTATTGCTGCTGCAGCCTGAAGTGGTTGCTACAGGGCACGGCAAGCCAATGTATGGCACCGAAATGTTGAAGCAATTGGTTGACCTGGTAGAAAACTTTGCCAACGATTCGTTGCCAAAGCAGGGTCGCTATGTAGGCGATCCGGCAGTGCAGGATGTAAATGGTGTTGAGTACCTGCCACCGGCTTTTCAAAATCCTTATAGGAAAGCGATTTTGCTTGCAAGTGGTTTGCTGTTTGCTGCATCAGTTATTGTAGCTTCTACTAAGCTGGGTAAAAAGAAAAGGCGTTTTTTTAGATAGTCAGTTTGAGATAATTAATTTCAGATAAACAAAAGCGGTTGTCCATTTTATGAACAACCGCTTTTTGTTTTTAATAAACTGTAAACGATATCTATTCAACAGCTTGCCGTCCTTCCGCAAATGCCCTCTTCAATGCTTATCATTAATCAATTTTTAGAGGGCTTTGTGCGGAATCTGATGATTGAATTCTAATGCTTTTATAGTTTTATAATAGGTTTCTAATTATTCAAAAGATTCAGGCTACAGTCATCAGATTCCGCATAAAGCCGCCTGCCAGTTTTATTCTCTTACAAGCCATTGTTCGCGGTAATTGCGGAATGAACTGTGTTTAGAAACAAATATTTTTTGAGTAATTTTCTTTGTATTGAGTATTGCTTGTAACGATGGCGAAGACCTGTTTAATAAGTTTGTTAGCCACAGCCACCAAAGCCAGTTTTTCAGGCTTGCCTGCGGCGGTTAATCTTTCATATAATTCCTTACACGCTTTGTTATAGCGGCTGACGCTCCAGGCACACACGTACAGCAGGGCTCTGATACGGCTCATGCCCATCTTACAGATCTTTGCTTTTCCTTTTACACTCGTTCCCGATTCATAGATGCGGGGACTTAGCCCAACATAGGCACTAAGCTGTTTATAGCTGCTGAACTTTTGAAAACAATCACTCAATACCATCAGCACAATGGCTATTTTCTTTCCAATGCCGGGTATGGTGGTGATGTTATCTGCCATCTGTCCCTGGTATTCCTCAATGATCACTTCCATCCTGTTTTCCAGGCGTGTGATCTGCTTATCAAGATGGGCAATCGATTTTTGTAAAAACTGTTTCACTTCCCTGTCCATCATACCGCCGGCTGTAAAAGCTTCCCTCTGGCAGAGAAGTGCCGGGTGTTGTTTCTGCAGTTGCTGCAACAGGGCATTCATCTACTGCAATCTGACCTGGTAAGCCTTCGGAGGCTGCCACAAGGCAGGCTCTTCTGTTTTTCCATAGGCAGCAATCATCCGGGCATCTGAGCGGTCGGTCTTTGCCCGCAGAAGCCGCATCTGCGAGAAGCGTTTGATCACCAGCGGGTTGACTACGCTGACAGCAATGCCTCCTTCGTGCAGATGCATGGCAAGCCTGAGATGATAAACGCCCGTGGCTTCCATGATGCAGTGACTGCCGGCGAGCAACCATTGCACAAGCGCTTCCATGCCTTCTTTGTCATACGAAAACTGTTTTTGTTTCTCTTTGTCTTCTGTTATCACACATGCGTCAAAGGAGAGTTTGCTGATATCGATACCGGCGAAAGCGGTTACTTTTGTCATCGTATTTCTTTTATGGTATCAAACAGAAAAACAGATTACCGCATGGCTTCCTATCAATCCTTCTTACAGGCTGCTTTCTCACTAAAAGCGCCTAATGAACTGTTCAAGGTATCGCAGTAAAGGAAGAAGGCACTTGCTATTCCGCACAGTCTCTTTTGATGAACCCATGACGCTCCACAGTCTTGTCCCTTCCTCCGCTTCTGTCTGATTCCTTTTTTTACCAACAAAGTTCTTCCTGTTTACCTATAATAACAAACATAGGATGACGCGCTGCTTACTTATAACATACAATTCTTACTCTGTGAAACTTTGTGTTTTTCATGTATTTGTGGTTTAAAAAAAGCTCATTCATTGCCCTGAACGCTGATGTGTGATTTCATTATCTCTTTACTGAAAAGAGACAATGAAACAAAGCTTTGCTTGCAAGGGACGATAAATAAAAGCTACGGACGATGGTTACCAAAAGAAAAAACACCTGCTTATAAACAGCCATGATATAACTGATAAATCCATCATCAGATACTTACAGCTTGTAGCTAACAGCTTTTAAACCTAACTCAATCAATCTCATTTTCATTACCGTACAAAAAGTGTCCGCTTTCGTACACGGCATTTGAAGAACAAGCCTGAAAAGCAAGCCTGCAAAGCGTTTCGAACATTGGCACAACGGTTGGTTTTTTGGTGCAACCAATTAATACAACATACCATGGCATTGATAGACATTCAGCATTTATCGAAATGGGTTAGCATCGGCGGCAACCGCACATTCATCTTAAAAGATCTGAGCCTGGCAATTGCGGAAGGTGAGTTTGTCTCAATCATGGGTCCGTCAGGTTCCGGCAAGTCGAGCCTGCTGAACATCATCGGCATGCTTGATGAACCATCGGAAGGCAAGTATTTTTTTACTGGTCAGGATGTGTTTTCATTAAAAGAAAAGCAACGCTCGCAGTTGTATAAATCGCATATCGGGTTTGTGTTTCAGGCTTATCACCTGATAGATGAACTGACCGTATATGAGAATATTGAAACGCCGCTCATTTATCAAAATCTGAAATCGGCAGAGCGCAAAGCCATTGTTTCTGATATACTCGACCGCTTCCAGATTGTTGGTAAAAAAGATTTGTTTCCCACGCATTTATCGGGTGGGCAGCAGCAATTAGTTGGCATTGCACGGGCACTTGTCGCCAGCCCGAAACTGATATTGGCAGACGAGCCAACCGGCAATCTCAACTCGAAGCAAGGTGAGGAAATTATGCAGTTGTTTAAGAAGCTGAACGAGGAAGATGGCGTTACCATTATACAGGTTACGCACAGCGAAAAGAACGCAACGTATGGCAACCGCATCATTCACCTGATGGACGGACGGATTGAGAAGATTGAAACCACGGAAACAGCCACATCATAACGAAGAACAATCAACCATTCACTCAACAAAGGGTTATGAAAAAAGGACTTTTGATTATCGCTGGCTTTCTTTTTTTACTGTTACAAAGCAAGGCGCAGGATTCAACAGCAAACGCACAAATGCTAACACTTCAGCAATGCGTGGAAGCAGCCATCAAAAATAATTTTGACGTCAGGCAAAGCGATTACACTGCACAGCGCGATAAGGCAAACTGGCAAGTATCGAAGGGTTCCATGCTTCCTTTTATAAGCGGCGAAATTGACCACGGCAGGCAGGGCGGACGCAACCTGAATATCTATACAAATTCGTATAACACGCAAAGCTCAACCTACGCCAATTACAATGTGAGCGGCTCGCTTAGCATATTCAATGGTTTAAGCATACAGAACACAATTAAACAATATCGCTTAGAGTATGAAGCCGGCAAACTTGACCTGCAGCAACAGAGAGATTATGTAACCATTAATGTCATTCTTGCTTACTTATCTGTATTGAATAACCAGGATCAATTAACGCTTGCTAAACAGCAGGCTGACGTGAGCCGCAACCAGGTTGACAGGCTAAAGATTTTGAACAATGAAGGCGCCATTCCTCCTTCTGATTTTCATGATTTGAAAGGACAATTGGCTACTGACGAATTGAATATTATTTCAACAAAAAATGCTTTGGAAACTGCGAAGATCAGTCTTGCGCAATTGATGAACGTGCCTTACGAAGAAGACATTGTGCTGGAACGTTTATACGACAGTACAACGCAGCCAGAAATGTATAACGGCAAAGTAGCTGACATTTATACATCGGCAGAAAAAAACCTTGCCATTGTGAGAGCGGCGCAATTCCATCACCTGAGCGCGCTGAAAGGATTGCAGGCAGCCAAAGGCTCGCAGTACCCGCGAATTGGTTTGTTTGGCGGCGCAGGAACATTGTATGCCAGCACGGCAAGTCTTCAGAATTATGCCGGAACCGTTGATGTAAAAAGCCCGAATTATGTGCTGATGAATGGCGTGAGAGATTCGGTTTTTTTTCCAACGGACAATTATACTTCCTCTAAAATTAATTATGGCAGCCAGTTAAAAAACAACTTTAATTCGCAGTTTGGTGTCGCGCTCAGCATCCCTATATTAAATGGTTTACAAACACGCAACCGCATAAAACAGGCACGTATTAATGCAGACCAAACTGACTTTGCAGAAAGCACAACAAAGACGCAATTAAAGCAAGCCATTGAACAGGCTTATATAAATAATTCGACAGCATTTCAGCGATATCAAACGCTGGAACAACAAGTGAATGATTTCAGCGAATCGTTCCGCGAAGCGCAGATAAAATTTGATGCCGGCGTGCTTACTTCAGTTGAATTTCTGGTTATAAAAACCAATCTCGATCGCTCGCGCACCAACCTCATTTCTGCACGCTACGATTATATTTTGCGAAGCAAAATTTTAGATTATTATCAATCAAAACCCTTGTGGTAATTGGCTTTCCATGCAAAAATAAAAATTCGGAATACAGTTTTTCTCTTCAAAAAGCAACAGTTATATCATGGCTGTTAAGATTGTAAATGTTTTTTCTTTGGTAACCATCGTCCGTCTTGTTTATTGATCGTCTCTTGCAAGCAAAGCTTTGTTTCATTGTCTCTTTTCAGTAAAGAGATAATGAATCAGACATCAACCTTCCGTACAATAATTGAGCAAAATAAAAGCTGGCAGAATTTGAAACCCTGCCAGCTTTTAGCTTTGTATGCTTTGGTAAATGAGTTATAACAAACTTACAAATTACATTCTAAATTTTACATCGTAATGTTCTCAGCTTCTATTTACTCGCTTCATCCAATTGCTTCAATGCATCATCATCTAAAGACAGCGACACCGCATCAGTCAATGACTTTACCTGTTCCATACTCGTTGCACTTGCAATAGGCGCCGCAATGGTTGGCTGCGCCATTAGCCACGCTAATGAAACAGTGGCTGGCGTTGTATTGTAACGCCTGGAAACATCATCAAGCGCTGATAAAATTTTAAACCCGCGTTCATCCATATATTTTTTTATACCGCCACCACGCTGGCTTTTATTCAAATCATTTTCGCTCCGGTACTTCCCTGTCAAAAAACCGCTGGCAAGTGAGTAATAAGGAATCACGCTAATGTTGTTATCAACACATAACTGTTGATAGTTTTCTTCAAAAGGTTGCCTGTCGTATAAGTTATATTCAGGTTGTAAAGTCTGGTAAGCTGGTAAGCTCCTTTCTTTACTTTCTTTCAATGATTCCCTGAATCTGTCAGCCGTCAAATTCGAGCTGCCAATCCATCTCACTTTGCCCGATTGTATCAATTCATTATACGCTTCCAGCGCTTCAGACACAGGCAAGGTTTCATCATCGAAATGCGTTTGGTACAAGTCAATATAATCTGTTTGTAATCTCTTCAGCGAAGCTTCGGCTTCCTTCAGCACATAATCTTTGCGCAGCGTTTTTCCTTCTCCCATATCGCTGCCTACTTTGGTGGCAACTATCACATCATTTCTTTTTCCACTTTTCTTCATCCAGTTGCCAATAATAGTTTCACTTTCGCCACCTTTGTTGCCTGGCACCCAGCGGCTATACACATCTGCGGTATCAATGAAGCTGCAACCAGCGCCTGTAAAGGCATCCAGCAATTTCAACGAAGTCGCTTCATCTATCGTCCAGCCAAAAACATTACCGCCAAAGCAAAGCGGCATCACCTGCAAATCCGATTGTCCCAATTGTCTTTTTTCCATAAAAAATACTTATACTTCACCGAAAGAAAATTGCATTCCAAAAAATTAAACGAAGCAAGAAGTGACACTGACAGGAGAATTCTATTTCTTTACGCAATGGAAACATATGCGCTGATTGTGGCTGGCGGCTTAGGCACGCGAATGGGAAACAGCACGCCAAAACAGTTTTTGCTTTTGCAAAACAAACCCTTGCTATGGCATAGCATTCAGGCGTTTCATTCAGCGTTTCCTGGTATCAATATCATCGTTGTGCTACCCGAAAAGCATCTTCAGGAAGATATTCTGCATAATTTTCTATCAACCAAAATAAAATTTATAGCTGGCGGCGCTACCCGTTTTCATTCTGTAAAAAACGGGCTTGCTCATGTGGCTGATAACGCAGTTGTTTTTGTGCATGATGGTGTTCGTTGTTTACTTTCACTTGAGCTGATTATGCGATGTTATGATCAAACAATATCAAAAGGAAGCGCCATTCCGGTTGTAAAAGCCACAGACAGTTTGCGTATAGATAAAGATGATGCGCACTGCGTGATTGACCGCGATCATATCCGCATGGTTCAAACGCCGCAAACCTTTCAAAGCACCGATTTGAAAGCTGCTTTTGAACAACCTTACCAGGATTCATTTACTGACGAAGCGACCGTTTTGGAAGCCTTTGGCAAACTAGTTTATTTAACCGAAGGCGACTATGAGAACATAAAAATCACGCGACCCCTCGATTTGTTGATTGCTGATGCCATTCTTTCGCAACGATTGAAAACATAACCTCCACACCGATATGTTTTTACCCCGAAAAATAAAAAAAGCCATCGAACAAAACCGGCTTTACATGAAGATCAGGTACAGTGAATGGATGTATTCGCTTTGGCTTCTGTTTCGCCCTGATGTAAGAAAAGATATGGCTGCGAAAAGAAAATTCTATAAGTCTGTTATTCCTCCCGGCTGCAAACTCATTTTTGATATAGGAGCCAATGAAGGCGTAATGACAGAAATTTTCAGCAAATTATCACAGTGTGTTATCGCGATAGAACCCGCGAGGAGGAATTTAAATATTTTATCAGCAAGGTTTAATAAAAACAAAAATATCATTATTGTTCCCATAGCTATAAGTGATAAAACCGGCGAGCAGCCGTGGTATGAAGATAAAAATGATTATGCTATGGGAACGTTAAGCAGCAAGTGGAATGATAGCAAGCTAAAGGCGCTAAAGTCAACAGCAGCAAACATTCCGACAAGTACGCTGGACGTTCTGATTACACAATATGGAATGCCTGATTTTATTAAAATTGATGTGGAAGGAAATGAATGGAAGGCATTGCAAGGATTGTCGCAACCCGTATTCTTATTATCTTTTGAAGCGATACTGCCGCAATTTCTTGAGGAAACTATTTTGTGCATTGAACACCTGCTTTCGCTGTATCCAACGGCTCTCTTTAATTATATAACCCGTAATGAACTGACCTATCAATCTTACCAAAGCGCAGATGTTTTATTGAGCGATATAAAAGGCATTTACAAAACAGTAGACATCTTTTGCAAAATGTGATTTGCTTACTTCAGATGACGTAGCGGCCAAGGCAGGCGGTTGATTTTGATATGCGGATAATAAACGGTTTGTCCACCGAACTGACTATTAAAAAAATGGATGCCTTCATGGTCCGAACCTTCAAAACGAAAAGTTCTGTTACTGTTAGAAAAATCCCTGATTACGGCGTCTGTTAAATAATAAAAAGCAGCGGCTTCTTTTCCTTTTCCGGTGCTGCCGCCAATCAACCAATACACAAAATTGTCATCATACAAGAGAAGATAAAACGCACACACTTCGCCATCAGGAAATGAAAGAATATAGGTTCTTGTCTGATCTGCTAACTTGCCATCCAACAAAGCAATCATTTTCGTAAAGCCGAAACGGGAAACAACTGAATCCTGGTTCTTATAATGTTGTTTATATAACGCAATTACTTTCTTTACCTGTTTTGATTTATCAATCGAAAAGTGGTATGAATTCGCCTTCTTAAGTTTACGTTTTGCGCCCGTGCTATAATTCGAAAACAGGTGCTCGTAAGAATGCTTAAGAGACAACCAGGTATTTCTTCTTTGCCTGCATAAAATGTGTTCAACAGATAATGCGTCTGGAAAAAAATTATGCTCGTTTAAATCCAAATCAATCAAACGGTATTGTTGTGGAATGGCTGCAATAAACGCTAACAGCAAACGTTCGGAAATGCCTCTTCCAAACAAACCGCCGGCAATTACGAAATAAGGAGAATAAACATACGCCAGCAACCATTTTTTATTCCATGGCAGGGGCATTACTGCTTCATAATCGTTCAAAACCAAAGCATCCCAGCGACGACACATTTCATCGAGATACACAGACTTTGCATATACAAGCGGCAGGTCTGAAGACGAAATACAGGCGTCCCATTTTTGCTTATCAACCAAATGATTTGGCAGATAACGAATGTGATATTCTGTATCTTTTTTTGTCATAAAAATAAAACCGAAGGCAATTCTATAAAGGCAGATTTCTATATAGTTTATTAGGCTGCAACTGGCTTAAATCAAATGAAAAAGAAATGGTGTGCGCAAAGCGTTTGTCGGGATAAAACGATTTGTAATAATCACGGAAGACTTTGCTATAAAAAATTGGCAGATAAATATTAAAAGCCGACTTAATAATAGACAGCTTTATCCCTGCATCATACAAAAATCTGCCATCGCCGTTTTCATCATTCCAGGCATCGCTGTATGTGCCAATATCAACAAATAATTGCACCGGAAGCTTAAACGGGAGCACTTTCAATGGATTGATCTGATCAGGAATATCGCTTGCCAGGTTTACAGAAAGAAGCCAGTTATCCGTCTTGCCAACCGGATCATTTAACAGCGGCGTACTTACTTTAAAATAACCATCGCGCAGCATAATCTGCTGGCTCAATCCGCCATCAAATTCATTCCTGCCTAAAAAGTAATCACTATATGTAAAATCTTCGCCGCCGTTAGAACCGGAAAGCGTTAACAGATAAGGATTATTTTCACCTTTTGACAGAAGCGTTTTCTGTTGCAGGTAAAAGAATTTTCCGGCGAAAAAACGGGCGCTTACCCCTTGCTCTTTCTTTGCAAAATTGAAGTAATAATTCCCCGTAAAGCCAGCCCGCAAAAAAGTATTTCCCTGGTCTATAGTGATGCCGGCATCGTATGGATACAGCTTGCGGTTATCACTAACCATTGCCTTAATTTGATTGACATAACGATGATTTGTTCCTTTTGTAGCCAGCGAAAATGTATCAGGTCCAACGACGACGTTTTTGAAATCAGCAAACCCTTGCTCACTAATTAAAAAACTTTTTGCGGTAAACGTCCAGCGCTGTGTGGAACGCAAATCTTTGTTGTATAACCTTAGCTTAACTGATGGCACAATACGCGTCATTCCAAAGTAAAGCTTGCTGTTGTCGTATTGCTTGAAAGAGTAGATATTATACTTGATAGCACTTGCAGAAATCTCAAGCCAGCTACGCTTTGTAAATGTGCTGAAACCCGCCCTGGCAGAGCCGTTCAGCTCGTTGCTGCCGGTTGCGTACAAAGGAGCCAGTAGAAAATTAAAGCGATGCAAGGGCAATCCATAATTGTGAATCATCCCTCCTATCATTACCTTATCGTAATAGTTATAACCAATGGCGGGAGCAATAGAAATGTAATTATACTTTGAAGTTTCCTTTTCGTTGAAAAGGAAAGCCGGTTTGATTTTTTTCTTCTCTTCCGGGTGAAGAGAACCAGTTGAATCAAGCTTTGCAAATTGATTTTTTAAAGAGGTTTGACTTGTTGTTTCGATACTCGCCCGAAAGTCTTCAGGATAAGGATGTTTGAACTTCCACTGACTGTAATATTCCTTCATGCAACTGTCAAACAACGGCGTGCCTAACTGCTCTTTTAACTGTTGCAACCACATGCTTGTTTTGGTGTAAGCAATCAATCCATAATTCGCTTCCGTGAAATAATCGGATGGCGTGCTGATAGGTTGATCTTTATGCAAGTGACTCATCGTTTCCAATATCAAAGTATCCAGGTTTGCAGGAAATTTACTCGCGGGAAATGAGGTTGGTTTACCCACATGGTAGCGCGCATCTGTGTATCTGTTTTCATAGTACGTGTTGATGCCTTCATCCATCCATGGATATTGTCTTTCGTTGGTTGCCAGAATGCCGTACAACCAGTTATGTCCAATCTCATGAGCAATGGTTCCATCAAGTTCTTTAGTGCTGTCGTTTAGTTCTATTAATGTAATGGTTGGGTATTCCATTCCACCTGTATTTTTATGCGGATTTCCCGACACGGCGCTCGCTACATTGTAAGGATATTCGCCTAAAGCAGATGAATAAAAATGCACCGCATCTTTCAGATAATTGAGGCTGTTTTGCCAGTTTATTCTATCCCATGGATTGTAAAAAGTAAAAACATCTGCTGTATGCGATGACAATTGAATGGTATCGTGTTGAACCAAAAACAGTTTACTTGCAAAGAGTGCAAAATCATGGGCGTTTTTTAACGAATAACGAAGCGTTTTAATTGTGTTTAAAGATGCCGGCATCACTTCCTCAAAAGGCTTTTTTTCGCTCACCGCTTTTTTGAGCAATTCATTTTTCCATAACAAATAATTGGATTGTTTTTCCGGCTTCCGGCCTCCTGTTGTTTTTAAAAAATTCAGCTCATCTTCATTTTGCAAATCTCCGGAGGCAGCAACAATATAATTCTGTGGTAAGGAAATGGAAACGTCCCAGTTTCCAAATTCGCTATAAAATTCGCCCTGGTCAAGATATGGCATCGGGTGCCATCCTGTTTTATCATAAACAGCCGGTTTTGGAAACCATTGCGTAAGCTGGTAAGTCTGACCTTCGTAACCACCACGTGAGAAATTATAAGGCAGCTTTACATGAAAAGGTGTTGTTATAGTTATCGATTGGCCAGGCGCCAATGGCTGCGGCAACATCAGTTTTGCAATGTCGATATGATTGCTGTCGGGCAGTAATGTAGCAACCGTTTCATTCACCGAAAAACGAAGCCCGTTGATATATCCGCGCTGCGATTCATCAGAGAAATAAAATGCGGTATTGTTATTACGAAGCAATTGCTCGCTGAATGCCGTCTTATCGTTTTTGTAAGCATTCATCCAGAGATGAAAATAGATAAAGGTTAATGTGTCAGGCGAGTTGTTGGTGTAAACTATTTTCTCGTCAGCATCTAAGGTGTTGTCGTTGTCGTGTAATGCGACATGAATCGTATAATCGGCTTGTTGTTGCCAATAATTATTTTGCGCTTTCGCAATGAACTGACAACAAAAAACAAGTAAAAAAAAACACGAACATCTCATATAAAAATGACGCGCTTTTATTTTCCTTTTATAAACAGTTTTGTAATTCATTCTTCAATTAACCGTTAACAATTATCGGTAAACAAAATCATTTCCCTTTGCCTGACAAGATAATCCGGATGGTGTATAGCATGATACGAAAATCAACGAGCAGCGATATGTTTTTTATGTACAATAAATCGTACTGCATGCGTTCCAGCATATCATCAACCGAAGAAGCATAACCAAACTGTATCATTCCCCAGGAAGTAAGTCCTGGCTTCACTTTCAGCAAATATCTGTAGTAAGGATTCCGGGTCATTATTTTATCAATGTAATATCTTCTTTCCGGTCGCGGACCTACAAGACTCATGTCGCCAATAAAGATATTCCAAAGCTGTGGAAGCTCATCCAGCCGCCATTTTCGCATCACTTTTCCCCAATCAGTTATACGTGGATCATCATCGGAAGATAGCTGCGGAATACCGCTATTTTCTGCATCCATATACATAGAGCGAAACTTATAAATGGTAAACGGCTTGCCTTTAAAGCCGCTCCGCTCCTGCGTGTACATTATTGTACCTTGCGAAGAAAACTTCGTTCTCAATACTACATAAAGGAGCAGCGGACACAATACAATAAAAGCAATTATACTGCTGAATACATCGATGGCTCGCTTTACATTTTCCTGCCAGGCAGGCATCAGGTTGGTGTTGATGTCAATCAATGTTGCGCCCATCACATTTTTTGTCTTTACCGAGCCTGCGAGAATATCAAAATTATCAGGCGCTATCTTGATGGCAATATCTTTATCACTCAATCTTGCCAGCAGGTTTTGCTGCGATTTCAGTTCTGTTTTATCGAGCGCTACAATCACCTGCTCAATATGTTGCTTATCAATAATGGTTTCCACATCCTGCAGCGAGCCAAGCTTAGGTAAATATTGACTCAATCCGTTACTGCTAAAGCTATCAGCCGAAACAAAACCAATGGTGCAGATATTTGAAACCTGTTTTTTTTGCACAAGCGTTTTATAAATATCCGTTGCTTTATGGCTGTTGCCAATGAACAACGTTTTAATGGTAAACAAGCCCTTTGATAATTGATCTTTCACAATTGAGAGAAGAAAGAACCGGCCTGCATATGTAACGCTTGCCTGGCAAAAGAAATACACGAAGAAAACTTTGTAGTAATAGAGATAATCATCAGCGCCATCATTCAAAAAAATGAGGAAAAAAATAGCGCTGCAGCCAATCAAACTTTCGATGATTGTATTGGTAAGTTCGGTCAATCTTGACTTTGTATATAGCGAATATTTATAAGTTCCCATCACTGTATAAAACAAAACCCAGAACAAGGGAAACGATAAGAATGATTTTATAAAAAAATGATTGTTGTAAGAGAAGAGCTGCTCTAACGAAAACTCCTGGTGAACCAACTGCTGGCGGTACAGGCACACGCATATCCAGATAAGGCACGACGTGATGCCGTCTGTAAATACATACCAGGCAATGGAAACAGGACGTTTAGAAAAGCGCATTGGCTTTGGTTCTTCTTACGCAGTAATTTTCGACTGACTAATTTTATCCAGAATCTGGTGGGCAACTTCCATTGCGGCATAGCCATCAATCTCACTTACAATTACCGGCTTATTATTCAACACAGAATCTACAAATGACAGCAGTTCGTCTTTAATGGCATTTGTTGGCTCAATAGCCGGGCTGGCTACGGCAATGGTTTTTATACCATGTGGCGTTTGAATATCAAATGAAAAAGAGGTGGTATCTTCTTCTTCTTTCAAGCGTATGATCTCTGTTTTTTTATCTAAAAAATCAATACCGATATAGGCATCTTTTTGAAACAGGCGCATCTTGCGCATCTTCTTCATGCTGATACGGCTGCTGGTGAGGTTGGCTACACAACCGTTATAAAATTCGATGCGAACATTGGCAATATCGGGCGTATCGGTAAGCACAGCCACACCACTTGCAGAAATATGTCGCACGTCGCTTTTTACAATATTTAGAATGATGTCTATGTCGTGAATCATAAGGTCTAATATTACGCTCACTTCTGTGCCTCTTGCATTAAATTGCGCCAGCCTGTGCACTTCTATGAACATAGGCTTTAGCCGCAAATCTTTAACGGCAGCAAAGGCAGGATTGAAGCGCTCCACATGACCTACCTGCACTTTTACATCGGCTTCTCTTGCCATCTTCACTATCTCTTTGCCTTCGGCAATGGTATTCACCAATGGCTTTTCTACAAACACATGTTTACCGCGGCGTATTGCCATTTCGCAAAGGTCAAAATGATATTGGGTGGGTGCTACAATATCCGCTGCATCTATTTTTTCCATCAAAGCTTCAGGCGTAGTAAAGCGTTTGATGCCGTATTGATTTTTTACAGCTTCGGCGGTTTCATCATCGGGATCGTAAAAGCCAACGAGGTCAACTTCTTTTATTTCCTTCCAGTTATTGAGATGAAACTTGCCCAAATGCCCGGTGCCAAACACGCCCACTTTCAACATGAATTATTCTTTTAATGGTTACAAATATAAAGAAATGAACAGGTCTGGTTTACCGCTTCTGAATCATATAAAAATGTTGGTAGAAATGAAAGCCGCCCCACAAAACTGTGAGGCGGCTTTTTAAGAATCAAATTCGTTTCTTAGTTAAATAAATAGCGGATACCAAACTGCATTTGCCAGCGGGAACCGATCGCATTGCTGTTTGAGAAACTATTGGTTACCGGTACCTGGTTGCTAGCATCCTGGTAAGTAAAGGAGAAGCTTGGCGTTTTACCATCGTCCGCCAGACCTTCATAACGAAGGAAGTTAGTCAACACAGGTGTTTTAACCAATCCCCACTGTTTGTAAATGAGGTTGCCAACATTTAATACATCCAATGAGAAACGCAGTGTATGTCTTTCCTTGCCTGTTTTTACAGAAATGTCCTGTGTAATGTTCGCATCAACTCTTTTAAAATAAGGAAGCACAACTGCATTCGCTTTGGCTACTTCACCACGATGCTCAGATAAATATCTGTCCTGGTTAATGAAGTTATTTAACTGTCCCCAAATCTGAGAAGTTGTACGCTTGTCACTTGAAACATTAGTACCCAAACCACCTGAACCAGAGTTCACCAGATTGATTTCGCCGGCTGATTCAGGAATATAAATCAGGTCATTGCCTGTGTTACCATCATTATTTAAATCACCGTTATAAACATAAGAGGTAACGCCGGCAGGAGCAGCTTCGAAATAAAGACCAAAACTTGTAGCTAAATATTTAGCATATGTAATGCGGTAAGATGCGAATGCAACTACGCGATGTGGCTGGTACCATCCGGCATAAGCCAGGTTATCAGTATTTGGATTGCCCTGAACGGCACGGCTGCTCCACAAACCACCCGCAGTGCTACCAAATTCGGAAGTATTCTTAGCTTGCGCATATGTATAAGCAACGCTTAAGAATAAATCTTTGTAGGTTTTTTGAGCACGCGCTGTGATGCTGTAAGTATATCCTTTATTAGAGTTATCCATTACGATTACATTGGCAATATTTGGGTTGGTAACAGTAGTGTCACCAGTACCGGGATAAATCTTATTAGTGCCGTTTGTACCATATCGCACGCGGGAGATTGGCATATTCAATACAGTCGAACGTGCATCACTCTCATTGAGGTTGGCGTTTGCATAGTAAACAGCATTGATGTCTTTAGAATAAGAACCTTCTAAGGTCAGTATTAAATTATTTTTAAATCTTTTATCTACTGCCAAACTCGATT
This sequence comes from Ilyomonas sp., assembly GCA_965199905.1. Classification (GTDB taxonomy): domain Bacteria; phylum Bacteroidota; class Bacteroidia; order Chitinophagales; family Chitinophagaceae; genus Ilyomonas. Next base: position 352,175 of record OZ241366.1, on the reverse strand, counting down.
TAAGTACGGTTGGATATTTAAAGTTTTTATCAGTTACGTTTATTGCATAAGCTGTGTTTGCACCGCCTGTAGTTGAATAAGCATTTGGATCAGAGCTAAATACTTTGTTATTATAGATAGCCTGGCTAAACTGAACGCCATTGTTACTTGCCTGATTGCTGATCCATACAAAAGGAGGCGGACCAGAAAATACACCAACACCACCACGAACCTGTAACGACTGATCGCCTAAAGCATCCCAGTTAAAACCGGCACGAGGTGAAAACAGAGGTCTGCTTTTTGGTTTTTTACCTACATCGTATTTAGCTCCGTTTGCAAATGTCAAGGCTGCGAAAGCAGGATTTTGGCCGAAGCTTCCGGTGTAGGCAGAGTAATCAATACGCAAGCCATAGGTAAGCGTAAATTGCTTGTTGATTCTCCATTTGTCTTGCCCAAACAAGCTAAGCTCATTTACGCCTGCTTTAGCATAAGGGAAAGAGCTATCTTTTAGAGCTGATGATTGCTTTGCAAAACGAGTTGCAACGGAATCATACAGCACGCTGTTGTAAAAAGCCTGAATGCTGCTAAACTGGTAAATACCTTCATAAGCAGGTGCAAATCCATTCAGATATTTTCTGAAATAATTTTGTGTACCCACGGTGATTTCATGACCACCATTATAAAAAGTGGCGATGTCTGAAATTTGAAAAACATCCGTGTTCAACTTGTTATTATAAGTAAACGTTTCATACCCGAAGCTGGTGTAAACGTTACCATTGTTCAGGATATCAACCAACGGCATTCCAATGTTACCCTTCGATGCACGGAAGTCTCTCAACTGCGTATAACCAACCTGCAATTTGTTTACAGCCCGGTTACTAAATCTTGAATTTAACTCAGCAATAAAAATGTTGAAGTTGTTATTTATAACATATCCTGCATTCTGATAAGGCAATGCCAGGTTACCCGGCGCCTGACCGCCTACAAAACCGGTGAAGCCATTACGGCTCGTGCTGGGAAGCTGATCTGCACTGGATTTCAGGTAATTGTATTTTACACTAAGTGTATGTTTCGTACTGATGTTCCAATCAATTTTTGCCGTAATCTTATCGCTTTGCGTCTTCAGGCTATAATTCTGATAAGCGCCTGTCTGGTAACCAAAAGCAGAATCTAAAAAGGTAGACAATCTGTTCAATGTATCAGCATTTGCCTGAGACACACTACCCGGCGTTACCGGGTGGCTTGCATCGGAAGCTATATAGCTTGTGGCAGGCAGTTCCTGGCGCACTTGCTCACCGCTTACAAAAAAGAAAACTTTATTTTTTATGATTGGCCCGCCAAGTGCAAAACCTCTTAAATTAAAATCAATCGGAGTTTTTATAACCTTTGTGTTACCCACACGATAACCTTGCGTGTTTTCACCTTTTAAATAAGTATAAATTGTTCCTTTAAACTGGTTGGTGCCACTACGGGTTACTGTATTTATGCCAGCGCCGGTAAAACCACCCTGGCGAACATCATAGGGCGAAAGGTTCACCTGGATTTGTTCAATCGCATCAAGGCTGATTGGCTGAGAACCAGTTTGACCACCTAATGTGCTTTGTAAACCAAACGAGTTATTAAAGTTGGCACCATCAACAGTTACATTATTATATTGTGCACTGCGCCCGCCAAAGTTTAAACCATTAGAAGTCGGTTCCAGTTTGGTGAAATCCTGTAAAGAACGGTTGATAGTAGGAAGCCTTTCTATCTGGTTGCGGCTTATAATTTCCTGGGCGCCCGTGCGGTTATTATTTATAATTCTGTTCTGTCTCGTAGTTGCCACAACTACATCGGCAAGCGTTTGTTGTGTATTGCTTAATGAAGCATCTGCCGAAAACACCTGACCCAGTAATAGAGTCACATTTTCAAACTTTTTATCATCATAACCAACAAAGGAAATGATAATGGTGTAAGGTCCGCCAACACGCAGGTTTGGCAAATTAAAATGTCCGTCACTGCGGGAAGTTGTGGTGTACCTGGCGGCTGTGGGCTCGTTGACGGCAACAATAGTTGCGCCAGCCAAACCTTTGCCACTCGTATCGGAAACGATTCCCTGAATTTCGGATGTTGTTTCCTGCGAGAAAAGATTAGAAAATGATAAAATTGAAATAAAAAAAACGAGAATGTGTAAAATTCTTGTCCATATCATAAGCCGTAATTTAAACAAGGAGAATTGGATAGCTTTTTTCAAACCGCAAAGGAACAGAATTATCGAAAACGGTCTTCTTTTCTGTGTTAATAAAATATTACCAAGTGTGTACAAGTCGCTCGCTCATTGGGTTTCAAAAGAAAATATGAGACAACAGTTCATAATATCTTTTGACGATAAGATGATCTGCACGCACATGATTAGCCATTAATGCCACTTACCTTTGCATTAATTACAGAAGCATGTTAGATACTATAGAAAGTGCGATAGAAGATATTAAGAACGGAAAACTTGTCATCGTGGTTGATGATGAGGATCGTGAAAATGAAGGTGATTTTGTAACCGCTGCGCGAAACGTAACGCCGGAGATTATTAACTTCATGAGCAAGGAAGGCAGAGGGTTGATTTGTGCGCCGATTATCGAAGAACGCGCAGACGAACTGCAACTTCCACTGATGGTTAGCAACAATACGGCTTTGCACGAAACGCCTTTTACGGTAAGTATAGATTTGTTAGGTCATGGTTGTACAACGGGCATCAGCACACATGATCGTGCGGCAACTGTTCAGTCTTTGATTAACGCTGATACCAGGCCTGCCGATTTGGGTCGTCCGGGTCATATATTTCCTTTGCGTGCAAAAAGCAGCGGTGTACTTCGCCGTGCCGGTCACACAGAAGCCACAACCGACCTTGCTAAACTTGCCGGTTTTGAACCGATTGGTGTGTTGGTTGAAATTATGAATGAAGATGGCTCTATGGCGCGATTGCCTGAATTGAGGAAGATTGCAGAAAAGTTCGGCCTGAAAATCATTTCGATAAAAGATTTGATTGCCTATCGTCTTAAATACGATTCACTCATAGAAGAAATTGTTCGCGTTGATATGCCAACCAAATGGGGCATGTTCAATCTGGCTGCTTTCAGGGAAAAGAAAACCGGTGCCGAGCATTTAGCGCTCATGAAAGGTGAATGGCAAACAGATGAACCAATTTTAACGCGTGTGCATTCCAGTTGTTTTACCGGCGATATATTGGGCAGTATGCGCTGCGATTGCGGCGAGCAACTTCACAAAGCAATGCAGATGATAGAAGCGGCAGGCAAAGGTCTTCTTTTATATATGAACCAGGAAGGCAGAGGCATAGGTTTGCTAAACAAACTAAAAGCTTACAAGCTGCAGGAAGAAGGTTTAGATACCGTAGAAGCCAATCTGCAACTGGGTTTCGGTATGGATGAGCGTGACTATGGCATCGGTGCGCAAATTTTAAGACATCTCGGTGCAACTAAATTAAAGTTGATGAGCAACAATCCCCGTAAACGCGCTGGTTTAAGTGGATATGGAATTGAGATTGTTGATATCGTTCCGATAGAAGTGGCGTCGAACCGGCATAATCATAAATACCTGCAAACGAAGCGCGACAAACTCGGACACCAGATTTTATCTGAAAAGAACGAAGCACTGTAAAAGGCATATTCAAAGGACGCAAAGAAATGAAACGGCTTTCCTTTCTTTGCGTCTTTAATTTATCCGGCAGGTTTCTTTTAAAATCATCATGAAGATTTGTGCTGATATTATAAAGAAGTGACGACTTGCTAAATCATAACTTATCATTCATAACTCATCATTTTTACAATGGCTGCACGTGAAGACAATTTTCAATCTCCCGATTATTATTTAGTAGATGAATTATTAACGGATGAACAAAAGTTGATTCGCGACAGCGTAAGAACCTACGTTAAGCAACGCATCTCTCCTATCATTGAAGACTATGCGCAACGCGCAGAATTTCCACAGCAGATTGTAAAAGAACTTGGCGGGCTTGGTTGTTTTGGTCCTACCATTCCGCAGCAATACGGCGGCGGCGGTCTTGATTCCATTTCGTATGGATTAATGATGCAGGAACTGGAACGTGGCGACAGCGGCGTGCGCTCAACAGCAAGCGTACAAGGCAGCCTTGTTATGTATCCTATTTATGCGTATGGCAGTGAAGATCAGCGGAATAAATATTTACCTAAACTCGCTTCGGGCGAATGGCTCGGTTGCTTTGGACTTACAGAACCCAATCATGGCAGTGATCCCGGCAGCATGCTCAGCACCATTACAGATGCAGGCGATCATGTAATATTGAATGGAGCCAAAATGTGGATCAGCAATGCACCGTTTGCCGAAGTGGCTGTTGTGTGGGCAAAAGACGAAGAAGGTTACATAAGAGGAATGATTCTGGAACGTGGAATGGAAGGCTTTTCAACACCAGCAACACATAACAAATGGAGCCTTCGCGCAAGCGCAACCGGCGAACTTGTTTTTACCGGCGTGAAAGTGCCGAAGGAGAATATATTACCAAATGTAAAAGGGCTGAAAGGTCCGTTAGGTTGCCTTACGAAAGCGCGCTATGGTATTGCCTGGGGCGCATTAGGCGCAGCCATGGATTGCTATGATACTGCCTTGCAATACAGCAAAGAAAGAATTCAGTTTGAACGACCCATTGGCGGCTTTCAGCTTCAGCAAAAAAAGCTGGCAGAAATGGTGACTGAAATTACCAAAGCACAGCTCCTGGTTTGGCGTGTTGGCACCTTAATGAATGAAGGAAAATCAACGCCTCAACAAGTAAGTATGGCGAAGCGCAACAGTTGTGAAATCGCCGTCAATATTGCGCGCGAGGCACGCCAGATGTTAGGTGGCATGGGTATTACAGGAGATTATTCTGTCATGCGTCATATGATGAACCTTGAGAGCGTCATCACTTATGAAGGTACGCATGATATTCACTTGCTCATCACCGGCATGGACATTACAGGATTGAATGCTTTTAAATAAAAGCCTCTGAACCCGAGCGGGGAGTTTGAAATAACATAATTACGTTGAGATTCATCATGTAACCATGAAGCAGGCAGCAGACAATGATAAGGCAACAAGTTCCTCTTTAGGAGTCGGAGTTTCTCCTCTCTTTCTTGTTGGTTTAATGGGTTCAGGAAAAACATATTGGGCACAACGTATTGCGCAGTTGCTTTCATACGACTGGATTGACCTGGATCAGCAAATAGAAAAAGGAATGGCTATGACGGTGCGTGAAATTTTTGCCACCGAAGGCGAAGAAGTTTTTCGCGCGAAAGAGCGTGATACACTGCGACAGCTATCATCTGTAAAAAAACTGGTTGTTGCTTGCGGCGGCGGTGCGCCTTGCTTCCACGATAACATGCGATGGATGAATGAAACCGGAACTACCATCTGGCTTTGTCCTGATGTTGATGAAACGGTTATTCGTCTGAAACGTGGCAAGTATAAGCGCCCGCTGATTGCACATCTTGATGATGAGGAATTAAAAGAGTTTGTGATTCATAAAACGAAAGAGCGTGAACCTTTTTATTCGCAGGCACATCATCATGTTTGCGGCGATGATATTAAATTAGAAACATTTACCCAACTGTTTAAACATGCATAAAGGATTTTTGGTTACAGCTTCCGTACTGGGCGCTTTGTCTGTTGTGCTCGGTGCGTTTGGTGCCCATGCTTTAAAAAAATGGGTTGGAACTGATGCGCTGCAAATTTTTGAAACCGGTGTGCGGTATCAGTTCTATCATGTATTTGCTTTGGCGTTGGCAGGCATACTTTACAGCCAGTTTGCAAATGGTTTTGTTAGCTGGGCCGGCATTTGCTTTATCATAGGTATCGTGCTTTTTTCTGGTTCCCTGTACGTGCTTACGTATGCTAAAGCTACTTCTTCCCTCTCTTTCAACTGGGCAGGTCCCGTTACTCCTTTAGGTGGTTTATTTTTGATTACCGGATGGATATTGCTTGCTATTGGTATTACCCGGTAAATTATCAATGCAATCCTCATGATAAAGTTTGCGGCTGATATTAAGAAGTTTGAAAGCAATGGCGAAAAGACTGGCTGGACTTATATTGATATTCCAGCCGACCTTGCGCAACGACTAAAGCCAAACACCAGAATTTCTTTTTTAGTAAAAGGAAAACTTGACGAAGTAATCATACAAGGAACCAGTTTGTTACCTATGGGCGATGGTAATTTTATACTGCCATTGAAAGCCGACCTGAGAAAAAAACTGAAGAAGAATAAGGGTGCGTTTTTACAAGTTCAACTGGTTGCTGATGAAAATGCTTATCAAATCAACAAAGAGTTTTTAGAATGCCTGAAAGACAGCCCTGATGCGGCTTCCGCCTTTAGCAAGTTACCAGGCTCGCATCAAAAGTATTTTAGTAAATGGATTGAAAGTGCAAAAACAGAGGCAACGAAAGCAAAGCGGATAGCACAGGCAGTTGAAGCTATGCAACACAACCTTTTCTACCCGGAAATGATAAGAAAAAATAAAGCTGGTAATGGCTTTTGAGCTATGCTGGTAACAACAAGAAATACAATTACATCGGTTATAAATACTTTTTGAATCAGATGTTTTTTTTCGCTCTTGATAAACTTAATTATTGCCCGGAACCTTAATGGGACTCTTGCTGCTTCAACACGCAAGAATAATAACAGTCGATGAGAGAAACGCCGGAAGATGGGTACCAAAAATGTATTTATGCAAATTGACTGGTCACAGATCGTTACATCAGTTATATTTTGACAATTGAATTTCGCATTATGTCAGCGTAAAAGAAGCCTAACCGGCACTTCTGTATTAAATAGAAAATTTAATTTATTTGCGAAAGCGGCCTTCACTATTTTATAAAAATGAGAAGTTTTATCAAAAAATAATTTACTTCTAACCAATCATCTTAACAAAATCGCTTACCAGGTAACTCATCATTTTTCCGGCTGTTTCAGTATCGTATGAGTTTGCAGGTCGCTCTAAAGGCTCACAAATATGCAGATACGCAGGTTGCGAATGAACCGCAGCCAGATGCATAAACTGCCGCGCATGAAGAAGTGAAATACCAACCGAGGACCGGTTAGCGTTCAGCACATTATTCAGGTTCAGCTCGATGCCGCAAAGTGCATCAGCAGTAAAGTTGATGGCGTGATGCACAGCATCTACAAAGCTTTGCTTGCCATGAAGGAAAATATCTTCGTAAGTAACGAAATCGAAAAAAGGATTGTTTGCAATATCAAGCCAACTGTTTTGCGGCAGCTCATTTTCATGCAAACCAACCACGCAATATTTTTGTAAATAACCATCTTCATCAGCATACCGAAGCGCGTTACCGCTGTGCCGGCCTTCCAGCGGTTTGTAACCCGATTGCGCATCAAGACTAACCACATTCAACTGCGCCAACTGTAATACGCCTTCTTTATGCCAGCCTTTTGCAGAGCCTTTAATACAACCATACGCATTGTTACTTCCGCCACTAATGATGATCGGAATTTTACGGTAAGAAGTAATGGTTTTCACAATCACTTCCAGCTCATCATCTATCATGCTTACGCTGTGACGGTACGCTTCAATGCGCTCTTCACTTTTAGCGGCATTGCTTTCAATCACTTCCGCAACGCCTGCAAAATTGAGATGGCCTAACAGCATGACTTCGCTGCCTTCAAAAAAATCATTGCTCTGGATGTTCAGAAAAGAATTCAGGAACATTGTCCACGCGCTTTCCGCAACGTTTTGCGCTCCGCTTGCCTTAACGCCGATATCTTCAGGAACGCCCAAAATAACGAAGGTGGCTGACGTTTCGCGCAGCGATTGCTCAATGTCATCTACATCGACAGCAGTTTGTATCACTTCACCAATTTTTGTTTCGAAACGATTCATATGCGTGTAGGAAAGAACGATGTCTTTAGTGTACACTTTCAAACGCTGGCTAAGCATATATTTTATTTATATTTCAGCAACTTTTCAATTACAAAATTGGTCCTTTATAAAAAACAGCATTTCAAATATCGCAAAGATGCCGGTAAGAAGGATAATAAATTAAAATGCCCGGTGGTTTACCGGCTTCACAAGAAAAGTAACAATCAAACACGATGATGAATCTAAGGTTTAAAAGTGTTTTAGTTAGAATTGAAGCAATGTAATTGACAACGTTATCAATTCATTTCGATAAAACAAAAAATACATCTTTTATAACCATCGCCCGTACCTTTTGTGATCGACAGTTGTGAGTGTTGCGTGTCGAAGCAGTAAGAATCCTCACATCACGGATCCGGGCAATGATTGAACTTCTATCAAAGCGAATAATAAACGTCCATTTCAAAAATCATCACCAAAAAAACATAATTATTATCGACAATTAAGCGATGATCAGTATGTTCTTCACACAAATTATGTTTGCGTGTCAATCGATCAATATCCATTTCTTTAAATGATTTCTATTTTTTGTTCAGCTTTTTTAAAGTGCTCGGCAGGTTGCGTTTCAGGCGGCTGATGACGCCGTTTAAAGAAAGATGTGATGAGGAAATATACTTCAAAAAACTTCTTACATCGGCTACATCATTCAGGTAATAGCGTGCGGCCGACATGTGGGTTCCTACCTTTATGCTATACGCTTTATCAGTTAATGCAATGAACATATCTTCATCGGTCGTATCGTCGCCAATAGCAACGGCAAAATCATAATCTTTTGAGGAGCGGTAATGCATTGCCGATTTGCCTTTGCTTGCCTCAATGCTTTTAATTTCCACTATTTTATTTCCACGTAACAACTGCAAGCCTAAATCAGCTACTGTATAACGTAGTGTGTTCATCAACTCCGCAGCGCGTGTTTCGCCAAGCTCAACTTCAGCCTTGCGAAAATGCCAAACCAGCGAAAATGTTTTGTCTTCGGTAAAAGCGCCGGGCGTTTGTTCGTTATAGTTATCCAATACGTTTTCAATCTGGCGTTTCCATTCCGATGACAATCCTCTCAAATGTTCCCATTCGCCGTTTTTTTCTCTATACCACACGCCATGCTCACCCACCAGGTGAACCGGCAAATGAGAAAACCATTCGTTTAACTGGGAATGTGCTCTGCCACTGATAATAACAACATCGTTCCGCTCATCATCAGACAAATGCTCAATCAGTTTATATAATTCCTTATCAGGATTAGCGTGAGCCGGGATGTCGGCAAAGTTGGTAAGCGTGCCATCATAATCCAGCAGCAACAATCGTTTGCCTGCGTTCGCGTATCGCTTACGCATATGATCTTTTAGCCGGTTGCTTAAATATTTTGTTTGTAAAGACTGCTGTCGCTTTTTTACTTTTTTAAGAGTATCCATAAATGTGTTTACCCAGTTTGTAACGTTATTTTTTTGTATAAGCTCGCGCATTACCCGCATTCTTTTTTCCTGTTCATTGAGGGGCATAATTAGTGCCGCTGCAATGGCGCTGCTCATCTGGAAAATGTTGTTCGGATTTACTATTAAAGCATCGATCAATTCTTTAGATGCGCCCGCCATTTCACTAAGAATCAATACGCCGTTATTATTATTCCGGCTCGCTATATATTCTTTACAAACGAGGTTCATCCCATCGCGCATGGGTGTAACCAGGCAGATTTCGGCAGACTGGAATAGCGCAGATAATTCTTCTATCATAAAAGAGCGATAGAAATAATTGATGGGTGTCCAGTTGTTGGTGCGATAGCGCGAATTGATATTGCCGACCAGCTTATCAATCTCATCACGCAGGTCTTTGTATTGCTGCACTTTATCGCGCGAAGGCACAACAATCATGTATAGCGAAACCTGTTGATGGTAGTCAGGATTTTCCTGCAAAAACACATCAAATGCCTGCAGGCGTTGTAAAATGCCTTTGCTGTAATCGAGTCGGTCAATAGAAAGAATCATCCGCTGGTTTGCGAAATCTTTCTGAAGCTGAGCGAGGTTTTGCTTAACCAGTATATTCTTTGTCAGCTCATCAAATTTTCTATCATCTATTCCCATCGGGAAGGCATCTGCCACAATTGACCTGTTGTTACAACTGATAACATTAGCTGAATAAGAAATCTGCAAAATGCGCGATGCCGCTACCATAAAATGGTGCACATCATCATACGTGTGAAAGCCAAGCAAATCTGCGCCGAGCATGCCATTCAACAATTCGCTGCGCCATGGAATCAGCCTGAATAATTCGTGTGAGGGAAATGGAATGTGCAGAAAAAAACCAATGGTAAAATCAGGCGTTTCTTTTCGCAGCATCGTTGGCAGCAACAAAAGCTGGTAATCGTGAATCCAGATAACATCATCGGGTTCAGCCACTTTCATTACAGCTTCACAAAACTTGTTATTTACGCGGCGGTATTGATTCCAATAGTTAATATCATAATTGGCATAAGTGGGCACATAGTGAAAAACCGGCCACAAAATTTCATTGGAAAACCCTTCGTAGAATTGTGTAATTTCTTCGGCAGATAAAAAAACCGGACACAAATTGTTCTGCTTCAGTTCTTTTGTAATATCTTCTTCTTTCTCTTTAGGAATTTCGAGTCCGGGCCAGCCTATCCAAAGACTGTCTTTATTTTCTTTAAATATAGAACTTAATCCCGTTGCCAGTCCGCCTTCAGCAGACGTGAAATGATACTGTCCGTCTTTTTCAACAGCCTTAACCGGCAACCGGTTTGAAATGATTATAGTTTTACTCATCACGGTGTCGTTTTCACGATAGTTTATTACAGGAAGCGCCCACCATCAGCAAAAATGGTTCCGGCATGCCAGAATCAATGGTTTTGCAGTGTGAGGAATTTCTGAATCACATGTATAATGTTCTTGTGCATGTTATTCATATAATTTATAAGTTCATCTTTTTTCACCCATACTATTTCCTCGATATCTTCTTCTGTTTGCGGCACCAGGGTTTGATTACCGTTGATGCGCATGGCATACCAGTGCGTTTCTTTCAGCACTTCTTTCTTCAACCATTTATCGAAATAATCATGGTAAGTGTGGTCAATAAAATCACCTAAGATAACATTCCGCAAACCCGTTTCCTCTTCTACTTCACGAACTGCACATTGGGCAATCGTTTCTCCTTCGTCAAGTTTCCCTTTCGGCATATCCCACACGCCACGACGAAAAATAAGCAGCACTTCATCAAATTCATTTTGTACCAGCCCGCCCGCTGCCACAATTGTTTTTTTTGCCATACGGCAAATGTAAACAATCCGCTGCTGAGCTTATTTGGCAAACGATTTTCGTATAGCATTTGAAATTAAATACAAATACATTTTTGGTAACCATCGTCCATCTTTCTATTAAGCGTCCGTTGTGATACTTGCCTGTAGAAGCAGCAAAAATCCTCCCATCAGCGTTAGGGGCAATGATTGAGCTTTTATCGAAACGGATAACAAACAGCCATTGCAAAAAAACTCACTACTTATCTTCGCGCCAGAATCAATCATTAGAAACAACACAATGTCATCGAACGAAAAAGCGATTGCAGAAAAATTATTACAGGTGGGTGCTGTAAAGTTAAATCCGCAACAGCCTTATACCTGGGCAAGCGGCTGGAAAAGTCCCATTTATTGCGACAACCGCAAGGTGCTTTCTTTTCCATACATCCGCGACTTGATTAAAAGCGAAATGTGCAATATCATCTTTGAAACATTTGCCGATGCAGATTTGCTGGCAGGTGTTGCTACCGCCGGCATTGCGTGGGGCGCTATGGCTGCCGACCAGCTTAAACTTCCCTACATTTATGTTCGTCCAAAACCGAAAGAACATGGCTTGGGCAACCAGATAGAAGGATATTTTGAAGCGAAGCAAAAAGTGGTGATTGTGGAAGATTTGATTTCTACCGGAAAAAGCAGTTTGCAGGTAGCCGGTGTGCTGCGCAATGCAGGGCTTGAGGTGGTGGGAATGGTTTCTATATTTACGTATGGCTTTGCCGTGGCTGATAAAGCGTTTGCTGATGCAGATGTAAAATTAACTTCCCTTACCAATTATTCTTCGCTTATACAATTAGCTTTGGAAAAGGGTCTTGTACAGCCTGAAGTTGAATCGATACTGATGCAATGGCGCGAAAATCCGGCTGACTGGAAAGAATTGTCTTCTTAAAGAAAAAATAATCTTGCATCATTGTTGAGATAAAGGAAACAGTTTTCATCAACCATTCGTTTATTATATTATGAAGAAACTACTATTCGCCATTCTCTTGTTTGCAGGTGCCAAAAGCGCCAATGCACAGGTGATGGCGCAAAAAGCGGTGTGGGCAAACATTACAGTGCCACAAGTGAAATGCTGGGAGTGTAAAGACAAGCTCGAAAAATATCTGCAGCGTGAAAAAGGACCTAATGATGACGCAGGCATTATGAAGTGGACCATCAACATGACTACCGGAACGGTTCGCGTTCAGTATGCGCCTGACCGCATTAATTTAGAGACAATCAAAACTGCTATTAATAATGCCGGTTTTGATGCAGATGATACAAAAGCAACGCCTGACAGTTATACAAAGCTTCCCCCGGTTTGCAAGCGCGCTGAGGAAGGTGGCGGACAAAAAAAGGGCTCGCCGCCATGCAAACTTCCGCCAAACGACAGGCAGTAATTTTCATTCTGACTTTTTGTTTGAATAAGAAAAGAGGATACAAGTATATGTAGCCTCTTTTTTTATTACGGAAAGTACCGCATTTTCTACCGGACCAAGACGTAACTGGTTTCAATTGTTCATCCCGGCTTGAACCTTTATATGAGCAAAAACTTTTTATTTTGAAACAATATTTTACTTTTAAAACAATCTAATCTGACCTTTGTGTCAATTTATTTTTTACACTTCCAATAGGCAAAAAATTTCTTACCTTTCGGTTAAGTGGCAATTGTAAACGTATATCATGAAAGCATTTCAAAATACATATCTCGGTACAAAACAAAAAGCTCTGGCTTTAAATTTAGACCCGCAGATATACGGCTCGTTCGCGGAAATAGGTGCGGGGCAGGATGTGGCAGCAAACTTCTTTAAAGCAGGCGGCTCTTCCGGTACCATTGCTAAAACCATGTCGGCTTACGATATGCTTTTTTCTGATGCCATTTATGGAGCCGAAAAAAAACGCCGTTATGTAAGTGAAAGCCGCCTGCTGGCTATGATTGATCATGAGTATGGTTTGCTAAAGGAACGCTTGTCGGCGCAACGTGGAGAAAGCACAACTTTTTTTGCATTTTCCGATACGATAGCGGCGCTCAATTACCACAAAACAAACCGGGGACATGGCTGGATGGGCGTGCGTTTTCAGTTAATTCCGAATGGTCCGTACAATGATGCGCTTCTGCATGTAAAATTGCTGGATAATGATAACAACCTGCAGCAACAGGCAGTTGGTATTTTAGGTGTGAATTTGATTTATGCCTGTTTTAATTATCATGAAACACCGCTTCCTTTTTTGCTATCGCTGATGGATGATTTATCGAAAGACCGCATCCAGATTGATATGATTCGTTTTGAAGGTCCTGATTTCAAAAAAGTAGACAACCGGTTGATGAGTCTTCACCTTGTAAAATTTGGATTCTCAGAAGCGGCAGTATTTGGACCTGATGGTAAGAATCAGCAGCCTTCTGAAGTGCTCTATAAAAAACATATTGTGGTAGTTCGCGGGCGGTTTCGTCCGATTATCAATGTTCATTTAGATATGCTGACCACAGGCGTACAACAATTTTTGGAAGAGCCTGATGTTGACAAAGAGAATATCGTTGTGTTAACGGAATTGACACTCCAGGGATTAAAAGAAAGAAACGCCGACCAGGCCGCAGAGATTGATGAGAAAGACTTTCTTGATCGTGTAGATATTTTGTCTGCGCTGGGGCAAACAGTAATGATTTCGAGCTTCCATGAGTATTACAAACTCGTGGCTTATTTATCTACCATTACAAAGCTGAAAATGGGTGTTGTTCTCGGTTATCCGAACCTTGAATACATTTTTTCGGAAGAGCATTATCAGAGTCTTCCCGGTGGCATTCTCGAATCGTTTGCCACACTTTTTAGCCGTAAAGTAAAATTGTTCATTTATCCAACTTTACGCAACGGTTCGATACAAAATTGCCTTCGCCTGCAACTGCCCGCACACCTCATCGATTTATACCGCTATCTCATTGCCAATAATAAAATTGAAGACATTACTCACTACAGTCGCAAAAACCTGAACGTGCAGACTGATAAGGTTTTACAGATGATAAAAACCGATGAACGAGGATGGGAAGAATTTGTGCCCGCCGAGGTAGCCGCCATGATTAAGGAACGTTGCCTGTTTGGTTTTCCCTGCGAAGTGAAGCCTGAAAAAAATGAGGAAACAATAAGCGATGATTCTATTGAAAAAGCGCTGGAACGAAAAACTTTTTAGCATGACATCTTACCAAACCCTGACATATCAGTATCTCTAAAACTTTGCATAACAATTATCTTTGCCGCATGAGCAGAAAAGGAAAAGTGTTGGTTGCCATGAGCGGCGGTATAGATAGCACCGTTGCCGCACTAATGCTTCACAATGAAGGATATGAAGTGGTAGGCATTACCATGAAAACCTGGGATTATGCCACCAGCGGCGGCAGTTCAAAAGAAACGGGTTGTTGCAATATCGACAGCTTTAACGACGCACGGCAGGCTGCTGTGCAAAATGGTTTTCCTCATTTTATTCTTGATATCCGGGAAGAGTTTGGTGGCTTTGTAGTTGAAAATTTTATAGAGGAATATTTAGCCGGCCGCACGCCCAATCCTTGCGTGATGTGCAACACGCATATTAAGTGGCGCGCGCTTTTGAAACGCGCAGATGCATTAGGCTGCGATTTTATAGCAACAGGTCACTATGCAAATATAAACCAGCACCAAAACGGCAGATTCTTTATCAGTAAAGGATTGGACGAGAATAAAGACCAGAGCTATGTGCTGTGGGGTTTACAGCAGGATTTATTAAGCCGTACTTTATTGCCTTTGGGCAAATATCGCAAGCCGGAAATCAGGCAAATGGCTCATGATTTTGGCTATCCCGAACTGGCTAAAAAAAGCGAGAGTTATGAAATCTGTTTCGTACCGGACAATGATTACCGCGGTTTCCTCAAGCGCAATGTAAGTGGGCTGGAAGAGAAAGTAGAAGGCGGCTGGTTCATCAATAAAGATGGAAAAAAATTAGGACAGCACCGCGGCTATCCTTTCTATACAATCGGTCAGCGTAAAGGGCTTGATATTGCCTTAGGCAAACCTGCTTATGTTACTGCCATCAACCCTGCAGATAATACAGTAATGTTAGGTGATGAAGAAGATTTGCAGCAACAAACAGCTATCGTTGCCAAAATGAACTGGATTAAATATGATGGTATCAGCGATGGCAGTTTAGCGCTTACAAAAATCAGGTATAAAGATGCCGGCGCAGAAAGTATTCTTTATAATGATGGTGCAAATATCCAGGTGCGTTTTATCGAACCGGTAAAAAGCATTGCGCCCGGTCAAAGTGCTGTTTTCTATGAAGGTGATGATGTGATTGGCGGTGGCATCATCCAACGCAACTAATCCTGCTAACAAAATATTTGGCAAAAATCAATCAGATTGCAATGATTGATTTTGGTTTTAATCAGACAAAATTTTTATGTACAATACATTATTGACTTCGCTCGAAGATGGCATTTTTATCATCACAATTAATCGTCCTGATAAACTGAATGCTTTAAACCAATTGGTTTTGCATGAGCTGGATAAAGTGATTGATGATGTGTATGAAAGAGGCGATATCAAATCGGCAATTATTACAGGCAGCGGTAATAAAGCTTTTGTAGCTGGCGCCGATATTTCAGAGTTTGGAAAAATGGATGCCGGCTCAGGAGAAGCGCTTGCCAGGTTTGGGCACCAGTTGATGAATAAAATAGAAGACTGCCCGAAACCTATCGTAGCTGCTGTTAATGGATTTTGCTTAGGTGGTGGTTGTGAGCTTGCATTAGCCTGTCATTTTATATATGCTTCCGATAATGCAAAATTTGGTCAGCCGGAAATTAATATAGGTATTATTCCCGGTTACGGCGGTACACAAAGGTTAACGCAATTGGTTGGAAAAAATATTGCTAACGAACTGATCCTGACGGGAAAAATGATAAGCGCTGAAGAAGCCAAACAATATCATATTGTAAACAAAGTTTGCCTGCCCGATGAGCTATTGGCAGAAACAAAAAAGACCTTGCAAACGATTGGTGAAAAAGCACCTTTGGCAGCTTCTAAAATCATGGCTTGTGTTAAGCATTTCAATCATACTACAGAAGGTTATGATTATGAAATCAAGCGCTTTGGCGAGTGTTTTTCAACAAAAGATATGATAGAAGGAACAACAGCCTTTGTTGAAAAAAGAAAACCTCTTTTTAAAGGAAAATAATTTAATTTTTCAATTTACAGTTAACTCTTTCGCCCATTCTTTTCCTCCCATAATCCGGCTTATCAATACACCTGCAGCTGTGTCGCAGCATACATTTAAAACCGTAGCTACCGGATCTACCAATGTGCCAATAATGATTAACACAGGAAAAGCTTCTACGGGGAAATTATAGACTGACATCACCAGCAATTCACCCAGATAACCGCCCGCCGGAATACCACCTTCAACCAGGCTTACGAAGATGGTAATCAGCACGGCTATACTTAATACATCGAAGCCAGTAAAAGGTTTATGAAACAGCGCAAACACAGCAGCAATTTTCATTATTGAAGATATGCTGGAGCCGTCTTTATGTAAAGTTGCCCCAAGCGGGATGGCAATATTGCCAATATAAGATGGAATTCCCATTTCTTTTGAAGCGGCAAGATTTACAGGTATTGTGGCAATGCTGCTGCAGGTTCCAATTGCGGTAGCGGAAGGTGCAATATTGTTTTTCCAGTATTTTTTTACCAGTTTACTGCCGCCGGCAATGAATGCATATACACTAAGCCAAAAGACATAGTAAAACAAACTAACGCCATGAAAAACTGCCATTGCCCGCACATAACTTTGTAGCAATTCGGAGCCAAGTGTGCCAACCTGCACAGCAAAATAAGCTCCCAACCCAATAGGCGCTACTTTCATAATCAGCATAAGAATATTGGTAAACACATCGCTGCCGGCTTTTAAAAACCGGATAAAAACCTGCCCGCTTTCGCCACTGCGCAGCACCGCAAAACCTGTTAAGCCAGAGAAGAGAATCAGGGCAAGCATATTTTTTCTTGAGAAAAGTTTGTACACATCGTCAGCCGTAAGCATCAAAGTGATCTGGTCGCCAAGACTTCCTTTTTCGCCACTTTGCATTGAGAATAAAGTGTTGCTTTTTATTTCCCCGATGGGAAACAGCTCAACTCCAACAATCGTGGTAATGGCGGCAATAACAACCGTCAGGAGGAAAATTAGCAGCATCACACCCATCAGTTTCCCAAATTTTTGAGAACGGTCAACGGTAGCAATAGAAGAAGAGATTGTAAAAAAAACAAGCGGCACAACCGCTGTAAACAAAAGGTTGAGGAAAATATCACCAACCGGTTTTAGAAAATTGATTTTTGTTCCAAACTCTAACCCGAGAATACAACCTGCAATAACGCCGGCAAGCATAAGAAGAATACTGCTGTAATGTTTCAGAAAATGGTTCATGTTCTGGTTGTCTTCCTTTTTTTATAAAAATAAAATAGCCCGTTAGTAACGGGCTACAAGTTAGGCAATGATTTATTGTTCTGCTTTCTGATTCTAATTCAAAACTTCCGAGCTTTTTTCTGTTTGAATCCGCTCTTCATTTTTAAGCGAAGCATAACCTCCGGTTATATTTCGCAAATTGTGAATGCCTTGTCTTTTCAATAATGAAGCAGCAATTACACTGCGATAACCACCGGCGCAATGGATGTAAAGATTATTGGTTTCATCGATGCCCGACATGCTTGCGGGATCGCTCATATCCTGAAGCGGAATATTTACAGCATCTTTTACATGACCATCTGCAAATTCTACTTCTTTACGCACATCAACAATCACAAGGTTTTCATCAAAAGGAATATCCATAGCCACTTCATCGGCTTCCACATCGATAATCATATCAATCGTTTCGCCGGCTTGTTGCCAGGCAGCAAAGCCACCATCGAGATAGCCTTCATACTTTTCGAACCCGACCCTGGAAAGGCGAACTATGGTTTCTTTTTCCATACCTTTTTCAGTTATCAGCAATATTGATTTACCGAATGGCAAAAGACTTCCTGCCCATTCTGCAAAACGCCCTTCCAGCCCGATACTGACGGAACCGGGCACAAAACCTTGTGTAAATACATCCGCATGGCGTGTATCGAGAACAACAACATTGTCGTCATTCATTTTTTCTTTGAAGGTTGCAACTGGAAATGCAGTTAGGCCTTTCTGTAATAAAGTATCCAAATCTTCGTATCCTGTTTTATTGATTTCAGCATTTATCGAAAAATAACTTGGCGGAGGCGTCAAGCCATCAGTTACTGCTTTAATAAATTCAGCTTCTGACTGAGGTTGCAAAGCGTAATTTGTTTTCCTTTCACCGCCAATTGTGCTGTGTGTTTTGGGACCTAAATTTTTACCACAACTACTGCCCGGACCATGCGCCGGGTACACAATCACATCATCCGGAAGCGGTAAAATCTTTTGTTGAAGGCTGTTATAAAGTTGTGCAGCTAATTGTTCTGTCGTTGTTGAGCCATCTGTTTGTGAAAGATCGGGACGGCCTACATCGCCACAGAAAAGCGTGTCGCCGGTAAAAACTGCATACTCTTTACTTTCTTCATTTTTCAATAAAAAACATGTGCTTTCCGGTGTATGTCCGGGCGTGTGCAATACTTCGATTAAAGTGCTTCCTAAAGCAAACTTTTCACCGTCTTTTGCAATCAAGATCTCATAACCGGCTTTGGTTTGAGGACCAAAAACAACCGGCGCGCCGGTAGCTTTGCTCAACTCTAAATGACCGCTGACAAAGTCTGCGTGAAAATGGGTTTCAAAAATATATTTGATAACTGAATGGCGCTCTTCGGCTAACTGAAGATAAGAATCGATATCGCGAAGCGGATCTATAATGGCTGCCTCGCCGTTGCTTTCTATATAATATGCGGCTTCGCTGATACAGCCAGTATACAATTGCCTGATGTACATACTGTAAAGGTAAAAAAAGAAGGCTGATGAACAGCCTTCTTAACAATGATTTTGCTACGCCACAAGGTCTTCTACAAATCTATTGATCTCGGCAATGCGTGGATAATTAACGGCATAATGGATGAACTTTCCATCACGCTTTGTAACTACGATTCCGGCACGACGTAAAATGGCAAGATGCTGCGAAGCAACTGACTGCTCAAGCCGAAGCTTCACATACAATTCTGTTACCGTAAGTTTCCCGTTTTCATCAAGCAATTTTATCATCTGCTGACGAAGCTTGTGATTCATAGCACGCAGAATTAAAGCAGATTTCTTAATGTGCAGGAAGTCAACTTTAGTTTGTTCCTGATTGTCGGGATTCGTTAAGGTCACATTCGGTGTGTGAGAAGATGTAAGCATTTGCAATAAATAATTTAATACGAATGAAAAATATCTATATTTCTAAAACGCAAAGAAACAATTTAATTTCTAAAAAATTCGCTTTTATTAACCCTGCAAAAAAAAGTCTTTCGTATAAAATGGTTCTGTATAGGCAATATCTGCAAATTGAGCGTCCTTATAGGCATTAATAGCTAACTTATTTATTTGATTTCCAGTATAAAATACGTCTTCGAAATTAGCATTTGTATGATTTATAATACGCATGCATTTATTATGCCCACTTCCAAAAAAAACGACTCTCTGCTTGTCTAAATATATATTAAAACTTTCCGGCTCCACTATTTTTGGTTGTGGCGGCAGAATAACATGAAGCGCAGAATCGTAGACGGCAGTAAATACCTCGTTGCGCCGGGCATCGATTAACGGGCAGTAAAGAAGCGATGAATCTTTTACATCTTCCATAGCAGCCAAAGCCATTACAGCTAACGTATTAAGTGTAATCAACGGCTTATTTAATGCGTAACAAATGCCTTTTGCCGATGCCAAACCAACACGTAAACCTGTATAACTGCCCGGCCCGTTTACAACAGCGACAGCATCGATTTGAGAAAAATCAACAGAAGCCCTGGAAAGAATTCGTTGCACAGCAGACTGAATGAAAGCAGCATGATTCTTTTGATCGGTACTTGTTTCTGCCGTAATCACTCCATCTTCGTTGCCCAATCCAACAGTTGCCGTTTCGCCGGCTGTATCAATACATAATAAAGTTGCCATGATACAAATAGTGCGCAATATTAAATCATTTACACTTGTGCCAGGAGACTGCAAGTTTACATTCATTGAATATTATATAAAAATTACCGAACCTTGCCAGTAAAATAAGATCATGGCAAAACAAATCATCCAGACAGACAAAGCACCAAAACCAATTGGACCTTATAACCAGGCAGTAAAAACGGGTGAGCTTTTATTTATCAGCGGACAAGTGGCTATCGATCCCGAAACCAACGAATTGATTCCCGGCGATTTGCAGGCAGAAACAGAACAGGTAATGAAAAATCTGGAAGCCATTTTAACCGCAGCTTATCTCAGTTTTGATCATGTGGTAAAAACAACAATCTTCTTATCTGATATAAGTTTGTTTGCTTCCGTAAATGAAATTTATGGCAGTTATTTTTCTGGTGATTACCCGGCACGCGAAACTGTGGCTGTAAAAGGCTTGCCTAAAAATGTGAACGTTGAAATCAGTATGATTGCCGTGCTGACTTTATAATAAAAATTCAAAAAGTGGCAATTACATATCTGGTGGTAAATGATACGCTTGACGCTGGCTCAAGAATCAATAAACCAAAGCTGTTATTGAACGCATCAGGAAGACTGCTGAGGTTTTCAATAGCAACGCTGTTTCGGTGATCGGGCGTAAATATTTGAAGATAAGGATAGCCCGCATCCGGATAAATGCTGAGCTGTAAACCAGTTTCAGAATCGCGCAACATGCAGGCGGGTTCGGAAGCGTTTGTTGCCGACAGAACAAAACTGTTATCCAACCTGGCATCTCCTATTTTTTGCAAATGCGAAAATTCCTGAAATGGAAGAAAGCGCCCGCTTGGCAGTAACTTGTCATCAAACTCAACCATTTCATTGGTTCTTACATACAATTCCAGGTCATTCACTTTCTTTCCAAAAATAAAATAAGGATGCCAGCCATCCGACATGGGAATAGAGGCTGCGCTTAAGTTTGTGACCTTTGTAGTAATGGATAAATCGTTGCCTTTTTGCAAGTGATACGTCACCTGCAAACGATAAAAGAAGGGAAAACCAGCATCATTTTTATCATAATCATACGCCAATACCACGAAAGCAGAATCTTCAGTGGCACCCGTTTCCACTACAGAAAAAACAGCATCGTAAATCAAGCCATGCAAGGCTTCGCGATTGTAGTAATACTTTTCAATCTTATGCTTCACATTAGCAAACGTATACTGACCTTCCCTGAGGCGACAAACGAATGGACTTAGCTTTGCGCTTTGAAATGCCGGCGTTATGTTTTTAAAAGCATCTTCTACATTCTGAAACCCTTCAATAAGGTTTCTTTCCTTCTCATTTTGTTTTACTGAAAATGTATTTAACAAAGCCCCGAATGCATAAACCTGCGCTTTCGTTCCGGTTATTGTGTCTTCAAGAAGAATGGTTTTATGCCCGGCTTCGCCTTGTTCAGAAACATGAAAAGACATAAAAGCTGATGATTGTTGGTTAAGATAACTTTATTTTAATACTTCCTTAAGTTTGGCAACCAGTTGCTCACCGCGTAAATTTTTTGCGATAATCACACCATTCGGGTCAATCAGGAAATTCTGTGGAATAGATTGTATATGGTATTGCATTGCCACCGTATTACTCCAGTATTTTAAGTCGCTGATGTGGGTCCAGTTAAGTTTATCAGTTTTTATAGCCTTCAGCCAGGAATCTTTGGCTTCATCAAGCGAAACACTTAGCACCGTAAAGTTCTTGTCTTTAAAATTATTATAGGCTTGCACTACATTCGGATTTTCCATACGGCAAGGGCGGCACCAGCTTGCCCAAAAATCGAGTAGTACATACTTGCCTTTAAACTGCGATAAAGACACACTGTTTCCACTTGTATCAGCCTGCGTAAAATCAATCGCCTGCGTTCCTACAGCGCCAATTTTTTCGCTGGCAATCACCTGCGTAATATTTTTGGCAAACTGGCTTTGCAATGCAGGACCGTTCAATGAATTGAAGCGCTTTTCAAGCAGCACCACATCTTTGTTTGGGTCGGTATCATAACTATAAGCCAATATTAGCGAAGAAACCGGTGAATTCTTTTTGCGGGTAATAAAACGGTCAATGCTTTCCTGGTAAATACTATACGCCGTATTCAACGAAATCATCATACTATCTTTCGCTGATTGTGTGGGCGCTGTTTGTATATTATTCCGATAAAAAGTTACATAATCATTCAACGGTTTAATGTGATACAGGAATTCTTCATAATCGTAATTGGTTGGTGAGCCACTGATAACCACATCACTGAAATTGCTGCTGTCGCCTTTTATTTTCACATCATCATTGCCCATAAAAACAACAACGCGCTGTTGCAAACCAGAAAAGGTAATCAGCCTCGCATCGGCATTCTCCATTTTTCCGGTTAGTGTAAAACCTCCGTTCTGCACTTTTGTTTTGGCAATGGTATCAGTTCCGTTGAAACCGAATAATGTAACATCGGTTCCGTTTGGCAGAGAACGCATCTGACCTTCAATTAAAAAGCCGCCGGGCGCGCGTTTCGTTTGCGAAAAAGAAATCAAGGGAAATAACAGAATCAAAAGAGCAATCCGTTTCATATTTCTATTTTGAATGACGCATCTTTAAAACGTCAGTAATGTCATTAAGTGTATATCCTTTTGCATGAAGTAAAATGAGATAATGAAACAATAAATCCGCCGCTTCATTTACAAACAGTTGTTCATTGTCATCCTTTGCTTCAATCACTAATTCCACAGCCTCTTCCCCTACTTTCTGCGCAATTTTGTTGATGCCTTTTTCAAACAATTTTGCTACATAAGATTCGTCAGGAGCCGCACTGCGCCTGAGTTCTATTACATCTTCCAGGTAAGACAGAAAATTATCAGAGTGATTTTTTTCCATCCAGCAAGTATCAGCACCTGTATGACAAACCGGACCCATCGGCTGCGCTTTTATCAGCAATGTATCGTTGTCACAATCAGATAATATTTGTTTTACAACGAGGTAATTACCACTCTCCTCTCCTTTCGTCCAAAGCCTTTGCTTGCTGCGACTGTAAAATGTAACCTTGCCGGTTTGCTCTGTTTTTTGCAGCGCTTTTTCATCCATAAATCCAAGCATCAACACTTTGTGCGTTGTATAGTCCTGGATAACCGCCGGAACCAAACCCTCTTTATATTTTTTAAAATCGAGCGTCATATTTTTTTATTCATAAGCGATTTTTTACCGGAAAACTGATTTAATTTATCAAAGCCGCACTTCAATGTCCCGGCTTCGCAATGCTTCTTTCAGTTTTTTAATTTCTACTTCTTTAAAATGAAAAATACTGGCAGCTAACGCAGCATCAGCTTTTCCATCTTCAAAAATATCTATAAAATGTTGAATGGTGCCACCGCCGCCGGAAGCAATCACCGGAACCGGAAGTTCAGTTGCTAATTTCCGGGTAATGTCAATAGCGAAACCGCTCTTCGTACCATCATGATTCATGGATGTCAAAAGGATTTCGCCCGCACCAAGATCGACCGCTTGCTGCGCCCAATCGAAGCATTGCATTTCCGTTTTTACCCTGCCGCCATTAAGATACACGTACCAGTTTCCGTCCTCTTCTTTTTTGGTATCGATGGCCAGAACTATACATTGACTTCCAAACTCTGTTGATAATTCTTTTATCAATTGCGGATTTTTAAAAGCCGATGTGTTTACGGAAATTTTATCGGCGCCATTTTGCAAAAGAACACTCACATCTTCTACACTGCTGATGCCGCCGCCAACTGTAAAAGGAATATTGATATGATGGGAAATCCGGTTCACCAGTTCGCTCAGCGTTTTCCGTTTTTCATTCGTTGCCGTAATGTCGAGAAACACTAGCTCATCAGCGCCTTGCTTTGCATATTCAGCGCCCAGTTCAACCGGGTCGCCTGCATCGCGCAGGTTGCCGAAATTGATACCTTTTACGGTTCTGCCATCTTTAATGTCTAAGCAAGGAATGATGCGCCTTGTAAGCATGACTGCAAAATAAGGAAGATGGTTGTGTATTGAATGTTAAGTCAGACGTGCTTAGTTCATTTTGCAAAAGCGGCTGTACAATTGTTCGTATTGGGGAACAATATTATGAATGTCGAAACGGCTTGCCTGATCGAACGCCTGCTGCTTGAAAAGGTTCAATTTTTCTTCATCTTTTAATAGGTCAATAGCTTGCCGGCTCATTGTTTCAATGTCGCCTACATTAGCTGTAAATCCAGTTACTCCTTCAATATTTACTTCCGGTAAACCACCTGCATTTGATGAGATCACAGGCACATGTGCCGCCATCGCTTCCAGGGCTGACAAACCAAAGCTTTCATATTCGGATGGCAAAAGAAACAGGTCGGCGATTGCCATAATTTCTTCCATTTGTTCCTGCTTTCCCAAAAATCTTACTTCATCCTGTACACCTAACCGCCTGGCAATTTCTTCGCAACCGGAGCGCTCAGGTCCATCGCCAATCATTAGCAGTTTACAATCTACTTCTCTACGCACCTGCGCAAAGATTTTGATAACATCGAACACACGTTTTATCTTCCTGAAGTTTGAAGCATGCACGATGATTTTTTCACCATTGGGTGAAATCACTTTGCGAAAGGCATCAATTGGCTTTTTGCTGAAACGGCTAACATCAACAAAATTATAAATGACTTCAATGTCTTTATTGATAACAAAAGAACGATAGGTTTCCTCTTTCAGATTTTGCGATACGGCTGTAATGGCATCACTTTCATTGATGGAGAAAGTAACTACAGGTTCATACATTTTGTCTCTACCTACCAGTGTAATATCGGTGCCATGAAGCGTGGTGATAAAAGGAATTTTTCTGCCGCTTTTTTGTACAATCTGTTTTGCCATAAATGCTGCCGACGCGTGAGGAATGGCATAATGTACATGCAGTAAATCGAGATTGTGATTCATGATAACATCAACCATCGTACTTGCCAAAGCAATCTCGTAAGGCGGATAATCGAACAGAGGATAAGTGGGCACACGAACTTCGTGGTAAAAAATATTTGCGCTGAAAATATTAAGTCGTACAGGTTGCTGATAAGTAATAAAATGAACCGAATGACCTTTATCTGCCAATGCTTTTCCTAATTCCGTAGCCAATACGCCACTACCGCCAAACGTAGGATAGCAAACAATTCCGATGCGCATGAGAGGAAACGATTTTGTGCAAAGAAAAGATGTAACAGGCGATGCAAAGAATTAATTACACAGGCATGACAACGCGGTTTTGAACAACCAGGCTTTAAGCAAAAGGTCTATTGCTAACTATCCTGCATACAACAAAAAGATAACGGGAATTTTATGAAGCTGTGGCTGCGGTTCACTCTTCCACTGAGCAATTGTCTTTGTCTTTATTTTTTCATTTTTGCCAGTTAGTTCAGCAGCCACGCACAGCTTTGTTCCATCCTTGCACGATTGAAGCAGTTCAGTATAGATAGCCTGGTTTCGGTAAGGTGTTTCAATAAAAATCTGTGTGCATTTTCCTTTGATCGAATCTTCTTCCAATTCCTTTATTTTCTTTTTTCTTTCCAATGAATCGATGGGAAGATAACCCTGAAACGCAAAGCTCTGCCCGCTCATACCGCTTGCCATCAAAGCCAGCAATATAGAATTTGGTCCTACCAAAGGTTTTATTATAGCTTTCTGTTGCTGCGCAATATTTATCAGTATTTGTCCCGGGTCTGCAATGCCGGGACAACCCGCTTCGCTAATGATGCCGATTGTTTTATTTTGACGAATGCAACGGATAAATGCCTGCGATACTTCTTCTTCCGCTTTATGAATGGTATGCCATTCGTAATTGTCTATCACCATTTCTTTCCAAAGCTTTTTAAAATACCGCCGTGTTGTTTTTTCGTTTTCAGCAAAAAAAGCCTGGCAGCTTTTTACAGCTTCTAACACATAAGCCGGTATAGCTTTCAAAGCTTCTTCATCGTCATGTAAAACGGTTGGTACCAGGTAAATAGTTGCGCTCATTTATAAACAGAATTTATACAAATAAAGAAGGGAATGCCGGAAAATAAAAAGCTATCAATTTGATTGATAGCTTTTTTTTATAAGTGGATGGAACTACATCATTGTGCTGTCTTTCTTCATTTTCATTTTATTGCCCGTCATCGGCATCTTTCCCATGCTGCCGTCCATGTAAATACATTCACCGTCTTTCAACATTTTGGTAGAGCCATTTTTCATTTTCACGGTACCATCAGCCATTACAACGGTGCCGTTTGGAAACGTCATCTGATCGGTAAGCGGCGTATTTTGTCCACCCTTCATTACCATTGGCGTACCATCGTGCATCATCACGCAATCTTTCATTTTGCCCATCATCTTATGATGCATTTTACCCATTGAGTCGCCACCCATTGGGCGCATAGCAGATGAATCCTGCGAAAACGCAGCTACGCTAAAGAAAAGCGCCACTGCAAATACAATTGTCTGTTTCATACTTTTTCTTTTATCAAAACAAAAAAGAAGCCAACGAAAAAGGTATTCAATCTAAATACCAAATTGTTCTTTCAGCTTTGCATATCCCGATTTGCTTACAGGCAAGGTTTGACCGGTTTTTAAAGTCACGATATGTCCTTCCTTTTCGTAAGCATCAATACGCGTTATCAACTGGCTATTTACCAAATAAGAACGATGTATTCGAATAAATTGCTGCGAGGCAAGGCTGCTTTCGTAGTAAGACATGGTTTTATTTTTCAGGAAAGTGCCATCCGGTGTAGTCAGCTTCACATAGTCATCTGCCGCTTCTATGTATTGTAGCTGTGCAACGGGAATGATTTTGATTTTGCTGCCATCCTTTACCACAATGCGATTGTTTTGCGATGGACTTTCTGTAGCCGATTGCAGTAATGAAGCGGTCGCTTCTTTGCTTTCCGTTGATTGCTTTTGACTCGTCACTTTTTGAATGGCTTTGTCAAAACGCTCTTTGTCAAATGGCTTCAGCAAATAATCAACTGCGTGAGTCTCGAAGGCTTTAATGGCGTATTCGTCGAATGCAGTGGTGAAGATAACAGGCGGTGGATTTTCAATCAGCTCCAGCATTTCGAAGCCGTTTATTTTCGGCATCTGTATATCAAGAAAAATCAACTCAGGCTTGTGTTCCGAAATGGCTTTTACACCTTCAAAACCATTGCTGCATTCGGCTACAATTTTAATAGCAGAATATTCCGATAAATATTCTTTTACAATACTTCTGGCAAGCAGCTCATCATCTATAATTATAACTTTCATAACCCTTGTCTTTGTAGTAAGGTAGGAATGCGGATGGTGGTAATAAATACGTTTTGCGCCTGCTCTGTTTGCACCAGGTCCTGTCGCCCGAAAAGCAAATACAATCTTCTGCGGATGGATGGCAACCCAAAGCCTGTGCCCGGCGCTGTGTGCATCGTTTCAATGTCAAAAGGATTGGTAATCGTTACCACCAAATCATCTTCTTCTTTTCGTGTTTTTATTTCAATCAACACATCATCGAGTGTATCGTACAACCCAAACTTGATGGCATTTTCAACAGCAGGTTGCAGTAACAAAGCAGGAAGTAAAAGCTGCAATGATTCATCCGTACTATCGTTGCTGGTTTGCAGGCGATGACCAAAACGAACTTTCTCAATATCGAGGTATAGCGATAGCTGGTGAAGTTCTTCCTGCAGCGTGATAAACTGGTTTTCGTTGCGTTGCAAAGTGCTTCTTAAAAAATCGGATAACTGCTGAATCATGTGTCGCGCCTTCGTAGCGTCGGAAAGTGTAAGCGCACTAATAGAGTTTAAACTGTTGAACAAAAAATGCGGCTGCAATTGTTGCCGAAGCTTGTACAGCTCAGCTTCTTTCAGCATTTTTTCGGCATGTTGCGAGCGGCGTTCTTTATCTTTTCCTTCCTGCAACGAATACCAAAGCAAACCAATAACACCTGTGCAGGCAATCAGCAATACTGACAGTGCAAAACGAAGCAGCCACGACTCGCTAACCAAAGAATGATAAGCCGTTTCTTTCCAGAAAATAAGATGAAGTATAAAAGTAGACAGACCCGTAACAATGCCGCCCAGCGCAAGGCTGATGATGATGATGTACCAAAACTGGTCGTCCGTTGGAAGATAATACCTGAAATTATTAATGATGATTAAACAAGCCGCCGTAATAAAAGCCATGCTCACAAAAGCGTCCGTAAAAGACAGCGTGATGTTGTGAATGTACCGGTTTACCATAAACATCTGCAGCGATATCCATAGCACCGACCAGCCGGTAAAACCAGCCGCAGTTTTTCTGTTAAAAAAAGAAGGCGATGCCATGCAGATTAATTTTCATGAAAACATTTTGTGCAACTGTCTGCCAGCAATTGCGAAGCCTGCCGCTGTATCACTTTCACATACACCTTTGCATTTTGCGGCTCGCTTGTGTGCGATAAAATCTCGGCACCATCTGCCATTTCATTCATGGCTATCAGCTCGCAAACATTGATAAACTTCCACTGAACAAGCGCTTCCGTTTCGTGGCGCAATGTATTTTCTTCTTTATGCCCAATCAACTGCGCCTTGGTAAACGCATGCACTTCATCGGTTGCCTGTATCAGCCGAAACTGCTCGCTGAATTGGCCGTCGAACAGCCCGTTTCCATAAATCACCTGATAAACAAGTTTGGCAATATACCAGTTCATGATAACTATGATTATGAGTTATGAATGAGGAATTATGAGTTATAAATTGCAATGATGAGCAACGAATTATCAGTGAAAGAACAATAAGAAATAACTAAAAACTTCGCGATAATTCATCACTCATCACTCATCACTGTTCTAAAAGCTCTTTAATTCGATGCCGCCAAAAACTGCCACGCCATCAAGAATCAGCAACTTGCGACTGTTGAATATGGCAGGCGTTGTGCGCTTATCTTCTATGCCGCCGAATACAGCGGTGGCTTCGTTGCGCACTTCCCAATCGGCAGGTACAATTAGTTTAATACCGCCAAATACGGCCGACATATCGAGCCTTGCCCCGCCTTGTATATCTGCCTGCGCCAGGTCTATTTCCACACCGCCCATAAAAGCCGTTATATCGCCGCCCCGGAAATTTTTAGAGAATATCCGCTTTTTCACACCACCAAAAAACGCAGTAATATCTACCCTTTCTTCCGTTGTATCTGCTATATCGTCGCCGGTTGCATGCGGCCCGCCGTACCAGTTGTTCTGCTTTGGCTGCAATTTCCTTCTCCAGTTGCCACCGGTTATCCAGTTGGCTCGTTTTGGGTTCATGATAAAAGAAATACCGATGACTATGAGGATAACCGGCCAAACATAATTGCGCAAACTCAGTTCGGGATAATAATCATCGAGCAGCCAGGCACTGCCCAAGCCAACCAGAACAATCCAGGACGGGTTGCGAAACTGGTGGCGCACTCCTATTAGTAAACCCAGCGCAATAACAAATATTTGCCAGCTCATAAGCCAGTGCGGAATGGGTGCACCCAGTTTGTTGGCCAGCAACACACCGCCCACCGCCAGCAGGAAAATGCCACTCCACCGGCGGCTGTTCTGGTTAATATTGCTTTCTTTTTGCAAGCTGGTTTCTTTTTCTTTTACAATATTCGTTTCCATTGTTTTTAATTTTGTTGCACAAAGCTACCAGCGCACAAAACCCTTGGAAAGACCTGTTAGGCAAGTGAAGGTAAGGCAGCCGGTAAACGGCAGAAAAAAGCCGGTAAAAATTTTTTACAAACATTAAAATTCATTTATTTTTAAACTTTAAATCATAACTGCTGACAACATAACTGGTTTTGCCTGTTACTAACCATTGAAAATAAACACACGTGCTTGTACACTTCCACATTCGTTTATTCTTCTTCTTTATCCTGTTTACTTCCTATACTGTTTCGGTACAGCAAGTAAACGATGAACCATTGGTGTCCGGTTGTTTTGCCAGCGCGCTTTGCAATTACCGCCTGAGCGATACTTCTACTTCTTTACCTTTCAGCAATATCGTAAAAATTCCCAACATTAACTATGGCAAATACGATACTAGTGCCGACTACCCGGGAGATGTAGTTTATAAGATAGAATATACACCGCCAGACGGTTGTATTAGCAACGGATTTACCGGCGCTTCAGACTGCGACAAAACCAACAATGGTGTGCTTCGCTATGATGTCTATTACCCCGCAGATTATACCAAATACAAAACCTGTCCGCTTCCTGCTGTCATCTTTGTGCATGGTGGTGGCTTCTCCAACTGCAAGCAGTTGGGCACAGGCTCTAGCCCTGATGCCGAGGCTTTTGCCCAACGGGGCTTCGTGGTTTTTAATGTAGAATACAGAACGGGTGTACGACTGCCCGGCCCTGGTTTTCCCACAGACCCCAATGGCAAAGCATATGTGACGGTTCAGCAGCAACTGGCAGTTTACCGGGCAAGTCAGGATGTACGAGGCGCTATCCGCAGCATTATTCAGAGACAAAATGAGCAGTATTCGTTGCTTCCCTTTCAGCGTGCACCATACCAGATAGATGTTAACAATCTGTTTCTCGGAGGTGCCAGCGCAGGCAGTATAACGGTATTGGACGTAGCATACTACCCGCGGCAATCGATGGTCGATTCGGTAAATCCGTATGTAGGGAGCGTGAGCATCTCGCAGGCATTGGGGCCCATCAATGCTAATTGGTATTACGGCGATACAAGTATCAGCTATGTTGGAAAAATCAAAGGCATACTGGCGCAATGGGGCAGCCTTGCCGTACCACCTAACTATGACAGTTTAACGGCTAAAAACTTTTTTGACCAGCGCATCCCTATTATCGCTTTTCACGGCTTGCAGGATGATATCGTCGATCCTTATATCCGTGATATTAATTTTGCTCCCGCACTTCCAAATACCACAAGATATAAAGACAGCTTTAATGTAGAGCGAAGTTGCCTCAAAACACAGCCATTCAGAGTAAATGGAAGCAACCTTCCTGGGCCCGATATTTATACTTACGGCTCTCCTTCTTATTACAGGAATATCCTACAACCGCTGGGCATCCGCTCAGAACTGTATCTTGACTGTGACGCTCAACATGGGCTGCGCAATGCCGGATCTACCTTCAAAGCCGACTATGGCACCAGCTACGGTACGGAAGCACAGGTAGGGCTATACATCATCGGCAGGGCAGCTACTTTTTTCCAGAATATCATCGGGAGCAGTCCGCAAACAAGTCACAAGGTGTTTGTAGAGTGCAAGAACCGCAGAGTAACCTGTTTTGAACCCAATGACGATGATAACTGCTTAGCCACAGATAACTGCAGCAACAGACCTCATTAAAACTTTTTTACTTAAAACCAGATAATTATGAAACAGTTACTACTCCTTCTCTTGGCAGTTTTTATCGCAGTGTATTCTAAAAGCCAGTCCGGCACTTTAGACCTCTCCTTTGGTGATAAAGGTTTTGTTACATCCGGGAATAATGATCTTGGCATCAACTACGCTGTTGTACAACAGACAGATGGAAAAATTATCACAGCCGGTGGATATGATGATGCGAATGGTACAGGAGGTTCCCTCGCGCGTTTTCTCGTAAATGGAATGCTAGACTCCTCTTATGGAAAAAAACGGTTATGTCCTTAACAAACCTTTAAGCGGCATTAATAAGATGCTTTTGCTGGAAGGAAACCGGCTACTTATACTAGGTACACTAACGTCTTACATGGGCGGCTATTTTTGCGTTGCCCGATTAAAATCGGATGGTTCTTTCGATTCAACATTTGGCAGCAATGGCTTTACTATTTTACCTGACCCTGAAAATATAAGTCTAAGCTATTACTCCAGCCTTGCACAAGCCCCTGATGGCACCATCTACGTTGGAGGTGAACTTAAAAATGATCCTTTTGCATTTACTGCCAGATACACAATTTTGAGCCGTTTTTCTCCTGAAGGCAGGTACGATACTGAGTTTGGAGATAATGGGCGCGTAATCAGTGTAGATTATAATGGTGTAAGCCAGACCTGCCTTGCCACAGAGGCAGACGGTAAAATATTAATGGGCGGCGCACTGGGAACTGGTTACGGACGTGACTTTTTACTCTCCCGTTACAATACTGATGGTACCCTCGATGAAAGCTTTGGAGTAAGTGGCAATGTTATAACAGGAGGTATCAGCGGACTTAACGGTGAGGATCTTGCCAAGGACATTGCGATTCAGGCAGATGGTAACATTGTGCTCGGCGGCTATTCGGGTGGTTACAACTACCAGTATTTTATGACTGCCCTGCGCTTTTTGCCCAATGGCAAACCTGACAACAGCTTTGGTACCGGTGGCAAAGCCTTCATAGGCTTTGACGGCAGAAAAGCCTACGCCCGCACGCTGCTGCAGCAGCCCGATGGTAAGTTCGTGCTGGCCGGAGACGCCGGGAACAGTACCACCAGCGATTTTGCCCTGTGCCGCCTCAACCGCGATGGCAGCGTTGACTCTTCTTTCGGCATTGATGGCAGGCAGGTAAGCACATTCAGCGGTGGCGGCGCGCTTGCCTACTGCGCCATCTTGCAGAAGGATGGCAGAATACTGGTGGGCGGCAGCTACTACAATGAAGAAGTTTTTGCTGACAGCTACCTTCTCGCCCGCTACAATGGCGATAAGAGGCAGAAACCGCTGATTGCTAAAATCAAACGCTTTTTACATAACCACGGCATTGGCTGGCAGGGGCTTGACAATATTGATATTCAATATTACAGTGTTCAGTACAGCAGCAGCGGTAAAAACTTTACAGAGAAAGGAAGAGTAAGCGGCAGTGGCAGTAGTTCCTTCAAAGGGTATGACTATAGCGTAGCGGAAGCAGGCTATTACCGTGTGGTGGCAATAGACCACAAAGGCTATAAAACATTCTCCAACAAAGTGCTGGTGTCGCAAGCGGATATTGCATCCGCAACCAGCATCTATCCCAACCCTGCCAGAAGCTACGTAACCGTACAGGGCTTACCAATAAATGAAACCGCCAACATAGCCATTAAAGATGGCAGCGGCACCGTGCTGGCAAGGGGCGTAAGCACAGGCAGTGCGCAGTACAGCTCGCCGCTTGGCGCCAATATGCAGGCAGGCACGTATTACCTGAACATTACTACGGGCAGCAAAACGAAAGTGCTGAAGTTTGTGAAGGAGTGAGCACGGATAAGTAGCAGCCAGCCGGAGAGTGGGTAAGGCAGCCGGTAAACGGCAGAAAAAAGCCGGTAAATATTTTCGCCGGCAGATTGTTTACCTATATCATATTTCCCTACTTATAAATTCTGAATCGCACAACCCGCTGCCGCTAAACTTGTTTTTTGCTCACTTTTAATAAATATGCAATGCCACTTGATTAATATTTGATGTCTAACGTCATTACGCCCGATCCTGACGATTACATGGCAGTTACCATCAACGGAAAAACCTACACCCTCGAAGATGTTTACGACCTGATGACGCACGAAGGCAGCACCATTACCAAAGCCGAAGCGCTGGCTGCTTTTGAAGAAATCGTCAGGGCTATCATCCGCCTCGTTAGCGATGGCAATTCGGTTACTACATCGCTGGTAAACATCAGCGCCCGCATTGTGGGTGTTTTCAATGGTGAAAATGACCGCTTTAACCCGAGCCGTCACCAGGTAAAGCTGCGTGTGCAGCCCGGCATCCGTCTCAGCGACCCGGAAGCTTCTATTAAAACAGATAAAAGTGCAGCCGAAAGAGCGCCTGCCCGTGCTGCTGCATTTTGAAGACAACAGCACGCAAAGTAAAGACTCGGTGGCAACTGCCAACGGCGGTGCATGTATAACGGGCAGCCTGCTGAAGTTTGACGAAAGCGACGACAAGCAAGGCGTTTTTTTCATCAATACAAAAGATGGTAAGGAAACCAAAGCCGCTGGTAAGCTGCTGCGCAATAAGCCGGGCGAACCGATAGTTATGAACCCGAAGCTGCCTGCGGGAAGCTACCGGGTGGAGGTGCGGACGGTTGTAAAAGGCAAAAAAGGATTGGTGACCGGTGCCTTACCCGACCAGATAACCGTATCGTAAACAACATCCTGCTTTTCCGGTTTCGGAAACCACCTTTTCCCGGATCGGGAAAAGGTGGTTTCTTTTGATGGAACAGAGAAGAACAAGCATAACCGGGAAAAGAACTATTTTACCAACCTAAATAAACACCTCTTATGAAAGCTCTTTACTTTAGTTGTTTACTAATATTTACAAGTGTATTGTTTGCGCAGCAGCCAGGAACCTTAGATGAAAGTTTTGGAAGAGATGGAAGGGCGTGGGATACCTTAGGGATTTATGCCAACTGGCAAAATATGCTGGTGCAGCCGGATAATAAAATTATTGCCGGTGGTACCGGTTTCTTAAAAGGTAGCGGTATTAAAACTTTTCGCATAGACAGGGCTTTGAAAGATGGCCGACCCGACCCGACCTTTGGCGATAGCGGAAGAGTACTAATAGAATTTCATTTTTCTAATAATGAGGAAAATCATAATTCATCCGTGACTTGTATGGCGCTACAGCCTGATGGAAAGATTGTGGCAGGTGGTTATTACAGCAATCATTCGGGTTTTAATCAGAAATTTGTTGTGGTGCGCCTTTTAAACAATGGTGTTATTGACTCTTCTTTTGGGGTAAACGGATTTGCTTCGCCGGATATAAATTATACTATTATCAGTGGTAAAGCTATGCAGGTGCAGGCAGATGGTAGAATTTTGGTAGGCGGAACGTATGAAAAGATTATCAATGACGAGGTATTTTTCCTGTTTCGTATGCTGCCGGATGGAAGCATGGATAAGGGATTTGGTAAAAAGGGCTTTATCATAGAAAATTATGGACGTGTGAATGCACTCGCCTTGCAACCAGACGGAAAAATTGTAGCCGGCGGAACGAACGGTTTTTATTTTGAAAGCCCGGCTTTTTTGATACGTCGTTACCTAACCGATGGAACGCCTGATAAAAGGTTTGGCAAAAATGGTTCGGTAGATACATTATTTCGAAGTGGTGGCGACTATTTGGCAGACCTGGCCTTACAGCCTGATGGAAAAATATTGATAACTGGCAACGGAAGCAACCTCTACCGTTTTAACAGCAATGGAATTATAGATAGTAAGTTTGGAATAAACGGAACTGCTGTTAGTCCGTTTCCAAACAAAATATTTACAATTTCTACCTATAGCCGCAAAGTACTTGTGTCAGGTAACAGTATATACGTGTTGGGACAAGGCAGCATATACGTAAGCAATAATACAAGTGATTTGTTTCTGATAGCTTACCATACCAACGGAAACATAGATTCTGCTTTTGCTATCAACGGTTTACAAACTGCCAATTATGGCTTTAAAGATTACGCAGGCTCGGCTGCATTACAATCGGATGGTAATATTATTGTACTGGGACTAACTGGCGACCAAAGGGAAAGCTATCAGCTAAGAAACCTGCTTCGCTATTATGGTTATCCTCCACAAAACAGTTTAAAGGAAAAAAGTAAAATGGTCGCGCTAAAAACCGCAGTTATTTCTTTTATACTTTCTCCCAATCCAGCGAGAGATTTTGTTATTGTAAACGGTTTATCTGCCACTGATAAAGCAACGATTATTATTAATGATGCCTTGGGTAAAATGATATCTGTTTATAATACTTCCGGTGCTTCGCAATATAAGTGTGATGTGAGTAAACTGATAGCCGGGGTTTATTATTTACAAATAAGAACACATAGCAAAACAGAAGTAGCAAAATTTATAAAAGAGTAGAACAACTACTTAATTCATTGCTTAAATATTCAAGTATCATCTTCTAAAATACACGATGCGACAAGTTGTCAAGTTACCTGTGCCTTTGCATCACTACGTGATGCAAAGGCACACTGCCAGATACGGTGACAGTATCCTGATACCCTGCCTGCCTTGCTTTAGGAACAGAAGCCGGTTAGCTTCAGAGATTAAAGCAGGAAGGCTTGAGATGCTTAAACCATAGTTTGTTTTATTATATAAAAACCGATTATTTATCTTTCCTCTCGCCTCCGTTGGTGTTCCTCACCAACGGAATGTATGTACAGCCAAAATTTGCTGAGAAAGAATACCAGCCAATGCGAAATCGGGAAGATTCTGTGCATTGACGTACTGCAACAATATGAAAATGCGAATGGAAGTATGTTGATTATCAATGAGGTTGGATTCGCCTTTTGTATTGTTGGGTGCGTATAATATATTTGTTATGCGCAACCTGTGACAAACTACGGTTTGTCATTTTTCTTTTGTATTGGTTTGAAGTTGACACATCTAAGCAAGTGGCTGCGATGGCAAAGCTCTTTCTTCGGGTGTATCTTTTGGCAGGCAGCGTTTAGGTTGACTTGGATCAGGTGGTGCACATAACATGAGGTTTTGTGTCAGCACGGCTGACACATCTCAGCAGCTACTTCAGTTCTCTTTTCGGCTTCGGTTCTCAGCCCGACATTTCTCTGTTGGTCATCCGTGGTGGTTTGTATCTTCGGTTCTTTATTGGGCTTTGTGTCCCAGCCGACGGATTTCATCCGTCGTGCCGAACGCAAAGCCCGAACGTTGTGCGTCATGCAAGGACACACCCTAATATTTGAAGTCTGTCCAATGTATTAACTGACCTGAAAAACTATCTAAATCAAACCACCAAAACATTTGTTCGGGTGTTTCAAATCCATCATTGGCAGACAAAAGTTTAATTTCATCTTTTGACAAATCACGACCATCAACTTTGACTTTGAAAGCAGCAGAAAAAGTTTCGTCAAGTTTCCGCACAGGAACGCTAACTATCCATCCATTACTTTCAAATTCATTAAATGGCAAATCATCGGCTCTAATGATTTCAATAGCTTGTACACCTAAACATTTGTCTAACCCAATGCCATCGCCATTGAACCGGAAGTATTTTTTAGTTCTTACACCAGTTGCCATTTGAATTGAATTGCCCTGCTTCCATCTGTTGCCGCCTCTGATAGTATGTATTTTTGGAGCAAACGCCTTACGATACTCATCCAGTTTACAAGCCAGTATTTTTTGAACAAAATGCGTTGGTTTACCTTTTACTTGTGTTTTAAATCCTAAAATCATACGTTGACTATTAGCACGAACGCACAACATTGCATTGGCAAAAAATGGGCTGACGAATATGTGCTGTTCATTTGTTTATTAATTTAATTTCAGTACAAACATTGGGCAGAAGTGCCTTGAATACCCATTCTTCGCCAATGCTAAAACGTTATGTGCAACTTGCTGACAAATCAAGATTTGTCGTTTGTTTTTGCCCGCTTTTTTCAAGTTGACAAAGCTTGTGAGCGGCGTTTGTTTTTGTGCCTTTTTCCTTTGGTGCAGCAAGACTGGCAAGCACGTTCAGTAAGACAAGACTCAAGTGTGCACATAACAGGGGGTTTTGCGTCAGCACGGCTGACATTCGTCAGCCGCTACTGCAGTTCTTTTCTCAGCTTCAGTCATCGGCCCGACAGAACGCTGCTCATCATCCGTGGTGGTTTGTATCTTCGGTTCTTTATTGGGCTCTTGTCCCAGCCGACGGATTGCATCCGTCGTGCCGAACACAAAGCCCGAACGTTGCCTGCAACCCAAATTTGAACACTCTTGAAAAGCATGGATAATTAGAAATTTAAGTAATGAATCAATAATCTTAATCAATGAAGCTATTTATTTATGTGTTGGCTTTTCAAATGTTAGCACAATTTGCTTATGGACAGAGCGTAGACAGTTCACAAGATGAAATACAAAAAGTTTTAGAACAACAGCTATTCCCAGGTTCTAAACTTGATAGAGACTTCAATTTTAAATTTCCGGGAACTTTCTCAGAACTAAACATTGAGACAAAAGACGGTTACAAGTTAAATGGGTTACTTTTTAAAGCAAAACAGCCAAAAGGACTCATATTTTATTTGCATGGTAGCAATGACGCACTAAATACTTGGGGCAAAATTGCACCTGTTTATACTAATCTTAATTACGATATTTTCTTACTTGACTATCGAGGTTATGGAAAGAGTGAAAGTAAAGTATCCAGCGAAATTCAATTAAATAGTGATGCGCAAACAGCGTATGACAAATTAAAGTTGACTTATCCGGAGTCAAAAATTATTGTGATAGGTCAATCAGTAGGTACCGGACTTGCTGCAATGCTGGCAGCCAATAACAATCCAAAAAAGCTTATTTTACAAGCTCCGTATTATAGTTTACCAGATTGGATACATAACGTCGTTCCAGACGTGGACACCTCTAATCTGAAATATCAATTTAGGACGTATGACTTTTTGCAAAAAACAAAAGCGCCTGTTGCAATTTTCCATGGAGATGCTGACAGTGCTATTTATTACGGTTCTTCTCAAAAACTAAGTTCATTTTTTAAGCGAGGTGACAAACTATTCATATTGAAAGGCGAAGGACACAATGACTTTACTAAAAATAAAGACTATTTAGAAAAGCTAAAGACCATTCTGAAATAGACAGGGCTGCAGGCAACATGCGGTTTGCTGCTATGCTGGCTGACCCAACACAGCATCAACTTTTTGTTCGCTTATCAGCAGTAGTTCCAGCTTGACCGAACGCTATTGAGCAGTAGAATATATTTTGTACTTTGACTTTTCAATCGGCTTCAGTTGCCAAGCTGACAATCATAAAATACCAGCACAGCAGCAAGCCGTCAACGTTATGCGCAACCTATGACTTTATTCGGTCGGCATTGCTTGCTCTCTTTTCAGTATTGGTTAGTTTGTTCAGGTTGACAGGGCTAAGCAGGTTGCTGCGACAGCAAAGCCATTGTGTTTTGTGTGGCTTTTGGCAGGCAGTGTTTAGGTTGATACAATCAGGTCTGCACATAACATGGGGTTTTGTGTCAGCACGGCTGACTTTGCGCGTCAGCTGCTTCACCTCTCCTTTGGGCTCCGGTTCTCAGCCCGACATTTCTCTGTTTGGCATCATCAAGGCATTGTATCTTCGGTTCGCTATTGGGCTTTTGTCCCAGCCGACGGATTGCATCCGTCGTGCCGAACACAAAGCCCTGAACGTTGTAAGCCATATAAAAAATACTCGACAAGCCGCTTATATCTGTTTGATACCATTTACATAATTTCAGACACACTACCATCTTTAAATAATAGTTTGTGCTTTCATAATTAATAGAAATCCGACAATGAAAAATATCATTTTACTTCTCTCTTTTTCAATTTTGACATTAACTCTATCCGGACAAAGTTTAACTATTCTTGATACCTCAAAAGAGGTTGAACTAAAAAGTGAATACTTAAAGACAAATCAAAAAGTTAGAATATGGACACCTAAAAACTATAGTCAAACAAATATTGAATATCCAATCATTATATTCTTTGATGCACATGATAATACCCTTAGCAATATAGTTACATCAAATGTTGATAGGTTGATGTTTACTGGTGACATGCCGCAAGCTATAACAGTTGGCATTGTTCAGCCAGACCGATGGAATCAGCTAAATCCTGAACGAAAAGGAAAGGCATTTGAATTATTTCTGAAGAATGAACTGTACAAATATTTAGACACTTCTTATCGGACTTTAGCTTATCATGTAATTATTGGACACTCATTAGGGGGACTGCTTGCCACCGATTTTTTAACGACTTCACCTCATGATGCTAATGCAGTAATTGCCATTAGTCCGGCATTATCTCGTCCTACCGGGAATGATAAAGATACTTTTCTCATAAATTTTAATAAGTTTCTTTTATCATCTAAATCTTTGAACAACATGTATTTCATAACGACAGGCAATGAAGGGTTTAATGACAAAGAATATATCAGAAATGCAGCCTTTAAAGCTTTGAATATTCTTGAACATCAACAAAGCGGCATTAAGTGGAAGTTGGAAGAGCTTAAGGGACAAAATCATGCTACGACACCTTTAATTTCTATTCCCCTCGGCCTAACCTACATTTTTCATAGCTGGCGTTTTCCAGACGAATTAGCAGTGCAAATACAAGATGGAAGAATAGACCCTTTAAGGGCTATAAAAGAACGAGAAGATACTATTAAAAAAGCTTATGGTATTGATATTTCTATTACTCCTAATGCTTACTACGCAGCAATTGACATTTATAAAGAGAAAAAGGATACTCAAAATTTAGTAAATGTATATCAATATCTAATTTCTTTATATCCTAATGAAGCAGACAATTATATTGGTTTAGGAGAAACTCTGGAAACTAATAATCCTAAAGAAGCGATTAAATACTATAAAACCGCTTTGATTCATATAGACCCAAACGACACAGAAAAATTGACAAAAACAAAAACAAAAATTCAACAATTATTTGTTGACACAAAATAAAACGGCTTACAACAAATGGCTTGGCAAAAAACTGGCTGACGAACATGTGCTGAACATTTGTAATTCTGTTTATCTTTAGTGCTGTTATTCGGCTGACGAGTTTCAAATTCCAGTTCTTCGCCAAGCCTGAGCCGTTGGTGGCAATTTTAAAACGACTATGCAAACTGTTGGACAATACCAATTAGACATTTATCACGACAAGACTTTTGAGCAAGCTTCCACTGACAACTTGCATAAGTATGACTATGTTTATTTTGACGAAAGTGAGTATGTCCTTCCAACAATGTTTGGTATTAAAGTTTTTAAAGACAACCGACTTTTAAAAAGTGCAATTACAGGTTCTATTGGTGGTGGGACAACGAACCACAGAAATGCAGTAATACTTGAACCAGACAGATTTCTTATCTGTTGTTCGGATACAATATTTTGTCTTTCTATTCCTGACCTGACTTTGCTTTGGCGGACACAGGCTGACCAAGCATGTTGCTTTGAAATTTTCAAATACCAAGACGATTATATTGTTCACGGCGAACTTGAAATTTCACGGCTTGACAAGGACGGGAAAATACTTTGGCAACAAAGTGGCGCAGACATTTTTACGACCATAAGTGGTGAACAAGATTTTGAGCTTACAAATGAATTTATAATTGCGACTGACTTTGAAAACAAAGTTTACAAGTTTGATTACAACGGCAAAAACCTAACAGACATGAAACAGTTTTCATAGGCATGTTGACCAAAACTGCCACCAACAAAAGGTTTGGCAAAAAACTGGCTGACACAGCGTAGCATCAACTTTTATTTTGCTATTGAGCTTCAGTTATCAGCTTGACGTTATAAATTTGGCAACAGGAATAACAATCAACTTTTGATTATAAATTTAACTTTGATTCGGGCTGGATGAATTTCAAATACCAGTTCTTCGCCAAGCCCGAACGTTGGTAGCAATTCGTTTGGACGCTTCTAATAGTTAGAAACGGACTGGCATAGAAATTAGTTACTTAGACCAAAATTTAAGCATGACGACTGGCGAACAAAAATATATACTTCTTTTTTTCTTTGACTATGGAGCTGGTGGTTGCCTTTGGGCTGACAATGAATTAGCAATACAAGACTTTGGTATTGGACCCATTGACAAAACAATTGCTGAAAAGACTGGAAAGCTATCGGGTGAAACTTTAAAGCTGATTGAAGAACTGGATGACCGACATGCCGACTATTATAACAAAGATTATCCACCAGACCCGAGTTTATGGATACAGAGCGAATGCGACGAGTTCAATCACCAAGTTAACACATTGCTAAACTCTTTGAAACGACAACTATCATCTGACTTTGAAATAATAGATAAGCAGACCAGATATTCGGAAGACAAAGACTTAGAAGCATATCTAAAGGACACAAAGAATTTCAGGCGACTGAAATGAACTGCCTACAACATGGGGTTTTGTGCCAGCGCGACAGTACTCGGAACTGACACTGCTCAAGGCGCCGCCACAAAGCCCTGTTCGTTGTGCGTCATTTTAGTGAAACAGCCCAATCTTAGATAAAAAGACTTTATAGAAAGGTTATTCTGTAAGTACCCCTAAATTCAGACAGTGTTTGATTGATGTTTTTTCTTTTCGTCAGCCTTTTTTTTGTATTCAGCAGGTGTAAGATTATCCAGTGCTTCATGCGGTCTTCTCTCGTTGTATTCTTCGATCCATTCTGCTGTCAGCAGCCTGACTTCATCCAAGGAGAAGAGGTAAGCGTCCAATACAGCTTCCCGGTATACTCTGTTGAAGCGTTCAATAAATCCGTTCTGCATGGGTTTGCCCGGCTGCGTGTATTGAATAGAAATATTGTTCTCTTCTGCCCACGCTGTCAGCTCATGCGAGGTGAACTCCGGTCCGTTATCCACCCGTATCCTTACCGGTTTGCCTCGTTCATTCATCACTCTGTTCAATACTCTTGTCACTCTTTTGGCAGATAAGGATGTATCAACTTCAATAGCCAGTACTTCCCGGGTGCAATCATCCATGATGTTCAGCGTTCTGAACTTCCTTCCACTTACCATACTGTCACTCATAAAATCCATACTCCACGTTTGGTTACTGGCTGTTTCCCTTACCAACGGCTGCTTTATTCTCGCCGGCAGCCGTCTTTTACCCTTTCTTCTTTTGTTCAGCTTCAGCATCTTGTACACCCGGTATACTTTTTTGTGGTTCCAGCCTTTGCCGTCTCTTTTCAGGTAAGCGAACAGCTTTCTGAATCCATAACAGGGATGTCTGAAAGCCAGCTCCTCTAAGGCTTCTGTGACTTTTGAGTCATCCTTTTTACTGCTGTAGTAATATTGGGAGCGCGGCAATGAAGTTATCTTACAGGCTCTCTGAACAGGCAACTTATAACCTTCGACAATCTCTTCGGTCAGTTGCCTTTTGCCAGAGAGCCCCAGCCTTTTTTTGAGATGACGTCTTTTAAAATGGAATGATCCAGGCTAAGCCCGGCATACATTTTCTTCAGCCTGCTGTTCTCTTCTTCCAGGTTTTTGAGCCGCTTTACATCACTGGCTTCCATGCCGCCGTATTTGCTCTTCCAGTTGTAAAATGTGGCTTCGCTGATACTGTGTTCGCGGCAGAGTTCCTTCGTGGCTCTGCCGGCTTCCTGTTGCTTCAATATGGCAGGGCAATCTGTGTCTCGGTAAATCTTGAATTCTTCATCGTTTGCAGTTTAAAATTATGACCCTTTCTCTAATTCTAAACTGTCCGCTTTTTAGGGACACTTACAGTCTTTCGAAGAGTGGCATAAATGGTATTTTGAAAATGCAGCTACAAATACAAAACAGCCAATTAGAGTAAATAGGGAAATCTTAACAGAACTTGGCGAACGATTGTATTCAAAGCTCAAAGAA
Organism: Ilyomonas sp.; assembly: GCA_965199905.1. Taxonomy (GTDB): domain Bacteria; phylum Bacteroidota; class Bacteroidia; order Chitinophagales; family Chitinophagaceae; genus Ilyomonas. The sequence goes on along the minus strand of OZ241366.1, from coordinate 308,679 downwards.
ACAGTTATCCCACAAATAACAGAAGCAATCAGAACGCTAACCTTGGAAGATTGTATTGAATACATTTACCAGCTTACCATTTATAGAACCTATGACGGCTACTTAACCGAAAAGTCTGTGGTTTTTGACAACCTTGCAAAAGTGTTTAAGGATGTAACTTTTGAAGAAAGCGACCCAGAGTTAGACCATTCAGGCGACATAGACTTTGTCGGCAAAGTGGGTGACAAAGCTTTTGGACTTCAAATAAAACCTGTGACCGCAAATGCAAATCTTGGGAATTATGATGTATCAGCAAGAATGCAGAGCAGCTTCACAGACTTTCAACATAAATACGGTGGACAAGTATTTATCATTTACAGCGTTGAGGAAAAAATCATGAACAAAGACATTTATGATAAAATCGCAACAGAAATTGAACGCCTTAAAACTTTGTAGAACGAGCCACATACCGCCAACATGGGGTTTGGCGTTATTGGGGCAGGACGTTGGAGCAATCGGCTATAGTTCGCTATCAGCTTCAGTTTCGGCTTGACGTTAGCAATTTAGTTTTAGTTCATAGCTTGAACTTTTAAACAATATTGGGCTTCAGTTGTCGGCGGACGTTTTTCAAATATCCCAACAACACAAAGCCTGACCGTTATGTGCTATGCGTTTTGACACTTCATGATTGAAACAGAGAGGTAAAAGATTTATCTTTACAAGAGGATATACAATAAGACAAAATGCAAAGATTTTATTTTGATACTTCTGTTTTTGGTGGTGTGTTTGACAAGGAATTTGAAGAACCGACCCTGCAACTTTTTGAAAGAGTTAAGTTGGGACAGGTTATTTGTGTCTTTTCGGACTTGACCGAAATCGAATTATTAAATGCACCAGAAAATGTAAAAGAGCATTTTAAGAATTTGCCGAAACAGAACATTGAAAGAGTAATTGTAACAGACGAAATTTTGACACTTGCCTCTAAATATGTAGCAGAAAAGGTTGTAGGACAAACAAGTTTAGATGATTGTGTACATATCGCAACTGCGACAATTTGCAAAGTGGACATTTTAGTAAGTTGGAATTTTAAGCACATTGTAAATGTGTATAGAATTCGTGGTTACAATTCAATCAACATTCGTTCAAATTATCAATCGTTAGAAATACGTTCACCAAAAGAAATTTTAGAGTATGAAGAATGAAAATAAAAAACCAGTACAAGAAAAAGAGTTTGACACAATCAAAACTTTTAGAGCTATAAAGGACAAAATATCTTTGGAAATGGCAAATATGAACTTTGAGCAAATCAAAGAATATTTGAAAGCAAACAGTTCGAAACTCTACACCAAATAGCACAGCACACAACATGGGGTTTGCTACAAGTGTGGCTGGACATTGTTAACATCAGCAGCAGTTTGTCTCGTCCTGAAATAGGTTGACTAAAAATCAATTATTTTATGGACATCAGAGAACAGATTATTCAGGAGTACTTAACGCAGGGCGGCGGCTTTAGAAAGCTGGCGGAGAAGTATGGTGTGAGCCGCACCACCATCTGCAAATGGGTCATGATCCACCAGGGGATTCATAACTTGCCACTCACAGAAAAGCAACAGCAGCATTCTGTTTACAGTATGAGCAACAAGCGTAAAAAACAGAACCCGGAAGAACTTCAATCAGCCGAAGCGTTGCAGCAAAAGATAGAAGCGTTAGAGAAGCAGCTGCAGTGGAAAAAGCTGCGCGTGGAAGCGCTGGACACTATGATTAACATGGCAGAGAAAGACCTCAATATCTCTATCAGAACTGCGAAGCACTCATGAGCACCTTTTAAAATCAATTATTACTGCGAACTAAAAAAGCCTGGCGCCCAACAGTAAAGCAGCTTAAACAGGTACATCCTGTTATCAGCCTTAAGCAGCTATGTATATTGTTGGGCTACACACCGCAGGCTTATCACAAGCATAACAAAAAACAGTTTACAGAACACGTCAATGAAGGCTTGATCCTGCAGGAGATTGATGCCATCAGGAAGCATCAGCCAAGATGCGGGGGCAGAAAGTTATTCGTCATGCTGCAACCCTTTTTTACACAGCATAACATCATAACCGGCAGGGATAAATTCTTTGATTTATTAAAAAGGAACAAGCTGCTGGTGAGAAAGACAAAACGCAGCGTACATACTACGATGAGCAAACACCACTATCACCGCTATGCTAACCTGGCAACGGATTTTGCGCCGATGAAGGCGCATGAATTATGGGTGGCGGATATTACTTACATACCCCTGAAAGAGCGGTTTGCTTACCTGTTTTTAATCACCGATGCTTACAGCAGGAAGATCGTTGGTTACCAGGTAAGTGATGATATGAAAGTCAGTTCGGCAACGGTTGCTCTAAAACAGGCACTGGCACAAAAGCCACCGGAAACAATTGTGATCCATCACAGCGACCGTGGCATACAGTACTGTAGCCATGAGTATGTAAATTTATTGAAGGAACACAACGTCATGATCAGCATGACACAGAGCGGCGATCCGCTGGAACGCGAAGCCTCACTGAGGCAAAAAAATAATTATTAACGAAGTAAAATGCCATAGCCGAAAGGGTAAACGGTATACTGAAAACAGAACTCATCAGCCGTAGTTATGCTGATGTACATGCCGCATCGGTACACATTGCAAGATGCATAACCATCTATAACCACCGGCGCAGGCACAGCAGCTTAAACTGGCAGGTGCCGGCTGTGGTACATGAACAGCAAGGACCGCAGATAAGGAGATGGAAAAACTATTATTACTCGTCAAAACTAAAGGAGACCGCTATGCAGAAAACGTAACCAGCCAGCGCACAAAAAATAGTTTCTTAGCTGTTGAAGGCACGAAACTATTTTTTGCCCCTGCACGGCAAACAACGTAATAACTCAACCTTATTCAGGATGAATTACCTTCATCAACCAACAACAGGATTTGTATTTATAATCAATCAACTTTTTTCAGGACGGGGCAGTTAGCTATTCGGCTGCGGTTCCATCGTGACAGAACCCAGGTGAACAGTAGTAATAAACATCAGCAATAAAACATTAATTTAGCTTCGGTTATCGGCTGACACGGCGCTATTGTCCCGCCTGCAAGCAAGCCCTAATCGTTGCCTGCAATACGAAACGACATTCTATGGGATTATTTGACAAACTTTTTAGATCGAATAAGGCAGAGACTAAGAAATACCTTAGCGACTACGAGATAAAAGAGAAAAACGAAGAGTTTATGGAGAGATTTGAGCAAGTGAGAAATTTATTTAATGACAGCTTAAACATTTACAATTCCCACAACTGCCAATGTGCATTTCCAAGATTCCAACAAATAATTGGCATTGACTGTACTGACACTGGCAACTCTTTTAAGTGCCACGACACTGACCTGTTGATAAGTATGACTAAAGATCGTTTTGACATAACAAATAGTAAACTTACGGATGAAGTAACAAATGAAAACTGGGTTTGTAAAAAATGTGGCTCGACCTATGAATATGGTTGGTCTGACTTTAGTATTTATGTTGAGCGCAGAAAACTTCAATTGATGGATTTAAAAACTGGATTGAAGGGACTTCCAGCTATCAAACCAATTCCCTTATACTTAGGACTTGCAGGACATTCATATCCATCAAGACAAGAAATTACAAGCGTTTCTTTTGATGTGTTTAAAAAATATATGACCGAACAATGATGTACTGCAGGCAACATGCGGTTTACTGCAAAGCTGGCGGACAAAAATATTTTCATCATTAGAATTCTATTGAGCTTTAGTACTGGCTGGACGATATAATTCAGCTTTGTATTTATCTTCAACTATATATTTTCAATCGGCTTTCGTTTCGGCAGACATTCTATAAATGCCAGTCCTGCAGTAAGCCCATTACGTTGCCTGTCATTGAGATAAAGACTAAAATATCGCGTCAGTTTATCACAAGAAAGAAAATAAAATGAAAAAGACATTATTACTATTAAGTGTAATTGCATTCTGTTTTTTCTCTTGTATGAAGGATAATGATCCGTTTCATACTGAAAATATTACTAAAGGAAGTAAATGGACGTTGACTATCGGAAGTTCGCCTGCACAGGTCTATAGTCAACTTCAAACACTTGGGTTAGAAAAAAACTTTAGCAGCATTATCATCGTTGGTCGCAAACCTTATTCGAAACCAGAAGATATGCAAGATATGATCGGTTTCTACAATGGCATAACTGTAATTAGTAATGATGGTGTTATTGACGGAGCTTCTATACAATTAATTCAGGATACCGTTAATTCGATAAACGCTGGAAATGGGATGCTATATTCCGTTTCTTTCTGGCCGCAGGATATAAGCGATAAAGAAGCAATTCAAGTGAGCGATTCCATAACGGAAATGTATCAAAAACTATTGAACATATTTTTGGTCCCTAAATACAGTAATTATCAAATATTCTTATCTGACAAACCGTTAAACAAACCTTTCGATCCTGATATGTCTATCTATGAAGAATGGGGTTTTGGCTTTTCGGAAACTATCTCAACAGAAATAGCAAGGGATTATTCGGTGGACTTATTTTTTAAAGATAATAAGCTGGTAAAAATCATATCTTCCTTCAGGGATTTGAAAATGACTCCTTAAGAAGTTTACCGATTCAATCAACAAATGCTTGCTGCTATAGCGGCTAACGGAACTCAGTCAGCAGTTGTTTTTCACTTGAACTTTACATCTTTAACCAAGCTGACGGAACATTGTACAGCCAAAATTTGCTGACAAAGAACCAGCCAAGGTGAAAACTTCTTAAATTTTACTTATGCAAGTACAGGTAGAGATTGAATTTGAACAGTTGGTACAAATTGTAAAAACATTGACTGCAGGACAGCTAAGACAACTTAAAGAAGAAGTTGAGCAGCCAGCGAAAGTTGGTAAACCAAAAGCAGATTTAAAAGCTTTACTTTTAGGTAGACCTGTGGCAACAAAAAAACAATTGGAAACAATTAAAAATAACAGAAAAAGGATCAACCATTGGCGGACAAAATGATCTTGGTTGATACATCTATTCTTATTGACTATTATCGTAAGACAGACAAAAGCTATTCGGTTTGGATCACTTTAATAAACCAGGGTTACGAGTTTGCCATTTTCAGCCATCATTAAATACGAGATTTATGCAGGAGCAACACCAGACCAGTTAACATCCTGAAATACTGTGCTACAAGCTGTTACCGTCATTGCATGTAATGAAATTTGCGTTGACACAGCCGTTGACCTTTACATAGCTTCAAAGGAAGTTGGTTAGTGTGCAATTCAGGAATGTATAAGAATATCAACACAGCAGAAATGGAACCGTTATGCGAAATTTTATAGTACGCTGTTAACCAAGATTTTTATTAGTAAGCTTGAAAGATAATTCTGGATTATAAAAATGGACACTCAATTACTTGATAAAAAGATTGAACTTATACAATGGTTGTCCTTACTGGAAGACAAGATGATCATTGAAAAATTACTTCAGTTCAGGAAAACAGAGACTAAGGATTGGTGGGAATCTATTCCGGACCAGGAAAAAGAATCTGTTTTAAAGGGAATTGAAGATGCTGAAAACAATAAAGTAAAACCACATTCATCTGCAAGGAAACTTTATGAAAAGTGGTTATAAAATTTTCTGGACAAACCATGCATTATCTGAACTTGAAAAAACGATTGAATACCTGGAAAGTAATTTTTCAACGAAGCAACTTGAAAAACTTTCAATCAAGATTGAAAGCATTATAAGTTTGATTTCTCAAAACCCTCACTTGTTCCCAAAATCTGATAAAAGGGAATCTATAGGGTAACGATTTTAAAATTCAACACTATGTATTACAGAATACAAAATGACGATATTGAAATACTTTCATTCTTCTCTAATAGTCAACATCCTAAAAAAAGAAAAATATAAAGCTTCGCCCAAATTATTCGCCTTATTAATCTTAAAAAATGTTATTAGCCGGCAATCAATGGCTGCCTCTTGATTGCTTATATAATAATCTGTACAAAACATTCCTAAGTACCGCGTTATAAAATCCTAAACCGCTACATTAAAATCTCTCAGCGCATCATTCAAACTCGTTTTCAAATCTGTACTCGGTTTACGTTTGCCAATGATTAAAGCACAGCTAACCCCAAAGCTGCCTGCCGGAAAATCTTTGTTATAAGTGCCGGGAATCACTACGCTTCTTGACGGAACAACGCCACGATATTCGACAGCTTCATTGCCACTCACATCAATGATTTTGGTTGATTGTGTAAGCACCACGTTCGCGCCCAGCACCGCTTCTTTTTCAACAATTACACCTTCTACAACAATGGAACGGCTGCCGAGGAAACAGCCGTCTTCCACAATAACGGGACTTGCCTGCAAAGGCTCCAGCACGCCGCCAATACCAACGCCGCCACTCAGGTGAACGCCTTTGCCGATTTGCGCACACGAACCCACCGTTGCCCAGGTATCTACCATTGTGCCTTCATCTACATACGCACCAATGTTTACATAACTCGGCATCATTACCACATTCTTTGCGAGGTAAGCGCCATAGCGCGCCACTGCATGCGGAACGGTGCGCACACCGAGTTCTTTGTAATTACTTTTCAGCATCATCTTATCATACCATTCAAAAGGCGGCACGTTGAAGGTTTCCATTGGTTGTATGGCAAAATATAAAAGAATGGCCTGCTTCACCCATTCATTCACTACCCAGCCATTTTCGGTTGGCGAAGCCGTGCGCAACCTGCCTTTGTCAACTTCTTCAATCACTGCTTTTACGGCATCGGTATATTTAGAATCTTTCAGTAATTCTCGGTTGCTCCAGGCTTCGATGATGAGTTCTTTCATGCTTTTTATATTAGGTATAATGTAGTAAGTATTTCTGTTTTCGGGGCAAATGTAGTTTGGGCAAATTAATTGACATACATAAAAAAGCACTGCTTTTGGGCAATGCTTTTTTATAATAATAAGTCAACTTATTTCAGCTTCATATCGCTGATGATAGCAGCAATGCGATCTTCCAGCTTTTTGTGCGTGGCTTCAAAATCTTCTTCTTTTTCAAGAATGGTATGTACGCCGAAATAGAATTTTATTTTGGGTTCCGTACCTGATGGACGCGCAGAAATTTTGCTGCCGTCGGCAGTTTTAAATTGCAGCACATTGCTCTTTGGCAACGTGATGTCCCACTCTTCGCCGGTCACTAAATTTTTGCCTTTGCTTGTCTGGTAGTCGAGCAGTTGCAGCACCGGTGAGCCGTTAATTTCTTTTGGTGGATTATCGCGATAGCCCTGCATCATTTCGGCTATCTCTTCCTGTCCTCTCATACCCTTCTTGGTAATGCTGATGAGATTTTCTAGATAGAAGCCGTATTCTTTATATAATTCAATCAGTTTATCGAACAAGGTCATGCCTTTGTTCTTTAAATAAGCCGTCATTTCGCAAAGGAAAGCCACGGCAGATACGGCATCTTTATCGCGAAGCTGATCGCCAACCATCAATCCAAAGCTTTCCTCGCCACCGATGATATAATTCTCTTTACCTTCTTTTTCCTTGATTAATTCAGCAATCCATTTAAAGCCGGTAAGCACGTTGTAACAAGCCACTCCGTTAGGAACCGCAATGGCATCAATCATGTCTGTAGTAACAATGGTTTTAATCACCATGTCATTTGGCTTGGCAAGCGCGGCAGCTTTGCGGGCTTCTATCATATAAGTGCAAGCCAGCACAGCGGTTTGGTTGCCATTCATTAGTGTCCATTTGCCATTGTTGTCTTTTACAGCAATGCCTACGCGGTCGCTATCAGGATCGGTGCCCAGCAAAATGTCGGCATCAATTTCTTCTGCTTTTTTTAACCCCAGGCTCATTGTTTCAGCCTCCTCGGGGTTAGGATAATTAACGGTAGGAAAATTACCATCCGGTTTTTCCTGCTCGGCAACTATAGTTACGTTATCAAAACCAAAAGCCTTCAGCGTTTGCGGTACCAGCATAATACCGCTTCCGTGGATTGGCGTATAAACAATCTTAAGATCGTGTTGCTTTTGTATTACCAACGGATTTACGCTCAGGCTCTTCACCATGTTGATGTAAGCTTCGTCCATCTCTTTTCCAATGATGGTGACGTTGCTTTCGCCGCCGGTAAATTTTACATCGTCAACGCTGCTGATGGCTTCTACTTCGGTGATCACATTCTTGTCGTGTGGCGGTACCAGTTGTCCGCCATCATTCCAATACGCTTTGTAGCCATTGTATTCTTTTGGGTTATGAGAAGCTGTATTGATAACGCCGCCCTGCGCACCCAGATGACGGATGGCGAAAGAGATTTCGGGTGTTGGGCGCAATGATTCAAACAGGAAAGCTTTTATGCCGTTGGCTGCAAAAACATTAGCCGTGGTTTCAGCAAAAAAGCGGCTGTTGTTGCGGCTGTCGTGACCAATTACTACTTTAATTTCTTTATCGCCGTATGTCTTTTTCAAGTAGTTGGCAAAGCCTTGCGTAGCCATACCAACTGTATATTTATTTACGCGGTTGGTGCCCACGCCCATGATACCGCGCAATCCGCCCGTACCAAATTCAAGGCTGCGGTAAAATGATTCTGTAAGTTCATCAGGATTTTCGTTCTGAAGCTTTCTTATTTCATCCTTTGTCTGATCATCGTAATTACCGTTGAGCCATGTGGCAACTTTTTGTTCTATAGCAGCATCCATAATAAATAGATTAATTGATTTTAGTAAGGCAAGAGAATATCAAATAATATGCAAGTATAATAAAAGAGCAGAATTCTTGTTTTAAACTTAGCATACAATTCCTTTTCAAGAAAACAGGAACAGTTTTCTAAGTGCTACACTAACGAAATTCTTTTTAAAAAATCTTTCAATCAATTCAAAAAATAAATTTTCCGGAAATATTGATTCATAAAATATCTGAAAACTTTCTGAAAGTGGATAATTAATTTCAGAACTTTTTAGTAAACTTGCTGCTTACAATTTTCAACCAGCTTACTTTTATTACAAAATGTGCTTGAGAAATGAAAGAGAAGCTGGGAATTATCATTAATACCTGGATTTTATATTCTCTTTAGTCTAATAAAAGATATAAAATTGAATATGGTATAAACTGGTTCTGTTTATTTTAGAAATCCAAATTAGTAATAGATGCCTCTCGCGTATTCACCAATGATGCAAGCCAAGATGCAACGGCTGTTTAATACTTGTGTTATTAACGAATTAAAGTACACCGATGTAGACAGCCACATCAAACAGATTATTAAAGGAAAAGAACGATACCAGTCCGTTTCGGCGCCCCTGAATATTCCATGGTATGTAACAGGTATTCTTCACAAAACCATCTGCGACTGCGATTTTAAAACGCATCTGTATAATGGCGATTCACTCAGCGGAAGAACGATAAATGTTCCTGTTGGCTACCCTAAAAAAGGAAGACCTTCTTTTACATGGGAACAAAGCGCAATGGATATGTTTTCATTTTATCATTGGGATAAATGGACTGACTGGAGTATTCCAGGTGTGTTGTACAACTTAGAAACAGTAAGCCATTTTGAGATTAGTAATGAAGAAGATAAAGCTTCGGAACTCTGGTGTTTCAGTAACCATTTTGAATCGAAAGAAAAAGAAGAATTACAAAAATGTGGCGGTGCCATTTTTCTGCGCCGCATGATTGAAAAGCAAATTATTCCTTTTGAAGCGAACTATAATAATCACCTGTCGCACTTAAAAAACCTGGGTTCACAAATACTTTTTATGCCTAACCGAAGTTTGCCCAAAGCTTTTGAATTGCAGAGGCTGATGAATATAAGTGGCGCCTGCATTAAGGAAGATGGACGCATTGGCAAGGTTAGCGCGAAAGCATTTCATGAGCTGACAAAAGAATTTTTAAACGGAGATCCGGAAGCCAGCATTTTTTAAATTAACATGCAAAAGCTCTAAGCTTTGCTGTTATTCTTTAAACCAATGCTACGATCAAACAATTCGTTTATTTACTCTCACCAGAAATGTTTTTGAAGATTCCGTTTTTTGTATTTTACCACTAACATCTATCCAAACGCAAAAGGGCTTTTGCGTTTAATTTTATATTAATCTTTTTTTAATCGCTCAAATCTGTCGCGGAATAGTAATTGATTTCCTAACAAAGAATCTTAATGAGTTTTTAATCCGCTTTTTTTATCCACAATGCTTTAAGATATTAATTTAGCAATTAGAAAATATCCAAAATTAAAACCGGTATCTATGGACAGATTGATTGATGATTTTGTAATTATTGATGATGATTCATGCCATAACATTGTTTGTGCACTCTCTCTAAAAAAAGCGTTTAAACACATTAATTTAAGTATTGTCGGGTTTACAAATGTGGCTGAAGGAATTTCTTACGTAGAAAAGAAAATCAGCAACAAGGATTCAACAATCGTTTTGTTTCTCGATATAAACATGCCAGATATGTCGGGCTGGGAAGTATTGAACCGGATTGCTAAATCTTCGGACTCTGTAAAAAACAACCTGATTGTTTACATGCTATCTGCCTCTGTTTCGATGGTTGACCGGGCAAAAACATTTATGTATCCTTTTGTAAAGGATTGTCTTGAAAAGCCGCTTTCCGATCATCTGATTTATATTTCTGAAGAACTAAATGAAAAAGCTTTGATTAGAAAAACTTACGCTTAGTATTTTCTTATTTGCCTATAAAAGCCGCTTATAAAGCCAATATATAAATTTTAGTATAATGGTTTTGTAAGCAGCTTATATATTAATTCAACCTACTGCTCTTATTGCTGCTGAAACTCTTATAATCTCTTACTTCTTTTTATTTCTGCGTTCTTGCTAAATCCGTTAGTAAATGTTTACGATTTATGTTTTTTTACAGCCCTGATTGAGGTAAATTTGTTGTTTAGTCATTCACGATATTTATTACCCGGCCAAAAGCTGTATTGAATCATTTTTTGAACGAAAAGAAGAAGAGGTATATGTATTCATTTGAGCTTTTAGAAAAGGAATGTTATTATATAATTCAACTCCAGCCTGATTCTCCGCTTTCGCTGGTGCAGGTAAAAGTGATAACTGATAATTGTATGTTCATTATTGCTTATAGCGAAATAGCAGAGATGAGCTGGGTAAAGAAGCAAGATAATATTCATGATGTTGTGGAATGCCTGAGCGACGATGCTGCACAGCAGTGGTTAACGGTGTATAACAGCAGCGAAGACGCTTCTTACTACGAAGGCGATGAAGAATAAGGGGAAATAAGATTTGCAGTTTTACGTTTTACAGCCTATAAAATTTTAGTTGCATGAAGTATTGCTTTTTCATTTTGCTGCTTGCAGCCGGCAACAGCTTTGGTCAGTGCAAAACATTTATCATTGGTGTAAAAGGCGATACGCTAAACTGCACTGACAATGCAGGTATGAAGCAAGGCAAGTGGTCTATACAAACGCCGGATTTACGTGGCGAAAAAGGCTTTGAGGAAGAAGGTGTATTTCATGAGAATAAGAGAGAAGGCACCTGGCATCGCTACAGTTTGCAGGGCGATTTGCTGGCATCGGAAAACTACAAGTATGGTTATAAAAATGGCAAAAGCCAATATTATAGCATATTTGGGGAAATTCTGCGTGAAGAAAGCTGGCGCGCTGTAAATCCTGAAAATCCTTACGACACGGTTGAAGTGTATGATTTGAATGATCCCGGCAAAATTTCTTTGCGCGTAGTAAAAGTGGAAGGCACTTCTTACAAGCAAGGAAAATGGACATATTACGATCCGTCGTCAGGAACAATTACAAAAACGGAAGATTATGTTCTTGACAAACTGCAGTCACCTTTTAATAAAGGACTTTCTTCGAAAGATGTTACTACAAAAGACAGTTCTGCAATTGCTAAAAAAGACAATCGTCCGCCTGAAGTGAAAGCTTACGAAAAGAAAAATGCAAAGAAGAAAATTACTGTTCGTGATGGTGCTACCGGATATTAGCCGGAACTGAAATGCCTGAATTGGTTAAAAAAGCAGAATAAAAACTTTAAAATAAAAATGCTGAATCAAAAAACTTGATTCAGCATTTTTATTAATGTCGCAATTTGGAATGATTTAAAAATCTAAACGCATACTTTTTTTGTAAATAATTATTTTAAAGATGCTTTTAAAATAAGTAGACCCAATTGCTCAAATTCAGGTTATTTCTTTCTAAAGAAAATCCTGATTGGCACACCGGTAAAATTAAACTGACTTCGCAATTGGTTTTCCAGGTAATTGCGGTAAGGTGTTTTAATATCATCAGGATAATTAGCGAAGAAGGCAAAAGATGGAACTGCAGTGGGAAGTTGCGTTACATATTTTATTTTAATGGAATTGCCGCGCACAACAGGAGCATGATAAGCTTCCACAGCTTTTAGCATCACGTCATTTAATTTGCTCGTTGCTACTCTGCGCGTTTTATTTTGATACACATCAAGCGCCGTTTCCATCGCTTTGAAAATGCGCATTTTCTCAAGCACCGAAATAAAAATAATAGGTACATCTGTAAAAGGTGCCAGCTTTTCCTTCAAACGCTTTTCATAATCGCGGGCAGTATTGGTTTGTTTATCTGTAACCAAATCCCACTTATTTACCAGCACAACAATGCCTTTCCCTTTTCGGGTGGCTAAAGAAAAAATACTAACATCCTGCGCGGTAATTCCTTTTTCCGCATCGAGCAAAAGCAAACAGACATCGGCTTCATCAACGGCTTTAATGGCGCGTATTACAGAGTAAAATTCCAGGTCATCCTTCTCTTTACTTTTCTTACGTAATCCGGCAGTATCAATCAGGATAAACTCCTTCTGAAACATGTTGTAATGCGTGTGAATAGTATCGCGCGTGGTGCCGGCAATGTTACTTACAATGGTTCTCTCCTCGCCTATTAATGCATTTAAAAGCGATGACTTACCTACATTCGGCTGACCGATAATGGCGAACTTAGGAATGGCAATTTCTTTTTGTTCTTCTCCTTCATTTTCCTCTGGTATTTCTTCTTCTTTTTCTTCAGGAATTACAGCCGTAATCGCATCAAGCAATTCGCCGGTACCTGTTCCGGTTATGCTGCTGAGAAAAAATATATTTTCAAAACCAAGTGCATAAAATTCAGAAGCTTCAAGCAGGCGCGCGTTATTATCAACTTTGTTTACGGTTAAAAAAACCGGCTTGGTGGCACGACGTAATAAATCTGCCATTGACTGATCCAACTCGGTGATACCTGTAGTTGTATCCGTCATAAACACAATACCATCGGCCTCATCAATAGCGATGCGCACTTGCTTGCGGATTTCTTTCTCAAAAATATCTTCCGTATCCGGCACAAAACCACCTGTATCAATTACATTGAAAGATTTCCCATTCCAGTCGGCAACTCCATATTGGCGATCGCGCGTAACGCCGCTTACATCATCTACAATTGCTTTCCGCTGTTCAAGCAGCCGATTAAAAAAAGTGCTCTTACCTACATTGGGTCTGCCCACAATAGCAAGGGTATAACTCATAGCGCGCAAAAGTAAGTGATAGGTTGTAAGTGGTAAGTTATAAGTAAGATACCGGCTTTTTAGTCTATATTATCAGTATTCCAATTTCTTAAAGAATTAACTGATAGCGTACATTCTAAAAATATCCATACTCTTTCAATTGCATATCATTATCGCGCCATTTGGGACGCACTTTTACAAACAGTTGCAGAAATACTTTTTGCTGTAAAAAATGTTCAATATCAATGCGGGAAAGTGTTCCTAATTTTTTAATCATGCTGCCTTTTTCGCCGAGTAGAATAGCTTTCTGAGTTTCGCGCTGAACAATAACATCAGCGCCAATTTTTATAAGAGTTTGTTTTTCTTTAAACTCCGTTACCATAATAGCAACGTGATATGGAATCTCGTCAGTAAACAGGTCGTATATTTTTTCCCGTATTAATTCGCTGACAAAAAATTTGGTCGGCAGGTCAGAGATATCTTCATCGTTATAAAAGGCTTCGCCTTCGGGAAGTAACGAAAGTATTGTGCCCAATAAATCATCAATGCCGGCTCCCGTTTTTGCGGAAAGACTTTTGACTGTTTTGCAATAAGATTGTTTTAGAAAAAACTCTGTCAAAGCCTGTACTGTTGAAGCTTTCACGCTATCCGTTTTATTTATGGCAACGATAGCGGGCACTTTCAACCGCAACGAAGAAAACAGCGTATGATTTTCTTCAGGCGGTTCTTTGGCGTCTACTAATAAAATGGCAATGTCAGCATCTTCCAAAGCGCTTTTTACGCTTTGCATCATGCGTTCATGCAATTTGTATTTTGGTTCGATAATACCAGGCGTATCTGAAAAAATAATCTGGTATTCGCCCGGCTTGGTAAGAAACCCTTTGATGCGATGCCGCGTTGTTTGCACCTTGCCGGAAACGATTGCCAGCTTTTCTCCCAGCAACGCGTTCATCAGCGTACTCTTTCCTGCATTAGGTTTTCCGAAAATATTTACAAAGCCGGCTTTCATATATGGCTGCAAGGTACGCGTTGTGAGGTATGGATGATGAGTTCCATATATTTGTAATGCAGATTCAGAATTTATAACCAGACGCTTTTAAAAACATATTAGTTATACATAGTTCATCAAATACAACATTCACAAACTATTGTTTTGCCAACAATAGTTTTACCTGCGCCAGCAAGTCAGTCACATCAAATGGCTTTTCAATATAACCATTGGCGCCGGCATCCATTGTATATTTCCGCAGATCGCGCGCAGCGCTGAACATTAAAATAGGAATATCCTTGTTCTCTTCCTGCGATTTAAACTGGCGGCAAAGCGTAGTGCCATCGATGGTTCCAAACCAAACATCAAGAATAATCAGATCCGGTTTTTTAGCAACCATTTTTACGGCGGTTTCTGCATCGTAAGCTTCTAATGTTTCGTAACCGTTATATTGGAGAAACAGCGAAACCACTTCAACTATAGATTCTTCATCATCAGCAACAAGTATTGTTTTTGACATTACACGTGTAAAATTTTCAATAGAAAAGCGATTAAGTTTTAAGCGATATAACCGTTCTCAATAATCATGCTTATTTACAGGCAAATACATAAATGAGGTTCTGATTTATAATGAATAAAAATGCCACACAATATTTTATCGTGTGGCATTTTATAAAAGAAAGTTTGTTTATTGACCCGCTTGCTGCTGGGCATCTTTTTTCATTTTATCGTTTGCTGTAATCAGGAATTCTGCACGGCGATTTTGTGCTCTTCCCTCAGCGGTACTATTACTATACTTTGGTGCCGTTTTGCCAAAACCTTTTGTCGTTATGCGTGATGAAGCAATATTGTGAGACTTTAAATAATCAGCCACAGAAGATGCTCTGCGTTCTGACAATGCCTGGTTATATTCTAATGTACCTGTACTGTCTGTATGTCCCTGCACTTCAATATCAGTATCAGGATATTTATTTAAAATCGTTATCAGATCGCTCAATGTGCTGTAAGATCCGGAGTTAAGATCAGCGCTGTTGAAACCATACAAGACACTGTTGGCAAACTCAACCGTAATGCCTTCGCCAACACGCTCCACCTTTGCAGAAGGAACCGTATTCTTAATTTCATCGGCTTGCTTATCCATGTTTTTACCAATGATAGCACCAGCCGTACCACCAACGGCTGCACCAATAATAGCACCTAAAGCGGTATTGCCAGATATTTTACCGATCACTCCACCTACAACGGCGCCACCGCCAACACCAACGGCGGCTCCTTTTTGTGTACGGTTCAGGTTGCTGCACGATGTGCTCAATATAACCAACGCAGTTGCTATAATGCATACCGAAGATTGAATTTGTTTCATATAAAATGTTTACAGCCGGTTTGCCAATTTTTATGCCACTGTAAAATATTGATTGCTAAAGTCAACCACACATATCGGCACCAATCGTTTTACCTGAATAATACAAAATACATTTTTGGTAGCCATCGTCCATCGCCCTGGTGATCGGCAGTTGCGTCGCACACAGATGGGTTCGGGGCAATGATTAAGCAAATAATTGATATTATTCCATCATCATTTTATTATACAATAATGAATCTTCTATCTTGCTTATTCATTTGGCGATTGCACATTACGATGAAGAAATATTTTCAAACAATTACTTTATTTACCATCCTTGCTTTTCTGCTGTTGACAACTCTCATTATTGTTGCCATCAGTCACCAGCCGGAAGAGTTAAAGTCTGATATTTTATTGAATCTGGCAATCGCAATACTTGTAATTGCTGCAGTTGATGTTCTGCTAAAACTTATACTCAAACTTAAAAAAAGCTGGCTTTGGGCGTTACAAATCTTTCTTCTGCTGGTTACTATTTACATCTGGATCATCAGTGAGTGAAAGATTGAGATTGTCTGCACTCACAGCCGCTGCAAACGGCCATTCTTTACGAACGTTCGATTTAATAAGAAAAGCAATCACACCCAGCAAAGCCACGCCAAGTCCATACAACATCAGGTTTTCTGTTGAGCTAAAAATAAAAGCCCATATTAGTATGGCAAGAATAACCGGAACCGGGTACAGCGGCATTTTCCATGGAAAAAACAGCCTGCCTTTTCTTTTATGCAACAAAATTAACCCAACAGCCTGGCTTATAAACTGAACTAAAATACGCATTGCCAAAATTGCCTTTATCACATCACGAAGATTTGAAAAGAGAATGCTGAAAACGAATGCGATACCGCCCAGTGCAAGCAGCGAAACATACGGGAAATTTTTTGTGGGATGAAGCTTCGCAAACAAGGAAAAAAAAGCACCATCTTTTGCAGCCGCATACGGTATGCGACTGTAGCCAAGTGTAGCAGAAAAAACAGAAGCAAAAGCAACCCAAAGAATCAATATTGTAACGATCGTTGCCGCGGTTGAGCCAGCCAGCACTTTTATATAATCACTCACCACAAACGCACTGCTTTTTATGGTTTCGAACGGAAGCACAGAAGCCACGCTGATATTCATCATCAGGTATAAAACAGCAATGCCTGCAATAGAAATGAACATGCTTCGCGGAATGTTTTTTTGCGGCTTGTTTATATCACCACCCAAATGGCAAACATTGTAGTAACCAAGATAACTATAGACTGTTTGCACGCTGGCATTTCCAAGAGCCAATCCGAAACTGGCATTGAACACTACATTATTATTCATATCAGCGATGGGCTGCATGAAATTTCCATGCATAATTCCACCTGCGATAATGATGGCAATCGTTGCTAAAACTCCTACCCATAAAGCAACCGTAATCTTACCGATGGTTTCTATTTTCCGGTATAAAAGAAAGATGATAAGAATGATTAATCCACCGCTTACCATTTTACTTTCAACTAAATTAAGCGGCACGAGAAATGAGAAGTATTTAGCGAAGCCAAGCGAAGCAGAAGTCAATACCAGCGGGGCTTGTATCATGGTTTGCCAAACAAAAAGGAAGCTCATGAGCCGTCCCCATCTGGCACCAAAACCAGCCTTTAAAAAATTATAACTGCCGCCTGCCAAAGGAAAAGCTGCGCCCAGTTCGCTCCAGATAGCCGCATCTGTAAAAGAAAGGAAAGCACCGGCAAGCCAGGCATACAGAAAAGAAGGACCATTCATAATGCCGGCAACACTACTTAGCACTACAAAAGGGCCGATGCCAACCATATCCGTCATGTTAATAGCAGTCGCTTGCAAAAGGCTGAGCTTTTTTTGAGGCTGTATATCTGTCATACTCTTTAGTAGTTTATTTTGAAATAAAAAGATTGGGATTTGAGATTCACTTTTGTAGAAGTACCATCATTGCCCGGAACATTGATGTGTGATTCTTACATCTCTTCACTTAAAAGAAATATAAGAACAAATCTTCGATTGCAACAGGCGATGAGAAAAGAGACGAACGATGGTAACATAAATGTAATTCAGTTCAAATCAATCCACTATCTGCTCTTTTTTAAAAACTAACCGGCACAATAATAGTGTTTCTTTGCCCAAATTTTTAAGAACGATGAGTGCATTGTTTAAACAACTGGAATGGGCGAATAGTGCGAATATATACGAGGTAAACACCAGACAGTACACGCCGCAAGGCACGTTTAATGCGTTTGCAAAACATTTGCCGCGGCTACAGGATATGGGTGTGGAAATACTCTGGTTTATGCCAGTTACACCTGTTAGTCTGGAAGGAAGACAAGGTAGTTTAGGCAGTTATTATGCGGTTGCCGATTACACAGGCATCAATCCGGAATATGGCACGCTGGAAGATTTCACAAATCTTGTGCATGACGCGCACGGCAGAGGAATGAAAGTGATTGTGGACTGGGTTGCCAATCATACAGGACTGGATAATGTATGGGCAAAAAAATATCCGGATTGGTATAAAAGAGATGCAGATGGAAACTTCATGGAGACGAATGGATGGGTTGATGTGATTGACCTGAATTATGAGAATGAAGACATGCGGGCTGCCATGATCGCTTCCATGAAATACTGGATAACGGAAGCTCATATTGATGGTTTCCGTTGCGATATGGCACACCTGGTTCCGCTTGATTTTTGGATTGAAGCCCGCAAAGAATGTGATGCATTGCGGGCTATGTACTGGCTTGCTGAAACAGATACAGAAGAATATCTGCAGGTGTTTGATGCATCGTATGCCTGGGAATGGATGATTGATAGTGCGGCCTTGGTGCAACATAAAATGAACACGGAAAAGATGATGAGCGTGTTATCAAAATACGTTTTGCAATGCAGCGATCATTCGCAGAAACTAATGTTCACTACCAACCACGATGAGAATAGCTGGAACGGAACGGAGTATGAAAAATATGGCGCGGCTGCCCTGGCTTTTGCTGCCTTTACCAATGTTTGGCGCGGCATTCCGCTTATTTACAGCGGGCAGGAATTGCCCAATCGTAAACGCTTACAGTTTTTTGATAAAGATCAGATCGACTGGACCGAAAACAAACCTGCACTGCATGATTTTTATAAAACATTACTTTCTCTGCGTAAACGCTGTAATGTGTTTCATTGCGGTGCCGATTTCATACAATTAGAAACTTCACAGAAAGATAAAGTAGAAGCTTTTTTATGTAAATACGGCGATGATAAAGCGTTGATGATTTTTAATTTTTCGGACAGCGACAGAGTGCAGTTTACCTTATCGCATGAGGAGCTGGAAGACAAATTTCAAAACGTGTTTTCAGGAATGTCTTTTCATTTTACAAAAGATATGAGCTTTGAAATGCAGCCCTGGCAATATTTTATTTACGAAAAAATATAGCGAGGATTGATGCTCAAACAACCGGCTTATGAAGAATGAAATCATCTGGCATTGTAAGCGTTTTGAAGAATTGACGCTAAACGAATTGTATGATATTCTCCAACTGCGAAGCGCAGTTTTTGTGGTAGAACAGAACTGTATTTTTTTAGATATGGATGGTAAGTTAGACAAAGAAAGCTATCATTTGTTTGCGCATCAAAATGATGTTGTGGTAGCTTGTTGCCGTTTGATGGATGCTGATATCGGTTTTATAAATCGCGCTTCCATTGGCCGCGTGGCAAATGCGGCATCGGTGCGTGGTACAGGCATTGGAAGACTGATGATGCAGAAAGCCATTGATGCCTGTAAAGAATTGTTTGCACAGAAACCTCTTCGCATTGGCGCACAGTTGTATTTAAAGAAATGGTACGAAAGTCATGGCTTTGTTTCATGCGATGACATTTACCTGGAAGACGGTATCGAGCATGTACATATGGAGTTGTCCTTTGAGTAAAGAATCGCTTGCATTCCGCTTAGCGGAAACAAACACCTTTCATTACACCAAATAGCTAAACAGTATATCATCTTTATTCAGTTCTGCATAGTCAACATTGTATTGCTTCATTTTTTCAACAAGTTGCTTATAATCTTCGCGTTGCTGAAGCTCAATGCCAACAAGGGCCGGACCACTTTCCTTGTTTGTCTTTTGCATATACTCAAAGCGGGTAATATCGTCGTTGGGGCCTAACACATAGTTAAGAAATTCGCGCAATGCGCCGGGACGTTGTGCAAAGCGAATGAGAAAATAATGCTTGAGACCCTCATATTGCAGAGAACGTTCTTTGATCTCGGGCATGCGGTCAATATCGTTGTTGCTGCCGCTGATGATGCACACGATATTCTTGCCCTTTATTTCATCTTTATACGAATCGAGCGCTGCAATGGAAAGAGCGCCTGCCGGCTCAACCACGATGGCATCGGTGTTATACATTTCGATAATGACCGTGCAGATTTTACCTTCGGGAACAGTGATCATATCGTCAAGAACCTGACTGCAAATATTGTAGGTTAGGCTGCCAACGCGCTTAACAGCAGCACCATCTACAAACCGGTCAATACTTTCAAGCGTTACCGGATGCTTTTCTTCAATCGCACGCTTCATGCTGGGCGCACCTTCCGGCTCTACACCAATAATTTTTGTTTTTGGTGATTCCATT
Source organism: Ilyomonas sp. (assembly GCA_965199905.1). GTDB lineage: Bacteria > Bacteroidota > Bacteroidia > Chitinophagales > Chitinophagaceae > Ilyomonas. The sequence goes on along the minus strand of OZ241366.1, from coordinate 288,182 downwards.
TTCATGTAAGTGCCAACGCCACTTGCCAAGCCACCGCCACCAACGGGTAAAAACAAGTAATCCACATCAGCCTGATCTTCCAAAATCTCGATACCTACTGTTCCTTGCCCTTCCATTATTTTATAATCTTCGAAAGGCGGAATGAATGTCATGTTATGCTCGGTAGTGTATTGCATGGCGGAAGCGGCACAATCATCAAACGTATCGCCGGTAAGTTTGATATCAATACTGTCTTCGCCCCACATTTTGGTTTGATTTATTTTTTGCTTTGGCGTGATGCCGGGCATAAACACAACCCCTTTTATACCGAGCATTTTGCAGCTATAAGCAAAACCCTGCGCATGATTTCCTGCACTGGCGCAAACCACACCGTTTACTGTTTTCTCGTTTGGTAAAGAGCTTATCATATTATAAGCACCACGCAATTTATAGCTTCTTACTATTTGCAAATCTTCACGCTTGAGATAGATGTTTGCTTTGTATTTGCGTGAAAGATTGTGATTGAGAGTAAGCGGCGTGCGGGTGATTATATTGTGCAGCCGATTAGCTGCTTCAGTAAAGTTGAAATGACTTGCCGTTGCAGAAATATTCATTGTCAGGCTATAATATTTTTTCTAAAAAAACTCTTGGTGAAACTACAGGTAACTGAGGTAAGGCATGCTTCAGTAAAGGCTTGTCTCTTGAAATAAAATAATCAAGATGATGATGCAAAGCAGAATAATATTGTAACCCATCTTCTACATCAGGGATAGCAGATTGCAGCGATTGCAAAACAACAGTATGAGGAATGTCAACAGCTCTTACATCTGACAGAAATGAAAAAAGCATCTGTTTTGTAATGACAATTCCATGTATTTTTCTTAAATAATAACCAGCGATGTGAACAATAAAAGGTGTTACGAAAGCAGATAGCCTGCCTTCAATAACCTTAGCCACTAACTCTTTTGCATCTTTGTATCCAATATCTCTTTGAAGAGTAAAGTCAAGAACAATATTTGCGTCGAGCATTACTTTAAAAGCCATACTTCTTTTTGTTTTCTTCGTAATAGGCTTCTTTCAAATCCAAGTTTGAACTAATATCTGGTTTGGGTAATGACTCGATCAAATCTATAATTGTTTTCTTTCGTTGCTTGGTTGTAATAATTTTAAAATAATCCTCAACCAATTGCGAAACACTGCTGCCATTTTTCTCAGCAAACACTTTTGCCTTGTTCAGCAAATCCTCTTCGATAGTAAGATTTAACCGAGCTTTCATAAAACATCGAATACGCATAAAATAAATTTATGCGTATTCGATGTTTTTGTAAATCTATTGCTGATTCTCCGGCCGCAAACTTCTCACCGTTTTCCCGGCTCTCCACATTTCGCTGTCGCGCAATTCTGCCAATTCTACATTTAGTTTCTCACGATAATCAGGCTGCGAATTGGAATCAATTGAACGCTGGCTTTCTTTGCCTGCGGCAACACTATTATATAACTCTTCAAACACAGGTTGCGTAGCATCTTTAAATTTCTTCCACCAGTCAAGTGCACCACGCTGTGCGGTAGTTGAACAGTTGGCATACATCCAGTCCATTCCATTCTCTGCAACCAATGGCATTAAGCTTTGCGTAAGCTCTTCAACGGTTTCATTGAAAGCTTCAGAAGGCGTATGTCCTTTGCTGCGGAGCACTTCATATTGCGCAGCAAAAATACCTTGAATAGCACCCATCAATGTACCACGCTCGCCGGTCAAATCACTGAATACTTCTTTCCTAAAATCAGTTTCAAAAAGATAACCACTGCCTACGGCAATGCCAAGCGCAACAACGCGGTCTTTGGCTTTGCCGGTTGCATCCTGGTAAATGGCATAAGAACTATTTAGCCCGCGACCTTGTAAAAACATTCTGCGTAAAGAAGTGCCTGAACCTTTTGGCGCCACTAAAAACACATCCACATCTTTTGGAGGAAGAATGCCTGTTTGTTCATTAAACGTGATACCGAAACCATGAGAAAAATACAAGGCTTTGCCGGGCGTCAAATGCTTCTTCACAGTTGGCCACAATTCAATCTGCGCAGCATCACTAAGCAGATAACAAATGATGGTTCCCTTTTCCAGCGCTTCTTCAATTTCAAACAGCGTTTCGCCGGGAACAAATCCATCGCTGATTGCTTTATCCCAGGTTTTGCTGTTCTTTCTTTGTCCAACGATAACTTTAATACCATTATCTCTTTGGTTTAAAGCTTGGCCGGGGCCTTGCACGCCATAGCCAATGACAGCTACCGTTTCACCACTTAATATTTCCTGTGCTTTACTTAATGGAAATTCGTCGCGTGTGACTACGTTTTCTTCAACGCCGCCGAAATTTAATGTTGCCATGTGTTAGTTTAAAAATTAGAAATAAATAGTTGTTTATGATTTGTCTTCTTCAATTTTTTCATTGAACGAAATGCGGTTATTGAAAGGATCATTCACAATAAAAGCCAGAGCACCGTAGAATGTTTTTTCAAGCCCGGGACGATTGTATTTATAAAGTTTGGAAATCAGTTGCTGATGATATTCTTTAATGCCATCGCACCAAACAAAAACATGCGTGCCGGGCGTCCCGTCGCCATGATGCTCACTTAAATGAATTGTCAAATCGCCTTTTGTCAATTCAATATACGCAGGTGTATTTTCTTCAAAATGATGCTCCCAAACAATTGTAAAACCAAGCCAATCTACATAAAATTCAATAGCCTTTGCATAATCGAAAATGCGAAGAACAGGAATTGTTTTGAGTATGGTCATGTCTAAATTTTATGAATAAGGCATTACATGGTAAATACCTTTTGCCTGTCGTTCAGATATTCATTTTCAGATGGCTCTTCGCTTGGCTGATTCTCTTCAAACTCTTTTAATTTTTCATGAAAACCATGACTGCTTTTAATGATAGCAACCCGCGCACTACGCACAAATTCTATTAGTCCATACGGCTCCAATGCTTTAATGCAACCTTCGGTTTCTTCGCGGTGACCTGATGTTTCAAATACTGTGTAATCTTTACGAATCACTACGGCACGCGCGCCATATTTGCGAAGCAACCTTTCAACAACTGCCTTCTCGGCAATTACATCCGTAGGCACTTTATACAAAGCCAGCTCCTGCCAGATGATTTCATCGCTGGTATTATAATATGCTTTCAAAATTTCCACTTGCTTTTCTATCTGGCGGCAAAGTTTTGAAACCACTTCTTCTGTTTCTGTTACCACGATTGTGAAGCGATACACGCTTTCCAGTTCGGATGGAGACGTATTCAAACTTTCGATACTGATTTTCCGGCGCGAAAAAATGATGGCGATCCGGTTTAATAAACCAATCTGGTTTTCCGTATAAACGGTTATAGTGAATTCCTGTTTCATGTATTTAATTTGAAAAAATCAATTGGGTACACTTTTTTTGGTAACGATTATTATCCCTGTCGACCAGTTCATTTTTGTAAGAATTGCATCTTCCCTGTTTTCAAGCTCAGCAATAAATCCAGATACTTTTTCCGCATGACCTTCCGGCCAATTGGACTGCGGAAGCATATCATCAATTACATAAAAACCTTGTTCCTTTAACAGTTGCCATGCTTCGCTAAACAACTCATATTTTCCCGGCATTGCATCAGCGAATATGAGATCAAATGGTTGTTCTGTATTACTTACTAACCATTGATAACCATCTTCACACACAAAGCGAATTCTTTTGTCGGTTAAATGTTTCTTCGCAATGGAAAGAAGCATTTCATTGTTTTCTAACGTCACGAGTTCCGACTTTGCATACATGCCAGCCAACAACCAGGAAGTAGCCAGACCAGTTCCGGTTCCTAACTCCAAAATTCTCGCAGATGGCTTTGAAGCAACCAATGTTTTTAGTAAGCTGCCGGTTTGCAAATCGGATGGCATCTCAAAGCCAATATCTTTTGAAGCCGAAAGAATATTGTTGTATTCAGATGGTAAGTCAGCAAAAATGGTATCATTCATTTTACAACGATTATTTCAACCTGATTTCACTCACACTGCATCCTTGCGGCACCATCGGAAACACATTGTTTTCCTTGCCCACCATCACTTCCAGAAGGTAAGCGCCATCGTGGTTCAGCATCGTTTGCAAAGCATTTTTCAATTGCTCTCTATGTTCCACTTTCTGTCCATCTATACCATAACCTTTAGCAACGGTGATATAGTCGGGACTGGCTATATCCACAAACGAATATCGTCTGTCGTGAAACAATTGCTGCCACTGGCGAACCATGCCGAGGAATTGGTTATTCAGAATCATAATCTTTACATTCACTTTGCTTTGCATAATGGTGCCCAGTTCCTGTATCGTCATCTGGATACCGCCATCACCGGCAATGGCAACCACCGTTTTATCAGGCGCTCCAAATTTTGCCCCAATGGCAGCAGGAAGCGCAAAGCCCATTGTACCTAAGCCACCGGAAGTAACATTGCTTCGGGTATGATTGAATTTTGCATAACGGCAGGCTACCATTTGATGCTGACCTACATCGGTAACAATCACAGCATCACCGCCCGTTAAATCATTCAATATTTTAATTACTTCGCCCATCGTCATCGTTTCGGTCGAAGGATTTTGTTCTTCAAAAATGACTGCCTCAACTTCTTTTTCTTCAAGGTCTTTAAAACGCTGCAACCATTGTGGATGAGCGTTTGCAGTTACATGTTCGGTTAATAAAGGCAATGTTTCTTTACAATCGCCCCAAACCGGAACCGTTGTTTTTACATTCTTATCAATCTCTGCAGGATCAATATCAAGATGAATGACTTTTGCCTGCTTTGCATATTTATCGAGACGTCCGGTTACGCGGTCATCGAAGCGCATACCAATAGCAATAAGGACATCACATTCGTTGGTCAATACATTCGGACCATAGTTACCGTGCATGCCTAACATGCCAACATTCAACGCATGATCTGTAGGGATAGCTCCTGCGCCAAGTATCGTCCACGCAGCAGGAATGCCGGTCTTTTCAATAAAGTCAGCAAACTCTTTTTCTGCATTGCCAAGTATCACACCTTGTCCCCAAATAACAAATGGTTTCTTAGCTTCATTAATCAGTTTGGCAGCTTCAATAATATATTCTTTCCTTACAATCGGCTTTGGCCGATAGCTGCGAAAACGATTCATCTTCGTATAGCCTTCATAGTTGAAAGATTGAAGCTGCGCATTCTTTGTAATGTCAATCAGCACAGGTCCGGGTCTGCCTGTTTTTGCAATATGAAATGCCTTTGCCATTACCGCCGGAATCTCGTTGGCATCCGTCACCTGATAGTTCCATTTCGTTACCGGTGTGGTAATATTAATCACATCCGTTTCCTGGAAAGCATCGGTGCCGAGCAAATGCGCAAACACTTGCCCCGTTACACAAACCAAAGGCGTGCTGTCAATCTGCGCATCTGCCAAACCTGTTACAAGATTGGTAGCGCCGGGGCCGCTTGTGGCAAACACAACACCTACTCTTCCCGACGCACGGGCATAGCCTTGCGCCGCGTGTATACCACCTTGCTCATGCCTGACAAGTATGTGTTTTAGTTTATCGTTGTAATCATACAAAGCATCGTAAATGGGCATAATGGCGCCGCCGGGATAACCAAAAATAACATCGGTGTCTTCAGCAATTAAAGCTTCCAGCACAGCTTGCGAGCCTGTTAAACTTGTGACCTTTTCACTTTCTGAGGCTAAGCTTTGAGCTTCCTGCTTTTTTGCTTCTTTTTGTACTGTCAGTGTTTCCATAAACTCAATTTTTAAGCTGATGAATATTTTTTATAGCACTATTTGTAGCGGGTATATTTTATTTGCTTACCTGAAACGTAAAACTTTGCCGCTGGCGATAAATGACAGGCTTGTTGTTTTGCTGTGCCGGTATCCAATACGGGCTTTTTTCAATTACGCGCACCGCTTCTTCTGCGGTTCCGTATCCCGGATCGTTCTCAGCATTTACCTCGATAACTTTTCCATTTTTATCAACTAGAAAAGAAACAACAACGGTATAGTTGCCTTGAGGTGCTTTATGTTTAGCTGCCACTTCAGATCTCAGATTTTTCTGCAGATAAGAAACCCACGCATCTGCCCCACCTGGAAAGGCTGCAGCTTTTTGAAACGTGAAGAACCCGGGAAGTTTGTTTCCCGCACTGTCGTAAATTTCACCTTTCATCTCATGACTTTCCTCATCATAAAAGGCATGCGTTTTTAGCTTACCACTTTCAGAAAATTCATTAAAAGTTTGATAACCGCTCTTTTCACTATACATGATTGAATCAAGTAATTTTCCCGATTCGTAATACTTTTTTTCGATGCCTGTATGCCTCTTAAAAGTCGAATCGGTAAAGGACGATTCCGAATATTTTTTACCGGAATTTTTCCAATATGAAATGCTTTTGTAAGAACCATTTTCATTTATAAAGTCTGTATGATAAAAAGCTTGCTCCTTTGAAACTTCATTCCAGTTGCTGTAATAATATTTTGCACTTGTTTGCGCATAGCTGTTTGCTGTGCAAATGACCAGAAGTGCAAGTATTAAATATTTTCTTTGCTTCATCTTTCTTCAAATCTGTTCAACAGAATTTGTATCAATTCTCATCCGTCACGCAACCTTCCGCAGCGGTCTTTACGCACTTTGCATATTTGTACAAAATACCTTTCGTGGCTTTCAATGCAGGTTGCTTCCAGGCAGCTTGGCGCCTGGCAATTTCCTCTTCACTTACTTTTAGTGTCAATGTGTTTTTGACAGCGTCGATTTCAATAATATCATCATCATTCACTAATCCTATTAATCCACCATCGAATGCTTCAGGCGTTATATGACCTACCACAAAACCATGCGTGCCGCCACTGAAACGACCATCGGTTATTAACGCAACACTTTTGCCTAAACCTGCACCAATGATAGCGCCGGTTGGCTTCAACATTTCGGGCATACCCGGCGCGCCTTTGGGACCAATATTCCTGATAACCACCACATCGCCGGCATGCACTTTTCCGCTTTGCAATCCTTGTATTAAATGATGCTCACCATCGAATACGCGGGCTGTGCCTTCAAAGCGCTCGCCTTCTTTACCACTTATCTTGGCAACGCTGCCGCCGGTGGCGAGATTGCCATATAGTATTTGCAGATGACCGGTTGCTTTCAATGGCTTTTCTAACGGATGAATAATATCCTGTGTTTCAAAGTTTAAATCCGGCGCAACGGCTAAGTTTTCGGCAACCGTTTTTCCGGTTACGGTCAAACAATCGCCGTGAAGCAAGCCTTTTCCCAGAAGGTATTTCATAACAGCAGGAACGCCACCATGTTTGTGCAAGTCTTCCATCATATACTTACCACTTGGCTTGAAGTCAGCAAGTACCGGAATGCGGTCGCTGATTGCCTGGAAGTCATCTTGCGTAAGTGATAAGTCAACGCTTTTTGCAATAGCAATCAAGTGCAATACAGCGTTGGTACTTCCGCCCAGAACCATGATAACAGTGATGGCATTTTCGAATGCTTCCCGCGTCATAATGTCTTTTGGCTTGATGTCTTTTTCGAGTAATATTTTGATGGCTTTGCCAATGGCTTCACACTCCTCTTGCTTTTCTTTACTGAGCGCAGGATTTGATGATGAGTAAGGCATGCTCATACCCATGGCTTCAATGGCGCTCGCCATCGTATTGGCAGTGTACATACCACCGCAGGCACCCGCACCGGGACAAGCACTTCGAATGATGCCTTTAAAATCAGCTTCTTCTAAATTGCCGGCGAGCTTTTGTCCCAAGGCTTCGAAGGCAGACACGATGTTGAGATTGGTCTGACCGTTATAATGACCGGGCGCAATAGTGCCGCCATACAACATGATAGACGGACGATTCAAACGCCCCATTGCCATAAGAGAACCGGGCATATTTTTATCACAACCCGGAATGGTGATCAGGGCATCATAATATTGAGCGCCGGCATTGGTTTCAATGCTGTCGGCAATCACATCGCGGCTTACGAGTGAATAGCGCATACCATCCGTACCCATGCTAATGCCATCGCTAACGCCAATGGTGTAAAAACGTAAGCCCATCAAGTCCTGCACTTTATTTATGCTGTCGCGCACCTGATCGGCTAAACCGTTGAGATGCATGTTGCAGGGGTTGCCATCCCAGCCCATACTGGCAATGCCTACCTGCGCTTTTTTGAAATCGTCTTCACTGAAACCTAAAGCATAATACATAGCCTGTGCGCCGGGCTGTGTTTCGTCCTGCGTAAGTATTTGCGAATATTTATTCAGCTTGCCTTTTGCGGCGGCAATCGTTGCGGCTTCGTCTACCGTTGGCGCGTTATTGATTTCTTCTGTAAGTTCTTTATCCTGATTCATATTGTTTGTTTTGCCGCGAAGGCAGAAAGTATCGAAGTGTATTTGTATTTGTTGTTTAATGCTTAATCAATGCCCGGAACGTTGATGTGAGTGACACAACTGCCGATCACAAAAGCGACGGACGATGGTATCATAAAACTGTATTTGTTGTTTTCAACTTCATACCGAATACATCCGGCGGTTAAATGATGGTGCTTTTGCTGAGCGTTATGTTTTGTTTGTTGACATCATCAGGCAATTTGTTTTCAATAAAATCTTTAATCAAATCGCCGATTGTTGTTGTTGAATAATTGTTGACAGCATCAATATCTTTTGTTACAAAACCGCTTTTCAACGTCCATGCAACAGCATCGCGAACGAGCTGCGCTTCTTTATGTAAAGTAAAATGATCGAGCATCATGGCGGCTGATAAAATGGAGCCAACCGGGTTTGCAATGTCCTTACCAGCGGCTTGCGGATAGCTGCCATGAATAGGCTCGAACAAAGCTGTGCCGTTGCCAACCGAAGCCGATGGCGCAAGACCCAAAGAGCCACTTAACACGCTGGCTTCGTCGCTAATGATATCGCCAAACATGTTTTCGGTGAGAATCACATCAAACTGTTTTGGATTCAAAATAATTTGCATAGCGGCGTTGTCAACGAACATATAATCAACTGCCACATCGCTGTATTGTTTGGCTAATGTTTGCACCACTTTGCGCCAGAGGCGAGAGGTTTCTAAAACATTGGCTTTATCTACGAGCGTAAGTTTTTTGCGGCGCTGTTGTGCGTTTTGAAAAGCGAGATGCGCAATGCGCTCGATTTCAGGCGTTGTGTACACACAATCATCGGACGCTTGTGTACCATCTTCACTAAGTTGTTTTTTTCCAAAATAAATACCGCCCGTCAACTCGCGATAGATCACAAAATCAACACCTTCGAGGCTCTTGCTTTTGAGAGGCGATAAATGATGCAAAGTGGAGTAAACTGCTATTGGACGAATGTTAGCAAACAACTGCAACGACTTACGAAGCTTCAATAAACCTTGCTCAGGACGAACCTTAGCAGTAGGATCATTGTCGTATTTGGGATGACCAATGGCACCGAATAAAACCGCGTCTGTGTTCAGGCAAGATTCGATGGTTTCGCCGGGCAATGGATTGCCGGTTTTATCAATGGCATCAGCGCCCATTAAATGGTACTCGTAACTGAATTTGTGCCCGAATTGCGAGGCAAGTGCATTGAGTATTTTGATGGATTGCTGCGTCACTTCAGGTCCGATGCCATCGCCTAATATAACCGTGATTGTTTTGTTCATACTTGTTGTTCTTTCAGGAAATGATCCGTTGCGTTACGCAAATTCTACTTGTTTTTTAAGCATGTATTTTTTTGATGATCCTTTTGATAATTCCATAACGTGCGTAATGCAACCAGGTATTTCGTTGTCGTAATGACTTACATAAATAAGTGTCTTATTAAAGCGTTCGCATAAATCATTTACCAGTGTTACAAACGCTTCGCGCTGCGCATCATCCAATCCCTGGCAAGGCTCATCAAGAATGAGCAGCGGCGGATTTTTAATCATGGCGCGGGCAAGTAATATTATGCGTTGTGTGCTGAAGGAAACGCTTGCTAACGCACGATGTTGCACTGATTGCAGGTGTAAAACATCTATCCATGTTTGCACAGATTCTTGTTGTGCGGCAGAGATTTTTCGAAACAAACCAATTGTATCAAAAAACCCGGAAGCAATGGCATTGAAGCAGCTTGTGCTTTTATCATAAAAAGCGTGCAACTCAGGAGATACATAACCGATTTTACTTTTGATATCCCAGATGCTTTCGCCTGAACCTCTGCGTTTATCAAACAAATAAATTTCATTTTTGTATGCCTGCGGATTGTCGCCGTTGATCAAACTTAGCAAAGTTGATTTTCCGGCTCCGTTGTGACCTTTAAGCAGCCATTTTTCACCTTCGTTTATCTGCCAGCTAATATTGTTCAGGATCACTTTTTCGCTGTACTGAACGGAAACATTTTGCATACTTATGATGCTGCGATATTGTGTTTGTTCTTCGAAAAAAGATAAGGCGCTAATATCAATATGATCATGCTTTGCAGAACGAGAAGTGTCTGCCTCATTCCAATCATCTTTCGCAAGAAAACTTTTTAGTTTTCCTTCTTTCAGTGTTGCCATGTGCGTAATACATGGCGGCAAATCCTTGGGATCAGCAATCAAAATCAAAGTTGTACCACTTGCAGAAAGATCGCTGATAATAATGTTCAACTGCCTCCTGGCAGCCACATCAAGACCCGTGTATGGCGCATCGAGAATTAGAACCTGTGGCTGTAATAACAGAGCATGGATTAACTGAAAACGTTTGTTCTCACCGGATGAAAGTTGAATCAGCGACGCATTGCGGCGATCAGCAAGACCAAATTGTATTAACAAAGGATCAAGCTTTGTTTCATCTTTTTGCACAACACATTTTTGTAAAGCCTGCCACACTGTTTCGGCATCAGCAGAATCGAAACTATTGAAGCGCTGCTGATAGTAAAAGTCGGTTGTATGCGACAGATTTTTAAACTGGTTTCGTTGTTCTACAAGCCATACTTTTTGCGGCAATATTGATGAAGCATCCCAATCGATTATTAGATTTCCGGTAACATGCAACTGGCCTGCCAGTACTTTTGCAAGTGTTGTTTTTCCGCTGCCGGATGGTCCGGTAACAGCGAGATGCTCACCGGGCTGAAGCTTAAATGAAATATCGTTTAATACTTGCGTACCACCGGCTTGCGCAGAAACATGATTCAATATGATAGATGCTCCTTTCATTACATCGCCTCTTCAAAAGCTTCAATATCTTTTTTTATGCTTAACAGGTAGTCAATATCATCGTAACCATTTAAAAGGCAAGTCTTTTTATAGCTGTTTATATCAAAAGATTCACTTTCGCCGGTTGATTGAATTTTAATTTGCTGCTCCGGCAAATTCACTTCTATTTCTTCTTCCGGATTTGCATTGACCGCAGAAAATATTTTGCTTAAAAAAGCATCACTTACCGTTACCGGAAGCAGAAAATTGTTTAAGGCATTGCTCTTAAAAATATCAGCAAAGAAGGAACTTACAACTACATCAAAACCATAATCTTTTATTGCCCAGGCAGCATGTTCGCGACTGCTGCCACAACCAAAATTTTTGGCAGCCACCAATATCTTTCCTCTATATATTGGGTTGTTCAATACAAAGTCTTCTTTTGGATTTTTCTCATCATCATTATTATATCTCCAGTCGCGAAAAAGATTTTTACCAAACCCATCACGGCTCGTGGCTTTTAAAAAACGCGCCGGGATTATCTGATCGGTATCTATATTTTCGATTTCTATCGGGACAGCCGCTGAAGTGATGACGTTTATGTTTTTGCTCATGAATATTTTATTTACAACCAGATTTATCCTTCAATACTTTAAATTGATTTATACAAACTTTTTTTTCTCTACCAGTTTCTTTATTGCTCTTGCATAACCAAAATGCCAGCCGTCGTGAAAAGCGGCACCCTGTATGGCTTCATCAATATTTGTTAGCATAAAGCCAATGCTTGTTGTATAGCTGTGGTAGGTTTGAAAGATGCCTTTATCGTAGTCACTTTCAAACTGATTTATAGCACTGGCATACAGGCTAATGATGTCTGCTATCTCTTTCTCAGTAAGCTTTGCTTCTGGCCGGGTTCCTTTTTTATACTTGTTAATGAAAGATTCATCAACGGTATAAGGCAATTTTGATAAGGCATAAAAGAAAGCCTGGTGTACGGCTAACGTGTGCGCGAAATTCCAGATGATGTTGTTGTTGAAACCTTCCGGAATGGCATTCAGCTCTTCCACCGAAAGGCTTTTCATCATTGCAACAAAAGTTTCATTAATTTTCCTGATGGCTTCTATCCTTGTTTTTACACTCATTCTTTACTGGCTTTTATTCGTAACCTTACATAATCTGCGTTCCAAATGCCGTCCTGGTAATTCGTTTCTTTAAGAATATCTACAGCTTTATCTATAATATTTTGCACTTCAGCCGATGGTATATTACTGAAGAAAAAAGTACAAAACTGAACAATCCAGTTTTTCATTCCTTCCTCTCCTTTCAAAACAGTCTGACGTTTGAAATATGCCACATTTGACACTGTAAAACCAACGTTTTCCAACAGTGTACATTGTTCTGCTACGGAAGGAAAATAATTTGAATCAGAAGGAATATTGTTTTCATACCCTGCTTCTGTCATTGATTTCTTTACGGCTGTATGAATACTTTCGATATTGTGCTTCCCTCCCATTTCAAACACAAACCGGCCGCCTTTTTTTAAAGCATCATAAATACACTGCAAAGCTTGTTGCTGCTTGTTTATCCAATGCAATGTTGCGTTTGAAAATGCGGCATCGAAAGGCTTTTCAAAAGAAAAATTCGTGGCATCTTTTACAAAAAACTCTATGGAAGGAAATGAAGCTTTTGCTTTTGCAATCATATTTGCTGATGCGTCTATTCCGGAAACTAAAGCTCCATGTTCTTTTATCTTATTTGTCAACGTGCCGGTGCCACAACCCACATCTACTATCGATTCGCCGCTTTGTGGCTGCAACCATTCCAGCACATCTTCGCCATACTTGGCAACGAAGTCGTGTTTGCTGTTGTATAAATCCGTATTCCATTTTATTTCCGGCATACTTCTTTACTTACAATAGTTCTCTTACATCTGTAACTAATCCTGTAACCGCCGATGCTGCTGCCGTCAAAGGACTTGCCAGCATCGTGCGTGCATTCGGACCTTGTCTTCCTTCAAAATTTCTATTACTGGTGCTGATGCAATATTTGCCGGCAGGAATTTTATCTTCATTCATTCCTAAACAAGCTGAACAACCAGGCTGGCGAAGTATAAAACCGGCTTCTTCAAAAATGGTATGAATGCCTTCTTCCATGGCTTGTTTTTCCACTTGCTTACTTCCGGGAACCACCCACACTTCCACATTATCTGCTTTCTTTTTTCCCTTCATAAAAGAAGCTACCATACGCAGGTCTTCGATGCGGGCATTGGTACAGCTTCCGATGAACACATAATCCACTTTATGTCCTTTCAATGTTTCGCCGGGCTGCAAGCCCATGTAATAAAGCGACTTTTCGAAAGAAGTTTTTTCAGTCACTTCGTTTAATTCCGGAACATGACCGGAAATGCCGATGCCCATTCCGGGATTGGTGCCGTAAGTTATCATCGGCTCGATGTCTTCTGCCTTTATATAAAGCTCTTTATCAAAAACAGCATCTTGATCGCTGTACAATGTTTTCCAGTATCCTAACGCCTTATCCCATTCATTCCCTTTCGGTGCAAAAAGGCGACCTTCCATGTATTTGAAAGTGGTTTCATCTGGTGCAATCATACCGCCGCGGGCGCCCATTTCGATACTCATATTACAAATAGTCATGCGGGCTTCCATAGAAAGAGAACGGATGGCAGAACCCGCATATTCTACAAAATAACCGGTTGCACCGCTGGCAGAAATTTGTGCAATAATGTATAGAATAATATCTTTTGAAACCACTCCATTATTCATCTCACCATCCACGTTAATGCGCATCAGTTTCGGCTTGCTTTGCATTAAGCATTGTGTAGCCATCACCATTTCAACTTCACTTGTACCAATGCCAAAAGCAATGGCTCCAAAAGCACCGTGTGTGGAGGTATGACTATCGCCGCAAACGATGGTGGCACCGGGTTGTGTAACGCCAAGCTCAGGACCAATGATGTGAACGATACCCTGAAACGGATGACCTAAGCCATATAGTTCAATGCCAAACTTTTCACAGTTATCTTTTAGCGTTTCAACCTGTATTCTTGAGAGTTCTTCCTGTATGGGAAGATGCTGATTTAAAGTCGGTACATTGTGATCGGCTGTCGCAACAATCTGCCGCGGACGAAACACCTGCAAACCTCTGTTTTCCAACCCTTTAAATGCCTGCGGGCTGGTAACTTCATGAATAAAATGCTTATCAATATATAATACGGAAGGACCGCCATCGATTTCTTTAACGATGTGCTTATTCCAGATTTTATCAAATAATGTTTGGCTCATATTGACTAAAATTATTGTTACCCGTTTTTACTATGAGTAATAATCAGGTTTTCAAAAGCTTCAATAACCTGAATCCGAAAAGGGTTTTTACGACGCATTAAAACTGCAACAGGATATATTTCCTTCGTTATCTGTTATCTCATCATTTATTTGAATAAATCCTCCATCAGCGAATACATTGAACCAAATTAAAAATTTTCTGGCTCTCGCTTCCTGCCTGCCATCCGATGATTCACAGATATACAAGCATATATTGTTTTCATTATTCTTTTATAAAAATCTAAAAAGATAGCATGGATAGTAAGCGGTATTATTTCATCTGTTCCTTCGGAAGGAGCTTTAGCAACTGCTTCATTAATTAGTTCAAAAACATAAGAAGAAAAAATTGCCTCTTCACCAAATACATAAGGGGAGTTTTTAAACCTTATATTATATTCAGTCTTATTATTCGTAATAAAATAATAAGTATTCTCTTCTATAATTCTAAAGTTATACATTGCTTATTCAGAAATAAAAATTCCACTTTTTGCATTCTCTTCTATAAGCTCTTTCCGAACTCTTCTTGCGGCATCAGTTTGCAACCAGGCATGAAAGTTTTCTTTTGTTTCCGCTACGTCTTTTCTCCATTGCCTGATAACAAAATGCTGATGCTGGCGGCGCTCCTTTTCGGTTGTAATTTTGTTTGTTGCTTCCATTATCATTCATTTCATTGATTACAAAATTTATTCAAAAACTTATGCGTAATCACCCTCATACTGATCTGCCAACTCTTTCAGATCATCATCCTGCACTTCTTTTTTGCTGTCGGCAACTTCTAAAAACTGCTGGTACAAAGCATCAATATCGTTGCGCGTAAACTCATAACCAAGCTTATGAAAGCGATGAGCTAATGCGCTTCTGCCGCTGCGTGCGGTTAACACAATTTTGCTGCTATCAGCACCAACATCTTCGGGATTAATGATTTCATAAGTGGTGGCTTGTTTTAAAAAACCATCCTGGTGAATGCCAGATGAATGCGAGAAAGCATTGGCACCAACGATAGCTTTGTTACTCTGCACCGGCATACGCATTGTATCAGAAACAAGATGGCTCATCGGGTTTAATTTTCTTGCATCGATATTTGTGTACATGCCAAGCGAAGCATGTTGCTGAATAATCATAACAACTTCTTCCAGCGATGTATTGCCCGCACGTTCACCAATGCCGTTAATGGTACATTCTATTTGTCGTGCACCGGAAACAGCACCGGCAATCGAATTGGCTGTTGCCAAACCTAAATCGTTATGGCAATGACAACTCAGAATTGCCTTATCAATATTAGGAACGTTGTTGACTAAGTACTTAATTTTATCGCCATATTGCTGAGGCAGGCAATAACCTGTAGTATCAGGAATGTTTACCACCGTAGCGCCGGCAGCAATTACCGTTTCAACAAGACGAGCTAAAAATTCATTGTCGGCACGACCTGCATCTTCGCAAAAAAACTCAACATCGTCAACGAGATTGCGGGCAAGCTGCGTTGCTTTTTTTGCCCTTTCAAGAATCTCTTCGCGGGAAGCATTGAACTTATGGCGGATATGAATATCAGATGAACCAATGCCTGTATGGATACGTGGCCGAACGGCATATTTTAATGCTTCTGCAGCACATTCGATATCTTTTTGCACAGAGCGCGTTAAACCACAAACCGTGGCGGTTTTAATCACTTTAGAAATCGCTTCTACAGAAGCAAAATCGCCGGGCGAAGAGATGGGAAAACCAGCTTCAATAATATCAACACCAAGGTCTTCGAGGGCAAGCGCAAGTGTCACCTTTTCCTCTGTGTTCAGCTTGCAACCCGGCACTTGTTCGCCGTCGCGCAATGTGGTGTCAAAAATGTAAATTTTATCGTTAGCCATAACAGAAAAAAATAAATGCAGACCTTATTAAGGTAAATGGATTGCCTGCCAGATTCATCTTACATCGGTCTGCATTGATAAAAATAAAATGGAGCGGCAAGCTCACAAAACTAAAATATACTCACTTTTACGGCGTGAAAAGGAGTATAAAAATAGGAAAACCCTTGCACACATTGAATTTCAGGATAATATTTTTACAATGCCCAACCGGAGTACAGACGAACTTTTTCAATTGATAAAATCACTTGACAGGAATGATAAGCGCAATTTCAGGCTGACAATGAAGCGCACAGATGGTAATAACGACCTGAAAACAATCATCCTTTTTGATGCTTTGGATAA
This sequence comes from Ilyomonas sp., assembly GCA_965199905.1. Lineage (GTDB taxonomy): Bacteria > Bacteroidota > Bacteroidia > Chitinophagales > Chitinophagaceae > Ilyomonas. The sequence continues at coordinate 271,485 of OZ241366.1, read as the reverse complement.
GATGGATGAATATGATGAAGTTGTGCTGCTAAAAAAGAATACAAGCATAACGAAGCAGCAATTATCGAATGTAAAAGCGGCTTTGTACAAACAAATTCTGGATAGTCTTTACCAGCATAAAGACAATACAAATATTGATATGCTGCTAACAGAACAAATGTCTTATGCAAGAATTTTATACAACAAAGGTTTATATCATCAAAGCCTGCGGATACTGGACAGATGCAAGCAAACGGCAAGAGCCAACAACCAGTTTACTTACGTGATGCAAGCTGTTTTTTTTGAAAAAAAGATTGAAGCCTTACACATTACCCGCAGCTTCGAAAACAGGGCGGAAACTTTATCGGCTGAATCGGAAGATGTTTTAGAACACCTTTCCTTCGTGAATATTTTTTCGAACCTTTCACTCAAGCTTTATGGCTGGTACATCAATCATGGTCATGCCCGCGATGAAAAAGATGCCGATGCCATTAAATCTTTTTTTACATCCTCACTTCCTTCTTTTCAGGAAAGCAAACTGGGATTTTATGAAAAGCTTTATCTCTATCAATCTCATTGCTGGTATAATTTTATTCTGCAGGATTTCCTGATGTATTATCGCTATACGCAAAGATGGGTGCAGCTTTTCCAGCAAAATCCGGACATGGTTGCTGTAGAAACCGGTCAATATATAAAAGGCATGCACAATTTACTAAGCGCACATTTCGACCTGAATAATTACGATAAATTCAATGAAACCTTGCATCAGTTTGAAGCCTTTTCCGAATCGGAAACTTCGCGCAACAATACCAATGCGCTGATACAGACATTCGTTTACCTGAATATTGCCAAAATCAATAAACATTTTCTGGAAGGCACGTTCAGCAAAGGTTTGGAGCTGGTAAGCTACATAGAAAAAAAGCTGGAAGACTACAGGTTGCATCTCGACAGGCATCGCGTTCTTGTGTTTTATTATAAAATCGGATCGCTGTATTTCGGCAGTGGCGATAGCAGTAAAGCCATTGATTATCTCAATAAAATCATTAACTGGAAGGTTGATCTTAGAACTGATCTGCAATGCTATGCGCGGCTGCTTCATCTTATCGCTCATTACGAATTGGGCAATTACAATTTGCTTGAATACTTAATCAAGTCAGTGTACCGCTTTATGGGTAAAATGAAAAACCTGAGTGTAGTAGAAGAAGAAATATTCCGGTTTTTAAAAACATCGCTCACATTGTCTCGCACAGAAATAATACCTGCCTTCAGAGAATTAAAAATGAAATTGGAAACACACATTGGGAAGCCTTTGGAAACCCGCTCTTTCATGTATTTAGATGTAATTGGCTGGTTAGAGAGCAAAATTCAAGGCGTTCCGGTGCAGGAAATCAGGCGGGCGCGCTTTCTGCAGGGACGAAAAAAGGAAGATTAAAAAAAAATTAATTCACAGCATTTGCTTTTTTCCGCAAACCGTTTACATTTGCGGTTTGGGTTCAAAACCTTATTCTTTTAGCCTGTAAATTTCTATTTAACTATGGCAGTCAAATTAAGACTACAGAGACACGGTAGCAAGAAGCGTCCTTTCTACTTTATAGTAGTAGCCGACGCCCGTGCGCCCCGCGATGGTAAGTTCATCCAGAAGATCGGAACTTACAACCCGTTAACAGTTCCAGCGACAATTCAGTTAGATCGTCAGAAAGCATTGGAATGGCTTCACAAAGGAGCTGAGCCAACAGATACGGTTCGCCGTATTTTGTCTTTCAAAGGTGTACTGTACTTGAAGCACTTGTTGCGTGGTGTTAAGCTCGGTTTGTTCGATGAAACCCAGGCGATGGTAAAATTTCAGTCATGGCATGATGAACATGAAAGCCTTGTGCGCAAACGTTCCGATGAGCATCGCAAAAATGCTCGTGCCCGTAAGCAATCGCCAGCGGTAAGAAGAGTGGAACCGAATGCATCCGCCGAAAGTGAGCCTGCAGAAGGGTAACGATTTTTGCACCGAAATTTTTAATTCCGAACCTTATTGGTTCGGAATTTTTTTTGCATCTAACTGAAACGCTTCCCTTCTCATCACACACTTTTGTCGCAAGTGTTATTTCTTTCGGTAACCATCGTCCGGTTCTTATGATAGTATTCGCTATTGATTACTCATCATTCATAATAAACAAAGATTACTTCTTACCTCGCAATGACGATTACTCAAGCCCATTCACAAATCATAAATTATCAATCACAATTCCCGTTTTACATTTGTATAAATGAAGCATCTTTCAGCGCTAAATAAATATTTGTGGAAGTATCGGTCGCGGTTGTTGTGGGGAATTCTTTTTGTTATCCTGTCAAACTTCTTTGATATACTCAGCCCGCAAGTATCCGGCTATGTTATCAATATGGTGCAGCAAGCCATCAAAGCCAATCAGGGCGCGCATTCTGCGGTTGAATATCACAATTCAGGCAATTATAATTTTTTGGTGCAATGGTTTATCAATTGGGTAAACAATGCTGATTTTTCATACGCCAATGTCATCATTCTTGCAGGCGTGGCTTTATTGGTTATGGCGCTGCTTCGCGGCTTCTTCATGTTCCTCATGCGGCAAACAATTATTGTAATGAGCCGCCATATTGAGTACGACCAAAAGAATGAAGTTTACCAGCATTATCAAAAGCTCAACAGCGATTTTTTTAAAACGCACAGCACCGGCGATTTAATGAATCGGATAGCGGAAGATGTAAGCCGCGTGCGCATGTATGCAGGTCCGGCCATCATGTATCTTATCAACCTGGCTGCCACCATTATTTTTTGTGTGTATTATATGTTCAAGCAAGATGCACACCTTACCTGGCTTGCCTTATCGCCTTTGCCGTTACTTGCCATTACCATTTATGTTGTCAATACCATCATTCATAAAAAAAGCGAAAAGGTTCAGGCATCACTTTCCGATTTAACAACCAATGCGCAGGAAACTTACTCAGGAATTCGTGTAATTAAATCGTTTGTGCAGGAAAAAAATATGCTTGGCTTTTTTAAAAAGAACAGCGAGGAATATCGTAAAAACAATGTGAGTCTTTCCAAACTGGAAGCTATCTATTTTCCAAGCATGACATTGATGATCGGCCTGAGTACGCTAATTACCATTTTGTTTGGCGCTTTGCAAATATTACATGGCGCAGCGCCAGGTACAATCGTTGAGTTTGTTTTATACATTAATAAACTCACGTTCCCGGTAAGCGCCATTGGCTGGACAGCCAGCATGATTCAGCGTGCATCAGCATCGCAGAAGCGTATCAATGAATTTTTGAAGACAGAACCGGCTATTGTTTCGCCCGATTTACCAAAAGCAACGGTTATTACAGGTGAAGTTGTGTTTAACAATGTTTCGTTTACATATCCGCATACAGGTATTAAAGCTTTATCGCATTTTAATTTAAAAATAAAGAGTGGCGAAAAGGTAATGATCATGGGTAAAACCGGCAGCGGAAAATCTACAATTGCACAGCTTTTACTCAGGGCATACGATGCGAATGATGGACAGATATTATTGAACGGAGATGATATTAAAAGCATTACACTAAAGCATCTTAGGGAAAGCATTAGTTATGTGCCGCAGGATGTGTTTTTGTTCAGCGATAACATCAGCAATAATATCAGTTTTGGCTTACCAGCAAATGATAAACAGAATTTACAGCAAGTAGAGAAAGTTGCCAGGTATGCCAGCATTCATAATGAGATATCCTCGTTGCCACAAGGATATGAAACGATGGTTGGCGAACGCGGTGTAACATTAAGCGGTGGACAAAAACAACGCATTTCAATAGCACGTGCTTTAATGAAAGGTGCGAATGTTATGATATTTGATGACTGCTTAAGCGCAGTAGATGCCAGAACGGAACATGAAATCACCAATAATCTTCACCAATATTTACAGAATAAAACAGCAATCATAATATCGCATCGTATTCTGTCCGCTTTTCATTTTGACCAGATTTTGTTCCTGGAAGATGGCATGATAAAAGAGCGCGGCACACATGAACAACTGATGGAATTGAATGGAGAATACGCTGAACTGTACCAAATACAGATGAATACTGAAGCGCCTGCCGAAGTTGAATAGAAATTAATCTTCAAAATTTTGGCAGTATGAAAACAATCCTATATTTGTAAGCACAAAACTTAGCATAACCAAAAATCAATCTACTGTGGTGTACGAGAACAATGAAAAAAAATTGGAAAGTGTTTACAGCAAGCGTATCAGAGCCGGAAAAAGAAGAACTTATTTTTTTGATGTAAAAGCGACCCGTGGCAATGATTATTACCTCACCATTACTGAAAGCCGGAAACGCTTTAATGACAATGGTTACGATCGCCACAAAATTTTCCTTTATAAAGAAGATTTCAATAAGTTTTGTAAGGCATTAACCGAAGCCGTGGATTATGTAAAAACAGATTTAATGCCGGATTTTGATTTCGATGCTTTTAACCATGAATATGCAGACAGCGAAGAGAATGACCAGGTGAATGTAAGTATTATTAATAGCGAAGAGAAACGCCAGATACCTGCGCCGGTTGCTGTACCTGATACAGTGGCATCAGATGGTGAGGAAGTTGATAAATGGTAATTCGGTCACCTCGTTTTAGAATAGTTGAAACTGCTTTCTTTTTAAAAGAAAGCAGTTTTCGTTTTAAGGCAAAATAGAGAATTGAGTTCTGATTCATTTTGGATACAGTTTTTGGTAATCATAGTTTGCATTTTTGGTGATTGACAGTTATATCACTCCGATCAAGGTTCAGGGCAATGATTGAACTTTACAAAAGCGAATACCGAATAGCCAATGAAAAGAATCATTACTAAATTCAGAAAAAATTCGGTAATCAATCCTGAATATTTAATTGATAATTCTTACATTTGCGCCCTAAAATTACCTGAAGGAGGTATAAACACTATGCTGATAATAGATTCAAAAGACTGCGAAAACATCGACAAAGCGCTGAAAAAATACAAGAAGAAGTTTGAAAAAAGCAAAGCGCTGTTGCAATTAAGAGAGCGTCAAAGCTTTACAAAACCGTCTGTAAGACGCCGTATGCAAGTATTGAAGGCCGTTTACAAGCAGCAGATAGCAAGTGGAAAAATAGAATCTTAATTTTTTCCTCATAACAAATTGAAATAGCCGTAAAGCAATAGCTTTATGGCTATTTTTATGTCGCAACATCGATACTTAGAAACAGAGGAATTTTTGCAATCGTTACAGTTTGAGAAAAAGTATTCTCAACATACATTGATTGCTTACAGGAAAGACCTGGAACAGTTTATTCAATACCTGGTTGTTCAATACGATAGCCCGGCAATAAAAGATATTAAAACGGCTTTTATCAGGTCGTGGCTGGCAGAAATCAAGCAGAAAAAATTGACGAATAAAAGCATTAACCGGAAGATTTCTGCGCTGAAATCTTTTTTTAAATATCTTCTGAAAAGAAGCCTGATAGATACATCGCCGATGGCGGGCATCGTTTCTCCTAAAATCAGCACGAAACTGCCTCAGTTTATAGATGAAAAAGATATTCGAAAACTGTCTGAGCAAGTGACATTTCCTGATACACATATGGGCGATACTGAGAAGTTAATATTAACCATGTTTTATACAACGGGGATGCGCCTTAGCGAACTTATTAACCTGAAAGAAAGCAACATTGACTATGCCTATCAAACCATTAAAATTCTTGGTAAAGGAAATAAGGAGAGAATCATTCCGGTATCACATACTGTACTCGAATCAATAAAAGAATACCTGGCAAAAAAACCGGCAACTGAAAAGGGTCTCGATACCGTTTTTACAAATGATAAAGGCAAAGTTTTTAACCCAAGAACGGTTTATAACAAAGTGAAGAAATACCTTGACCAGGTAACATTTATTGAAAAGAAAAGCCCGCATGTACTTCGACATACATTTGCCACGCATCTTATGAATAACGGTGCAGAAATGAATGACTTAAAAGAATTATTAGGACATTCAAGCCTTGCCTCTACCCAAATTTATACTCATCTTACTATCGAAAAGCTGAAAGAAGTTTACAAGCAGGCGCATCCAAAAGCGTAAATTCTTTACTGTGCTTTGAGTCTTGTGTCAATTTTTAATGCACAAAAAATTAAAATCATGATTAAAATTTTTTAATACTGAGGTTTTTCAGTCTGCATTTCCTAACTTGGATTATGTAAACAAAACGAATTAAAAAATCCCTTCTTTTTTTTACAACTTAAATTGACAAAGTATGAATGTAAATCTTCAGGCTGTGCACTTCAATGCTGATTCAAAACTCCTCAGTTATGTAACCGAAAAATCTCAGAAATTAGGAAATTTTCATGATCGTATTATCAAGGTAGATGTGTTTTTAAAACTTGACAATATCGTTCATAATATAAAAGATAAAATTGTGGAGATACGTGTGCATGTGCCGCGACAAAAGTTCTTTGTAAAAGCATCTTCGAAATCGTTTGAAGAATCGTTCGATAGTGCATTATATTCTGCTATTAACCAGATAAAGCGAAAGAAAGAAAAACTCGCCTCTGCATAAAAAATTAATCCCCGCACTAAGGCGGGGATTTTTATTTCGGTATAATACTAAACGAATCAGGAATATCTTTGACAGCGTATGAACAAAAGACATTTTCTTTTTTTGTTTGCTGCCTGTGTTTTGTTCGTTTTTATTTTTAATCCAAACCATCTCTATTTTCTCAGCGACGATTGGGATAGCCTTTTATTCTCTCTTCAGCCATCAAATATTCTGCACTCTTTTCGCCCGCTTTCCGATGCCAGTTTGCTACTTGATTATTCTGTTTGGGGAATGAATGCCGGCGGCTATCACCTCACGAATTTTATTCTGCATTTTGGCTGTGTTTTTTGCGTATATCATTTTTCCAGGCAGTTGCTTTTATTAAAATTCGATTCAGTTTCCGCATCCCGATTATCATTGCTGTGCAGTCTTTTCTTTTTGTTTTATCCTTTTCATAGCGAAGCAATATTTTGGATTGTTGGACGAGGCGCTATCCTTTGTACACTTTTCGGTTTACTATGTCTTACTTTCTTTATTAAAAAGGAACAAAGTCAACTTCACTATCCATTATCAATTTTCTTTTTCGCTTTAGCATTATTGAGCTATGAAGAAGCATGGGTAATCCCCTTTTTAATCACCATTATTGCATTCATATATCGCAATCAAACCAGAACAAAACGAATTATTCAGGCAAGCGTTTTCTGGTTTGTCTTTCTTATGTATTTGGTTGGAAGATTCTTCTTCACAAAAAATATAATTGGAACACCTTATGGCTCGGAAAGATTGCTAAATTTTGATATTTTATTTCTCGCGAAAAATTTTGCAGCTTTTGTTTTTCGCTCATTTATTCTTCCGTTACAGTCATCAGCTTTTTTCGCAGGTGTGTGTGCTGTCGTTGCTGCGCTTATACTTATTTTACTTTTTAAAAGCAGGAAGAAACTCAATTTTGTTTTACTAATCTCTGCTGCTTTTTTCTTTTTATCCTTACTTCCTGTGTTGCCTCTGGGTATTGATACACATGACACCGAATCGGAACGTTTTCTTTATTTTCCTTCTGTATTTTTTCTTCTGTCCATTACTCAGTTGTTTACTGTCATTTTTAAAAAAAAATATTGGACAATCTATCTTTTGCTTTTAGCTGGATTGATTCCTCTTTTGGTAAGCTATGAAAGTTTTGTAATGAGCAGTATTGTTTCAGGAAAAACTATATCTGCAATACAGAAATTATCTGCTACCGATACTTTATTTTGCCGGCAACTTCCTGATCAATACAAAGGAGGTTTTATTTTCCGGAATGGGTTTAAAAGCATGATTACAATTGAAAAAGGAAATTCAATAAAAGATGTTGAAATTATATCAACATCAGAATTATTTCAGCCTTCAAAAAATTATTCATCGGAAGAAATACAGTTGTCAAAAAATGATTCTTCCAACAATGCATTTATAAGTTGGACGGAACAAAAAGTGATTCTCAAAAAATAGTTTCCCACAGAAAAAAGGAACTTCTTTCAAAATGTTTATAAAAAGGGCAGAAAACTTCCATCAATATTTTGCAAAATCAAGTTTTCTCATACCTTTGCCATCCCGAAAAAACGGGTAGTTCTTTCACACGCCACTTTAGCTCAGCTGGTAGAGCAACTGATTTGTAATCAGTAGGTCGTTGGTTCGATTCCGACAAGTGGCTCATCAAGATGTAATATTGTAGTAAGTAAGATTTAATATTAAATTTGAAATCGAAAATATTCAATTCATCTGGGCAGGTGGCCGAGTGGTTAAAGGCGACAGACTGTAAATCTGTTCTCTCACGAGTACATAGGTTCGAACCCTATCCTGCCCACAGTTATTGTTAATGGTTAATTTAAATTGAGATATCGAACTCTAATTCACAATTAACAATCATCCATTAACCATAATACGCGGAAGTAGCTCAACTGGTAGAGCGATAGCCTTCCAAGCTATAGGTTGCGGGTTCGACCCTCGTCTTCCGCTCTCTAAGATGACAGGAGATAAATGACAGATGACAGTGCTTTCTGTCAGCTAATAACTGTCAACTATCAACTACATCGGTTAGCCGTTGTAGCTCAGGGGTAGAGCACTTCCTTGGTAGGGAAGAGGTCGTGAGTTCGATTCTCACTAACGGCTCTCTTAATTGTTAAAGGTCAGTTTTTAATTGTGATATTTCTGTTCCTTCAATTAACAATTAGCCATAATCAATTACCAATAATTTAAAGTATTGTTTGCAAGCAATTGATTTACTTGCAGACCATTTTAATTAGTAAACACACAACAAAAAAAACCGATACAATGTCTAAAGAGACCTTCAAGAGGGAGAAACCTCACGTAAATGTCGGCACCATCGGCCACGTTGACCATGGTAAAACGACTTTGACTGCTGCCATTACTACAATTCTTGCTCAGAAAGGTATGGCGCAGGCTAGAAAGTATGATGATATTGATGCTGCTCCTGAAGAAAAAGAGCGTGGTATTACTATCAATACTGCCCACGTAGAATATGAAACCGTTGCCCGTCACTATGCTCACGTTGACTGCCCGGGTCACGCTGATTATGTGAAGAACATGATTACCGGTGCTGCCCAGATGGATGGCGCTATCCTGGTAGTTGCTGCTACTGACGGACCTATGCCACAAACACGCGAACACATCCTTCTGGCACGCCAGGTAGGTGTACCCCGCATGGTTGTGTTTATGAATAAAGTTGACCTTGTGGATGATCCTGAACTGCTTGAACTGGTAGAAATGGAAATCCGCGAGATTCTTTCTAAGAATGGTTTTGACGGCGACAACACCCCAATCATTCAGGGTTCTGCTACCGGCGCTTTGGCTGGCGAAGCAGAATGGGTAAAAAAAGTTGAAGAGCTGATGGATGCAGTTGACACTTACATTCCTCTGCCTCCACGTCCGGTTGACCAACCATTCCTGATGTCTGTAGAAGATGTATTCTCTATCACAGGTCGTGGTACCGTTGCTACAGGTCGTATCGAACGCGGTATCATCAAAGTAGGTGAGTCTGTTGAAATCGTTGGTTTGATGGATACTCCATTGGTATCTACTTGTACCGGTGTTGAAATGTTCAAGAAGCTTCTTGATCAGGGTCAGGCTGGCGATAACGCTGGTATACTATTGCGTGGTATTGAAAAATCACAGATTCGCCGCGGTATGGTTATCGTGAAACCAAAGTCTATCACTCCGCACACCGAATTCAAAGCCGAAGTTTATGTACTAAGCAAAGAAGAAGGTGGACGTCACACTCCATTCTTCAATAACTATCGCCCTCAATTCTACTTCCGTACTACGGACGTAACGGGTGAAGTAACTTTACCTGCCGGAACTGAAATGGTAATGCCTGGTGATAACATCGGTTTGACTGTAAAACTGATTCAGCCAATCGCGATGGAAAAAGGTTTGAAGTTCGCGATTCGTGAAGGTGGTCGTACAGTAGGTGCCGGTCAGGTTACCGAAATCATCAAGTAAGAAATTAGTTCTTATATTTACAAGATCAGCTAATCAGCAATGGTTGATTAGCTGATTTCTTTACACGGGTATCGTACAACGGTTAGTATAGAGGTCTCCAAAACCTTCGATCTGGGTTCGAATCCTAGTACCCGTGCAACTGATTTGTAATTGAGTATTTTTAATTGTTAATTGCGAAAACACAGTGAATAAAGTTTCTCTCTATTTCAAAGAATCATATCACGAATTGGTTGATAAAGTGACTTGGCCAACATGGGCACAATTGCAACAATCAACCATTATAGTTTTAGTGGCTACAGCTGTTATCACGGCTATAGTGGGCTTGATGGACTTAGCAAGTAGCTGGTTATTGAAGCTGATTTATTCTTTATTCCAATAATCTCTGAAGTCCTATGGAAGAAATCGAAATCGCCATACAAGAACCGCAGGCACAGCAACCGCAGGAAGCTGATACTAAATGGTACGCTCTGCGTGTTGTGAGCGGAAAGGAACGTAAAGTAAAAGAATACCTCGATAAAGATATTTCACGTAATAACTGGACAAACATTATAAAGCAGGTTTTCTTACCAACTGAAAAGGTTTACAAGGTTCAGAATGGCAAGAAGGTAATGCGTGAGCGAAATAACTATCCGGGTTATCTTTTTTTGGAAGTAACAAGTGGTAAACTGAATGATGATATGATTCAGTACATCAGCGGTCTTACCAATGTTATGCATTTTCTTACAGACGGTACAGGCAGCAAAGGAAATATTATTCCGCTGCGCAAATCGGAAGTGGTAAGAATGCTTGGTAAGATGGATGAAATGAATGATCAGGGTGTCACTATGATAGAGCCGTTCATTATCGGCGAAACCATTAAAATTATTGAAGGTCCTTTTAATGATTTCAATGGTGTGATAGAAGAAATAAATGATGAAAAGAAAAAATTAAAAGTATCTGTAAAAATATTCGGTCGCTCTACTCCTGTTGAGCTGAATTATATGCAGGTTGAGAAATTAGTATAATTGTATTTTAAGTAAGATTTTATAAAAACCGTTTCATTTATGAAGCGGTTTTTTGTTTGTGCAGATATTACGTGTCATTTAAAACGCAGAAAACGTAATCAAAACATTTTATAATTCAATCAAAAATTATGACTACTTAATTAAACTATTTTAATGGCGTACGTCTATGTATGGTTAACATTTGTTAGCTTTTTTGGCATATAGATGGATTATTAAAAAATTCTATAAATACGTATATAATGAGACAGGAAAGAAAATGTATGCGATGGATAATGCCTTTAATGGCAGTTATTTTCCTAAGTTTTGCCCAATCTTCTTTTGCGCAGGATGATAATTACCAATCCGGCGATAATACTGGCGACTACGATAACAGTGATGAAGCATTGATACAGCCGGAAAATGATGTAAACTACAATACGTTTCATGATGAATTATCGCCTTACGGATCCTGGAGAGATTATCCGGGTTATGGAAATGTTTGGGTATGTAATGTAGCCGGTTTCAGTCCTTATAATACCGGCGGTCACTGGGCTTATACACGTTTTGGCTGGACGTGGGTTTCTGATTATAATTGGGGCTGGGCACCCTTTCACTATGGTCGTTGGGGCTATGATAATTCATTTGGTTATTTTTGGGTGCCAGGATACACCTGGGGTCCGGCTTGGGTAAGCTGGCGCAATGGCGGCGATTATTATGGCTGGGCGCCATTATCACCTGGCTTAAGTGTAGGAGTTAATGTAGGTGTTGGCATAGGTGCAGCCAGTTGGGTGTTTTTACCTCACCGTTACATGGGTTATAGAAATTCGTATAACTATTATGTTCCGCGCCGGCAAAATGTGACTATTATCAGGAACACAACGATTATCAATAACACGCATGTATATAATAACAATCGTTTTGTTACAGGTCCTAATAGAAGGCAGGTAGAACGTTATTCTGGTCAGCGCGTACAGCAACAGAATATTCATGTAACAAATAACCGGAACAATAATCAGCAGGGTGGAAATGGCATCCGCATGTATAATCCAAACGCAAACCGAGGAGGCGTAAATAGCCAAAATGGTGTACGGAACGGACAATCTGAAAATCGTCCTTCTCAGGACAATGTAAGACAACAATCTCTTGATAACAGATCTTCGGTTCAAAATGGAGCGCAGCAACGAAATAATGGTGCTGCCGATAGCAGAACTACAAATCGCTTCCAGCAAAGGTCTGAGGCAAGGCAGGAAAGAAATGACAATGGAAACAACGGTGTTCAAAATGATGCACAAAGTCAGCAAGATGCACAGAACATGCGTAACCGGATGCAGCAGAATAATGATAAACGCCGGCAGCAGAAAGAGCAAATACGTCAGCAGCGTGACCAACAACAGTTGAATGATCGTCTCGACCAGACGCAACAACAAATGCAGCAAACACAACAGGAACGCCAGGCGCAGCAGCAAACGCAAAACCAGATGCAACAACGCCAACAGCAACGTCAGCAACGAATGGATCAGCAGAAGAACCAGGTGCAGCCACAGCGTCAACAGCAAATGCAGCAACGCCAGCAACAGTTTCAGCAAAGAAGTCAGAACACGAGCCGTCCGGCTACGCAAAGCGGCGGTGGAAAAAAAGGAAGAAATTAGTTAATATAAAATTCTATAAAACGAAAAGGCTATCAAATTTGATAGCCTTTTTTTACAATTATATCCGGATAATTACACGGTCTCCATTTGCCCAACTGCCGTATTTAAAAAATTTGGCAAAATGTGCTTTTGAGTAAACATGATTTTATCAGGATCATTCAATTGTTCAATCATGCTTTGCCATTTTTCTTCTCCATGATTTGCAATCACCGTTGTTTTTTTATCATCACGCTGCAGGTACATACTCATTCCTTCTGCATCAGCTTCCGGGTGAAATTGCGTTCCTATGAAATATTCATTAAAACGAACAGCCATAATCGCTCTTTCATATTCAGGTTTATGAGGGCGTTCTTTCTCGATAGCAAGCACAGTAGCGCCATGCTTTGTAAGTATATTCTCAGCCGGCTCTATTACCTGAAAATCGCGGCTGTCTACAGCATAGAACGGATCTCGCAAACCTTCAAAAACCGGTTCATCATAAGCTGCTTCGAGCATGTGAATTGGAAATACGCCAAACGAAGTAGAATTTCTTTCGCATACATTACCAACCTCAAAATGACGACACGCTAACTGAAAACTATGGCAGATAAAAAAGATGTATTTTTTCGGGTAATGATTCTCATCATTATTATAATCAGCTACCGATTGAATCCAACGAACAAAGCGGTTATCCCATTCATTTCCTTTACTTTCCAATGGCGAGCCAGGGCCACCACTTGAGATGTAAATATCAAAACTCAGATCGGGCACTTCCAGTTTCCGGCGTACATCAAACTCAGTTACTTTGATTTTATACTGATTAGCCTTACTCCATTGCTGTAAAATCTCCCTGATACACCTCATGCCCTGGTTTACATGACCATCATTCAAATCCAGAACAGCTATTTTATATTCAGTCATTTGCTCGTATTATAACGCGGCAAATTTACGCTTTTCATAAAAAATTATAATTCTGTTTCCGAAACATTAACGGGATGAAAGTATAGTGTGAGAAGGAAAGGCAGCGTTTCATAATACGGAATGCGCATGATAAAGTGATCGGACAATAGAAAAATGAAGTAAACGAGAATGAGAAATTTATCAAACCCCTTCGTAAAAAAGCCGATGATAAATGATAATTCCATCAGGGTAACAATGATATAAAGGATATAAGAAAGTGTCACGTTTTTAATCAACCATTGATAAAAATGAGACATCCAATAGTTTGGTGAATTTGTCAGCATTTCTTTATGCTGGTCAAGTAAGATCGCGCTTAATTGTTCAGGGTTAAAAACACCGCCATTCCTGATTTTCCAGATACCGGCAGACAAAAAAAAGTAAAGGAAGAAATAACGCATGCCGTTGAATAACAAGGCAAATGTTTTTTCATTTTTTACAAGAAAAATAATGGGAAAAATAAGCCAGACAACGAAGATGGTATATGAACTGATTGGGTATAAAAAATAAGTTTGTAAATAAATCCAATTGACAACAAGAACATAAAAAGCAGCGATTGAAATTAATGTTGTTCTGTTATACGCCGATATCAGTAAAAAAAGTGGCGCTGAATAATAAACAATATCGAAAAGAAGAAAATGCTTCGTTTGCACTAACCATTGTGTAATACCGGTTTGCATAAGCAGCCAGGAAAAAACATCGAATGTGTTGTAGATAAAAGCCGGTTGCTGCTGATACAACAACATGTCGTTAGACCATTTAAATACCAGCAAAGCATAAAAAATGGCAACATACCAAAAAACAATTTTTTGCCGGAAAGAATAGCGCCTCATTTTACCAAACCACTTTTTTGCCATTTATAAGAGACAATACTATACCGGACAACTGACGTAGAATCTTCGATGTTTAATAAACGCGCTATTCTATGATGATACCAATCATCAAATGCACTCTGCGTGAGAGTGTTTGTGTAAAGAGTTGAATCGCTAACGTGCAGCAGCCTGCTAATGGTTTGATTGAACATAACGCGATTCCATTCGTCTTGCCGGTGATACTGAAGAACAGGCATCACAATATTATCCCAGCCATTAGGCGTAAAATCTTTCGTTTGTAAATGCTTGCCGTTTACACTCACATCAACGCAGTCGTAACTGTTGGTATAATGATAAGGAAATGAAAACATACTGTAATGATAAAACGGCGATGCTTCAACACCGTTCTTGTAGTCAATTACTAACTGGCCAATGGCAAACAACACAACAATCACAAACCAGAACTTGCTTTGCCTGTATAAATCTTTCAAATACATAAATAAAAAACCGCGCAAATAAGCGCGGTACATAGTTAGTAAAATATTTTTGCTCAGGCGGTTATAAATAACTCAGGTTTGTGTCAGGCGTCAGCGCTAATAAAGTTTGATACATCAACCGTATCGTGTTTTCAATATCATCCTTGTGAAGCATTTCAACCGTTGTATGCATGTATCGGAGTGGTATAGAAATAAGCACGCTCGGGCAGCCGTCATTGGCATAAGCAAAGCTATCGGTATCAGTGCCTGTGCTGCGGCTTACAGTGCGGTTTTGTACCGGGATGTTATTTTTTTCAGCCACATCTAAAACAACACTCAAAAGCATATTATGAACCGCCGGACCATAAGCCAGCGAAGGACCTTTTCCGCAGGCAATATCACCTTCGATTATTTTATTAATCATTGGCGTTTGTGTGTCGTGCGTAACGTCTGTAATAATAGCAATATTCGGCTTTATGCGTCGCGCAATCATTTCGGCGCCACGCAGCCCGATTTCTTCCTGCACGGCATTAACGATATATAAACCAAACGGCAGCGTAATATTGTTTTCTTTCAGTAACCGCGCTACTTCAGCAATCATAAAACCGCCCACACGATTATCGAAAGCGCGACCAATATAATAATTATTTGCCAGTTCATCAAAACCTTCCTGGTAAGTAACAACAGCACCGATATGAATGCCCAGTTCTTCTACTTCTTTTTTATTTCTTGCGCCGCAATCGAGAAACAAAGTTTCAACCTTTGGCTGCGGCTCTTTTGCATCGTTGTTACTTAATCTGGTATGAATGGCTGGCCAACCAAATACCGCTTTTACAGCTCCATTTTTACCCCATATATTTACCCGCATCGATGGTGCTATCTGGTGATCGACACCACCGTTTCGTTTCAGGTAAATTAATCCCTGGTCATTAATATAATTGACAAACCAACTGATCTCATCTGCATGCGCTTCTATTACAATTTTAAAGGAAGCATCGGGATTGATAACACCAACGGCTGTACCATACGGATCTGTGAAATGCGTATCTACAAAAGGTTTCAGATAATCAAGCCACATTTTTTGCCCGCTGCTTTCAAAGCCAACAGGTGAAGCATTGTTGATATAAGAGCGAAGGAATTGATATGAATTATCAGTAATAAACGGGTTCTTTTCTCCTGTTGTTTCTTTTTGTTTTGCCATAGTAAAATTCCTTTTTGTAAAGCCGGTAAAGGTAAACGGAGATTTGCGATTACTGCTTTTTTTGATTTATGATTACTGTCTTCTATTCCTCATTATAATAAAGTCATAGTGATGATACCAAACAAAGCTTTCACCAACAGCAAACCATCAATAATAACGAGATAGTATAAAATACCGCGCCTTCTTAAAAGCGACGTTGAAGCGTAGAGTAAAAGAATGAAAGGAATCACGTTGATCAATATCTGCACAAAAGAAAATTGCTGCAAAAAAGCAAACACAAAAAATGAAAGAAAACTAGCTACCGACAATGGCAACAAAATAAAAAAAATGGTAAAGCGCAAGCCTTTTCTAACCACGAAAGTTTTAAGGCGTAAGTTATGATCAGCAGCAAAATCTTTTATGTCGAACATAATAGCGATAACCGTTGTAAAGAGCCAGTTGGTAATAAAATAAAGTCCGTTTGCGGGTGATAGGTGAAATACGGAATTCTGTTGCAAAGAATAAAATATCATGGGATAAATAACAATGGCTCCCGTGCAAACAAAGCCAATGATAAATGGCTTCAGCCAGGCAATATTGCGCAGCCTGAACTGAAAAGAAGCCGGAAACACGGCGCCATAATAAAGCATGGCAACGCCGGGAAAAACAAACAGCGAAAAGAAATTAAGAGAACTAAGTGTTTGAATGGCTGGCGAGCAACGAACGATAAACAGCGTGCCTGAATAAGCTACGATAAGCGTATAAAAGATCTGCGTAGCTGTAATCAGTTTCCGGTTTTCATAATACCATTGTGAGCGCAGGTTTGTGTCGTCTTTGGCTTTAGAATCGGTGATGTATGCGTGTGTATAATAAATAACAACAGAAAAAAACACAACGAGATAATATGAAATGCCCTCAATAGAAAAGTTGTTCTTTACGGTTGTTTCAAACGAAAGAGCTACGATGCAAAAGGCAAGAAAGTAATTGCCAAACAATAAAAATCTGACAAAGCGTTTGCCTGCGTTACCAATGATTGCTTTCGGCATCATGCGTTTTGTGTTGCCAAAATAAGACCTAACTGGCGTAAATAAAAAAGCCTTCTCAACGAATAGTGAGAAGACTTTTATAAAATAGTATTGTTTACTTAATCTCTAACAGCACAATAGCAGGTGTTGTAATGGTATCACTTACATGACCTGCATCATCCTTAATCCACATTTGAAAATAGGTAGAATCGTCCCTGCTGTTGAGGCAACCTCTTAGTGGTTTGTATTGTCCTGATACACCGTAAGTATAGTTGATATCGAGGTTTACATCAAGAAATTTGTTCGTAGAAAATGCAGGGATGTTATACACTGTTGCCACAGAATCTTCACTGTCCTGGCACTTATACGAAAACCGCTTGTAGTAAAAATAGGGCTTGGTATAGCCGCTGCCTATCGAGTCGCCATAAAAATCGCCTTCTTTATCTGTTAGCCTCACTTTAAAGCTAACCGTTTGACCAGCAGAAAAAGAAGTCCCGTTTACATTTTCGAATGTCAATACAGGGTCTGTTCCAAATTTATCTTTCGAGCAGGCAGCCGCCATGATGAGGCTTAGAGATATAACCAATAGTTTTGCTTTCATTAAATCTTTCTATTACGTTTCAAATGTAAACAAAACAAAGTAGCCGTTTCGTGTGGAAGACCTGTTTGTTAACAATATTTTTGAGCTAACCCGTTTCGATGAAGCAATTGCCATTCAATTATTTCATCATCAATGGCGAAGCAATGCCGTTTATCGTACGTGGTGCGACCTGATTAAGTGCAACCCCGATGATGTAAAGCAAGTGAGCCAAATTCCATTTTTGCCGATCTCTTTTTTCAAATCGCATTCTGTGATGTCGGGAGAGTTTGTTCCGCAAACTATTTTCACCAGCAGCGGCACCATGCAAACAATAAAAAGCCGCCATCTGGTAAAAGATATTAGCCTGTATCGAAAAAGCTTTATAACGGCTTTTGAGTCTTTTTACGGCGATGTAAAAGACCTGTGCATTATTGGTCTTCTCCCCTCCTATCTCGAGCGCAACGGGTCTTCGCTTACCTATATGGCCGATGAATTGATCCGTTCTTCTCAACATCCGCAAAGCGGTTTTTATTTATACGATTTTGAAAAGCTGAAAGCCACTTTACAACAATTAGAAGCAGCCGGGCAAACAACCATTTTAATCGGTGTTACGTTTGCTCTTCTCGACTTTGCAGCCGCCTGCCCAATGCGGCTGCATCATACCACGATTATGGAAACCGGTGGCATGAAAGGGCGAAAAGAAGAGCTGACTCGCGAACAGGTTCACGCTATACTATCAGGGGCTTTTAATATTACCCATATTCATTCGGAGTATGGCATGACGGAACTACTGAGCCAGGCCTACTCAAGAGGCAACGGTCTCTATCATTGCCCGCCGTGGATGAAAGTATGGGTAAGAGAAGAAGATGATCCGTTTGCCGTAAAAGAAATCGGTCGTGGCGTGCTCAACATTATTGACCTTGCCAACCGGGATAGTTGTGCTTTTATTGCCACCGACGATGCAGGCATCATATATGAAGATGGATATTTCGAAGTATTAGGTCGTATTGACAACAGCGATCTGCGGGGCTGCAGCCTGCTCTCCTTATAAAGAAAATGAAAGCCATCAATACAAAAAACCATTTGCTGAATCTATCTCATCTCCTATATTTGCAGCCCTGACACAAAATCACCTGCCCAGGTGGCGAAATTGGTAGACGCACTGTGTTCAGGTCGCAGCGTTCGCAAGGATGTGCTGGTTCGAATCCAGTCCTGGGCACACCAGAAGGCATGTAAATCATTGATTTACATGCCTTTTTTTATTTTCGCTTGTCAAAAATTGTCGCATTTTCTCGCTTCCTACCATCATTGTTGACACAAATTTGACACACATAATGACACACACTTTTCTGTTTTGGAAAGTCATCTTCGCTCTGGTAGAAAGCATTCTTAATAAGCTTTGCATTTTTCTCTACACACCACCCTAATGACTGATTTGCTCTGTTGAAAACTGCAAAAAAACTTTCTATTCGTATTGTTCCGCTTTTTCACGCTTTGAGCAGACGTTCAATTCTCAGTAACAGAATTCGATGGCACGGCACATCAGTTGATGCCAATCTTATAACTTTCAATCATTTACAATGAATATTATAAAAAGGAAAAACAGGCCTGGCGACAAGTACGTTTTTTATTATGATCTTGGTCGTGAACCTGGGCAGCGTCCTTCGACTGGTATTTTTATCTATACAAAACCAAAAGACCAGATTCAAAAGAACCATAACAAGGAAGCGTTAGCGTTAATAGAGGTCAAGAAAAGTCAAACCATTATTGAAAAACAAGCGATCGGAAGCGCATACATTCCAAAACATAAATTCAAGTCGATCTTTTTAGAATACTATGAAGAATATGTAAAGTTGAATCAAAGAAAAGGCAATCGTCATTTGATAAACAGTTTCACCCAATTTCAGTTATTCATCGTAAGAGATTTCATATCTCCAACTGACATCAATGAAAACTTTTGCAGGCGTTTTCGCCAGTTTCTTTTAGACAAATACACTGGTGAAACACCAGGCAATTATTATTCTCGTTTCAAGTGGGTGGTGAACGCAGCAACAAAGGATGGCTATTTTCATCAAAATCCTTCCGAAAAGATCGTTTCAAAATCAAAACCTTCAGCCAAACTGAAAGCAAACTTAGAGGTCGATGAATATTTGACTTTGGTAAACACACCATGTTCCAATGAAGAAGTGAAAGCTGCGTTTATTTTTTTGCTGTTATACGGGACTTAGGTGGGTAGATGCAAAAAAGATAGAATGGACGGATATCAAAGAAGGAATTCTTACCACAAGAATTATTCAAGCAAAGACTGGAGAGCCAGTATTGATCACACTTCACCCCATTGCCGAATCTATCATAAAAAAGCAACGCAAGAAATTGGAGGTTGCAAGGAATGGAAGTCTACAAATTTTTTCACTTGCAACAGCTAATGAGGCAAATACAATTCTTGATGAATGGATGGATGCCGCTAATATTCTAAAACATGTTACCTGGTCTTGTGCGCGTTTAAGTTTCTCCATTTTACTACAGGACAGAAATGTTGACGACGCTACAGTTGCCTATTTGATGGGTCATGCCACAACCGAGCAGGTTAGAAAAACTTATAAAAGGCATCGCCCAAAAGATCAGATGCACATTATCAATCAACTTCCTTCTCCCGATCAGGTTTCTTTTATTTGATAAAATACAAAGGGACTGCGAATTGCAGCCCCTTTGTATTTTATAATTTTAATTTTTTCGCTTTTTCTATCAAAAGCGATTCATCCCCTGATAACATTTTATCTAATTCCTCCGGTTTGAAATAACCACTATCGTTTTTGTAGATTCCAAAAAAATCGGCTTTTTTTGAAAATTGTGTCCTTCCCAAATTGCAATATATCAATGCTTCCTCTGGTTTGAGATAAGGCTTGTAGCAAAGAGCAACAGCATTCATCACCGTGATCTCATCTCTCCTCATCATCTTACACCTCCTTTTCCCATTAGTTTATAAAAACCACGCTTCCCAAGAAATGATTGTAGGAAGGTATATACCTCAGATCACCGCGTTCTTGTTGTTTCTATCTTTCTGCCATGCTTTTACTTCTTCTTTCATCACTTCAATGTTGTCAATTCTTCTGTTCAAACATTGTCCCATCAGCACATGTAATTCTATCTCTGCCATATTCAACCAGCTGCCATGCTTTGGCGTGTAAATAAATTCAAACCTGTCCCATATCCTTTTAGCTTCCTGCGGCTTAAATACCTGATACAGCTCAGCTGCTTTATGCGTTGCCAGGTTGTCCATCACCAGTCTAATCTTGTTAGCTTCGGGGTAATGCTCATCAGCTATCTTCTTGATAAATACAGCTCAGTCTTTCTTTGTTTTATGCGTCGTGACTTTGACATATCGTTTGCCCCTTAATGGTTCGTTAGCCATGAAAATATTGGCTACTCCGCACCTTTCATATTCATAATCTTCTTTACGCTCACTTCCTTTCTTAGCTTCTAAGGCAAGGCGCGTTTGTTTGATCAGTTGTTTGGGTGACTCGTCCATGCAAACCACTGGAATTGCCTGGTCATAAGGCATTTTGTACACATCCAGCACCCTTTCCATGTGCGCTACAAAATCACTATTTTCCAGTGGTGGTATCACCCATCCTTTCACTTTCCATGGCTTGATTTCGTTTTTTTTAACACCTTGCGTACCGTTTCACGCGAAACCCTTTCCACATAAGCAAGTTCAACCATTTTATCTGCCAACATCCGTAAGGACCAGCGGGCGTAACCCTGAGGCGCTTTGCTGCAACTCAATGCAACCAGGTGTGCTTCAAAATCACCATCTGCTTTTCTTTCCTTTGCCTCTGGATACGCCTTGCGCTCTATGCAGGCTTCAAAACCCTCTTCTACAAAACGCTGCTTTACTCTCTCTACTGTTTTTGTATTCACATGCAGTACACCTGCAATCTGCTCATTGGAAAATTTCTGATCTCCTTTTGATTCATCTACATTCAGCAGGATGCAGGTATTACGGAACTGCAAAGAACTATGTTTGCCCTTGCTTAAAATCTTTTCTAACTGTTCTGTTTTTACTTCTGTTAAGGTAACTTTATATCGTATCATAGCTTTTTATAGCTAAATTACTAACACTACCAGACTTTATGTAATTGACTTATCACTATGTAGAGATGCCTCCTAAAGCCTGCCAAGCCAATGGCTTGGCAGGCATAACAGTATCGCTTCTTCAATATCATTCATAGTAAACTAAATTCTTAAACAGTTCCAAAGAGATCGCACGAGTGAATTGAACCTGCCTTAGACATTCATGAATGACGAAACTGACTTTGTATAAAAAATTTCTTCACCTTCCGGTACTCTTCACAAAGATTTTTATAAGACCTAAGCAAAAAGGCTGCACAGCCTTTACTGCATGAAACGATGCATCTTATGAAAACATAAACACCAAGTGTTTTTCATTAGTAAATAAATTCTGTTCTTGCCAAATGAATGACTTTGCTAAGCTTACAAGAATGTCGTTACCAAATCTTCAATGTTTGTGAAAATCCATGTTGTAAAAACAACCGGATAGCTTGTCCGTTTAATTCATCAATCCCAGCTTTTTCAACTCAGCCAAAGCTTCCGTTAGCATCACACCACTTTCCTGAACGGTAAAGTCCTGCGTATTGCCGGGTGCAGATGTCCACGAACTGCCGAACAGGTAGTTCGTTTTATTGGTGCCCTGACTCCACAGCGTTTCACCGCATTTTTTCATGAAATTTATATAAAGCGTTTTCTTGCCGGCTTCAATTCCACCTTCAATAATGAGCCGGTTGAAGTAGCGCACAAATACGCCTTTGAACAATCCGCCATCCCCACCACCTTCATCTTTCAGTATGCCGTTCGATGTATAGAAACCGCTGTTCAGTGTGTAGTCGGCTGCCTTCAGGGCATCATTCAGATAGGTTACGTCTTTTGTGATTTTATATAACTCCAAAGCAGCGCCGATAAAAGTTCCCTGGTTGTAGGTAAATTTCCATGATGTATTTTTTGTGCCATCGGCAGCAATATTATCATACACCAGCCCGCTTGTGCTCTCGTAAAGATTGGCCTTCTGCCAGGCATAAATGTTCTTTGCCCAGTCAAGGTCGGCAGCATCACCAAATGCCTGGTACAGCCGCGCGGCCAGTATAGCTGCCGGCAGGTTAGAAGGTGCATTCTTTGATGAGTTGTCTTTCCGCCACCAGATGCCGCCGCCGAGGTCGCTGCTCCAACCGTTTTTTATATCGCTCCACAGCGTTTCCGTTACCGTTTTAAACGAGGCATCATTGGTAGCGGCATAAGCACGCAGGTTGGCAAGCGCCATCCATTCCATATCATCATAATAGTAGTTCAGCCAGGTGTTTCCGTTCTTTGCATACACACCCGCCAGCAGGTCGCTCATTCTCGTCTTCAGGCTTGCAGAGGAAGTGCGCAGGTAACCGTCAACAAGTATGTCCAGGGCATGCGCGTTTGGCCAATAAGCCGTCCACTCACTGGTTGCGTTCGTTTTTAAGTAATACTTATCGGATGGCGACCAGAACAGGTTCATAGACGATTGCGCTGTGTCGGCTATTTTGCTCCAGTCGTAAGTTATCACCGGCGTGCCGCCGGTGCTGTCGGGCGGGTTCACTACGGGCGGATTGTCTTCGTTCTGCTTCAGGCAAGAAGCAAAACTTATCGCCATCACAAACACTATTATTCCAGTCTTCACACGGTTCATAATATGCATATCGTTTTATTTTACGGTTTTAAATAAGGTCAGCGAATCATTGTTTCTTGCCATCAGCAACGCAGGTTTGCCGTTGCTCATTGTTACAGACTGCATCCTGCGCACACAGCCTTTTTCAGGAATGAGTCCTGTTTGCAAAGCTTCGTGTTTTTCAAAGCGAAATATTACCGGCAACATCGCATCATACCTGCCTTCGTAGGGTGATACTTCATAAAAATTGCCGCCAGCAACATACGTTTTCGTCTTATGGCTATCTATATACGAGGTAAACGAAAACACCGGTGCCGCCTGCAGAAACGATGGCAGCGACTGCATGTGCAATATTCCGTTATCATTCCAAATCACAGCCGACCCAAGCGTATAAGCTACCAGTTTGCGGGAGCCTTTCATTTTATTCTCCCCAAGTAATTCAGCTGTTGTTTTACCGGCTGCATCGCCATATTTCAGGAACTGTTTTTTTATAAACGGCATACGTTTCTCAAGGTCGGTTTTGCTTACAAACGGATAATAGTTCTTGCCATCAGCTACAGACAAAACCGGTTCTGTTTCGCCATTGCCATTCCAGTCGGAGAGGTTCATCTGCAAAGGAAAATCTGCGGTGGCTGTAAGCTTGGTGTTGGTTCCCCAGTTTCCAAGTAAAAAATCTTCGTCACCATCGCCGTCAACATCATCAGCATACAGGCAATTCCACCACCCGTTACTTTTATCAAGCGTTGGCAGCGATTGTTTTTCCAGGATACCCTTATTATTTTTGAATAGAGTAACAGGCATCCATTCGCCCGCTACAATCAGGTCTTTCCAGCCATTACCGTCCACATCGCTCCATACCGCGCAGGTAACCATACCAGCGTTCTGCAAGCCTTTAGCAACCGTATTTGTTACCTCTGAAAAGTTGCCTTTTCCATCGTTTTGTAATAAAACAGAAGATGGCGTAAAGCCATACATTCTTGCATTCGCCCTGCCGCCGACAAACAAATCTATATCGCCATCTTTATCCCAATCGCAGACAGCTACGCATGATTTATTCTCATACAAAGGAGGCACAGTGTGGCTCTTTTCAAAATGGCCGTTTCCGTCATTCAGATACAAACGGTCATTGAGCAAATCGTTCCGGCCAAACCATTCGTTGCCGCCGCTGACTACATACAGGTCTTTATCTCCGTCTCCATCCGCATCGAAGAACAAAGCATCCACATCTTCGTATAAGCTATCGGCTGCAAATGCAGGCTGCATCGACCTTATAAAACCATTGCTGTTTTGTAAAAACAAGGCGGCTGTTTGTCCCTTGGCGCCGCCAATAAAAAAATCGTCTATACCATCGCTGTTTACATCAGCTACAGCCAGTGCCGGACCCTGCGTGGCAAGGCTGTGCGGGAGTAAAGGCTGTCTTGCCATGTCATCAAATGCATCTTCCGTATGAGCAAATGTTAAACCCGAAGCGGCTGTTTCATCATGCCATAGTGTATCTGTCAAATGCTTTGGCCGGTAAGGCAAAACGGTTGTGGAGGCATCCTTCTCGTTCAAAACAAGCAGTGTATCTGCCTCCACATTTCTCAGCCATTGTCCTTTGCCGGATGACCACATGATAAGCATACTATCCACATGCGTTGATGCACCTAACCCCACATGCAGCAAGGGTGAAATAGAAGACATAAACCCACGCACGGTTGACTGCTGTATATACTGCATGTTCCACTGTGTAAATACATACACCTTCGCCCCGATTCCGTTCGTGTTTTGACCGACTCCTTTCAGCTTTATTTGCAGATAATGCTTAGCCGATATATTGTTTTGATAAATGCCCGTTGGTGCATCTAAACGGTTTACTATAAGGTCGAGGTCGCCATCATTATCAAGGTCTGCATAAGCAGCACCACTGCTGAGTGTCGGCATGGTAAAGCCGGTGTTGGATGAAGCATCCGAGAAGCCGCCTTCTTTATCATTCAGGTAAAAATAATCAGGTACCGCCCCGCCCGGTATCTTGCCAGTCAGCGCATATTTTTTAGTAAGAATACCTTTTTTCTGATCGGCGGTCAGCGTGTTCTGAACGAATACATTAAAGTCAAGATCATTCACGCGATATTTAAATCCATTGCTGATGAACAGGTCTTTATAGCCATCATTGTCGAAATCGGCAAGCAAAGGTGACCAGCTCCAGTCGGTGGCAGCTACGCCGCTTTGCAAACCCTTGTCCGCAAAGTATTTCCCGTCTATATTCTGTTGCAGGCAGTTCTTCGAAAACTGGTAATGAAAGCCGAAGTGGTGTTTGTAATCATAGGTTTCTATATCATCATCCGCCACTGACGATTTGAGCACTTTTTCATCGCGCGAAAGCATATCAAGCGTCATCACGTCCGGCCAGCCATCGTTGTTGTAATCCGCCATGTCGTTGCCCATAGAGAACCGGCTGGTATGCCCGAACAAATCCTTTACCTTTTCGCTGAATGTGCCATTACCATTGTTGATATAACAATAATCATTTTCTTTAAAATCGTTGCTTACGTAAATGTCCATCCATCCATCGTTATTGAGGTCGCCCACGGCAATGCCCAGGCCATAGGCAATGTTACTGCTGTAGATGCCGGCTGTCCTTGTTACATCAGTAAACACACCATTGTCGTTACGCATCAGTTTATCGCCCGACAAAGAATCCCTTATTTCTCTTTGCGCCACGGTCTTGTAATCATCCGTATACGAAACAGGGTGATTTAGCAGG
Source organism: Ilyomonas sp. (assembly GCA_965199905.1). Classification (GTDB taxonomy): domain Bacteria; phylum Bacteroidota; class Bacteroidia; order Chitinophagales; family Chitinophagaceae; genus Ilyomonas. The sequence continues at coordinate 245,370 of OZ241366.1, read as the reverse complement.
AAGCAATCGAGGTCACCGTCATTGTCATAATCAAAAAACGCAGCTTGTGTTGTATGTCCTGCAAAGTTAAGCCCGTATTGCTTTGCAGCTTCCGTAAAGGTGCCGTTTTTGTTATTGAGATAAAGCTCATTGGCACTTTTAAAAATACCTGGAATGCTCACCGTGCTTACATATATATCCATCCAACCGTCGCCGTTTATATCTACTGTGCTCACTCCCGTTTGCCAGTCTGCGAAGCCCGCTACCCCGGCTTGTTTCGTTACCTCTGTAAACTTAAAATTGCTTTCGTTGAAATATAATTTACTGCTTCCTTTTTTATTACCCACGAGAAAAATATCTTCCTTGCCATCATTGTTGAAATCAGCCACGGCAACACCCGCACCATTATACAGATATGGATAGGTGAGTATATTGATAGAGTCATTTCCCAGGCTGTGGTTCACAAAATCAATCCCTGTAGTCTTTGCATCCATCTGTATAAATAAAAGAGCATCCTTACTGCCGCAGGAAAGAAAAAGCAGCACCATCAACCAACAATATGAAAAACGTTTTATCTGCATTCAATAGAAAAATCATTCTCTTTTTTAAAGCGATGCTCGTCCGCAAATTTTGCGTGGAAAACAACTTACTTATAGATATCTAAAGCTAACAGGTAATTGTTTACAGACGTACACTCTCAGATGAACGTCTTTCATTGCTCATATAAACACACGCCGGTTAAACAACCGGCGTGTTTATGAAACTATCTGCCTGTGAACGGACTAATGTTTTTGATAATTTTGGTTGTATAAACTATCACTTCCCCTAAGCGATACCCAGAAGTCGGCAACGCTGCCCTGTGTAAGGTAGTTGCGGTCAAATTTCCAGCCCCGGTCGTACTGACTGCTGTTATTTGCGCTTAAGTCGATAGACCGGTATTCAAGTGAGCTTGGATACTGCCCATCCTGGCCGGCAGGGTCGTTATTAAATGAGTTTACCCACAGATCTTTATCGACCGTTCCATCGTTTATCACCATTTTGTATTTGTACCTGTCTTCCAGTCCCCATGCCACCTGTATCAGGTTTACTGTCCAGTTATTGTATCTCCACAAACCGTTCGATTCATAAGGCAGCGTAAACCAGAAATCATTTGCCTCAGCATACCAGAACTGCAAAGATTTCACCGTCGCATACTTAGCATTGATATTATTGAAGTCTAAGTTAATGCGAACAATTTTCGGCGTATCGGTATAAGTAGTTACGCTGTCGGCGCCGATGGAGAACGAACCGCCTTTTGTAAACGTGCCAAATTTATTTGCCGTTCCCGATGCAGCATCCACAAACTGGTAAGTTCCCTGTTTTAGTTTGGTAAATATTTCATACTCGCCGGGCGCTGTTTGCTTCATTTGCAATGCATTCGCAGGGTCGTCGCCACCTTCGGTTGCACTGCCTGTAATGTATAATTTTGCAGGGATTACTTCAAAGCCGTTGGGACGTTCTAAATCAATGGTTCTTGATTCTGTTGCAGGCACCACATTGGTACCTTTTGAAGCCAGCACCGTCCAGATAAATTTTTTGCGCTCAAGGAATTTGGAGCCGCCCAGGCTTGCTATCCGGTTCAGGTCGCCATCGCTAAGCGTAAGCTGATTCTGCACGCCGCCACCATCTGACACTTTGGTATAAAATGGTTTTGAAAAATCACCACCTTCCTGGTCGAATGCTACCTCGTATAACACCAGTGAACCATCAACTGCTCTGGCTTGATCCCAACTAAACAGATGCGTTGGGTTTGCTGTTGGGTCAAGCTTGATATAGAGGTTATCGTCGGGCGAGAAAATGGTAGGTACAGCGGTCAGGTTTTCATCAATGTCGCGGGTGTCTTTCTTACAATAATTAAAGAGAATACATACCAGCAGAAAGAAAAAGGCGCTTTTGGCAATCGAATATTTCATATCAGTTTGTTTCATCGTTTCGTGTATTAGTAATTTGGATTTTGAGTCAGGTTACCATTCAATGCAATCTCTGATGGCGGCACCGGCCACAAGTAGAATTTGCTTGCATCAAACACACGCAGCTGCGCGCGGATATAGCCATTATCTACGGTTGGGTCGCCGTATTTAGCGCCATGCGCCCAGCCATTTAATACAGTCTCTGCAATCTTCCAGCGGCGGATGTCGTCAATGCGGATGCCTTCCATTGCAAACTCACAACGGCGCTCGTTGCGGATAAGGGCTGTCATGTCCACCGTATTGCCGGGATAATCTAAAGCACCCCCTTCTGTAAAGCCGGCACGGGCGCGCAAAGCACGTATCGTTTGGTTCCAAACATCCTGTGTCATTTGCCCCAAAGCATTCTCCGCTTCCGCATACATCAGCAGCACTTCAGCATAGCGGATAAGGTGAATATTTAATCCTGAACTAATACCAGGCGCCGTGTATTTTGGGTCCCAGTATTTTTTCCAGTAATAACCTGTGGCAGAACCTTGACCCGAGTTACTGTATTCATTTGAAGAAGAAGCACCAGCGGGCGTGGAGCCGGGTTTTATATAAATAATTTGCTTACTACCATCCGGATTGGTCCATACATACTGGTCATACACTACCGTTGCGGTCAGGCGCGGGTCGCGGTTTACATACGGGTTGTTTTCATCATAGCCCGATGTGGCATCGCTGATGGATTTGCCGTTAAGCATAACGTATGAATTAACCAATTCCTGCGTTGGTGATAAACCGCTTGTGCGCGCGCCTGCCGAAATGGGTGCAAAATCAAAGTAATCGCCCCAGGTACGAAGGGTAGGAACATATTCCAGATCAAAGATGTTTTCGCTGCTGTTTTTGTTTACCATCATATCACTAAACAAGGAAGTATAATCAGGTGCCAGTGCATAGGTTCCGTTGTCCCCGTTGTTCATGATTTGCTCGCAAAGCAAAACTACATCCTGCATTTTATCAACATCATACAAATACATTCTTGCCTTTAAAGCGAGCGCAGCGCCTTTTGTAATGCGACCGTTATCAGTAGCGGCATATTGTGTATTTGAGGGTAAAATAGCAGCCACTGCATCCAGCTCATCGCTGATAAATTTCTCTACATCTGCTTTTGGGCTGCGGGCAACCGCTTTTGCTTCATCGGGCGTTACATCATGGTCGAGCAGCGGCACATCGCCATACCATTTCATCAGGTTGAAATGATGCCAGGCGCGAATGAAACGCACTTCTGCTTTCATCCTTTCTTTCACTTCGGCAGAGAGCGCGGTGTTTTTATCTACATTCTCTAAAAAGATATTGCACGATTTGATTCCGCTATAATAGTACGCCCAATCATTACGAAACCTGTCAAGCGTTGGTGTAAAGTTCCCGCTGGCAATCAGGTTCGTTCCATTGCCGCCGCCAGCCTTCGCAACTGCGTTGTCTGACAAACCTTCATTATAAAAAACAAGCGAACTGTTGTAAATACTGTTGTAACAATTATTCAGGGCATTGTTTACATTATCGGCCGATTGCCAGAAGGTGAGTTCTGTATAACGATTCGTTGGTGCCAGGTCGAGCTTTTTACAGCTTGTTGCAACGATGACCAGCAACAGCGGTAACAAGGATTTATATGACAAAGAATATTTCATGATTTCTGTTTGGGATGATTAAAAAGTAATGTCGAGACCACCGCCGAAAAACACGGGAAGAAAGTAAGCGCGGGCGCTGTTGGCGCCTGCACCGAGGTCGGTATTGTTGTTAAACTCCGTGATTTCAGGGTCAAGAAAACTAAGCTTCGTAAGCGTTACTAAGTTTTGACCTGTAAAGTAAATCCTGACTTTGCTGATGCCTGCTTTTGAAGTAATGCGTTGCGGAATGGTGTAACCAACCTGCAGATTTTTCAAACGTGCATAGGCAGCGTTGAACAAGAAAAGATCAGAACCGGTGCGGTAGTTATTGGCGTTGTCGGCTGAGCCGTTTTCCGATAGCTTTGGCCATTTTGCGTTTGGATTGGTTGGTGTCCAGAAATCAGTTTGGTGGGTGTACATCGTGCCACCATATCCTACATGGAAAGGCTCTACCTGTTCGCCGCGAATCATAGCGTCTCTTTTCCCCACGCCCTGCACAAACAACAGCAGGTCGAAGCCTTTGACAGCAATGGTATAAGTGAAGCCAAATGTGTAGCGCGGAAACGGATTGCCAAGTATAAATTTATCTTGGTCGTTAATAATGCCGTCACCGTTACGGTCAGCAAATTTTATATCGCCGGGCGATACTGTGGCGCCAGCTGGTTTGGGTGCATTTTTCAAATCATCAAGGTTTTGAAAATAGCCATCGCGCTTATAGCCATAATATACAGTGATGGGCTGACCGATGCGTCGCAGAAAAGCAAATTCTTCTTTAGGTATCAGTTGCTCAGTTGCACCGGAACTTAGCGCCAGCAGTTCATTTAAGTTATCAGCAATATTCGCACTGATAGTTTGTACCACGGTTCTTCCCGGCAGGTTGTAGGTTGCTTTGGCTTCCCAGCCTTTGTTTCTTACTTTAGCTACATTGTAACTGGGGAAACCGGCACCAAACAGTTGCGGCACATCTTCTCTCGAATACAGAATATCGCTGGTGGTTTTGTTAAAATAATCGAACGATACGGATAGCCTGTCGCGGAAGAATCCGGCATCGATTCCGACATTCAAAGTAGCCGCACGTTCCCATGTTAAGTCAGGATTGCCAAGACTGTACCCGGCACCACCTACCACGTTGTTGTTGAAGCCATAAGCGTTGGCATAATTGAAGAAGGTCGTCTGGTACTGATAAGCATTCACGTTCTGATTGCCCAGCACGCCATACGATGCCCGCAGCTTCAGGTTGCTGATGCTGTTCTTTATGCTTTGCATGAACGATTCCTGGCTCACGCGCCACGCAAGCGAGCCGGAAGGAAAAAAGCCCGTTCGGTTTCCGCTGGCGAATTTTGAAGACGCATCTTCGCGAAAGTTGAATTCAGCAAAATACTTCTCATTATAGTTATAGGAAACCCTGCCAAATAAAGAATTCAAACTGGTTTCCGTGGTGGCATTGTTGGTTGTATAGCTGCGCGACGGGTCAACAGTAGAACCCGTGGTAGGAACACCCAGCGCCGGGTCGGTAAGAATATAAAACAAAGCGCTGCCCTTACTGTCGAACGACTCGTTAGAGCCGCCCCCCAGCACGGAAAGATTATGAGCGCCAAAACTCTTGTTGTACTCAGCTATCAACTGCACATTGGTGAATAAAGATTTTGAAGTGCTATTACCTACGTCGCGATTGCTGCCATAAGAACCGCCCGGCAGGAAACTGACAGGAATCACACGGGAAAAGCCGTTGTTTGAGCGCACCGTACCGCCAAACAAACCACGTATTTTTAAATCTTTTGTGATGGAATACTCCGCGTTAAAATTGCCGAAAAATTCATCGTCGTCAGACCTTCGGTAGCCGCCTTTTTCAAGGATGCCTTTTGGGTTCAACTCGGCAGATACCGGGTTTGTAAGATAGTTGCCTGCCGTGTCCTTGAAGGAATAATAAAGCGGCACACGGCTCGCGTCAACCATCAGAGTGCCTGCATTGAACGAATGATCTTTATTCTGCACTTTCGTATAGCTGATGATGGTATTCAGCTTCAACTTCCCGATATCATTTGACATATTCAGGCGCACATTGTAACGCTTGTAACCGTAATCAGGACCTATGAAATTATTACGCTGGTTGAGATAGCCGGCAGAGAGCAGGTAAGTGTTGTTGGCACCGCCGCCGCTTACCGATATATTGTGCGCCTGCTGCGGGGCATTCTGCACTATATTTTCCACACGCCAGTCTCCGTTACCCTGCGATTTATAAGCCTGTATCTGCTCCGGTGTAAATGCCGGCGCCAAACCGGAATTCACCAGCGATACATTCTTGTAATATGCATTTTCCCAGGCGTCTACCGGCTTGTAGGTAACGCGCGGCGATTGTGTGCCGTAATTGCCTGAATATGCCACCGTTGGCTTTGCATTCTTACTGCCTTTTTTGGTAGTGATGAGGATAACACCGTTAGCCGCGCGCGAACCGTAAATAGCTGCCGCACCTGCATCTTTCAGTACCGATATCGAGGCTACATCATTTGGATTAATCAGATTGATATCACCGCCAATTATCCCGTCTATCACCACAAGCGGTGTATTATCGCCCAGCGTACCTAACCCACGGATGTTCAGGTTCGGGCTCTGCCCCGGCTCAAAATTATTCTGCTGGATGATGAGGTTAGGCGATGTGCCCTGCAAAGCCAGCGTTAGGTTGGTAACAGGTCGGTCCTGCAATGCTTTACTACCCACCACGTCCACCGCGCCCGTTACAGATGAACGCCTCTGCGTGCTGTAGCCTACCACCACCACATCGTTCAATGTATTGTTCTCAGATGCTATGGTAGTATTGATGGTTCTGCGCCCGTTGATGACTTCTTCTTTCGAAGTAAAACCAACAGACGAAAACACAAGTGTGGTAGCGGTAATATTATCACCGATACGCAGTGTGTAATTGCCGCTTTCATCGGTAATGGCGCCGGTTGTGGTGCCTTTCACCGTTACGCTTACGCCGCTCAAAGGCGCTCCTTTATCATCCATTACTTTGCCGGTGATGATGATGTCAGACAGCGGGCTCCTGTAGTAAGAAGCTGAGGCTTCGGAAAGGCCACTGTTCGTGTTGTCTGATGCCTGCGAAGCATCATCAGCCATACCTTTTTGCTTGCTACGCAATATCACTTTGTCGTTCACCACTTCAAAGTCTTTATCTATTTCCTTGGAAATAATCTGCATCACGTCACTGATGTCGGCGTCTTTCACTTCTACCGACAGCCGCTGCGAGGTATTCACTTCATCGTTCGAGTACACAAACACATAACTCACCTGCTGCTCAATCTTGTCGAAAATGACGGACAGCTTTTCATTCTTCAGGCGCAAATTGATTTTCTTCTGCGATGGCTCTGGCTTTTGCCTCGTTTGCGACTGACGGGCGTATGCCGTTTGCGCAAAGCTATCGGCAGCTATCGCGAGGCATGCGCAAATCAGAACAGACTGGCAGGGAAGCCATAGAAGACGGGATACTTTTCGGGGCAAACAAAACACTTTCTTTTTCATACAAGCAATCTTTTAAGTATAATCATCTGCTGGCAGCCACATGCATCATTTTGCTTACAAAACATGCGGCAGGATTTATATAAAACACAATTCAAAAGCAACAATCAATAGTGTGCTGTCCGGTACTTATTTTTCCTCACCTACTTTTGAAATAATAATATCCTCATCCGAGAGTTTGTAGGTAAACGGCTTTGACAAGGACAGGTAATACAATATTTCATCGGGGCTGTTGTTTTCGAATGAGCCGGTGAGGCGATAATTTTTTACATCTTTATCCGTGAACACCACTTTCTTACCAAACGCTCTCTCCAGTTCTATGGCAATCTGCCCGAATGTAAGCGCCCTGAAAATCAGCTTTCCGTTTGTCCAGGCTTTGTCGTCGTCACTCTTGGTGGCCAGTGTGCTGATTTGCCCGGTAGCTATGGTGTAGATGGCTTTCACATCGCGCGTCAGGAATGTGGTATCTTTTTTTACCCTCTCATTTTTCTTAGCTGGAATAAAGGCAACACGCCCTGTAGCAACCGAAGTTTCAATGGTACGGCTGTCTTTATAGGCCTTTATATTGAACGAGGTGCCAAGCACTTTTACAGTACCGTTATCCAAGTGAATAATAAAAGGGTGAGAGGGATTTTTCGTCACTTCAAAAAAAGCCTCTCCGCTCAGGTATACTTCCCTTGTTTTGCCTTCAAATATTTTGGGATAATCAAGCCGGCTATCTGCATTTAACCATATTTTGCTGCCATCAGATAAAACGATGGATGAACGCATGCCAGCGTTGTTCTGCTTCTCTTCCAGTTTCGATGAACTACCCGGCAAAGTGGCAGCCGCTGCATCTGTACCATTTGTTCCTTTTGCAAAAAACAAATAGCCTGATACCAACAGAAGAAGTACAGCTGCTGTACTTGCAAAGCGAAGAAGAACAGTATTACTACTTCTGTTATCGCTTATTCTGTTTCTCCTTGTATCATCTTCATGTAAGGCGGAAAGTACCTTTTGCAATGCACGCTCCGTATCTGGCTGGCTTTCTCTGGCGCCCTGCATTTTCATCTCGCGAAAAGCGTCGCTCTTATAGCGCAGCAATGAATCACTCTGCAGCAGGTTTAACAGCTCGTGCTGCTCTTCGGGAGTGATGTCTCCTGACAGTTCGCGGCTGATTAAATAAATAAACCTGTTTTCGGTCATAACAATAGCTGGTAATTATCAGAGACAAATGTTTTTACAGAAATACGTACACCGGTTTCACTTTTTTAGGAAAATCCGCTAGCCATCATCAATAAAAAGATGAGAACCGGCATTAGGCTGTTCGCGTTTCCCTTTCTATCATAATATTGATTCAACACGGCATCTAATTTTTTAACGGCCCGGTAGAGTTGTGTTTCCACCGTGCGCGACGAAATACCGAGTATGTCTGCCACCTGCTTCATGCGGAAACCTTCTTCCCTCACGAGCCGGAATACAGCTTTGCTTTGTTCGGGCAATTGATTTACCGCCTGCTGCATTTTAAAATACAATTCTTTCCATTCGAGGTCTTTCTGCGGGTCGTGAACGCTTATAAGCCCGAATGTATTTTTTTCGTCAACATCAATATGGTAATGCGAGTATTGTTTCAGGTAATTGAGCGCACTGTTTTTAACGGCAACAAACAGGTAGCTTTCCAAGTTTTCTATTTCTTCAAGAGTCAGCCGCTGCTTCCAAAGCTTGACGAACACGTCGTTCACCAGTTCTTCAGCTATTTCGTGCTGGTGTACATAATGAATGGCAAACTTATACAAGGCTCCATAAAAAAGCCGGAACAAAGCTGCAAAAGCAACTTCATCGCTTGCTTTGCAAATTTGTATTTGCAAAGCCTTTATTTCCTGGCTATCTCTCCTCATTGTGTTCTTGGCAACCGGTAGCAAAAGACTTTCTATATGGCAAAATTCGTGTTCCTTGGGTGCGATTAATAAGACAACAAAATGTATTCAATTCCCTACAGGATGGCATAATAATTTCAATATTTTTTATCTTAATTTGAAAAGCGTGTTGTTTTGGATGTAGAAAAAGAGGTAATGCTCTTAGCTGTATAACGGGATCATATATAGGTAGGATTCACATCATTTTCCTATGTGCCTTTCTAATGTTTTCTATCATTCTATGTGTTTCACTTTCGGTACCATACATTTTATAACACTACCAAGATTCAGGGTTACACTCCTGATATCAAGATTTGATATTGCGTTATCTGCACATTTCTACTACCCGATTAAATCTCTCTGCAAACTCTTTGTAAGAGTCCATGCGCAATCACTCTTTCAGCTTCAACCACACGTATAACACATACAGAACGTTCAGTGCGATCGCACCGGCAATAGTTTGATCCCAGCCATTCGTAGCGAGCCACAAGTATCTGTTCGCCCTTTGCAGTATTGCGAGCTGACAATTGTTAAGCTTGCGCCACTTCTGCCTCGGAACGTTCTAATGTAGCCAAACAGTTCCACATGAGTATTGCCAATGTCGGCGACCTGCTGCAGAGTGCCGGGAAGGTCCTTTTCCAAATGGTTTCGAACCACTCATACTTGCTATGCAAGTGGCTTTGTTAGCTATACATCCCGCCTGATAAGAATGTGCAATGAGGAGTAAACTAAAAAAAAGTAAGCATCTTTGAAATACCACTTCCAAAGATGCTTACAAAATTAGAGATCAGTTCCGAAGAACTTGCGAGGCTCAGCTACGACAGATATCATTATCCCTGCCCTGCAAAAAAGATTGCACAGTATTTATATAAAAGCAATCAGTGGTCTCAGCAACGAGTGTGTCGGAAACTTTACCGGTGCCCATCGCAACAGCATCGGTGATTGGGTGAAAGAAACGCTGAAACCCGTTATTGAAGCAGCACAGAATGGAGAAGTTCATCTCTTGTTTATGAATGCTGCCCATTTTGTATGGCAGCCCTTCCTGTGTTGCCTGTGGTGTGTGGCAAGGATATTTATCAAAGCATCTCCGGGTCGCAACCGTATCAATGTAATGGGTGCGGTCAACGCCATTACCAAAGAAATATCCACCTGCTCCAACACCACTTACATTTGCGCCGGCTGCCTGATTGCTTTCTTGAAACAACTGAAAGAACAGTATCATGATAAACCCATTGCTATTGTAGTGGACAATGCACGCTATCAGCACTGCTTTGTGGTAAAAACGTTTGCCAGCTCAGTAGGTATCCACCTGCTGTTCCTGCCTCCGTACTTCCATAAGCTGAACAGCACAGAAAGACTTTGGAAGTTTACTAAAAAGCAAATCCTGTATGCCCGTTATTATGATTCTCCAAAAATGTTTCACGACGCCATTACCACATTTTTCAAAAACATCAACCAAAATTACAAACCCCAACTTGAAAAACTATTAACCCTCAACTTTAAATTTTTTGATAATCTCACTGCACATTCTTATGCAGCGTGAAGTATAACTATTAAAAAAAGTGACACCATTATCAGAGAACTCGGCTTTGCCAATATTGCTCTATGTCTCATGGGTTTATTGTCTATTATACATGATCAATGGTATATTTTGGCAGCGATCTCTGGTGGTTTATTCTTCGGCTTTGCTGCTGCATCAAACAGCAAAAATGAGTGGATTGCTTTGCTGCATGATTCAATTGTCTTTTTAACCATGATTTTGTACCTGTTACAAGCTTGATTTGCTTATATTAAAACAATTTAAAGAAAACAATAACAGTGAGTGTTTAATGATTGAAATAAAAGCTGCCATAATGATTATACCCTGTCAATTGTTTTGACACTATTTTATTAGCTCTGCCTTAAAGGTTAGAAGTAAAGAAAAGTATTCATGTTGACCTGCTTTCAATGTGACACAGTTTTGACACAATTGAGCATTAAATGATTGAGATTCCTCCAATCTTAGGCACAAAGCCTGACACTTTCATGTCAGGCTTTTACGTTATAGAATTCCTTCATCAGCAAAGCTGTAATGTCCGTCGGCGCTTACAATAATGTGATCCAATACAGTCATATCAAACAACAACGCGGCTTCTTTAATTTTTGCAGTTAGTTCCTTATCCGCACGGCTTGGTTTGATACTGCCGCTTGGATGGTTGTGACATAAAATAATATTCACCGCATCGTGCGATAATGCAGTGCGAAGAATGATGCGCGGATCAGCCACAGTGCCAGTAATGCCGCCTTCACTCAACACTTCATAATGCATAATTTTATTTGCCTGGTTTAAAAATAACACTGCAAACACTTCATGCTTTTTGTATTGCAGCTTTGATTTTAAAAAGGCAGCCACTTCACTGCTCTGTGTTATCACTTCCTTCTTATTTCCGGCTGCATCTCTGCGAATGCCAAGCTCCAATGCGGCAGTTATTGCAATGGCTTTGGCTTCGCCAATTCCTTTTGTTTTTAGTTTCAATATTTCCTTTACAGATAAGCCGGCTAAACGATGCAAATCGTTGTTGACTTTGGATAATAAATCTTTACAAACATCTACCGCACTTTTATCACGTGTGCCATTGTTTATTAAGATGGCAAGCAGCTCTGCATTACTCAAAGCGTCTGCACCTTTCAACATCATTTTTTCTCGTGGACGATCATCTTCTGCCCAGTTTTTAATGGATGAGTTAGTCATTGGTTTATGAATTAAAATAGGAAAAAACGCAGAATAAAAATTAATAAAAACAGCAAAGTTGTTTAGTTGATTTTTTTATACTTTACTAAAAATGAGGTTCAAAATACAAATTTGTTTTCTTATCCAAATATTATCTTCGCCGCCTCATTCACTCATCTATGAATCCGTCTGTAAAAGTATTTTCCGGCACCGGTTCACAAGAGCTCGCCAAAAAAATTGCCCAGCGTTTTGGCGCACCGCTTGGCAAGATCAATATTCAGAAATTCAGCGATGGTGAATTTCAGCCAATCTTTTTAGAAAGCATTCGCGGTGATTATGTTTTTTTAATTCAAAGCACTTTCGCTCCTACCGATAACCTGATGGAGCTTATGCTGATGATTGATGCAGCCAAACGTGCCAGTGCTTATAAGATTATTGCCGTGATGCCTTACTATGGTTTTTCAAGGCAGGATAGAAAAGACAAGCCGCGTGTTGCTATTGGTGCCAAGCTCGTAGCTACGCTTGTAGAAGCAGCCGGTGCAAATCGTGTTATTACCATGGATTTGCATGCGCCGCAAATACAAGCTTTTTTTGACATACCTGTTGACCATCTTGACTCTTCTGCTATTTTCATTCCTTATATTGAACAATTAAAGTTGGAAAACCTTACCTTCGCCGCCCCCGACGTGGGAAGCACGAACCGGGTAAGGGAAATTGCCTCTTATTTCAACACGGATATGGTAATTTGCGATAAGCATCGCAAGCGCGCCAACGAAATAGCCAGCATGGTGGTAATAGGTGATGTAACGGGAAAAGATATTATTTTGATAGACGACATCTGCGATACCGGCGGCACGTTAGCAAAAGCTGCCGACCTGCTGATAAAGAAAGGAGCCACAAGTGTAAGAGCGTTATGTACGCATCCAATCTTAAGCGGGAAGGCTTACGAAACAATAGAAAACAGCCAGCTACAAGAATTGGTTGTTTGCGATACGATTCCGTTACGGAAAGAAAGCAATAAGATAAAAGTGATTTCTGTGGCTGATTTGTTCGCAATCGCTATCAGGAATGCTTACGAAAACAAAAGTATTACCAGCCTCTTTATCCATTCGCAACTGAGAGGATTGAGGTAAGGAATTGTACAATGTAGCAGGTATTATGTAATAAGATTAAAAAGCCTTTTCGCAATAATACTTAACACAAATTACATGATACAACAATTGATTTTTTAAACAATCATAATTATGAAGACAATTACAATCGAAGGTCACCTGAGGACCGAAAGCGGCAAAAAAGCCACCCGCCAGCTCCGCTCTCAGGAAAACGTGCCAGGTGTAATTTACGGTGGTGCTAAAGAAGTGAATTTTTACGCTTCCGCAAAGGCTTTCAAGCCCCTCGTGTACACAGGTGAATTTCAGTTAGCGCAGGTTAATGTAGATGGCGGAAGCTATACCTGCATTTTAAAAGATCTGCAGTTTGACAAAGTAACAGATTTGTTGAACCACATTGATTTGCTGGAACTGGTTGGCGAAAAAAAAGTAGTTGCCACGCTTCCTCTCAAATTTGTTGGTACTTCAGTAGGTGTAAAAGCCGGTGGTAAATTGATCACTAAAATCAATGCTTTAAAAGTAAAAGCATTACCAAAAGATTTGAAGGAAAACATCGAGGTAGATATTACCAATCTTGATTTGAATGGTAACATTCGTGTGGAAGACGTAAAAGAGCCAAATCTTGAAATCTTAAACTCGCCGCGTATTCCTATCGCTTCTGTTGTATTAACAAGACAGTTGAAGCAGGAAGAATCTGCTGCGGCAAAAGAAGAAAAGAAGAAATAATCCTATTATTTTTAACGAACAAAGCCCTGCTTAAAGCGGGGCTTTGTTATGTTTGTTATATCTTTTTGCAATCGTTTTAATGAATAAGTTTCTCATTATTGGTTTAGGAAATATTGGAACAGAATATGCGCGAACCCGCCACAACATTGGGTTTGACGTATTGCAGGCATTTGCATTAAAACACGGTAGTTTCTATAAAACAGATCGTTTGGCAGAAGTTACCGAAGTAAAATGGAAAGGAAAAATATTGGTTTGCATTAAGCCAACGACATATATGAACCTAAGTGGCAAAGCTTTTAAATACTGGATGGATAAAGAAAAAATTGCCATCGAAAATACGCTGACGGTTGCTGATGATCTTGCATTGCCATTGTCAAAATTGCGTTTGCGAGGCAGTGGCAGCGCTGCAGGTCATAATGGTTTGCGCGACATAGAACAAACATTGGGAACCGATAAATATCCGCGCCTGCGCTTCGGTATTGGCAATCAATATCCAAAAGGCATGCAGGTTGAGTTTGTGCTTGGTAGATGGTTCAATGAAGAATTACCTGTTGTCAATAAAAAAATTGAAGCCTCAGTCAGCTTGATTGAGAGCTTTGCTTTTGCCGGAATAGAAAACACAATGAACACATATAATAAACAAGAGTTTTAACAACCACAACATCAATTGCCATGAAAATTTTCTGCGTTGGGCGAAACTATGCTGACCATGCGAAAGAACTAAACAATGAAGTGCCTGAAAACCCGGTTATCTTCATGAAACCCAAATCGGCTTTGCTTCCTAATGCATCTACTTTTTTATATCCCGAGTTTACAAATGAACTTCATTACGAAGCTGAATTGGTATTTCGCGTTAGCAAAAACGGCCGTTACATTACTAAAAGCAATGCTTTAAATTATGTGGATGCAATTACTGTGGGCATTGACTTTACTGCACGCGATATACAAAACGAGTTGAAACAAAAAGGTTTGCCCTGGGAGATAGCAAAAGCCTGGGATCATTCTGCCTTGGTGGGTGAATGGCAAAATTTAGATGCAGATGAATTAAAAGAAGGCATTGCGTTTTCAATGGAAAAAGACGGCGAGCTTGTACAACAGGGAAATTCACTGCAAATGATATTTTCTGTGCAAAAGATTATCAATTATATGTCGCAATATTTTTCCCTGAATATCGGTGATCTCATTTTTACCGGAACGCCGGCAGGCGTTGGTGAATGCACAGTTGGAGAAAGCCTGAAAGGATATTACAAAGACCAGGTTGTGTTTGAAACACTTATTAAATAGAATCAGCGGTTGCATCTTCTTGAAATGAAAAGTCCCGACAATGCCGGGACTTTTTTTGTAGCGAGGAGGAGAGTTGAACTCCCGACCTCAGGGTTATGAATCCTGTGCTCTAACCAACTGAGCTACCTCGCCAAATCGGGCTGCAAATATATAGTGTTGATGATGAAAAGAGAAATGAAAACTTAGTAGTTATTCACTTTGAAAGAGAGAAGATAAGAATTTCAGAATCGCTTTGGTAAAAGCTACATTATAGCCCGGAAGTTTAATTTGGCTTGATGGACAAGAATCAATCATAAAAGAGAAAAACTTTAGTAACACAATAATGATGATTTAACCTAAGCCACGACATAATAGAGATTGGTAAAATACGATAAAGAAAAAACCCATTGTAGAAACAACGGGCGTCTTCGATTGCTTGCCATATGAAAAAGTTGGAAATGTATTATTTATCTATAATTTCTTTTATTACTTGTTATTTGTTAGGCAAATATAAAACCAAATCGATTAAACAAACAAATTTTTAAAAAAAATATTTAATCAAGATATTCTTCTAATGCCCTTGACAAACATAGCATAGCATTTTCAATCGATTTATTATCAATCACATATGCCAATCTAATTTCATTTTTACCCAATATTGAATTACTGTAAAATCCGCTGGCAGGAGCTAACATTATAGTTTGATTATCGTATGAAAATTTTTCTAATAACCATTGACAGAAATAATCAGCATTTTTTATCGGCAACTTTGCAATTGCGTAAAAAGCTCCTCCGGGATTGGGGCAAAAAACTCCCGGAATTTCATTCAGCATTTTTACCAATAAATCACGGCGGCTTTTATAAATCGCTTTTGTTTCTTCAAAATAATCTGCCGGTAAATCAACAGCCGCCTCACCTATCATTTGTGCTAATGAAGGCGGGCTTAATCTTGCCTGGGCAAACTTCATTGCTGCATCCGTCAGCTTTGTATTTCTGGTAACAAAAGCTCCTATCCTGCCGCCACACGCGCTGTATCGCTTGCTGATAGTATCTACTACAATCACATTGTTATCTACACCTTCCAATTGCAACGCGCTAAAATGTTCGCCATCGTAGCAAAACTCACGATAAGCTTCATCTGAAATGATGTAGAGATTATGCCTTTTAGCAATATCTTTTAGGATATCCAGCTCTTCTTTGCTATATAAATAACCTGTTGGGTTGTTTGGATTGCAAATAAGAATGGCTTTTGTTTTTGCTGTAATTTTTTTCTCAAAATCAGCAATCGGTGGTAAAGCGAAACCTGAATCTATATAAGATGTAACGGGTACAATTGTAACACCAGCTTCTACCGCGAAGCCATTATAGTTTGCATAAAATGGTTCAGGAATAATAATCTCATCACCGGGATCGAGGCAGCACATGAAAGCAAACAAAATAGCTTCGGAGCCGCCGGTCGTTATCAGGATATCACCAATATTTACATTAATGTTGTAACGGCTGTAATACTCTACCAGCTTGCGGCGATAGCTTTCATTGCCCGCGCTATGACTGTATTCCAATATTTTAAAATCGGAATGACGAACAACATCCAGAATCTGTTTTGGCGTTTCAATATCTGGCTGACCAATATTAAGATGATAAACATGAATGCCACGTTTTTTGGCAGCTTCAGCATACGGCACCAGCTTGCGGATGGGCGATGGTGGCATGACCTGAGCGCGTTGACTGATGGCAAGTCCATTCATACTGCAAACGTACAACGGCAACAAATTCATTACCGTTAATTTTTTGTAACGACATTGTAAAACCTTGTACGTTTGATGCTGTATGCGCGTTTTATGTATTGATTACGGAGCTAAAAGAACAGGCATTGCAGTAACGGATCCAATGAAAATTATTGCGACAGCACTTACTACAATAGACACAAAAGACATCTTTCCTTTTTTAAAAAAATACACAACAGAAGAAGTTGTGGAGAAGATACTGATAGGCGCGCCGGTAAACCTTGATAACTCTCAAACCCACGCCACGCCTTTGGTTCAGCAATTTGTAAACAGACTCAAAAAAGAATTGCCAAACGTTGCTTTGGAAATGGTTGATGAGCGTTATACATCGAAACTTGCCGTGCGTGCCATGGTAGATATGGGTATGAAAAAGAAGGACCGCCGCAAAAAAGAAAACATTGACCAGATTGCCGCAGCTATTATGTTGCAGGAATATCTTTCGCGCATCAACTTTTAATATTTATCATACAAAAAAGTTTAACCAAAAAGTTACTTTTGCCGTTTGATAAAATACGAAGAATGATTCTACCCATTGTTGCATATGGTGCGCCTGTTTTAAGAAAAAAAACTATTGACATAACACCTGATTATCCTCAGCTTGACAAACTGATTGACGACATGTGGGAAACCATGTATGCCAGCAGTGGCGTGGGTTTGGCAGCTCCGCAAATTAACCGTGATATACGTTTATTCGTGATAGACAGCAGCGTTATATTTGAAAACCTTGAAGAGGAAGAGAAAGGTAAATTTCCTGATGCGCCAGGTATTAAAAAGGTATTCATCAACGCTTATATAAAAGAATTGTCAGGAAATGAATGGAACTATAATGAAGGTTGCCTAAGTATTCCAAAAATTCGTGAAGATGTTATGCGTCCCGAAAGCGTTACCATTGAATATATGGACGAACAATTTAACCCACATACAGAAACATTTATTGGCATCACAAGCCGCGTTATTCAGCATGAATATGATCATACGGAAGGGAAATTATTCATTGATTACATGAAGCCGTTACGCAGAAAACTATTGGGTGGCAAATTAAACGACATAAGTAAAGGCAAGATCAAAACCGATTATAGAATGTCATTTCAGAAAAGAAGTTGATGAAGATATCTGTCGCTTTTATTTTCCTTTTTATAGTTTTCAAATCGTATTCGCAGGATACTACTGTTGTAGTCGAAAAAAAAATTTATACGCTGCCGGAAGTCTTTGTTCGCAATGGCAATGACTATGCAGATATTCTCCGCCGCATACAGCAGGACACCACATTTTATAAGGCTTTCAGAACGCTTCATACGATAAGTTTTTCCGCTTATAACAATATCAATATGCTGGAAAAAGATGGCAACACAAAAGCTTCTTACAGCAGCAAAACAGTGCAGCAAGTGAACGATGGTTGTCGTACGATGACAGAAGAAAATAAAAAAACCACAGGCGATTTTTATGACAACGATAGCAGTTATAATTACATGACGGCTCAAATGTACGCCTCGCTTTTTTTTACCAAAGGCAAAGTATGTGGCGAGAATAATATTGTAGGTGATATGCGCTTCAATCCTGAAGACAAAAGCGGCATGGAAAAGCACAAGGAACAACTTAAAATGTTGTTCTTCAATCCTGGCAAAAAAATTCCGGGCATTCCTTTTATCGGGAATAAATTAGACCTCTATGGTGATGATGCTCATGAGATATATAACTATCGCTTAGATTATATTTCTTACAAAGGAAGCAATGCTTATGTATTTTCAATCAAGCCTAAAGCAGATGCGGCTTCCGGCGATGTAGTGATAGATAATATGACTACCTGGTTTGACCCAAAAACCATGGAAGTGTTAGCCCGGAATTATAAGTTGAGCTATAAGGCCGGTGTGTATGATTTTGATGTAAATATGGAAGTTGAGATGACAAGATTTGGTAATCAACTGGTTCCGCAAATTTTACGTTATAAAGGCAATTTTCACGCGCTATTTCATGACCGTGAGCGCGGAGAATTTACAGCAACATTGTTTAATTTTGGGAAGTGAACTGGGAAATTTGTAACAAGCAATGTGTGTGTGGTAAGTATTTTAACGAATACAAGAAAGCTGATATGCTCTCACTTCTTTTTCAATGCCAATAATCAAATAACTTACTTCTTCTACCGAATACCTGCTACCATTATTGATACTGTATATAAACGGGACTCGGATAAAGCCCGATCACTTCTTTTGGTGTCATCAGGCGCGATGAAGCTGTTACATCATTTTTATAAAACAATTTAAAACCTGCAAACTGCACGGGTTCGCTTGTTACGGCCGTAATGTAACTTGTCTTTTTCCTTGCCGGAAAACCCCATCCATCCATATCTACTACAAGCTGCACTTCTTTTCTTTTCTCAATGCTTTTATAGTTTGTTACCATGCCTCTTGTAAAACGATGTACAACCAAAACTTTAGGCGGCAGATTGTTGTTTGTAACAATAGAACTTAAGTATTCAGAAGCATAATTAATGTCTGCTGCATCGAATGTTCCGATCACTTTAGAAGGCGCTTGTCCGCCTTTCATAGAAAACTCAGGATCGATACCTAAATGAACTTCAGGCATCTTAAGATAAGGTTCAAGCAAAGGCAGTTCATCTCTCAAAGTGCTATGCCCAACCTGCACATCGAGGAAAACAAGAGCATTGATTTTTTTTGCTACCGCCAATGCACGATCTATCTGGCTGGCTGGCATGCGAAGTCTGTATTTATTACCGGCTCCGGGCTTGCCCTGCGCAGTTACAGCTATATAATGAATAGCAGCTTGTACCGGAATTGTAGAATCAGCAGCCGACCATTCTTTTACTTCATCCTGAAGTTTTTGCAACATTTCATCTTCCGGCAGGGCGCCTAAAATTCCCATTCCTTTTGAATAGAAATTACCGTAGTAAGCAATAATACGTTTATAAGGAAAAATGGCACCCGGCAATGGATAATCGCTCTTTACCGGCCAACCATTTCGCGGCTGGTTGGCAACAAGATGCATTTGCAATGAATCGTATAACGCTGTGTCGGCTACAGCAACGGCTAGCTCAGCTTTTACAACGGTATCCGTTAACGGCATAACCGACTTGGTTGTATCAAGACGAGGTTGCGTATTGGCCTCTAACTGTTTGCATGAAAAATAAAAAAAAGAAGAAATAAAAAAAATGATACTGAATTTAAAATGCCTCATAAACTATAAACCTGATTGAAAAGAGAAAGTAAAAAATACGATTATAAAAAGCAAAAAGTTTGCCTTTGTAACATTTTTTCGATTAAGTTTTCATTTAAAATAACGTGAACCATAATTGAAGAAATGAATGTAACAAGTTAATAAATTATCTTAATTTGAAATTCCCGTTAAAAAGGCTGCAATACTTTGTTTTCGGGAAGATATAAACGTCTTTACTGCAGTTCCATTTAAAAAAAGGCAGACTGCGATGACATTGTTTCTTCTTGCTTTTTAAAAAGCATAATGAATCCGATATATAAAGTAGAAATACCGGTTCTATAACAAACGAAAAGAAATGGTACGCGGTTTATACAAAGTCCAGGTTGGGAAAAGAAAGTATCATCTTTATTCACAAAAATGGCATTGAAAATTATTGTCCGCTGATACCAGCGGTAAAGCAATGGACAGACCGCAAAAAAACCATTCTTGAGCTTTTATTTACGTTTTATGTTTTTGTAAGAATTGATAAGGCTAACTATATTTCTGTACTGGAAACGGATGGTGTTGTTTTCTTTATAAAAGAAGCCGGGCAATTAGCCCGGATTCCCAATGAGGAAATAGAAGATGTCCGCAATTTTCTTCTGAAACATAATTCTGTATCGGTTGAAAATATCGGGTTTCAGGTAAATGATAAAGTTCGAATCATGAATGGTGCATTGCAAACAATAGAGAGGGAAATAAAAGAAGTGCGCATAAAAACCGTACGCGTGCCGCTTCCGTCAATCGGCTTTAAGATGGTGGCTGAGCCTGATAAAAATTGCCTGCAAAAAATTGCCGGATAAAATGTATAACTGATTACATTTGAACCGCTTTGTTTGCATTTAATCTTTCAGTTATGACAACAGAACGGCTGGCTATTATTGGGTTGGGTTATGTGGGTTTGCCATTAGCTGTTGCCTTTGCCAAAAAATTCAGGGTTATAGGGCTTGATACTGATTCTCATCGTGTACGTGAACTTAATGATGGCATTGATAGCACACTTGAAGTAGAAGATTATGAACTTGACAGTGTACTTCACAACGAATTTGTGGAAGCAGGGTTGGTGGTAACTGAGAATGAAAGCAGCCTGCAGAAGGCTGACATATTCATTATAACTGTTCCCACACCAATAGATAAATATCACCGTCCCGATTTGCGCTCATTAAAGGCAGCAAGCAAAACAGTTAGCAAATATTTGAAGCGAAATAACATCGTGATATATGAATCTACGGTCTATCCGGGTGCAACAGAAGAAGTATGTATCCCTTTGTTAGAAAATGGATCCGGGCTGAAGCTGAATATCGATTTTTTTGCTGGTTATTCACCGGAGCGCATTAATCCCGGCGATAGGGAACACCGGCTTACAAATATCAGGAAAGTTGTTTCAGGCTCTTCACCGGAAGCAACGAAACGCATTCATCATTTGTACGAAAGAATTATTGAAGCAGGCACATATATCGCTCCTTCTATTAAGGTGGCTGAAGCAGCAAAGGTGATAGAGAATGCGCAACGCGATATCAATATTGCTTTTGTGAATGAACTGTCGAAAATTTTCCGCAGGCTTGATCTTGACACTAAAGAAGTATTGGAAGCATCCGCTACAAAATGGAATTTTTTACCATTCACGCCTGGTCTTGTCGGCGGTCATTGTATTGGTGTAGATCCCTATTATCTCGCACAAAAAGCAATGGAAGTGGGTTACCACCCCGAAATTATTTTAGCAGGCAGAAGATTGAATGATGGTATGGGCAACTATATAGCCGGCGAAGTAGTGAAGCTGATGATAAAAAAGGACATCGCTCCGGCAGACAGCCGTGCCCTGGTTTTGGGTTTTACTTTTAAAGAAAATTGTCCTGATATACGCAATACAAAAGTGATTGACATTGTAACACAACTGGAAAGCTTTTCAGTGCATACAGATGTATATGATCCTTGGGTTAATGTTGAAACCATTCAAAGTGAATATAACATTCCCGCCTTGCAGGAATTACCGGAAAGTGTACAATACAATGCAGTCATTATTGCCGTGGCACATAAACAGTTCACTTACAATTTTGTAAAGAAGTTGTGTTGTGATAATTGTGTTCTGTTCGATGTAAAATCGGTATTGGAAAAACAAGAGAGCGATGCAAGGCTCTGACATGTTGAATCCGGTAAGATTGATTGTACGAATATTGCAATAAGCAGTGAACCACATAAGCAAACAGTGCATCTACAAAAGGTATATAACTTTTTTATTAAAATTAAATTCACGAAAATACCAACATGAATTGCAGATTTTGTAAAACCGAACTCAACGAGGTCTTCATAGACTTAATCAATTCCCCGGCTTCCAACTCTTTTCTTACGAAAGAACAACTTAACGAGCCTGAAGTATATTACCCGCTGAAAGTTTATACATGCAGTAAATGTTTTCTTGTTCAGGTAGATGAGTATAAAAAAAGCGACGACATCTTCAATAACGAATACGTTTATTATTCCTCTTATTCATCAACGGCTTTAAAACACGCAAAGGCCTATGTTGAAAAAATGATCGATCGTTTTCACTTCAATCAAAATAGCCAGGTGATTGAAATTGCTTCCAACGACGGTTACTTATTGCAATACTTTAAAGAACGCAATGTTCCGGTATTAGGCATCGAGCCAACTGGCAATACAGCCGATGTTTCGCGCAGCAAAGGCATTGAAAATATCAGTGAATTTTTTGGTACTGAACTAGCGGCAAAACTCGCCTCGCAAAACCGTAAAGCCGATTTGCTTTTGGGCAATAATGTACTGGCTCATGTTCCGGACATTGTTGATTTTGTAAAAGGCATGAAAATGACACTGAAGGAAGGTGGCGTTATAACAATGGAGTTTCCGCACCTGATGCAGTTGGTTGATAATAACCAGTTTGATACCATTTACCACGAGCATTTTTCATACTTATCTTTTTACACAGTAAAGCAAATATTTAAAGCCCAGAAATTGGAAATGTTTGATGTGGAAGAAGTGCCTGTGCATGGTGGTTCGTTACGCATTTATGCAAAGCATGAAAATGATAATTCAAAAGAAATATCAGAAAATGTACAAGCCTTGCTGGACAAGGAAAAGAGCAAAGGCATGACCACGCTTGATTACTACAATAACTTCCAGAAAGCGTCCTTACAAATTAAACTTGACTTCACTGATTTTTTGGTAAAACAAAAGCGTGATGGAAAGAAAGTAGCAGGTTATGGAGCTGCCGCAAAAGGCAATACGCTACTCAATTATTGTGGCACGAAAAGCGACCTGATTGATTTTTGTGTTGATGCCAATCCATTCAAACAAAACAAATGGTTGCCGGGCAGCCATATTCCTGTAGTTAATGAAGAGCATCTGAAAAAAGAGAAGCCCGATTTCGTTATCATATTTCCCTGGAATATTAAGGAAGAGGTGATGAAACAGTTAAGCTACATCAAAGAATGGAACGGGCAGTTCCTGGTTCCAATTCCAAACGTTCATCTCGAAAAAGCAGAATAGAATCAGCTTGCTATAGCACCTTTTCATACAACAATACATTTCTAAACATTTCAAAAAAGCGCTTATGAAAGCAGTAATCCTGGCAGGTGGATTTGGTACCCGCATCAGCGAAGAAAGTGGTGTGCGCCCGAAGCCCATGGTTGAAATTGGCGGCAAACCCATTCTGTGGCATATCATGAAGATATATTCCATGCATAACATTAATGAGTTTGTTATTTGCTGCGGATACAAAGGCTATATGATAAAAGAATACTTCGCAAATTATTGCATGAACAATTCAGACGTTACATTCGATATGCGCGACAACAGCATGCAGCTACATCGTAACGATACCGAAAACTGGAAAGTAACTTTGGTAAACACAGGTTATCAATCGATGACCGGCGGACGCTTGCTTCGGGTGAAAGATTATATTGGTGATGAAACATTTTGCCTTACTTATGGCGATGGCGTTAGCGATATTAATATCACCGCTTCCATTCATTTCCATCGTGAGCAAGGCACATTAGCCACGCTCACCGCCGTTCAGCAGCCGGGCAGGTTTGGCTTGTTTAACTTAGGGCCTGATGACAATAAAATTAAAACTTTCCAGGAAAAACCAAACGCCAATACAGAAATGCCGTGGATCAATGGTGGCTTTTTTGTGCTTGAGCCGGAAGTTTTAAAATACATTGAAAATGCAGACACAACCTGGGAAAGAGAGCCACTGGAAAACCTATCGCACGACGGCGAATTATCCGCCTTTCGCCATACCGGTTTTTGGCAACCCATGGATACACTTAGAGATAAAAATTTCCTGGAAGAATTGTGGATGAAGGGCGAAGCGCCGTGGTATTTGTGGGACAAACATTCACCAAACGCTTATTAATTACGGGGCACGATTTCTTTGTTGCAATTATATATGACAAAAACCATAGCAGCAGGCACGTTACAACAAGCAACTGTAAATGACAAAAAACTTTTATCGGGTAAAAAAATATTGATTACCGGTGCAAAAGGTTTTATAGGCAGTCATTTAGTTAACGAGTTAAGCGAAGCAAATGCTGAAGTGCATGCTACTTCGCGAATAAGCATGGAGAATACCAGGCACATTAGCTGGTGGCAGGGTACTATGCAGGATGAATCTTTTGCCACTGCCCTCTTTTCTGAGGTAAAACCTGACATTGTTTTTCATTTAGCCGGCGATGTAACGGCGGCTAACAGCGTTTCGCATGTTCTTACTACCTATCATAGTTTGCTCACAAGCACGATAAACATTATGACACTGGCTGATAAATACCAATGTGAGCGTGTGGTGCTAACCGGTTCGGGCACAGAACCGGTCGATGAAAACCCGGTTCCTAATTCGCCATATTCAGCCGCAAAATGGGCTACAACTATGTACGGAAAATTGTTTTGCAATCTGTATAAGCTCCCGGTTGTTTTAATACGTCCTTTTATGGGCTATGGACCAGGGCAACCCGTTGGAAAAATTATTCCGTTTGTCATCAATTCATTCATAAATAACAAAGCACCTTTGTTATCAAACGGTTATTGGGTAACGGATTGGATCTATATAAAAGACATGGTACAAGGTATTCTTGCAGCGGGCACAGCAGAAAATTGTACTGGTATTCCTTTAGATTTAGGAACCGGTGCGCTAACATCTGTCAGGCAGATAATAGAAAAGATAACCGACATTATGATGCCGGTAAATAAACCGGTTTTCGGCGCATTGCCCGACAGGCATGTTGAGCATACGAGGATGGCAAACACCGAGCTTGCTTTTCAAAAAATGAACTGGAAAGCAACCACATCACTTGAGGAAGGATTACAGCAAACTATTAACTGGTTTATGGATGCTGCCTCTACAAAAAGAAATTAAACGACGTTTTCTTTGATTTCATCTTTATAAAAAAACCGATGAAACAGACACTACCGGCAATACATTTATAGCAATATTTAAATATACTTTTTTATGAAGATTCTGATTACGGGAAATATGGGATATGTAGGTCCCGTTGTAGTGAATCACTTACGGAGCGTTTTTCCTTCGGCTACTTTGATTGGTTTCGATACAGGCTATTTTGCAGCCAACCTTACCAATACATATACCCTTCCGGAAAGCAAACTGGATATGCAGATTTTCGGCGACGTGCGCTCTATGAATCCCGAGGTATTGCAGGGTGTAGATGCGGTTGTTGAACTGGCTGCTATCTCTAATGATCCAATGGGCCACCGCTTTGAAGAAGTGACTTTGGATATCAACAATAAATCGGTGATACACATTGCAAAAATGGCAAAGCAAGCAGGTGTGAAATCACTCATATTTGCGTCGAGCTGCAGTATTTACGGTGCTGCCAGCGAAGCTCCTAAAACGGAAACTTCAGAGCTCAATCCGTTAACGGCTTACGCACGTTCTAAAGTTTTTACAGAGCAGGAATTGCTGAGCCTGGCTGATGATACATTCACCGTAACTTGTCTTCGTTTTGCCACAGCTTGTGGCATGAGCCAGCGGCTGCGGCTCGATCTTGTTCTGAATGATTTTGTTGCCAATGCCGT
Organism: Ilyomonas sp.; assembly: GCA_965199905.1. Lineage (GTDB taxonomy): Bacteria > Bacteroidota > Bacteroidia > Chitinophagales > Chitinophagaceae > Ilyomonas. The sequence goes on along the minus strand of OZ241366.1, from coordinate 219,535 downwards.
TGCCTGCGGCAAAATCAATATTTTGAGTGACGGCAGTCCGTGGCGACCGCTGATTCATGTAAAAGATATGGCGCGCTCCATTGAATGGGCAATACAAAGAAAGAGCGATAATGGCGGGCATTTTTTAGCTGTGAATACCGGCTCAAAAAATTGGAATTACCAGATCCGCGAGCTGGCAGAAACAGTAGCAGACGTAATAAGTGGTGTTGATGTAATGATTAACATGGATGCGGCGCCCGATAAGCGTTCTTATCGTGTGAATTTCGATTTGTTTGAATCACTGGCTCCTGATCATCAGCCGCAGGTAACATTGAAGGATGCCGTAAAAGAATTGCAGGAGCATCTTATGCAAATGAATTTTGCAGATGCCGACTTCAGAGCTTCACATTTTATTCGTCTTAAAATATTGACTCACCTGCAGGAAACCGACCAACTGAACGACCAGTTGGAATGGACGTATGGAAAAAACAGCGAAGAAAAAAAGTAGCCGGAATCGATCTCTTTTTTATTGTAAAGCTTCGCGCATTTGATTTTAAACAACAGATGATTTTTACAAAAACAAAGCTGCCGGATATTGTACTGATTGACATTGACAGAAAACAGGATGAACGCGGCTTCTTCGGACGAACTTTTTGCAGACAAGAGCTTGTAAGCCAGGGTATTGATTTCAATATTGCGCAAAGCAATCTAAGCTATAATAAAACGAAAGGAACTTTACGTGGCATGCACATGCAACTGGCTCCTTTTAAAGAAGCTAAGCTGGTACAATGCATCAGGGGAAGTATTTATGACGTAGTTATAGATATGCGTAAAGAGTCAGCAACGTATTGCCAATGGCTTGGCACAGAGCTTTCTGAAAAAAACAAAACCATTCTTTACATTCCCGAAGGATTTGCTCATGGGTTTATAACGCTTGAAAATGATACTGAAGTCTCTTACCAGATGTCGGAATTCTACAAGCCGGGATATGAAAAAGGTCTTTTATGGAATGATCCGTTTTTCAACATTTCATGGCCAATAGCGCCGGTAGTAATGTCGGATAAAGACAAAACTTATTCTTTGTTTCAACCTGAAAGCTATACTTCTATTTAATTAAACACAACACAGCAAATGGTTATCATAGACAATCTACTGGCTACCCGCGAAAAGGAAGGCAATCCGATTCGCGTAGCTATTATTGGCACTGGCTTTATGGGCGCTGCTCTTGTTTATCAGATCACAAAATATAAGCCGGGAATGAGAGTGGTAGCCACTTCCAATCGTCACATCGAAAAAGCAAAAGCGGCATTTATAAAAGCGGGTATTACAGAGCTACAAGAACCTGGTACAGTTGAAAAGTTAGAAGATAACATAGCTAATGGCTTGTATAGCGTTTGCCAAAATCCCTTGCTCATATGCAAAGCAAAAGGCATTGATGCAGTGGTTGAGGTAACCGGCTCCATCGAATATGCTGCTGCCATTGCCTGGAACACGATTGAAAATAGAAAGCATTTCATTTCAATGAATGCTGAACTGGATTCAACAGTTGGACCTATTTTAAAAACGTATGCCGATAAAGCCGGTGTGATTTATACAAACGTAGATGGCGACCAGCCAGGTGTTATCATGAATGTGTATCGAATGGTAAAAGGAATGGGCTTGAAACCGGTAATGTGCGGCAACATGAAAGGCTTGCAGGATCCCTATCGCAATCCAACAACGCAGATTTCATTTGCCAAACAATGGAACCAAAAGCCTGATAAAGTTGCGTCATTTGCTGATGGCAGCAAAATATCTTTTGAACAATCTATCATTGCAAATAATACAAAAATGCGCGTGGCAAAACGTGGTATGCACGGACCCACAGCAGCACCGAATGAAACCATTAAAGATGTGATTAAATATTTTCCTTTGGAAGATATTATCAATGGTCCCGGCATTGTCGATTATATCGTTGGTATCAGCGAGCCTTCTCCGGGAGTTTTTGTTTTAGCTACCACAGATGATCCGTTTGAAGAACAGTTTTTAAAACTTTATAAACTAGGCGATGGACCTTTGTATTTGTTTTATGAGCCATATCATCTTTGTCATTTTTTAGCTGCTAACAGTGTTGCTCGTGCTGTATTGTTACACGACACGATAGTAGCGCCTGCAGGCAAGCCGTATGTAGAAGTAGTTGCCCGTGCAAAACGAGATTTAGAAGAAGGCGAAACCATTGATGGTATTGGCTTTTACATGACGTATGGCGAATGCGAAAATGCCGATATCAGGAAGCAGGAAAACTTGTTACCAATGGGATTGGCAGAAGGTTGCATTCTAAAAAGAAAGATTCCCAAAGACCAGACTTTAACTTTCGATGATGTGATTGTACCGGAAGGAAGGCTTACCGATAAACTGTACAAAGAACAGGAAGAATATACATGGAGTGAATAAAAGAATTTGCTTTAAAAGCGAATGGCAAAATGCTGTTTTTCCTTGTTTTCTTTCCTGAAGAAAATAATCCCGATAAAAAATAAATCGATACTCAGCGTTACAGATTGATGCCCTTTAATTTCCTGCCAGGCCTCTTCCATTTCTTCGCTCCAATGTATGTCATCAAAAATTAAAACAGATTGCTCATTTGTTTTTGAAAGAATCTGTTTGAAATAACTCAGTGTTGGTTTTTTGCGATGATTGCCATCCACAAAAACAAAATCAAGCGTTGAAACATTCGCTAAGAGATCGGGCAATGTGTTGTCGAAATTTCCGGTTACTATCTCAATATTCTGAAGTTGTAAACGTTCGAAATTTTGCTTTGCAACAGAAGCTATCGATGGCGCGCCTTCCATTGTTATAACATGCGCATCATTCTTCGCACAAGCCAAATAGGAAGTTGTAATCCCTAAGGAAGTTCCAAGCTCAAGGATCGCTTTCGGCTGGTAATGATTTACCATTCTAAACAGCAGTTGACTAAATTTTGCCGGCTTCAAAGCAGAAGATGCAACAGACGAAATTTTGCGCTGATGAAACTGCTTTGTATGTGAGCCGGCGCCAAAATCTTCAATCGTAAGAAGGTCGTCATTTTGCTTCATTTCTTCCCGGATATATTCTACGGTTTTATAGCAATAAAAACTGCGCTTATCAATTAATACATTCATTATAAAATCAAACACAAAAGGCGAATGAATGCCATGCCCTTTGCCGTTTGATGCGGTGATGTAATACTGTAAATATTTAAAAGCGAGCTGCAGCTTACCGTACATAAGCGCAATGTTAGGGATTCATCCCGAATGAAGAGTTGATGCTGAATAAGATGATTATTTTTTATTCCATACTTCGAAGCTGTAAGCGTATTGATGCTTGTCATCAGCCGTAAAATCCTCGCGACTTTTTAGCTTCCATTTCTTTTCATCTATAGAAGGAAAGAAAGCATCTGCATCTGTAAAACTGTGGTGCACACGGGTCATATAAATGCGGTCTGCTTTCGGCATCATCATGTTATAAATTTCGCCACCACCAATCACCATCAATTCATTGAAATCATTTTCATTCACAAAAAAGTAAGCATCATCCATGCTTTGAACAGTTACAACTCCAGCCGGACGATAGTCTTTTTTTCTTGTCAAAATGATATTCGCCCTACCGGGCAAAGGTTTGCCATTGCTAAAAGATTCAAATGTTTTTCTGCCCATCAGCACAGGCATTCCCCAGGTTACATTCTTAAAATATTTTAAGTCGTTTGGTAAATGCCAAAGCATTCCGTTATCCTTTCCGATAGCATTATTTTCAGCAGCCGCAACAACGAGAGAAATGAGCATAAAAATGATGTTAGATGTACGAGGTCAGATGTATTAAAAAGATATCAGGTGGCAATACATCGTACACCACACAACTAACATCTCACATGAATCAAACTGCCACCGGCGCTTTAATATGCGGGTGAAACTGGTAATTCTCCAATTCAAAATCTTCAAACCGGAAACTGAAAATATCTTTTACGGAAGGATTGATTTTTATAGTAGGTAATGCAAACGGCTCGCGGGTTAATTGCAGCTTCGCCTGCTCAATGTGGTTGCTGTATAAATGCACATCGCCGAATGTGTGTACAAAATCTCCATTCTCAAGTCCGCACACCTGAGCCATCATCATAGTAAGCAAAGCATACGAAGCGATGTTAAACGGAACACCAAGAAACACATCGGCACTGCGCTGATAAAGTTGGCAGCTTAGTTTTCCATCCGCTACGTAAAATTGAAATAAAGCATGACAAGGCATCAGTGCCATCGCGGGTAGCTCGGCTACGTTCCAGGCACTTACAATAATACGCCGGCTGTCAGGCGAATGTTTTAATAACCGAACCGCTTCACTAATCTGATCGGTCGTTGCTCCATCCGAACCTTCCCAGCTACGCCATTGTTTGCCATATACAGGTCCTAAGTCACCATTTTCATCAGCCCATTCATCCCATATTTTTACATTGTGCTCTGCCAGGTATTTGATATTCGTATTGCCTTGCAAAAACCAAAGCAATTCGTAAATGATGCTTTTTAAATGCAGCTTTTTTGTGGTTACCAAAGGAAATCCTTTGTTCAGATCAAACCTCATTTGGTAGCCAAAACAGCTAACCGTGCCAGTGCCGGTGCGATCTGTTTTTACAGCGCCGTTATCTAAAATATGTTGTAGTAATTGCTGGTATTGTTCCATGAATAAGTGAGAAGTTCAAAAGTAAAATTTGTAAAAGCGATCAGGCTCTGCCTTCTTTTCTACGCTTCAGTTCTTTGTCAAGTAAAGTTAACTCACGGCTTGTTTGCCCGTTCATACTGCTGTTTTCCTGCGCCCGGCGCATCAGGTAAGGAATCACGTCGCGGATAGGACCAAACGGCACGTATTTGCTTACTGAATAACCTGCTTTCGCAAGATTGAATGTAATATTATCACTCATGCCATAAAGCTGAGAAAAATGAATGTGCGGGTGGTCGTGCGGAATGCCTTTATTATCCATTAACTCTGCTGCATACAGGTTGCTGTATTCATTGTGTGTAGCAATAACCGCAGCCATGGAATCAATATTTTCGATGCAATACAGCACAGCAGCATTGTAATCGCCATCGGCAAATGATTTGTCAGACTGTATAGGCGACGGATATCTTTTTTGCGAAGCCCTCGCTCTTTCTTTTTCCATATAAGCTCCGCGAACCAGTTTTACACCCAGTATAAAACCTTTCTGCTTCGCAATGCGATGCGAAAGTTTCATGAAAGCCAGCCTGTCGTGGCGATACAACTGGATGGTATTGTAAACAACCGCTTTTTCTTTGTTGAATGTTTCCATCATCTCGATGGTAAGCCTGTCAACTGGGTCTTGTATCCAGCTTTCTTCAGCATCTACCAACACACCAATTCCTTTTTCCGCCGCATCTTCACAAATGCAATACATGCGTCGCTTCACTTGTGCCCATTCTTCATTCTCTATCTCATGGTCGTGAATACCGCTGCGCAAACGTGGCGCTTCATTTAAAGTTTCCAGCAAGCTAAAGCGGGCAAAGCCGGTAACTTTCACACTGATAAAAGGAATGTTTTTTTGCGAAGCCGCATAGTCAATCACTTTAATAAATTGCTTTGTAGCTTCTTCAAAGTTTTCCTCTCCTTCCTTGCCTTCCACACCATAATCAAGAATCACTTTTACATGATAATCATCTAATTTTTTTGCTACTTCGGCTGTTTGCTCCAGCGTTTCGCCACCTACAAACTGCCTGAAAATGGTACTGCGGATGATGCCATGTATCGGTAAGCCAGTCTTCATGAGGAAAGGCGTAATTCTTACACCAACGGCTGAAAATATTGGGTAGTTCATGGTCGAAAACAGGAAACGTCCCGACTTAAGTTCTTTATCAGTTTTATAGGCAAATGCAACCTTCGTATTGTCAAAAGATAGCTCCATAATTCACAGCTTCGCTATGCGAATATCGGTAAGAAAAAGCAACTGCAATGAGAGATAACTCTTCTGATAAGAAGGCTGTGGATAACTGGGTTATAAGCTCTTTTGCACATTTAATTCTGGCACATTCATCTTGAAGAAATTTTGCAGCGCATTATTTAGTAAGTAAGAAAACTGGAATGCAACATTCGCCGTTGTAAAAGCCTGATCATCGCCCTGCACCTTGGTGTGAAAATTCTTGCTGCTTCGACACGCAAGAATCACAACTCCCGATCATAAAAGCGATGAACGATGGTTACCAATACTGTATTGTCTATCGTATTTTTACTTCTTGTTTATGTTTTCATGTGGCTTACTTATTGCCAAAGGTTTACATTTCATTTCTTCTTATTCTATGCAGTCAGTTACGCTCATTTTTCCGCACCAGTTATTTCAATATCATCCTGCATTAGAAAAAGCAAAACAGGTTGTTTTGGTTGAAGAACATCTTTTTTTTAAAGAGATAAATTTTCATAAACAAAAACTGGTATTGCATCGGGCTTCTATGAAAGCTTATGAAGGTTTTTTGCTAAAGAAAAGGCATAAAGTTATTTATATAGAATCGGGCGATAAGCGAAGCGATGTAAGACAAACAATACAGTGGTTGCGCGAAGAAAAATGCGGGCAAATTCATATTGCAGACGTGACTGACGACTGGCTGAAACGCAGACTTTACAAGGCTTGCAAAGCAACCGGCATGCAGGTTTACGAATATCCGACACCCATGTTTTTGAACGAAACTTCCAACCTGACTGAATACTTCAACAATAATGGTTATCACCAAACCAATTTTTATATTCAGCAACGCAAACAACGAAAATTACTTCTAATGCCGGATGGCAAACCGGAAGGTGGAAAATGGAGTTTCGATGAAGCCAATCGTAAACGCTTTCCAAAAAATGGGGTGCTGCCTCAATATCGTTTTCCGGAAGAAAATGAGTGGGTAAAAGAAGCAAAGGAATATGTAGAAAAAAACTTTGGAGATAACTATGGAGAATTGAATGCAAAGATTCAGCATCAGCCTGCCGTTTATCCAACAACCTTTACAGAAGCAGAACAATGGCTCGATGAGTTTTTGGAAAACCGCTTTTCGCATTTTGGTATTTATGAAGATGCCATTGTAAAGAACGAGAATATTTTATTTCACGGCTTATTGTCGCCTTTGCTAAATATTGGATTGCTGACGCCTGATGTTGTGTTGAAAAAAGCATTGGAAGCAGCAGCCGGTTACAAAATTCATATTGCAGCGCTTGAAGGTTTTACAAGGCAATTGATTGGCTGGCGCGAATACATACATCTTGTGTATGAACGCGAAAACCGAAAACAACGGACTCATAATTTCTGGGGATTTAACCGCAAAATTCCTCATACATTTTGGACCGGCGAAACAGGTATAGAACCCGTTGACAATGTTGTAAAAAAACTATTGCAATGCGGCTATACACATCATATTGAGCGGCTTATGGTGATAGGTAATTTTATGCTGTTGTGCGAGTTTGATCCTGATGATGTATATAAATGGTTTATGGAAATGTATATCGATAGCTACGATTGGGTGATGGTTCCCAACACATACGGCATGACGCAATTTGCGGATGGCGGATTAATGATGACGAAACCATACATCAGCGGCAGCAATTACCTGATGAAGATGGGCGATTATAAAAAAGGCGGCTGGCAGGAAATATGGGATGGCTTGTTCTGGCGGTTTATGCACAAACAACATCATTTTTTTGAAAGCAATCCAAGGCTCTCCTTTTTATTACGAATGTTAGATAAAATGCCCGTTGAAACGAAAAAGAAGCATTTTGAAAGAGCTGATCATTTCCTGAAACAGGTAGACAAATGGAATGACGAAGATCGGTGAGAATAAGGGAATTTGAACAGCATAAGAGAAGAAACCTGTTTTCCTTTGCTGTTGACAATGATGCCGTTTTGAGAAAGAGATTGATGTTGAAACTTACACGCGCTTGCCTGTTTTTGTTCAGGCTGCTATTAAATTGAAGGTTGATACGGAATAACACTTTTAAGTAGATTTCTTTACTTAAAAGAATAGGAATAATCTTTTATAAAATAATCGACATTGCTTGTTGCAACGTTCTAAGCAATTTGCCAGGCATGACTGGTGCACGATAACAAGCTGCCAAATAATTTATTTAGAATCATAACGCATTTTCAACTTTATTAGTCATTATAACGCTTCCGGAATTGTGGCTCAGCAATGATTTTAATTTGTTTGTATTGATTCAGGATAAAATCAATAACGTATTACAGGAAAAAGCTCTTCCGTTATAGAACAGAAGAGCTTCCTGTTTTGCAAAAATGAGATTGTGTTTACAATACGTTTATTGTTGCACTCAAATAATATAAGGCGCCAATAGCCGGATTGCCATGAGCATTAATGTAATAATGGTTTGTAAGGTTGGTACCGCCAAGTTTAAACAGCACACTATTTTTAGACAGCTTGTAGCTGATTTGCGCATCCAGCGTTGAAAAGGCTTTTACAGGACCAGAGGTGAAATCGCCTTCATAATAAAAGCTATCCTGCCAGCGATAAACTACATTAAAGCCAAACGCGTTTTTGCCTAAAAACCCGGTGTTGCCGAAGCCAATATTGGAACGGTATTTTGGCGTGTTAAAACCGGTAATAAAATTAGTAGAAGAGCTTTTTAATTCGTCAGAATAAAAGTTCGCACTGATGTTGAAATTACGGGGTAATAAATATTGAACCGACGCTCCCCAGCCCTGTGTTTTTACTTTTCCTTCGCTGTTTACAACTATAGAGAAACGGTTTGCGTTTTCAAGTCCGGCAGAGTCAAGTTTACCGGTTGTTGATTGAAAAGCAAGCAACCGACCAATGAAGTTTTTATACTCTGAATGATACCCATAAATATCTATTAATAATTTACTCTTGATCAATCCTTTGTAACCGATTTCATATGAAGAGCATGATTCCGGTTTAAAATTACCGAACGGTTGCTCAACTAATAATGAGGTAGTTCTCGGTTGTGAGTTTTTATAAGCCGTATAGCTTTCAAGTGTGTAGATCGGATTGGTATTAAATTTATAAAAATCGCGGAAAGTAGGCAATCCCCCAATCAGCGTATAACCGGAACCAACATAGAGATTTATATATTGCTGCTGTGTAGTAGGAAAACGATAAGCTGTTTGATAAGATAAACGGATGTTATGGTCGTCGGCAACTTTTATTACCGCTGAAATACGTGGGGTAAATCGCCCTTTAAAATTCTCGTTTTTATCATATCTTCCTGATGCCGTTAATTTCAAAACATCGCCCAGCAACTTTTGCTGTACTTGCAGATAAGCGCCAAATTCATTGATAGGAATAGGTCCGGTTGAATCAGCAAATAAAGTACCTTTTGAATTAAGCCTGTATAGTTTATAGTTTGCGCCAACAAGAATATCAGTGCGGCGATTTACAGAATCAATCTTTAAAATATTGGTCAGGTTATATTGGCCTTCTCCCATATACAATGCGGTGTGATCTACAAACAAACCGCCTTGCGGTATAGGTTTCAGCCGTACACTATCAAACAAACGATTAAAAGTAGTAGAACCGGGAAGCGGCCTGCCTTGGTCAGCTGTATCCCTTGCGCTTGTTAAAAAAACATTTGTCTGAGACAACATTGCTTGTTGTGCGGCCGCAGCAGCACCTGCCTGATCATTCGGATTTTCAGAAAGGTGGGTTGAATAAATAGATTGCCATACAGTTGCAGCCTTTCCTACAAACGCATTGGTAAATTGAGGGTACCATTTCGTCATTGAAGAACTCCAGCTTTCATTTAAAATACGCATGGCTGTAGCTGCATTAAACGATTCGCCTGCATTTTCTTGTGTAGTATATACTCGCAAAAACCAGTTTTTACTTTTGGCTTCTAATTTATACTGAGTTATCTCCAGCTTTTTTAGTGAGTATCTGTCAGTACCTGTGTACACCGAGTTTCCTGTACCATAATTTACCTGAGCAGATAATTCGGTATTCGGTGATATCATATAATATAACCCGCCTGTAGCCTTTATATTTTTAGTTGTGGGATCAATTACATCGCTCTCCTTATAACCTGTTCTTGAAACATAAAAGGCATTTGGCGCCTGGGTGTAAGGAGTCAGGATCGGAGCTAATGACGGATTGCCTGCTATAACACTCCTTATAATAGCACTAAAATCGGTAGTTGTTTCATCGCCATATACATTAACGCCATCATAGTTCGGATCGCTGGCTCTGGTACCAGGAATCGTCTTAGCAACACTGGTTCCCACACGTTGATAATTTCCGGTATCTCTGCCTATCCAGTCTTTTGCCTGCAGAATTTCGCCTGATATTTTAAATGCAAATTTGTTTGACACTTTAAATCCCCAACGAAGCGAGGCATCCATGTAAGGCGAAGCATCACGCGCATAATCATTAATATGGTTAACGCCGCCTTTTACCTGAACACTCAATCCCTGATATTTAAAGGGGTTCTTACTGTTAATCAATAAAGTGCCATTCATACCGCCAGGTCCATATAAAGCTGAAGAAGCACCGTTCAAAAGCTCCATGTTATCTATATCAAGTTCTGTTGGGCCAACCAGTGAGCCAACAGCAAAGTTTAAGCCTGGCGCCTGGTTGTCCATGCCATCCACAATCTGATTAAAACGGGTATTACCACTGGCACTAAATCCTCGTGTACTGGGTGTTTTAAAAGTGAGGCTCGATGTAGTAATATCCACGCCATTCAAGTTGCCAATCACATCATAATAGGAAGATGCCGGTGATGATGCGATGGCAGCAGCACCAACTCTTTGTATAGTAACCGGCGATTCTAAGATGCGCTCGGGTGTGCGACTGGCTGACACTACAACTTCCCGTCCTAAAGCAACAGCAGCAAGCAAACGAACAGAAATCGTTTCGCCGGCATTTTTTACTTCTACTTCCTGATCAGCAAAACCAATAGAACTAACTACAAGTGTAACCGGAAATGATTGCTTAATAACAAGTTTAAAATTACCCTTCTCATCTGTATAAGTACCGGTTGACGAATTGCCTTTCAACAGAACAGAAGCCGCAATCACAGGTTCATTCGTCGAGCTGTTTTTTATATTTCCTGATAAGGTTGTGGTTTGGGCAAGAACAGATGTTGTGCATAACAGAAATATGCAACAAGCATAGAGAAATCTCATAAAATGCTGATTTTTGGAGTAAAAAAACCGTTGATTAATAAAAGCAGTTACCTACATAACAATTGAATGTACCGGAATTATTTATTGAGAGTAAAAAAAGAAACAAACTATTTACGATCTCCCTTCGACATTGAATATCCCTTTTCCCATTACACAGAATGATTGATCATCGACAGCAACAAAAAAGTAAATGTAGCAATTCTTATCAAAGAACAAAGTTTTGTTCTTCTATTTTTGTTGTATGATTCCACACCAGTTTCCCGGTCAAACCGCATTTTATAAAGGTAAAGTTAGAGATGTGTACTCCATTGGCGACGACATACTTGTAATGATTGCCAGCAATCGCATTTCTGCTTTCGATGTTATTTTGCCAAGACCCATCCCTTACAAAGGGCAAGTGCTGAATAAAGTAGCCGCCTATATGCTGAACGCAACGAAAGATATTTGCCCCAACTGGCTGCTGGCAACGCCTGCACCGGTAGCCGCCGCAGGAAAAAGGTGCAAGCCGTTTAAAATTGAAATGGTGGTGCGTGGAAATCTTACCGGTCATGCATGGCGCACTTATAACAGTGGCGAAAGAAAACTGTGTGGAGTAATGATGCCTGAAGGCATGAAAGAAAATGATTTCTTTCCATTGCCAATTATTACACCTTCTACAAAAGCTTCGGAAGGTCATGACGAAGACATTTCCAGAGAAGAAATTATTAAACAAGGTCTGGCAACAAACGAAGACTGGAATACGCTGGAAAAATATGCTTTGCAACTCTTTGCGCGTGGTAAAGAAATCGCGGCTAAACGCGGTTTAATATTGGTTGATACCAAGTATGAGTTTGGAAAACTGGGAAATGAAATTTACCTGATGGACGAAGTACATACGCCCGATTCTTCCAGATATTTTTATGCTGATGGTTTTGAAGAAAGACAAGAAAAAGGCGAGCGACAAAAGCAACTGAGCAAAGAATTTGTACGCGAATGGCTCATCGAAAATAACTTCATGGGTAAAGAAGGACAAACCGTTCCCACGATGACTGATGAATGGGTAAATACAATTAGCAAGCGCTACATAGAACTGTACGAAAAAATTATCGGTGAGCCATTTAAACCAATCGATATAAGTGAGGAAGAAGTGTATGAGAACATTGAAGGCTGGCTGAAGAATAGATAATAGTTAATGGTTGACAGTTGATGGTAAATAAAAAAAGCAATCTTACATAAGTTTGCTTTCAATTTGCCAATAAAAAATCATCATCTGCCAACTACTTCTCTCCCAGCCTCGGGCGCAATCTTTCTCTGGATTTATTGAACACGTTTCTACCTTTATCAATTCCCTTTCTTAATTCAGCCTGCCTTTCTATTGGTAAATGAATCGTGCCTTTGCATTCAACACTGCAGCAGCCTGCATATTTTGCAGTGCATTCTTCGCATTGAATGAAAAGTAAATGACAACCGTCGTTCTTGCAGTTTGTATGTGTATCGCATGGCTTTCCACATTGATGGCAATGTGCAATTACATCTTCTGTAATGCGCTCACCAAGGCGCGCGTCAAACACAAAATTTTTTCCTGTAAACCGGCTGTCTAAATTCTGCTCTTTTATTTCTTTCGCATAATTAATAATGCCACCTTCCAGGTGAAATACGTTTTGAAAGCCTTTATGCAAAAGATAGGCACTCGCTTTCTCGCAACGTATACCGCCGGTGCAATACATGATAATGTTATTATCTTCTTTTCCCTTCAGCATATCTGCTGCCATCGGGAGCTGATCGCGAAAGGTATCTGACGGCACTTCGAGCGCATTTTGAAAATGACCGACTTCGAACTCGTAATGATTGCGCATATCGATAATAACTGTGCCTGTTTGTTGCATGTAATCATTCATTTGAGAAGCACTTACATACTTCCCTTTTTTTTGCATGCTGAATGTTTCATCGTCAATACCATCAGCAACAATTTTATCACGCACTTTTATTTTTAAAACCCAGAACGATTTTCCGTCGTCATCAACTGCAATATTTAACCGCAGATTTTCCAGCCCCGAAACAGTTGTGATGAATTGTTTGAAAGATTCGAAATTATCTTCCGGTACACTGATCTGTGCATTGATGCCTTCTTTAGCAATATAGATGCGACCGAACACTTGCCAGGCTTCTAATTCTTTGTATAAAAAATTCCGAAACTCCAAAGGATTCTGAATCGGAAAATAACGATAAAAGCTAATGGTGACACGGGTTTTCGTTTCCTGATGCAAACGTTGCTTCATTTCCTGTCCGCTGATGCGGTTATGCAGAACTGCCATATACAAGTACAATTTCAGACATGACTGTTTGATTCACTCATGTTTCATGATAACAATGAATTCCGTTGCAGGCGGAACAAAATTTCGGGCGCAAAGATAGCTGGAGATTTGGGTAGATGAGAAAGCACCGGATGATTTTTTGCTTAGGAAAATGTGATTCTTTTTGTTTGTTATTTGTTTGGAATAGATGTTTAAGATTCGCTTTTATAGAAGTCCAGTCATCGCCAGGAATGGCAACAACCGTCGATAAGAAAAGCGGTGAACGACGGTTACCAAAAACTGTATTTTATTTCGAAATTATTCATTGCTCTTTTTTCCTTTTTTCACCCGGAAAAGGGTCTTATTTTTACCGTCATAACCTATTTGCAAATGAATGCTGCAATTGAAATAACGAACTTGTTTGCCACGATAAATAATGATAAAATAAACGAAATCGTGAAGCTCCCTCAAAGCGGGAGCGACAGGATTTATTACCGGTTTTTTACTGACAATAAAACGTTTATTGCAACGCATAACCATAATGTTCAGGAGAACAAAACTTTTATTGAGTTTACAACTCATTTCAGGAAAAAAGACTTGCCTGTGCCGGAAATTTTGGCTGTAAATAAAACAAAAGATATTTATATACAGGAAGATGCCGGCGCAAAATCTTTGCTGGATGCACTCTTTGAAAAAGGTAATACAGAAGCTGTTTATAACCTGTTTCGAATGAGTTTGTTAGAATTGGCAAAACTTCAGATTTTAGGTGATGAAAGTTTGGATTATAATCTTTGTCTAACAGCAAAAGAATTTGGCAGGCAGGCGATTATGAGTGATCTTTTGTATTTCAAATATTACTTTCTCGATACGCTGAAACTTCCTTACGATAAGCAGTTATTGTTGAATGAGTTCGAAACACTTGCCGGCTTTCTTCATCAAGGCACACAATACTTTATGTTCCGCGATTTTCAGAGTCGTAACATCATTGTGAAAGATGATAAGCTTTGCTTTATAGATTACCAGGGCGGCATGAAAGGCGCTTTGCAATATGATGTGGCTTCGCTTCTTTGGCAGGCAAAAGCTGAATTAAGCGATGACTGGAAAAACAGGCTTCTTATCGATTACATGGACGAAGCCGACAAGTTGCTGCCCGAGCCTTTGGATAGAAAATTATTTGCTGCGCAATACAACGGTTATGTGTTACTGCGTTTGCTGCAGGTGCTTGGTGCGTATGGCTTTAGAGGTTTGTTTGAGCGAAAGGCGCATTTTTTAACCAGCATCCCGCTTGCGTTGCGCAACCTGAAAACCTTTATTAATGGCTATCCTGATATTGATAAGAATACGCCGGAGTTTGCGCGCATTTTACAGTCGGTTATCAGCAATAAAATTATTAGCCGGTTTGAAAATATTCAGGCAGATGAGAACACGCCACTTGTTGTAACCATCTTTAGTTTTTCTTATAAAAAAGGGTTGCCAAAAGATGATTCGGGTCATGGAGGCGGCTTCATTTTCGATTGCCGCGGCTTGCTGAACCCGGGACGTTATGATGAGTATAAATGTTGCAGCGGATTAGAGAAAAATGTGCAGACTTTTCTGGAAGAAAAAACAAAAATGAACGATTTTTTAAACAGCGTTTATAACCTGGTAGATATTTCTATTGAGGATTATATTAAGCGCGGATTCGATCATTTATCCATTTCGTTTGGTTGCACGGGAGGTCAGCACAGAAGTGTGTATTCGGCTGAGCAAACTGCCCGTCATCTGAGAAATAAGTACAAAGTAAAAACCAAGATTATACATTTTAATCAGGATAATTGGGTGAAAGAAATAAAACCTAAAGAAGAAATTATTCAACCAATAAACAACAGGAAAAAACAAGGAACACATGTCGGCATCAGCTCACTTTCCTCATGTAAATGAACAAATTATTGGCAAAGCCATGATACTTGCGGCAGGTTTAGGTACAAGGCTGAAACCCTTTACAGATAAGCATCCTAAAGCTTTGGCATTGGTAAATGGCAAAAGTTTGTTGCAGCGAAATATTGAGTATTTACAGCAATACGGCATAAAGAATATTGTTGTAAACACGCACCATTTTGCGAAGCAGATTGAAGAAGCCATTATAATAAATAAAGGCTGGAATTCTGATGTTACCATTTCTTTTGAAGAAGATGTTTTGGAAACCGGCGGCGGGTTACAATTTGCTTCGCGCTACTTAAAAAGTGAAGAGAATTTTGTGTTGATGAATGCAGATGTGCTTACTAATTTACCATTAAATATGATGATGGAGCAACATCTTAATCATAAACCGTTGGCAACTTTGGCAATTAGTCATCGCAGTACTTCTCGGTATTTACTTTTCGATGATAATAATGAGCTTTGCGGCTGGCGAAATATGAAAACCGGCGAGGTAAAAATTGCAAAAGATTCTGTTTCATATCATGAAAAAGCTTTTAGCGGAATTCATGTTATTAACCAACGGATTTTTGAATTGATGGATTCTTTTAGCGGAAAATTTTCAATTATTGATGTGTATCTAAACCTGGCTGCGACACAATCTTTACAAGGCTTTTCGCATGATCAATTCTTGTTTACAGATGTTGGTAAACCTGAGAGCATCATTGTTGCGGAATCTTTATTTAAATAAAAACAGATTCATAAAATAGTTTTTATTTTTTTCATAGAAATTAGTTGTTGAACTGTCTGTATAATTCTATGCGTATTTTCATTCTACATAATAAAATAAAAGCAGGAAGTTATGCTGACGCGTTGTTTCGTTTGCTGATTCAATTATTGACTGAGCGTGGATTTATTTTAAAAGATTATCATGATATAAATGAAACCAGGGAAGCAAATATTGTCAGCGAAAAAGCAGCCATCATTTTACATACAGGTAAAAAGAAACTTTCATTTTTTTCAAAACTAAAAGTGCAGGCAATTATAAAAAAAGGAAAATTTGCTAACTTTATTCAAGTTACAGATTCAAAACTTATTTCATCCCGCGTATCGCAATTTGTCTTGTCAAATAACAATACCAATTTTATCGCCCGCCAGGGTTTTTCTGCTCATTTTTTTGCGGTTTGTTCAAAAGCAGAAAAAGAAAAAATGGAAGAGCTTAATGTAGCCAATGCTGAAATTATGAGAGTAGTTTCCATTAGTGCAGATGACAAATACCAACCCATTACGTGGAGCGGGCAGCAAGCGGTAAAAATGCAATACACACAAGGCAGAGAATACTTTTTAACCTTGGCAGGAAACCAAACAATACAGTCCTTTACGGAGTTGCTGAAAGCTTTTTCTACATTTAAAAAATGGCAGCACAGCAGTATGAAGCTGGTTGTTATGGGGAAATTATTTTTTACTGAAACAGAAGAATGGAAAGAAAAAATAAGCACTTATAAGTTTAGGGAAGATGTGGTTATGCTCAATAATCTTGTTGATAATGAGGCAATCCAAACATTAGCCGGAGCGTACGCTTTTATTCATATGCCGCACGGTGATAACGATATTATTCCGCTATTGCAATCAATAAAATGCGACATACCTTGTCTTTCATTTGCAACAGATAGTATTGAAGAATACGCCGGTGAAGCTGCCATCATTGTAGAACAAAACAACTATAATCAGCTTGCTGAAAAAATGATTCTCATTTATAAAGATGAAGCCCTGCGAAGCCGCCTGATTGCGAAAGGACAGGAACAGTCAAGTTATTATACAAAAGAGAAAACATTAGCTGCCTTATCAGATGTTTTATTGCTGCCACTTCGTTAACGGTTATAAAACGAAAGACTGCCTACTTTTGCAGCTCATTTACAAAAAGAATGTATCAATCTAAAATATCAATAGACGTAACGCGCGACGACAATAAGCTGGTAAACAAGATAGCCTGGCACGCCACAGACAGCTCAATGGAAGAAGAGCAAACTGCAAAAGCATTGATGTTGTCCTTTTGGGATAATGCTGAAAAAACGGCTTTGCGCATTGATCTCTGGACAAAAGATATGATGGTTGATGAGATGACTGATTTCTTATATCAAACTATGATAACAATGGCAGATACTTATGAGCGTGCTACCAAGTATAAAGAGCTATCCGGCGATATGAAAACGTTTGCAAAGCAGTGGATGCAAAAGTTTAGAGCCATGCAGGCGAAGGAAGCAAAATAAGTTTGCGGGTGAAAGGTTTTGGCTTATCAAGTAAACACAAACAACTCACAAACCACAACCTATATTAAGAATATAAATTAAACACCATGAGTTTAGAAACAAAAGTGATGGCAGAAATGAAAGATGCCATGAAAGCCAAAGACGAAGCGGCTTTGCGTAGTCTTCGCGCCATCAAAGCAGAAATTATAAAAGCAAAAACGGAACCGGGCGCACATGGTGAAGTTTCAGAAGACGGTGAGATGAAATTGCTGCAACGAATGGTTAAGCAACGGAAGGATTCTCTTGACATATTCACCCAGCAAAACCGCGCTGACCTTGCCCAGAAAGAGCAGGAAGAACT
Organism: Ilyomonas sp.; assembly: GCA_965199905.1. Taxonomy (GTDB): domain Bacteria; phylum Bacteroidota; class Bacteroidia; order Chitinophagales; family Chitinophagaceae; genus Ilyomonas. Next base: position 201,640 of record OZ241366.1, on the reverse strand, counting down.
GAACGTAATTGAAAAGTTTATGCCCAGGCAATTAAGCGCTGATGAACTGAAAGGTGCAATACAAAAAATCATTGCTGATACCGGCGCATCTTCGCCTGCTGATATGGGTAAAGTAATGGGCGTTGCTACCAAACAACTCGCCGGCAAAGCAGACGGCAAAACCATTTCAGCATCGGTAAAAGAACTATTGGCTAAGTAAGATTTAATATTGAAGATTTGATATTACTTACCCGCCATCGCTTTCCCTAATATTAAATCTTACTTATTCAGTATTATATCCTAAATGTTGATTGATCTTGTTTATATCATTATCATTTTACTTGCTGTTTTCAAAGGGTACAGCAAAGGTTTTGTGGTAGCTGTTTTTTCGTTTCTGGCAATTTTTATTGGACTGGCAGCGGCTTTAAAATTATCAGCTTTTGTAGCCGTATGGCTTGGTAAAAGCACCAATCTTGGCGAACGGCTATTGCCGATCCTTTCTTTTGCATTGGTGTTTATCGGCGTTGCTGTTTTAACGCGCATTGTGGCAAAACTGATAGAGAAAACCTTGCAATTGGCTTTGCTGGGTTTGGTAAACAGATTGGCTGGAATTTTACTTTACGCCATTCTTTATACAATCGTTTTTAGTATCATTTTGTTCTTTGCCGATAAAATAGATATTGTTAAGCAAGAAACAAAAGCAAGCTCATACACATATCTTTTTATTCAACCCTGGGGACCAAAAGCCATCAGCGTTTTCAGCGAAGTGATCCCGCTTTTCAGGCACACATTTGAGCAGCTTGAAAACTTCTTCGATGGCGTTGTTCATAAAAAGTGAAAAGATACTTACCATCAAAACCCCTATTTTAGCAGCAAGGTTCTATTTTTGATACAAGGGATTTACTATAACAAGCACACATGGCATACCAGATTCAACAGCAGGATAAGTTTAAGTACATCGAAGAAGGCAGCGGCGAGCCTTTAATGCTGCTGCACGGTCTCTTTGGTGCACTTAGCAATTTTGCGGATCTGATCGATCATTTCAAAAGCCAGTACAAGGTTATCGTTCCCATGCTGCCTTTATTTGAGCTGGATATTTTTCATACTACCGTTGGCGGTTTAGAAAAATATGTAGCTAAGTTTATTGAAGCGCGTGACTACACAGGCATTCACCTTCTTGGCAATTCGCTTGGCGGGCATGTGGGTTTGGTACATATTTTAAAACATCCTGAACGCATTAAATCGCTTATCCTCACCGGTAGCTCAGGCTTGTTTGAAAACGGAATGGGCGACAGCTATCCAAAGCGTGGCGACAGGAACTTTATAAAGAATAAAACGGAGCTTACGTTTTACAATCCAGAGTTGGCAACCGACGATTTGGTGAATGAAGTATTTGAGATTACCAACAACCGGTTGAAAGTTATAAAGATCATTTCGCTTGCCAAAAGCGCCATCCGCAATAATCTTGGCGAAGAGCTAAACCAGATACAGCAGCCTACGTTGCTTATCTGGGGACAAAACGATACCATTACGCCACCTTTCGTGGCCGAAGAATTTCATAAATTAATCCCTAACAGCGAGCTGCACTTTATAGATAAGTGCGGACACGCCCCCATGATGGAAGTGCCAGGCGAATTCAATCGCATTTTAGAAGCGTTCTTAAAGAAATTGAAAGAGCCTGCTGCAACAATGGCTTGATTTTTCTTGTCTCACTAAAAAAACGCGCAATGCTTGTAAGCCAGCTTCCTGTGGTGAACTATCCGAATGTTCACTTGTTCGACAAAGTTTCGCTTGCCCTGCAATTCATGGACGATTACGATGTGCAGCATCTGCCCGTTGTGGATGGTGATGTGTATACAGGAATCATTTCTAAAACAGACTTACTTGACGAAGAGGAATCAGCAACCATCAATACGCTGGAGGCTTTGCTGGTAAAGGTTTCTGTGCAGGGCACCGAACATTTTTCATTAGCTTTAAAAATAGCAGCGGCTTATGAATTAAGCCTGATTCCTGTTGTAAACACTGATATGCAACTTCTTGGCGTCATTACGTCAGCCGAAATTATTCGCGCGGCAGCCGTCTTCCAGAATGTGGAAGAGCCCGGTGCCATCGTGATACTCGAAATGGAACGCCATCAGTATTCAGTTGGTGAATTATCAAGGCTTGTGGAAACCAATAATGCAAGTATTGTACAGTTAAATACATTCACCGAAGCCGGCACAGGTTTATTTATTGTTACCATCAAGTTGAACAGAACCGAAGTGTCTGACGTACTTTCTACCTTGCAGCGCTACGATTATATCATTCGCAATTTTTTTGGAGAAGAAGCTTACGAAAACGAGCTTCGCGAGAACTACGATTTGCTGATGAACTATTTGAAGATTTAATTGGCAATGAAGGGAAATGCAAAATACATTTTTGGTAACCATCGTTCGTCTCTTTTGTAATCGACAGTTGTTGCCATTTCTGCTGCTTCTACACGCAGGAATGCTCCCATCAAGGTTCCAGGCAATAACTGAGCTTTTAAACTACAAAACAACTAACAACACCAACCACCGACAATTATGAGCGAATATCATATCGGCAGCGCACTCAAAAACTTTGTTAGCTCAAGCCCCGTAAAGAACGGGCTTCGCTCCGTACAAATAGAAGAAGTATGGCAGCAGATTATGGGCAACACAATTGCCAGGTACACCGATAAAATTCAAATCCTAAACAACACTCTTTTCATCAACACTTCCGTTGGCCCTTTGAAAAACGAATTGATGTATCAAAAGGAAAAAATTATTGAGCGTGTGAATGAAGCTTTGGGCGAGAAAGTGATTTTAAATGTTGTTATACAATAATTTTTAGGATCCTAAAATTATTCATTGCATGTGCTTACAGCCAAGTCTGCTTTGGTTTTAAACTAATACTCTGAAGAATTATTTTTATTTGATTTCATCCAGATACTTCACAATTTTACTCTTCGACGCATAACTATTCTTCTTTTTTACCACCGATTTTTCCATAATAAAATATGTAGCATTCACCCTGGCAGCCGTTTTCAGCACAGTCGCATCGCATTGTAAAATTGTTGTTCCTGCGGGCAATGACCGCTGCGCCTGTTTTGGAATTGGTGTTACTACAAACAAAGGAATCTGGTGTGTTTTACAGTAATTGTTCACCACATCAAATTCATCAGCCTGCTTTTTCCAGTGATTAAAATTTTGCGTAAACATCAATACATATTTTGGAAGGTTCAGGATAGCCTCCGTGGTATCGTTGCCACTTATTGAAACCAATGCAAAATCAGTAATCGGCGGCGTTGCAGTGCCTTGCCTTACCAGCTTATCAAAGCGATCAACAAACTCATAAGTACTATCGAAATCATAAGGAAAATGTTCCTGGTCAAACTCTATTTCCTTACCATTTTTCTTATATCTGAATGTCAATGCAAAACTGTCGGAAACCGCACCGGCAGGCACTTTCATTTGTTCAACAATATTATTTCCAACTTTGTAAGGAAGACAATCGAGAACAGGAAGATAAGTTAGAACATAGCTTTCAAATAAAGAAACACCAATGAACACCGAACCCAATATAAAAAAAGCAAGTCTTTCAAAGCGGTAAGATGGTAAAACGCGGTTTCTATTGATGAATAAAATGATAATCAGTGTAAGAAAAATAATATCTTTTATAAAAGAAGCAAATGGTGTGAGCGGAATACAATCACCAAAACAACCACAGCTTTTAAACTTACCTGAAAGCGTTGCATAACCGGTAAGAAATGTAAAGAAAATAATCAATATCAATAAAAGCCAGCTAAACAACTTCATGCGCCAGCCAATAATGACAGCCACGCCCGCGAGCACTTCAAATACATTCATTACCAACGCAAACGGCAACGCATAATCATTCAGATGCGTCATGTGCCAGGCATCGAAAAATTCCTGCATTTTATAGCTAAGCCCAAGCGGATCGTTTGCTTTAATAAGACCGGAAAAAATAAAAAGAAGCCCAACTATCCAGCGGATAATAAGCAATGTCGAGTTCCGTTTCATGAAGTGATATTGTTGGTTTACTGTATGCCTTCGGTAATCAATATTAAGGCAAAAGCTGCATAGTTGACGATATCTATATAATTCGCATCAATTCCTTCACTGATCAATGTTCTGCCATCATTCATAAGAATCTGTTTGATGCGCAGCAATTTTACCAGAATCAAATCTACAAAGCTTTCCTGGCTCATTTCGCGCCAGGCTTCACCATAATCGTGGTTCTTAGCCAGCATCGTTTGTTTAGCTAAAGCAAGTTCCCTGTTATAGTAATCAGAAGCAATATCAGCGGGCAAATCTTCAATTGCATAAGGAAACCGGAGTTGAATCAAACCAATTACCGCATAGTTTAAAATGCCTTTGAATTCGCCGGGAATATCATCGTTAACCATTTGCTCTTTTATCTGCTGCAGGTTGCGAATGCGAAGCGCTTTAATAAAGATCTGATCCACAACAGAAATTGTACGAAGCACGCGCCACGAAGTGCCGTAATCAACCGTTTTTTTATCGAAAATAATTTTACAAATAGTTACAGCATCATCGTATTGCAGGTTTGTTTTTGTAGCTGTTTCCAGTGTCATATTTTTTGTCTTTCTACCCTAATTTCAATTTTCCGCCGCAATATACGCTCCGCAAATTCAACCTTTCTACCAGTCTTTTTCCGGTTCGCGCTGATTCATTTTTTGTTTCTGCAATTCTTTCTGCAACTGCTTTTCCTGCTCCTGCAACTCTTTAAACTTTTGCTCCATCATTTGCTGGTTCATCTTAGTTTGTTGCTTTTGTTTTTTGGGTTCTTCTTTCGGCGGTTTTTGATTTTGTTGCTGCGGCTGCGCTTGTTGCTGCTGCTTCACTTCCTCCAAAGCTTTCTGCAGGTTTTCACGCGAATCATTATCGCCTGGCGATAAACGTAACGATTGCTTAAAAGCATCAATAGCACCTGTCACATCTTTTTGTTGCAACCGGGAAAGTCCTTTGTTGTAATACGCTTTCGATTGCAGGTCAGCATCGGAAGAATTTTTGATGACATCATCATAATTCTGTAAAGCTTTATCTGCTTCACTTTTGTGTTGCAATGCATTCGCCATATTAAACCTCGCTATCTGATTTTTATTATCAGCACTTAAAGCTTTTGTATAATCTTTTATGGCATTTGTAAAATCAGCTTTCCGATAAGCTTCATTTCCCTGTTGAACAGACTTGTTTGCTTTTTGCGCTGAAACACTCAATTTTAAAAAGCAAAATATAAAAAGCGAACTGTAAAATACTGATTTGCTAACTCTAAAAGTCGTCTTCTTACTTCGTACATCATATATCGTACATCCTGTATTTTTAAACCTTTTCATTGCGCCTCCTTTTCTTTACTTCCGGTATAAAAATTTCAGCAATCAAAACAATCAGCATCAAGGCAGCCAGCCATGGATAAAACGAAGTGTATTCATGTTCTCCGCCGCCGCTTATCAGTTTCTTTTCGCGGCTGTTTATTATAGAAGCAAGTTCGTTGGCTGTTGTTTCTGAATTATCTAAATGGAAATAATTACCACCGGTTTTTACGGCAATATCTTTTAGTTCTTCTTCATTCAGTTTAGAAATAACGGTTTGTCCGTTTATATCTGTTTTATAAACATTTCCTGCCTCTATTATTGGCGAACCTTCCGTTGTGCCAATGCCAAGCGTATAAACAGTTACACCATCATCAAACAATTGTTGCAAAATCTGTTTGGTATTCGGGTCATGATCTTCACCATCCGAAATCAAAACAATGGCTTTGTATTTTTTTTCCTTTGTATCTAATGAGGAATTACAGATTTGCAACGCATTACTAACGTCGGTTCCTTGTGTTGGCACAACATCCGGAGCGGCATTACTTATATACAATTTAGCGGAAGCAATATCGGTTGTTAAAGGCATTTGCAATACGGCCTGACCTGCAAATAAAACCAGCCCGACACGATTATTTCCAAGCTCATCAATCAACAGGTTCAGGCATTGTTTGGCTCTGTCAAGACGCGATGGTTTTACATCCTGGCTCAGCATACTTTTACTAACATCCAGTGCAATAACTACATCGATACCAGCGCGGTTTTCACCGGTTCCATTTGCCGGCTTGCGAAGATTAGCAAGTGCAATGATTCCAAACACAACAGCAACAAGCACCGAAATAAATTTTGCCCTGTATAATTTGGGAGAATAACCGTCAGTCAGACTTTGAACCAGTTCTTCGTCGCCCAATTCCTTACGCACCTTACGCTTCCAGCGAAGCACAGCAACAAACAGTGCCGCCAGCGGAAGAATGAGTAACAAACCAAGCAGGAAAGAAGTATTTTGAAACGACAACATTAGCTAAAAACCTGTTTGCTGACAGGCAGGTTTAAAAATAAAAGGTAAAACGGGCAACACCAAATCACTCATCAGCAATTAACTTTTGCATTCATTATTTTATTTCTTGCCTTCAAAAAAGCCCAGTTGTTTTAATATGCCTTTTAAAATATTCATACGAACGGTGGTCATATTCATATCGTGCCTGCCTTCTATGTTCAACACAAAAAAGTAGGGATGCTGATTTTCCTCTATCCAACCAACAATCCAGCCGATGCTGCTTCCGTTTTCTTTATATCCCCAACCGGTTTTATAGCTAAGCTGGTAGTTGGCAGTGTTCTCCTGAAGCATAACTTTTTTTACAATCGATTGCGGTCTTTTATCAAAAGGCAATTGTTCAAAATAAAGTCTCTTCATCAACCCCAATTGCTCGTCAGGCTTTATTTTGAGTGAATTATCCAGCCAGAAGGTATCAATGCGCGTTACTATTTTTTGTGTGCCGTAATGAAGGCTATCGAGCCAACGCTGCATAGTATCTTTCCCTATGCGCCTTGCCACTTCCTGGTAGTAGGGAACCGCAGAAACTTTGAAGGCTTCTTTCATTGTCAGATCTTTGTTCCATGCCGGAATACGTCTCGTTATGCCATCCCATTTTATGACCATATTTTCACTCGAAATTCTGCCGGTTTGTAAACCAATCAACGAGTTGACAACCTTAAATGTGGAAGCCGGCAAAAAAGATGAATCGCGATAGCGCGATAAATTATAAATGGTAAAATTTCCCTGGCCGTTATCAAACAAACCGAATGTACCGGAAACGCCATTTTGATCGAAATACTTTTTTAAGGAGTCATCGACCGTTACATTATTCGGTGTGCAGGCATTTAGAGAAAGAAGTACGATTATAGCGAAACTATATCTGACCATCACTGAACGTTATTTTATGTAAAGGCAAATAAAACATTTGTGCCCGAAAAAAATTATGCTTTATCGTAAATGCGCTCCCTGAGCCATCTAATATTCTCTTTCAGAACCGTAGCAGGAGCACCGCCTATAAGTACATGTTCCTGAGGAAAATTCTTTGTAACGAGTGATCTTGTAGCTACGATAGAATTTGATGCAACACCGGCTCCTTTCAGCATAGATACATGTGAAGCAATCCAAACATGATCGCCAATAATTATATCCCTGGCATAATTGATTCTTTTATTGGTAGTCAGATCAACAATAGAATGAGAATCTCCTGTTCTGATGTCTATATCGTATGCAAACAGGCAATCCTTTCCAATAACAACTTTCGAACCCGGCTCGGTTACGGCAATGTCAGTAGCTTCAAATGCAGTATGGTCTCCAATTGATATAAGGCAATCATTATCTTCAATCCATAAAGTACATGGCTGATTGAACTCAACACTGCGGCCAATCTCAATATGATTGTTATTGCCGTAGATTTCAAACCTGACATCCGTCAACAAAACGCTATCTTTTACGATGATCCTGTTGTTATTGCCCGTGATGCCAATTTTACAACTGATAAATAATGCAGAAGAATCAAAATCCAATTGATTACCTGATCCCTTAATATTTTTTGCGTATGAAGACTTGAATGTGGAACCCGTTTTTACAGTCCTGACAAGCTTCATCAGGAAAGGTCTGTTTTTAATAATTTCCTTTATTCTTGATTTCATATTGATTGTGTCTGTTGCAAAAGTAATTGTGCTGTTTGCAACAGATATATAAATAATTTTGGAACAAACAGGATACAATAACGATTATCATTCCTCAATTTTGCTTTTTCTGTGGCTATGAAAGATGTATTGGGACAAGCGATGTATGATTATTATTTCAAAAAAGATCCGCAAAAGTTATGGATTCATAATAATTATGGTAACGATCAGGATATGCCTGTAAAAACATATTTCCGTGATGAAGAAATGATGCCGAAGCTGGAGCAGCAGGCGCTGAAGCTTTGCAAAGGAAAAGTGTTGGATGTGGGCGCGGGTGTTGGCAGTCATACCCTGGCTTTGCAATCAAAAGGCTTTGATGTAACGGCTATTGATATTTCACCAAAAGCAGCCGAAGTAATGAAGCACCGAAGTGTAAAAAATGTTGAAACCGGCGATGTTTGTTCTTATGATAAAGACACCTATGATACTTTACTGTTCATGATGAATGGCATTGGATTTACCGGTAGCGTTGATAAGCTTCGCTCCTTCCTGCAGTATGCGAAAACGTTGATCAACCCGGGCGGACAAATGCTTTCCGATTCCTGCGATGTAGCATATTTATATGATGGAAAAATTCCTCAGCGTGAATCTTACTATGGAGAAATCACTTATCAATACGAATATAAAAGTGTGAAGACAGATTGGTTTACGTGGTTGTATATTGATAGGTATTTGCTTTCAAAAATAGCAAAAGAAGAAGGCTGGAAAGCAGCAGTAGTTGGTGAAGATAAATGGGATAAATTTTTAGTAAGGCTCACCTTGAAATAATTATGATGAAACAGCTTTTTTCTTTCCTGTTTGTTGTCATGATTTTTGTTGGCTGTTCATCAAAACGGTATAATCATCCACATGTTCTTATACAAACGGATGCCGGCGATATTGAAGCGGAATTATATACGGACAAAGCACCCAAAACGGCTGGTACATTTTTGCAAAATGCAGAAAATGGTTTGTATCAAAAAAGTTCTTTCTATCGCATTTTGAATGATGATAACCAGCCTTCGGATGCGCCAAAAAGCGAACTGATACAAGGCGGCATCTGGAAAAGCAATTATAAAAAAGCTTCTTCCCTGCCCGGCATTCCGCACGAAAGCACAAAGCAAACCGGCATTTTGCATCGCAATGGTATTTTATCTATGGCGCGGTTAGAACCGGGCACAGCATCTTCGGAGTTTTTCATCTGCATCGGCGATCAGCCCGGTTTTGATTTCGGTGGCGATAACAACCCCGACGGAAAAGGATATGCGGCTTTTGGTAAAGTGGTCAGAGGAATGGATATCGTGAATAGGATTTATAACCGCCCGGAAAATAACCAGGCTTTTACTCCGCCGGTTACCATCAGGAACATTAAGAAATTGTAACTCATCAATTAGAGATTCTGAATTTTGCTTTCGTAATTATCCAATTAATAAACAGGCAATTTCAACTCTAAAAAAATCCCTGATCCATAATTTATAATTCCTGATTATTCTGCCCTTTTATTTTTGCCGCATGAATACATCAAATGTGCGGGTTCGTTTTGCGCCTTCGCCAACCGGCGGATTGCATTTAGGCGGCGTAAGAACGGCATTGTTCAATTACCTTTTTGCCAAACAGAATAAAGGAAAATTTATCCTGCGGATAGAAGATACTGACCAGAACCGATTTGTTACCGGCGCTGAAGAATATATTTTTGAAACCCTTGCCTGGTGCGGCTTGCAGCCCGATGAAAGTGTAGTTCATGGTGGTGAATATGAACCCTACAGGCAAAGTGAGCGGAAGGAAATGTATCGTCAATATGCAGAACAACTGATAGCAGACGGACATGCTTATTATGCATTTGATACGCCGGAAGAACTGGAGCAAATGCGTAATCAATATAAGACGGAAGGCGCCACAGCTCAATATGGTGCGGCAACACGAAACTTCATGAAAAATTCTTTGACGCTTGATAAAGAGGAAACTGATAAATGGATAAAAGAAGGCAAGCCTTATGTCATCCGCATTAAAGTGCCGCAGCAAGCTGAAGACATTACATTTACCGATTTGATACGTGGCGAAGTAAGTTTTAATACAGCCACAACCGATGATAAAGTGCTTCTGAAAGCAGATGGTATGCCTACTTATCATCTGGCAGTTGTAGTGGATGATTATTTAATGAAAATTACTCATGCTTTCCGCGGCGAAGAATGGCTGCCGAGTGCGCCGGTACATATCTTACTATGGCGGTATTTATTTGGTGAAGAAAATATGCCACGATGGGCACATTTTCCTTTAATATTAAAACCCAGCGGACAAGGAAAACTTAGCAAGCGCGACGGTGCCAGGTTTGGTTTTCCTGTATATGCAAGAAACTGGACAGACCCAAATACAGGAGAAATAACGCCAGGATTTAAAGAAACCGGTTTTTTGCCGGAGGCTTTTAATAATATACTTGCTTTACTTGGATGGAACGACAGCAGCGAGCAGGAAATATTTTCGTTAGATGAACTGGTAGAAAAATTTTCCATTGAGCGTGTACATAAAGCCGGAGCTAAGTTCGATTATGAAAAAGCAAAATGGTTCAACCACGAATGGCTGAAACGTTTGCCGGCAGCGCATTACAGCAAGCAAGTAAAAGCTTTGTTTGAACAAAAAGGTATACTTGTAGAAAATGATGAGTTGTTCGTTAAAGTGCTGGATATGGTGAAAGACAGGTGCACGTTGTTACCTGATTTTATTGAACAGGCATCTTACTTTTTTAAAGCTCCGCACAGCATTGATATTTCTTCCATCAAGTCAAAATGGAATGAGCAAAAATCATTGCTTTTCGCTGAAGCGGTTAAGGCTTTTGAATTGCTTCCGGTTTGGCAACATACCGACATTGAAAGCACATTCAAAGAAATCATTGCTGCACACCTGATGAAACCCGGCGAGCTGATGTTGCCTTTGCGAATCATGTTGGTTGGCGGTAAGTTTGGTCCCGGCGTTTTTGAGATTGCTGAGTTAATTGGTAAAGAAGAAACCATCAAACGCATAGATCATACGCTTCAATTGCTTTCATGATGGCTTTCATTTTCCAAAAAAGGGACATTAAATGAACCTTAAATCAACATTGAGAATCGAAAAGAAAGCAAGCGGTTTGTTATTTTTGACGAAATTAGAAAGGCTGATTCTGCTAATTCCATGCATTTTTACAATCAACAATGATGTATTTTCTGATTGTAAACAAAGAAGGAAGCGAGCGATAATTATTGATACGGTCATTTTTTACAGACTTTTCCACATTACGGTTTGTAAGAATTTAAAAATTCTTTCAGGCGTTAAAGTTGGTCTTTCGTTTGCTTAAATGGTCGAGATTAAACTTAGCCCGAATATTACATCTGTAAGCGGAAATAGCGAAGCTCTTCTTCTTTCATAAATAATTGATGTCGGTTTCCTATATTGTATCATGATTTTATTTTCAGACTCTTTCTATGCTTCTAAAATATAATTCCAAACTTCTGTTAACAACTACTATCGTATATAAAGACGTAATAATAGACTTTATAACTAAAGCACGTAAGTTTTAGTCAAAGAAGAATTCTTGTTATTTTTTAAACATGAAATAGCTGAATTTTACGTTTTATAAACTATCGCGTCACAGCCAGGTCGAAAAGAGTGGGAAAGCAACAAAGCATTAATCATCTAAACAACACATATACCCAACAAACAAACTAATTATGCAAAAAAATCAAAACAGCTTTATCAGTTCTGTAAAGTTCAGGTATCTGCCTTATTGGCCGTTGTTTGCCGTTCTGATTATCATTTTTACAGTACTCGCTTATTTTTATATTCAAATAACGCCGCCTACTTACAATGTAACGGCTACAATGTCCATAAAAGACGAGCGTAAAGGTGTGGAAGATTCCAGGCTGCTGGAAGAGCTGAACATTAGCAACGAAAAGACCATCGTTGAAAATGAAACCGAAGTATTGCACTCGAAAAAGCTAATGTACGATGTGGTAAATAATTTAGGACTGTATGCAGAAATGTCTGAGAAATTAAAGTATCGCAATGCTTCTGCTTATACTTCGTCACCAATTACTGTACAGGTTCAGAACCCGCAAAAAATTATGGAGCCTGCGGTATCGCTTCCTTTTACTTACAAAAAAGATAATGGCGGGAAAGTAGTAATTGGCAAAACGAGTTATCCATTGCACCAATGGCTTAACACTCCTTATGGTGTGCTGAAATTTGAAAACAATACAAAGCAAACCGCACGAGCCAGCGGGCCCTTATCGTTTACATTGCTCAATCCGGTAAAACTTGCTAATGCAATGGCGCTCGGGCTTGCCGTAAATGCTTCAAGCAAAACCTCTACTATTATTGATCTTAGTTTTAAAGACGAAGTGCCTCAGCGCGGTATCGATGTTTTGAGCAGCCTGATAGAAACGTATAATAAAACATCTCTCTCCGAAAAAAATAAACTGGCAGCTACCACGCTTACTTTTCTTGATGACAGATTGAAAAGCGTGGAAGGTGAATTAAAAGATATTGAAAGCCGCATCCAGCAATTCAGGTCACAAAAAGGTGTAATCGATCTTAACGAACAGGGAAAAATGTACCTGCAGAATGTTGGACTGAATGATCAGAAAGTTGCTGACATAAGTGTGCAGATGGCTGTTCTTGACCAGATTGAAAATTTTGCCAAAGCCAATAATAACCGAGTTGGCATCGTGCCTTCTGCTATTGGTGCTGATGACCCGGCGCTGGCTTCGATGGTTGAGAATCTCAACACCTCTGAAATTGAGTATGAAAAACAGAAAGCGATGTCAGGTGAAAATAACCCGGCTACGTTAGCGGTGAAGCAACGTATAGACAAGCTTAAGCCCTATATTCTGGAAAACATCCAAACGCGCCGCAAAGGTTTACAGGCAAGCCGAAACAATTTAACGACAACAAATGGCGGTTACAATTCGAACCTGCAAACCATACCGGAAAAGGAAAAAGAATACATAGAAATCAGTCGGCAGCAGGCTATCAAAAACAGCGCCTATGCATTTCTTCTTCAAAAGCGCGAAGAAACGGCACTAACTTATGCTTCTGCAGTAGCTGATAGTCGCATTGTTGATCCGGCACAGGCAGATGACTTTCCGGAAAGTCCGAAGAAAACGTTTGCCTTCCTTGCGGCTTTAGTTGCTGCATTGGGATTGGGCGTTGCTTTCGTGAGTCTAAAGGAATTATTCAGCAGTAAAGTATTGTTCCGTAATGATATTGAAGACCGCTCGGATATGCCTGTGGTGGCTGAGTTATCCAATATTAAAATGAAGGAACCGATCGCCATCAATTCACCAGACAACTATTATATTTCTGAACAGTTCCGCCACCTGCGGGCTTCTATTGGTTTGTTTAGCAGTAAGCAACTGAAAAAGAAAATATTGGTTACGTCCAGCATTGCCGGCGAGGGAAAAAGTTTTGTGAGCAGCAATCTTGCTGTAAGCCTCGCCGCCACGCGCAAAAAAGTGGTGCTGGTTGATTTGGATCTTCGTAATCCGAAAGCATCTGAAATATTCAACCTGAACAAAGAAACAGGCGTTGTCAATTTCCTGGAAAGTGAATGTAATGTGGAAGATATTATTTCAAAAACAGAATATAAAAACCTTTCTGTAATACCTGTTGGCATTGTTAATTCAAATCCAACGGAACTTTTGCTGGATGACAGATTGAATGATCTTTTCAAACATCTGGAAAATATATTTGATTATATAATTGTTGATACAGCGCCGGTTGATCCTGTTGCTGATGCTTATTTGCTGACTGAGTATTGCGATATGACATTGTTCGTGGTTAGGCACGGCTATACTCCGAAATCTGTGATTCAATCGCTGGAAGAAAGCGGCAAACTGAGAGAACTTAAAAATCCGCTTATCGTTTTTAATTCGGTAAAAGGAAGAGGGCTTTTCAAAACCACCTACGGTCATGGCTATGGCTACGGCAAAAGCTACGACTATGGCAATAATATGTATGGCAAGAAAGCCATCAGTGATAAATCAGGCTCGTAATACCAAACCAAAACTGTGGGGAAATCTGTTTCTATGATTCAAAAAAAAGCTGCTGACGCTTCATGAAATATCTTGTTGTAAAACCGGTAGGCGGTTTAGCCAACCGGATTCGCGTACTGGAAGCGTCACATAACTACGCCCGGGCTTACGAAGCAAAACTGGTTATCCTTTGGGAAAAAAATTTTTCGCTCAATGCGGCTTATACAGATTGCTTTGAACCAATACAAGGAGCACGCATTATTGACATGGATTATAATGGCACTTCCATAGCAGCAAAGCTGAAGCGTAAGTTTTTTGATGCAACCGAAGCAGCCCGGGTTTCTTTTTTTACTTCCGTAAAAAAATATGATGCAGATATAAATCCTTTTTTGAACAACACAGAACCAACTGTAGAATCGAAAGCTTTTTTTGATGAGCTGGCGCAACAAAACAAAGGTGTTTTTCTTGAAACCTGCTTCGAGTTTTACCCAAACCAGCAACAATACAGATTACAGATTCAGAGAGAAATAAAATTAAAAGCTTACCAGTTGTTAACGTCTTATCCTTCGCTGATCGGTATTCATATCAGGCGTACCGATCATGCAGAATCTATTGCACGTTCGCCCATTAAAAAGTTTGTTGATGAAATAAGCAGCCAGCTTGCGATAAAGCCGGATGTTGCTTTTTATTTGTCTACAGATTCGGAAGAGGTGGTAAAACAATTGAAGGATTTATTTGCACATAAAATTGTTACCGGTGTATCAGTACGCAACCGCGATTCGAAAGAAGGAATTACAGCTGCACTTACTGATTTATGTTGTTTAAGCCAGTGTAAAAAAATTATCGGATCCTTCAAAAGCAGCTTTTCAGAAAGGGCAGCAATTATGGGACATATACCTTTGCAAATTGTATCTGCCTGATTCGCTTGTTTATTACAACTGAATCACCGGATAACATGATGAGCTTATGCAGATTATTGAATTGAATCAAAAAATACGTAATAAATTTTCGCTTAACAAGGAAAATCTTATCGCCAAAGTTAAAAGCACGGGTCTTTACCTTCTTGTGCCTGTGGTTACGTTTGGAGTTTCGGTGTTTACTTCTCCCCTTTTTGCTAAATATCTCACACCGGAAGAGTTTGGTTATTTTGGTTATTACAACTCAGTAGCTACATTTCTTACCTGCTTTTATGGCTTATTGTTCCAGACTTATCACATGTCTGTTTTCTTTAAATATGATGAAAAAGGCAGGCGCGAAGTGCTTACCACACTGGTTTTATTTAGCCTGCTTTGGAATATTGTTTTTTATCCTCTTTCTTGTTTTGGTGTGTTTCTATACATGAAATACTCGCATTCCGACGTACCATTCTATCCGCTGGCGGTGCTCACTTTTGCTTCGGCTGTGCTGGCAACTTATAAAGGGTTTGTGCAGGCTAATTATCGTCTCGGGCAGAAAGCCTTTTTATACTTTCTTCTTGTAGCAGGCTATCGGGTACTAACAACGTTTGTTTCGCTTTACTTTGTTATTTATGCCAATATGCACCTATATGGTCGCGTGCTGGGTGTGTTCATTGTAGAAGTGCTTTTTTTTATAATTTCACTGGGGCATATTTTTAAACAACAAAAGCTTGTTATCAACAGAACTGTTATCAGGAATGCCTTTAAGGTTGTCTATCCATTATTCCCGGCTTCCTTTCTTTACCTGCCTTTGTTGAGTTATGATAATATTGTTTTGGAACGCCTGCATCGCCCTGCCGAATTGGGTTTGTATAATATTGGTAAAGGTATTGGCGCTTATTTATATACAGCATTGTTTCCTTTCTATCAAACCTTTGAACCGGAGATTTACAAGAATGCGGTATTGAAAAATATCAGCTCGCTTAAAAAGACTACTTTCTTACTTATAGGTATTGTCATCGTTAGTTTGGTTGCATTTTGGATTGCATCGCCGGTAATTATTAGTTACCTCACGGCAGGTAAATACACAGCAGCGCTTAAGTATTCAAATATTGTTGCTGTCACCAGTTGCCTGATGATTATATTTTCAATATTCGACGCTATGATTAATGCATTGCACGAAACAAAAAAGAGCCTGCTTATTAATACTATTTGTGCAGTGTTGTGCATTGTTTTGTACACAATAGCTGCCAAATATTTTGCAGAAATAGGTGTAGCCGTAGCTACCAGCATTACGTATGTATGCCTTATTAGTTTGCAGGCATTTTTTGTAGTCAGAAAATTCAAAAAAGATTCAGTCACGCAAACCGTTCCCAATGAATCAAACTGAAGCACCGGTGCTACTCGTCATATTTAATCGGCCAGATACGGCACGGATTGTTTTTAACGCCATCCGGCAGGCAAAGCCAAAGAAGCTGTATATATCATGTGATGGTCCGAGAACTGAAAAATACGAGACAGATTGGTCTCTCATTTCCAAAAGCAGGAAATTATCCGAAGAAGTTGATTGGGACTGTGAAGTTCACACTCGTTATTTAAATGAAAATATGGGTTGTGGTCCGGGACCATCATCAGCCGTTAGCTGGGTTTTGGAAAATGAAGAGCGCGTTATTGTTTTGGAAGATGACTGCCTGCCTACCCAATCGTTTTTTTCCTTCTGTAATAAAATGCTTGAAAGGTATAAAGATGATAACAGGTTCATGAATATTGCTGGCACACGGTGGAGCGAGGGATACCCGATTAATGATTGCGATTATTTCTACACGCGTTATGCAAATATATGGGGCTGGGCTACCTGGAAGCGTGCCTGGCAACGCTTTGATTACTGGATGACAGATTATCCTTTATTTAAAGAAAAAAAGATATTGAATATAGCTGAGTGCGACAATGCGCCCTTGATAAAACGGTGGACATTCCTGTTCGATAACGCTTATAATCTAGGAAAAAACCAAAACCATGCTTGGGATTATCAATGGCAATACGCACATTATAAATATAATGGCTACAGCATCAACACAGTGAAAAATCTGGTAACCAACATTGGCACACATGGCATACACGGCGAAGGCGAACAGAGCGATATGTATAACAGAGAGTCATTCGAGATTGACACAACCTCTTTGCGTGCACCTTTATTTCCATATCCTGAATATGGCTTTGACGCTCATCATGGAAGAAATTTTTTCTTAAAAGATCGCAGTAATTTGAAAATCTTGTATGACCATGTTACCAGTAAAATCAATTTATAAATTAGGCTCTCATTAAACGAACGTAACGTTTTACGGGCTAAAGAATGCCGGAACAAAAAACGCTTTATTATCTGCCAACATACGGGCAACTTGGCAATCAGTTAGCAGCTTTTGCTCATCTGTTAGCTTTTGCTATTGAGTATAAATACACCATTGTATATCCTCAATCTGATTATTTTGCAAAGCATTTACAACTCTTTCAGGAAAAAGAAAATCCGTTTGCATTCAATAAAAAATATTCGAATCCAAAATTTTTGCCAGGCCTTATCAGGTTGCTAAAACTCCTTTTTCTAAACAGAAATGTGAGACTATTAAATTACCTGGTTATAAATAAAAAATTCGTTGTTGAAAAAGACTTTACTGTCGCTTTGCAACCGAATATTATTATCGTTACCAACTGGCTTTTCAGGTATTATGATGGCATTAAAATGCATCAGGAATTACTTCGTAAGAAACTGTCATTTACCAATACTTCTGTTATCAATGCAAAAGACAAATGGCAGTCACTACAACATGAATATACAAACTATACTTTCATAGGCATTCATGTAAGGCGTGGCGATTATGCAGACTGGCTGGGAGGAATTTATTTTTATGATGATGCAACATATTACAAGTGGATGTTACAGATAGCGGAGCAAGTAAAAAATCCTGTTTATATTGTTTGCTCCAATGAAAATTTACAGTTTGTAAATGAAGCTGGATTGATTATTAGTTATTCAAAAGGCAGTCCGTTAGAAGATCTATATCTGCTTTCGAAATGCAGGTATATTATCGGGCCGCCGAGCACATTTTCAAGCTGGTCAGCCTTTGCAGGTGATCAGTATTTATACCAGCCAGAAACGAAGAAAGAAGTGCTGACGTTAGATTCATTTGCAAAATATTACTTGTAAAGTGTTGATAACAGAACATTCGCGTTCTTTTGCTTTTGTTGCATTGTTTTTGCAGAAACGTCACATCCAAAACGACATCTTGCCTACAATTTATGTAATGTCTGTATGACGAAAATGAAAATACTTCACATCAATACTTTTCAGGGCGGTGGTTCTGGTATAGCGGCTATGCGGCTGCATAAGGCGCTAAGAGAACATGGCTATGAAAGCCGGTTTTTATTTCTTGACAGAGGAACTATAACCGATACTGAATTTCAATTTGCCAAACGGCGCAACTGGTGGATTTTTATACTTCGGGTTTTAAAAAAACTTCACCTGCCTTTTACCACCGAGCAACGGAATGATTATAGCATCCGCAAGTATAAATACAATATCGAGATGTTCTCTTTTGCCAATACAGCTTATACGCAGTTGCATGAGCATCCTTTGGTAAAAGAAAGCGATATCATTCATCTGCATTGGGTGTCAGATTTTTTAGATTTCAAATCTTTTTTCGGAAATATCAACAAGCCGGTTATCTGGACATTGCATGATATGAATGTGTTTCTTGGCGGCTTTCACTATAAAGATGATGCAACCAGCTATGCAGCTTTAATGAAGGATTTGGACGAAAAGCAAAAGCAGATAAAAAGAGCAGCATTGCAGCAGGTTTCGCCCGGCAAGCTAAGTATTATTACACCTTCTTCATGGCTTTATCATTTATCCAAGGCATCAAAAACCTTAAAAAAGTTTCCGCATTATCATATACCCAATGGCATTGACACTAATGTTTTTAAAGCAACTGTTCGAAAGGACGATAGTAATAATGGTATTGATGGAAAACTGAAAGTATTGTTCGTAGCTGAAAGTCTGCACAATCACCGCAAAGGATTTGATATCTTTCTTCCGCTGCTGAAAGAAGCCGATATGGTTAGCCGGTTTCAGTTTATAACCATAGGTCATGTCAGAAATGCATCCCGTCTTCCGCACGTTACTTATTATGGCATTATCAATAACGAAGAGCGCATGAGCGAGCTTTATAATGAAGCTGATATTTTTATATTGCCAAGCCGGGAAGATAACCTACCAAACTCAATGGTAGAAAGTCTTTGCTGCGGTACGCCGGTTGTAGGATTTGCTGTCGGCGGTGTTCGCGAAACCATTCATGAAGGAGAAAATGGCTATTTATCGGAAGCTATTACCACCGAAGGATTAAAAGAAGCGCTTCTCACTTGCGCTGAAAACATTGCCCGATTAAACCGCACAGAAATTGCGGAGCAGGCACACAAATTATATTCAAGCGAAGTGCAGGTAAAAGCAGTGAGTAAAATATATCTGCAAAGCTTAGCGCCTGAAAAAGTAGAATCTTTCGACACAGTTTCCTGATTCATACAGGTGTCAAAATCAGAATAAGAAAAATGCAATCATTAGCACACACTTTACCGGCAAATACAAAAGAAGTAACGCAAAAAGCTTCTTTCGACTGGTTGTTGATAGCTACCACGGTTGCCTTGATTTTGTGTGGCTCATTTACCTATTCGTTATATCCGGCGCCAGTAAACGCGGCTGCATTAGGACTGATGGTTGGTTTGTTTTATTACGCTTTGCAGCGGGAAGATCCGGTTTCATTTTTTATTCAACTCTTTATCGGCAACTTTTTTATTTTCGGAAATAAGTTGGGCGGTAATTACAATCTGGCTGCGTTCTCATCCATCGTTTTTTATACAGCCATCAATGGAAAAATTCTCTTCCTGCGTCAGTCGGTTTATGATAATGCCATTAAAACGGCTATGCTGATCTGGTGTGTTTTTGAGATGCTCGGCGTTATGGGTGGAAATACATTTGCGTTGCCGATAGAAATACAAAATGTTTTCTCTTTCTTCATGCTCGTTTACCTTTTTTATTTTGTATCGCGCATAGCATTTACCTCAGATGATTTTTATAAAATCCTGATTACATTTTCCATATTTTTCTGGTACGAATTTGTTGTAGCGCTTAACCAGAAATACGAGTTTTATTATTCCACCATTCCTTTCTTTCCATCGATAGATAAGACG
The DNA here is from genome assembly GCA_965199905.1 of Ilyomonas sp. Classification (GTDB taxonomy): domain Bacteria; phylum Bacteroidota; class Bacteroidia; order Chitinophagales; family Chitinophagaceae; genus Ilyomonas. The sequence goes on along the minus strand of OZ241366.1, from coordinate 181,466 downwards.
GTTGACTTCGATATGGATATCGTCCGTAGCGGCTCTACATTAAATAACTTCGAAGCTTATGCTGAACTCTGCACCTCACTTATCTCGTTATTATTGCCGGGAATTCTCAGCGGTGGCTGGCTGAAAAAGAGTAAGCTCTTTTATTATTTCAGCATCCTTACCATTATTGTTGCGGTTGTATCTATTGTACTCTCTGCAACGCGTTCATCTTTGTTTTTGCTACCAATTGCTGTAGCAGGTTCTTGTTTCCTGTTGGGAAGAAGATTAAAGGCAAAACTTATTATCGGGTTTGCGATTGCGCTGGGTGTTCTTTTTGCTCTTAATGTCAGCCTGAAGATTGTAGACTTTTCGGTGTTTGAAGAACGAAATGAAACTATGGACAATGTATCTGTAGAAACTATGGTTAATGGAGATGCCATGAATCGCGGAGGTTTATTTCCTTATGCTTTCAAGCAAATGGAAAACACGGGCGTTATTGGAAGAGGATATTTTGCATCGCCTGAAGAATACAGGGATGTGCAGTTCAGGAAAGGCGAAATGGAAGGCATTGCTGATTATCACAACCTCTATATGGCATCGTATGTTATGTGGGGCGCCATTGGGTTTATCGCCATGATGTTCCTCTTTTTTTATTCGTTGTACCAAGGTTGGAGAACATACTGGTCCATGAGAAAAGAACAAACATTTACAACAGATTTGCTACTCGGCTTTAATCTTTTATTCTTAATTCTGATGATTAACCAGTTTAAAATTCAATTCATCAGGGATGTCAATTATTTCATGCTGATACTGCTCTTTCTGTCGTTATACATTTCCCTTACACACTTTGTAAAACAATCCGCGCCGGCGCCTGTTCCAAGACACAGAAAGCGTTTTGAAAACTGATTTTATTTATGAATATAGCTGTCCTCATTACAACTTTTAACCGTAAAGAAAAAACAGTTGCTTGTTTGCAAAAGCTAAGCGGGCAAAAGCTCCCCAATGATGTTCATCTCACCGTTTATCTTACGGATGATGCATCAAAAGACGGCACAGCTGCCGCCGCTGCGACTGTGTATCCTAACATTAAAATTTTTCATGGCAATGGCTCGCTATTCTGGGCTGGCGGCATGAGAAAATCGTGGAGCGAAGCCAGGAATGACAATCCTGATTTTTATTTCCTGCTGAATGATGATACTATACTATTTGAACATACAATCAACAACCTTTTAGAAACTTATAAGGAAGCCAATATAGCTTACAATAAACCGGTTGTTGTAATTGGCAGTACAGTAAATGGCAAAGGCAAAACAAGCTACGGCGGAAGAAAATTAACCTTCGCAAAAAAGATAAACAGCGATATATTAGTTGAGAACAATACAACATACGCTGAATGCGACCTTGGCAATGCTAACATTATGCTGGTGCCTCGCGAAGTAGTAAACAACTTAGGTATTTTATCAGATAAATACACACACGGCATTGCTGATTTCGATTACACATTATCAGCTAAAAAGAAAGGTTTTCCGGTTGTGGTTGCGCCCGGTATACTTGGTTTTTGCGAAGATGATCATGGTAATAACTGGAAGTCGGCAAACACTACACTAAAACAACGCATCAACTATCTATATAGTCCCAAAGGTTTGGCGTATAAAGAATACCTGTATTTTGTAAAAAAACATTTTCCTTCCCATTACCCGGAAGCCTTTGGTAAGCTTTGGCTTAAAACATTTTTTCCGTTTATATGGGATCGCTTTAAAACATAACTGTTATGAAATCAAAACTGACTGATTACGTTCCGGCTCTCGACGGGCTTAGAGCAATCTCTATTATTCTTGTTTACCTCTCGCATGTTTTTTATTACAGCGGCATTACGACGGCTACCATTATACCGGGTGGTTTTGGTGTCACTATTTTTTTCTTCATCAGCGGTTTTCTTATCACAAGATTATTAGTGGCAGAATTAATATCAAACAGTAAAATCGATTTGAAAGGCTTTTATATACGCCGTCTTTTACGGTTATATCCGCCGCTGCTTTGCATGCTCATTATCATGACTTCTTTCCTGGTTATTGCGCAAAATATTTTTCCCTGGAAAGAGTTGTTGGCTGCATTATTCTATTATGAGAACTACTTCATCACGTTTCATAACCTGCCTGATAAACTGTTTGATTACTATGGCATTTTGTGGTCGCTGGCTGTAGAAGAACACTTCTATATCTTTTATCCGTTGGTGTTGATTTTATTTGGTAAAAAGCCAAAGGTTTTATTACCCGTCATCATTGCATTAACCATTTTACCTCTTGCTTTCAGGTATTATGCAACTACAAAATTCGCTGCCGGTCCGTTTCAGTTCGCTTATACTTATCAGTTAAGTCATACCCGCTACGATTCTATTTTATTCGGTTGTATTTCGGCCTTGGTTCTTGATCGTTTCAAAAATGTTTATTTACGAATCACATCGAATATATTTGTTTTTGCAGGTGGTCTTGCCTTAATTCTCTTCTCGCTTTTATTCCGCAGTGATGCATTTAGAAATTCGTTCCGCTATACGGTACAAGGCATCGGCCTTTTTATATTGATACCACCTGTGTTGTACACGCTATCATACAGCTTTATCAATAAGCTATTATCAACACGAAGTATGGTATACATCGGTAAATTGAGCTATTCTTTTTACTTGTATCATTTTGTTCTTATCGTCGTAATGATGCATTATCCTTTGCCGGGCAAAGCATTGTATGTAGTTGTCAATTTTGGGGCTTCTGTTGTTCTGTCGCTGTTAAGCTATAATTACATTGAACAGCCGTTTTTCAGGCTTAGAAAAAAGTTTGGCTCACGCATACAGGAAGAAGTATTGCCAGCAGAACAAAGTTCATTTCTTCAAACTGAGCCATCGGTAGGTTTTCCTGAATACAAGAAGAGAAAACAAACAGACAAAAACGTTTTATAAAGTATCATAACCAAATGAATAAAAAAACGCCTTCTGTTATTTATCTCACGCAAACAACCGCGCCTTACCGCGAGCGGATGCATGAGCTGATAGCAGAAAAAATCCCGGATTATGAAGTTATTTTTTGCGCTAAGTATGAGCCGGATCGTTTGTGGAAAGTAGAGATTGGAAACTATAAGCACAGGTTTCTTACAGAGAGAGTGGATACAGTTTTGCATAAACATAACAACCCCGAAATCTGGAAGATTCTTAACGAAACAAATCCCGATGTACTAATCATTACAGCTTTCAAACCCACTATGTTGTATGGAGCTTTGTGGTGTGTGGTAAAACGAAAAAAACTTATTGTGTATAATGACGGCACGTTAATATCTGAACGTGATTTTTCGTTTGTTCAAAAGACAATAAGAAGACTGGTATTCAGCCAGACAAAAGCCTTTGTTGCGCCGGCAGAAGGTGGACTTGATCTGTATGCGGGTTATGGTATTGTAAGGCGCAAAATGTTCAAGAGTTGTTTGTGCATTGATAACTCACGTTTTACCCCGAAACCAATAAATGAGCGCGAATATGATATTATGTTTTCGGGGCAGATTGTTGAACGCAAGATGCCAATGTTTTTTGCAGAGATTGCAGTAAAACTAAAACAGAAAATTCCCTATTTAAGAGTATTGATTATCGGCGAGGGAGATATGCGGAAACAAATGCTTGAGGAACTGGATAAAAATAAAGTTAATTACCATTTTGCAGGCTATCTTGATCAGGAAACGCTACCAAAATTTTATGTTAATGCAAAGCTCTTTTTATTTCCATCATTGAACGATCCGTGGGGTGTGGTGGCTAACGAAGCTTGTGCTGCCGGTACACCTGTTATTACATGCGAAAATGCAGGCGTAGCAAATGATTTGGTTATTAATGGAGATAATGGCTACGTACTTCCTTTAGACGTAAATTGCTGGGTTGAGCACATACACGGATTATTAAGCGATTTAAAAAAACTTTCTTTATTTTCTGAGAAAGCAATTCAAAAAGTACAATGGTACAATCATCAACAGGCAGCAAATGGCATTCTTGATTCAATAGAATTGGCAGTACAATAAATGGCAATGTTTTTGAACAAATGCAGGATAACTGAAATGTAACCCTGATTGACTTTTAAAATCTAAATATCGTTTCTCAGGAACTAAAATCATGATATTTAATTATTAGATGACAAAACCAAAAATTCTCTTTGTTTTACATCTTCCGCCGCCCATGCATGGCGCTGCTATGATGGGAAATTATCTGATGAAAAGCGAAGTTATTAATAATGATTTTGAAGCTCATTTTGTAAATTTAGGAACCAATAAAATACTTAGCCAGTCTGGCAAAGGAAGCCTGAAAAAACTTTTTACGTTCGCTTCTTTAGTTAAAAAATTAAGGTCTGCTCTGCGAAAAAATAAATTCGATCTCTGCTACATGACGCTCACTTCAAGCGGAGCTGGCTTTTATAAAGATTTATTTATTGTTTCCATTATCAAGCGTTACAATAAAAACCTGATCTATCATTTTCATAACAAAGGGGTAAGTCTTCCTAAAAGCAAGTTGGCAGATTCCTTATACAAATACGTTTTCAAGGATACGAGATCTATTCTGTTATCGCAATATTTATATCCTGATATTCAGCAATATGTAAGTCCTGAAGACGTTTTTTATTGTCCAAACGGCATTCCGTCAACTCACTTACCCAATAATGACGAAGAAATAAAAGCTACAAAAAATGAATTTTGCTGTAAGCTGCTTTTTCTTTCGAATATTATGCGTGAAAAAGGTGTGATTTCCTTGCTGGATGCCTGTCAGTTAATGCAGGAAAACGGAGTTCATTTTACCTGCCATTTTGTGGGTGGCTGGTTAAATATAACTGAGGAAGAATTTACGGAAGAAATCAGGAAACGAAATCTGGCAGACATCGTATTTACGTATGGTCCAAAATACGGAAAGGAAAAAGAAGGATTTTATAGAGATATGGATGTATTTGTTTTTCCAACTTTTTATGATGTGTTTCCTCTCGTTTGTCTTGAAGCGATGCAAAATAGCCTCGCAATAGTAGCTACTCCGGAAGGCGGCATTCCAGATATAATTGTAGATGGGAAAACCGGTTTTTTAGTTCCGCAGCACAATCCTGAAGCACTTGCTGAAAAGCTCACATTATTGATTGAAAATGATGACTTGCGTAAAGATATGCAAACTGATGGGAAAAAAAGGTACGATGAGCTTTTTACGCTTGATAAGTGGGAGCAGAATATGTCGGCAATTTTGAAAAATGCAGCCTGTAAAAAATAATTCAGCTTCAACAATCCTTTGAATCATAAAATTTGTAGTTTACATCACAATTCAAAACCAACTTCTGCCAAATGAATACTGCATTACCGGTACAAAAGCAATTTAAGGGATACAAGACTACTCCGGTACTTGGGTACGATGTTTTTTCTTCGTCGTTAAGTATTATTCCGCCTCATGTAGATAAAGTTCTCATCAATACATTCAGTCCTAATTCTTACGGAGTTGCCTTGCAGGATAAGGAATTTAAAACGGCTTTAAAAAATACAGATTTTCTTGTGCTTGATGGCATGGGTGTAGCCATTGGCTCGATGCTTTTGAACGGTAAGAATATTAGAAAGATAGCCGGACAAGATTGCTTTGATTACTTAATGGACCAGGCAAATAAAAGAAGCTGGAAAGTGTTCTTTCTTGGCTCTACAGATCAGACTTTGCAAAAGATAAAAGAGCGCGCCGCGAAAGAATATCCAAATGCTGTAACTGAGTTTTATTCACCGCCATATAAGCCGGAGTTTAGCGAAGAAGATAATGCGAAAATGGTTTCTGTTATCAATACTTTTCAGCCCGATGTTCTGTTTATTGGTTTAACAGCTCCCAAGCAGGAAAAATGGGCCTATCAGTATCGCGATATTGTGAATGCGCGGATCATCAGTACCATTGGTAATGTTTACGACTGGTATGCCGGTAACAGTAAGCGCCCCTCGCCCATCTGGATAAAACTGAGAATGGAATGGCTGGTACGAATATTTTTACGGCCGGAAATTTTTCGCCGCAACACAAAAAACCAGATGAAGTTTTTTAAAGATTTATTATTACACATTACACATATTAAACGTGTTAACTGATTATGATAAAAGTAGGTTTAATAGGAGCCGGAAAAATGGGCATTTCACATCTTGCCATTCTCGGCGCTCATCCTGATGTGGAAGTAGTTGGCGTAAGCGATACGTCGAAAATGACTCTTGATGTGTTGAAAAAATACACTTCATTTCCCACCTTTACCGATTATGAAGACATGCTGAAAGAAACGGAAGCAGATGCCATTTTTGTGGCAGTACCTACCAAGTTTCACGGCAAAATGGTGAAGAAGATTATGGAAAGTGGCAGGCACGTATTTGCAGAAAAGCCATTGTGTCTTACCGTATCAGAAAGTTCTGAACTGGTAGATATAGCTAACCGCAAAAAGCTGGTAAACCAGGTAGGATACCATAATAAATTTATCGGCACTTTCCAGGAAGTAAAGAAACTGCTCGATTCAAACTGCATTGGCGATATACAACATTTTACAGGCGAGTCATACGGTCCGGTTGTTATCAAAGCAAAACAGGATACATGGCGTTCCGATCCGGAAGAAGGTGGCGGATGCCTGATGGATTATGCATCGCATGTTATTGATCTTATCAATTACATCATCGGTCCTATCGAGAAAGTAAAAGGAAGTGTTTTAAAATCTTTTTACTCAAAAAATGTAGAAGATTCTGTGTTTTCGGTGCTTGAATTATCTTCGAAAATATCAGGTGTTCTGTCAGTAAACTGGAGCGATGAAACATATCGTAAAATGTCAACTTCTATAACCATTTTAGGTACGAAGGGCAAAATTGTAAGCGATGCAAACGAGTTAAAAGTTTATTTTAAAAATTCATCTACGCCGGAAGGTTATACCAAAGGCTGGAATGTAAAATATATAACCGACTTAACCGAATCAGTAGATTTTTATCTTCGTGGTGAAGAGTACTCTGCACAGGTAGATTATTTTATAAAAGCCGTGCAAAAGAAAGTGCCTAACAACATCAATACTTTCCAGAGTGCCTGCCTTACGGATAAAGTAATTTCTATGATTAAAAACAATGTAAACTAAGCTGATATGGAACGCATTATTTTTGGCGACAATCAATTCTTTGCCGTTAATCATATTTCCGACGAAAAATCAAGAGCGCAGTCTATTAAATTCAAGAACGACAGTGCTATTATTAAAACGCTTGATATTGCCCGTGGCGCAGGTGTAAATACATTTATGTGCACAACGCACGATCGTATTGCAAACATTTGTGACTTCGTACGCAATCATCCTGATAAATATACCAGTTACAACATGTACCCATGCATGCCTTACGCGCATAAATACGCAAATGCCGTAACGGAATTGGGCGTAATGGGAACTATTAAGCAGTACGTGCCAGGCAATTTTTTTGGTTCTCTTTTTAAAGGCGGCGTTGCCTATTTGTCGAAGGATTACCTCTCAATCATGGAGCTGTTGGTAGATTCTGAAATGAAGATGTTTAAGGGCATTAATACACCTGTTATTTTCCTTCAGAATGTAATTACAGATTTGCTGTTAGGCCTTGGAATGAAAGATGTGCTGAAAGCTTATCACGATTATATAAAAGCAAAGTACAACGCTGAAGCTGGTTTTATTACCATGAATCTGCCTAAGCTTTTAAATGCATTGGAAGACACCGGCGTTGAAAACCCGATCATCTGTGCTTCCATCAATAAAGTAAACTTCAGAATGTCGGGCGGCAGAGATTTATATGAGCGCACGCTGGCAACGCGTAATGTGCGTGTGGTTGCCATGCAGGTACTGGCTGCAGGTGCTATACCGCCAAAAGAAGCAATTGAGTATGTATGCGGGTTGCCAAATATTGAGTCTATCTTATTTGGCGCTTCATCAAAAACAAACATTGAAGAAACGGTTTCGCTCATTCACAAATACGATAAAATAAATCAGTCTGTCATCAGTCAATAATGGCGATGACAATAGTAACGATTGCTTCCATTGCTCTTCTAAACAATTTTTTTTGCTCTAAAAACTATCCCGATGTTTTTGCGTAAAGTCATCAGGCGTTTGAAAAAAATGCTTCATCAAATCATTCCAAACAACCGCCAATTTAAACCGCGCGGTGTTTATAATTCCATTGATGAGTATGTAGAAGCTGTAAAGGGAGCTGAAGTCACTGAAATTTTTCCCTCATATATATCACACCTGAATGTTTCTGACGATTTCAGACGCCATTTTATTGGTTATGTAGATACAACAACCGTTGCACAAATTCCGGTATCAAAAGTTGTTGTAATCCCCAAAGGCAGAGTGCACACTGATAACAACTTCAGTGTTGCCATCATCAGCGGCAATAATAAATTAATCGGTGAACTGTCTTTCGATCTTGGCAGTCATGTGCCGGGAAAGAATAACATCTTTCGTCAGAATTATTTTAAGAAGCCAAAGGTTTTTAAAGGTGTTGTTTGTTCTTTACTGATCGGTGAAGGCGGCATTGTAAATTATTCTCATTGGTTGTTTGATTCCTTATCAAGAATAGCCTTGGTAAAACGTGCAGGCTGGTACGATAAGATTGATTATTTTTTAGTGCCCAGCACACACCAGGATTTCCAGCGCGATTCACTTCGCTTGCTGGGTATTGATGAAAGCAAAGTGATCAGTGGATTTAAAGAAAATCATGTTCAGGCTGATACTGTCATTGCAACCACGCATGTACGTCACTCAGAGCATTTCCCCATGTGGTGCATTACTTTTCTTCGTGATGAATTTTTAAAGCCAGCCATCCTTACTTCTAAAGATAAATATAGCCCAAGAGTTTATATAAGCCGCAACGATTCTGCAAAGCGCCGTGTATTAAATGAGACTGAACTGATGGAAACGCTTTCGAAATATGGCTTTGCTTCCTACGAATTATCCAAGCTTAATTTTCAGGAAAAAATAAATCTTTTTGCGCAGGCAGATATCGTGATAGCCACCATTGGCGCGGGTCAGGGCAATCTTGTTTTTTGTAAAGATAAAACCAGTGTAATTGAGCTGATGGCAGATGATTTTGCGCAGCCATTCTTCAGCGATCTGGCAAATAAATCAGGCTTAAATTATGACTACCAGATTTGCGAATCTGATGGCAGGGCGGAGACATTCAAGCAAGGCGAAAAATTAAACCTGAAAGCTGATATTGCCGAAATCGAACGCAAGGTGCAAAATATAATCAATACCGTCCCGGTTGAAGAAATTCATAAGTTATAAAACAGCCCTTTTCCAAAATTCCTGTTGTGTAAGTAAACAGATTGCGTAAATAATAAGGAAAGCCTGTTTGTTGTAACATCAAACAGGCTTTTGGTAGTAGTAAAGCTTGAATAGAATACAGTTTAACAGGAACATCATCCGCCGCTTTTGTGATCGGCAATTATGATTCTTGCGTGTTGAAGCAGCAAGAATCCTTCCCGTCAACGTTCCAGGCAATGATTGGGCTCTTACAAAAGCGAATAATAAGTAGTTAATCAAAGGAGACTCATCATAAATGCTCATGTACTTATCGCGTTATTCAGTTTAACATAACCACATTTCCATTCAATAAAAAACCGGCAACATAAACTGTTACCGGTTTTCTTTTTTGATTATTTCATTTATTGTTTCAGGAACTTTTTGCTGATAATTTTTCCTTCTGCACTGATGCTCAGGATATACATACCACTTTGTAAAGAAGCCACATTCAGGCTTGCCACATTGATGCCTGATGTTGATGGCAGTTGCAATGTTTTTATAGTTGCACCTGACAGGCTGCTAATCACTACATCTTTTCCGATGTGGTCTTCAGCTTTCAAAGTGCCGTTGAAGATCAAATGCATCGTGCTCTGTACCGGGTTTGGATTTACCTGGAAACTTAAGTTATTCACCATTGTTGTTTTGCTGATGCCGGCTACGCCTTTTTCATCGTATTGCGTGATGCGATACCAGTTTTTACCAACTGTTGGTGTTGCATCATTATAAACATAATTAAGCGATGAACCTTCAGCTTTTTTAGTAGCTGTTTTACTAAGAAAAACAAAGTTAGCAGCATCTGCAGAACGCTCAACTGTATAGTAAGAAGCTGTGCTGCTCTGGTTGTCTACCTGCCAGTTTACGTTGGCAACAGAAGAAGCTGTAAAGCTGGCTGCAGAAGCATCAGTCATTGTTCCCTGAAGCTGTATAGCCTGCGCTTCTGTTGACGTTTTAAATGTTGATGTTGTGCCGTCTTCCTTAAAGAGAATAATAGAAGTGTAAGGTGCCAATGTGATTTGACCGCTGTATGTATTTCCTTTCGCATCATAGTAAGTGCCGCTTACGCTAAACTTCTTATTCGTTGTAGAAGGATTGTACTTGAAGATCATATAGTTATCCAGGTTTACAGGCGTGATAGTAGCTTCCTGCAGGTTCACATTATCAACCCAAATAGTGCCGTTAGGCGCAGCCACATCAAGCTGAATTGAAGCATTTGAGGAAGCTGATGCTGTCATCGGTATTTGAATCTCATTACGTTTGATGTCAATCGGAATTTTTGTATGAGTTGTCAGATCAGCATTACCTGTAGTTCTTGTTCTCATATATACGTCCATCGGCCTGCCGGATGTTGCGCCCTGTAGAGTGAATGTCAGCATATAACTCTGGTTTTGTTTTACATCTGAATTCAACGGCAATGTCAGCATGTAATTGTTGTTACTAGGGTAAGATTTTGAACTTACTTCCATTGTGCCTGCATCAAGCTTATTCGCATTCCAAACTCTAGAAATATCACCATTCGAAGCAAACGTTCCTACGTCACTAACACTTGTATTGTAAGCGCCGTTTGTATATTTATTTCCACCGCCAGGCGTAGAATATGTGTAAGCAGGAATGGTTGCCGGAGCGCCTTTTGAATTCTTATCATAACCGTACTTAGCATTCCAGTTCACGAGGTTTTCGAAAGAAGAATTATAAGTAGAACCTACATAATATTCAGCAAAAAACAGGTAGTTATTATCGATAGGACGGCAATAATAATTGCTGTCGAATGAGCCGAACTGAGCGACATCGCTGTTGCCTGTATGGCTGGCTATTTTGGTTCCTAATTGCGTAGCTGTTTTTGAAAACATGATGTTGTTCTTTACAGACACACTGCCCATCGTTTTGTGCTTTGTACCCAGAAACTGTTCCTTGCCATTATTAAACATCGTGTTATTTGTAAAGGTGACATAGTTGTTTTCGTTGCTGAAAATACCAGCCTGTCCGCAGTTGGCTACCGTGTTACCGCTTACCAATACGTGGTTTGTATTGTTATCAAGATAAATGCCTTGTGTAGCAATGTATGTAGTATCATCTGTACCCGCCATCGCTCCTACTCCGTTTATAACGATATTGTTCAGAATAGATTTACTGTTGTAAACAGTATTGTCGCCTGAGCCCTGACCTGTGTAGATACCGCCGCAGTCATCTACTACAAAACCAAAGGTGTTTACGAAGTTATTAGCTACCGTACTGTAATCGCCATCGAAGTGAATACCATTGGCACCGGAACTATCAATGCGATTGTACTGAATCAGGTTGTGATCGCCACGGATGCTGAGCCCTTGAAATACACCATCACCATTCCGGTTCATGCCCGGGATGATACCAATGTTTCTAACTTTATTATTATTCATGTTTGCATACGAGCAATTCCAATACATGTAAGTACCGTTGCTGTTTGCATTTGATATCTTAGAATTGGTAAGTGTAAAATAGTAAGAACTTAACGCGTTAACACCATCAACACCTATAAAGTTTAAGTCGCAGTTATCAAGCGTAATATAGTCTGAGTTAGTCAGTTTCAGAACGTTTGTATTTGCACCTGTAAATGAGAGGTTTGTAAAAGAAACATACTTCTGAAACGCAATGTTTATAAGTGTTTCAACAGAGCTTGCCTTTACAGTAGAAGCGTTCGGGTTGTTATTACTAAAGTACATCTGCATTTTGTTGCGCGTCTTATCGTAAAACCACTCCCCGTTTTTATCCAGTGTGTTCGTGCTGTTTACAATAAAAAAACCAAACTTATCAGTAATGCTATAGGTAGAACCGCTGGTAAAGCCGATAGTAGTGCCATAATGGTAAGTAACAGTGCTTCTGTCTATTACCCAACGTGTTTTGCGGATGGCAATATCGGCGCCTGTCCAGTTTGGAGCTGAAGGAAGCTGGCTGCTTGTAAGCTCGGTAGTTCCCGAGTGAGAATTAATCGTCAGATAGCCACCATTTGCTGCATCTTTATTTGGATAGCGACCAATGCCTTGTTGCTGGTCGTTCATTACTACCATACCTTCAGTGGTAACGCCTGCTGTAAAAGGAGCTTCCCAAACGTTGGTGCGAACCTGGCTCCATCCTGTTATGTTAGTAAAGCCTGTGATGATAGGTTTTACACCTGAACCATAAGCACTGAATGTAATCGGGTTGCCGCTGGTACCGGATGTTGTCAACACGATAGCGCCATAAAATGTTTCGCCTCTTTTAAACAGAACCTGGTCGCCGGGTTGTAATGTAGACATGATTGCGTTGAGCTTAGTAATGCTCTGCCAGGGAGTCTTTGTGCTTTGCGCTTGTGCATTTGTTCTGGAGTCATCTCCCGATACTGAAGAGAAATAATACTTGGCTGCATTTACCACAATAGCAAGATGCATAAGTAAAATGGGTAAAAACATCTTTTTCATGATAGTGGAATTTAAATGTTACCGCTTTTTGAAGGCGGCTGATATTGGTTAATAACTGTTTACTTTTTTAGTTCTGAAAGGAAAATTTTGATATTGAAAAACCAACCTTCCAGATTCACTTAGCGAAAGATGATATTGGATTCGCTTCTGTTATGGATACAAAATACCGATGCTTTTTTCTAAGATAAAATAGGCTTAAGGAAATTTAAAGGTGTCTAAGGACATTTTAATACGGTGTGCTTGTTATAAAAAAAAGAGACCGATTTCTTAATCTTTTTTTTAGGAATATACAGTAGAAATAAGCGGTAAAAAGCAAAATATAAGCTTTTCGTTGTTGCAACTTTATCTCATTTCATCTAAAAAAGCTTAGGAATCTGATGGTGTTATAAAGCGGCTTGTGCATTGAATTTTAAAGTGAATATTTATTATTCTATAATAAAAAATCCGGCAGTAAAGATTGCCTTTACTGCCGGATGAATCAGTTCAAAAAAGTATGAACTTATAACTTAAGGAATTTCTTGCTGATTGCTTTTCCATCTGCCTGGATGGTGAATATATAAGTGCCTGGTTTCAGTTCAGATACGGTAATATCTGCCTGGCGCAGGCTGCCTGTTACCGGAAGCTGAACTGCCTTTACAGTAGCGCCTGACATATCCTGGATTGAAGCCTGGCGCGATACGGTTTCGGTAGTTGATACCGGGTAATCAAACAAGAGATGAATCACATCTTTTGCAGGATTTGGATTGATTTTAAAGCTTATGTTATTCAGCGTCACAATCTGGCTGCTAATTTTTGAATCACTTGCATTGAATTCTGTAACGCGATAGTAATTCTTTCCTGCTGCCGGAGTAGCATCATTCAAAGCATAATTCACAGATGTGGAAGTGCTTGTTTTTGCAGTTACCTTTCCTACAGATGTAAAAACACTGTTATCAGTAGAACGCTCAACTTTATAGTAAGCTGCTTCATCGCTCTGGTTTTCTGTTGTCCAGTTTACATCAGCCGTGGAAGTGCCAGAGGAGCTGACTGCTGAAGCATCTACCAGTTTCGCATCTACGCTTACTGACTCTGTGCTTTTAGCTGTTAAGGAATTAACTGTGGTTCCTTTAGTTTTGAATAATACAACAGATCCGTAAGATGGTATGGTAACATTGCCGCTAAATGTGTTGCCTGTTGCGTCATAATATGTACCGTTCAAATTTATTTTTAAAGGAGTTGTAGACGGATTTACCTGAAACACAATGTAATCATCCAGGTTAGTAGGCGTAATGGTTGCTTTTTGCAGATTTACATTATCTAACCATACGGCTCCATTTGGTGCTGCCACATCAAACTCAAGAGCGCCTGATGAAGAAGAAGCAGTTGCTGTAAAAGCTAATTTGATTTCCTGCCGTGACGTTGAGATCGGAATCTGTGTTCTTACAGTAAGATCAATTTGCGGCGAAGAATTTTGACGGATGTATACGCTAAGCGGTGCATTGCCGGACCCTCCCTGCAAGCTAAAAGTAAGCTGGTAAGATTGTCCTGCCACGATGCTGGTGTTCAACGGCAATGTAAGCATATAATTATTGGTGGATGGATACGATGAAGACGTAACTTGTAGCGTACCATCATCCAATTTATTGGCTACCCAAACTTTCGACATGTCTCCGTTGGATGCATAAGAACCTACATCGCCAACACTTGAATTAAAGCTGCCGTTTGTGTACATATTTGCTTCCGACAAATTGCTTGCTGTGAAAGACGGAATGGTAGCCGGCGCTCCTTTGGAATTTTTATCCAATCCAAACTTGCTGCGCCATGTGTTCAGGTTGTCATACGAAGTATAGTATTGCCCACCCGATAAATACATGTCGTAAAAAACATAGTTATTATCAATAGGACGGCAATAATAGTTAGCATCCACATCGCCGATTCCAGATATATTGTTGCTGCCGTAATAGCTTTCAGCACGCATAGCTTGCTGCGAAACGGTTTTCGAAAAAGCAATGTTATCCCTGATAGTTACATTGCTCGTAGGGTTATTTGAGCGAACCACCATCAATTGCGATTTACCGTTATTGTACAAAGTGTTGCCGGATAAGTTGGTGAAAGTAGCATTGTGGTTGAATATTCCTGCCTGTCCACAATTAGCTACCGTATTTCCGGTTACAGTTACATGGTTCGTATTGTCGTCAAGATAAATTCCTTGTGTGGCAATATAAGTAGCATCGTCTGTACCGGCTGTGGCACCGATACCATTCAAAACAATATTATTCGTTATAGATTTGCTATTGTACTGTGTATTATCGCCAAGACCCTGACCTGTATAGATACCGCCGCAATCGTCTACTATAAAACCAAACACATTAATATAGTTATAACTAACTGTGCTATAATCTCCTTCAAAATGCACAGCATTAGCGCCCGTGCTATCGAAGTTGTTATAAGAAATTAGATTATTATCACCTCTAATGTTAATACCCTGAAAAGCGCCATGCGCATTCTGGTTCATGCCCGGAATGTTGGCAGTGCGCTTGAAATTATTATTCATAATTACAGCATTGCTGCAGTTCCAGCTCATATCGATACCATTATTATTAGCATCGTTGATTTTAGATTTGGTAAGCGTAAAATTGTAAGAGCTTAAACCGGCAACAGCATTGATACCCGTAAAATTGATAGCGCAGTTATTGATCTGGATATAATCACTGTTGGTTAGATTAAAGGCATACTTGTTAGCACCTTGAAAAATAAGATTTTCAAACGTTACATACTTTTGAAAAGCGATAGTAACCAGTACCTCAACCGTACTGCCACGAAGCGAGTAAGAAGTTGGGTTGTCATTATCAAAATACATCTGCATTTTATTGCGTGCTTTATCGTAAAACCACTCACCGTCCGAATCTAATGTGTTTGGGCTATTCTCAATAAAAAATCCATACTTATCAGTGATGGAATTATCAGAGCCTGAAACGAAATTCAGTGTTGTACCTGAATGAGAGAGAATAGTGCTTCTGTCAATTACCCACCTGTTTTTGCGGATGGCAACATCAGCGCCTGTCCAGTTTGGTGACGAAGGAAGTTGCTTACTGGTTAATTGAGTCAATCCAACGTGCGAATCGAGAGTCAGGTAACCGCCATTAGCCTCGCCCCGGTTAGGATATCTTCCCATAGCTACCTGCTTTCCGCTTTTAGTTACCATATTTTCAACACCGGACGGCTGCCAGAACGGGCATTCCCAAATATTACTTTTCACTTGCGTCCAATCGCTTAAAAAAGAGAAACCAGTGATGATGGGTTTAACTCCTGAACCATAAGCACCAAAATAAATGGAAGCCGAACTGTTGCCTGAAGCAGTGATAACCATACCGCCATTGAATGATTCGCCTCTTTTAAACAACACCTGATCGCCGGCTTCTAAAGTCGGCATAATAAGATTCAGTTTGTCAATAGTTTTCCAGGGAGTCGATGAACTTTGGGCCTCGTCAGATGTTCTTGAATCGTCACCTGATTGTGAAGAAAAATAGTACGTCGCCGCATTTACTACCACTGCCAGATGAAGAAATAAAATAGGTAAAAGTAACTTTCTCATTAATTACTGGTGTTTTAACTTATAAAATGTTCTCGTGTTATTGATTGGTGCTTTTTGCCTGATATGAATTCCTTGCCTGCTTTTCATTCTGCAATCGTCGAAAACGAAGCTTTGTTTTCCGATTTGCGGCAGCGCACTTTCCACAATCATGCCAAAAACAAGGATGTCGACATTTTTCTACACAAATATTTATGTAAAATTTACACTTTAAAAAAGAGCAGGAGAAAAGTTTTCGTGAAACGATTATACCAATCAATTACTAAGTAAAAAACATTTATAAAATGTGACTCAACCTTAAAATCCGGAAATAAGATGTTACTTTTTATCCGTTCTACATTAATTCTACATATCCCGCAAATTTTTGTTAGCATTCTTTTTAAATAAAATCTTTCTCAAATTGCTTTACCTGCTTTTCAAAACCACCATAAAAGATTGTCTGCTCTCGTTAAAGGATAGAAACAAACCGGCGCATAACTCAACAGTAAACACCATTTTATCTCCTGAAACAGTTTATTGAACAAACCCTCCATAAAAAACGCGTAATACACTCCGGCAAAGGCGCAGAACATAAATGCATTCCGATCTGCAGGAAAACCAAGTCTCTGTACAATACAGTGGCAAACTTTTTTTGATCATTAATTCATTTTCCTCCTACTTTTGCGCTGCAAATGATCACATTGATTTATACTGCAAAGCGCACAGTTAAGATTCTCTTGCAGGGAAGGTGATTGCGCGTTTGTAACAACAGATATAAAGCAAAGCCTTCCTCAAAACGGGGAAGGCTTTTTTGTGTAACTATAAATAACTAAAACAATAACCATTATGAAAGTAGCCGTAGTCGGCGCTACCGGGCTGGTAGGCACCAAAATGCTGCAGGTATTGCGCGAGCGTAATTTTCCCGTAACCGAATTATTTCCTGTAGCATCCGAAAAGTCTGTGGGCAAGGAAATTGAGTTTAAGGAAAAAGGATACAAAGTCGTTTCTATGACGGATGCCATCGCCGCAAAGCCCGATGTCGCCATCTTCTCGGCCGGCGGCAGCACCTCGCTGGAGTGGGCGCCAAAGTTTGCCGAAGCCGGCATTACTGTGATTGACAACAGCAGCGCCTGGCGCATGGATGCTACCAAAAAATTAGTTGTTCCCGAAGTGAATGCCAATGTATTAACGGCTAATGATAAAATTATCGCCAACCCCAATTGTTCCACCATACAAATGGTGGTAGCTTTAAAGCCTTTGCATGATAAATATAAGATTAAACGCATTGTTGTAAGCACTTATCAGAGCGTTACCGGCACTGGTAAAAAAGCGGTTGACCAGTTGTTCAATGAACGCGAGGGAAAAGAAGGCGATATGGCTTATAAGTATCCTATCGACCTCAATGTCATTCCGCAGATTGATGTATTTCTTCCCAATGGCTATACCAAAGAAGAAATGAAAATGGTGAATGAAACCCAAAAGATTATGGGCGATGACAGCATTCGCGTTACGGCAACCACGGTGCGCATTCCCGTTGTTGGCGGGCACAGCGAAAGCGTAAACGTGGAGTTTGAAAATGATTTTACCATTGAAGATATCAGGCAATTATTACACAATGCGCCCGGCGTTGTAGTGCAGGATGATATTGACAACGCTCAATACCCGATGCCCATGTGGGCGCACGATAAAGATGACGTATTTGTAGGCAGGTTACGCCGCGACGATACCCAGCCAAATACGCTAAATATGTGGATTGTAAGCGATAACCTTCGCAAAGGCGCCGCTACCAATGCAGTTCAAATAGCAGAGTATTTACAAAGCAAAAACCTGTTGTAATAGTCATCATGTAAACATATTGGCATAAGTTATTTTATCATCCGCAAAGCCAGAATCAGTGATTATAAAGCCATCTTCGGCTTGCAAAAAGAATTCGCCACTTTTCAGAAAACACCGGATAATCTTTTGATTTCGCTGGAACAAACGAAGAAAGACAAAGACCATGTTCATTGCCTGGTTAGTGAAACTGAGGAGAATATCATTACTGGTTTTATCACTTATTTTTCAGCATATTATTCATGGTCTGGAAAGGCAATTCATGTAGATGATTTGTACGTAACTGAAGAACACCGGAAAGGCGGCATTGGTATTCAACAATTGCAATCTGTAATCGCAATTGCGAAAGAAAACGGCTGCAAAAAATTACGCTGGCAGATATCGGAATGAAATCAGAATGCAATTGATTTCTACAAGCGGCACGGCGCAGAAGTAAACACCACGGAACGCAATTGCGACCTGATATTTTAAAATTAATAGACTTGAAATAAAAAAGATGAAGCCATTTAAGCTTCATCTTTTTTGTGCGGAAGAGGAGATTCGAACTCCCACGCCCATGACAGGCGCTACCACCTCAAAGTAGTGCGTCTACCAGTTTCGCCACCTCCGCAACTTTGGGGTGGCAAATGTAGTAGTTTCAAACGAAAAACGATGATGATGGAGAGTTCAATATTTAATATGTAAGAAGTAATATTTACGATGAATTCCAAAGTTCAACTTTGTAAATAATATTAAATCTACTTATAAAATATTCAACCCTTTCAGCTTCCTTTCGGAAGTTCTATCCGAAAGGTAGTTCCCTTTCCCGGCTCACTGTTTTTAATAAATATGGCACCGTGATGATATTGTTCAATGATGCGTTTTGTAAGCGTAAGCCCCAATCCCCAGCCACGTTTTTTAGTTGTAAATCCCGGTTTGAACACTTTCTTTAGGTTCGCTTTTGTAATGCCTTTTCCGGTATCACTCACTTCTACAATATTATGCGTAGTTGTATCCGTAATATGAACAGAAAGCTTTCCTTTTCCGTCCATCGCATCCAGCCCGTTTTTAAGTAAATTCTCAATCACCCAATCAAATAGCGGTGCCGATATCAAAGCAGGCATGCTTGTTTTGCCATTGTTATTAAAGCTAAATACAACTTTACCACCCGCGCGTTTGCGCATATAATCCATCATCACGCTCACCTGTTCTACCAGGTTGCGTTCTTCCAGTTTTGGCTGGCTTCCTATCTTACCAAACCGGTCAGTAATCAGCAATAAGCGGTTTACATCTTTTTCAATCTCAGGCGCCAACTGCTTTGCATCAACGCCACCTTCTTTCAGCATTTCTACCCAACCCTGCAAACTCGTTACCGGCGTGCCCAACTGGTGCGCGGTTTCTTTTGCCATACCTGCCCACAACTGGTTCTGGGTGCTGCGGTAGCTGCTGCGCTGCGCAATCACAATTACCACTATAAAAAAGCCAACAATAATAAGCTGCACAATCGGGTAATACCTTACTTCCTGTTGAAGTTGGCTTACGCCATAATAATACCGGTTAGCGATATAAGGTGTATTGGATAATTTGAGAATAATAGGCTGATGCTGCGCTTTAAAAGTAGTTAACTCATCATACAAATAGTTCCCGTTTGCAGCTACTTTACCGCTGTCAATATTGCGGTAATTGGTGATGCTGTCTCGCTCATTGGTTTCAATGATAGGAATATCCGTATTCTCCTGGCTGATGGTGGAAGCAAGTGTAATGCTGAGCGGGTCGTTGCTGTTCATTACCGTTTTCTGCGCTTCTACCCAGGTCTTTATTTTACGCGTCTCATCATCAGCAATTTTATGCGCTAAGTATTGCGAGTAAATGATGGTGCCCGATACAATCAGGATGGCAACAATTGCCAGTAAATTTCTCCAGTTGAGCCATTGAATCATAACAATAAAAGAAGTAAAAATAGCGAAGCGAAAAGCAAGCAGGCAAAGCTCATTTACTTCTCCGGTTTATACAAAGGAATGTCTAACAAAAACGCACTTCCTTTGCCCATCACGCTATCCACTCTTATTCTGCCATTATGTGCATCCACAACCGATTTTACATAGCTCATTCCCAGCCCGAAACCTTTTACATTATGCACATTGCCGGTATGTGCCCGGTAGAATTTTTCAAAAATTCGCTTCACGGTTTCCTTGCTCATACCAATGCCATTATCCTGCACCTGTATCACTAAAAACTTACCGGTACAATGCGTAGTTATCACAATGCGCAGGTTCTCTTTCGAATATTTTACCGCATTGTCCACAAGGTTATTAATAAGGTTGGTAAAATGCGTTTCATCCGCATTTACCAGATCATTCTTTGCATTTAGGTTCAGGTCAATCACGCCACCCTTATCGGTCAGTTGCAGCGCGAAAGTATTTACTACTTTCCGGATCACTTCATGCGCGTGAAGCGGCATCAGCGTCAGCCGCATATCCTGCTTATCCATCAGAGCGGCCTGCAGTATCGTTTCCACATGTTTGTTCATGCGTTTATTTTCCTGCTTAATAATATCGCTGAAGTAAATGCTCTTCTCCGCATTGCCCATCACTTTAGTATTTTGCAGCGCATCCACCGCCAGCGAAATGGTAGCCAGCGGCGTCTTCAGTTCATGCGTCATATTGTTTACAAAATCATTCTTGATTTTGCTTAGCTTGCGTTGGTCAAGAATGGTTTTTACAGTCAGGGAAAATGCCGCCAGAATGATCACCGTAAAAGCGCCCGACGCTATAAACTGCGGCACCAGAGAGCTACGCACCGTAGGATAAAAATGCGTGATAGTAATCCATAGGTTTTCATTGGCTGCCATTACCGGCAGATCCGACGATTCGGATAATATTGGTATCGAAACATTCCGGTTGTTATTTGTATCCAAAGACGCTATCACAAAGTCTCTCGACTGCAACTCCACGTTCTCAAAATTTCTATCGCCTCTCGGAACAGTAGTTACACCAAACTCGAAGGTCACGTCTTTCAGTCCCTGCTCATTCAGCGCTCCGCGTATCATTTTGCCAATCTCAATGGTAGTAAAACGGCTGCTTACCGACGGGCGCGAAATCATCAGCGGCTCCAGGTCAATTGGTATCAGGTTTCTCAGGCGGCTGGTTCGCGGAATGCTGTTCATGATCTGCCGGCTAATGTCTTCCTTCACATTAAAAGCAGCGGTTGTCGCCTTACTGTAATATCGCTCCTGCTGAATAATATACTGATTGTTCAGCCACGATATCTGCAGTATGATAGCACCCAGCACCGATAGCGCAATCAGCACAACAATAACCGGGAAAGTCTTTTTAAGCATATCACGAAAATAAAATTTGTCGTTCGCCAACCGAAATCAAACGACCTGTTTATCAGCAATTTAACGACCAATCAATAGACTCGCAGCTTTGAGCTGTTAGCTGCAATCTTTCAATACAATGCCCCGACAGTTTTATCATGGCTGTTTACAAAGCAAATGTTTTTCTTTTTGGTAACCATCGTCCGTCACTTTGGTGATCGGCAGTTGCGTCGCACACATGGAGGTTCCGGGCACTGATTGGGCTTTTTCCAGCCACAAAACCACGAAGTATACAAAGCAATACAGAGTTCTGTACCATTCAACAAAACTTGTTTATGAATGGGCAAACGGACAGCACTATTTATTCATCACTCATTAGCATCCGCAAATTGCTTTATTCGCGCAACAGATGTTAAACATCATTCATCACACATCTAACCTCGTACATAAAATCATAGAATCTTACTTTTGCGCCAAAACAAAACGGATGAACATAGGTTATTTCAATTACCCAATGCCAGCCAACGAAGTCGTACACCAATACGCTCCCGCCTCGCCGGAAAAGACGGCTCTCAAAAAAGCAGTAGCCGATTTAAAAAGTAAAGAAACGGATGTGCCCATGTATATCGGCGGTAAGGAAATCAGGACAGGAAATAAAATAGCCATTCATCCGCCACACGAACGGGCGCACACGCTCGGGCACTTTCACGAAGGCAACGAAGCGCATGTAAAAGATGCGGTGTCCGCCGCGCTCAATGCGAAAGAAGCCTGGGCAAACACTTCCTGGGAAGAACGCGCTCATATCTTTTTAAAAGCCGCCGACCTGATTGCCGGAAAATATCGTGGCTACATGAACGGAACCACTATGCTCGGCCAAAGCAAAAACGCTTACCAGGCCGAGATAGACAGTACCTGCGAACTTGCCGATTTTCTGCGATTTAATGTTCACTTCCTCAGCGAAATTTATAAACAACAGCCCTTGAACGCAAGCGGCGTTCACAACCGCATGGAGTGGCGCCCGCTCGAAGGATTTGTGCTCGCCATTACACCATTTAATTTTACCGCTATTGGCGGCAATCTCCCAACTGCGCCAGCCATGTGTGGCAACACCGTAGTTTGGAAACCGGCTTATACACAGATATATAGCGCGCAAATGTTCATGCGCATATTAATAGAAGCTGGTTTGCCGGATGGCGTTATCAATCTTATTTATGTGGATGGCCCTGTGTTAGGAAATGTATGCTTTAATCATCCTGATTTTGCGGGTCTCCATTTTACCGGTTCTACCGGCGCTTTCAATGCCATGTATGCGCACATCGCGCAAAACATCAGCACCTATAAAACTTATCCGCGCATTGTGGGCGAAACCGGCGGAAAAGATTTTGTTCTTATTCATAAAAAAGCAGATCCGGCTGTTTCTGCCGTTGCGCTGGCACGCGGTGCGTTTGAGTTTCAGGGGCAGAAATGTTCAGCCGCTTCGCGCGCTTATCTGCCATCAAACCTTGCCAATGAAATTAAAGAAAAGCTGGTGGCGCACCTGCAAAGCATGAAGATGGGAACAGTAGAAGATTTTACCAATTTCATCAATGCTGTGATCGATGAAAGAAGCTTTGATAAAATCAGCAAATACATTGATGGGGCAAAGAACAACCCGGAAGCAAAAATTATTGCCGGTGGCAATTATGCTAAAAGCAAAGGCTACTTTATTGAACCAACTGTAATTGAAACCACCAACCCGGATTACGTAAGCATGTGCGAAGAAATTTTCGGCCCTGTGCTAACTATCTATGTGTATCCCGAAGACCAGTTTGAACAAATTCTTGAAGTGGTAAATTCCACATCACCATACGCACTTACCGGTTCTATTTTGTCGCAGGACAGGGCAGCGATTGCACTTGCCACAAACAAGCTTCGCAATGCGGCAGGTAATTTTTACATCAATGATAAACCGACCGGCGCAGTGGTTGGTCAGCAACCTTTTGGCGGCGCGCGTGCCAGTGGCACTAACGATAAAGCCGGCAGCATGCTGAACCTGTATCGCTGGCTAAGCGCGAGAACAATTAAAGAAACATTTGATCCGCCAACAGATTACAGGTATTCTTTTTTGCAGGAGCCATAAATAGCTTAAATATCTCTATTCATTTTATCTTCTGCACTTATCTGTGTGAGTTAGCCTTAGCATTTACGCTTTATGCTTTATGCTATGCTCACACAGCCTCCCTTTGGCAAAAAAAGAATGAACAACCCCGCAGCAGAGCTGACGAGGTTTCACTGAGAAGTATTTTAAAAACGAAGCAGGGCTTTAAGGAATTTAACCTTTAGAGATTAAGATGAACCAGACCTTTCATCATAACTCCGATGCGCGGGGCATTGATTTATACATTACGAAGAACCAGATTAAAACCATGGGCGGCTCCATTGAAGTAGAAAGCATAGTGAACAAAGGCATTACCTTTACAATTTATTTTTAAAACCGTGAATCGTGCTGGTCACTTACATAATCGATGATGATAATCTTTACCAGTTCGGGATGAAGCGCCTGCTGCATCACGTGGCTGCAGAAACTGAGATCAGGCAGTTTCATAACGGGCTTGAGGCCATTGATTATCTTAAGCAGAACAAGAGCAATAAAAGCAACCTGCCCGATATCATTTTTCTCGATATCAATATGCCGGTTATGAATGGCTGGCAGTTTCTTGACAACTTCATCGGGCTGCATTTGTCGCTCAGCAAGCAGATTACTATTTACATGATTACTTCTTCGGTTGACAATGCCGAAATACTGCGAGCCGCATCTTATAAAGAGGTCAGGAATTACATCATCAAGCCCATCTCTTTTGAAAACATGAAAGAGATTTTCAACGACATAAAACCTCAGTAAGCCTTATACATCTTCAACTATGAAGAAGCCAGAAAAGCAGCATCTTCCTCAAAAAACTTGTGCTACCTGTGGTCGCCCTTTTGCCTGGCGAAAGAAATGGGAAAAGGTGTGGGATGAAGTAAAATATTGCAGCGATAAATGCCGTATGAACAAATCAACTTCATAACCACAATAAGCTCAGCAAATTCATATCGCCTACAGCCACTTCTGCAAAACATGTAAGCAAAACAAAAAGGAAGTAACCTTCTCTCCAACTTGCGGACTTGCCGACTTTCCATATCTTCATTCTGGTACTATTTTTCGTACACCTTCCATCCTCACTCAATAAATACAACACATTCATGCTCGGAGCTTTTTACGCAAATAATACAACGCACTTTACTGTGTGGGCGCCTTTAAAAAATACCATGTTTCTGCATATCATTTCGCCTGTGGAGAAGAAGTTAGAAATGATAAAAGATAAGAAAGGATATTTTACAGTTGAAATAAAAGAAGCCCGGCCGGGATGGCGTTATTATTATCGTCCCGACGATAAAAAAGACATAGCCGATGTGGCTTCTTTTTATCAGCCTGAAGATACCTTAGGTCCTTCTGAAATCGTTGACCACAATGCGTTTCAGTGGCAGGACGCCGACTGGAAAGGAGTTGCGTTGCAGGATATGGTGTTCTACGAAATTCATGTGGGAACGTTTACAAAAGAAGGCACGTTCGAAGCAATGATTCCTTACCTTGATGATATTTCTGATACAGGTATCAACGCGATAGAATTGATGCCTGTTTGCCAGTTTTCCGGCAACCGCAACTGGGGTTATGATGGTACGTACCCCTACGCAGTACACTTGTCGTATGGCGGACCTGAAGGCTTGAAAAAACTGGTGAATGCTTGCCATCAACGAGGCATTGCGGTGTTTCTTGATGTAGTTTATAATCATGTGGGACCAGAGGGAAATAACTTTGAATCTTTCGGTCCTTATTTCACAGATAAATACAAAGCGCCCTGGGGCACAGCCATCAATTTCGATGGCGAATACAGCGATGGCGTAAAAGAATATTTTACAGAGAATGCCATCTTTTGGTTCGAGCAATATCATATTGACGGCTTGCGTCTCGATGCAGTTCATGAAATATACGACCGCAATGCCATTAACTTCTGGCAGGTATTGTATGAGAAAATACGGCTGCACGAACAGAAAGCCGGGCGCAGGTTGTACATCACTGCTGAAAGCGATGTTAATAGTTCCCGCGTAACCAAACATCCCAATGGCGGCGGCATGGGCTTCGACTCGCAATGGCTCGACGACTTTCATCATATCATGTATGTACTTCTGGATCCAAAAGGACAGTACCGCTACGAAGATTATAAAACCATAGATCAGTTGGCTAAAGTGTACACTGATGGCTTTGTTCATAGCGGTGAGTACGTTGAGTTTCGCAAGCGTATGCACGGCTCTTCATCTGCGGGTGTGCCGGCTTACGAGTTTGTTGCGTTCAATATGAATCACGACCAGGTAGGCAACCGCGTAAAAGGCGAACGCCTCAGTATGTTGGTGAGCTTTGAAAAGCAAAAACTGGCTGCGGCTGCGCTGATGCTATCGCCTTATGTGCCGCTTTTATTTATGGGCGAAGAATATGGAGAAGACACGCCGTTTTATTTCTTCGTCAGTCATCACGATAAAAATGCAGTTAAAGCGGTGCAGGAAGGGCGCCGTAAAGAGTTTGAAAAATTCGGAATGAAAGAAGACGAGCATTTTCCCGATCCCGCTGCCGATGACACCTTCCAAAACTGCATTCCGCAATGGAACAAGCGTAAGGAAGGCAAGTATAAAATCCTGCTGGAATGGAACAAGTTACTCATACAATTGCGCCGCACAAATTCCATCCTGCACAACTTTAATAAATCAAACATCAAAGCCTTTCCGCTCGGCGAAGAAGGTCTTATCATTCACCGTCAATCCGATGATGGCCGGGAACATCTGTATTGCTGCCTTAACCTGAGCGATAGAGAACTCACCTATCAATTGCCGCCTTACACAAAGCAATGGAAAAAGCTGCTCGACTCGAAGGAAGAACAGTGGATGTGGGATGAAAAAGCAGCGCCGCATCCTGATAATATTGGCACTGAAAAACTCCATCTTCAGCCGGTAAGCG
Source organism: Ilyomonas sp. (assembly GCA_965199905.1). GTDB lineage: Bacteria > Bacteroidota > Bacteroidia > Chitinophagales > Chitinophagaceae > Ilyomonas. Next base: position 155,035 of record OZ241366.1, on the reverse strand, counting down.
TAGTGATTTACACAATGTAACATCACGAATCTTCATCTTTCCGCTTCTCCCTCTACATCACACGCTGAAGTTGCAGGAAGATTTTTGGTAGCCATCGTTCGTCGCATTTATGGATCGCCTGTTGCGTCGCACACAGATGGGTTCGGGGCAATGATTGGGCTTTTGAACTGAACGACAATTGCCTCAAATCATTCAAAATGAAAACTTTTGTGTCCGTTTTAATATATCACGCTTTATTTACCGGTAGCCTGCTGCCTGCAGTTGAAATAATTCGGCATAGCGACCGTTCATGGAAAGCAGTTCTTCGTGGCTGCCAATCTCCAGCAACTCACCTTTTCCAAGCACCAAAATTCTATCTGCCATGCGCACCGTGGAAAAGCGATGCGAAATAAGAACGGCAGACTTGCCAAGCGTTAAATCGGCAAAACGAAGAAACACTTCGTATTCAGCGCGGGCATCCAAAGCCGCCGTAGGCTCATCGAGAATGAGAAGCTGCGCATCTTTCATATAAGCCCTTGCCAGCGCTATTTTTTGCCATTCGCCGCCCGATAGCTCAACGCCTTCATTGAAGCGGCGTCCCAATGCCTGGTCGTATTGCATGGGCAGGGTTTGTATTACTGGATCGGCAAGACTTTGCTCGGCAGATGTTACGATCAGGGGACGGTCGGTTTGATTTTCAATATCGCCTACGGCAATGTTTTGCGCCACGCTCATCTGGTAGCGAATAAAATCCTGGAAGATGACGCCGACATTTCTTCTCAAATCATTCAAATCATAATGGCGCAGGTCGATGCCATCTAATAAAATACGTCCTTCAGTGGGATCGTACAATCTTGCCAAAAGCTTTACCAGCGTAGTTTTACCAGCGCCGTTCTCTCCTACCAGCGCCAGCTTTTCGCCGGCGTGCAACGTAAAAGACAGGTGGCGGTTTGCCCACTTGTCGCTGTTGGAATATTTAAAACCTACGTTCTCAAACACAAAACCTTCGCGAATGGGAGACGGAAACAGAACCGGCTTTTGCGGTTGGGTAATGTTAGGTTGTATGGTAAAAAAATCGAAGAAATCGGTAAGGTAAACAGCACCCTGCGATACGCTGGTAAAGCGAATTAAAATGCCTTCCAGCAAGCCGCGTAACTGCCGGAACGAACCGGCAAGAAACGTAAGTGTACCAATAGTTATAACGCCGCCCACCGCCTGCAGAATAATAAATACATAAGCGCTATAATAACCGGCGCTGCCCAGCATGGAAAGTAATGTGCCCCAGGCAGAACGGCTGATGGAAAGTTTTTTATTATCGTCGTAAAATTTGTTGGCTAACGTTTGAAAACGCTGAACGAGGAAATTAGACAAGCCGAAGAGTTTTACCTCTTTCGCCGTTTCATCGCTGGCACCAAGAAAGCGCATGTAATCAAGCTCGCGGCGCTGCGGCGTTTGTCTTCTTGACAATGCATACGAGCGATCATTGAAATAAGATTCGCCGAGAAAAGCAGGCAGAATGGCAATGAGAAGAAGCAGAATCAGCCAGGCATTAAACGCGAGCAAGCCGGCTGCAAGAAAAGCCATGGTTATTAAATCCTGCATCTGGCTTAGCACCTGCGATAGCAGGATGGTTCTGCCTGTGGTTTGCACTCGCGCACGTTCCAGCTTATCGTAAAATTCGCTGTTCTCAAACTGGTCTAAATCCAGCGTGGCAGCATGTTTCATGATTTTTACGGATGTATAGTTGGAGAATAAATCGCCCAGCAAACTATCCATTAATGTAATGGCGCGGCTAAGTGCATCGGAAAGAATGGCAAGACCAAACTCGGCTGCCACCAGCCACCATAAATGCGTGTGCGAAATGGAATTGTGCGAGCCGCTTACATGAATAATTTCATCAATAATGAGTTTGCCAACATATAAAATCGCGAGCGGTGTAGCTGAGCGAATAATGCGCAGAAACACGTTTACAATTGTCAACCATTTGCTGGTTTGCCATACCAGCCTAAAAAAATGTGGCAGGTTTCGTAGTGATGAAAGTTTATCGCTGAAAGTGAGTTGCTCGTTTGCCTTACGTTGCGCTAACCGTTCTCTTGCTGCCTGATTCTCTGATGCCATTTGAATGAATATAGAAAAATTTAGGAAATGAGCATCGTTAAGATTTGAGATTAAGCCTTACTTGTGTCACCAAAATCACATCATAAGAGTTCACGAATTTGCTTCTATCCATTCCGTAAAAGAAGCAACCGTATGAAATAGCTTTTCCGGTTTTTCTTTCTCTAATTCATCTTTTTTAGCATTGGCTGCCCAGGCAACGGCAATGGGACGAATGCCCGCCGCATGACTTTCTTTGATGTCGCCGGCAGAATCTCCCACATAAATCGTTTCAGATTTATTAACCGACCCAAATGATTGCAGAATTTGATGGATAGCTTCTTTTTTTCGGGAGCCTTCGGGCGAGCCGGTTTCAATAATTTCAAATACAGAAGAAAGCCCCAGTTTATGGAGTGAAAAATGACAGGCATCTTTTCCTTTTCCCGTGGCTAAAGCCAGTCGTAAGCTCTTTGTTTGTAAGGCTTTCAGCATATCGGGAATACCATTAAAAAGCTTTGCATACTCATCGTGAAGCGATGTATATGATTTCATGAAATGATTTAACGCTTCTTCGTCGTTTTCTTTGGTAAATTTTCGTATGGTGCCTAATTCATCAGGACCAAAAGCAGCTACAATTTCATCATCGGAAAGCGGGCGCTGCACAATGGGTTCAACAGATTGGCGAAAGCAGGTAATACACAAAGGAATGGTATCAGCTAAGGTGCCATCGAAATCGAAAATGACTGCTTTTATCTTTTGCATTTGGAGAAGTATAAACCTGCAAACATAAGTGGAAGAAGACGATGATAAAATAAGCTTCGGCAATGAGCTTTTTAAAACGGCTAAATTCTTAATCGCCTGGAAAAAGTCCATCATTGCCCCGAACGCTGATGGGAGGATTCTTGCTGCTTTGACACGCAAGAATCACAACAGCCGATCACCAAAGTGACTAACAACGGTTATCAAAACTGTATTCCGCATTTCATTCAAACCGACACAACTTAACGTCGCATTGCAAAAGCTGATTTACTTTTCAGGCTTCGCAGGCGGCATTTGTGAAGCGAAGACAAAAATTATGGACATATTTATACAGAAGGATCTGGCAGAAAGGGAAGTGGTTAAACACTATGCAACGGAAGGGAAAAATAACTTTTTTCTCATCCTTATGCTTGGCATTCTGAATACCATCACGCCTTTCTCAATTGACATGTACCTGCCGGCTTTTCCCAACATTGCCAAAGACCTGCATTCGACGGTTGAAGATGTATCGCTGAGCGTGTCAACTTATTTTCTTGGCTTTGCGCTTGGACAAATACTGTATGGTCCGCTGCTTGACCGTTTCGGAAGAAAACCACCGCTGTATATAGGTTTGGTTTTATACATTATAGCAACGCTTAGCTGCACATTTTGCCACACCATACATGCCTTAATGATCATGCGGTTTTTTCAGGCGCTTGGCGGCTGCGTGGCTTCGGTGGCAGCTATTGCTTTCGTGCAGGATTTGTTTCCGCCGCATCGTGGTGCTTCCATCATTTCATTTTTAGTTCTCGTCATTGGCTTGTCTCCTCTCCTTGCGCCATCGGTGGGCAGCTTTGTGGCAGATGCGTGGGGATGGCAGGCTGTGTTTTATGTGCTGGCTGGCATCACTGTTATCATGCTGTTTATTGCTTATTTCTTTTTGCCATCCGGCGCGGCTCCTGACGCATCTGTTTCTTTATTGCCGGAACAAATTTTGCGCGGGTTTCAAAGTATTCTTGTCACGCCTCGCTTTTACATTTTTGCGCTGGCAGGCACTTTTTCTTTTGCCGGTCTTTTCATTTATGTAGCCGGTTCACCAGCGGTTTTTATGAATTATTTTCATCTCTCTGCCAGGCAATATGGCGGTGTGTTTGCCCTGATATCAGTGGGCTTTATCGGCGGCAGTCAACTTAACCATATCCTTACAAAAAAGTATTCCGGCGATGCTATTTTCACAGCTACGCTGATAGTGCAAGCGATTAGCAGTCTTTTGTTTGCAGCCTGCGTTTGGCTGGGCTTATTATCGCTTGCCGGACATCTTATTTTCCTGTTTATAATTCTGAGTTGTGTGGGCATTGGCGGACCTAATGCAACAGCAATGGCAATGGCGCCTTTTTCAAAAGCGGCTGGCAGCGCTTCGGCATTGCTGGGTTTTATACAAATTGGAATTGGCGGCATCGTTTCGTCGGCTGTTGGTTTGCTGCACATTCCGGGAAGTTTGCCGCTGGCACTTAGTATTGCCGCCGCATCTGTGGTTGCGCTTGTTATTTTTTTGTCGGGAAGAAAAAGGATTCAAACCAGTAACAAATCACTGTGAAAAGCAGCTTCGTTGTTTTATAAAAGTTTCGACTTTCCTGAACAAAAATTCTTTGTAAGTAAGCAATATATTCCTACTCCTTCTTAATGCGATTGCTTTTGTTATTCTTCACTTTATCAATAATTATACTTTTTAAAATCACACCTGCCAATATCAATATTTATAGCTTGTTTTTATATTAAAAAGATGCCCGCTATACAAAGTCAATGGCACAATTATTATAAACATCAACCAGATACTATTTTAAAATAACCTATGAAGAAGACCTGTTTGTTTTTGAAAGGACTAATGCGTCCTGACCGTACGTTTCGTTTCTGTTGTTTATTTGCTGTTTCATCATTAATGCTTTTTTCATCGTGTGATAAAAATGATGATGACAATGGCGGCGCTATTTCTAACATTAAACCAAAGGGTACAGCGCCTGCGTGGGGACCGGATATTACTCAACAGATGCTGACAGTTGTTGAAAAAATCGAGCAACTTACCGACACCACGCCTTTGCATACGCTGAGTGCTGCAGAAGCACGTGTAGCGCCATCTGCAGCCGATGCCGCCTTAGCTGTGCAAACTGATTTCCTGATACAGACTCCGGCTGCTAAATCAGACACAACGGGTGTTGAAATTCCTGTTAGTGATGGCTCTTCCATTCATGCACGCATTTTTACACCGAGAACCGGAAAATCATCTTACCCGGTTATTGTTTATTATCATGGCGGCGGCTTTGTAATTGCAACCATTGATACTTATAAATCTTCGGCACAGGCACTGGCAGAAAAAACAGATGCCATTGTGGTTTCTGTAGAATATCGCAAAGCACCTGAGTTTATTTTTCCAACCGCACATAACGACGCTTATGATGCTTATACATGGGTATTGCAGAACGGAACCTCCTTTAAGGGAGATACTTCTAAAGTGGCTTTAGCCGGAGAAAGTGCCGGTGGAAATTTAGCTGCCGCTACCAGTATGAAAGCTGCGGAGATGGGCATCAAACGACCGCTCTGCCAAGTGTTGGTTTACCCCGTAGCCAACAACGATACAACTACCGCTTCAGCTACCATGTATAAAGATGCAATACCATTAGGCCGCAGTGAGCTGACATGGTTTTATGAAAAATATACACCGATACCAAGCCAGGGCGATGATCCTCGTATTTCATTGGTAGACCAGGCTGTTTTAACCGGCATGCCACCTACAACTATCATCGCGGCGGAGCTTGATCCATTACAAACTGAAGGAAAACAACTGGCAGATAAATTAACTGCTGCAGGCATCACTGTTACCTATCAGTTGTACAAAGGAGTAACGCATGAATTTTTTGGAATGAATACAGTGTTACCGGAAGCGCAACAAGCTGAAGACTTAGCTGCTTCAAAATTGAAAGATGCTTTGAAATAAATTTCTCTCATAATAAAAAACCGCGTGCTTAAAATTTTTGTACGCGGTTTTTTTATTACTGTATGATCTTTGATAGTAAAAGAACAGAAGGATATTAAAACAGATTTCACCTTTCTTTATTTTCATTTGATTGTCCTTTTCAAGATTTGGCACATTTCATTCAATGAATAAATAAAAGGAATACCGATGCCGGCAGTTTTCATTGTAGATGATGATAAGGATATTCTGATTTCGCTGGAATCCTTTTTCAGGAATAAGAATTTTGGAGTAAAAACATTCATCAATGGTCATTACCTGATGGATGCTATAAGGCAGGATAAACCTGAGCTTGTTTTGCTTGACATTAACCTGAATAAAGAAGATGGTCGTACTATTTGCTATGACATTAAAACATCAGGTTCAGGTAATGTAAAAGTGCTGCTGATATCAGCCGACCCGATTGCTTTGCTGAATTACGAATACAGCTATGCAGATGGCATTGTAAACAAACCATTTGCTTTTGCCGATTTGGAACGCAAGTGCAATAATTTGCTTACGCGCAAGCGAACCTGGCTTGATTAAAAGACTTTTATTTTTACAAGCCGATAGAAAAAAACATCCGGTACTTTCCTTTCTATACCAGTCATATAAAACCGAAAGATCGCTTCTCGTTCTTCTTTAATTTTCACTCCCGAAAATTATTCACTCCTTCTAAACAACTTATTATGAAAATTGCTTGCTTTACGCTGTGCATGCTTATTTTTTCTGTTCTCCATGCACAAACAGATTCAACACCAACGCTAAAAAGCATATTGCTTGAGCAACTGAAAACAACACATAATGTGAAGGATTGGTTTGTTCCGCCATCGCTTGCTGTGGAAGGTGTAACGGCTAAACAAGCCAACTGGAAAGACAGTTCCACCAATCACTCCATCGCACAGCTTACTACGCATCTCATCTTCTGGAACAAGCAAATGCTGGATAAGTTTAAAGGTGACAAGCCGGATACTTTTTCCGGTGATAATAAAGAAACATTCACGCCGGTGACGGATGAAACATGGGCTGTGACTGTAAAACAACTTGACCAGGTTTTATCGGAATGGGAGCGCGTTGTAGCCTCGGCTGATGAAGCCAGATTGAAGAAGTGGTATTCAAGTATTGCACATATTGGTACCCACAATGCTTATCACACCGGGCAGATCATCTACATAAGAAAAATGAAAGGCTGGTGGAATGATGATAAAGGCGTTAAGTAAAAAAAGCCATAAGCTGATATTGCTTTACTTGAATCAAATAAAAAAGGCGGAAACATTATTCCGCCTTTTTTATTATCCAATTTATTACTTCAGCTTTGCAAGCTGCGCATCATAAAACTGCTTGGTTAAAATAACATCCGGCAGGTTGTGTTCCCAGTTCGATTCGTGCTCGATAGACAACATGCCTTTGAAGTTCTGCCGCTTCAATTCTTTAAATACAGCAGAAAAATCAATTACTCCTTTTGAAACAACAGTATCAGCCGCCTGAGGGTCATCAAACTTTACAATGTCTTTCAGGTGCACGCCATAAATATGACCTTCCAGTTGCTTCAGTGCATCAACAGGGTTAACACCATTTCTTGACCAGTGACCAATATCAGCGCAAGAACCAATATGCTGATGACCTTTTATGGCAGCCAATACAGAATCCGGTGTTGAATATGCATTCGGTTTTGGATGATCGTGAATGGCGATGTTGATGTTATAAACACCGGCAAGGCTGTCAATCATATCCCATTGTGTCTTAATTGGTTCGCATGTAATGTAGCTGAGACCAAAATCTTTCGCCAGCTCAAATGCTTTTATCCATTCCGCTTTATTCTGCGGCACAATAACGCCCATTGCTGTGATGCTGATGCCTTTCTTTTGCAGTAATGCTTTTACTTTAGAACGTGTGTCAGCATTCATACCGGCGCCAAACTCCCCCGGCAAACCAGCGCCCAGTTTTTGTCCCCAGAAAGCTTCAATATTTTTAATACCGGCGCTATCAACTTTATCCAAAGCTTCTGCAAAAGTGAACAACCGGAATGTCCACATTTGCACACCCAAAGTAAAGCCTGCCGTGCTTCCCGATGAAGATGTATCGTTTGCAACGGTCGTGGAATCGCTGCTGCCCGCAGCGTTTGGATTATTGTTGCAGGAAAAAAGAACAAAAGACAGGAGCGAAAAGAAAAACAATCGTTTCATGTTTGTTTGTGTTTTGATAAAAAAGAAATGGCGCGTTAAAGATAAAGGATTACAAAAACAGCTATGACTATCTGTTGTGTAATCAAGGCTATAAATTCGGTTGGCGTGTAAGTTGATGGTTGATGATGTCATGAATCAATCGGTCAAAATCATTATTACGGGCGCTACAGGTATGGTTGGCGCCGGCGTGTTGCAGGTATGTCTTTCGCAGCCAGATATTGAGAAAGTACTTGTTATAAACCGCAAACCTTGTGGTATAAAGCACTCCAAACTAACCGAAGTTATTCATCCCGATTTTTTCGATTTGTCGCCTGTTAAAAACAAACTAAGTGGTTATGATGCCTGCTTTTTTTGCCTGGGCATTTCATCGGTTGGGATGAATAAAGAAGAGTATTATAAAACAACCTACACTCTCACATTGAGCTTTGCCAACACATTGAAAGAAGTGAATGATGGCCTTACTTTCTGTTATATATCCGGCGCAGGAACTAACGAAAACAGCCGGCAAAACTGGGCGAGAGTAAAAGCAAAAACAGAGACTGATTTGATGACTGTTTTTCCCGGAAATGCTTATGGAGTAAGGCCTGGATTTATCAAACCAATAAACGGACAGCCGCATGTGCACTCCTTTTATAAATACATAAACTGGATGTTCCCGATAGGCAGGAAACTTTTTCCCGCTGGTTTTTGTACCATGAAAGAACTGGCTTTTTGTATGATACAATTAGCAGAGAAAGGAAACAATAAAAAACTGCTTGAAGGGAAAGATATTATTGCGGTTGCGAACGAAGGTTTTTAATCATTTCACTTTTATATTAAATGGTTGTTATTGTGTCAATCGTATTTGTTTTGCATTATGTCATTGTCATTTTAAACTTGCCAAAACGAATAAGCAGTCTTTAAATTTCAGGTGATGATATGTTTTGAAATGGCTGTTTAACATTCGTTTTCGTAAAAGACCAATCGTTGCCCGGAACCTTGATCCGCCGCGGCAGACAACAGCCAATCTCAAAAGAGACGGACGATCATTACCAAAAAAGTATTTTGTAGTTTTTTCTTATTGATCCGCTATCGAATTTTTCAAATCATTTTTCACCGCGTAAATGACTTCTATATTTGTCTTCTTCTTATAAAAATGAAAGACAAAAACAAAATGTCAGCTAATATTCTGACTGAAATATTTGGCAGGCTTTGGGCAGTTTGGGGACTCTTGTTTTTTACAGCTACCATGCTTGTTGCCATGGTGTTTTACCTGCCATGCTTTTTAATAAAAGAACCACGCGCTGCCAAATGGCATAAAAAGGTATCGTATGTGTGGATGAAAGTTTATTTGCATGCCATTCTTTCGCCAATAAAAGTATCGGGAGGCCAGCATTTTGCAAAGGGAGAAAACTATGTGGTGGTATGCAATCACAACAGTTTTATGGATGTTCCGGTGACTACGCCGTTTATGCCAAATGCCAATAAAACAATTGCTAAAAAAGAGTTTGCGCGTGTGCCGCTTTTTGGTTGGATATATAGCCTTGGCAGTGTGCTGGTTGACAGAAAAAGCGCCGAAAGCCGCAAGAAGAGTTACCTGCGTATGAAAGAAGTTTTACGCATTGGATTGGATATGGTTATTTATCCTGAAGGCTCACGTAATAAAACAAATGAACCATTAACGCCATTTCATGACGGCGCTTTTCGATTGGCAAAAGAAACGGGCAAGTCTGTAGTGCCAACTCTCATTTTTAATTCACGCAAAATACTTCCGGCATCAAAGCCTTTTTTTATGCTGCCGCGCAGGCTTTACATGCACTTTTTACCGTCTGTTTCACCTGATGATTTATCGGTTATTGAATTGAAGGAAACGGTATTTAAAATGATGTGGGATTATTATAAAGAGAATGAAAGTAAGCACTGATTGATTATTTAAGTTTCTAAACTCTCGTCGTTATTGTGAGGATAAATAATAGATTTTCCATTGTGCATGATGTTATTCATTGCTTTGAGATCGTAAGCTTTCTCAATACCAAAAATCAAATCAGATTTTCATTTCCGGCACTTCTTCCGGTGCAATAAGTTTACCATGTGTTTTTGCTTTAATCTCATTCACGCTCACGCTTGGCGCGCGTTCCAGCAATAAAAAACCTGCCGCCGTAACCTGTATTACAGCAAGCTCAGTTACAATTTTTTTCACGCAGCCAATACCGGTTAAAGGCAATGTACATTGGGGCAGCAATTTGCTTTCGCCTTTTGGATTGGTGTGTTGCATAGCAACAATAATGTTTTTAGCAGATGCCACGAGATCCATTGCGCCACCCATTCCTTTTACCATTTTGCCGGGTATTTTCCAGTTGGCAATGTCGCCGGTTTCGCTTACTTCCATAGCGCCCAATACCGTAAGATCAATTTTGCCTGCCCGTATCATACCAAAGCTTTCAGCGCTGTCAAAAAAAGCAGCCCCCGGCAGCGTGGTAACGGTTTCTTTTCCGGCATTGATAAGGTCGGCATCGATCTCTTCGTCTGCAGGGTAAGCGCCGGTACCAAGAATACCGTTCTCACTTTGCAGAATGACCGTTATTCCCTGCGGAATATAATTGGCAACCAGAGTTGGGATGCCAATACCGAGATTGACATACATGCCATCTTCCAGTTCCTGCGCGATGCGCTTTGCAATGCCGTATTTATCTAAAGCCATTTATGTACGTTGTCAGGTGTATAATGTTTATTTTAAAAGAATATGCAGAATATTGATTGTTACAACTTTACGGTTCGTCTTTCAATGCGTTTTTCGTAATTGGTTCCTTTAAATATGCGATGTACATAAACACCAGCTACGTGTACATCATCGGGATCAATTTGTCCCGGCTCAACCAGCTCTTCCACTTCGGCAATGGTGATGGTTCCTGCCTTTGCCATTGCAACGGAAAAATTACGTGTCGTTTTGCGAAATACCAGGTTGCCCATGGTATCTCCTTTCCAGGCTTTTACGAGTGCAAAATCCGCATGCAGCGCGTATTCCATCAAATAATGTTTGCCATTGAACTCGCGCTCTTCCTTTCCTTCGGCGACTTCGGTACCATAGCCAGCCGGCGTAAAAAAGGCCGGAATGCCAAGCGCTGCCATGTGTATGCGCGTTGCCAATGTGCCCTGCGGAACGAGGTCTGCTTCAAGCTCTCCGGATAATAACTGCCTCTCGAATTCAGCGTTCTCGCCCACATAGCTGCTGATCATTTTTTTGATTTGCTTCATTTGCAGCAACAAGCCCAGCCCGAAGCCATCTACACCCGCGTTATTGGATATACAGGTAAGCTGCGCAACGCCTTTATCCCTGATAGCCGCAATGCTGTTTTCCGGAATGCCACACAGGCCAAAACCACCAAACATAAGTGTAGCGCCGTCTGCAATACCGGCAACAGCAGAAGATGCATCCGGGTATATTTTATTCATAAAAACGCAAGCTTTGAGTAATAGAAATCGTTAGGCAGCAAAAGTAAGTGTTCTGCTGAAAAGTAGAGAACAGGTTGCAGACGTGAGTATTGATAAAATGCTAAATGGTATGGTTTTTACGCATTCTTACCAGGCTGTTCTTTTACTTTCATCAGGTTATAGTTGTTTTAGACAAATTACCTGCCTAAATATAGAGAATTATCATTGAAAATGAAATCTGTTTACGGAAATAGTAAGAATATGATTGTCAAAATAAACTGGTTTTGTACGCGATTTATCGTGATGATTTTATTGTTGAACATTCTTTCGTCCCAAGCTTATGCCCAGACAGGAAACGCTGACTGGATGCGGCATGTAAAGTTTGGCGTGATGGTACATTACCTGTCCTCTCTGCAAAACAAAGTGGAGCCGCAAAACATGGGAAAGATAACAAGCTGGGATTCCTGTGTGAATGATTTTGATGTGAATGTTTTCGCTTCGCAATTACACCAGGCTGGTGCCGGCTATGTAATTTTTACTATGTATCAAGGATCTCGTTTTATTTGTGCGCCCAACACTCAATATGAAAAAATAACGGGTTGGGCGCGCGGGCAGGCAACCTCTCACCGCGACCTTATCATGGATTTATCGAAAGCTTTGAAGAAGTATGACATAAAGCTCATTATTTATGTAACAGGCGACGGTACTTTTCGCGATTTGCAGGCAAATGTGAAGCTGCAAAACCCGATGATGAAATGGGCAGCAAATGGCAACAAATTTAAAATTACTGATGCCTGGATTAACAACTGGGCAGCGGTATTAAAAGAGTGGGGAAAGAGGTATTCACAAATTGCTGACGGCTGGTGGGTAGATGGCGCTTATACCTCGCATGGCTTCAACGACCAGTCACTAGGTAAAATTTATTCGGCTTTAAAAACAGGAAATTCGAAAGCGGTTATTTGTTTTAATAATGGGGTTCATTCAAAGATAGAATATTACACAAAATGGGACACATATACGGCTGGTGAGATGACCGGCTTTGATGACCTTCCGCCAGCAGGTGGTAGAATAAAGGGCAAGCAATGGCATATCCTCTCTTTCCTTGGTAATGATTGGGCAAGTGCAGCTATAAAATACGCCACACCTGATTATCTTATTAACTATATCAATAAAGTAAATAATCTTGGCGGCGTGGTTAGTATTAACGTGGTTGTAGATCGTAATGGTTCCATCGCACCCAATCATCTTTTTTTCTTGAACAAAATCAGTAAGCAGATAAAAACGAGATAGAACCTGGCCCTTTTGATTCTATTAAAATCATTTGTGTTTTATACTTTATTCAAAGGAAAAATTGCTTGTTGAATCTTACATATTATTCGTGTAAACAAATTTCAATCTTAGAAGTCTTCTGTACATATTCTTATCTGGCTATTACTTCTAAATAAGAGAAACGAATGCACTGTATGTTTGCGCAACATTTTTATCAATTATGATTCTTGTTACAGGTGCTGCGGGTATGCTGGGTTCAAGCCTGATACAAGAGTTGCTTGCCAATCAACAATCCGTGAAAGCACTGTATCGGTCTGCAAAACCAACGCAGCATAGTCAGAATAAAGTAGTATGGATACAAGGTGATATACTTGATGTTTCACGCCTTGAAGAAGTGATGCAAGGCGTAACGCAAGTGTATCATTGCGCTGCTATTGTATCCTTCAGCCATGACGATGCAGAAGAATTATACAAAACAAATGTTGAGGGAACCGCCAATGTAGTAAACGCTGCATTAAACGCCGGGGTAAAAAAGCTGTTGCATATAAGCTCGGTTGCAGCACTTGGCAAAGCCAAAACCGGAGAGGCGGTTTCGGAATCTTCCCAATGGACTGAGGATAAAAACAGCAGTGTATATGGAAAAACCAAGCACTTAGCCGAGATGGAAGTGTGGCGGGGTGTGGGCGAGGGATTGGACGCTGTGGTAATAAACCCGGGCATCATACTTGGCAGTGGCGACTGGAATGAAGGTTCAAGCAGATTGTTTAAAACAGCGTATGATGAATTTCCATGGTTCACGGAAGGCGTTACAGGATTTGTTGATGTGCTTGATGTAGCAAAAGCAGCTATTCTTCTGATGAACAACGAGACAGCAGCGGAACGGTTTATTATTAATGCAGATAATATTCCTTATCACGAGCTTTTTAATTTAATGGCAGATGGCTTTGGTAAAAAACGAGCTTTCAGAAAAGTATCGCCTTTTATGGCTTCGCTCATCTGGCGGACAGAAAGAATGCGTCATTTTTTTTTTGGCAGTCGTCCTTTTCTTACTAAAGAAACAGCAGCCAATGCACAGACAAAACGCTACTTCGATAACACAAAGCTGCTTCGCCGGTTTCCGCAATTTCATTACCTGCCTTTACAACAAACCATCTCACGTATTTGCAATGATTACAAGCAGGAATATAGTTTATAATTATTCATTAATGCAAACGTTTTCACTGATATATATTTCTTTTTTAAGGGAAACTTAATTGGGGTTATAAGCGTTGTGCTGTTATTTGCAATCAAAATTATTTAAATTCCTAAAACATCAGTCAAAGAACATTTCCATATAGGCTTAGTAGTAAGATAATCTCTTGGATTGCCGCCGCCGCGGTTGTTACTGCCTGTTTATTATTCTTTATTGGTCGTACGATCTATGATTTTTATACAATTACTAAAACGGGCACTGCCGCGGAAGCTCAGCTTTTGAAAAACACGGTTTATGTTTTATCAGGTGCTACGCTCTTATATATTACAGGGTTTATTATTATCATCTTGCTTTTAATACGCAACCAGCGGATAAAAGACAATGCAGAAGAAAGCCTGGCAGAGGCAAAAAATATTTCGGAAGACGCCAAGCATTCCAAGTCGCAGTTTCTTACCACCATGACGAATGAGTTGCGTACACCTTTAAATCGCGTGCTCAGCAGTGCTGCTTTGCTTCAGCAAACAGCGCTGAACGAACAGCAGAAGAAGCAGGTAAATGGCATTCATCGCAACAGTATTACTTTGTTGTCGATTGTCAATGATAGTCTTGATTTTTTCAAGATAGAAAGCGGCAAGCTGGAAATTGAAAACAATTCTTTTTTACTGCGCGATGCCATTGAAGAGGTAATACAGATATTGGTTTCTGATACCCGCCAGATTGAAATGGAATATGAAGTAGATGCTAATATTCCGTCTTATATTGTAGGTGATCTTGCGCGCATCAGGCAGGTATTGATGAACCTCATTGGCAATGCCATACAAATTAACGATACGGGAAAACTTAAGCTGACAGCAGAACTGGTGAGCCGGCAGCAGGAAGTTATTTTTTTACAGTTTAAAATTACTGATTTAGCCGGCCGCAAAGATGAACTTCAGCTTACACCTGAGATAGCCGGAGACATTGCTTATGTATCTCATTACACAGGACTCGGTTTATCGGTGGCTGCCCGCCTGGTATCGCTTATGGGTGGGGCTATCAAGGTAGAAAGCACTTCAATGAGTGGCACTGTTTTTACCTTTACTATCAAAGCAAAAACAACAACTGACACTACACATATGAATAAGAATCCGATAACGCCTGAAAAGGTGGACAAAGAGCTCAACAAGAGATTTCCGCTCCGCATCCTGGCGGCTGATGACAACGAGATCAGCCAGATGGTATTGTCTTCAATGCTGCTGAAAATGGGCTATAATTGTGAAGTCGCGCAGAATGGATCAGAAGCAGTAAACAAGGCTATTGAAAGCGAATATGACCTCATCTTCATGGATATGTTTATGCCCGAAATGGACGGACTGGAAGCTACACGCCGCATTCGTGAATACTACCTGAAGAATACACATCCGATCATCATTGCACTTACATCAAATGCACTGGAAGAAAGAGAAACTTTTATACAGGCAGGCATTAATGATTTTATTACCAAGCCTTTCAAACCGAAAGATTTGGAACAAATTATTATTCAAAGCTGCAGCAATTAGGAAGTGCCTTTCGTTGCTTCTTTAAATAAATATTTAGTTTTATTGCGTTTTCGATTGGCTGTTGCAGAAAGATAAACAGCACTGTTCATATAACATTCATCACAAGGAAAAGGACATAAAGAAAGGTCTGACAAAAATTGTCAGACCTTTCTTTATCATGTTGTTGCTGAGAGTATAGGCAATATCTCAATTACCAGTTGCTAAGTCTTACGCCGATTGAATAAGGATATTGTTTTAAAGTATGATCATGCAACGGCTGAATGCTGTACGAACCAAACAATCTTACAGGTCCTAATGCCAGCTCACCTACATAAGCTAACCTCCATTTATTCAGATCGAAATCGCCACGCACCTTATCTTTTCCGCGCTCATCACTTTTTTGCTTGGTATGGCTGCCAACGAGGTAACCAGCGCTTGCACCAACACTGAATGATATGCGTTTCTTTTCGGGCCAAGGATTAATGTTAAGCATCATTGGCACTGTAGCATAAGCTGTATATAATTTATCTTTTGAAAAATTGACGGTATCATGATAGATATAAGCCGGTGTTTTGTTATAGCTGATATTGTTATCGTAACGGAAATTAAACATCTCCAGTCCCAGCCCGTATTTCAGGTTTACCACATGCTTTGTAATATTCAGCTTTTGCATAAACAGCCAGATGTTTACATTTGATGATTTGGTAAGCAGCTTCAAATCACTTTTTGTGTAAGGCGTACCGCCCGGGCTTGTGTTCAAATACGAATCTCCCGCCACGCTGCCATAGTTTGTTCTGTCGTCATAATTGGCAAAGCCAATATCAGCAATGAGCCAGTTGGTGCTGAAGGCAGATTTATGCGTTGACACTGTTGTGTCTCTGCGTGAGCCTGAGTGAATAATTACTGTGAAAGTTTTACCACGTTGCTCCATATTCGGCTCGCCGTTTTTATTACGCTTGATGATCACGAAATTCCCTACGCGAATCGTATCCGGACTATTTATACTTACTGTATCGTGCATAACCGTAAAATTACTGTCGCGCGCCGGTTTACTGCTATCCTGCTGTGCAAACGGTGCACCCGCAATCCATAAAGAGATTGCCATTATTACCATTTTTTTCATAATCGTATGTGCTGATTTATTGTTTAGTAAGAAGTTTTATTATGACGAAAAAATCTCTATTCCTCATTCTGTTTTGCGTGCCCGCCAAGCAGCCGTGATGCACTTTTTATAAATCCGTTTACTTTGTTTTTGTTAATGGGTAAGCCACTCACATACAATGTATGATCATCATCTTCTGTATTCAGTTCTTTATAAAACGCAGGCTGCGCAGCACTATTATCAGAAAGAGATAAAGCAGTTGTTGCATTCGTTTGCTCAGCATCAAACTCTACCAATGGTTTCAACACGCCTGCTTGTTTTGCAGTCAGATTATTGTTAGGTAATAAAGCCTGGGTTGCTTGTCTATCCTCAGGTATTGCAGCCACTGCTACTTCATCATGATGCGATTGATGCAACTGTATTGTTCCCGGCTCTTCGCTTTCCCGATTTCCTGGTTCAATAACGGCAAACCCATCTTTTTTCCCGCTTTTATTTCTTGTTGATTGGTCAGTTAATTTATCGGCTGCCAAATCAGTTTGCTTTTCTTCATTCTGATGAGAAGTGACACCTGCCGGTGATACAACCGCAGGCTTCTGTTGATGTGAAGTTTCATCATCTTTTTTAATAACCGTTGCAGCCATTGTGCCATCCTGCTTTTGATCCGGCGTAAATATGCCGGTAAAAAATAAGACAGCCAGAAAAGCAGCAGCTACAGATAAACCTGCCATATAAAATGGCAGTACTCTTCTCTCCCTTTTATATAGCTCTTCTTTGTTTTTATACTCAACAATTTCCGGTGTCAGTTTAGCTTGCTGAAGCAAAACAAATTCTTCCTGCAACTGCGGATGCTGAAGCACAAAACGCTCGGTTGTTTTTTTCTGTTCTTCGCCTAATTCGTTGTCTGTGTACAGAAGAAAATAGTCTTCGTAATTATTGATACCAATCTCAGCCGTTTCATCTTTATACAAACTTTCTTTTGAGAAGAAAGAAGGGCTATCATCTGCCGGCAACTTCGTTTCCTGCAAAGTGCTGAACAGTAGATTATACTGCGGGTTTTGGTCAACAAAATCCTCCACCGCTTTGCGCTCGGCAATGCTCAGCTCGTTGTCTATATAAAGCAAAAAGTATTCTTCGCAATTGTGTTCTGTAATCATCATAACCTCACATTTACTTTATTACATCACATTTTCCGGGTTCACGAGATAATTCTTCAACGCCAGCCGCGCACGATGCAGGTACACTTTCACCTGGCTTTCATTCAGGCTCATAATCTGCCCGATTTCTTCGTAGCTATAGCCTTCATAATCTTTCAACATTACAAGGCTCCGTCCGGTTTCACTTAACCTGTTCAATGCCTCATTCAATATTTGTTTCGCATTATTGATACTCTTCGATTGCACTTTCACATCTTCCGAAAATTCATCTTTTAGTTGAATGCGCCTGTTTTTTCGGATGTGATCAATCATGCCGTTATAAGCCACCGTGAACAGGTACGATTTGCTTTTCTCCATTTCCACGCTGTCGCGATGGCGCCACATTTTTTCAAATGCCGTCTGTACAATATCACGCGCATCCTCCTCGTGACGGAGGTTTTTTACAATAAACCGAAATACGCTGTCAGCGTACAGGTTTACACAATTATTGTATTCAGATGCAGTCATAAACAGCGGTGCTAAGCAAATAATATATAAGTGATACGGAGCAACGAAGTAAATGTTACATCCTTCCGAAAAAAATCAGGCAATTGTTTTTACCACGCCACCATCTACGCGCAGCGAAGCGCCATTGGTAGCCGATGACAGCGGGCTGGCAACATACACAACGAAGTTTGCAATCTCCTCAACCGAAGCAAACCGTTGCAACAAAGAAGAAGGTCTTGCATGCTTGAAAAATTCTTCTTCTACCTGCGCGATGGTTTTGTTTTGCTGCTTTGCCATTTGTTCCAAAAAGCCGCCAACGCCTTCCGATTTTGTTGGTCCCGGCAATATGGAATTCACGGTAACAGAAGTTCCTTTTGTAAGCTCGGCAAGACCGCGGCTCACAGCCAGCTCAGCCGTTTTCGTCATGCCATAATGAATCATTTCTTCCGGAATATTCAGGGCGCTTTCACTCGAAATAAAAATAATTCTGCCCCAGTTTTTCTTCAGCATTAGCGGCATGTACCGGCGCGACAAACGAATGCCGCTCATCACGTTCATTTCGTAAAAGTTCAGCCAGTCTTCATCAGGAATTTCGAAAAAAGGCTTGGGTTCAAATATGGAAAGATTATTAACGAGGATGTCAATTTCCGGCAATTGCTCGGTCAGTTTTTTTATATCGCCTGCTTTGGAAAAATCGGCTGCAATGCCCTGTATATCTGCATTTGGCACTTCTTTCTTCACACCTTCCACGGCTTCATCAATGCGTTGCTGTGTTCTGCCGTTGATATATACTTTTGCGCCTTCCTTTGCTAACAACTTTGCTGTAGCTAAACCGATGCCTGCAGTGGAGCCGGTTACAAGTGCTGTTTTATTCTTCAGTTGCAGATCCATAATTTTTGTGAATTATTTTCAAAGTAAATATAAATTAGCTAATGGCTTCAGCCATGAACTTTCAGGTAGTTCGTGTTACGAAATGATAAACTATTATTCGCTTTTGTAAAAGCCCAATCATTGCCCCGAACGCTGATGTGAGGATTCTTGCTGCTTCGACACGCAAGAATTACAACAGCCGATCACAAAAAGTGACGGACGATGGTTAAAAAAAAGGTATTCTATACTTTGTTATTATGTAATCTGTTGTTCATTTTTGATGAAAAAGATATTGCTGAGAACGTAAGACAAATGCGTAAGAATGAGGTGCGATTGGGCGAGAATGAAAGATGATTGACTAAGGATGAAGATGATTGTTTAAGAATGAAAGATAATTGCCTGTCAATCAAATAGTAAACTTTTTTACTCATGCTTGAATAACTATCAGCTATCCTTTTGTTTTTCCTTTTTCAAACAGCCACCAGAAGCGCTTACGAGGTACAATCTTATAGTTGGTAGTGATGTAAGTATAAATGTGCTGCATAGCTTCATCAATATCGTCCGTAAGCAGCACCAGGTTCATATCTTCCGCCGAAATGGTGCCGCGCTTTGCCATATCCGCAATGGTTTCCATCAGTTCTTTGTAATAATCTTTTCCATACAATACAATTGGAAATTGCGTAAGCGTTTTGGTTTGTATAAGGGTGATGGTTTCAAAAAATTCATCCATTGTGCCAAAGCCGCCGGGCATAATAATAAAGGCATAAGAATATTTGATAAGTAACGTCTTTCTCACGAAGAAATAATCAAACGTCACCGATTTCGTCAGGTACGGATTTTCCTTTTGCTCATGAGGCAAAACAATGTTGCAGCCAATGCTGTTTCCTCCATTCTCAAATGCGCCTTTATTAGCTGCTTCCATAATACCGGGTCCACCTCCCGTCATAGTGCTGAAACCCAAAGCAGCTATGCGTTTGCCAAATTCTCTGGCGGCTGCATAATAAGCATCATCTTCCTTAAACCTTGCCGAGCCAAACACGGTGACACAAGGGTTTTCAAAATGAAGTTTACGGATGCCGGTAAAGAATTGCCATATCACTTTCAGCAGAAAAGCCAACTCGTAACCGCGGCTATGCGGACCATCTAAATACACATGTTCTTTAGCGGGAATAATCCGGTCAGGTTCTGTCATACTGCTACTCTTGTTTAATAAAGATGGAAAAGTAAAGCGGAAATTTTTTATAGCTTGTTAAGTATAAAACAGCCGGAATTATTTACGGCAATCCGGATTCCCGGAGTTGCTTATTTTGTGTAAAATCATGCCTGATGAGATGCGCTGTTATCTTCTTTTTATTCGCTTTTCTTTCTTCTCACGCTCAGCACACTTCTACCCTTTTTGAGCAATCGAACGGCACAAAAACACCAACCTATTTTCAGATTATCGACTGGTGGAAAAAGCTGGATGCCGGTTCGCCAATTGTCAGCCTGAAAACAATGGATACCACAGATGCGGGATTCCCTTTGCATCTTATTTTACTTAGCAACAGTAAAACCTTCGATATACCAACTTTAAAAAAGCAAAACAAACGAATCATTTTCATCAACAATGGCATTCATCCCGGCGAGCCGGATGGCATTGATGCAAGTATGTTACTGGCAAGAGACATCGTTGAGAAGAAATATTCGATGCCGGATAATGTTGTGCTTGCCATCATTCCCGTTTATAATATAGGAGGTTGTTTAAATCGCAGCGACAGTTATCGTGTTGATCAAAACGGACCTGATTCATTCGGCTTTCGCGGCAATTCTCAAAACCTCGATTTAAACCGCGACTTCATCAAATGCGATTCAAAAGAAGCGCTTGCCTTTGCCAAAATCTTTCATTTTCTCGATCCCGATATCCAGATAGATAACCACGTAAGCAATGGCGCAGATTATCAGCATATCATCACACTTCTTTCTACACAATACAACAAACCTGGCGGTGAAGCCGGTTTGTATTTACATAAAACAATGGAGCCGGCAATTTATAACCTGATGAAAGAAAAAGGGTATGATTTGGTTCCTTATGTTAACCATTTTGGAGACAATACACCCGACGTTGGCTGGGCGCAGTTTTGGGACAGTCCGCGTTACAGCAGCGGCTTTGCGGCGCTTTGGAGCACCTTTTCTTTTATGCCCGAAACACACATGCTGAAGCCTTACAAACAAAGAGTAGAAGCTAACGTAGCGCTGATGAAAAGCTTTATTGAATTCACATCTGTTAATAGTAAACAGCTTAACGATGCCAGGGAAAAAAGCAAAAAAGAAACCATTCGGGCATCACAGTTTCCGGTGCATTGGAAGGTTGACAGCACACAACCTTCGCAGATTGTTTTTAAAGGTTATGAAGCCGGTAAAAGAAAGAGCGAAGTATCGCATATTCCAGTTTTGTTTTACGACAGAGCAAAGCCTTTTACCAAAACAATTCCTTTTTATGACAACTACAAAGCAGACACTTTTATACAGAAACCTGCCGCCTACATAATTCCGCAAGGCTGGTGGAAAGTAATAGAAAGACTGAAAGCAAATGCTGTTGAAATGACGCGTTTGAAAAAAGACACAAGCGTGTTTGTTCAATGGTACAAAATCGAAAATTATAAATCGTCCGCACGGCAATATGAAGGTCATCATCCCAATTCAAATGTTGCTATATCTGCAAACAACGACAGCATGCATTTTCGCGCTGGCGATTATTATATTCCAATGAATCAAACAGCAGATCGTTTCCTGGTTGAAACACTCGAACCTACTGCAGAAGACAGCTATTTTGCGTGGAACTTTTTTGATGCCATACTGGGTCAAAAAGAAGGCTTTTCCAATTATGTATTTGAGCAAACAGCATCTGCTTTTTTACAGTCTCATCCCGAAGTAAAAAAGGCATTAGAAGAGAAGAAAAAAAAGGATACATCTTTTGCGAATGATGCAGAAGCGCAACTGGATTTTGTGTTTTGCAACTCGCCTTATATGGAACCCGATTATATGCGGTATCCGGTGTTCAGGGTGATGAAATAATTTCATGATTCTATTCCCAATCTTCTTTTACTTTAGTCAGCTTAAATATAGTTTATGCGCATCATTTCATACAACGTAAACGGCATTCGCTCTGCCATGAATAAAGGCTTTGCCGATTGGCTGCAAACAGACCCCGCAGATATCATTTGCCTGCAGGAAATAAAAGCCAACCGCGAGAATGTGGATATCGAAAAGATAGAATCGCTGGGCTATCAAACCTATTTGTATCCGGCGCAGAAAAAAGGCTATAGCGGCGTTGCTATTTTTAGTAAACTAACACCCGACAATATTGTGTACGGCAGCAGTATTGAGCAGAGTGATTTTGAAGGCAGGGTTATTCGCGCCGACTTTGGTAACCTGAGTATATTCAGCGCTTATTTTCCGTCGGGTACAAGTGGCGATGAGCGACAGACATACAAGTATCAATGGCTGAAAGAATTTGGTGACTATTTAAACTTGCTTCGCAAAACAAAACACCAGCTTGTTATCTGCGGCGATTATAATATTGCCCACGCCGAAATTGACATTCATGACCCGAAAGGAAATAAAAAATCATCTGGTTTTTTACCCGAAGAAAGAGAATGGCTCACGCATTTTTTCGGCAATGGTTATGTAGATACTTTCCGGCATATTAACCCTGATAAAAAAGATCAGTATTCGTGGTGGAGCCAGCGTTTTCCATCAGTGCGGCTACAGAATAAAGGCTGGCGCATTGACTATATCAGTGTGACGGAAAATTTGAAAGGAAACATAAAAGACGCGCAGATATTACCGCATATCAAGCACAGCGATCATTGCCCGATTTATGTTGAAGTAGAATAGCCTGAGCACGTTATCATCTTATCTCTTTTATCATTCTGAATTATTGTTATGAAACGAACTTTTGTTGTAATAGTTTGTCTTGCTTTTTTTGTGTCGCTTACAGCACAGCCGTCTTTCATTAAGGATAGCCTTGATAGTTATATTAAACAAGGAATGAAAGACTGGAATATTCCCGGTCTTGCCATTGCTATTGTTAAGGATGACAGTGTTGTAATGATGAAAGGATATGGCGTAAGAGATATAGAAACCAAAGAGGCGGTTGATGAGAATACATTGTTCATGATTGCCAGTAACAGCAAGCTGTTCACGGGTACTGCTATTGCGCAATTAGACTATAATAAAAAGCTTTCTCTGGACGATAAAATCACAAAGTATTTTCCATGGTTCCGCGTGTATGATTCTACCACTACGCAACTGGTTACTATTAAAGATATGTTAGGCCATCACTTAGGCACCAAAACCTTCCAGGGTGATTTTACTTTTTGGAACAGCAACCTGTCAAGAGATTCGGTAATGTATAAGATGCGGTATATAAAACCACCACTTCCCTTCCGCGCTTCCTATGGCTATTGCAACAGTTGCTTTTTAACGGCTGGTCACATTATACAAAAGGTAACCGGCAAGCCCTGGGAAGTGTATGTGTATGACAGTATTGTTGCGCCGTTAGCGATGATAAACACGCATACGCTTGGTGCCGGCATGATTAACATGCCTGGCGCAGCAACGCCTTATACAACTGCATTTACAAATACACTTACCAAGTTGCCTTATGATAACGTTGACAATTTTGCGCCTGCCGGAAGTATAGTAAGTTGTGTGAAAGATTTGACTCATTGGATCAAGATGCAGCTTGACAGTGGCAGGTACGATGGCAAACAAATTCTTCCATGGAATGTGATACAAAAAACACGTGGTGTGAACACCTTACTAAGTACAAAAAAGAACAACATGGCGGGTCATTTTGTTGCGTATGGTTTGGGTGTTTTTATAAGAGATATGAATGGCAAACAGGTGTATGATCACACCGGCGGCGCGGATGGCTTTGTTACCAATGTTTGTTTTGTGCCGGAAGAAAAACTGGGTATTACCATTCTCACCAATAACGATAACCAGGAATTTTTTGAGCTTCTTCGTTATCAGATTTTAGCGGCTTATCTCAACATGCCTTATAAAAACCTGAGTGCTTTGAACCTGCCGGAATTTAATGAAAACCAAAAGAAAATATCAGATTCAACAAAAGCATTGCGGGCAAGAGTAAAAGGCATCAAGCCATCATTACCCCTAAAGAATTATGAAGGCATTTACAACAATCAATTGTTTGGGAACATCTATATGATAGCCAGGGGAAATGATTTGCAAATCACCTTCGATAATCATCCTGGCTTGAAAGCAAGCTTGCAGTATATGGATAACGATAAGTGGCTGATGTCTTACAACACTATTGCGTATGGTATTTTTCCTTTAGAGTTTACTGTAAGAGATGGCAAAGTGTTATCAACAAATGTCAAGGTAAACGACTTCTTAGAATACGATCCATACTTGTTTATCAAACAATAAAAATCAGCGAAGAATCAGTTTTAAAATAAGCGTGGCAACAGCATATACACAAGTGATGATGAAAATGCCTCTTGCCGTGCGGTCGCGCCGCGTATTGACATAAAAAGTGAAGATGACAGCATTCGCAAATAAAGAGAAAGACAACAATGCTGTAATCAGCGTTTTCTGTTCACTAACCAGTTGAAAGAATTCGCCCAGTGATGCGCCGGCGGGGTAAAATTTAATAAAATAAAAAAGAAGCATCCCGAAAAACGGTGCTATCAAACCCATTATCAGGCCTAAGCGTAAATTATCTTTTTGCAGTATCAAGGTGTCAGACTTTTTTCAAGTTTGTTTTTCAATTCGTAGTGTGTGAGATCGAACTGCACCGGCACTACACTTACAAAGTTATTTTCCAGCGCCCACACATCAGTATCGGTACCGGTATCGAAGTTCATGAATTCGCCGGTAAGCCAATAATAATTCTTACCACTTGGGTCTTTGCGCTCCGCAAATTCTTCTTCGTATTTAGCGTACGCCTGCCGGCAAACTTTCAATCCTTTTAAAAAATCGAGAGGCACAGAAGGAATGTTTACATTGAGGCAAAGATGCTTGTCAATGTTCTTTCCAAGTATTTGTTCAACGAGATGGCGGGCGTAATATTGTGCCCCGCTGAAATCAGCTTCCAGGCTATAATCAAGCAAACTAAAGCCAATGCTCGGGATGCCTTCAATAGCAGCTTCCAATGCCGCCGACATAGTGCCGGAATAAATGACATTGATAGAATGATTCGCGCCATGATTTACGCCACTCAGGCACATATCCGGCTTGCGATGCAACACTTTGTCAACGGCTAATTTTACGCAATCAACGGGCGTTCCGCTACAGCTCCAGGATTCTACATCATCAAACAATTTCACTTTCACCATGCGAAGCGGAAAACCAATGGTAATAGCATGTCCCATCCCGCTTTGTGGTTTGTCGGGCGCTACCACAACTATTTTTCCAAGACCTCTTACAGATTCTACCAAAGCCGCAATACCGGGAGAAGTAACGCCATCATCATTTGTGATGAGAATGATTTTCTCTTCTTCCTGTTCCTTCTTTTTTGCCCTTTTCTTTACTGCTTTCGCCATGGCGCGCAAGATAGGTGAAAAGCTGTCAGTGGTTAGCTGTCAGTGGTTAGCTTTGAGTTATGAATTTTTGAATCTGTAAAGTATTTTTTGATTTCTTCAAAAAGCTAATAGCTGACTGCTGAAAGCTTTTAAAACGTATAGCGAATACCAATGCCACCATAAGCCGAATTGTATCCGGTAGAACCAATAACATCAACAGCAGGTTGCCAGTCAAGACTGATGTTGATGGGATAATCGGCAAGTTTATAATCAAGACCAATCACGCCGTCTATACCTAAACCAATGGTGCTGTTGTTGCTTTGTTTTTCGCCTTTGTTATTCCAGGCACCAAGATGCGCACCGGGACCAACATACCAACGCAGTCCATCGACAGAAGGAATGTCCCAGTTAAATTCATATAAACCAACCACGCGAAATCCATCATTCCGGAACATCGCTTCGGCTTCTACATTTTGATAATCTTTTACAAACTGTTTATACGAAACTGCAAAGCCTCCCGGAAACTTGACACCGATAGCGCGGTCGTAAGTGGTAGATGTTTGTGCATGTAATTGACTGAAAAAGAAAAGCGAAAAGAAGGATGCAAAAATGGCTTTCATAAAAAGTTTTTTGTAAGGTTATATAGCAACGTTTGTTTGTTTGTTATTGATACGAATAAGTTGTTAAAGCATTTATCCCGTTATTACAAAAAAGCAATGCAGCCATACAGACAATACAAAGTGTTTCAGGTTAAACGGCGGCAATAAATAATAGCAAGCTTTCTTCATTCTTAAAATCGACAGTATATCGAAATAAAATTTCGTAATTCTGCACCCCAAACAAGATATAATGGCCGACTTAAAAATAAAATTAAGAGGCACCGGCGTAGCGCTGGTAACGCCTTTTTCATCGAATGGTGATATTGATTTTACAGCTCTGGAAAAAGTAATCGATTCCGTTATAAATAACGGAGTAGAATATGTGGTAACGCTGGGTACAACCGGCGAAACGCCAACGCTTTCCAAAGAAGAAAAGAAAGATATTGTTGCATTTACTTTCGAAAAAGTTGATAATCGTGTTCCCGTTGTAGCCGGAATAGGCGGAAATAATACACGTGATCTTGTTCATGATCTTGAAACATTTCCGTTAGATAAAGCAGTAGCTGTATTAAGCGCGTCACCTTATTATAACAAGCCGTCGCAGGAAGGTATTTACCAGCATTACAAAACTCTTGCAGCCGCTTCACCCAAGCCTTTAATTTTATACAATGTACCGGGACGTACCGGTCGCAATGTAGAAGCGGAAACAACACTGCGCTTAGCAGAAGTTGATAATATCTGCGGTATAAAGGAAGCGGCGAATCACATGGTGCAGATCATGCAGATACTTAGCAGATGCCCGGCTGATTTTCTTGTGCTGAGTGGTGATGATGACCTGGTGTTGCCACAATTAGCCTGCGGTATTGATG
Source organism: Ilyomonas sp. (assembly GCA_965199905.1). Lineage (GTDB taxonomy): Bacteria > Bacteroidota > Bacteroidia > Chitinophagales > Chitinophagaceae > Ilyomonas. Next base: position 128,035 of record OZ241366.1, on the reverse strand, counting down.
GCGTTATCAGCGTGGCAGCAAACTGTTTTCCCAAACAATTTTCCGATATGGTTCGGGCAGGTTTAGCTTCCGATTTTAAAACAGCCAAGAAGTTGAACGATCCATTGTTAATGGCTTATTCATTATTGTTCACTGAAAATAATCCGGCCGGTGTAAAGGCATTTTTATCTGAACAAGGTTTGATTGAAAATTATCTGCGCCTTCCTCTTGTACCGCTTAGTGAGCCACTTCAAAAGAAAATAAAAGAGTATCTGAAGGAGTTATGAATTATGAGTTATGAATTGTATGAAAATACAGCTACCTCTTATAATAAGATTCAAATTCTATAATCAAATTTTGTAAGTAACGCCTTCAAGTGCCAGTTGCACATTGGGGAATACCTCGCGGGCTTCTTCTTCAAACAGGTGCAATTCGCTGTTATTGTACTGGCTGCTGAAATGACCAATCAGCAGCTTTTTTGCGCCAGCTTCTTTTGCAATCATAGCTGCTTGCTCAGCTACAGAATGATGTCTTTTGAAAGCTCGTTCCACCTGGTTCTTTAAATAAGTAGCCTCGTGATAAACCATGGTGGCGCCTTTAAAATACTGAGCGATAGAAGGAGCATATAAAGTATCAGCACAGTAAGCATAACTTTTCGGCGGCGAACTGGCAACCGTTACTTCTTCATTCTTTACAACCACACCATCCGGAGAAATGTAATCGTCACCGCTCTGCAGTTTTTCATAAAAAGCCGTAGGAATAAAAGCATAGTTTTTAATTCGGCTGCCATCTATTCTTCTGGGCTTCTTCTTTTCTTTAATAAAAAATCCCCAGGCTTCTATTTGATGAAACACCTGAAAACAACTTATTGTAAATTGCGCATCATCAACCAAAACACCTTCTGCTACCAGCGGGTGAATATGCAATGAATAGGAAAGCGCAGAATTGGCAGCCATTACCTGCAGTTTAATAATCGCTTCTAAACCGGGAGGTCCAAATACATGCAGGGGTGTTTTTCTGTTGCTTAAGCTTAACGATGTTAGTAAACCAACCAGCCCGAAATAATGATCGCCATGAAGATGTGATATGAAAATATGGCTGATGCGGCTGCGCCGGATTTTATACCGGTTCATTTGCATCTGCGTGCCTTCGCCACAGTCTAATAGAAAAAGCCTGTCGTTTAACGTAACAACCTGCGAAGCCGGATGCCTGTCGTAAGCCGGCAGCGCTGAATTATTGCCCAATATAGTAACACCAAACATGTTCACGAATCTGCAACAATATTACCAAAGCGGCTCTTTTCTTGTTAAGGCTATTCCCGATAGTAGACTAACATAAAATGTTTGCACCCTTTTTCCTTTGAGTCCTTATTTATTTTTAATTGCTGAAAACTGCGCCCCTATTAGTTTTTACACAATTTTACAACACTAACCACACTATGAATTTAATGTCATAAGCTTTTTTTCAGCTTTTTTTAAACGAGCTTTAAGCCGCAAAATTTTCCCATATTGAAAATTTAATACGACATTTATGTTTGTAAAAGGATGACCAATATCTTATGAAAGAAAAAAATTTTTTGATTCACATTCTCGAGGATGATAAGCTGTATAATTCGGTTTTGTCACATTTTCTGAGCCTGAATCCGGAACACGAAGTAAAGTCCTTCTCAACGGTTGCTACCTTTCTGAAATCGCTTTACGAAAAGCCGGACCTGGTAACTCTTGACTATTCTTTACCTGATGGCACGGCAGACCAGATGGTAAAACATATTAAGGAAACACTGCCCGACACGCGTGTAATTGTTGTCTCTGCACAGCCGGATATTAAGACGGCAATCGACCTTTTAAAGAAGGGCGCGGATGATTATATTGTAAAAGACGGCGATACGCAGGACAGGCTTTGGATTGCAGTTAAGAATTGCAAAGAGAAGATGTCGCTGAAAAAAGAAATTGCCAGTCTGCAGCAAGAAGTTAGCAAAAAATACGATTTTCAAAAAGCTATTATTGGCAACAGCGGACCCATGAAGCAGGTGTTTGCCATGATAGAAAAAGCGGCGCAAACCAACATCACTGTTTCTGTAACAGGCGAAACAGGAACCGGTAAAGATTTGGTGGCAAAAGCGATTCATTATAATTCTGCCCGTAAGGGAAAACCATTTGTGCCGGTAAACATCGCTGCTATCCCGGCTGAGCTGATGGAAAGCGAGTTGTTTGGGCACGAGAAAGGTTCATTTACAGGTGCCGTTACGCAACGCATCGGTAAATTTGAAGAAGCCAATAAAGGCACTCTCTTCCTCGATGAGATCGGTGAAATGGATGTGAACCTGCAGGCAAAGCTGCTTCGTGTATTGCAGGAAAAAGAAATTATACGGGTAGGCAGTAATAAAATTGTCCCGATCGATGTACGTATTGTTGTGGCTACACACCGCAACCTGCAGGCTGAAGTTAAGAAAGGTTCGTTTCGCGAAGACTTATATTATCGTCTTCTGGGTTTGCCCATTCATCTGCCGCCTTTGCGCAACCGCGATAATGATATTCTGCTGATAGCAAAGCATTTTATTGACCAGTTTTGTACTGAAAATAATTTGCCGCCGAAGCGTTTGTCGATTGAAGCAAAAAAGCAAATGCTCAACTATCAGTTTCCCGGAAACATTCGCGAGTTAAAATCTATTATCGATCTAAGTTGCGTAATGAGTGATGGTGATGAAATTGAAATATCGCACATGCAGCGGCTTACAGCAGCCATGCCATCATCTTTGTCTTCTTTAAATGAACCTGTATCGTTGAGACAATTTACCCTGCAGTTGCTGCAAGATTACCTTGAAAAATATGATTACGACGTGCTGAAAGTGGCGCACGTATTAAACGTAGGAAAATCCACCATTTACCGTTTGATAAAAAACAAAGAACTGAACGTTCCTGAGAAAGTTTATTAGTTTCCAAAATAATCCAATTGTATGTACACTGCAACAAAGCTTTACGATTTATCAGGTTTACAGGAAATTCACCAGGATGATGAAGCCTTTATCCGCATTATAAAGGATGCGTTCATAAACCACACACCATCTGACGCCAATAAGATGTTGAACGCCTGCAATACCGGCGATTGGGCGCAGGTAAGCTTTCTGGCGCACAAGCTGAAATCAAGCATTGATATTTTGAAGATCATGTCTATCCGTGATGATATCAGGACCATTGAATCCAATGCAAAAACAAAGGTGCAGCTGACACATTTGCCGGAATTGATTCAAAAAGTAAACATTGTAATTGCCATGACGGCAAAACAAATGAACGAATAACAGCAACTTCGTTTTTCAACAGCAACACTTTCGTTTCGTGCCGCAACCAACGCAGGTAATTGCCGGACTGTGCCCGTCACAGCCCGGAACCTGTATTTTACAAAGCAGTCGAAGAGATAGCGTTTTCCCTTCAATATTCTTCTTAATGATTCATCACATTTTTTATCCATAAAACTTCAAATGAATGATTCTCAGTAAATCAAGATAAGTTCATGTTGATTTGTTGTCAGACAAGAAAACACTTCGATCTTCGGCAACATTATAAAAGTTATTGACACATCGATGAAGCAAAGAAGACGGTGAATAATATGTTGTGAGATATAAAGCCGCCAATACCAGCACACCATACATTTTATTTACATCATTTTTTATTGCAATAACTGAAAGCTTGGCGAGCCCGTAACGATTGTTCGTTTCTGCGGGAGTTATCTTTGCGGCATGCATTACGTTTCGGCAGAAGGACTTACAAAAAGCTTTGGCATTACGCCTCTATTCAATAATATTTCTTTTCACATTAATGAAGGCGATAAAATATCGCTGGTGGCGCGCAATGGCGTAGGTAAAAGCACGTTGCTGCGGATACTGGCGGGGCAGGAAACGCCGGACGAAGGCAAGTTGTGGATTCATAAAGATGTAACGGTAGCGCTGTTTGAACAGGAGCCGAAACTGGATGAAGGAAAAACGGTGATTGAAAATATTTTTCATTTATCGCACCCGGTGATGAAGGCGTTGCGCCGGTACGAGGAGGCGATGGAAAGCGAGGATGCGAACGAGATTTCGGAGGCGATTGGCGAAATGGACGAGATGAATGCGTGGAGCTTTGAGGCAAAAGTGCAGCAGATTATGGCGCGGCTGAACATTCACCATTTTAAACAGAAGGTAAGCGAACTAAGCGGCGGTCAAAGGAAGCGTGTGGCACTGGCTGCAACGCTGATTGACATTGGCTTTGAGCATAAGCACACGTTGCTGATGATGGATGAGCCGACCAACCACCTGGACGTTGACATGATTGAATGGCTGGAGCACTACCTGAGCGGCGAAAACATAACGCTGTTGCTGGTAACACACGACCGTTATTTTTTAGATGCGGTAACGGATGAAATATGGGAGCTGGAGCGTAGCCACATGTACACCTACAAAGGCGACTATCAAAATTATTTAGAGAAAAAATCGGCGCGCATTGAAAGCGAACAGGCGAGCATAGACAAGGCGAAAAATGAATATCGCAAGGAGCTGGAATGGATGCGGAAGCAGCCAAAAGCTCGTACAACGAAAAGTAAATCGAGGCAGGACAATTTTTACGAAGTAGAAGCCAAAGCTAAACAAAAAATTGAAGAGGCACAGCTTCAGCTACAGGTAAAGATGAGCCGGCTGGGTGGTAAGATTGTGGAAATGAAAAAAGTATATAAAAGCTATGGCGACAATCCGATTTTGAAAGGGTTTGATTATACATTCAGCAAGGGAGAACGCATTGGAGTGATTGGAAAAAATGGTGTTGGGAAAAGTACATTCCTGAATATTCTTCAGGGAATAGAACCGGCAGATAGCGGGAAGATCAACATTGGTGATACGGTAATGTTTGGCAATTTTTCGCAGAAAGGATTGGTGATAAAAGACAACCTGCGGGTGATTGAATATGTGAAGACGTTTGCGGAAAATTTTCCGCTGGCCAAAGGCGGAAGCTTAAGTGCAGCGCAGTTTTTAGAATTGTTTTTGTTTCCGCCGGAGAAGCAATATACATATCTGAATTCGTTGAGCGGTGGTGAGAAAAAGCGCTTGCAGATGCTGACGATACTGTTTCAGAATCCGAACTTTTTGATATTGGATGAGCCGACAAATGATCTGGACTTGCCGACATTGGGCGTGCTCGAAAACTTTCTGAGTGATTTTGGAGGATGTATCCTGATTGTATCGCACGACAGGTATTTTATGGACCGGCTGGTGGATCACTTGTTTGTGTTTGAAGGCGAAGGAACGGTGACTGATTTTCCTGGAAACTATACGCAGTATCGCATTGAAGAGAAAAATACTGAAATTGGAAAGGCCGCTGTGGATACAAAGCCGATAGCGCAAACATCAACAACCAATATTCAACAAACGACAAATACAGATAGCAAACGCAAGGTGAGCTATAAAGAAAGGCGCGAGTTTGAATTGCTGGAAAAAGAAATTTCGGATCTGGAAACTGAAAAACAGCAATTGGAATCGCAGTTGGGCGATAGCAACGCTTCGTATGAATTGATTACAACATGGAGCAACCGAGTTGGCAGCATTACGAATGAGATTTCGGAGAAAGAATTGCGATGGCTGGAGCTGAGTGAAATGATGTAAACCGTTTACTTAAAAGTTGATGAGTCGTCTGTTTGGTTCACAATTTCTTTCAATAAAAGAATAAGCTTGCCGGCTTCATTCACTTTAATCCGGTGCCATACAAATGCGACATATGAGATAATATACAGAGGAGCGAAGAACAAACCGGCAATCATAAAAAAAACCCAGTCCAGACCTGTGGTTTGCATCGTATCCTTTTGAGAAAGTCCATAACCGGATAAATCAATGTTTGTATTGATTGTAAGAGCATCTGTTACTTTAAATAACCAGAAATAGCCGAAAAAAGGAACCAATACTAACCAAACTATTCCGGGTTTCATTATTCTGTTTTGCGGAGATACTGAGTGCAGTGTTTTTTGTGCGGAAGCCAGGTAAAATATAAGGGTAATAGAACAATAAGAAAACTGATTATAAAGATCGCTACAGATAGGTTGGGTAAAAGCAGGTTCATAAGGAAGCATTTTTGCAAATGCAGAATAAGGCTTAATTACTTTTCTTTACAACTTCCGCTTTACAAATCAACTTCATGCGCAAATTCACACGTAGCTTATATTTCTATGTTATTCTTGCCATCATTGCCGGTGTATTAATTGGTTATTTCTTTCCCGGTTTTGCCAAAACCTTAAAACCTCTTGGCGATGGCTTCATCAGGCTGATAAAGATGATGATTGCGCCGGTTATTTTCTGCACTATTGTTACAGGCATAGCAGGAATGGACGATACAAAAAAGGTTGGCCGCGTGGGGCTGAAAGCCATCTTGTATTTTGAAGTGATGACAACCTTGGCATTGATAACAGGATTGGTATTGATTAATCTGTTTCACCCGGGTTCGGGAATGCACATTAACCCGGCGGTGCTTGATGCATCTGCCATCACTGCAAAGCAACCCGAGCATACAACAGCTACAGACTTTTTACTACATATTATTCCTGAAACTATCATTGGCGCTTTCACGCAGACTGACTTGTTGCCGGTGCTTTTGTTTTCTGTTTTGTTTGGTTTTGGTCTTGCGAAAATTGGTGATAAAGGAAAGCCAGTTACAACTGCGGTTTATTCTTTATCTAAGACGTTGTTTGCAGTCATTAATATGATCATGAAAGTGGCGCCTATCGGGGCTTTGGGCGCAATGAGTTACACCATTGGTGCGTATGGCATAGCGCAGCTAAAACCCCTGGCAGGCTTGATGGGAACGTTTTACCTGACCTGCCTTTTCTTCATTATAGTTGTATTAGGATCGGTATTAAAAGCATTCGGTTTTAATATTTTTAAATTGCTTTCTTATATTAAAAACGAGCTGTTGATTGTGTTGGGCACGTCATCGTCAGAATCGGCTTTGCCACCCTTAATGGAAAAGCTGGAAGATGCAGGCTGCTCTCCTTCTGTTGTGGGTCTTGTCGTGCCTGCCGGTTATTCATTCAATTTAGATGGCACATCTATTTACCTTACAATGGCTGCCGTGTTTATTGCGCAGGCTACTGATACACCTTTATCATTGTCGCAGGAAATCAGTTTGCTGGCAGTATTAATCATTACGTCAAAAGGCGCAGCAGGCGTTACAGGAAGTGGCTTTATAACCTTAGCGGCCACATTGCCAACGGTAGGCCATGTGCCGGTTGCCGGGCTAACATTGATATTAGGAATTGACCGTTTTATGAGTGAAGCGCGAGCAATTACAAATATCATTGGCAATGCTTCTGCCACACTTATTATTTCGAAATGGGAGAATGAACTGGATAAACAAAAAGCAGTTGTTGTTCAGTAAATTTTATGAAAAGAAAATTGTTTTTCCGGGATTGATTTAAAAGGTAAAAGACGAATAAAAAAACAATTTTCAGCAGCAGAATAATTTAATGAAATACAGTTTTTGGTAACCATCATTCATTGCTTTTCTCATCGGCTGTTGTGATTCTTGCGTATCGAAGCAGCAAGAATCCTCACATCAAGGTTCAGAGAAATGATTGGGCTTTCGCAAAAGCGAATAAAGAACAACATTTCATAAAAAATTCACTATCAAAATATGATATCTCATTCGTAGGATGACGCATAAAATTTTTTTCCGCTTATTTAATCAATGCCTATCAAAATTTGCAAAAGAATTTCCTTAATGTCAAATCATTTATGAGGAAAAATTAAACAAAAAAAGCTTTGTAAATTATAAGCCTTTCAGGAACGCCAAAGTATCGCTGCCATCCGCAAAGTCAGTCATGCATGGCTTTTGCACGTTGCCAAAAGGAACAAATCCGTGCCCGACAATGCATTGAACATCTGCGCTATCTTGCAATACTGAAATGGCTTCTGTTGTTGAATTATAATAACTGAAATTTACCTGAGAAACAGGCGCAAAAGGGGAAGCATTTTCTGCCAGCAAAAAGGTTCCGTTATTCATGTAATATTTATTGCCCATAATGAGCAGCGCAAGATGATAATCGTAGTTGTTTTTATATTTATGAAACTCTAAAAAATGATCATATTTTTTTAGGGCTTCCAAAAAAGGAATGAAGTTATAACCTTCCGGCACGAATAGCTTAGTTACGTTTCGGCAACCCAAACCGAAATACAACGATACATCATCGGCAAGCAAGTTTAGCTCTTCGCTTGTTTCATTACCTTCCAGCAAGGCCACAGATGTCCTGTTTTTACGGATGATGTGCGGATACTTTGCAAAATAATAATCGAAGTATTTTCCTGAATTGTTGCTGCCCGTTGCTATATAAGCATCACAGTTTTTTAAAGTATCTGCAATTGCAAAATGATTGATTGTTTCATTATTCCATTCAACCATTTTTTTCAAAAGGAAAGGAAGCAATACATCATCTTTTGAAGAAAGCTTTATCAGCGCTTTATGCCCGCTTACAAATACACATAAAAAATCGTGAAAGCCAACCAGCGGAATATTTCCAGCCATTACAATGCCTACAGTCTTCATTACTTCCGGCTCTGTGATTTTATAATCGGCAACTACTTTCTCCAAAATATCTTTTTGCAGAAATTCCTTTGCTATATTTTCTGTAGAAAGATTAATGAACTGAGGAATAAACCATTGGTTTTGCAGGAAAGATTTATATTTAACTGCCTGCCATTCTTCGCTGCTTTCCTGTATATATTCACCTAAGTTCACCAGTAGCTGCAGCCTTTCTTGTACATTCATTTTTCAGCATTATTTTTGACCGACAAAAGTAGTTTGTAAACCTTACTAAAATTAATACAATATGGCAATCAAAATAACCGATGAATGTATAAACTGTGGCGCGTGCGAGCCGGAATGCCCGAACAATGCCATTTATGAAGGTGGCGTAGAATGGGCAATTAAAGATGGCACCAGCGTAACCGGTAGTTTCACGCTGATGGATGGTGAAACCGTAAATGCAGATGAACGCTTTACACCTGTTGCGGTAGATACTTATTACATATCGCCAAACAAGTGCACAGAATGCCAGGGCTTTCACGAAGAACCGCAGTGTGCGGCTGTGTGCCCGGTAGATTGCTGCGTGCCTGATGAAATGTACCGCGAAACGGTAGATGAGTTGCTTGAGAAAAAAGAAAAGCTGCACATGTAAAGAATATATGAGCATCAGTAAAAAAGTGAAGGATATTATTCTTCACTTTTTTGTTTCATACATATTCATCAACACATAAAAAAAATAATAAAAGAAAAAGCCGCGACAGCGCGGCTTTGTATAGGGGCAGGATAGTTAGGTGATATTTTAAACCGGCTTTCTTTATCTGAACAATAAGCTCTTAATAACTGAACCTGCTTCTGCATTAATTGCCATTGCCAATATCAATAGCACCGCAAATAGTAATTTCTTCATTGTTTACAAGTTTACCCGTTTTAAGATGATCGTTTATGAAGGATACATTGTTGTGTCGCAATCTGTAGAAAGAAAGGAAACAGCTTCCGTATTTTTATTTAAAAACACGCAATTTTCTTGTTGAGTATGTTATCGCATTTCCTGATAGTGCGAGCTTTTTATTGAATAAGCGAAACATATTATCTGTAGGATTATGTTTTAAACCGGAAAATATTAGATTTGTTCTAAACTAACCTTCTTGGCAATCACAGACGCAAATACTATTGACGAATTGAAGGGCAGCCAAAGCCAGCGCAGCCGGCAGGAAAAAATCCTGTACAGCGAATATTCTTATTTTATAAATGAAGGTTGCCGAAAATACAACCTGACACAGGAAGACAGCTTTAGTGCCTATAGCGACGCCTTTTTATCAGCCGTTGTAAACATTGTATGTGATCGTTTTGATGGACGATCTTCTATTAAAACCTATCTCTACCAGATTTTTTCTAATAAATGTATTGACCTGATTAGAAAAAATACGACAAACAAACACCAGGTATTTAAAACAATGGAAATACCTGAATTGATGAACCAGTTGCCCGATGCCGCACGTACTGCGGTAAGTAAGATGATAGACAATCAGCAGCTCCAGGCAATGCGGGAATCGCTGGAAAAAATAGGCGCCCGTTGTAAGGATTTGTTGTTGTTGTTTGAAGAAGGATATTCTGATAAAGAAATAGCTGTTCGATTGGAATACAACAATGCAGCCGTTGTAAAAACAACACGTCTTCGCTGCCTTGATAAGCTTAGGCAACGGGTGAAAGAAAATGTGTACAGTAAATAAAGATTGTAAACAGAATGAACTTTGATCCTTTATAGAATAGATATGAGCGATACAATAGATTATATCGATGATTACTTCACCGGCGCGCTAAGCGACAGTGAACGGAGTGAGTTTGAAGCGCGATGCAGCAGCGATGAAATCTTTGCATCTGAAGTTGCTTTTTATGTATCTGCCAGGCATAAAGTGCGCGATGTATTGCTGGCGCAAAAAAAAGAGAATTGGACACAAAAGGATGCTACTATTCAAACAATGAAAGTGGCACAGCCTTCAAAGAAATCAGGTATTGTAAAGTGGATATCTTATGCAGCCGCTGCCTGTGTTATTTTTATTTTGGCTGCTTACTTTCTTTTTTTACAACCTACGCCTCAACGGCTTGCAGCCAGGTATATCAATAATATAAAATTAGGCCAGATGATGGATGCAAGTCATGATAGTCTTCACACAGGTATTGCTTATTTGCAGGTAAATGATTACCAGAAAGCATTGATTGTATTTGAAGATTTGCGCAAGCGCGATAGCACCAATGACGAAGCAAAGCAATATGCAGGATATACTTATCTTCAACTGCACAATTATAATAAGGCGTTAGAATGCTTTCAAGAGTTGTCTGCCATGAAGAGTTTGGAAAGCAATAAGGGCGATATTATGCAGGCAGCCACATTGCTTGAACGTGACGCACCCGGTGATGAGGAAGCCGCCAAAATATGGCTGGAGAAAGTAGTAAGGGAAGATGAAGAAGGAAGTAAAGAAGCGAAGGAGATGTTAGCCGTATGGTGATTTTACTTGGTTAGGGAAATTTTATATAATTCCTCCATAAGCAAATAATTTCTAATTTTGCTTTTCTATTAATTAGATACGGAATCAACTTATTTGATGATGCGAATAATTTTTTGGTTGATTCTTCCAGGATTTGATCTTAGCAGTTGGCAGTTACTTCAAAACGGATTTTTCAATACTGCAATCTCATTATTGTCTTCATTTGATCAGAGGATTCTTACATGCCTCAGCTAACGGTTTTGCAAATTTTCAGAGACGATTTAATAACATAATCATCATTTAAAACAAACGTTATGAGCGAAACAAAAAATCTCCTCTCAGTCGGCGGAGGTTCTATTAATCCAACTCCTCCACAAAAGCCCAAAAAGCAAAATTTGATTGGAGAAGATCAAAATGATATTATGAATATGTGTGAGACTGCGCCAGAAAAAACAGAGGAATTGAAAGAAACCTTTGCTGTGTAGTATTCTTCAAAAGATAAAATTCGCTATTTTTTATCCATCTAAACAATTTTATGCCGAACGAAACAACATTATCGAAAGACGGTGGAGGCAGAATAAATCCAACACCACCGCCACCGCCCAGATTTGCATTGTTTATTCAACTTCTTACCTTAGCCGGAATATTTTACCTTATTGCTGAAAGTTTAAAAAACAAAAAACAAAGTAATGTTCTGAATGAAGAATTCAGTAACAATTTCTCAGGTAACAGGACTTAATTATCATAGTATTTTGCATATGCTTACTTTGATAAAATACTCTTGTTGCCTGATGCTTTTTATCCTCTGTAACAAAGCTGTCTATTCTCAATGCTTTACCTCAAAGGAGTTATTCAATAAAGTTATTGCTATTGATAAGGATACAATTGCATCAGATGAAAAAAAACTTCACAGCTTATACAGCCTTAAAAACAACTTAGAACAATGTCATCAGGCGCATGATTCCGCTTATGTAATTACGCTTATAAAAATTGCTAAGTACTGTTACCAGAAAAACAACGATTCGGCTATAAGTTTTTCAACAAGAGCATTGCAGATAAATAAATCATTAGCCAAATCTGTTGATAACAAGATTATTATAAACGCTTGCTTCAATTTAGCAGGTTATTACCGATACTCACTACAGCAAACAAAGGCTCTCCTGTTTTACGATACCGTAATTACACTCTGCAGGATTTCTGATTTTGAAGACTATCTCACTGAAAGTCGTTTTCGCAGAGCGGAAATGTATTCTGCTTTAGGTGACCATCAGAAAGTGATTGAAGAAAGCACACTTGGAATTGCAGAAGCTCTTCAACGTAACGACACTGCCCATTATATTATGTTATTAAATCAGCGTGCAGATGGTTTAATGAAGCAGAGCTATTTAACTGAAGCATTAAAAGATTTGGAGACTGCTATTCCGATTGAAAAACAAGCCAATGATGATTATTGGCTGGCAACGTCATATAATAAAATCGGCCTCATTTGTCAAAGGCAAAACGAGTTTAAAAAAGCAGAATCTTATTTATTAAAAACAAATAAGATTCGTCCGCAACTAGTAAAATACATGTTGACTATTGCCTCTGATTATAACGATATAGGTAATTTATATCTTACTCAGCCTGGCAGAACAGCAGAAGCAAAAAAAAGTTATTTTAAAGTAATAAATTATGCTGACAAATGTGATCCTTCTTCAAAAGGGCTTTTGTCTCTAATGGCTTTTGAAAACCTGGCTGAAGCATATCGGTTAGAGCATAACAATAAAATGGCAATCTATTACTATACGATGGCCTGCAACCAACTTCACCTGAAAACAAAAGATTTTTTGTTTTCAAATTTTACAGCTGCGCAATTGGCTGTTGTCGAATACAGAGATTTATTGTTTAGCTTATTATTTGGTAAGACATCTTTCCTATTGCAACTTTATAAAGAAACGCACGAACCTAAATATTTAAACGCGTGTATTGAATCTGCAACTCTTACCGATCTGTTGTTAACGAAAACACGTCATGAAACTTTAAATGATAACAGCAAGCTTTTTTGGAGAAATGAAGCGAAATCATTTTTTACCAATACCATTGAAGCCTGTTATCTTTCGAATGATGCCGACAAGGCTTTTTATTTTATGGAAAGAAGCCGTGCTGTTTTATTGAATGATAAGTGGAACGAGCTAAGCGCAAACTCGCACCTTCCAAATGAAGAAGCGGCAAAGGAACAGATGCTTCAATCGAAAATTCTGGAACAAAAAAAACACTTGTCTTCATTAGAATCTTCTTCCGTTCAATACCGCAAAATGCGGGATAGCCTTTTACAGTCAAAAGATGACCTTGAGCATTTTATTAAATCACTTGAAAAAAATTATCCGGTATACTATCGTCACAAGTACGTTGACGATATGTTATCTCTCTCCGCACTTCAAAAGCAATTGGACCGGAGTAAAAGCAGTTTTGTTTATTATTATGTAAACGACTCTGCCATATACGCTTTAGGTCTTTCTAAAACACGAAATACTTTTATCAAGGTTACAAAGGATAATTTTGATAATCGTCAGTTGACTCGCTTTATGCAATTATGCAGCAACAAGAAGGAGCTTAATCAAAACTACCCTGAGTTTTCTTTCTTAGCTCAAAACATTTATAATAAAATTTTTCGGCCGCTTCAGTTACCAAAAGGAAATGTAGCAGTATGCACCGATAATTTCTTTATTCCTTTTGAAGCGCTTTGCAAGGACAAAAAGGGAAAAGATTTTCTCCTGAAAGAGTATGCTTTTAATTACGTTTATTCAGCAAGATCTTTATTAATTCCATTTGTTGGCAGGAGAAAGCCAAGCGGTAATTTTGCTGGTTTTGCACCTGTTTCGTTTTCGCCGGAACTGAATGTTCTCCCTCTGATAAATTCATTAGGTGCGCTTAATGAGGCAAGCCAATATTACAGTAACCCTGTTTTATTTACGCAACAAAAGTCTTCGCGAAAAAATTTCTTTGAGCAGGCAGCCGAATATTCCGTTGTTACTATTTTTTCGCATGCACAAGCTGATACCACAAGCAGGGAACCTGTTTTATACATGCAGGATTCGCTCATTCCGCTTTCTGAGTTGCAAAGGTTGAACAAGCCGGCTATTCAATTTGTGTTGTTAAGTGCGTGTCAAACTAATATTGGCAGGAATGCTAGCGGAGAAGGGATTTTCAGTCTTGCCCGTGGCTTTGCTGCAGCCGGTATTCCGTCCGTTTCTGCAACCTTATGGAATGCCGACGAAGAAACCATTTATAGCATTTCCACGAAATTCAATGAGTATCTTGCTAAAGGGATGAACAAAAGCGATGCATTACAACAGGTAAAACTTTGGTATCTGCAAAACTGTGATCGGGAACACGCTTTGCCTTTTTATTGGGCGAATATGGTGCTAATCGGTTCATCTGATCCAATCATGTTTACAAAAACAGAGAGAAGCTGGCCATGGATTGCAATACCAGCTTTTTTACTAATAATTGTTGCTACATTCTTAGTTTACATTTATAAAAAAAAGCAACAAAAAGAGTTTTTTAAAAGGAATTCATTAATTGTAAGAATTATGCTAAGCATGTAACATTTAGTTACCGTAACGCTTCAAAAACATACTTCGCCGTTGACCAAAACTCATCCAGGGCAATTATTCGTGGCTTGAAAAATGAAATCAGCACGGCCCAATCATTCTTATCAAAAATACTTACGTTTTCCTTAATCATAAATATTCGGCTTATAACATGACCAAACTCATTATGAACATTTGACTGCCATATCCATTCTTCCTCCAAAGCCTCGCTTAATAAATGTTGAATCTGTAGAAACTGCTCAAAATATAACGCCTGCAAGCCTGCATCTTTATGTGTAATTTCTATTGCTATGGATGCCTTTTTATTATCTGCATCCAGCCGGAAATAAATATACTTTTCGCCGGTTTTATAATTGATCCAGTTAATCTTCTCACCGTCAGATGACAAAACGGGCGACATATATTTTCCAAACACGGTCCAGAATTCCTGCTTCAATTGCGCCGCTTCCTGTTTTGAATACATACCTGCAAAATTATGGTCTGTCTATGCCTAAAATATACGTTGTTATTAAACCGAGTATTGTTTTTTAATACTTCGCTACTTAACTTATTCTGTAAAGAGTGGACATATTAACAGGCTGAAAACAAAATGAACAATAACAAATTAAAAACATCAAAGGGCTACATTTGGCCAATTGAAAGTGCTCATTTTTTACTAATTTTGTTAGCAAAACAGAACCAATATTTAACGATTGGTACATGAGCTGACAGGTATGGTAACTGCACAAAAAATAAAACAGAAGATACAAATCTCAGAACCAAAGAAGAGAAAATTGTTTATGTCTGAAACGAACCCCGCTTTTGATTATACCGAAGAAAGTATAAAAAGTCTTGACTGGCGCGAGCATATCCGGTTGCGTCCGGGTATGTATATAGGTAAATTGGGCGATGGCTCTGCGCCGGATGATGGCATTTATGTATTGATAAAAGAAGTGCTTGACAATTGTATTGACGAGCACATGATGGGACATGGAAAGCAGATTGAGCTTGGCATTGACGATAAAACGGTTACCGTACGCGATTATGGCCGCGGCATTCCTTTAGGGAAAGTTGTGGATGTAGTAAGTAAAATAAATACCGGTGCTAAATACGACAGCAAGGCGTTCCAGAAAAGTGTGGGGCTGAACGGTGTGGGTACCAAAGCCGTAAATGCATTAAGCGATTATTTCAAAGTAGAAAGTTATCGCGAAGGCAGAACCAAAGTAGCTGAATTTGAAAAAGGCATACTAACAAAAGAGCATCGTGAAAAAGCGACCGAAGAACTGAATGGAACCTTTGTCACATTCATTCCTGATAACTCTGTTTTTAAGAATTTTCATTACATCCATGAATATCTTGATAACCTGCTTTGGAACTATTGTTATCTTAATGCAGGCTTAGTTATTGTCTTCAATGGTAAGCGTTATGTAAGTCGTAATGGCTTGCTCGATTTGCTGAAACGCAAGACAAATGAAGATGAAATCCGTTACCCGATTATTCATTTAAAAGGAGAAGATATTGAAGTTGCCATCACGCATAATAACGATTATGGCGAAGATATTTTTTCGTTTGTTAATGGACAATATACCACGCAGGGCGGTACGCATCAGCAGGCATTTCGCGAGGTATTTGTAAAAACGATCCGCGAGTTTTTTAAGAAAGATTACGATGCTTCTGATGTACGCCAGGGCATTGTGGCAGCTATTGCTGTGCGGGTGCAGGAGCCTGTGTTTGAAAGCCAGACAAAAACAAAGCTTGGCTCCGTTACCACATATGAAGGCGGCCCAACCATGCGAAATTTTGTGGCTGATTTTTTCTCAAAAGAATTAGACAATTACTTGCATCGCAATGCACAAACGTCTGATGCAATAAAGAAAAAAATTGAGCAAAGCGAACGCGAGCGTAAAGAATTGGCAGGCATAAAAAAACTGGCAAACGAGCGGGCAAAAAAAGCTAACCTGCACAATAAAAAATTACGCGATTGCCGTGTCCATTTTAACGATGAACCTCCGGTAAAAGGCAAGCCCGAGTTTAATGCGTTGACCAATAAAACAACCATTTTTATTACCGAAGGTGATAGTGCAAGCGGAAGCATTACAAAGAGTCGCAGCGTAGAAACGCAGGCGGTTTTTTCATTGCGCGGTAAGCCACTCAACTGTTTTGGCCTTACAAAAAAAGTGGTGTATGAAAATGAGGAATTTAATCTTCTGCAGCACGCTTTAAATATTGAAGATGGGTTGGATGGATTGCGCTATAATAATATTGTCATCGCTACAGATGCCGATGTGGATGGTATGCACATACGCTTGCTGCTGATGACTTTCTTCCTTCAGTTTTTTCCTGATTTGGTGAAACAGAATCATGTGTACATCTTAGAGACACCTCTGTTCCGTGTACGCAATAAACAGGAAACCATTTATTGTTACGATGAACCCCAAAAACAAGTGGCAATAAAAAAGCTTGGCAACAAGCCTGAAATCACTCGCTTCAAAGGATTAGGAGAAATATCGCCGGAAGAATTCGGAAGATTTATCAGCGATGACATGCGTATGCAACCAGTGATAGTTGAACAAGGAGATCATATTCAACATTTACTTGAATATTTCATGGGGAAGAATACGATGGAGCGACAGGAATTTATTATCAATAATTTGAAAGTAGAACTTGATTTAGCGAAAGAATTCGGACCGATGGAATAACAATTATTGCCTTTTTTCCACCCAATATTTCATAACATGCTACACATCGTTTTCAGCGAAGCTGATATTAATACTCTTCAGCAAGCTTTCCAGTTAGATAACACATTCGCAGGTGATGTCTGGCAAATCAAAGACGATTTCGCAGCCGGACCTGTAGCAAATATTTACGAAACGAAAGGCTATCAGCAACGGAGAGACTGGTGGAAAAGCTTATTGCAACACTCGCGTTACGAAGAGCAAATCCACATTGTGGACGATAAAATGACGGTTCACAACATCTTTAAAAAAATAGAAGAGAATGAGATCGTGTGGATTTGGATTGGACAAAACGCACATGATGTTTGCGGTTATTATTGGCTTGTTTCTCAGTTATCAGAGCAAGCCGGAAATGTTTTTATTCTTAACCTAAGCAATCTTCCTTTTATTAATGAAAAGGGTGGTTTATTTTACCCAAATTATCTGCACGAAATTCAACCTAAAGAATTTTTAAAAGCCAGGAAATTAGCTCGTCTTATCACTACCAGCGAGTTTGAAATGGATAGCGATGAATGGAAAAAGGTAAGTAACGAAAATGGGCTTGTCCGTACACTTGAAGGTGGAAAGAAAATTATTAGTAAAGAAGCATCTCATTACGATAATTCTATCCTCAATATACTGCAAAAGGAACCGCAAAAACTGGCGAGATTTCTTCAGTCTTTTTATTCAAAAACAAAAGTGTTTGCCGGCGATGCGTTCATTGTCTGGCGAATGCGCTCATTAGCTGAAGAAAATAAAATTACAGTAACCGGAGACTGGAATAAAGGATGGAAAGACATTACCGTTCAACTTGCTGCTTACCAGCAGGCCGAACTTTTGTAATCTCGAATCTTTATAAACATTACTTAATAAAAATTAATGGCAAAGGACTTCCTTCAAACGATTGACCCGAACAACGAAAGCGGTGTGCAGGGACAATATAAGAATTGGTTTTTAGATTATGCTTCTTATGTGATACTGGAACGCGCCGTGCCTGCCATTGAAGACGGGCTAAAACCCGTGCAACGCCGCATTCTTCACGCCATGAAAGAGATGGATGATGGTAGATACAATAAAGTGGCAAACATCATTGGGCAAAGCATGCAGTATCACCCTCATGGCGATGCAAGTATTGGCGAGGCTTTGGTAAATATGGGTCAGAAAGATTTGCTGATAGATACACAAGGCAACTGGGGAGATGCGCGCACCGGCGACGATGCAGCCGCGCCTCGTTATATTGAAGCCCGTCTCTCCAAATTCGCACTGGACGTGGCTTTCAATGCAAAAACTACTGAATGGCAGCTTAGTTACGATGGCAGAAAACAAGAACCGGTAACCTTGCCAATGAAGTTTCCTTTGCTGCTGGCGCAAGGCGCAGATGGTATAGCCGTAGGTTTATCAACCAAAATATTACCACACAATTTTATTGAAATTTGCGATGCCGCTATCAAGCATTTGAAAGGCAGAAAGTTTGAATTGGTTCCCGATTTTTTAACGGGCGGACAAATGGACGCCACCAATTATAATGAAGGAAAACGCGGTGGAAAAATTCGCGTTCGCGCTATCATTGAAGAAACAGATAAGAAGACATTGCTTATCAAAAGTGTGCCTTATGGTGTTACCACTTCTACGCTCATGGAATCGATTGTAAAGGCGAATGATACGGGTAAACTTAAAGTAAAAAAGGTTACAGATGCCACGGCGAAAAACGTTGAGATTATTGTTGAATTAGCACCCGGCGTTTCGCCGGATATTACCATTGATGCCTTATATGCATTCACTGATTGCGAGATTTCCATTTCACCGAATGCTTGCATTATTGTTGATCAGAAACCTCGCTTTGTTGGCGTGCAGCAGCTTCTGATTTCTTCTACAGAAAATACAAAAGAGCTTCTTAAAAAAGAGCTGGAGATTAAGCTGGGAGAACTGCAGGACAAGTGGCATTATACGTCTCTCGAAAAGATATTCTTCGAAGAAAAAATATACAAGGAATTAGAGAAAAAACACGAAACCTGGGAGAAAGTAATTGATGCGATTGGAAAAGCGTTTGTTCCGTTTGCAAAACAACTGCGCCGTGCCATTGCAAGAGAAGATTTAATCAAGTTGACCGAGAAACCGGTAAGAAGAATTTATAAGCTCGATATCGATGAATTGAACGCGCAAATCAAAGCCATTGATGAAGAAATTGCAAAAGTAAAATATGACCTTGAGCATCTTACCGAATTTGCCATCGCCTGGTTTGAAGGCTTGATAAAGAAGTATGGCAAAGGCAGGCAACGCAAAACAGAAATCAAACTTTTCGATACCATCACAGCACGGCAAGTTGCCATTGCCAACAGTAAGTTATACATTAACCGCGCGGAAGGCTTTGTGGGCACGGGTTTGAAGAAAGATGAATTTCTCTGCGATTGCTCTAACCTTGATGACATTATCGTGTTTACAAAACGTGGTACTATGAAAGTGGTGCGCGTAGCAGATAAAACATTCATTGGCAAAGACATTCTTCATGCAGCCGTTTTCCAGAAAAACGATGAACGCACCACGTACAACATGATTTATATTGATGGTGAAACCGGAATTGGTTTTGCCAAGCGTTTCAATGTTACCGGCATCACGCGCGATAAAGAATACGACCTAACAAAAGGCAACGATAAAAGCAAAGTGCTTTACTTCAGCGCCAACCCGAATGGCGAAGCAGAATCGGTGAAAGTGTTGCTTAGCCCGAACACCAATGCGCGCAATAAAGAGTTAGATTTTTCTTTCGAAGAAATTGATATTAAAGGCAGAAGCAGCATTGGCAACCAGGTAACAAAGCATGCCATGCGTTCTGTGAAGTTTAAAGAAAAAGGGCGCCCAACTTTAGCTGGCCGTAAGCTTTGGTATGATGAGGTTTACAACCGCTTAAACACCGATGGCAAAGGCAGGTATATTGGTTCATTTGAAGGTGATGAAAAAATTCTCGTCTTATATACCGGTGGTTATTATGAGCTAACTGATACAGAACTTACGCAGCGTTTTGAAAGCGATAAAATAGTGACCATCGAAAAGTTTGACGCGGAGAAAATCATCACGGCTGTTTATCTCGATAATGAAAAGAAGCAGTACAATGTGAAGCGTTTTAAAATAGAAACGACAACTATGCATAGCCGCTTTTATTTTGTAAAAGAAGGCGTGGGCAATGTTTTGGAAAATGCAACCACCAGCAAAACACCAACTTTAATAATTCAAACCGGCAAAGGACCAACGGCGAGAACGACCAGGTTTAAAGTAGATAGATTGGTTGATGTGATGGGCTGGAAAGCCATTGGTACCAAGCTGATGGATGTTGCGAAAACTGCAATTTCCACGCAGTGGGAACAGCCTGCTGGAAGCAATACCGGCAGCGCTCCGGAATTGTTTAATTAATATTAAATACCGTAAAACAAAAGCTCGCGGTACGCCGCGAGCTTTTGTTTTACCCACATATCAGCGTTGAAAACAATTCTGGCATTTTGATTGTTTATACGCCACTTGAATATAAAGTACTGACAAACAGCACATATAAAATCCAGTTTTTCAAAACATGCCGGCAGTCGGTCATCATTTTTTAAAAAAGTAAAACATGCTTACATCTTCGATCCGCACATTATGTATTGGTCTTACCGCAGCCTTATTGCTAAGCAGTTGCGTAGCCACCAGCAAATTTAAAAAATCGCAAAGCGATCTTGCTGCTTCCAAAGCTGACAGTGCAAGGCTTGCCGGACAAGTAAATGACTTACAAAGCAACGTGAACAAGTTAAATGGGCAGATGTCAACCTTAAATGGTAAAAACACAGATTTAGAAAACCAGTTAAAAGCTGTGTCAACTGATGCCGCCAGCAAAGGAAACCTGTTGCAGCAAAGCCAGGGACAGCTTGCCGATCAGCAGAAACGCTTACAACAATTACAAGCTATTTTAGATCAGCAAAAGGCGAAGAGTGAAGAGCTGCGCCAGAAGATGGCAACGGCATTATCAGGTTTTAATTCCAATGAATTAACCGTTACACAAAAGAATGGTCGCGTGTATGTAAGCTTGCAGGAAAGTTTATTATTTCCTTCCGGCAGTGCGGTTGTAAATCCAAAAGGTAAACAAGCGCTCGCAACGCTGGCGCAGGTTCTCAATACGAACCCTGAAATCAGCGTGAATATTGAAGGACACACGGATTCTATTCCCATTCGCGGCAAATATGAAGATAACTGGGCATTGAGTACAGCCCGCGCTTCATCTATTGTACGCGTTCTTACCGCCGATTACCAGGTTGATCCGAAACGAGTAATAGCTTCCGGTCACAGTTCTTACGATCCGGTTGATACAAATTCTACGGCTGAAGGTCGCGCACATAATCGTCGCACTGAAATTATCTTATCACCGAAACTCGATGAATTATACCAGTTGTTGCAACAATAATTATAAACTATAATAAAAAAGCCTCTGATTCAAATCAGGGGCTTTTTTATTGCAATAATTTTTATAAAATATCACACGCTGAAGTTATAAGATAATTTTTCTGGAGTCATCGTTCGCCGCTTTTATGATCGGCAGTTGCGTCGCACACAGATGAGTTCAGGGCAATGATTAAGCTTTTAAACAGCCCGGATGGTGAGTTTACATGTAGGATGAAAAGTATCTTAAAAACGAAAGAAAAATCTTTTCATGCTTAATAAGCGCTCTGCGTAATTTGAACGCTGACCTTATTTATGATCTCTACATCAATAAAACATTGTCCTTTCTTTAATCCTGTTATTAAGATTCTTATTCAACATCTGATTCAGGCAAGTCCTTTCCCGCACCAACACGAAGTTCATTCACAAAGTTGTGAGCCAATCTCGTAGGTTCCGGAATTCTGTATTTACCAACACATTGCCTGATAAGAGCAAGGCTTTCCTCCATTGAAATCAAATTGCCCGGCGACACAAAAACAGGCTTCACTTTCTTCTTTGTGCGCAGCACTTTACCAATGATTTCATTCTTAGAAACCAGGTCGGTTACCGAACCAGCTTCAATTGAAGGTTCTATAAATTTGCCTGTCAATAAACTCTTCGCACAGCCAAGCGTAGGTGTATTCATCACAACGCCGAAATGCGCTGCAATTCCCATTCTTCGCGGATGGGCAATGCCATGTCCGTCGAGTACTAAAACATCAGGTTTTGTTTTCAATTTATCCCATGCTTTTGATAAGGCCGGCACTTCGCGAAAAGCAAGCAAACCGGGAATGTATGGAAATGTAGCTTCATCAATAACGCCTGCTGTTTCGATGACCTGAAGAGAAGGAAACTGCATCACAACAATACCTGCATATACCGTTGTTGAGTATTTATTAAATGAAATATCCGCACCGGCAATGCTATGGATTTCTTTGCCTAATGGCTGTATCTGCAATTGTTCCCTGAGCTTTGTTTGCAAGGCAACGGCTTCTTCCGGTGTGATGTTATTGTAGCTGATTGTCATGATGAATTTATGGCAAGAGATGTTCCAGGTATAAGCTTGAATTCAGATAGATGAATAAGATTTCGAGATGAAGATTACGTTTATGTGCGTAATACAATTTCTGAGTGAAAGACACATTTTTTATTCCAACAAAACATTTTTATCAATTCCAGTTTGGCAAAGCCAAATTTTTGTCCTGACCTTGATGTGTGCGACGCAACTGTCGATCACAAAAGTGACGGACGATGGCTACCAAAAGAAAAAAACGATTGAATCTGTTTACTGACTTTGCCTTATGAAATGCACTTATAACAATACACCTTTCAGGAAAAAATAACCGACTGTGAAATAAATAATGATGCCGGTAACATCAACCAATGTAGCAACAAATGGCGCGGACGAAGTTGCCGGATCGGCGCCCAATCGCTTTAAAATAATTGGCAACATAGAGCCCGATAATGTTCCCCACAACACAACACCGATAAGTGAGAACCCAACCGTAAATGCAATGAGTATCCAATGCTCGCCATACAGGTCTTTAAGGATGCCGTGACTCATTAGATAATGCCATAAAAAGATGCGGAAAAAGCCGATAAGCCCCAGGATAGAACCCAATATTAAGCCGCTGAATATTTCGCGGCGCATCACGCGCCACCAGTCTGCAATGGTTAATTCACCCACTGCCATTGCTTGTATGATTAAGGTTGAAGCCTGCGAACCGCTGTTGCCGCCGCTGCTGATGATAAGGGGAACAAAAAGTGATAAAACAGTAGCTTTTTCAAGCTCGTCATTAAAATATCCCATGGCGCTTGCCGTGAGCAATTCACTGAAAAAAAGAACAATAAGCCAGCCCACACGTTTCTTAATCAGCTTGAAAAAAGAGATGTCGAGATAAGGCTCTTCGAGGGCTTCGGTACCACCCATTTTCTGCATGTCTTCGCTGTACTCTTCGTCAGCCACCCAAAGAATATCATCGATGGTTACAATACCCATAAGCACATTGTTATCATCGGTAACAGGCAAGGCAACGCGATTGTTCATCTTGAAAATCTGGTTGGCTTGTTCCTGGTCGTCGTGCACATTAAGAGCAATGATACGACCATCGATAATATCGCTGATACGCTTGCTGGGAGAAGCCAGAATTAAATCACGGATACGAAGGTCATCAACCAATTCACCTTTTTCGCCAATCACATATATCACATCGATCGTTTCGCTGTTGCGCGCCACTTTACGAATGGTGCGAAAGGCTTCTTCTACCGTATTATAAGCATATACATACACATAATCCGGCGTCATTAATCGCCCCACGCTATCTTCGGGATAGCCGAGCATAGAAAGGGTAATCTTGCGCTCTTCGTGGTTCAATAATTTTATTAAATCGCGGATGGCAGCTTTGGGAAGCTCTTCCAAAAAATCGGTGCGATCATCGGCCGGAAGCTCGTTCAAAAGCTCGGCGGTTTTATGCGAAGGAAGTTCCAGTATCACACGTTTCTGTTCACCAATGTCTAATATTTTAAACACACCCGCAGCGCGATGCACCGGCATATTTGAAATAATTTCCGCTGCGTAGTCATCGTATTCATATATCAGTTCGGCAACATCGCTGATGTTGAGCGCATTGATAAAATCGTGAAGCGGCTGTCTGTCTTCGCTTTTAACCAGCTCTTCAAATTGCTCGTTAACTGAGGGCGTTTCCATTTCCGTACTCATGTGCGCAATTTAAACAGAAACCATTTGCAGCAACTCTTTGCTATATGATTGTTTTGATTATTTTCGGCACTTCTTACCAAGTATCAACTATGATTGTTCCTTATATTGATGTGAAGCCCGCCGGGGAAAAAGGCAAAGGCGTTTTTACCAGCAAAGCTATTCCTGCCGACACCGTTATCGAGATATCGCCGGTGATTGTACTGAAGCCTAAAGAAAGAAAGACATTAGAGTCTACGCTTCTTTACCATTATGTATTCGAGTGGGGCGATAGCCGCCGCAAAGCCGGTCTGGCATTGGGTTATGTATCAATGTACAATCATAGTTATACCTCAAATTGTCGCTACGAAATGGACTTCGACGAAATGAGCATGACGATCTTCACTGTGAAACCGATTAAGAAAGGCGAAGAGCTGACAATTAATTATAACGCTGATCCAAACAGCAGTACACCGGTTTGGTTTGATGTGGAATAAGACAACGATTCTGGATGATAAGATAGCTCGGAAGTTTAGGTTTTGTGTTGGCTATATAATTTGAATAAATACAATTTGGTAACCATCGTCCGTCACTTTTATGATCGGCAGTTGTTACCATTCCTGCTGCTTCTACACGCAGGAATGCTCCCATGAAGGTTCCGGACAATGATGAAGCTTTTACCAAGCACTAAAAATGTCTATTTAAAATAAACATTTTTTAGTGCTTGTTTATCTTAAGAGATTAATTGCACGTAATCTTATATCGCAACTACAATGTCAATCGATTACTTCTAATCATCATCTCATAATCAATCTTCTTCATCTGATTAAATCCCGTTCTATTCCATCTTCTGCAGCATCTTTTTGCCTTCTTCTTTTATAGCAGCGTCATCATACATTCTGTTAGGAAGCTTGACAAGTTTTTGCAAGACTTCTATGGTTTGTGCAGGCCGCTTTTTCATATCGTAAGCCTTGGCAAGATCAAGATAATTTTGAACAAAATAGGGCTCAAGCACTCGACATTTTTCCATATAATAAATGGCAGAATCAATATCAGGCTTAGGCATGTTATTGTTATAAATCGTTTTCAATGCAGCTTTCTTTATAAAGTTTAAATCCAGCATTTCGTAGTGCCATTTGCCTTCCATATAATTCAGTCTTGCGTGATTGGGATTGATGGCTAAACCCTTATCAGCAGCCAGTTTGATAAGTTTTACATCTTCCACAGCTTTTTTAGTTTCTGTTTCAATGTTTACAAGGTTTGAGAAGGCAAGAGCCCTGCAATAGTAAGCATCAGCATTGTTAGAATCGGCTGCAAATGCCTTATCAGCATAATCTTTTGATGCGAGATAATAGTTGCTTTGTACCGTTTTATCAACTTGCTTTTTGCCTAATGAAGAAGTTAATTCAGTGCATTTTACAAGCGCAGTCATGTTTGTTTTATCCCACGCCAATACATCTTTATAAGCATCCAATGCTTCGGCTTCTTTAAATTGTTTATACAATGTATTTGCTTTTTGCAAACCATCATCCGTGCCTTGTGCGAATAAGTGAAACACTAAGCCAAACATTAAAAAAATCATCCCTGTTTTTTTCATCGCATTTTGTTTTCTTCCAATTTATCAATGATATGCTTTATCCGTTCTTCTGTTGTCAAATCTCTTTCCAGTTGTAATGTTGGATATGTTGTTTTCTGAAGAAATTCTCTATGCTTTGCAAAGTGCGGGAAGATGTTACAGAGCTATCGTCGTAGCCGGAAACCATCCTGTTTGTCGAAATAATTTATTCTCAATCTTGCCGGCAATGCCTTTCCTAACGTTGTTATGTCGCTGCCCGCTACACCGGATATGAGAAATTTCAACTTCTGCAAATCCGACTCAGTATTGTTATTAAAAATCTTTTAAGCTTGCCGTGTTGCTGTATAACTCACAGCAACACGGCCTTCGAAAGCGGCAATGGGCGGATGCTTTTTTACGATTGTAATGCTTAATTCTTCTGCTTCTGCAAACTGCTCAAACACATCTTTCGCAAATGTTGTTGCTATCGTTTCTAAAAGCGGCCGCTGCTGCCTCATATGTTGTTTGAGAAGCTCGTACACAGACACATAATTTATCGTTTCGTTTATGTGCAACACAGGTACCTTTTTGGGTTGATGACCAACCGTTACATTCACTTCAAACTCGCCACCCCATTTTTTTTCTTCGTCATGAATGCCATGATAAGCGAAGAAAGAAAGGTTGAGCAATTGTATTGTTAGCATAGATTTTATTTTGCGTAAACAAGTTTTTTAAAATCACTGCCAACAGACCAATGCTGTAAAGGTGTTTGCTGAATGAACATCTCTCCTATCAGGTTTCGTTTCGGGTCTGCCCAATAAATGGTTCCGAAATAACCGCCCCATGCAAAGCTGCCTTCCGAAACGCCGGTTTCCTTTTCGTTAGCGGCTGTTGTGATTTCGAAGCCCAAACCAAACTTGTTTTTATCACCAACGGTTAACATATCAATCTGGTTGGTTGTCATAAGTGCAACCGTGCTTTCTTTCAGCAAACGATGTCCATTGTATTCGCCTTTGTTCAGCATCATCTGGAGAAACTTTGCATAGTCGGTAATGATTGAACTTAAGCCGGCGCCACCTGCAAAATAAGTTCCTTTTTTCTCCGGATAATCGGGAAGCAAACCGTTTATCTGTTGCGCCCATTCAATCGTTTTGTTGGTGCTATCTGTTGTGTACACTTTTACCAAACGGTTCCATTTATCCTGTGGCAAATAGAAATACGTATTACTCATTCCTATTGGCTGAAAAATGCGGGTGCGCATAAATTGATCAAGTGACATACCGGAAACAATTTCAACAATGCGACCTAACACATCGACACTTAAACCGTATGTAAATTTTTCGCCGGGCTGATGCACTAATGGTAGAGTGGCAAGTAATTCAACCATATTTTTTAATTGCATGGTATCATCCCCAAAAAACGGATGCAGGTTAGCTTTGGCATAGATAGCGCGCATTTCATCTGAGCCAATAACAGCGTAATCAATGCCGGATGTATGCGTCATTAAATCTTTAATGGTAATTTCTCTTTTGGCGGGAACAGTTGTGTAAGATGAATCTACTTTGTTGAAAGAAGCTACCACTTTTGCATTGGCAAAGCCGGGAATAAATTTGGAAACGGGGTCTTCCAGTTTAATTTTTTCTTCATCATAAAGCATCATA
Organism: Ilyomonas sp.; assembly: GCA_965199905.1. Lineage (GTDB taxonomy): Bacteria > Bacteroidota > Bacteroidia > Chitinophagales > Chitinophagaceae > Ilyomonas. The sequence continues at coordinate 100,399 of OZ241366.1, read as the reverse complement.
GCGGCAACGCTTGTGATGGCTTTTGTTTGCGAAGCGATACGGAAGATATTATCTGTTCGCATCGGAACTTTGTTTGCTTTGTCATTGTAACCAAAAGCTTTGCTATAAACCGGTTTTCCGTTCTGCTGGATATAACCCACAACACCAACAAGCCAATTGCTGTCTATCGCTGTTTGCAATACACTATCAATGCGATGAAATATTTTGGGTGTGATTGTGTTGTTTGTTGTTGCCTGTGAGTAGCATGATGTGCAGAGAAGAAGAATGTTGAATATGGCAAGACATTGTTTTGTCATGGCAGAACGTTTACGTAATGATAAGGCTGTTTCTTTGCTCAATCATTGCCCGGAACCCTGATCCGCCGCGGCGGACAACTGTCGATCAATCAAGGCGACGAACGATGGTCACCAAAAGAAAAAACTTATGCAATATTAGCTTGCAACATTGGATGGGTAAGATGTAAACAATCGAATAAATATAGAATGATAAGAAATAAAAATGCGAAGCCGGTTTGACTTCGCATTTGCACTTGTAAATTATAGCAGATTACATCATGCTTTTTTCGCTGAGATAACGCTCGGCATCGAGAGCCGCCATGCAACCGCTGCCTGCGGCTGTAATTGCCTGGCGATAGATTTTATCCTGCACATCGCCGGCAGCAAAAACACCTTCAATATTTGTTTTTGCTGAGCCTGGAATGGTTTGGATATAACCGGCTTCGTCCATAGTCAGGATGCCTTTGAAAATATCGCTGTTTGGGTGATGACCAATGGCAACGAAGAATGCACTGATGGGAACCGTTTGCATTTCGTTCGTCTCCAGATTGTTTATGCGAACGGCTTCCACTTTCTTATCACCAAGAACTTCATCGGTTTCGCTGTTCCAATAAATTTTGATATTTTCTGTAGCTTTCACGCGGTCTTGCATCACTTTGCTGGCGCGCATTCCGTTCTCGCCTTTGCGCACAATCATGTGAACATTGGTAGCGAGTTTAGATAGATAAATCGCTTCTTCGCAAGCCGTATCGCCGGCACCAACAATTGCCACTTCTTTACCACGAAAAAAGAAGCCGTCGCAAACGGCGCAAGCGCTTACACCATAACCATTAAGGCGCTGCTCACTTTCAATATTCAACCACTTAGCGGAAGCGCCGGTGGAGATAATTACAGAATCGGCTTCTATCCATTTCTCTTCATCAATCTGTACCTTTTTTGTACCGTTGGTGAAGTCAACCGCCGTAGCCAAACCATAACGGATATCGGTGCCCATCCGGTGCGCCTGCTTCTCAAAATGAATCATCATTTCGGGTCCCTGAATGCCTTCAGGATAGCCTGGATAATTTTCAACTTCTGTAGTGATAGTAAGCTGGCCGCCGGGTTGTATACCCTGGTATAAAATGGGTTTCATATTTGCCCGCGCGGCGTAAATAGCAGCCGTATAACCTGCAGGTCCTGAACCTATAATGAGACAGTGTGTTTTTTCTGTTGTTCCGTTTTCCATGGTGAAAAGTTTTAGCTATCAGCAGTCAGCAGAATACAAACTATATTCCTGATAGCTTATTGCTGAAAGCTTTTAATACAATCCTTCGATACTTAAATAACGTTCGCCGGTGTCGTAATTAAAGAGTAGCACGCGGCTTCCTTCCTTAATATCGGGTAATTTTTTTGCAAGAGCCGCTAATGTAGCGCCGCTTGAGATGCCGCCAAAAATGCCTTCTTCTTTGGCTGCGCGCTTTGTATATTCAAACGCTTCGTCTTTATTTACCAGGATTACGCCATCCAAAACGGATGTGTGTAAATTGGAAGGAATGAAGCCAGCGCCAATCCCCTGAATAGGATGCGGACCCGGCTGACCACCGCTGATAACAGGAGATAATTCCGGCTCAACAGCAAACACCTTTAGGTTGGGAAATTTCTTTTTTAAAACTTCACCAACGCCGGTAATATGACCACCAGTACCGACAGCAGTAATCATATAATCAAAGCCTTCAGGAAAATCTTTCAGTATTTCTTCCGCTGTTGTTGTAACGTGAATATCTATGTTGGCAGGATTATCAAATTGCTGCGGCATCCACGCATCCGGTGTGGATGCCACCATTTCCTTCGCTTTTTCAATGGCGCCTTTCATGCCTTTTTCGCGTGGCGTTAATTCAAATGCAGCACCATAAGCGCTCATCAGTTTGCGACGCTCAACGCTCATGCTTTCGGGCATTACAAGGATGAGTTTATAACCTTTTACAGCGGCTACCAAAGCGAGACCAATACCAGTATTGCCTGATGTTGGCTCAATGATGGTGCTGTCTTTTGTAAGGATGCCTTTTTGCTCGGCATCTGCCACCATAGCCAATGCAATGCGGTCTTTAATGCTGCCGCCGGGATTGGCGCGTTCCAGCTTCGTCCAGACTTCTATGCCTTCCGGAAACAATTTACTTACCCGCACATGCGGCGTATTTCCAATCAGCTCGAGTATATTTTGTGCTTTCATACTTAAGAAACAAAAATGTAGGCAAAAATAAAGCAAAGCTGCCAGCTATTAGCTATCAGCAAAGAGCCTTTACAAGCGAAAGGCTTTATAACATCATATCATTGTCATTTTATAAAACCAACGCTTCCAGTTACTTTAATTGCCGGCTGATAGCTATCAGTTCTATGCTGTTCTTATTCTCCCTTACAACGCGCAATGCCGGCTTTGGCTTTTTGGTCTATAGAGTCTTTGTAATCGTGGTTATCCATAGAAAGACACTGCTGAAAATATTCGATCGCTTTTTGTTTATCACCCCTTCTTTCATAGATCAATCCTGCCTGTAATGCGGCGCGCGATGCAAAATATTCATGGCTGTTTCTACCCAGAGTAATAGTTGCACTATAAGCCTGAACCGCTTCTGTATCGCGCTCCATATCATCGTAGATGCGGGCAACACGATAGTTAAATTCAACTTTCTCTTCTTGTTTGGTAAAGTTTGCCGTGGTTTTGCCAACCAGCATTTGCAAAGCTTCTTTGTTGTAGCCGCCATCACTCAATAGTCTTGCTTTCAACAAAAAGGGATTGGGATATCTGCCGGCTTTTGCTTCGCGATAGGCTTGCTTATCGGCATCAGATACAAGGTTGCCGCGTTTTAAAATCATTTGCCTTGCTTTTTCCGCAGCAGGCATATTTCCCTGCAAATAATAGCACCAGCTCAATTTTTGGCAGGCATCTTTTACATAAAAATTTCCCTTGAATGCTGCAAGAAATGTTTCAAAATCATTTGCTGCTTCTGCCAATTCTAAATGGTCAAGTTTGATAAATGCCATCTCATAATTCCACATTTGAATGGAGAGATAATCAGGCGAAGGATTGCGGTTGAGAATGATAGTTTTAGCAGCGTCTGCCCTCTTATTGTTAAGCGAAAGATTAGCGGCCATGTAAGCAAACAGGTGATTATTGACAAGATCTAAATTTTTCTGTTTGATAAAAGCAAATGCTTCTGTTGGCTGGTTTTGAACGTAGAACAAAAGATAGGTATAATAAAAAGCTCCTTCATTAAAAAAGAACTGCGCATCTTCATTATTGCTGTTCACAAAGCCGCGCATCATGTTCATACCATTACTTATAGAACCCTTTATACCTAACATGCCGGCGATGCCCTTATAGCCGTCCGGTATAATGCCCGCAATCACTTGCATAGGCGCGTAAATCATATCGTTCGGAAGAAAGGAAGGATAGTCCTTGCGGTTATCTTTAATATAAGAAAATGCTTTTTTGAAAGCAAAAAAAGCCGCGAATTTTTCATTGAATTTGATGGCAACCATTGCCTTTTGCAAGTATGCTATCGAAAGACAATAATTGTAATACGGCGAGCTTTCATTACCAGCCTTAAATCGTTCAATCCGGTTATCAAAAGATTCTTTACGAGCTTTATATTCAGCCGGATTTTCATTAAAAAAAAGAGTGAAAAAATCTGTGTATCCCTGCAGCAAATCAGGAATGAGGTTATCAGGGTTTTGTTGCCGGGCTTTCAATACCAAACGCTGCCCGCTATTGATCTTCAGGCTGATAACGTCCTGGTACGCTTGCCTGCAAGTAGCATCAAACACATACACTTTACCTGCAAATAACGGCGATGCAAGCAGTACAAACAATATACAGGCAAACCCTTTTTTCATTGGTGAGGCGGCAAATAACAAAGGGTGCATATCAGCACCCTTTGAAAGCTTTTAAGATTATAATGTTATGCAACTTCTATCACATTGTTCAGATCATCATCAACCAGGATGCGACCACAGTTTTCGCAAACCATTACTTTTTTGCGCTGTTTAATTTCGCTCTGCTTTTGTGGCGGGATGGCATTGTAGCAACCTCCACAAGCATCACGGTCAACCGGCACAACGGCTAAGCCATTGCGGTAGCTTTTTCGGATGCGGTCGTAAGAATATAACAACCTTTCGTCAATGGCAGTACGTGCCTGTTTTGCCAGGTCATTAAAATGCGTTTCTTCTTTTTCTGTTTCAGAGATAATCTTTTCGAGATCACCTTTTTTATTGTTCAACAAAACATCTTTGTTGTCAATTTGTTTATTGGCGTATTCGAGCTGACGGACTTTTTCAGTCAACTCTTCATTGGCATCGCGGATGTGCTTTTCTGCCAGTTTGCCTTCGAGTTGCTGCATCTCTATTTCTTTATTGATAGCTTCAAACTCACGGTTGTTTTTTACCGCTTCGCTTTGCTTTTCGTATTTTTTAACCAGTTCACCCGCTTCTTTAATGGCACTTCTTTTTTGCTCGATGAAATCATTGATACCATTGATTTCTTCTTCAATGCGGTTTTTGCGGCTGGTCAAACCCTGAATTTCATCTTCAAGGTCGCTTACTTCCATCGGAAGCTCACCTTTCAAAATCTGGATCTGGTCAAGTTTGGAATCAATTTTTTGCAATTTGATCAGCGAGGATAATTTTTCTTCTACTGAAAACTCTTTAACTGCAGGCATATGTGTAATTAGTAGTTAAAATGTAAATTAGATAATATAATACTCATCACGTTTCTCACACAACTAAATGAAGATATTGCACCGGATTGGTTTTTACTTCCGTTTTAAGGACGGCAAAAGTAGGAAATTCAGACGTTAAAATATCGTGTAATAAATCAATCGTGAATTGTTCACTTTCCCAGTGCCCAATATCTGCCAGCAGAATTTTACCGTCCGCATCAAAAAACTCATGATATTTTATGTCGGATGTAATAAAAACATCAGCTTTCTGAGCTATCGCTTTCTTTAGCAGGAAAAAGCCGGAACCGCCGCAGAGCGCAATCGTTCTAACTTTTTTCTGAAGAAGTTTTGTATGCTTTATCACTGGCAGATGAAAGCCCGTTTTCAATATTTGAAGAAATTCTTCTTCTGCTATTTTCTGCGGCAATTCAGCAATGATGCCGCTGCCAGCATTTTGATACGCATTGTCTAAAGAGACGACATCATACGCAACCTCCTCGTAAGGGTGCGATTGCAATAACGCTGATAAAATTTTTGATTGACGATGCGATTCAAAAATAATTTCCAGCTTTATTTCTTCCGTTTCTGCGCGTTTTCCTTGTTCGCCAATGTAAGGATTAGTGTTCTCTCCGGCTTTATAAGTGCCGAGTCCTTCCGCAGTAAAGCTGCACTCGTTGTAGTTGCCAATGCTGCCTCCGCCTGCGGCAAACAAAGCCGCACGAACTGTTTCAGCGTCTGCAACCGGAACAAACGTGTAAAGCTTTTTCAATAAGCCCGTTTTTGGATCGAGCACTTTACAATTTTGGAGTCCGAGCTTATCAGCCATAACACGACTCACGCCATTGTGCACATTATCAAGGTTAGTGTGAATGGCATATATAGCAACGTCATTTTTTATCGCTTTAATTATGGTTCGTTCTATATAATCTTTACCCGTTATCTTTTTTAATCCACTAAAAATGATAGGATGATGGGCAACAACCAGGTTACAATTTTTGCTGAGCGCTTCTTCTATTACATCCTCCGTTGCATCCAGAGAGCAGATGATGCCCGTGCAATCCCAGCCCGCGTTGCCGGTAAGCAAACCAGCGTTATCATAACTTTCCTGGTACGATGGCGGCGCGTATGTTTCAAGTGTTTGAATGATGTCGTTGATAAGCATAGGAAATAAAGATAAGAGGTAAACAGAAACAGATAATTTTGAAACCTGTTGATGAGTAACAAAACTTCTTTTATATACAACGGGAATCTATTTCCGGATGATGCAAAAATCATTTCGCCAAACAGTCGCGCCTTCAAATATGGTGATGGTTTTTTTGAAACAATGAAGATGATAAATGGGAATATCATCTTCGAAGAACTTCATTTTGAAAGATTGTTTTCTTCTTTGCAAACATTACAATTTGATACACCAACTTATTTTACTAAAGAACATCTTCTTCAACAAACAAAAGAGCTGGTTATTAAAAACAATCACCAGTCTTTATCACGCATCCGGCTTACCATCTTTCGTGGCGATGGCTTTCTGACTGATGAAAGCAATGCGACAAATTATACAATACAAAGTACGGCTTTATCTTCTTTCCCAACTTATAATGAACAAGGATTGACAGTCAATGTATATTGGGGTGCCGATAAATCGTGCGACCAGTTTTCAAATATAAAAAGCAATAATTATCTGCCTTCTGCCATGGCAGCCATTTGGGGTAAAAAGAACGGATTGGATGATGTGTTACTTAGAAACTGCCATCACCGGATTGCAGAAGCAACCACATCAAATGTATTCATTGTAAAAAACGGAATTATCAAAACACCTTTACTGCGGGAAGGTTGTGTAGCAGGTATAACAAGGCAGTATTTATTGCCTTGTTTTGAAAGAGAAAATCTCACCGTCGTTCAAACCAGCCTTACAGAAAGAGAGATTTATGATGCTGACGAAGTTTTCTTAACCAATACCGGATTTTATATGCAATGGGTAAAGCAATGTGGCACCAAATTTTATACAAACGAAACTTCAAAACAGTTATACAAACAATTCATTTTACCATTATTGAAATAGAATGAAAAACAAACCCGAAGTCAGCATTATGTGGTTTCGCCGGGACCTGCGTTTGGATGATAACGCTGCGTTGTATCATGCCTTAAAAAGCAATGCAGACGTAGTGCCCGTTTTCATATTCGATAAGAATATTCTGGATGATTTGGAAGAGAAAAAAGACAGGCGTGTAACTTTCATTTACCAGGCATTGCTGAGCATGCAGGAACAACTAAAAATAATAAACAGCTCGCTGGAAGTTTACTATGGAAAGCCGGAAGCGATTTTTGAAAAACTGGTTCAGAAATATGACATCGAAGCTGTGTTTGCCAATGAAGATTTTGAGCAATATGCAATTGACCGCGACAACACGATCAATGAGCTTTTACAAAAGCAGAAAAGCGAATTGAAACTTTATAAAGACCAGGTTGTTTTTTCAAAAGATGAAGTTGCCAAAAAAGATGGAAAACTTTATTCTGTATTCACGCCGTACAGCCGCGTATGGTTAGGTAAGCTCAATGCTTTTTATTTAAAAAGTTATCCGACAGAAAAATATTTGGAGAAGTTTTATAAGCAAGAACCAATGGCTTTCCCAACTTTAGAAAGTATGGGCTTCGAGGAAGTGAAAGAGAAATTTCCTTCTAATAAATTTGATGCAGGAATTATAAAACAGTACGACAAAACCCGCGATATTCCTGGCATTGACGGCACATCCCGACTTGGTGTTCATCTTCGTTTTGGAACTATCAGCATCCGCAAGCTGGTTACGTTTACAAAGAAGCGAAATGCTGTTTTTCTGAAAGAATTAATTTGGCGCGAATACTACCAGATGATACTCTGGCAAAGCGAAGATGTACGAAAAGAAAAATCTTTCAAGCCAAAATTTGATCACATTAAATGGCGTAATAATGAGAAAGAATTCGGGCTTTGGTGCGAAGGAAAAACCGGCTATCCGATTGTAGATGCCGGCATGCGACAACTGAATGCAATCGGCTATATGCATAACCGCGTGCGCATGATAACTGCTTCGTTTCTTGCCAAGCATTTATTGATAGACTGGCGCTGGGGCGAGGCCTATTTTGCGAAGCAATTACTCGATTACGATTATGCCAATAACAATGGCGGCTGGCAGTGGAGCGCTGGCACAGGCGCTGATCCGTCGCCTTATTTCCGCGTGTTCAATCCGGAAGCACAGTTGAAAAAATTCGACAGGAAAAAAGAGTTTATCAAACAATGGGTGCCAGAGTTTGAAAGCCCCGGTTACAAACCAATGGTGCCGCACGAATTTGCGCGGGACCGCGCATTAAAAGCATATCGCGAAGCGGTAAAGAAATAGCTGTCAGCAGTCAGCTATCGGTAATCAGTCCTTCTAAAAAACATACAATTCTTCATATTTCTTTTGAATGCTTACTATAAATTGCTGAATGCTGACGCCTGTTTACTGACTGCTAATCCGCAAAGAGTTCCATATACGAAGCTTCTGTCGGGTTTATGGAATCATACACTTCAAGCAATTTAGCAACGGCAGCCTTGCCTCTGCTGCCAAGCGCAACCGAATATTCATTCACGTATAAATCAATGTGCTGGCGCATTACATCTTCACTCATTTCCTGGGCATGTTCTTTTACATATGGCGCCAAATGTTCGTGATTATTCGCATACGCATATTCTACACTTTGCCTAATCAATTCATCTACTTTATGGATAAGCTCACTGCCAAGCTCGCGTCGCATTACAATGCCGCCAAGCGGAATGGCAACGCCTGTTGTCTTCTCCCAATATTCGCCCAAGTCCATCAGCTTTACCAAGCCACGCTGCATATATGTAAAGCGGTTTTCGTGAATGATAACACCGGCATCAGTAACACCATCTAATACCGCATCTTCAATTTGGTTAAACACCAAAAAGTTTTTGCGTTGTATGTATGGAAAGGCAAGCGAAAACAGCATGTGAGCGGTTGTATTATTGCCCGGTATAGCAACGCGAAAATCTTTTTTTTGTATGTCTGCAATTTCATTTTTTGCGATGAGCAAAGGACCAACACCTTTACCTAAAGCGCCGCCGCTATTCAATACAATATATTCATTCAACACCAGGGGAAGCACGCCGTAACTAATCTTTGAAATGTCCAGTTGGCGAGCCCGCGCCATATTGTTCAGCGTTTGCACGTCTTCCAGTTGCACCGAAAAATTGATGCCGCCGGTATCAATTTTTTTATTAATCAGCGCATCAAAGATGAATGTATCATTCGGACAGGGACTAAATCCTAAACTTAATTCCATTCTTAAAATTTTATCTTACAGAGCAAAGAAGAAAACAGAAATCTTCAAAAGCACTTCACTTTATACAACAAATTCCGATCAATAAAAAGTACACAAACGTTTATGAATTCATAACTCGTAACTCATCAATAATTCCTTCACTACTGTGTTCACATTATTAATACTTTCTTTCATTTTCCAGTTCTTTTTATCCCTTTCTCCCACATAGTTCGATACACTTCTTACCTGTATAAAAGGAACTGAAAACAGCCGGCAAACGTAGTGCAGCGATGCGCCTTCCATACTTTCTATATCTGCGCTGTATTTTGTTTTAACCGTCTCACTTCTTTCTTCCGAAGCCGTAATTTGATTGACCGTTACCCCATTTACTTTTGGTAAATCAAGTGTATTCCATTTATTGATATTATCATTCGCCAATTGCTTGTTCAGATACGGCTCTTCATTATCACTAAGCAATTTCATGTCGAACAAATCTTTCCATTTTCCTTCTTCGAAAACGCCTGTATCACCAAGGCATTCGTTTACTATAACAACTGTTTCGCCTAAGGCAATATTGTAGTCAAAAGAACCGGCAATGCCAGCTTGTATAATGAGTTCCGGACTATGCGCAAGAACATGATTTGTAAGGCTTACCGCCGAAGCCAGCATGCCAACTCCTGTGTAAAAAAACTGTATCTTATGCTTTGTGTTTTGCAGCAATGATTCATCAATCTCAAATCTGGTAGCGGCTGCAATTGTAATTTTCATCTTTACTAACTAACCTTGATTTACACTCACCGTTTTATCAATCTTCGCAATCAGGCCTTGCAATACTTTACCCGGACCAAATTCTGTAAATTCTGTGGCACCATCGGCTATCATTGCCTGCACACATTGCGCCCACCGCACAGCACCGGTCAGTTGAGCGATCAGGTTCTTTTTTATTTCATTGATGTCTGTAGACGGCTTCGCTGTTACGTTTTGGTACACAGGACAAATAGGTTCGAAAAAAGAAGCCGCTTCAATAGCCGCCGCCAGTTCTTCTTTGGCAGGCTCCATAAACGGGCTGTGAAAAGCGCCGCCAACCGGCAATACCAAAGCTCTTTTTGCGCCGGCCGCTTTTAGTTTTTCACACGCTTCATTGATTGCTTTTATGCTGCCGCTTATCACCAGTTGCCCCGGGCAATTATAGTTAGCCGCTACCACAATTTCGCCAGATTCTTTTTCTATGCCTTCGCAAATGGCTTCCACTTTTCCATCTTCCATTGCCAGCACGGCAGCCATTGTAGAAGGCTGTATCTCGCAGGCTTTCTGCATGGCTTTCGCGCGAATGCTGACAAGCTGTAGTGCATCTTCAAACGATAAAGTTTTATTGGCTACCAGCGCAGAAAATTCGCCCAGCGAATGACCGGCTACCATATCGGGGTTAGCATTTGCCAACACACTATATGCGATTACAGAATGAAGAAATACAGCGGGCTGTGTAACGGCTGTTTGCTTCAGGTCTTCATCCGTTCCGGTAAACATGATGTCCGAAATGCGAAAACCGAGAATATCATTCGCCTTTTCGAACATATTCTTTGCGGTTTCATTGCTTTCGTATAAAGCTTTGCCCATGCCTGTAAACTGGCTTCCCTGTCCCGGAAAAACGTATGCGTGTTTGCTCATAAAATAATCTTTGGGAGATCAAAAGTAGGCGATTCGGAAAGACCATAGTAGCGGGTTGGTGGCAGATGTTGCCGGGCGGCTGATTATCCTCTGCCTGATCGGGCAACAAATGACTATATCATAAGTAATAGGCTGCCTGTTTTGGTATAGCTGTTCTATGATTTTAAGAACAGGTAACCCGACCGGGAATAAGTTTATCAAAAACAGTACAATGATTATTGGTGACCAAGATATTCATCCGATGCAGCGGTATGCGGTTGCGAGGTGGCGGTAGGCGCTTACGCAATAGAACCCAGGTAAACAAAATCTGCAACACCTTAACTACATTTCAACCTGTTTTTTAAATCCTGATTATTCACCGAACAAAACCCTGCGCTTGCCTATCGAGATAAAACCAATACATATTCTTATCATTTTTGAAGCAGCATTTATCAAAATCATTCATAAATAATTTGATTTAATTCATGCGGATAAAACAAAAAATCATTCTATTTGTAGCAGCATCTTTGCCAAGTGACAATTTATAAATCATCTAACGAAAATATATGGAAGCGAATCAAAAAACAGACAAGCCAACAGCAGACAATTCAAGAAGAAATTTTATCCGGAATGGCGGTGCGGCACTTGCCGGTCTTTACATTTTGCCACGTCATGTAATGGGTGGTGTCGGTTATCGCGCCCCGAGCGATATGCTTAACATTGCCAGCATTGGTGTAGGCGGAAAAGGTGGTGACGACATCAATCATTTTTTTAAAAGCGGCAAAGCCAACATTGCTTACTTGTGCGATGTAGATGACAGGCAGGCAAAAGGAAGTGTTGAAAAATTTCCGAAAGCCAAATATTACAAAGACTTCCGCGAAATGCTTGATAAGGAATCAAAGAACTTTGATGCCGTGTCGGTATCCACACCCGACCACACGCACGCTGTGGCTGCTATGGCTGCCATGCAGCTTGGCAAGCACGTGTATGTGCAAAAACCAATGACGCACGACATCTACGAAACGCGTATGCTTACAAAGGCTGCGAGGAAGTACAAAGTGGTAACGCAAATGGGTAACCAGGGCGCTTCGGGAGATGGCGTTCGCCAGTTGGTGGATTGGTACAAAGCAGGCGCTATAGGTGATGTAACTGAAGTGTGGTGTTTTACCAACCGTCCTGTTTGGCCGCAAGGCATTGGCTGGCCAGATAAGAAAGCGGAAGTACCCAAAGGTCTCGACTGGGACTTATGGCAGGGTACGGCTCCCAAAAAAGATTTTGTAGAAAACCTGATACCTTTTAACTGGCGCGGCTGGTGGGATTATGGTACCGGTGCTTTGGGCGATATGGGTTGTCATATCATCGCGCCACCTTTCCAGGTGCTTGATCTGGGCTATCCGGTATCGGCAGAGTGTAGTGTGGCAAATCGCTATGTTACCAACTGGACACCGGCTTATTACCCTGAAAGCGGCCCGACGGCATCTCACAGCATTCTCACATTTAAAGGAACCAAAGGTAAACCTGATACAGTTCTTCACTGGATGGACGGTGGTATTTTACCAGAACGTCCGGCTGAGTTAGGCGCTAATGAATTGCTTGGTGAAGGAGATAATGGTGTGTTGTTCGTAGGCACAAAAGGCAAAATGATGTGTGGCACTTATGGTGTAAATCCTCAGCTATTACCAACTTCAAAAACTGCCGCTACCAAAGTGCCGCAAACCATAGAGCGCGTGCCTGGCAGTGCTGAAGGTCACTACGCTGCCTGGGTAGAAGCAGCGATGAAAGGATACGGCAGTAAGGAAGCTAACAACTTAAGTTCAAGGTTTGATGTGGCTGGCCCGCTTACCGAATCTGTATTGATGGGCAACCTGGCTATCCGAAGCTATAACATTCGCAAACTGCAGGCTGGAAAAACGGATGAATATGACTATCCGGGCCGTTATATCAAGCTGTTGTGGGATGGCGATAACATGCGCATTACAAACTTTGATGAAGCCAACCAGTTTGTGAAGCGCGAGTATGCAAATGGCTGGAGCCTTGGCGTATAAATTGCCTTTGTACAAAATAACATCAATCAAAAAATATGAAAGCGTACATTCCTTTTTTTGCAGCCGCTATCTTTCTTGTCTCATGCGGTAATGGCGGTTCATCTGGTGGCGGTTCAGACACTACAACCGCATCATCGGACAATACTTCAACATCGTCTAACGGCGACATAAGCAGCAATCCCGATTATTCAAAAGGGCTCGACTTAGTCGGCAGTTCTGATTGTCTTACCTGTCATAAAGTAAGCGAGAAACTGGTAGGTCCTGCTTACCAGGATGTTGCCAATAAGTATGCAGGTGTTGATACAGCGGTTACTTACCTCGCGCATCGCATCATTAACGGAGTTGGCGCAAATGACAAGAAAGATTGGGGCAGCGAAACCAACGATGCTATTATGACACCGCATCCACAGATATCGGAAGCCGATGCAGAGCAAATGGTGAAGTATGTTCTTCTTTTAAAAACTAAATAATCAATTGCCACATGAAAAGGTGTATCCCTTCAATTGCAGTTTTGTTTTTATTAGCTTCCTGCGGAAATAACAGCGCAAACACAGATTCTTCAGATTCTTCCAGTGTAAAAGATGACACCACGCAAACAGCTTCCGGTTCCGATTCGACGCTTTTGTTTGATGGTAAAACATTAACCGGCTGGCACACTTACGGAAAGAGTGAACCCGGCGATGGATGGAGTGTTGAAGGCAGTGCGATTCATCTCAAGCCCAACGCCGAAGGTGGAGATTTAGTTACCAACGACGAGTACGAAAACTTTGACTTGCAACTGGATTGGACAATTGCTAAAAAAGGCAATAGCGGTATTATTTTTTATGTACATGAAGACACAACAAAGTATAAGGAAAGCTATAGAACAGGTCTCGAAATGCAGGTACTGGACAACAATGGTCATCCTGATGCAAAGATCATTAAGCACCGGGCAGGCGATTTATATGATCTCGTTACCAGCACACCCGAAACTGTAAAACCAGCCGGCGAATGGAACCATGTGGAAATCAAAAGCGATAATGGCAAACTTGATTTTTATCTGAACGGTACCCATACATTATCTACCACTTTGTGGGATGATAACTGGAAGAAAATGGTAGCGGGCAGCAAGTTCAAAGTCATGCCTGATTTTGGTACCTTCAAAAAGGGTCATATTGCTTTACAGAATCATGGCGATGAAGTGTGGTATAAGAATATTGTTATTAAAAAGCTTTAAGCTTTTATCGTATTACCAGCTAAACGGCTGTCGGGGTTTACCTGGCAGCTGTTTTACTTTATTTTCATATTTGGCTCAGCGCTCCTATTGTTTTCGCAGCAATCCATCCGCTTGTCCATGCATGTTGAAAATTGAAACCGCCCGTAATGCCATCAACATCCATGATTTCTCCGGCAAAAAACAGGTTTGATATTTTGCGGCTTTGCATAGTGTTTGGTTCTATCTCTGATAAAGAAATGCCGCCACAAGTAACAAATTCTTCCTTAAAAGTTGTTTTGCCATTTACCTGAAAGGCTTGCCCTGTAAGCGTTTGAATCAATTTGTTTCGATTTTTGCCCGGCAGATTCGACCATCGCATTTGCTCCGTTATGCCAGCCTGCTGCAAAAGGTAAATCCACAATCGCGATGGCAGACCAAACGGATTTTTATTTAATACAAATTGCGTGGATAATTTTTGTTGAATGTTATGCCAGGTATCGTGTAGCTCCTGTTCTGTATAAGATGGAATCCAATTAACCAGTATAGAAAACTGGTATTGCTTGTCAGCCAGTTCCCTTGCGCCATAAGCGGATAATTTCAACACTGCTGGCCCGCTCAATCCCCAATGCGTAATTAATAAAGGTCCCTGGTAAGACAATTTGGTACCGGTAATTTTTATTAATGCATCGTTAACGCTTACACCCATTAATTGTGTGATTGGATTGCCCGGCATGTTGAAAGTGAAAAGAGAAGGAACGGGCGGTTGAATGGTATGACCTAACGGAAGCAGCCAATCGAAATGTTGTTGTTTTGGAAAACCGCCGCAGGCAATACAGACATAATCTGCCTTGTATTGATTCCCGCTGGTTGTCTTCACGCAAAAAAGAAGGTCTTCTTTTTCAATCAATTTTATTTCAGCGTTCATAATGATTTCAATGTTCAGTTCATTCACTTTTCGAAACAGGCAATCTATAATTGTTTGCGACGAATTGCTCACCGGAAACATTCTTCCGTCCTTTTCCGCCTTGATCTTTACTCCACGTTTCTCCAAACCACTCGATCGTATCTTTTGTACTAAACTGGTGCAATGCTTTTTTCAGAAAATGATTACCGCGGGGATATTTGGTAATGAGCTCAGGAATGTCAAAGCAGTCGTGAGTTACATTGCATCTTCCGCCACCGCTCACCTTTACTTTGCTTAAAAGTTTGCTTGTTTTCTCGAGGATAATAACATGCAAATCAAAATTGTCTGCCGCCGCATTGACAGCACAAAAAAAACCGGCAGCACCGCCGCCGATTATTATTAATGTTTTTTGTTTGTCTGCTGAGCTACCAGGCATAAAATTTTAAGATCAAAATGATGAGTCTTTATTTGTTCACAATTTCTTTAATTTGCGTAATACTTTGTATTTAAATTTGGATTCGCCTTCTCCGCAGCCTCAATAATGCTATAATTTGAAAGAATCAAAGCTTTACCACGCTTCACACACACATCATGCTCAAAATGCACTGAAGGCTTACCATCAGCCGTGCGAACTGTCCATCCATCACGATCGGTATATACTTCTTTACCACCCATGTTTATCATAGGCTCAATGGCGAGCGTCATATTTTCATTCAGCTTCGGTCCATTGCCGCGCTTACCATAGTTTGGCATCTGCGGATCTTCATGCAGACTTCTTCCTAAACCATGACCGACTAATTCTCTTACAACACCAAAACCATTTTTCTTTTCTGTATGCTCCTGAATTGCGTAAGCGATATCACCTATCCGGTTGCCTGCAATCGCTTTCTCAATACCTTTATAAAGCGACTCTTTGGTTACCTTAACCAGCTTTAAAATATTATCGTTTACATCTCCTAAAACAAAAGTGTAGGCGTGGTCGCCATGCCAGCCGTTTAGAATCACACCAAAGTCTATGGAAACGACATCACCTTCTTTTAATGGCACATCATTAGGAAAACCATGCACGACAACATCATTCACAGAAGCGCAGATATTATGCGGATAACCTTTATAATTTTTAAATGAAAGAATGGCATTGTGGTCACGCACATACTCAGCGCACAAGTTATCTATCTGCATCGTCGTCATTCCCGGCTTAAGCACCTTGGCAACCTCAGTAAGCGTTTTACTGACAAGTTCTGCGCTTTGCTTCATCAGTGCTATTTCGGCTTCTGTTTTATAGAAAATCATATTCTTTATGTGACTCATTTTTTGAATTAAAAAAACCTGTCAGATTACTCTCTAACAGGTTTCAGTTTCTTTATAATTTATTTCGATTAGTAACCACTAACAGGTGCTGTACTGGTTTGTCTTCCCTGAAGTCTGCCACCTTTCATCAAACCATCATATTGACGCATGAGAAGATGTGTTTCAATCTGCTGAAGTGTATCAAGAATAACCCCAACCATAATTAACAATGAAGTGCCGCCGAAGAAAGAGCTAAACTGTTGTGTAACGCCCAAACGTTGTGCAAAGCCCGGAAGAATACCTACAAACGCCAGGAAAATAGCACCTGGTAATGTAATCTTATCCATGATAGCTCCGATATAATCAGCTGTTGGTTGCCCTGGTTTAACACCTGGTATAAATCCGTTATTGCGTTTCAGATCTTCACTCATTTGCTTTGGATTGAAGATAAGAGCTGTATAAAGGAAAGTAAACGCAACTACCATTACGGAGTAAATTACCATATACCACGCATTGCTATGGTCGCTGAATACTTTTACGATACCTTGTGCGGAATCAACATTTGTGAACGATACCAGCGTTGGCAGGAACATAATTGCTTGTGCAAAGATGATAGGCATAACACCAGCGCTGTTTACTTTCAAAGGCAGGAACTGACGTGCACCACCATATTGACGATTGCCAACAATCTGCTTGGCATAATTTACCGGCACTTTGCGAACGCCTTGTACAAGAATAATCAAACCCATTATAATAGCGATCAGGATAGCGATTTCAATTAAGAAAATTAAAAGACCACCGCCACCACGTGTTTGCTTGGCATCGAATTCCTGAATCAACGCCTGCGGCAAACGACCTAAGATGCCTATCATGATAATGATAGAGGTACCATTACCCAAGCCTTTATCCTGAATCTTTTCGCCCAGCCACATTACGAACAGCGTACCTGCAGTAAGAATGATAACGGTTGATGCAAAGAAATAGGAAGCATAAGATGGAATTAAAGCCTCAGCATATCCCGGCGTTTTCAAATATTGTACGTAAGCAGTTGCCTGGAATAAAGTAACGATAACAGTCAGGTAACGGGTCCACTGGTTAATTTTTTTCCTGCCGCTTTCTCCTTCCTTCTGAATTTTCTGAAGCTGAGGAACCAGGATGGTTGCCAACTGCATAAAGATAGAAGCCGAGATATAAGGCATTACACCTAACGCGAGGATAGAAGCATGAGAAAAACCACCACCGGCAAAGCTATCAAACAAACCCAGCAAACCATTGCTTTGAGATTTATTAGCAGCGCTCTGAATGGTATTTGGATTTAAACCCGGAAGAATGATCTCATTGCCTAAGCGATAAGTGAAAATCAAAGCGAGGGTTACAATAATTTTTGTACGCAGCTCGTCAATCGCCCAAATATTCTTTAGTGTCTGTACAAACTTTTTCACGAATCTCGAATGTGTTGTAAAGTGAATTTCTAAAAGCTAAAAAAACGCATCGCTAAATGGATGCGTTTCGCAAATATCGGGAAAATTATTTTACAATTTCAACACTTCCACCGGCAGCTTCAATAGCTTCTTTAGCTTTTTCGCTGATAGCGTTCACCTTGAAAGTAAGTTTAGCTTTTAATTCACCATTGCCAAGAATTTTCACCTTATCAGTTTTACCAACCAAGCCGTTGATATAAAGGTTATCGAAAGTCACTTCGCTAAACCCGTATTTTTCGGTAAGGCTATCCAACTGACCGAGGTTAAATACTTTATACTCAACACGGTTAATATTTTTAAACCCGCGTTTTGGTATGCGTCTTTGAATTGGCATCTGACCGCCTTCGTGAGCATTTTTACGTTGGTAACCGGCACGGCTTTGACCACCTTTATTACCTTTTGTAGAAGTGCCGCCTTTACCGCTGGCTTCACCGCGGCCTAAGCGCTTTTCCTTGTGTGTAGAACCTTCTGCCGGTTTGAGTGTGTGTAGTTTCATTTTTGTTTGATTTTGAACTTAACGGGAAAATCATCCCTCGCGTTTTATTTGTAATCATAAGCAGAGTAAAACCTGTGCTTATATTTTTATCCGATTTCTTCTACTGTTATAAGATGACTTACCTTAGTAACCATACCCAAAATTTGTGGCGTTGCCTCAACTTCTTTAGTAGCATGAAGTTTTTTAAGACCCAAAGCTAACAATGTGTTCTTCTGGCGTTGTGAACGGTCAATACCGCTTTTTACCTGTGTAATTTTAATCTTTGCCATATTGTTTTTCTCTATTAGAAAGAGAATATTTAAAGGTTAAAAATGGAGTTTAATTTCCTTACTTTCCTGAAGCGGAATTTTACTAACCGTTAAAAACTTTCTTCAACTGGATATTGCGGTTCTTTGCTATTTCGATCGGCTCACGCAACATAGTTAAAGCTTTCAATGTTGCTTTTACCACATTGTGCGGATTGGCAGAACCTAAGCTTTTTGCAAGAACGTCTGTAATACCTGCGCTTTCCAGAACAGCACGCATGCTGCCTCCGGCAATTACGCCAGTACCATGAGCAGCTGGCTTGATTAAAACCTTAGCGGCTCCTTCTTTAGCAAGCTGATCGTGTGGAATGGTACCATGCATAATAGGAACTTTTACAAGGTTCTTTTTTGCATCTTCAATCCCTTTCGTAATAGCTTCCTGAACTTCTTTTGCTTTGCCAAGTCCCTGTCCTACTACACCACCTTCGTTGCCTACGACAACCAAAGCTGAGAAGGAAAAGGTACGACCGCCTTTTGTTGTTTTCACTACGCGGTTAATGGAAACTACTTTCTCTTTGAGTTCCACGTCACCGGCAGCTTTTACCTTATTTGAAATTACTTTAGACATCTTTGTAATTATGAGTTGTAAATTAGAAATTAAGAATCAAATTTCTAACTACTGATTTCTAATTTAGAATTGTAAACCACCTTCCCTGGCGCCGTCGGCAGCCGCTTTTACACGACCGTGATACAGGTAACCACTTCTGTCGAATACAACAGCTGTTACTCCCATTTCAACCGCTTTGCGGGCAATGGCAGTACCAACCAATTTGGCTTTTTCAGATTTTGTTCCGTTTTGCGCCTCAATATCTTTATCTTTTGAAGATGCGCCGGTAAGCGTTTTGCCGGATGTGTCATCAATCAACTGAAGATATACAGATGTATTACTACGGAATATAGCGAGACGCGGCTTTTGCGCTGTACCTTCTATCTTCTTGCGAATGCGGTAG
The DNA here is from genome assembly GCA_965199905.1 of Ilyomonas sp. Lineage (GTDB taxonomy): Bacteria > Bacteroidota > Bacteroidia > Chitinophagales > Chitinophagaceae > Ilyomonas. The sequence goes on along the minus strand of OZ241366.1, from coordinate 80,824 downwards.
CGAATCTTTTGCCTTCTTGTTCCTTTTACGTTCATTGTTCTTTATTTATGCTTTTCCTGATACTGCCAGGACGAAAGAATCTATTTATTATTTACCTGCAGCTTTACCAGCTTTACGGCGAACCACTTCATCCATATACTTAACACCCTTTCCTTTGTATGGTTCAGGTTTGCGCAGGCTGCGTAGTTTAGCGGCAACCTGACCGATTAACTGCTTGTCAATACCTTCCAAAAAAATCTTTGGGTTCTGACCTTTCAACGTTTCGGTTGATACTTTCATCTCTTTCGGTATTTCGAAAATGATGTTGTGAGAGTAACCTAACGAAAGATCAAGTGTGTTGCCTGTATTGGCAGCTTTATAACCAACGCCTACTAATTCGAGATCTTTTTTAAAACCATCTGTAACACCTTTTACCATATTGGCAACCAGTGAGCGATACAAACCATGTAAAGCTTTGTGGCGGATCTGGTCAGTAGAACGGGTCAGGTTGATTTCGTTATCTTTTACTTCAACAGCTATATCTCTATCGATAATCTGTTTTAATTCGCCTTTCGGACCTTTTACACTTACTGTATTATCGCCGGCTACATTAATAGTAACTCCTTTTGGCAAAGCGATAATTTGTTTTCCTATACGTGACATACATTTAATTTGAAAGATGAGTAAGATGATAATGTAATCCGCTTCTTTTTCAGTTACCGTATAGAAAACTTAGATTAGAAGAGAACTTATAAATTGAAAACCATTATCGAGTTTTCAAAGTGCCTTTCAGCAACTATTTATGATATGTAGCAGAGAACTTCACCACCAACATTCTGTACTTTCGCCTGCTTGTCAGTCATTACACCTTTAGAAGTGCTTAGGATAGCAATACCCAAACCATTGATAACACGACGGAAATCAGCAGGTTTAGAATATTGACGAAGTCCCGGACGGCTTACTCTTTCCAGCGTACGGATTGCAGGTATTTTAGTAGTCGGGTCGTATTTTAAAGCTATTTTAATTAAGCCTTGCTTGCTATCATCTTCAAATTTATACTTCAGAATAAAACCTTGCTCGTATAAAATTTCAGTGATGCGCTTCTTTAAATTAGACGCAGGAATCTCAACGATTCTGTGTCCGGCTAACTGTGCATTTCTTACGCGGGTAAGAAAATCTGCAATTGGGTCAGTTACCATCATATCTTATAACTTGATAATTGTTAAATGAAATTGTGTACTTAAAAACGTTTTGTTTCCAGTTTACTTAGGCAGTTTACCAGCTTGCTTTTTTAACGCCTGGTATTTTACCGTTTAAAGCCATGTCACGAAACATTACGCGCGATAAACCGAAGTAGCGTATATAACCTCTCGGACGACCGGTAAGCTGACAACGATTTTTTAAACGAACCGGAGATGCATTCTTAGGAAGCTTGTCCAAACCTGCAAAGTCACCAGCTTCTTTTAAAGCGGCACGCTTTGCAGCATATTTAGCTACCATAGCTTCCCGCTTTCTCTGCCTGGCTTTAATTGATTCTTTTGCCATAATATTTTGATTTGTGATTTTTAATTTTATGATTTGCGATTGAGGCAATCCAAATTCATAAATCTGAAATCAAAAAATGTTATTCAGTTTCTTTTTTCATGTTTTTGAAAGGAAGACCCAGTTCTTTAAGCAATTCATAAGCTTCTTCATTGTTCTTTGCAGAAGTTACGAATGTGATGTCCATACCTGTGATCTTATTTACCTTGTCAATATCAATTTCAGGGAAAATGATTTGCTCAGTAACGCCTAATGTATAGTTGCCACGACCATCAAACGCTTTATCACTGATGCCTTTGAAATCGCGCACACGCGGTAAAGACACAGCGATCAAACGGTCAAGAAATTCATACATCCTTTCTCCGCGTAATGTAACACGTGCACCAATCGGCATGTCTTTACGCAATTTGAAGTTCGAAATATCTTTCTTACTTCTTGTAGCAATAGCTTTTTGACCAGTGATGTTTGACAATTCATCAACAGCAATATCAACCAGCTTTTTGTCGGCAACCGCACCATTTACGCCACGGTTAACGCAAATTTTTTCAAGCTTCGGAGCTTGCATAATGCTCTTGTAGCTGAATTTTTTCATCAAAGCAGGCACTACATCTTTCGTGTATTTGTCTGCCAGTCTCGGAGTGTATTTTGCAGTACTCATTATTTAACGGCCTCCCCTGATTTTTTGAAGATGCGGGTTAACTTACCTTCTTCACGTGAACGCTTTACTTTAGACGGCGCACCTGCTTTGCTGTCCCACAACATTACATTACTGATATGAATCGGTGCCTCAAGTTTTATAATACCCCCCTTTGTATTCTGAGCTGATGGCTTTGTATGCTTGGTAATAATGTTGACGCCTTCCACTACTACGCGGCCTTTGTCAATAATGACTTCCAGCACTTTGCGGGGTTTCTTTAAATCTTTATCATCGCCCGTAATGACAACAACTTCGTCACCACGCCTGATATTATATTTCGGTTTGAATCTGTTACTCATTGTATTCTTTTTTCGGAGTAAACCTTTTATTGTTATACCGCCAAAAAACGGGCGGCAAAGATATAACTAAAGTACTTCTGGTGCAAGAGAAATAATCTTCATATAGCCCTTGTCGCGAAGTTCTCTTGCTACAGGTCCGAAGATGCGTGTTCCACGCGGCTCATCAGAGTTATTAAGTAATACAACAGCATTGTCATCAAAGCGGATGTAAGAACCATCCTTACGACGAAGCTTATTGGTTGTACGTACGATAACAGCTTTTGATACTGTTCCTTTTTTTACACCGCCGGCAGGCAAAGCATCTTTTACCGTTACCACAATTTTATCACCGATATGAGCGTAATCCTGACCGGAATTACCCAGCACACGGATGCAAAGAACTTCTTTGGCGCCGCTGTTGTCAGCTACATTTAACCTGCTTTCTTGCTGAATCATTTTACTTAGCTTTAAGCTGTCAGCTATCAGCTGTCAGCAATCAATACATTTCATTTATAATAAAACTTCTTTTGCGTTCTGCTTAAAGCTGATAGCTGAAAGCCGAAAACTGAAAGCTTACTTCGCTTTCTCAATCACTTCTATCAATCTCCAACGCTTTGTTTTGCTAAGCGGGCGAGTTTCCATGATTCTAACTACATCACCAATTGTGCACTCATTTTTTTCGTCGTGAGCGTGAAATTTAGATGTCTTGTTAAGGAACTTTCCGTAAATCGGATGCTTTACTTTACGTTCAACTTCAACAGTAATGGTTTTATCCATTTTGTTGCTGCTTACAGTACCAATCCTGGTTTTACGTAAATTCCTTTGTTCTGTTGCTGTTGTTTCCATTATCTGTCTTTTGTGCCCGTAGGCGCTATTATTAAAAGCGTTGGTTACGCTTGTAATGATCTCTTTTTAATTTCCGTTTTTAATCTTGCGATGTCTTTTCTCAGGTTGCGTATACCCATCGGATTTTCAAGCGGAGATATTGCGTGGGCGAATTCAAGCTTCTTAAGACGAACGCTATCATCATTAACGCGGGCGGTTAAATCTGCATCGCTGAAATCTTTCAGGCTTTTATTAAATTCAAATGATTTAGCCATTGTATTTTGTTTTATAAATTAAAAAGAATACAGGAGCTATGCCTGAAGGTCTCTTCTAACAATGAATTTTGTTTTTATCGGAAGCTTTTGCGAAGCCAGATGCATCGCTTCTTTCGCCGTTTCCATTGTTACACCGTCACATTCAAAAATGATACGACCTGGTTCAACCACAGCAGCCCAGAATTCAGGGTTACCTTTACCTTTACCCATACGTACTTCCAAAGGCTTGCGGGTAATTGGTTTGTCTGGAAATATGCGTATCCAGATGTTCCCTTCACGCTTCATAGCGCGAGATAATGCCTGGCGAGCCGCTTCGATCTGGCGGTTATTTAACCAGATGGGTTCTTCTGCTTTCAGTGCAAATGAACCAAAGGATATGCTTGTGCCTCGCTTTGCAACGTTGCGAATTCTGCCTTTTTGCGCTTTTCTATGTTTGCTTCTTTTCGGCTGTAACATTGTTCTTTATTTTGATTGCCGGAGGCATTCTATCCGCCAGCGATTCAAGTTTTTATTTCAAAAGGAAACTATCTTCTTCCTCCACCGCCAGCTCTGCGGTCGCCACCTGCACCGCCGCCTCTGCGATCATCTCTCCTATCTCCACCACCACGACGGTCATCTCTTCTGTCGCCGCCACGGTCATCCATTCTTCTTTCGTTTCTTTCGCCGCTTACATCTTTACCACCAATGAAGTTTGGATTCAGATCGCGTTTACCTAACACTTCCCCTTTACAAATCCATACCTTGATACCAATTTTACCGTAAACGGTTTGTGCAAACACGTTAGCATAGTCAATATCCATACGAAGTGTATGCAGAGGCACGCGACCTTGCATGAATTTTTCGCTACGCGCTATTTCTGCACCACCTAAACGACCACTCAACTGAACTTTAATACCTTCAGCACCCATACGGAGTGTAGAAGCCAGCGCCATTTTGGTAGCGCGTTTAAAATTGATGCGGTTTTCTATCTGGCGGGCGATGGTGTCGCCTACTATCATGGCATCCAATTCAGGACGACGGATTTCCAGGATATTAATCTGAACATCTTCTTTGCCGGTAAGTTTTTTCAGTTCTTCTTTGATACGATCTACTTCGCCACCACCTTTACCAATGATAATACCTGGCTTTGAAGTATGAATGGTAACAATCAGTTTTCCCAATGTACGTTCGATAACGATTTTGGAAATACCACCTTTATTGATACGGGCATTCAGGTAGGTTCTAATTTTGTTATCTTCAATCAGTTTGCTGGCATAGTCTTTTTTGCTGCCATACCAGTTGCTTTCCCAACCTTTGATGATGCCTAAGCGATTACCAGTAGGATTTGCTTTTTGACCCATATTATTTATTTGCTGGCAAGCAATGCCTGCCTGAGTTTGTTTATGCTTTGCTGTCTACAATGATTGTTACGTGATTGCTGCGCTTGCGTACGCGATAGCCACGACCCTGCGGTGCCGGGCGCATTCGCTTTAATACGCGACCACCATCTACAAACACAGTTTTTACAACGAGGTTTGAATCAGCAGCATTGATTCCTTCGTTCTTTTGTTCCCAGTTGTTGATCGCACTTTTCAAAAGTTTGAAAAGTGGCACCGCATTGTGCTGCGGATGAAACTCGAGAATCGCCAACGCTTTTTCAACCTGCATACCACGGATGACATCTGCCAGCAGACGCATTTTGCGTGGTCCCGTAGGATAATTATTTAATTTAGCAACAGCTTCCATTTGTTATCTTTTTGAGTTTTAAATTTTTGATTCAAAACTTCTAACTTATCAATTATTTTTTCGTACCGGCGTGTCCTCTGAAGTTACGCGTTGGAGCAAATTCACCCAACTTGTGTCCTACCATGAACTCAGTTACATATACCGGAATAAACTTGTTGCCGTTATGCACTGCAAACGTATGACCTACAAAGTCAGGCGTAATGGTAGAGCGGCGACTCCAGGTTTTGATTACACTTTTTTTATTCTTGCCTTCGTTGATGTTAAGCACCTTGGTTTCGAGGTTTACATCTACATAAGGACCTTTTGCTATTGAACGACCCATACCAATGAGTTAATTTGAATTTTGAAAATTACTTCTGCTTCAATTTTTTACCATCCCTGCGCTGAAGAATCAGGCTGTCTGAACCTTTATGCTTACGGGTTTTTAAACCTTTTGCATATTTACCGGTACGACTGCGGGGATGACCACCGGAGGCTTTACCTTCACCACCACCCATCGGGTGATCTACCGGATTCATTGCAACACCACGAACACGTGGGCGTGTGCCTTTCCAGCGGTTTACACCAGCTTTACCAGCTTGTTCAAGGTTATGATCGCTGTTTGAAACAACACCAACAGTTGCATAACAGTTAATCAAAACCTTTCTTAACTCACCGCTTGGCATTTTCAATACCGCATAGCGTTCTTCTTTGTTGGTCAATTGAGCAGAAGAACCGGCGCTGCGGGCCATCTTACCGCCTTGACCGGGTTGTAATTCAATGTTATGAATTACAGTACCCAAAGGCATATTCTTCATTTGAAGAGCATTACCCAATTCAGGAGCTACGGCATCACCGGAAGAAATCTTTGCGCCAACCTGAATACCTTGCGGAGCCAGGATGTATCTTTTTTCACCATCCGTGTATTGAACTAACGCGATGAACGCAGTACGGTTTGGATCATATTCAACAGAAACAACTTTGGCTTCGATACCGGTTTTGTTTCTTTTGAAATCAATAATACGGTAATGATGTTTATTCCCACCACCCATATAGCGCATTACACGGCGACCTTGTGCATTACGACCGGCTGTGTTATGCTGATGTTCAAGCAAGCTTTTTTCGGGCTTGTTTGTAGTAATCTCAGCATATGCATTCCCAATTCTCCAGCGGGTGCCGGCTGTCATGGGTTTGTATTTCTTTAATGCCATTTGTTTCTACTTTGTGCGAACTTTTCAGCTTCGCGGCTATAATTTAAATATTTGAATACAAATCAATGGTTTCGCCTTCAGCTACCGTAATGTAAGCTTTCTTGTAGCCAGGCTTGGTACCTTTTATAAAACCTGCTTTTGTAAAGCGTGTTTTATTTTTGCCGGGAACCACTACAGTATTTACGGTTTCAACGCTAACACCATACATATCTTCCACAGCCTTTTTGATTTCCAGTTTGTTTGCTTTTCTGGCAACTTTAAAAGCATACCTTCTCAGCTTTTCCTGCTGATTGTTTACTTTTTCAGTAAGAACTGGTTTTATTAATATTTCGCTTTGTTTCATGTTTGTTCGATTGAACCTTTTTTAATTATGCTTCCGCAGGTGCTTCTTCTTCGCTGAATATCTTTGCTGCACTTTCAGTTAATATCAATGTATCAGCATTTACTACTTCGTAAGTGTTCAGATCAGCCAGTAAAGTGCTTTCAACCATTGGCATATTGCGAAGGCTTAAATAAACATTATCGTTATAATCGGAAAGTACAATTAATGTCTTTTTTCCAACCACCTTCAAAGCTTTCAACACCTCAGCAAACTGCTTTGTTTTTGGTGCTTCTAAGTTCATGTCTTCTAACACCACAATAGCGTTGTCTTTTGCTTTGTAAGAAAGTGCACTCACTTTAGCAAGGTCCTTTACTTTCTTGTTCAGTTTAAAGCTATAACCGTGTGGTTTAGGTCCGAAGATAGTACCGCCACCTTTATACAAAGGGTTGCGGATATTACCCTTACGTGAACCACCGGTGCCTTTTTGCTTGTGCAATTTGCGGCTGGCGCCCTGCACTTCGGCACGGGTTTTTACTTTGTGTGTACCCTGGCGCTTTGCAGCCTGGTATTGCTTTACAGCGAGATAAAGTACATGGTCATTCGGCTCAGCGCCAAATATTTCGTCAGGCAATTCAATGCTTCTGCCGGTTGATGTACCTTGTATATTTAAAATGTCTACCTGCATGTCAATTCTTTTATTGGTAAATTATTTCTGGATTAAAACGATAGAGCCATTGTGCCCCGGAACAGAACCGCCTACCAGTATATAATTTTTGTCAGGAAAAATCTTCAGGATTTTCAAGCCTTTCATTTTCACACGGTCGTTACCCATGCGGCCAGCCATCCTCATACCTTTAAATACACGTGAAGGATAAGACGAACCACCGATTGATCCAGGAGCACGGCTACGGTCATGCTGACCATGCGACTGCTCGCCCACACCGTGGAAGCCATGACGCTTTACAACGCCCTGAAAACCTTTACCTTTAGTAGTACCTACGATTTCAACTTTTTCACCTTCGGTAAAAATGTCTACGGTTACAGTTTCACCAATATTTTTATTGAGAGACGAATCGCGAAATTCTTTTACGAATTTTTTGGCTGGAGTATTAGCCTTTGCGTAGTGATTAATTTCGGCTTTAAGGGAATGTTTTTCTTTTTTGTCGCCGAAGCCTAATTGAAGGGCATCGTAACCGTCTGTATCCTGGGTTTTTACTTGTGTTACTACACAAGGACCGGCTTCAATAATGGTAACAGCGGTTTGCTTACCGTCTGCTCCGAAGATGCTGGTCATCCCGATTTTTTTACCAATAATACCTTTCATCGTTTGTTGCGGTTTGTGCCCCGCTGAGGTATTGAGGACATCACACCGATGAAAGTGCGATTCAATCCTTGTTTTCCACCGACCTTTTCTTTTATTTTCACGCTGGTAGCGTGAAGAAGAAGTACCGGAGTTAAACAAACCTCGAAGGGCTTGTTATTATGTCCTGAAGCCCCTAACCCCTAAAGGGAATTTAGAAACCTCGTGGTATTTTATTCAGAGCTCTTTTTTCGCTTTCACGGTTGAGAGATGATTTCTTTTGTGTAAGAACTTTGCTTCGCCTTTATTCCCCTTTAGGGGTTAGAGGCTTACGCTTTGATTTCTACTTCTACACCACTTGGCAGATCGAGCTTTGACAAAGCATCAACCGTGCGGGAAGAAGAAGTATAAATATCCAGCAAGCGCTTGTGAGTAGCCAACTGGAACTGCTCGCGGCTTTTCTTGTTTACGTGCGGCGAACGCAACACGGTAAAAATCTTAGTGTGTGTAGGTAAAGGAATTGGACCTGTAACTACAGCACCTGTGCTGCGAACTGTCTTTACGATTTTCTCTGCAGATTTATCTACCAGATTGTGGTCGTAAGACTGTAATTTTATTCGTATTCTTTGAGACATTGCCATGAGCCTGATTTCAAATTGGGAGCGCAAAGGTAAAGGCCTGATACATAGCAGACAAGCTTTTTTTAATTATTTTTCTGTTTTTGGTATTTTTTAGGGAAAGTATTTTGCGTTAGCTTTTAAAAAAGGACGTTTTCTCTGTTTCCTTAGCATGATTTTAGAACCAAAGCCCCAAACCTACATTCAATGCAGCCATTTTTTTCAACACTTTCAAAGCTTTTGATTTTATCAGTATTCCTTCTTTCTTCCTGCAAAACCGCCAACAAAATATTTACCTCCAATAAAACACCACACGAGCAATACGCGAATAAACTCGCGGATGCCAATCTCATTACAACTGCATTAGGAACATTATGGATGAACGCCGCACAAAAAGCACTGACACAACCCGTTATCATTCAATTACCTTATAAAGAAACCGGATACTTTGCCGCAGAACAGCCTTCGGCGTCCGGCTATTGCTTCAGTGCAAAACGTGGTGAGAAAATAAATATTTCCATCACAACAGATTCAACAAAAGCCATCCTACTATTTGCAGATTTATGGCATTATGATTCAATCAATCCAAAACTGATCAGAGCCGCCGATACGACTTCTCTACATATTATTCAGGAAGTGGAAGAAGCTGAAACTTACACGTTAAGGATTCAACCGGAATTATTGCGGAGCGGGCAATTTACCGTAACCATTTCCGCCGCCGGTTCACTTGCTTTTCCAGTGCCGGCAGCAAACAATCCAAAGATCGGTTCCTTCTGGGGCGCAAGTCGCGATGCCGGCGCGCGCAAACATGAAGGTATAGATATTTTTGGAAAGTTCAGAACGCCTGTGGTAGCTGCCGCAGATGGATATATTACAAGTACAAGAGAAAATAATTTAGGCGGTAAGGTTGTCTTTCTTCATCCCTATCAAAAGAATTATACTCTTTATTACGCTCACCTTGATTCGCCAACCGTTCGCGAAGGTCAGGAAGTGAAAACCGGCGATGTAGTTGGATTGATGGGGAATACCGGGAATGCAAGAACAACACCCACACATCTGCATTTTGGTATTTATACCAATGGCGGCGCCATTGATCCATTGCCATTTGTAGATAATAAGAACAAGCGTCCGCAAAACATAACGGCATCTTTACAACCATTGGGAAACTTTGTTCGAACGAATAAAGCGACAAGCGTATTTGCAAGTGCTTCTGCTAAATCTGCTACTGTAGAAAAACTTATCAATGGTTCTGCGTTGCAGGTATTTGGGGCAACTTCTGATTGGTATCGTGTTATTTTGTTAAACGGAAAAGAAGGATTTATTAACGATAACAACATCGCTTCGCAGTCATCATCACTTAAAACTTATACCACGAACACTGATGTTTTATTTCTTGATGAACCTAACAGTAATGCCTCTCCAAAAAAGAAAATTGCCGCCAATACTTCTTTGCAAATAATAGGAACCTGCAACGATTATAACCTCGTAAAAATTGATGGTTTAACAGGTTGGGTAGAGAAGTAATTGCTCGTTACACTATATATTTTACGCTGTAATGGTATAATAAATGTTACTCATAGCTTCTGAATTTTATTTACGAAATGAGCGAGGATAATTTTATGAAACAAAAAGTATGGTTTATAACCGGTGCATCGCGTGGCTTTGGTAAAGTATGGGCAGAAGCTGCTTTGCAACGTGGCGACAAAGTAGTGGCAACAGCACGCAAAACAAACACGCTTAAAGAATTACAGGATAAGTATAACGACAATGTACTTGCATTAAAACTGGATGTAACCAATCGCAAAGAATGCTTTGATACCATTCAAAAAGCAAAGCAACATTTTGGTCAGCTTGACATCGTTATCAACAATGCAGGTTATGGGCAATTTGGTGCCATTGAAGAATTGAGCGAAGAAGAAGTAAGAGAACAAATGGAAACAAACTTCTTTGGTGCGCTGTGGATTACGCAGGCTGCTTTGCCTGTAATGCGAGAACAAAAGAGCGGGCACATTCTGCAGACATCCAGCATCGGTGGCATTTTAGCATTTGAAAATATTGGTGTTTACAACGCATCAAAATGGGCATTGGAAGCATTTACTGAATCGTTAAGTAAAGAAGTGGCTGACTTTGGTATTAATGTTACGCTAATTGAACCCGGTGGCTTTGATACAGATTGGGCCGGCAATTCTGCCAAACACGCTAAGCCAATTGCAGCTTATAATGTAGTAAGAGAGCGCAGAGCCAAAATGCGCGGTGGCATGAAGATGGGAAACCACAATGCAACCGGCGAAGCCATCTTAAAAGTGGTGGATGCCGAGCAACCGCCACTTCGCATTTTTCTTGGCGAACAGCCGATACAATGGGCAGAAGAACAATACAAAAAACGCATTGAGAACTGGCAGCAATGGCAGCCGGTTTCTGCCAAAGCGCAGGGCAAGAATGAATAGTTCATTAAATATTTAAAAGCCGCTCAACACTTTTGTGAGAGCGGCTTTATTTATAGTCCTTGAATTGTAAACGCTAATTGCTTTCTGTATACTTTTTAAAATTATCCAGTATCGCCTGCCAGCCACCTTTCTGCATCTCTGCCGGATTCGATGTTTCAGCTTCAAAGCTTTCTGTCATCTTCGTGCCTTCGCCTTCAGGTGCAAATTTAATTTGTACGTTTCTTCCGTCTGCAATATTGTACTCGATGTATTCCTTCGGAACCACTTTTACATACGTGCCTTCAAAGTCAAAACCGAACGATCCATCCTTCGCTTCCATACGGTTATTGAACTTTCCACCCTCGCGAAAATCATTCTCAGATTTAGGCGTAAACCAATCATTGGAAGCATTGTTCCATTGGGTAATGTGCTCAGGCAACGAAAAATATTCCCACACTTTTTCTACTGGTGCATTCACTGTGGTTTCTACTGTGATGACTTCTTTCTTTTCGGTTTCCATTGTTGTTGATTTTATACTGCAAACATCAATCGTTTTTTACTAAAACATACTATGTCGTTGCGACAAATAAACGGCACATTGCGACAATCATTTTGCCGCTATGGTTTCGGAACTGCTGGCCTCACTTCTACCTTGCTTGGCAACGTGCGCGGGTTCATCTTTAGCAAGTCGGCAACCATCTGACCAATGTCTTCCGGCTGTATCTTCCAGGCATCTGCATCGCCTGATTCATGACCTCCAAAGTTAGTTGCTACCGAGCCTGGCATTATCGTCGTTACTTTAATTCCGTACTGTCGCAAGTCAAGCATAATCGCCTGCGAAAAACCAACCAATCCAAACTTACTTGCGTTATAGGCAGAGCCATTCGCAAAGAAATTTGCGCCAGCCAATGAGGCAATGGTAATGATATAACCTTTCGTTTTTTTCAATCCGTCAAGACTTGCTTTCACGCTGTTAAAAACGCCCGTTAAATTCGTGTCAATCGTTTCCTTCCATTCATTTTCCGTAAGCTTTTCAATGTTCGCCATGTGCCCAACACCTGCATTCGCAACCAACACATCCAATTGTCCGAAATGACTGATCACTTTTTCCACAGCGTTCTTCTCATCTTCCATTGAATTCACTTTCGATTCAATAGCCAATACCTTCGATTCATCAGTACTTAACGACTTCGCCGCTTCCTGCGCAGAAGCTAATGTTCGGCTTGTGATAGCAACCTTCATTCCTGCTTCCATTAATGTTTTGGCAATGCCATATCCAATGCCTTTACTGCCACCGGTTATATAGGCAACTTTACCCGACAATGTTTCCATAGATTTTTTAAAGTGAACAAACAAAAACTGTGCATCAGTATCATTTGCTCCTGCATAAATAAATCACCGCCCGATATTTTTTAAAAACAATAAACAACAAAATACATTTTGGTAACCATCGTCCCGTCTCTTTTGTGATCGACAATTGTGATTCTTGCGTGTTGAAGCAGCAAGAATCCTCCCATCAAGATTCCGGGCAATGATTGAGCTTTTCAAAACCAGATCTAATGAAACATATGTCATATAAATCCTTTACCTTTTTACAAACTTCATTATTCTAAAATAGAATTGTATAAATAACATCACAGCCATGTTTAAACAAAATCAAAATTCACTCACTATGAAATCACCATTCACCCTGATTACATTGATGTTCAAAAAATGCTTTCTGTTGCTACTGATAACATGCATCTAACAATGCCTTACCGTCCCTCAAATTATGCAGACTCACGCCGGGCTCATTTAATCAGTTATGATAAAGTTACCGGCATTATTACATTAGAACCCAATGCAGCTATGATTGCCGACATCGTGCCCGGCTCATTTGAAACACGCTGCTCTTCTTACAATCCAAAGACTAAAGAAGTCAGCTTCGTTACACGCTTTACAGCGCTGTCCAACAAAGGAAACGAAACAAAACCTCAGCGTATTTTTATAAGTAAACTTTTCTTCTTACACAAATAACAAAGCCTGCTGAAAAACACAGCAGGCTTTGTTATGTAAAGACAAAATATTCGTTTACACTTTCAGTTTCCCTTCAATAGAATCATCTATGGTTTGACCAACCGCAGCACCTGCCAAACGCTTCACAAAGGCAACCGCATTACCATGTTTGTTATCCCAATAGTAACCTTCTGTAGGTTCTACTTTTATCACAGAAATACGGGGGTCATCAATGCCTTCCGTAAACCATGTTTTCAAAACGGGTTCCCACAAATCTTTTATTTTTTCTTTGTCCTGGCTTATAGTTGCCGTACCATAAATATTCAAAAATTCTGAGTAAGAAGAACCCTGAAACAAGAGCTGTACTTTCTGGTCTGATTGCACATCTGCATTTTTACGACTGTCATTGGCACTAAGAAACCAAAAGTTCCCTTCATCATCCAGTTTTTGAACAGACATCGGGCGCGTAGCAAACGGACGCTCTGCCTCAATGTGTGTGCAGAAAAAACAGGTCTTTGCACTATCCGTTAAATCTTTAATTTTTTTCTTTGCTTCTTCACCGAACAAATCTTTGTAATTCTGCTCCGGCTGATTCTGATTAATGCTATCCATAAGTTTTGTTTCGGGTACAGAATCAAAAGTGATACCTGACTTTAAATGGAATAACTCTTTAGCTTAGCTTTTCTTATTGTACCCGAAAAATTGCCATGATGAATCAATCAAAAACGATCAAGACTTACATCGAAGAGCTTCCTGAAAATATTCAAAATGTTTTACAGCAAGTGTATAATGCTGCAAAAGAAGTGCTGCCTGGTACCGAAGAAACGATAAGTTACGGAATGCCTACATTTAAACTGGATGGTAAAAACATAGTTCATTTTGCCGCTTTCAAAAATCATATTGGTTTTTACCCAACACCAGATGGCATTAATGAATTTCAAAAAGAATTATCGCAGTACAAAGGTGCTAAAGGCTCAGTGCAATTTCCTTTAGACAAACCAATACCGCTGGATTTGATAAAGCGAATGACCCTTTTTCGCCTGAACAAAGTGAAGGAAAAGTGAAGAAAAAGTGATCTCAAACAGCAGTATCATTATAATAAATAAAGGTTCACAACAGAAGCAAAAACTTCTTTGTGAACCTTTATGTCTTCCAGCCTTCGTGGTTTAATAAATTACCAGATGCGCGCCCGCAAACTATCCGGTGTGTACATCTTGTTTCCCGGCTTTACATTAAAGGCTTCATAGAATGCATCCACGTTGGTAAGCGGACCTAAAACGCGATATTTTGCCGGCGAATGCACATCGGTCAGCACCTGTGTGCGCAGCCGTTCAGGTCGCTCATTTTCCTGCCAGCTTAATGCATAGCCAAGAAAGAAACGCTGGGATGGTGTGTAGCCGCCAACCTTCTCTCCTTTCTTATATTCATCGGTCATTTTAAAAGCATCATAACCGAGCAATACACCGCCAAGATCAGCTATGTTTTCGCCGAGCGTTGCTTTTCCGTTTATCTTAAAAGTATCTATCGCCACGTACTTACTAAACTGGTCAGACAATATTTTCGCGCGCTGCGCAAACTTTGCAGAATCGGTTGGCGTCCACCATTCTTTCAGGTTACCGTTTTCATCATATTGCCTGCCTTCATCATCAAAGCCATGCGTTAATTCATGACCGATGGTAGAAGCTGCCATATAACCATATACAACGGCATCATCCAGTTCATTATCACTGTACCCGGGAACAATAAAAGCAGCGGCGGGCAACACTATTTCATTGTTCGAAGGATCATAATACGCATTGTACGTTTGCGGAAACATACCCCACTCCGTTTTATCAACCGGCTTACCCAGTTTATTGATGTTGAAGTTGTGCCAGAATTTATTCGAGTTCACCAGATTCTGAAAGTAATTATCCGGAGAAATCTGCAGGGAAGAAAAGTCTTTCCACTTATCGGGATAACCAACTTTTTTGTTCACCGTTGCCAGCTTTGCAAACGCTTTTTGCTTGGTGCTGTCGGTCATCCAGTCAAGGTTCCGGATCCTGTTTTTTAAAGCCGCCCTTATATTTTCAACCAGTTGTATGTAGCGCGTTTTTGCGCTGTCGTTAAAATATTTTTTTACATAAATCTGTCCCAGCAATTCGCCCATTACATCCTGCTCGTTGTTGATGATTCGCTTCCATCGCGCTCTTCTTTGTGTGGCGCCCGACATTAGTTTACTGAAAGCAAACTGAGTCTTTCCAAAGGTATCAGGAAGCGCCCCAACAAATGCATCGGCTAAACGATATGAGAGATACGCTTTCCAGGTTTCAACAGAAGTGGATTGCAGTTGTTTTCCGGCTTCTTTATAATATTCCGGCTGACCAATGATAACCGAATCAGCCGCAACTACACCATAAATACCCATGTACTGTTTCCAATCTATTTCCGGCGATACTTTGTTCAGTTCTGCCGTAGAATATTTATGATAATTCTCGTAAGGATCACGCTGGTCTTCCAGTTTTTTACTGGCTTTGGCAAGCGAGGTTTCAAGAGTTAGAATATTCTTTGCCGAGGCAAATGCTTTTGAAGAATCAACCCCAAGCAAAGTGAGAAACGTGGTAATATTTTTCACATACGCGTTGCGAATGTCAACTGATGTTTTATCATTTTTGAAATAAAACTCGCGCTCCGGCAATCCCAACCCGGTTTGCCACATTTGCAACACCTGCAATGTGCTGTTCTTCGCATCCTGGCTTACATAAAACGCAATAGCGCCACCAACGCCTATTGCATCCAGTTGCGCCATCGTTGCCTGTAAAGAAGCCGCATCATGAATGGAATCTATTTTAGCTAAATAAGGCTTGAGCGGAGCAACGCCAAGTTGTTCAATCTTCGCCGTATCATTCGCTGCTTTCCAGAAGTCACCAATCTTTTGCTCGGCGCTTCCTTTCGGGTGCGATTCCTTCGCCACTCCTTCATTAATATCTTTCAGCCTTTGCAGGTTTTCGTTAGGAATAACCTGGAACAAACCCCAGCCACTTTCATCGGCAGGTATTGGGTTTGTCTTTATCCATTTTCCGTTGGCAAAATCAAAAAAGTCATCTGCCGGATTCACGGAAGAATCGACGTTAGAAGCCAGCACATCAGGCTTGTTTGATACCTGTTGTTTGTTGCTGCACGAGGCAGCCAGAAGTGATAAAAAAGATAAATAAACAATACGCTTATGAAGCATGAATTTTATTTTGGCGGCAATGTAATTCAATCGAAAAAATGTGGACTCAAATACTTGATGATTACAATCATTTTAGCAAAACCGATTGGTATATTGACTTTTACAAACCTTATCTTTTTGTAGAGACATTTACCTTCTTACCAAACATAAGTAGCCACACTGCCAGCTTCAAGGCTTATCTTGAATGATTGGTTGCCACATTTCAAAGCAAAAGTTTCTTCCAGTTCACTATCATTAAAAATCAATCAATACCATTTTACCGGAAGGCGTTTTGTAAGCTACGTTTTGCAGATTATCAGAGATGTTCGTTTCTGCCCATCAGTTTTAGCAAAAGCGATGTCTTTTTGCTTCTCAAATTTTACGGTGACATCATGTGTTGTCAGCCAGCATTGCACTTGTGTAAACACATTTTAAGCGGCCAAAAAAAAGTCAGGAAAACTGATAACGAAATGGCGCAGGCATGTACTTTTATAAGGTAAATTAAGCGGGATAAAATCAGACCATTATCCTCTCCAATAAGGTCAATGTTAGCAAAGAAAAAAACAGGTTCTGACATAATAATATTGCTGTTTTATCTTTTACAATTATTCCCTTCATCCCACATATTTTCTTTCCCTATTATTGCAAAGCATGAGCATAGCACAAACACTGCAGGAAGGCGCTACATATGCCGGTCACCCGTTTCATATAACACTGAATTATTCAGTGCTGCTATTGGTTTTGGTGCCTCATTTCTTTTTGTTTTATCGTCGCTCTTTTAGCTGGCTTGTCCTGTTCCTGCTTTTTACAGTTATACAGGTAGGGCTTTGGTTTACCAGCGGCGCGGTCGGCATTTCGCTCATCTGGTGTGCGTTGGCAGGCTACAATCTGCTCTTGTTTTTCTATTTGCGAAAGGAAGGTACGGCTACGGCTTTTCTCTTGCTGCTCTCGCCACTCGTTTCTATCAGCGCCATAGTATTTTATTATCTTTATTTTCCACCCGTTACTACGGCTGCGCATGTTTCAGCATTTTTGCTTGGGCTTGCCTGGGGGCTGCGTATGCAGTGGAGGCAAAAAAGAAAAGAAATATTTCGTGTTCAATAACGAAAAGAGGAAACGGAATGGTAAAAATGAATGCAAACAGAAGATAGCAAGCGATCTTTACGCCGGGCAATATCATAGGCAGGTCGGTTTACCTGGCACGATAAAAGAGATATAAATAATGGTGAGATTATAATGATCCGCTTATCGAACTTTTCGATTTATTACTGTAATGGGATCAAATGACAATTACAAGCATTCGCAAATAATCATACAAGTATTCCTTTCTCTTACTCCTTCTTCTTCTCTTTGTTGCTATCCGCAACTGGCTCGCCAGGCTGCATGAAGATGTAGCGGATGTTAGAGAAGTCTGCCCGAATATTATCTTTAATACGGTCAATGCCTTTTGTTATTTCATCTGTGTTGATATCCGGCTTAAAGTCTACAATCATCATTAAGAGCACTTCATCCGGCGACTCATAAATGGTAAACATTTTCAGCACCGATACCACGGCTTTATCCTCTTCCACAATAGCTTTTATACGCGCCCGCGATACTGCCGACACGCCCTCTCCCATCAGCAGGCTGCGGCTTTCGCGCGCCAATATACCCGATACTGCCACCAGCAGCAAGCCCACCAGCACAGATGCAATGCCATCCATTTCGTGTATGCCATATTGCTGACCAATGAACATACAAACGCCCACAATGAGCAAGCCAGCTACGGCAGCACTATCTTCAAACAATACAGCGAAGCTCGACGGGTCTTTGCTTTTTATGATAGCATTCCACCAGCCATCGTCACCCTTCGTTTTGTTGAACTCTTTAATGGCTATAGTAAGGGAACTGCCTTCGAAAATGACGGACAAACCAAGCACGGCATAATTCCATACATAAGAGCTTACCGGCTCGGGGTGAATGATGTGCAAAATGCCCTGGTAAATAGAAATGCCGCCGCCCAGCCCGAAGATGAGAAGCGATACAATGAACGACCAGAAATACAGCTCTTTGCCATAGCCAAACGGGCGCTCGTTATCCGGCGGTTTGCGGCTGCGTTTACGCCCGTACAGCAGCAACACTTCGTTCACGGTATCAACCATAGAGTGCACACCTTCCGCTATCATGGAAGAACTGTTGGTAATACCTCCTGCAATAAACTTGGTAACGGCAATGAGCAGGTTGGCAATAAGTGCCCCGTAGATTGATTTGTTGCTTTTTGCCATTCGTCTAGTATTTTAATTTTCTTCGCTACAGAATACGAATTAATATCAAGCTATTCAGCAATTTCTCCGGCGAATTGTGAATTTCGGGTTTTTGATAATTCATAAACTATCTCCGGTTCTGTTTTGAGTAAAAGCTTTTCATTCGGTATAGCATTTAGCTTTTCAATTATTTCTGTATCTATAACTGGTGGAGTGCAGAGATGCAATTGCATCGTATGTCATCACCCTGACACCGGAGGAACGCTGAGCGGTGTATAAAGTCTCTGATGTATCGGAAGCGCTTATTCAAAAGGAATGATCTATGTAAAGCGCTTTCCACAGTTTATACGCCTGCAGTTAAATATCAACACATTAGAATTGTTGTGCAGCGTAATGGCCGGATTTATGCCAGCTGTGCATATGACAACTGCTCTCGGCATTGTGCGACACCCGCATGTCGGCAGGCGCCGATACGATGCAAGGCATGCTGTGTAAAAAAGCATAAATAACTGGTATTGACAAACAGAAAAAGCTGTGAATTTTACTGATAATAGAACAGACAAAGGCTACACTTTTTTAGCAGGTCCTGCCTTTTTATTTCGCCCTCCTCGGCGCTGGAGCTAACAGTTGGCTATGCTCATACAAATAATTATTTTGAAAATTCTGATATCACCATAAATATAGGGTTTCATCAGCACCTTGGCAAAGCGTCTAAACAGGGAAAGTCTGAATAGACGGAACCATTTTTGTTATTAGAAATGTCGTCTCCCTTTGTACCATGCTTCCCGACTGCATGCTGTGCGATTTTGTGATCATAATGACCCGGCAGTCAGGAAGCTTTTTCAGGAGCTCTAAACTCTTGCTACACTCCTTATTTTATGTTTTCACATTTATTGCGGCAAAAAAGGCTTCGCTTTTGCAGGCTAAAACCAGAAACAAGGAATCATATGAGAATCGTAACGCTGGAAGAACACATAAGCCTGCCACAATTTGATAAGCGCATCAGTAACGAAGCCCGCATAGCACGCGGCTGGCCAAGCCCTGACAGTGCAGCATCGCCCATGAACCGCGTAAAGCATCAGTTGGGGGAAGTAGGAGACGAACGGATCAAAAGCATGGATGAAGCGGGCATTTCTATGCAGGTATTATCTGTAACCGCGCCTGCCGCCGACATACTGGAAGCTGGTGAAGCCATTCCTTTTACACGTGATTATAACAATGAAATAAAGCGTTTGGTTGATGCGCATCCCGATCGCTTCGCTGCGTTTGCAGTGCTTCCCATGAAGGCGCCGGAAGCGGCGGCTGAAGAGCTGGAACGCAGTGTAAAAGAACTGGGGTTTATCGGCACTATGATAAACGGAACTACAGATGATAAGTTCCTTGATGATACGCGGTTTGCCTCTATTTTATCGAAAGCCGAAGAATTAGATGTGCCTGTTTATTTGCACCCGAACCTGCCCATAAAAGCTGTGAATGATGTGTACTATAATAACCTGCCCGATGCGCGTGGCTTTGCGCTTTCTATTGCAGGCTGGGGCTGGCATTCGGAGACGGCAATACATATTTTACGGATGATTTTGGCGGGCACATTTGATAAGTACCCGAAGCTGAAAATGATTATTGGCCATATGGGTGAAATGCTGCCGATGATGATGGCACGCATTACCAATGTGTATAAAGATGCAGGGCTAACGCGAAGTGTGGAAGAAGTGCTGAAAAGTAATGTATGGATCACCACGAGCGGCTTGTTTACGCAACCCCCTTTTACGCTGGCGATGGATACCTTTGGTGCAGACCGGATTTTGTTTTCGGTTGATTATCCATACAGCCCGAATACCGCCGGGCGAAAGTTTTTAGATGAGATGACGGTATCGGCAGAAAACAAAGAAAAGATAGCGCATGGGAATGCCGATGCGCTGCTGAAATTGAAAGGATGAAGTATAATGCAAAGTGGTGATGATAAGGGATGATCATGACCACAATATCGAAATTGCTTTTTGTATACATCGGACATCGCAAATCTTACATCATACATAATCCGGCTTTGTGCGGAATATGATTAACGAATTAAAAGAAGCTGATTTTCAAAAAACTTAGCTTCTTAATTATCTTTATAACATGAATAAAACCGGAACACTATCGCATGTAGACTCGGCTAACAATGCGGCGATGGTTGATGTAAGTGATAAGCAAATAACAAAGCGAACGGCTGTTGCGCAAAGCATAGTAATGCTTGGCGATGAGATTATGAAGCAACTGAACGGCAATGATATTCAAACGAAAAAAGGACCGGTATTTCAAACCGCGATTATTGCCGGAACGATGGCTGCGAAGAAGACTTCAGATCTCATCCCGCTTTGTCATCCCTTAGCTTTGGAGAATTGTAAAATCAAAATTGAAGTGAATACTAATAACGAAGTGGTGGTGCAATGCACAGCAACCATTACATCAAAAACAGGTGTGGAAATGGAAGCCTTGACAGGTGCTTCCGTAGCTGCCCTTACCATTTATGATATGTGCAAAGCGATGAGCCATGCCATCGTGATTAAAGAAACAAAACTGATTTCTAAAACCGGCGGTAAAAGTGATTTCATCACAAATGAATAAACATCAAAAACATACAAAGCTGGCTCGTGCGCCATACGGCGAATGGGCACGAAACGAACTGGCGATCGTTGGCACAACCTGCGGAGACATTGAAGCATTGGCAAATGCTGTCATCCGAGGCCTGCCGCAATACAAAATAGCTTTTGCAGATGCCGACCATACACACGAAGATGGCATCACAACAAACCATGCGATTAATAATGCCGATGCATTTATAACTTATACAAATAAAGCATCGCATACGCAACTTAGCATTAATTCGCAACTAAACGCGTTTCAAAAAAGAGCGTTGCTGAATGACTGTGATTTGGTTTTGATAAATGGAAATCATTTTACGGCAGCCAGGCAAATTGTTGTGATTGACGAAAGAAAACCATTGGAAAAAAAGCTGGATAAACTAACGGACATACAGATGATTTTGGTAAAAGATTCATCAGCCGAAATTCCTTCTTATCTCGTTCAGCAAGTGTCAAATAGTAACGAGGTTGCCCGCTTTGTTTTTGATGATGCGGAAGCCATCATTCAACATGTAAAAAAATATTTGACAGAACAAACACCTGCCTTGAACGGGCTTGTATTGTCAGGCGGGCAAAGCACGCGAATGGGAAGAGATAAAGGTGATATTGAGTACCATAGTAAAAGCCAGCGCGAGTATGTATTTGATCTCTTATCATCTTATTGCAACGAAGTTTTTATTTCGTGTAACAGAGAACAATCGAAGCTTATTATTAACACGCCAAAGATTGAAGACGCATTCCTTAACCTGGGTCCGCTTGGTGGCATTCTATCAGCTTTTCAGCAAGCTCCAAATGCAGCGTGGCTCACGGTTGCGTGCGATCTACCTTTTTTAAATGAAGCTACGATTGAGCATTTAATCCAACGCCGGAATCCTTCAAAAATGGCGACTGCTTTTAGGGATGCGGAAGGTAAATTTCCCGAACCTTTAGTTACCATTTGGGAACCAAAAGCGTATCCTGTTTTATTGCAGTTCCTGGCGCAAGGTTATAGCTGCCCGCGTAAAGCTCTTATTAACTCCGATGTTGAAATACTACACGCGCCGGACACCTTTGTTTTTAAAAATGTAAACACAAAAGAAGAGTATAACAAAGTATTGTCTATGCTTCAAAAAGAAGCCTGATTGCTAGCGGTTTTGAATGTCTCGTTCGCAGAATCTTGTTCTCTCTTCCAGGCGTTTCATTTGCCACGAAGCCTGGCGTTCTAAAAAGGTTTAGCTTATGTTATCTGCCTACACTTTTCATTCATTTTTATTTTTGTTGTAAAACACGCATTCATGATTTCTGTTGACGAAGCTTACCAGTTTATTGACAGCCATACAAAGCATTATGGAACGGAGTTCGTTTCATTGCTTTCTTCACTCGATAGAATCCTCGCGACAGATGTAAAAGCCGACCGCGACCTCCCTCCTTTCGACCGCGTAACGATGGATGGTATTGCCATTAGCGGTAATTTTTTTTTAAATGGACAAAGAATATTCAGGGTTGAAACCCTAAGCGCTGCGGGTTCTGTTGCACAAACCTTGCAGGATGAAAAAGGCTGCATTGAAGTGATGACGGGCACAATACTTCCTCTGAACACAGATGCGGTAATTCCCTATGAGCAATGCGATATAAAAGATGGCGTTGCCACTGTAATTAGTGATGAAATAAGCATGTTTCAAAACATACACCGCAAGGGTACAGATGAAAAAGAAGGTAATATTTTATTACGAAAAAAAACAAAAATTTCGCCGGCTTCTATCGGCGTGTTAGCAACCGCAGGCATAAGCGAAGTAGAAGTATATAAGCTGCCTTCTGTTGCCGTATGTTCTACCGGCGATGAATTGGTAACGGTTGGTCAAACGCCGCTTCCGCACCAGATCAGGCAATCGAACATTTACCTGTTAGCGGCTGATCTGGAGCGCGAAAAAGTAAAAGCGACACTGCATCATTTATGGGATGATAAAGAAGACATGAAGCGAATGCTACAGGAAATATTGCAGCAGCATGATGTTATTTTGTTGTCGGGAGCTGTATCAAAAGGCAAATATGATTTCTTGCCCGAAGTGCTTAAAGAACTTGATATGAAAACCATCTTTCACCGAGTGGCGCAACGACCAGGAAAACCTTTTTTATTAGGTGCAATTGGTGAGAAAATGATTTTCGGGTTTCCCGGCAATCCGGTTTCAACTTTTGTTTGTTATCATCTCTACTTTAAGCATTGGTTGCGTAAAAGCTTTTACCAGGCAAAGCAAAAATTGTTCGCAAAATTGTCGCATACAATCAGCTTATCATCATCATTAACTAATCATGTGCTTGTAAAAACAAGTTATGAGAACGGTGAATGTTTGATAGAACCGATCTCCTTTTCTACATCCGGCGATATACCTGCCTTATTACATGCAGATGGCATTATATCATTACAACCCCGAGAAGAAGGGTTTCAAAAAGGGGAAATATTTGAATTAACGCCTTGCAAATAATTATTGCTTTTGAGAATAAATAAAGAATGTGTTATTTGTTCATAACCATGACATTGTTTCGATGTTTCTTTATGGATAAATTGATGAGAAGAGTTCAAAGAAAATACGAGGACATACTTGAACGATATGGCTTTACTTTCTTCCTTTTAAGAAAAAATGATATTGATAGAAAAATATAGCAGGCAGACAAAAATTAATTTGACTGCTGTATTCTCGTTCTTCAAAAAAAAGCGAACATTTGCTGTTCCGGATCTTACTATGAAACACTCATATTTATTACTCGCTTTTCTCCTTGTTACTCTTGCCACATTTGCGCAGCAGCTTCGTGTAGCGGTAGCAGCAAACGCGCAGTTTGTTTCTCAAAAACTAAAAGAAGAATTCAGGAAAGAAACCGGAATTAATGTTGACTTAACCGTGAGCTCTTCGGGCAAGTTGACCGCGCAAATAGAGCAGGGTGCACCTTTCGATGTATTTATGTCAGCAGATATGAAGTATCCACAGGAACTTTTTGATAAAGAATTGACAACAAACAAACCGACTGTGTATGCTTATGGCAGTCTTGTAATGTGGAGCCTGCAAAAGCGGGATTTATCAAAAGGTTTATCAACTGTTTTAAACAGTGATGTCAATAAAGTAGCGGTCGCTAATCCAAAGCTCGCGCCTTATGGAGAAGCCACGATAGCAGCTCTTACAAAACAAAATCTTTTAGAAAAAGCAGAGCCTAAAATTGTGTATGGCGAAAGCATTTCGCAGGTAAATCAGTACCTGCTTACAGGTGCGGCCGACATTGCTTTTACTGCAAAATCGGTGGTGCTTGATACAGCCATGAGCGGCAAGGGAAATTGGGTGGAAGTAAGCAAGTCCTTGTACAATCCCATTGCGCAAGGCGTTGTGATAATAAAGAATTCAGCAAATGCGGAAGCAGGCAAAAAACTCTACCGGTTTTTATTCAGCAAAAAAGCGAAAGCCATCTTTATAAAGTACGGTTATCTTTAGACAAATTATAAGGCGCTAAAGCAAAAACCAATGAACGAAATCAACACAGTTATCAAAGCCATACATACGGAAGGAAATATCTCGGTTGTTGTTGCACAAGGCGCAGGCATTGCCTTTCATGCCATGGTGATTGATATACCTGACACAGCAGGTTATCTTCAGGATGGAAAGCCGGTAGTGATAACGTTTAAAGAAAGCGCTGTGTCGATTGCCAAAAACATCAGTGGCTTGTTAAGCATCCGAAACCGAATTCCCTGTACCATTTCAAGCGTTGAAAAAGGTGATGTATTAGCCACTGTAAAACTGGATTGCAAAGGGCATCTCTTTGCATCTCTTATTACTACAGATGCTGTGGATGAACTTGATTTAAAAGCCGGTGATTCTGTAGAAGCGCTTATCAAAACGACAGACATTTCTTTACAGCAGCCTGAATCTTAATTGCATATTATGCCTGTTGACTGGCAACCTTTTATACTTACACTTCAACTGGCGTTTACTACCACGGTAATCTTATTTATTATAGGTATTCCATTGGCTTCGTGGCTGGCTTATTCCACCTTTCAATTTAAGCCTGTAGCCGAAGCGGTCATCAGCCTGCCGCTGGTGTTGCCACCTTCGGTATTGGGATTTTATTTATTGCTTGCTTTTAGTCCTGCCAATGCATTTGGTCAATGGTTGCAATATTGGTTTGGCATTCGTTTGCTGTTCTCTTTTCCCGGTCTTGTAGTAGCTTCATGCCTTTATAGTTTGCCTTTTATGGTGCAGCCTGTTCAGGCGGGTTTACAATCGTTGCCAAACAATTTAAAGAGTGCATCGTACACTCTTGGAAAGTCGCGCCTGCAAACGCTTTTCTATGTATTGCTTCCCAATATAAAACCCTCTTTATTAACAGGTATCGTGCTTTCATTTGCACACACCATTGGTGAATTTGGTTTGGTATTGATGATAGGAGGAAATATACAGGGACAAACCCGCACGGCGTCCATCGCCATTTATGATGAAGTGGAAGCGCTTAACTTTTCAACGGCACATATTTATGCTGCCATACTCTTAGCCATTTCGTTTTTTATTTTGTTGATCGTTTACACCACCAACCGGCGACTGCGGCGCAGCGTGTCAGGATTATGATCACACTTCGCATCAGCAAAGAGCTGCAATTTTCCAGTGGAAAACAAGCATTATCAGTTGACATTGTTGTGAAAGAAAACACCATCACAGCATTGTATGGTGAAAGCGGTGCGGGCAAAACAACACTGCTTAAAATAATAGCCGGATTGATAAAACCGGAGCAAGGTTTATTATTTGTAAACGATTCTGTGTGGCTGGATACAGCAAAGCGAATCAACTTAACGCCGCAACAGCGAAGCATCGGTTTTGTTTTTCAGGATTACGCCTTATTTTCAAACATGACGGTACAGCAAAATCTATATTATGCGGCTGGTAAACATCGTGATGAATCTTTTATAAATCGCCTTTTAGATATAGTATCATTGCAACCTTTTCTTCATACAAAACCTTCACAGTTATCAGGCGGGCAACAGCAACGTATGGCACTCATTCGTGCGCTTGTTCGAAAGCCGAAATTATTATTGCTTGATGAGCCTTTATCTTCCCTGGATGCATCGTTGAAATACAGTCTGCATCAGGCTTTACAGCAATTGCAGCAGGAGTTATCATTTACGGCAATACTTGTGAGTCATGATATTGGAGAAGTATATACACTTGCCCGGGAAGTGATTCAATTATATGAGGGCAAAGTTGTTTTTTTGGGAACTCCGCAACAATTGTTTGGTTCCAAAACGCTTAGCAGCAAATTTCAGTTAACCGGTGAAGTGCTTAGCATTGTTCAGAATGGAGTAATATATATTGTTGAAGTTCTCGCCGGATTGTCAGTGGTAAAATTGACTGCCTCGCAGAATGAAATAAGCGATCTGAATATTGGTGATAAAGTGCTGATTTACGCGAAGGCTTTTCATGTTGGCATGAAAAAATGAAGTAGAAAGACAGTTATCATATCCTTACAACAACATTTACCATTTGCATAAATGCGTTCTGCATCAAAACAAATTCATCATTTTGTACTTAGCTTGCTTTATCATTTGTAGTGCGTATTAAACCAATTCCCGCAAGAAAAAAGATCAGCCCGAGAACGCCATATACAGCAATATTTTTAATAGAATCGCTGCTTTTTGTTATGGAGATGGCTGCATAAATAAGCCCGCCGATACCTAATAAAGTAAGCACTATGCCAATAATTCTTTTTTCCATGATTGGTTTTATGTGAGCAAGGTTTTGCAAACGATATGCCATGTGGAAGCTGTTAGCTGTAAGCTATCAGAAAATTGCCAATGAAGTTACAAATTGAAAATCGTTAAATAATTTATACTTTAATAAAAATTTTCTTCTTATATAAAATCGATATAGGTATCATAAGTATCAAAACATAAGTAACAGCACCGGCAAGAGAAGCATTGTAAGGTGAAAAATAAGGGACGAAAAACGTTTGATATAGATATTGCTGTAACCCTACTTTCTGCCCGTTAAGATTTACATGAACCAGACCAAGTAAAACCAACACCACATCTGCCGCTACATAAGCAGTGATGGCATTGGCACCATAAGCAAGAAAAGGTTCAATAAAACAACGGCGGCATTTTACGTCAATCAGCCAATAAGAGACAGTGAGAGCAGTGATAGCGATGCCACCTGCATAAAGAACAAAAGAACTTGTCCATAAAGCTTTGTTGATAGGAAAGAAAAGATTCCAGATAGCGCCGGCTAAAACGGAAGCGATGCCCATTGCAAACAACCCGATCACCTTCTCTCCTTCGCTTTTATCTTTTCGTCGCAACCATGTGCCGGTTAGTATACCTAAAAGGCAAGTACCAACTGCGGGCAGCGTACTTAATATTCCTTCCGGGTCAAACACTTTTGAGCCGTTCCAAATATGGTTTTCACCAAGTATCGTTCTGTCGAGCCAGGCACCAAGATTGGTAGCCGGTTCCAGGTTCGCATAGCCAACGCCGGGTACAGGCACAAAGGTCATCAGCAAATAATAGACAATAAGAATGGTAAAGAAAATAAGCAATTGTGTTTTGAAGTTCGTTTTCAAAAACAAAACAACGCTGATAAAAAATACAATGCCTATACGTGGCAACACACCCAGAATGCGAAAATGAGATAAATCGAAATCTGGCAGGCTGAATGCCATGTCGATTAAAAAGAAAATAAGGTATAAAATGAGGGAACGCTTTAACGCAGTCAACAAAATGTTTCGCTGCGCAAGGTTGCTTTCTTTTTTGGCGCCAATGGCATAGGTGATGGACACGCCAACCATAAACAGGAAGGAAGGAAACACAAGATCAGTTGGCGTGCAGCCGTTCCATTTTGAATGCTCGAGCGGCGGATACACATGCGACCAATCGCCGGGATTATTGACGAGTATCATGGAGGCTACCGTAAGGCCGCGAAAAAAATCAAGAGAAAGAAGCCGCTGTTTTGGTGGTGTTTGCAATAAAGAAGAAGCCATCGCGTGGTTTTGTGATTGAATAAAAGTAAGAGGTTACAGAATTGGCAGGCGGTTTAGTTTTTATCAAAGATTGACGGAATGTGTTATAAATTGACTTGAAGTTGCTTTTTGAAAGAAAACGGTAATTATCGACAACTGAGTAGCTGCACTTTGAATGCTTCATGGATATTTTAAAGCTTAAAGGCTGAGGGATAGACGGCATCTACACCGCAAGGCGCAGAAAGACATGAAGTTAAAAAGTCAGTAAGACCGGAAGTGAACAGCCGCGCCGCCGCGCACCGGACTGAAGCTGAACAAACAAATGACCGATGACTTCCTCAAACCTGTATTTTTTTATTAAACTTTGTTTTCTTTGACAAATAGGAATCTTTTATCAAAATCCGTTTCGGTAATTTCCTATTTTCCTCTACATTTGCCGCCACTTTAAAAATGCCTTTGGTAAGGCGCGCAACAAACAAGTATCAGATGTCTTATTTAACTACAGAAAGAAAAGCGGAAATTTTCTCAACTTTTGGTGGCAGCAATACTAATACCGGCTCTATAGAAGGTCAGATTGCTATACTAACAGAACGCATTAAAGGTATCTCCGGTCATTTGCAGACCAACAAAAAAGATTTTTCAAGCAATCGTGGATTGCTGCAATTAGTAGGCAAACGCAAGCGCCTGCTGTCGTATATGCAGAAGCATAACCTGCAGGGCTATCGTTCTCTGATTGAAAAACTTGGATTGAGAAAATAATCGCAATGTTATCAATATCATATTCATTCCCAACCGGCACGTAACCTGTTGGGAATGCTTTTTTATGATAATTACAGCTGCTCCACATAATAATTTACATACGGAACCGGCCTCAATAGCCCCATTTTCATTCTGCCGTTTCCACTTTCTAAAACAGACTCACTAATATGCTAACTCAACCAAAGAGTGTATCATTCGATTTAGGTAATGGTCGCGAAGTAACGATTGAAACCGGTAAGCTTGCCCGCCAGGCCGATGGCGCCGTAACCGTAAGACAAGGAAAATGTATACTGCTGGCAACCGTGGTTGCCAACAAGGAACAAAGAGAAGGACAGGATTTTTTTCCATTGAGTGTGGATTACCAGGAAAAATTTGCGGCTGCCGGTCGTATTCCCGGTTCTTTCTTTAAGCGTGAAGCCAGGCTGAATGATTATGAAGTGTTAACGAGCCGCCTTGTTGACCGTGCGCTTCGCCCGCTTTTCCCCGAAGATTATTATTGCGAAGTACAGGTTATCATCAACCTCGTATCAAGTGATCTGGAAGTGATGCCGGATGCACTGGCCGGATTGGCTGCTTCGGCTGCTTTGGCTGTTTCGGACATTCCCATTAAAGAGCCATTGTCGGAAGTGCGCATTGGTCGTGTGGATGGTGAATTTATTGTGAACCCTACACGTAGCCAATTAGAAAAATCCGATTTGGAATTCATCATCGCCGCTACTGAAAAGAACCTGATGATGGTGGAAGGCGAAGCCAAAGAGTGCAGCGAAGAAGACCTGGTAAAGGCTTTGGAACTGGCTCACGAAGCGATTCGCGTTCAGATTAAGGCTCAACAAGACCTTCGTGAAATGGTTGGCATTGCCGGTAAGCGTGAATACAAAGTGCCTGAGCAGAACGAAGCTTTGAAAGCAACCGTAAAAGCTTTTTCTCAAGAAAAAATATATAACATCGCTAAAAGCGGTTTGAGTAAACATGAACGTTCTGCCGGTTTTAAAACCATTAAAGATGAACTGATTGAAAGCCTTGGCGACGAAGCAGAAGCGGAACATAAGAAGCTGGTAAAAAAATATTTTTCCGACCTTGAGTGGGAAGTAGTTCGCGATATGATTTTAAACGACCGTGTTCGTTTGGATGGTCGTAAACTGGATGAAGTTCGTCCGCTGGCGATGGAAGTAGATCCGCTGCCGACGCCACACGGCTCAGCCTTATTTACACGAGGCGAAACGCAATCTTTAACCACCGTTACACTGGGTACACCGCTGGATGATTTGCTGGTAGAAAGCGCTGCGGTATCAAAAGATTCCAAGTTCTATTTACACTATAACTTTCCACCATTCAGCACCGGCGAAGTGAAAATGATGCGCGGGCAAAGCCGCCGCGAAGTGGGTCATGGTAACCTTGCTATGCGCAGCCTGCGGCAGATGATGCCTAAAGGCGAGTATGCTTATACGGTTCGCGTAGTGAGCGATATTCTCGAATCGAATGGCTCGTCTTCTATGGCTACCGTTTGCGCAGGTTCATTAGCCCTGATGGATGCAGGAGTTCCCTTTCCAAAACATGTAAGTGGTGTGGCAATGGGATTGATAACGCGTGATGATAAATATGCTATCCTTACAGACATCCTGGGTGATGAAGATCATTTGGGTGATATGGACTTTAAAGTAACCGGTACACGCGAAGGTATCTGCGGTGTGCAGATGGACATTAAAGTAGATGGATTGAGTATGGATGTAATGCGTGAAGCGCTTGCGCAAGCCCGCAATGGTCGTCTGCACATTTTGGATGCGATGTATGAGTGCATGCCTGAGCATCGCCCTGATATTAAAGAGCATGCGCCACGCATGGAAAAGATCATTATTGATAAGGAATTTATTGGTGCAGTAATCGGGCCCGGTGGTAAGGTGATTCAGGAAATGCAGAAAGAAACCGGCACAACCATTAACATTGAAGAAGTTGGCGAAACGGGTGAAGTAAGCATTTTTGGTACACAGAAAGAAGGTGTGGAAGAAGCGAAGCGCCGCATTGCAGGCATCGTTTCTGTACCGGAAGTAGGTACGGAATATGAAGGCACTGTAAAAAGCATTAAAGACTTTGGTGCGTTTGTAGAATTTCTGCCAAAGAAAGAAGGCTTGCTGCACATATCTGAAGTGAGCTGGAAACGCCTTGAGAGCATGGAAGGTGTGCTGAACGAAGGTGATAAAATAAAAGTGAAGCTGGTAGAAGTAGATCCGAAAACCGGTAAGTACCGCTTAAGCCGTAAAGCCTTGATGCCAAAGCCGGAAGGTATGGGTGGCAATGAAGGCAGCAGAGGTGGTGATGGCGGAAACAGAGGCGGCGATAACCGCCCGCCGCGTGATCCAAACCGCCCGCGCCCGCAGATTTCGAAAGGACCGAATAGTAATTAAGTTACATAAAAAAAACCTCAGTTATGAACTGAGGTTTTTTGTTTGTATTTCATTGATAATAGTCTATGAAATGGCTAATAGTATTTGCTTTTAAAAGCCACATCATTGCCCGAAACGTTGATGGGAGGATTCTTGCTGCTTCGACACGCAAGAATCACAACAGCCGATCATAAAAGTGACGGACGATGGTTACCAAAAATGTATTTTCCGTTTTGTATTTCATTCAGATAAGCGCATTACTAAATTAGCGCATTCCACCTTTAAACGCATCTCCACTTTTACGCAGCGAGCCATCATTATTTTGTAAACCCACAGCCTGCTCATCCGTATTTCGCTCACCATCACCCGAATACCAGATGGCATAACGCATACCCAATTGTTTACAAGTTTGCAAAACTGCTTTTACGGTTTCCGGTGAGTTATCCTGCTGACCAATTTCATTACTGATTGCCGGCTTACCCGTTACGCGTTGTAAATAATTTACAACTTCAACAAGGCTTTTAGTATCACCGTTTCTTCCATACCAATGAAAGTTGACATAATCAATATTGCTTTTTGCATAGCCTGCAATAAGTTGTTTTAAAAACTCTTTTTTACTATTGAACCTTGGTGAATCAAATTGATTATAAAAGCGCTTCTGCAGGTCGGCAGCTTCTTTCGTTTTCCCATGTTCGATATAGTCGAGCCAGGTAAGATACATGATCGCCGGGAATGTAATGCCACCATTGGTTACAGGAACGCCGTTAGCATGCGCTACGGTAGCTGCAGCTTTTAATTGATTGACATAATCGCTTGCCGGACCGTCATGAAAACGTGCATTGTTTTCTTCATTTTCTACTACCAGCAAGGCTGGTTTATTTTTCATTAAAGATAACTGGTATTGCAGTTGGCGCTTGTAAGATGCGGTATCTGTTACAAAGGGTGATTGTGCTTTGTTGGCAGCCGAGCTACTGTTAACATTTAAAACGACTTTGAAGCCTGCATTGAAGATAGGCTTGTCTTTCGGGTTATCTAAGCTAATGCCATCGCGGATGCAGGTGAGACCTAATTTACGGGCAATACTGATTTTAAAATTCATTCCGCCGCCGCCAGGGTTGGGTGGTTTAATAAGAGCACCAAATTGTGTATGTCCGTTTTCATTCATTGCAGATTGCGATGGTTCTGGTGATGTTTGCGTACCGCTATCTCCGGAACTGCGTTTTGGTTGTTGCGCTACGCAGGAACCAATTAAAACAGAAATACAAATACAAGAAACTACAGCTTTTATAATCATGATGGAGTTTTACTTTATTAAAAAACAAGTTTGTATGAATACCATTTTTCGTTCCGGTTTAAAGCTGTTTCATATCTCTTTCTTTTATAAACGGAACTCATTAAGAAGAATAAGCTTGCTGCTTTTGATGAGCCCGCATCAATTTTAAGTTACTGCAATCAATCATTCCGAAAAAATATGGACGACAGTAAAGTAAAATTCAGCTTTAATCGTCATTTTAGTAACATTTAAATTTTTGGAAACGAAAATTACAAAAAAAGTTTTTATAGTTTTGCATTATGATTTCGAAGGAGAGAATATTGGAGAAAGCGGAAGATTTGTTTATAAAACATGGCGTTAAGAGAGTAACAATGGATGATATCGCAACGCATATCGGCATCTCGAAAAAAAGCATTTACCAGTATTTTAGTGATAAAAATGAAATGGTATCCGTGATTTTTGAGAAGCATATCGAGCAGAGCCGGGTAAATTGTTTACATAATTTAGAAAAAGCTGAAAACGCTATTCACGAAGTCCTGGTCGGTTCAGAAACATTTTGTACAACCATACGGTCGATGAACCGCCATGTGTTGTTTGATCTTGAAAAATATCATCCGGAAGTATATAAAAGATTCAACGAGTTTAAGAATGATTTTTTGTATAAATCTATTGTTCAAAACCTGGAAAGAGGTATTCGTGAAGGGTTGTACAGAAGCGATTTGAACCTGCAGGTAATTACCAGGTTCAGGCTTTTAAATCTGTTATTACCAATGAACGGCGAAGTTTTCCCCGAGCAAAATTTTTCTTTTTCAGAGGTAGAGCGGGAACTGGTAACGCATTATTTAAATGGCATTGCTACATTGGAAGGGTTAGCTTTGCTAAACCAGTACAATTTTAAAAGTAGAAGAAAGGAATCCATATTGAATTAACTGAATCAATAACCACAACTATTATTTTTTACAAAATGAAAATTGACAGAAAGAGTATTTCACGTTTCGTCGCGATGCTCGGTGTTGTATGGCTTTCAGCAAGCGCCGAAGCTCAGCAACAGCCGGTTACGCTAACACTTAAAGATGCGTTACAGTATGCTTTGAAAAACAGCAGCGATGCCCGCAAAGCTGCGCTGGATATAGAAAATGGTAATTATAAAATAGACGAAACGCGGGCCCGCGCGCTACCTCAGCTTAGCTTAAGCAGCTCGCTTACCGATCAGTATAAAAAGCAAAGCTTTGTGTTCGACAGCTCGTTCATTAAGCCTGGCGCTACAGGTGCTATCCTTGTTCCTTCCGGCACTACATGGAACAGCCTGAGCAGTGTAAATCTTCAGCAGGCAATTTATGACCAATCGGTTTTTACGGGTCTTAAAGCAGCAAAATCTACACAGCAGTATTACCAGCTTGCCGCACAGCTTACAGATGAGCAAATCATCGAGCAGGTGGCAACGGCTTATTACCAGGTTTTGGTGCAGCGTCAGAATCTTGTGGTGATTGACAGCAATATTAAGAATACAACCCGCGTGCACGACATTATCAACGGGCAATATGAAAATGGTTTAGCAAAGAAAATAGATGTTGACAGAACGCAGGTGACCATATCTAACCTGAAAGCACAACGCCAGCAGCTTATCAACGCGGCAACGCAACAGGAAAATGCATTGAAATTTTATATGGGAATGGAGATTGCCACGCCGGTTTCCATACCGCCATCGCAACTCGACAGCATTACACCGGCTGATGTACCGATGCTTGATTCGCTGGATATATCAGAGCGTACGGAATACAAGATTCTGAAGAAGCAAGACGAATTGTACACTTACAACCTGGCGGCATATAAAGCAGAATATTATCCTACACTTTCCTTATCTGCCTCGCATTCCTTAAATGGCGTGAGTGAGAAGTTTGTGGTTTTCCGCGGAGAAAAACACCAGGGCTATTGGTTCGATTACGGCAGCGCTTCGCTCAATCTCCGCGTGCCATTATTCAATGGTTTCGCTACAAGAGCGCGTGTAAGACAAGCCAACGTGAGCCTTGAAAAAAACAGGGAAGACATTCGCAATACAACGCTGTCGCTCAACCTCGCTTACGAAAACGCAAAAACGCAGATTCACAACAGCCTCATCACATTAGACAACCAAAAAGAGAACGTGCAGTTAGCGCAGGAAATTTTCTTTAATACACAAAACAATTATAACAATGGACTGGCGCCATTGACTGACCTATTAGATTCTGAAAATTCGTTGACGCAGGCACAAAACAATTATTCATCTGCCCTGCTCGATTATAAGATTGCGCAGATACAACTTATCAAATCTCAGGGACAATTAAAAACTCTTATAAACTAAGCCAATAAACGTTTTTATGAAAGGATTACGTACCATATTAACCATCTTATTAGTTATCGGAATCATTGCTCTTATTGTTTTTGTATTGGGTAAAAACAAGGAATCGAACGAAGCCAAAACTGCTGTGGTAGCGGCTCAGGACAGCAACTCCATTGCCGTTCGTATAGATACGGTATCCAAACAAACATTGAATTTAGATTTCAGCGCCAACGGTACTTTTGCACCCAACCGCGAAATGACTTTCTCATCCGAAAAAGCAGGCCGCGTGGTAAAAATTTTCGTAGATGAAGGCGATGCCGTACATGTAGGTCAAACGCTGGCAACCGTGAGAACCGACCAGCTTTCTGTTGATCTGCAAAACACAGAAGCCAATTTAGCCAATGCGCAAACCGATCTTGCACGTTACGAGAATGCATATAAAACCGGCGGTGTTACACAACAACAACTCGATCTGGCAAAACTGGCTCTTACAAATGCACAAGCCCGCGTAAATGTTTCCCGCATTAACATTGGTGATGCTAATATCAAAGCCACTATCAATGGCGTTGTCAATAAACGCTACATCGAACCCGGCGCTGTATTGGGCGCCAATACACAAATGTTTGACATTGTTGATGTATCGAAACTAAAACTAAAAGTAACGGTAAACGAAGGTCAGGTTGCTACCTTAAAAACGGGCGATAAAGTAAAAGTTACGGCATCCGTTTTTCCCGACGAAAGTTTTACGGGCAAGCTTTCTTTCATTGCTCCTAAAGCAGACAATTCGCTCAACTTTCCGCTCGAAATTGAGATTGCCAACAACCCAAACAACCAGTTGAAAGCGGGTATGTATGGCACAGCCATTTTTGCGCAGCAAAAAGAACAATCGTTGCTTGCCATTCCACGTACCGCTTTTGTGGGAGGCATCAACAGCAACCAGATTTTTCTTGCAGAAGGCAATTCAACAGCAAGGTTGCATAACGTTACCAGCGGTCGTGTTATCGGCGATCAGGTTGAAATATTAAATGGACTTAACGAAGGCGATATTATCATCACGAGTGGTCAGGTAAACCTCACTGATGGCAGCAAAATACAGATCATTAAATAGGTCGGGATTTTATAAGACAATACTGTTTGAAAAGTTCAAAGAAGAAATACAAAATACAGGTTTATAGAGCCATCGTCCTTCCCTCCGATCGATCGACAGTTGCGACGCTCCGTTCATCGTTCAGGGTAATAATTGAGCTTTATAAAAGCGACTGAAATAAAATCAACGGAATAATTCCATAAATCACAATCATTCCGGTTCAGGTTTAAAATAATGCAAACATGAAATTAGCAGAAATTTCCATTAAGCGCCCCACACTCATTGTAGTGTTGTTTACCATATTAATTCTCGGCGGTTTGCTTAGCTATACTTCGCTTACTTATGAGTTAATACCTAAATTTTCTTCAAATGTAGTATCCATCACTACCGTATATCCCGGTGCATCGCCCGGCGAAATTGAAAATACCGTTACCAAGAAAATCGAAGACGCCGTTTCATCTTTGGAAAACATCAAAAAGATTGATTCCAAATCGTACGAAAGCCTTTCCAGTGTTCTTATTCAGCTTACTGATAATGCCGATGTTGATTATTCATTAAACGACGCGCAGCGAAAGGTAAATGCAATCATCAGCAATCTGCCTGAAGATGCAAAAACGCCATCACTCAACAAGTTTTCACTGGATGATTTACCTATCATCACTTTGTCCGCATCCGCTAATATGGATGAAGCCGGATTTTACGATTTAATGGATAACCGTGTAGCTCCTGCTCTTTCGCGTATTGCAGGCGTGGCACAAGTAAATTTAATTGGTGGGCAGGAACGTGAAATACAGGTAAATCTTGACGCCAACAAACTACAGGGATATGGCTTGAGCGTGCCTCAGGTACAGCAAATCATTGCGGCTTCTAACCTCGACTTTCCAACAGGCAGTGTACAAACGCGCCAACAAAATATCACCATTCGGTTACAAGGAAAATATAGGTCGGTAGATGAATTGCGCAACCTGGTTGTGTCTTCTAAAAATGGAATTCAAATTCGTTTAAATGATATCGCAGATGTTCAGGATTCTCAAAAAGACGTTGAAAAAATTGCTCGCGTAAATGGCAAAAGTGCAATTGTGGTACAGATGATAAAGCAATCCGATGCAAACGCAGTTGCCATCTCTGATGAAACCAAAAAGATTGTTGCCAAGCTAACGCAGGATTATAAATCGAACGGTCTCATTCTCAGTATTGCCAACGATAGTTCGGTGTTTACACTTGAATCTGCCGATGCTGTAATTCATGACCTGTTGCTGGCTGTAGTTCTGGTTGCCTTCGTAATGCTGTTCTTTCTCCATAGCATACGCAACTCGCTGATTGTAATGGTATCCATCCCGGCTTCATTGATTGCTACTTTTATTGGCATCAAGCTTCTTGGCTATTCTCTGAATTTAATGACACTGCTTGCATTGTCACTCGTTGTGGGCATACTTGTGGATGATGCGATTGTGGTGTTGGAAAATATCTATCGCCACATGGAAATGGGTAAAAACCGTGTGCGTGCTTCATATGATGCTACAAAGGAAATCGGCTTTACAGTATCTGCTATTACACTTGTAATTATCGTTGTGTTTTTCCCAATTGCCATAAGTACAGGTCTGGTATCAAACATATTAAGGCAGTTTTGTGTAACGGTTATTATTGCCACTTCTTTATCACTGCTTTCTTCCTTCACTATTGTGCCATGGCTATCGTCGCGCTTTGGAAAACTGGAAGTGATTACCGGCAAAAACCTCTTTGGCCGAATCATACTTTCTTTTGAAAGAGGACTTACCAAATTCACAAACTGGATGACCGGTTTATTAGTTTGGTGTTTAGGTCATAAGCGCTGGACTTTACTTGTTGTCGTGGTCTTGTTTTTTGCTTCCATCGGTATCATCGCAGGCGGCTTCATTGGCTCGGAGTTTTTCCCAAAGAGTGACCGGGGTGAATTTTTGGTTCAAATAGAAATGCCGAAAGACGCTGCCATTGAACAAACGAACTTAATGACACAACGCGCCGAGCAGTTTTTGCGCAGCAAAAAAGAAGTGACCGATATTATTACAACTGTTGGGCAAACCAGTGAAGGCTTTGGAGCTACGCAAGCAACGGAATACAAATCGGAACTTGATATAAAGCTTGTGCCGCGCCAGGATCGTGATGATGACTCGTATGTATATGCTGCTAAAACAAAAAGCGAACTGGCAAAAGTGTTGGTTGGAGCCAAAGTAAAAACGGTTCCGGTAAACATTATGGGTACGGCAGATCAGGCGCCGCTTGCGCTTGTTGTTACAGCGCCCACATTAGACAGTGCAATGGTATTTGCCAATGCTGCAATGAGCCAGCTCTCAAAAATAAAAGGAGCTACAGAACTTAAGCTGTCAGTTGAAAGTGGCAACCCTGAAATTGATGTGCAGGTTGACCGTGATAAAATGTCGGCTTTGGGATTGAATCTGCAAACAGTTGGTATGACTATGCAGACCGCTTTTAGCGGCAATACGGATAGTAAGTTTCGCGCAGGTGATGATGAATATGATATTGATACCCGCTTCGGCAACTTTAACCGCAAAAGTGTTGAGGATGTTCGCAGCCTGCTATTTACAAATGATGCAGGTGAGCAAGTAAAGCTGGATCAGTTTGCGGAGGTAAAAGAAGGCAGCGGACCGAGCCAGTTAGAGCGTCGTGATAAAAGCCCTTCTGTTACTATTAACGCACAAACCATTGGTCGCCCGACGGGTACAGTAGCCGCCGAATGGCAAAGCCAGTTTGAGAAATTGAGAAAGCCAGCCGGTGTTGGTTATGTGTGGAGTGGCGATATGGAAAATCAAACGGAAGGTTTTGGTACTTTGGGTATTGCATTGTTATCTGCTATCATTCTGGTTTACCTGGTAATGGTGGCGCTTTACAACAGTTTTGCTTATCCGTTTGTGGTTTTATTTTCAATTCCGTTGTCGTTTATTGGTGCTTTGCTGGCATTGGGTTTAACGAATGAATCTCTAAGCCTTTTCACCATCATGGGCATTATCATGCTGATTGGTTTGGTTTGTAAAAATGCCATCCTGCTGGTCGACTTTGCCAACCAAAGAAAGGCAGAAGGAGAAAGCACTTATCAAGCGCTGATAGATGCCAATCATGCACGTCTTCGCCCGATTTTGATGACAACTATTGCAATGGTTTTTGGTATGATACCAATTGCCGTTGCCAAAGGCGCAGGCGCAGAATGGAAAAATGGATTGGCCTGGGTTATTATTGGAGGCTTGTTAAGCTCTCTGTTTCTTACATTAGTAATCGTTCCGGTAGTCTATGCAATTTTCGATAAGTTGATTGCGAAATTCTCCGGTAACAAACAAAAGAAATCAATGGATGAATTGATGGTAGAAGACTATACGCCACATCAAGTTCACGAAAATGGTCATGGCATTCCGGCATCTGTACATATTTGATTTACTTTCTTCATAAATAAAAATAAAAGCAAACCCGCCTGTAGGAATATTTACAGGCGGGTTTGCTTTTAGCTAAAAGTTGTTAAGATTTTCCAGATTTGAAACCTAATCTTCCTTTTGTGGGAAATATATTTAAAAGTAAAACATTTAAAGCTTTTTAAGATAGCTACTTCTTCTTTGGCATTTGTATTGAACAAACTGTAGCGATATTGGATTCCGGGTGAGCATTTCTATGCATACCCTTTTTTTAAAAATTAATCCGGATTATCACTTCGGCAGAGAAACTACGTTTCAGATATTTATAAGATATACAGCGACCAACATAAGTAAATGGTCAAAGCAATAAATATACTTTATAGAGCTTATTGTATTTTCTCAAAGAGGAAATCAGAGAATCTTATTCTTCAGAATGTTCATTGCGCCGTCTTTGACGGCGGCGATCGCGGTATTTCAAAATGGGAACTTTGGTTTCAGTGCCTTTTAAAAGGCGATTGATATTTTTTTGGTGTGTAAGGATCACCATCAACGCGACAGCCACAGAAAATATACGGTAAAGCGTTACATCATCATTAAAAACAAAAAGGATAAATACAGCAAAAGCAACGCTGGATAGAATAGAGCTTAAAGAAACAAAACGCGTAAGATATAAAACTAAAAGAAAAACAGCAACGCAGCATAAAGCCACACTCGGTTGCATTGCGACCACCATTCCAAATAAAGTAGCAACACCTTTTCCACCTTTGAAATTAGCCCATATTGGAAAAATATGACCTAACACAGCCGCCAAACCTAAACCAATCATGAGGTTTGTTCTATCCCAATCATGAGTTTGTATAACATAAAAAGGGATAATAATATAAAGAGATGTAGCAACCACTCCTTTTAGCATATCAATCAACATAACTATCGTTCCCCATTTCGATCCGAGCACACGATATGTATTGGTAGCACCGGCATTGCCGCTACCGTAATCGCGGATGTCGATTCCGAAATAGTGCTTGCTGATCCATACAGCCGTTGGAATAGAGCCTGTTAAATAGGCAGCAACGATTAGAAGTATCTCATGCATGTGATTCGAAAGAAATGTTAAGAGTGACAAATATATTCATTTCGTTTGTTAATCCAAGCTCGACGTTGCTTCTGTAAGAAAATTTTAACGGGTAAAAAGCAGCGAAATCCACTGCCCAAGTTGACGCGTATTCTGGTGCTGCAAAGGGTATTGATCTATTTCCTTTAGAATAACAGCCTCATCTTCCACCAACAAACCGCTTAACAACAGGTATCCTTTTTCATTCAGACAATCATTAAGATAAGCCAGGTTGTCTAAAATAATATTGCGGTTGATATTAGCCAGTATTATATCAAACGTGTCATTTACCGCTGCGTTTTCTCCAGGTTCAATTTTAATATGCTCACATTGGTTCCGCTCAACATTTTCTTTACTGTTCTCAATGCTCCAGCTATCGTTGTCAACGGCAAGCACATTTTTGGCACCTAATTTTTCAGCCAGAATTGCCAGGATACCGGTTCCGGTTCCAAAATCAAAAACGGCTTTGCCGGAAAATTTCAAATTCTGCATCTGTTGCACCATCATAGTTGTGGTTGCATGATGTCCGGTGCCAAAACTCATTTTGGGAGTGATTACAATTTCATATTTAACATTTGGTATCAGGTTGTGAAAGTGTGCGCGGACAGCTAAAAAATTATCGATAACAACCGGCTCAAAGTTGCTTTCCCACAGTGCATTCCAGTTCTGCGGTTGTATTTCTATTGTGGTGTAAGAAAGAGAATATGAGTTTGCAATTTCTCTCAAAGCAGATTCGTGATCATTACTCTTGCCACTATAAGCTTTGAGTAAACCGTCACTTTCATCAAAACTATCAAAACCAATATCCGCCAGCAAAGCAATAATTACATCTTTATATTCTTGCCCGACATCTTCAAAAGTAACTTCTATCCGTGATTCTTCATTCATAAGAAATGGAAAGATAAATATGTTCATTAACCAATTATAGAATCACAATGCTTGAATTGAATAAATCAGAAACAAAAAGAAGACAGCGCTTGTTGTTGCCAGACTTTTCTATACATGATTATCAACTGCAGTTATATTATTCGTTCCAAACATTGTTTATCTCCGACAAACACCTTCAGTTTACACCTTATAAATTTTACAGCACTTATAATGCCCAATCAGTAATGTTAGATAAAAAGGATAACGGAATATAAAAAAGCGATGCTTATCATATCCGCAGCATTCTTATTAAACTATGCCGCCTTTGCAAAAAAAGACAAAAGTTCAAAACCGCGTACGGTCGTGATAGCAAAGACCTGATAAGTGGCAGAACTGGCTTACAACAATCGAATACCTTTTATCTTTGGCAATAAAGAAATTACCGATGTCTATTATGTGCTTGTAAAAATGCAGCACTCATTTTACCAATGCCCTAAAACAATTTCCTTTCGGAACACGATAATCCGCATACAGGCTATTTCGGTTGCGAAGTACATGATCTTGCGTCTTTATCCTATTTTATATCATTAAACATTTGCTTTGAAACAAATTGCCTTCAGATTATAAAAATCACTTTCAAAATTTTTATCGCATTTCACTTAACATTATCCATGATTTCTATTAATGCCGGAACGCGCTTTGTTCTTCCTTTTTTATTAACATTAGTGTATAACGCAAAGCTTCCGATTAACGCCAAATTGTACTAAGTTTGAAGTAGTTCTTTTACATCTAAATATTCCAATTTGACAGACACAATTATTAATCTCGAAACTGTGAATCCCATTGAATTTTTTGGGGTGAACAACCGCAAGCTGGATCTTCTTAAGAAGAAGTTTCCCTTGCTGAAAATTTTGTCTCGCGGCACTCAGATAAAGCTTAGTGGCGCGCCCGAACAGATTGACCAGGCCAAAGAAAAAATTGACCTCGTGGTTCAATACATGGAGCGTAACGGCGACTTAACTGACAATTATTTTGAGCAGATTCTCGGTGGTGATGACGCGGAAACCATTGATAATTTTGTTGACCGCAATCCCAATGAAATTCTTGTTTTTGGACCCAATGGCAAAACGGTTCGTGCCCGCACTGCCAACCAGAAAAGAATGGTGGCGGCGGCTGATAAAAACGACATTGTGTTTGCCATCGGACCTGCAGGTACAGGCAAAACATACACGGCTGTGGCATTGGCTGTTCGCGCGTTGAAAAACAAGCAGGTTAAAAAAATTATTCTTACGCGCCCTGCGGTGGAAGCGGGTGAAAATCTTGGCTTTTTACCGGGCGATTTAAAGGAGAAGATTGACCCATACCTGCGGCCGCTTTATGATGCGCTTGATGATATGATACCGGCTGATAAGCTTGGTTATTATATGAGCACACGCACCATAGAAATAGCACCTTTGGCTTATATGCGCGGTCGTACGCTGGATAATGCATTTATTATTCTTGACGAAGCGCAAAACACGAATGATCTTCAGTTGAAAATGTTCCTGACGCGTATTGGTGCTAACGCAAAAGCCATTATTACGGGCGACCCGACACAAGTGGATTTGCCTCGCAATATGCAGAGCGGTTTATGGAAAGCGGCACGTATTCTTCGCAATATTGATGGCATTGCGCATATTGAACTGGATGAAGAAGATGTGGTACGTCACCGCCTTGTAAAAGCTATTATTAAAGCGTATGATAAAGACTTTACTGAGAATGAAAATCAGCCGCAGGGTTATCAACGTCCTTCGCTTTTGAAACGCGATCCGCAACAATAACAGGTTATAAGTGCAACATATAAGAGCCGCTCTCAGGTATTGAGAGCGGCTTCTTGTTTATTATAGCAAGAGAACCAACCCATTGGCGAAGTTAATTGCTTCGTATGCAAGCTTTTACCTCAGTAATCCATTGCAAGTAATAAGGCAATTGCTTTTTTAGTTAGGGAAGGTAATAAAGTTTGTATCCTTTCGGTTTATTTCTTATTACTAAGCTCATAAAGCATCTTGCCTCTTTGAATTTTATATATGACTGATAAAATAAAACGCCCTCAAAGGT
Organism: Ilyomonas sp.; assembly: GCA_965199905.1. Lineage (GTDB taxonomy): Bacteria > Bacteroidota > Bacteroidia > Chitinophagales > Chitinophagaceae > Ilyomonas. Next base: position 37,334 of record OZ241366.1, on the reverse strand, counting down.
TAATCGATAACCGGTAACAAAAGGAGCAAATTCTTTCTGTTTACAAAATCAGAGTAAGGTGTATTAGCCTTACAATAAAACCGAATTTGAAAACGATATTACACAATACATTTACCGCTCATTTTATTCCTGATTGATGAAACGTTTTCTGCTGCTTTGTGTTGTTTGTATTACTATTTATGCCTGTGATAAAGAGACGGCTGACCCGGTTTATGACACCCATTTGTTCCAGGCTTTACAAGCGCATGATTGGGTATTTGATTCTTCGAAGGTTACTGATTCGCTGAACAATAATACTTTTTTGTATGCAATGGATACGGTGAATGAGATTACGCAATTTACTTCGAGCCAGTATACTATTAACAATGTAAGAGTGTTGGATTCGCTTGTAAAAGATACACTTGCTTACCAAGTCATTTATAACAGCCCGAACCAGATTTATTTTTACAATAATAACGAGCAGGCGATATTAACGAACCAATATATAAACATTGATACGGTGAATGCGGAAGCGCTTATCCTTACAAAAATGGATACCTTTAAAACCGTGTCGCGCATTTATTACCACGCTTATTAGTTGGTGAGATTCGGTAATAAACCTATTGTGGTGGCTGTTTGTATTCGCTTCCTGGAAAGGCCAATCATTGCCCGGAACCTTGATGGGAGTGACACAACCGCAGCTTAATGGAAGCGATGGACGATGGTTACCAAAAATGTATTTGTATTTCAAAATCTTCACTGCCAGACGTCATTGAACCTGTCAGGTTTGCTGTTTTATGCGGAGAAGCTTACTGCAAAACCTGACAGTCTACTGAAAGCAGATAATCGTTTTATGGTTTTATCAATCCCATAGTCCAGGTGATGGCTTCGGGGAAACGCTTTGCCCATGAGGCTTCGGAGTGTTTTGCCCTGATGTCGGGAACATACTTTACATCGGCGTCTTGTACATATCCTTTTCGCCGGAGGGCGGCGAGCATGGCATTGACGCCGGGCTGCAATTGCGAATCTAACCCCACGCCTCCATTATCGATATAGAAAGCGACAGGCTTCTTTTTTCCTTTGTAAAACGTGACATCTTTTACATAATCAATGCGGTTGACTTTGAAGGCTGGTGACATGCAAATGGCTTTTGAAAACACACCGGGATATTGCCATGCGAGCATAAAGGAAATGAGACCGCCGAGAGAAGAACCGGCGGTTAATGTATGCGCTGCATCGGGAGCGGTATGATAAGCGGAATCGATAAAGGGCTTGAGCTGTTTGGCAACAAAATTCATGTAGGCGGTGCCGCTTTTGCCGGGCACATACTCAAGTGAGCGGTCGGAGGTGTTGTATATGCCTACAACGATGAGTGGCTGTATGGCGCCGCTTTTAATGAGGCTGTCGCAGGTTTCGTCTACACGCCACTCTATACCGAAGGCGCTGGTGGCGGGGTCGAATATATTTTGACCATCGTGCATGTAGAGAACGGGATATTTTGTGCTGCCGGTGGTGTCGTAATTCGGGGGAAGCCAAACAACAACATCACGATCGCGGATGCCTTTGCCTTTCATGGCGGGATGGGATAATACGGTGCCTGTAACATGGTGCTCAACGACTTTGTTTTCGGTTCCGGTTGTCCATAAATTGATGGTATCGCTGACGGTGGTGTCGTGTAGCAGACTGGCGGAAAAGTTTGTGAGTGGTTTGCCGTCGGTTGAGGCGGCTTCGTGCTGCCAGTTGCCGAGTGTGTATTTGTATTCAACAGCTACCGGCGTTGACAATGTGAAGGCATAGCTCCATTGGTGGTTTCCGTTGTAAGTCATTTTTACTTTGCCGGGATCCCAGTTTCCTAATGCCCCGATGCCGCCGGTGATGAAGACGGTACTGTCTTCGGGTAAGGTGGCGGAGGTGAGTGTGAACGTGATATGCAGTGGTGTTTGTTTTTGCGCTTCGGTGGTGGTCATACAGATGAGAAAGAGTAGAGAAAAGATGGTGATTCTATATGTCATAGAGATAAGACTTGGATGGGTAAAAGTAAGGGATGATTTGGGATGTTGCCCGGAACGCTGATGGGAGAATTATTGCTGCTTCGACCGCAAGAATCACAACTGTCGATCATAAAGGCGATGGATTATGGTTACCAAAAACTGTATTCTGTATTTATTCAAACTGATATACTACTTGCGTCTTGATATGTGCGGCTATGCGGTGGCGGTAATGAATTTGATGATAAGCTCGATTTTGAGATCAAGGATTTTGTCGCGCTGTTAGCGTTCTAAAACATTTTTTGCTGTTGCCTAAAAAATAGAAAAGAAAACGTTTCAAAAAGATATTGTAGCCAACATAGTTGACGGCGACTTAAAAGACAGAGACAGCAATTCTTTAAAGCCCTCATATGAAGTACAAGCTGACAACTTTTTACACTTAAAACTAATTAATGCAAAAAAGAAGGAAATCTAAATCGGTTTTTAAAAATTTTCAAAACCGTAAATTACAACCACCCAGAAACATTTTCTCCAAGACTCTCTGCAAGAGTTAGAATATGTTTGGACTAATGGAAGCACCTATGTGCATGTAAAGGAATCTTCTCAAGATGCTAAGACAGATGCCTTCAAGATAATTGACAAGATTGGTTTTGTACTTTTTGAACTTTATAAAAGTGAATTACTATAAGGCATAACCATTACATCTGCCTATTCCCGTTTTCAAGACGTTTGTACAGGTATCTCATATCGTTGTGTGTAAGCACACGCTACGTCTTTGCTCTTTTTACTACCAGTTAGTAAACTATCTATATGAGACGACTTTCAACAATATTGCTTTTACCGGCTTACTCGTCTCGCCGCGGTTGCAAGAGCTTTGCAATTAATCCGGTCCAGCCGGTTTGATGGGATGCGCCGAGACCTTTGCCTGTATCGCCATGAAAGTATTCGAAGAATAAAAGATAGTTCTTAAAATGCTCATCGGTTTGCATTTTGTTATTGTTGCCAAAGATGGCACGACGCCCGTTTTTATCTTTTATAAACAAGCTGGCGAGCCGTTGGGTTAAGAAGCCGGCAATTTCATCTAAAGTAAGATAATTACCGCTGTTGGTGGGACATTCCACCTTAAAATCATTTCCATAATAATGATGAAACCGCTGCAGGCTTTCGACGATTAAAAAGTTGATGGGCATCCACACGGGACCGCGCCAGTTGCTGTTGCCGGCAAACATATCGGTGGTGCTTTCGCCAGGTGTATATTCTACGCTGGCTGTGCTGCCATCGATGGTGTATTGGTAAGGATTGTCTTTATAATGTTTGGATAAAGCACGGATGCCATGATCGCTTAAAAACTCGGTTTCATCGAGCATGCGCTGGAGTATTTTTTTTATGCGATGACCACGCAGCATACTGAGCATGTGCTGGCTTGTTTCTCCCTCCACCTGCCAGCGCGAAACAAGATCGGCAAGATGCGGACGATTGTTTAAAAACCAATTGAGCCGCGCTTTAAAAAGAGGTAGTTTCTCTAAATGATCTTTATCGATAACTTCTACGGCAAATAAAGGAATTAACCCAACGGCATTGCGAACGCGAAGGATGTCGGTGGAACCGTTGGGCTTTCGGAGGATGTCGTAATAAAACTCATCCTCATCGTCCCACAAGCCGGTAATGTGATTACCTATACTGTTGATGGCGGCAGCGATATAAAGAAAATGCTCAAAAAACTTGGAGGCTAAATCCTGGTAAACAGGATTGTAAAGAGCCAGCTCCATAGCGATGCGCATCATGTTGAGGGCAAACATTGCCATCCAGCTTGTGCCATCAGATTGCTCGATAATAGCGCCGCCGGGTAAAGGTTTGCTTCTATCGAAAAGACCGATATTATCAAGCCCCAAAAAGCCGCCTTCGAATATGTTATTGTCTTCTTTGTCCTTCTTGTTTACCCACCAGGTAAAATTGATAATCAACTTATGAAAAACGGTTTCTAAAAATGCAATATCGCCTTTGCCGCCCCTGTTCTTTTCATCAATTTTATAAACGCGAAACGTAGCCCAGGCCTGCACAGGCGGGTTTACATCGCCAAAGCTCCACTCGTATGCGGGAAACTGCCCGGCAGGCTGCATAAACCATTCGTGCGTTAGCTTTCGCAATTGCTCTTTGGCAAGCTCCGCATCAATGAGTGCAAAGGTGACGCAGTGAAAAGCAAGATCCCACAAGGCATACCAGGGATATTCCCACTTATCAGGCATGGAAATGATGGCAAAATTGTTCAGATGCAACCAATCGGCATTGCGACCCTGCCACCTTTCCACCGGCGGCGCTACCTGTGCCGGATCGCCGGTGAGCCATTGATTGACATCGTAATAATAAAACTGCTTGTTCCATATCATGCCCGCAAATGCCTGGCGTTGTATATCCCGAATTTCGGTATCGTTTATGTCGCGTTGAACATCTGCATAAAAAGCATCGGCTTCCGAAATCCGGGTGTTGAAAATGGTTTCAAAATCATCGAATGGATTTTCGTTTTTGCCTTCGCAAAGCCGGAGTGTAACTACTTTGTTTTGCTGTGGCGGAATGGTGATATCATAATGAACAGCGGCTTTGGTACCGCTGTTTTTATTTATCGCATTGCCATCTTTTTGTACAATATAATTGTTGATGCCATCTTTTGTACAAGCAGACGTATTCGTTCCATTATACAAGCGCTGGTTGTTGGTTTCGTTTTCGCAAAAAAGAATCTCGCTGCTGTCATTTGCATACAGGTTATAATTGCCCAATACTTTGTGATGTATAGCCACACTGTCATCGCTTTTTTGCAGAGATGGCTTTTCGTTATCATACCCAAAGCTCCAGGTATTGCGAAACCAAAGTGTTGGCAGTAAACTGAGGCTGGCTTCGTCCTTACTGCGATTGTGAACGGTGATTTTGATAAGGATATCGGTGGGCGACGCTTTGGCATATTCTATAAAAACATCAAAGTAGTTATCATCGGTAAAGATGCCCGTATCTATCAGCTCAAACTCAGGCTGCAGGCGGCTTCGCTTCTTGTTTTCATCAATCAGCCATTGATAAGGATAAGGAGCCTGCGGATACTTGTACAGCATCTTCATATAAGAATGCGTAGGTGTGGCATCAGGATAATAATACAACTCTTTTACATCCTCACCATGATTGCCCTGCGGGTTGCTTAACCCGAAATAAATTTCCTTCAGAATGGGGTCTTTTTTATTCCAGAAAGAAACAGCAAAACAAAGAAGCTGCTCATCGTTGCAGATGCCGCCTATTCCTTCCTCGCCCCAGCGGTAAGCTTTGCTGCGCGCCATATCGTGCGTAGTATAATGCCAGGCATCGCCATTGGCGCTATAATCTTCTCTTACAGTGCCCCACTGCCGGTCGCTTACATACGAACCCCATACTTTCCAGTTTAAATCTGCAAGCCGCTTCTGTTCTTCGTTCATCTCTGTTTTACAACGTTTTAATTAATACGTATGCACTCCAAAGTAAAAGCCTGATTTCTTATTGCAACAAAAAACATATTTCTTTCGAATCCCGGATTTTACTTTTGATGTCAGCAGTTATTATTTTAGCCAAAAAAAACATGGATATATTAGGCGTTGGCTCGCGTGTAAATCACGCTTCGTTTGGTGATGGCGTTGTGATTCGGGTAAATAACAGGAGTTACCATGTTTGCTTTATCGATGGCGGTATAAAAACCGTGATGAAAGAGGTAGATATGGAAGTGATTGAAAGAATAGAGCCTGAGTTCAGTGTCAGCTTTAGTGAAGCCGAAGATGCGCTTGTAAAAATTCTGCGCGCTTTCAGCGACATTACCGAACTGGTTCCACTTGGTGAGAAATGGAAAAACGGAATGATGATATTGCGACCCGGTGATAAAACTCTGAAGGAAAAAGAAGTGCCGATTGAAACCTTTTTTCATAAGATTATTATGCTGCGAGACAGGCTTCGCGTGATGGAGCAACGCATCAATGCACATAAGTTGCTGAGTGATGAAGACAAGATAGATTTGCAGCAATACATAACGCGTATTTATGGTAGTCTTACTACATTTAATATTTTGTTCAAATACCAGACAGACCAATTTATTGGTGATAAAAGTTAGCCGTAAAAAACAAAACACAAAGCCTTACTTGCAGGTATGAAATTTATTCAACTCAAAAGTTTCGATAACTATTTTGAAGCGCATATTGTAATGGGAAGCCTGCAGGAAGAGAACATTACCTGCTGGCTGAAAGATGAATACAGCGTAACCATTGATCCGCTGTTTCTGAACGCAATCGGCGGCATTAAACTGATGGTGCCCGAAGCCCAGGCAGAGCGCGCCTGGAGCATACTCCAGGAATTGCAAAAAAATAAAACCGATTGATTCTGCTTTACGGCAATGTCATTGTTAGTTTATTTCTTTATATAAAAGATGAGCAATGAGTAAAGAATTATCCGTTATAAACAATACCGACGGCAAGACGATCTCTACGGTTGGCGATACTTATCGCGTTGGCGATACTTATCGCATTGTAATAAGCGCTTCGCAGCATAACCATCCGGGCAGCAAAAGCAGACTTTATGGAAAATGAAGTGAGTAGTTTGGAAGCAGGCAAAAAGGCTGATTTTATTATTCTTGATAAAGACATCATGAAGGCGAACGCAGGTGACGTTTTAAAAACAAAAGTTGTCGCTATGTATGTGAGTGGTGAAAAGGTATTTGGGAAATAATATTGACTTAAAAAAAAGCCTGTCTCAATTAAGACAGGCTTTCGTATGAACAGCAAATTCATTATTAGTTACGACTGCTGGCAATGCGAGACAACAGTTTCAGGATTTCAAGATACAGCCAAACCATTGTAACCAACAGCCCGAAAGCGCCATACCATTCCATGTATTTTGGAGCGCCGCTATCAGCACCTACTTCTATCATTTCGAAATCAAGAATGAGCGAAAGAGCTGCAATAGCCGTAACGAAGATGCTGATGCCGATACCCAAAGGCGAGCTGTTTGTCAGGCTCATGAATTCCATGTGCACACCAAACATGGAAAGAATCCAGGTGGCGGCGTAAAACAACATGATACCGAAGATAGACGACATGATGATTGACTTGAATCTTTGTGTCGGGCGAATAATGCGGAAATTATAAAGAAGAAACATAGCGAAGGCAACACCAAATGTAAGCCCGACCGCAGTTGGTATTATGCTTGGGAACTTTTCTGCAAATGCATCATTTAAAACGGCAGACAAAGCGCCGACAACAAAACCTTCCAGCAAGCCATAAGCCGGCGCTAAATATTTGGCAAGCGTTGGTTTAAATGAGATTGCTATCGCTGTAACCAAACCGCCAATCAAACCAATCCAAAGCATGGTCATCATGGTTTCAGGCTTGGCATTCGCATATAAATTCCAGGTGTAAGCGGCACCAGCCACTACCATTAACATTAAAAATCCAAACTTGGTAATAGAACCACGCACAGTCATTACTTCGGTGCTGGTAGTATCAATGGAACGGTCGAAAATTTTTTGGGATAACGTTGGATTACCCGATTGGAACAAAGCCATAGTATTTTTGTTTTTAAAATTCCGGACGTAAATGTAAGTCAACGGCGCCGATTTTCTTCGTAAAAAATTGTCAATAATTGCGATGCTTTTTGTCCGTTACCACATGTATAGGAATAAAGCTTTCAACCAAAAGCTATCAGCTTTCAGGTAACTATTTATTTAAATAAATAAGAAATACAACTTTTGATAACCATCGTCCCGCGCTTTTATTATCGACAGTTGTTGTCATTCCAACTGCTTCGACACGGAATGCTTTTATCAGCGTTCAGGGAAATGATGGAAGTTTTTAAACTGATTGTACACATCATTCAAAAAACCATCAGCAATCTTCAAAACCTTTAACGCATTTAGTCAATGCAATTTTTTCAATAGATAATAAAACTCATTTTACTCAAAAAGTTTAAAAGTAAATAACTGTAAGCTTATACCTGTTTACTGGCTACTAAACGCAATCAGCCTGTTGCTGTTTTTCAATTCTTTAGTATTCTCAGTTTCTTAAATACTCTACATTTGCGCACTTTAAAGTATTATAAAAAGGATTACTGTTTCGCCTGTTCTCTTTTAGTAAAAACTGACTGGCAGGGGATTAAGTAGCCAATGAGAATAGACACTGCCGGTAAATGGTATGGATGAATAGATACCGGCTGTTATTTTACCTGTATGAAAATAAAATCATTCTTTCTTTTTGTATTCCTTGCCTGCTTCTGCATTCTTACTTACTCGCAAACATTACCGAACAACTTTTCCAATCTTACTTCATCTTCCATCAACGATACGCAGTTGTCTTCGCTGGTAAAGCAAATGACCACCGCCGGCTACAAGCCCGAGCAGTTTTTTGAGCTTGCCATAGCGCGGGGTATGAATGCGACAGAAGCGAAAACGGTACAGGACAGAATTACCAAATTGCAAAGCGGCATTGCTTTATCCGGAACAAACAACAATACTCAGCCTAACGATACAACGGTATCGCCATCAAGAGTGTTAAACGGCGATACAACCACTACGCAGCCTTTACAGCCAAAAACACCTGCCACGCCGCAGATATACGGCGCTGACATATTCAACAACAGCAATCTCACTTTCGAACCGAACCTGCGCATTGCCACTCCGGTTAATTATATAATAGGACCGGATGATGAAATTGTAGTGAATATTTCCGGATACCAGGAATATAACAACCGCTTTAAAGTTACCCCCGAAGGGTTTATTACCATACCCAATGTAGGCGTTGTGTATGTGGCAGGACTTACGTTTGAAGCTGCGTCGCAACGAATCAAGGAAAAATTATCTGCCAACGGCTATTCAAATATTCGCACCGGGCTTACCAAAGTGAACATTACGCTGGGCGCCATCCGCAGTATTAAAGTAACCTTGCTGGGCGAAGTAAAAAAGCCAGGTACTTATACCCTGCCATCATTAGCATCCGTATTTAATGCATTATATGCTTCCGGCGGACCGAATGACAGGGGTTCATTCCGTAACATCGAGGTGATTCGTGGCAATAAGGTGATTGACACGCTTGATATTTACGACTTCCTTTCCCGCGGCGACCTCAGCAGCAATATTTTACTTGCCGATCAGGATATCATCCGCATACCTGTGTACACCAAACGTGTTACCTTAAAAGGTGCTTTTAAGCGCAACGGTATTTTCGAAGTCGCCAACGGAGAAACATTAAACGACGTGATTCGCTTTGCCGGTGGCTTTACCGATGATGCCGCAACGGATAATATTTCAGCCATACAACTTACCAGTTCGCAAAGGCGCGTGGTAGACATTCCTGAAACGCAGTTTGCCTCATTCGTTCCACGCAATGCTGACCAGTACACTGTAAACACCATACTCGACCGTTTTGAAAACCGGGTACAAATTGGAGGTGCCGTATTTGCGCCCGGCGTATATGCATGGCAGCCGGGATTGACCATAAAAGATCTATTGCAAAAGGCAAAAGGCGTAAAAGAAGAAGCGTATCTGGCGCAAGGCTATATACGCAGGCTGCAAAGTGATAACTTACCAACGGCAGTTGACTTTAGTGTAGCTGATGTTTTATCGGGGAAAAACAGTATTCCTCTTCAGCGCGAAGATTCTGTTGTCATTTTATCCAACTTTGATTTGCGCCAGCAATTTACTGTATTTGTAGATGGTGCGGTAGCAAAGCCGGATAGTCTTCCTTATGTTGAGAACCTGACTTTACAGGATGCCATTTTACAGGCAGGTGGATTTACGCTGGCAGCAAGCAACCGAATTGAAATTTCGCGACGCACAAAGAATGGTAACCCGCTGGATACCGGCGCTGCTATTTCCGAGATCATTGAAGTGGTTTACGATTCGGCCTTCTTCAAAGGTGGAAGCAATATAAAATTAGAACCTTTTGACCGCATCCTGGTAAAAACCAACCCATCGTTTATATTACAACAGCAGGTAATTGTAAGTGGGGAAGTTTTATATCCGGGCAGCTATACATTACAGACTAAAACAGAAACGGCTTCTTCCATCATCAATCGCAGCGGCGGTTTGTTGCCTACGGCAAATGCAGGCTCCGCCTACGTTTTGCGCCTTCGCAACAATGCAACCGAGATAGAGCGCCGTCGCCACCTGGAAGCCATTACCAGCAACGACAAGCAGATTTATATCACCAACGATATGTTAGGTGCTTATGATAAACTGATTCTTGATTTAAACGATGTGAGGCAGCATCCGAATTCAATACAGGATGTGGTGCTAAAGCCTGGCGATGTGTTGGTTGTAAATCAGTACAATAACAGTGTGAAGGTGAGCGGGCAAGTTTACAATCCTTCTATTTCCGTATATGAGCGCGGCAGGTCAGTATTGTACTACGTGGATCGCGCGGGAGGCTATGCGCCATTCAGTAAAAAAGGAAGTACACTGGTATTGTACCCGAATGGCGAGGCGAAAAAAATCAAACACTTCCTCTTTTTCCGCAGCCTGCCGCATGTGGAAGCAGGTTCGGAAGTGATAGTGCCAAAAGAACAAACCAGAGAGAGAAATCGCCTGACAACATCTGAAGTTGTAGCCATTACCGGAAGTGTAGCTTCGCTGGCTGCCGTTGTGATTGCAATTTTGAATTTTACAAAATAGCTTTACCAGATACAATCAATTTTGTTTTGATAACACGAAATGTTTCAGACTGATTTTATGGAAGAAAACGGGCAAAAAAGAAACACCGTGCTAAGAGATTGGACCTATTTTTTGTTATCCAAATGGAAGCTAATTATGATTGTAGCTCTTATTTTTGGATTGATTGGTCTTGGGCTCGCGTTGCTGAAAAAAATCACTTATAAAAGTGAGCTGACATTTGTATTATCAAATGATGACAACAATGACCTGTCAAGTCTTACCAGCCAGTTCGGCATCAATTTAGGAAGCGGCAATAATGATGCATTTTCCGGAGATAATATTATAAATCTGTTCAAATCTCTGAAGATGATTCAGTGGGCATTGTTTCAGAAAGTGCCAGGTAAAAATGTAAAGCTGCTGGATATATACGTGAAGGAAAATAAAATGGAAAAAAAGTTCCTGAACGACGATAGGCTTAGGCATGTTTTACCATTTCCTGATAATGATACAAAACTGACACCTTTACAGGATAGTTTACTAAGGCAAATTCGCACTGATATTGTTGAAAAAAATCTGACTGTTGAAAGACCTGATAATAAGCTGTCTTTTTTTAAAATTCAGACCATCTTTAGTGATGAAGTTTTTAGCTGCTATTTCACAAAATATCTGGTGGATGCAACCTCAAAACTTTACATTGACACAAAGACCACTTCGGCAAGAGAAAACTTAGCTATGCTACAGGGAGAAGCAGACAGTATTAACCATTTGATCAACAGCGCTATTACAGCTACCGGTTCAGCAACTGATCAGGTATTTAATCTAAATCCGGCTTTGCAAATTCAAAGAGCGCCTGTATATAAGAGCCAGTTTAAAGCCACAGTAAACGAAGCAGCTTATACAGAAGTGATGAAGAATTTGGAACTGGCAAAAATTACATTACAGAAGCAATCGCCTATATACCTTATTTTAGATGAACCACACCTTCCATTAGAACGAATCGGACAAGGCAAATTGGTTTCAACTTTAACAGGACTTATCGTCGGTGGCATATGTGGTACTTTATACCTGATTATTCGAAAAATTATCGCAACTATTTTTGGCAAACCATCAGGAGAAAATGGCGGTCGGAATTAATTATATTTCGATAAAGAATACAGCTTATAAACTGAAAGATTGGGCAAAATATCTGTTTGCCAGAAAAATAAGTATTGCAATAACCGGTTTCGTAGGTTGTCTACTTGGATTTTTAATTGCAGTCACTTCAAAGCCAAGCTATACAGGCAATCTTACGTTTGTACTATCATCATCAGATAATGCCAGTTCCGGTGGTACTCTGCTTGCATTAGCCAACCAATTCGGCTTTAATTTCGGAAACAGCAACAATGCATTCTCAGGCGAGAACATTCTTCAGTTATTCCGCTCAAAAAAAATGTTCCAGAGAGCTTTGTTTAAAACTATACCTGATACTCACGAATTGCTTATTAATCGAGTAGGAAATACGGAATTTTTTTTTAAAGACTGGAAAAAAGAAAAGCGGCTTGCCACATTAATTCCGTTTACTTTAAACGATGCAGAAGCAACCGGCTTAAAAGACAGTTTAATAGGAGAAATTTATAAGTATAGCCTCACACATTATTTTACCTTAGATAAAATAGAAAAAGATCTCAACTTTTATAAAATTACTGTTGTTTCTGATGATAAAGGACTCTCTGCATTTCTTCCAAAAGCTATGGTAGATGTCACAGCTTCTTTTTATACTGAGCTTAAAGCAATCGTCGCTAGCCGCAATCTTACTATGCTGAATCGGGAAGCAGATAGTTTAAGAAAAGAACTTGGTAAAAGCGTAAACCGTTCTTTATCTGCTAATGACATAATTTTTAATCTGAATTCTGCTATGCAATCAGCACAGGCATCTGCGAAGCAGAGCGAAATGCAGACGAGAGTTTTGCAGGAAACTTATAAAACTGTTGTGCAAAATCTGGAAGTGGCGCGAATTACACTTCAAAAAGTAACGCCCGTATATAACATCATAGATGAGCCTGGAATGAATTTGCCTTCGAACAAAACAGGCGTAGTAAGTTCTGTATTGATCGGCGGATTTTTAACCACTTTCTTTTTTATTTTTTTCTTACTGACCAGGAAATCATTGCGCGAATCTGATTGAACAGGATAAGACGATACATGATGCTGAGGAAGATTAAAAAATTGAATTTTCGAAAAGTTACGCAATCTACTCTTGCGAAAAACTACTTTTTCTTATCCACTTATCAAGTCGTAAATTTTGCGGTTCCGCTTATTATTGTGCCTTTTATAATCTCCAGGGTTGGCGTTACAAATTTTGGACTTATTGCTTTTTCGTATGCGTTTGTCAATTACTTTAATGTGATTGTAGATTATGGCTTTACTGTATCGGCAACGAGGAAAATTTCTGTTAATAAAGAAAACAGCAATGTCATCAATAACATCTTCACTACAGTTTTTGCCATTAAGCTTATTTTGCTGGTACTGTCTTTTTTTATGTGCATGTTATTGGTGTTTTCAGTGCCGCTGCTACGCCAGCAATGGCAGCTTCATTTGCTAAGCTTTACTCTCGTAGCCGGACAAGCTTTAATACCCATCTGGCTCTTTCAGGGAATGGAGGACATGAAGTATTTAGCCATCTGCAACATCGTATCAAAACTCTCTTATCTTGTACTTATTTTAATTTACATTCAAATACCGGAAGATTTTTACTTAGTCAATTTTCTGCAGGGCTTGTCTTCTATTGGCGCCGCCATACTAAGCCTGTATTTTTCAGCAAGAAGATTTCATATTAGGCTGGTATCTTTTTCAAGCAGCGATGTAAGACATGAATTTAAAGAAGGCAAGGTATTATTCTATTCAGCTATTGCTGTGAATATCTATGTAAATTCCAATGCATTTATTTTAGGTTTTTTTGCTCAGCCTGCAGAGGTCGGTCTTTATAGTATTGCGGAGAAAGTTTTTTTAGCGCTCAAGCAATTCGATAATGTGTTTTCACAGGTTATTTTTCCAAGAATATGTATGCTTGCCGTAACCTCTGTTTCAGCATTGAAAAAATTTCTAACTCAAATTTTCAAACCGTTTCTTGTGTTTATTGTTGCCGCTTGTTTTGTTGTTTTTTTTGCGGGTCATTTTATTTCGGCTTATTTTTTACATGGCGCTATCGATCCTTATCTAATTACTCTCATTAATATTTTTTGCCTAACTGTTATTGTCAATGCCTTTAATACACCCACATTTCAAACACTTCTGGCTTACAATGAAAAAAAAAGGTATGGCATTGTGCTGATGTCGGGTTGTATAGTCAATATTGTTTCAAACCTGGTGCTGGCTCATTTTTTTAAAGCGCTGGGTACTGCCTGTTCTATACTTATTACAGAGCTATTTATTACCGCAGGGCTGGGCTACTTTTTCTTCAAAGTCATAAAGCAAAAACAGCATGAAATCGAGATTGGTATTTAGCCCTTTCATGGCATATTGCTTTTCATTCCTGATAGTGATACCCGTTTATTTTTTAGACTGGTCTTATCTTTTTCCGGCTTTAACTTCTACCCTGCTTATTTTCTTTGTAATGACATTCAGCTTTGCAATACTGGGAGCTTTGTTTTTCAAAGACCTGCTAAGTTTAGATTATAAAAAACAACTGGCAGATAATAAAGATGTTTATGCGGCTTTGCTCGTATTTTTTTACCTCCTTGAGTTTGCGTACGCACGGCAAATTCCTTTGCTATCGCTATTAAATAAAATTGAATTTTTAGATATTGTTGATAGTTTTGGGATACCAACGGTTCATGTTTTTATTGTTGGATACACAGCTTTTATAACCATCTTTTTCTTTCACAGCTATTTGTCGCAAAAGAAAAGGAAATATCTGCTTTATTATATCATTGGGCTTTTGTTGAGCTTGTCAATTATAAGCCGTATCTCACTAACATTTATTTTTATAGCCTCAATCTATATTTACCTGATGTCAATCAGGAAAAATTTCGGAATTAAGCTTCTGAAGATTGGCTTAATCGTGCTTCTTTTCTTTGCGGCTTTTGGTTTGATCGGAAACCTAAGAACAGCGAATAATATTGATGCCGGTGATTTTATATTGAACATTAGTGAGGCAAAACCGTCATTCAGGCAATCAGGAATACCGGATTCTTATTTCTGGGCGTATATGTATATCGCTTCTCCTTTAGCTAATCTTCAGCTTAACATTAATAGGCGGGAAACCGCATTTACGGCACATAATTTAGCACAATTAGCCATTCATGAATTTCTGTGGGATGCAGTAAGCAAGCGAATAGATGCCAAATATGACTACACCCGTACAGAGATTACGCAAATTAATGGTTCTTATAATGTAGGTTCTGTATACTCGCGTTCCTACGTTTATTTAGGTGTTTGGGGCATGTACCTGATGTACTTTTTTATTTTTGCGGTTACCGCTTTGTTTTTGTTTACATTAGATACAAAAAGCCCTTACTTTATTACATATATTTCCTGTCTCAACACCATTATTATACTCTGCATTTTTGATAATATACTCGCTTTCACTCCTCTTAGCATCATCCTGATTTTTCCTTTGGCTGAAAAACTTAAGCATCTCCTGATAACAAATAAGCAAGCTAATGGATAACGCGATTACTATATTATTAGCTACCTATAATGGCTCGAAATATCTTGCTCACCAGTTAGATAGTTTGTTTAACCAAACCTATAAAAATTGGCGGCTGTTAATACGTGATGATGGTTCAACGGATAATACCTTACACATTGTAGAAAAATATAAGAATCAATATCCTGATTTGATAACTGTAATACCAAAAACAGAAAATCAAATAAAAGGAAGCGTTGCCAACTTTAGTGCCTTGCTGCAAGCCGCAACGGACACTGATTACATCATGTTTTGCGATCAGGATGATGAATGGAAACCAACCAAAATAGAAACAACATTTTCCAGGCTGAAAGATCTGGAAGCCATACACGGGAAGCAACACGCCGTTATGGTTTTTACCAACTTTCAGTATGTTGATGAAGAGATGAAAGTTATTGAATCGAAAAATGATTTTCAGATTAATACTCTTGCTGATTTTGGCTTTGCACAGTTACTTGCGCAGAACCCGGTGTATGGCTGCACTTCAATTATCAACCGGGCTTTGGCTGATAAAGTAAAATCGGTTCCTCGCCAGGCTGAGAATCATGATCATTGGATTGCACTTGTGGCGGCGGCTTTTGGAACACTTTATTATCTGAATGAAAAAACAGTTCTTTACCGTCAGCATGGTAAAAATGTATCGGGCAGTCACGACAATGATTCATTCAGCAAAAGGATAAAGCGAATTTTTCAGCAAAAGAAGAATTATACAGACATCATTGCACGTCGCGAAATGATTTGCGTATTTGCAAAAAGATATTCGGATGAATTAGCGCCCGACATAAGAAAGAAACTCGACACTTTTCTCCGTACTTACAAACACAAAAGCTTACTTATAAAAGACATTAGAAACAGGGTTCGCTGCCAGACGATACCACAAACCTTTCTTTTTTACACAACCTTTCTTTTCTCAAAATTTGATGATGCCGCGCTTTGCGAATCAGAACCGGCATCTCATTCTTTTGAAGCAACCTTTAAATAATATTCTTTGCATCAACAGAACTCAAAAAAAACCATTGTTGTGTCAGGCATCAACTTATTTGTAGGTGGTCCGCTAACCATTCTACACGAGTGCCTGGCTTATCTTGAACAGGCAACTCATGTGCATAATGAATTTGCTGTTGTTGCCTTGGTACATAACAAAAAAGAATTTGAGAGGTACAAAAACATCCGCATTGTAGAATATCGCAAATCAAGGCAATCCTGGTTTTACAGGCTTTATTACGAGTATATTCATTTCCGTTCTTTGTCGCGTAAACTGAATGTATATCTCTGGTTTTCATTGCATGATATTACCCCGAATGTGATAGCAGAAAAAAGAGCAGTATATTGTCATAATCCGGCACCGTTTTATAAAGTAAGTGCACATGAAAAAGAGCTGGATAAAGGTTTTGCTTTATTTACCATGCTATACAAATACCTGTATGCAGTTAATATAAAGAAGAACGATTTTGTAGTGGTTCAGCAAAACTGGATACGGAAAGAATTCATCAGGTTGTTTGGGCTTCCTTTTCAGCACATTATTGTAGCTCATCCCGAAATTGCGCATAAAGAAATTATTGTAAACGGCGAGCCCAAAAAAAGCATTCAATTTTTATATCCTGCCTTGCCTCGTGTGTTTAAAAATTTTGAAGTGATTGTGAATGCAGTATCGATACTTAACGAAGAAATGGAAGAGTCATTCGAAGTAGTTTTTACAATTGATGGCAGTGAAAACAAGTACGCAGATTATATAAAAAACCTGGCTGTCAATTTATCGCAAATTAAGCTCAAAGGCTTGCAAACAAAGGAGCATATGAATCGGTTGTACCAGGAAAGTTCATGTGTTTTATTTCCATCAAAACTGGAAACCTGGGGTTTGCCTCTTACAGAAACAAAGCTTTACAACAAACCTTTATTAGCAGCCAATCTTCCTTATGCAAGAGAAACCATCGGCACTTACGATAAAGTCAGTTTCTTTGAACCGGATGATGCAAGACAACTCGCTGCATTAATGAAACAATTAGCGCAAAATACAATTGTCTTTAGCGGCAATACAGAAGAAAAAACAGAGTCGCCTTTCTCTAATAATTGGGGTGAAACTTTTCAATGGCTGCTGGCATAAAATGTCTTACTTATGAAATTGATCAGGCAGTACGGTTTCCCGGGAACCATAAATTTATTCTGGAATTGGGTGTTGACAAAGCTTACGTTTCCGAAAGCACGGATAATCCGGTTTCCCTGCGACATCCGCAATAAAGCATTCATCAGCGTTTCCGAAGGTTTTACAACCGGGAGATATTGTCGCCTGGAAGCCTATCCATTACCAAATCAATCTACGCCATCAATTTCCTTTGGAAAAAACGTACAGATTAATGATTCCGTACATATTGCGGGCAGCATTGGCATTCATATTGGCAACCGCGTTCTCATTGCCAGCAAAGTATTTATTACAGACCTAAATCATGGCACTTATTCAGGAGATTCCATTCATTCAAAACCGGAAACAACAGCACAGGAAAGGCCGCTATCCTATAAAAAAGTGATAATAGAAGATAATGTATGGATTGGAGAATTTGTAGCCGTATTGCCTGGTGTTACCATTGGCGAGAATTCTATTATTGGCGCCATGTCGGTAGTGTCTCGTTCTATACCGCCAAACAGCATTGCTGTAGGCAGCCCGGCCCGCGTTATCAAAACATTTGATGCAAGCACAGGCAGGTGGAAACTATCCTGATTTTTTTGTCTTTACATTTGCCGCCTTTATTATGAAAGAACAGATACCGGTAAGCGGATCCATTGTATTGTATAATAACAAATCGGACATAGAAAAAGCGATCCATTCTTTTCTGCAGGTGCCGCTTCCGGTCAGGTTATACCTGGTAGACAACTCCCCTACAGATGCCCTGAAAACAGCTCTGGATCAGTTCCTGGCAGATGATAGGGTTGAATATATTTTCAACAATGAAAATATGGGTTATGGAGCAGGTCATAATGTGGCGCTCCGCAGAAGTGTTGCCAGTAATTATCCGTTTCATTTTGTTATGAATCCCGATGTTGAATTTGACCCAAACACAATTCCTGCTATTTGCGGGTACATGCTTGCCAATCAAAATGTAGGCTTAGTGATGCCGAAGATTATGTATCCTGACGGACAAACACAACATCTCTGCAAACTGCTTCCCACGCCTTTCGATTTATTTATCCGCCGCTTTCTTCCAGATAGCTTAACCGAAGAAAGGACCAACCGTTTTGAGCTTCGCGAAACAGGTTATGATAAGATTATGGAAGTGCCTTTTTTATCTGGTTGTTTTATGTCGCTGCGCAAGGAGACAATAGAACAATGTGGTATGTTCGATGAGCGCTTTTTTATGTATGGAGAAGACATTGATTTTTCAAGGCGCATACAGGAAAAGTTTAAAACTATTTTCTATCCGCAAGTATCTATTGTTCACGGTTACGAAGCCGCTTCTTATAAAAATATAAAAATGCTTTTGATCCATTCAGCGAACATCATTAAATACTTTAACAAGTGGGGTTGGTTCTGGGACAAAAAGAGAAAAAAAATAAATGAAAAGACGCTTGAAAAAATTCATAGCCAAAGCGTCTGAAATAATTGCGCTATCTGCAATATAATGCCAACACCATTCCGTTTCAACCTTAGGCAAAAGGCTTTTCTGGCTTTATTAGACGTTATTCTAAATCAGATATGAATGTTCTTTTTCCTTTTACTTAAATCACATTTATCTTTTGTCAATGCCATATAATTTTTGACACTACGCTGTTCTTCCCGACAACATAATACTTCCCATTTTGTAGCGCTTGCGTCCATCATCGCCTTCATGTGGCAATTGAAGCGTAGGTGTACCATCTTTTTTACCAACCGATATATAAACATCATATTGTCCTGCATCTACTACCCTAAACGATGTATCCTGGCTGTCAACATGTGCTGCGGCAACCGCAAATGAGGAACGAATTGTGCGAACGGGAGCTTTTCCCGGAGCCGCCACTGGTAAGTCTCTCATGTTATAACTTTCATCAACAAGCACCGAAACAATACCACCCAGTTTGTCCTTAAGAGTCAAACAGAAAAATCCACCAGGATAGCAGGGTGCCACACCGGCGTTTACCCAGGATGTAGTCACAGTAAATAACTTTCCGACACCTGCTTGCTGAGCAATGGAGAAAGACCGTAACTGAATTCTATAGCCAAGCCTCATATTAACCTTGTTTATAAGGTTACGATATTGATTTAAAAAATCTCTTGGCCACCATTGAATAGA
Source organism: Ilyomonas sp. (assembly GCA_965199905.1). GTDB lineage: Bacteria > Bacteroidota > Bacteroidia > Chitinophagales > Chitinophagaceae > Ilyomonas. The sequence continues at coordinate 17,795 of OZ241366.1, read as the reverse complement.
CATATAGCTGGCATGATAAGCTTCAATTGACTCCAAAAAAAGGTCTTCACTCCAGGCGCCGTTAGCGATAGAGGTATTAATATGTGCATGCTCTAAAACAACAGGCAGTTTTGGCCAAAAAAGTTCTGCCATTTCCGAATGTATCCATGAATTAGGAGGCGCTAATACCATGATGCTGTCATCACGCAGACTTACTCCTTTGGAAAATGCATAATCGGTAATGGGAAAACTCTTGCCTCTTGCATACGGACCTGCAAAATCATCACTCATTACAAGCAACGTTTTTGTGAAATATTTTCGATAGATATCAATGTGTGTTTTTTGTACATCAAGGCTGTATTCAACTTTGGACGAGATCAGCGTATGACCTTCTCCCCACAACCCGTAATGACCAATATCTATATATGCTACATTCGGATTGCCATCATATCTGGCTGCCATTGCCGCCACAAAATTTTCTACTTTTTTCAGAAAGACAGCATCACCAAAATCCGGTTCCCAATATTGCTTTTTATCACCCCAGTCATACCCTTTAGCACCGGCTTTCTTTACCCATTCAGGAGTTGCATATTGCAGCCAGCTTTCAGAAGCCGTTATACGTACTGCAATTTGCTTTCCTTTGTCAATCCACCGCTGTGCCGGTGTATCCAAAAGCTCCCAGCTAAGTTTTCCTTCAGCAGGCTCAATGAACGACCATGGAAGACGCATATAGACGGTTGATATTCCTGGAAAATCATCTACTGTGTCCGATGGAACCAGTTTTGAACCGTAATTTGGAATAATATTCGAATAGTAATACAACTGTAAACCCATGCCAGGGTTGATTAATGCTTTCTTATTATCTACAGGTTGCGCTATTAATAACTCATTGATATTATTTATCGAAGCAAGTGCAGGAATTGAGGAAGAAATCAGAAGACTGCCCGTTCCTAAGGCTAATTGTTTTACAAAATCCCGCCTGTCTTGCATAGGTATATTATTTGACTAAAGGAATCGACAAATACAATACCTAACGTACTTACATAGAGTTTTGAAACAATAAAGAACTCCTAACAATTATCAAGTGAGTGGTATATAATGGAGAGGATATCGAGTTAGAGGCGTAATGATTGAGACGTATCTATTGTTACGTCAGAATATAATAACGTAATGATAAAAAGCCGGCTGTATTCACTACGTATTGATTAACTAATTCAATGAAACGAATGACTGTTTTCAGCCGTTTCTTCATTAAAAAACTTGGTATAAATAGTAAAATAAAAAGGCAGGCAGAAATACTTCTATAAAGAACAATATGAGTATATGGATTATCAGACGAAGAGAACAAAGTTTTAATTTAAAAGCAGTTCACCCTCTGATAAAAAACATTTTTTAGAATCTCTATACTATCGCTGAATTCAGTCTAAATTATCTAATCCTATTACCCCGGTATCCGCGATATATAAGATTCTAATTCTTTAATCTGGTCAACCACCTGTTTCGTTTTTGGCTTACAGGCTTTTGCTTTGCGAAAAAAATCTTTAGCTGCCCGAAATTCTCTTTTGTTCAGGAAGATCTGGCACATGCTTAAGTAAGCCACAGCTTCACTTTCTTTATCCGGAATACCCGCGCGGATAGCTCCACGAATGTAGCTTTCACCTTCTTTGAAATTTCCTTTTTGCAAAGCCATCATGCCAAGCTGAAGTTTGTTCGCACCTTCTGCTTCCGGCATTGGTGAGCCCAGTTCGGAACTTTTTTTCAAATGCTTTTCGGCACTGTCAAAATCCTGCTTCATCATGGCAAGATTTCCCTTTAACGTGTAATAAGTAGAACGTATAGGTTTGAACAATAAATTGGGAAACCAGATGGAATCAATAATCCTTTCTACTTCTTCAATATTGCCGGCTTCCATAGGTTGCTGCACCATGCGAAGCGGACCTATAAAGAAGTGACTAAACAAGCCAATAAGAGCTAAAAAATACAAGATGAATGCGGGCCAAAAACCGCTGGTAATATTCACGACAATTGCCAGCACCAATGCCAGTATACTTAATGGAAACCGGTACTTTATAATCAGGTTGTAAAACTTCATTCACTTTTTTTGAGGAGCGCAAAGATAATGGCAATAAGCTGTCAGCCTTCAGCAATCAGCTTCCGGTTTAACATTCCCCGAATCAGGAATACTTTGCCGGGCAAATAACAAGTAAGGCTAAGGAACTAACTGAAAAATCTGATAGCTGACGGCTGAAAGCTGATAGCTAACGGCTCTAAAACCTATCATCATTCACTTCAATCCAGTAACCGTCCGGATCTTTCAAATAAACTTGCTTCACGCCATCGGGGCGCTCCTGTACTTTTTTGGATTCTTTAGCCCAATTGCCATACTCTGCTTTCACAGAATCAAGGTGCTTCATAAACGCATCCATAGACGCTACACTAAATGCGAGATGGATATTGATGTCATGATCTGTATCTTCTTTTGCGCCCAGCACAATATGAATCTGGCTGTGCTCACCAGCGCGCAGCCAAACATGTTTGTTGTCATGAAATGGTTCAGGTATTACAGGAAGCTGCATTACATTTTCATAAAAATCGGCACTGCGTTTTAAATCAGTTACAAAAATGGTAGTGTGGTCAAACACTGGCTGCGAAGCTTTTTGCGCAACAACAGACGTTGTCGTAATAACGGCAAACAAACAGGCGATAACAATAGATTTCATGCGGTAATATTTGAAAAGCGAAAGGTAAGAATTGTTACTTTTGCGGCGTCCTAAAATTTTGGTTCCGTAGTTCAACGGATAGAATAGAAGTTTCCTAAACTTTAGATACAAGTTCGATTCTTGTCGGGACTACCAAACAGGAAGTGATGATAATAAAATCGCTTCCTGTTTTCATTTTGGATAAAATATCAGTTTGAATGAATGATAATTCACTCTTGTCAAGCCTCAATCATTGCCCGGAACGCTGATGTGAGAATACTTGCTGCTTCTACAAGCAAGTATCACAACTGTCGATGAGAAAAGCGGCGAACGATGGTCATCAAAAAATATATTTTATATTTCATTCCAGCTCATCAAATACTTATAAAGCTGCCGCTTCGCTTAGTTGTTCAGATACAAAAAACCACCGTCTATCGGGTAATCGCAACCCGTGATAAACGAAGCTTCATCTGAACATAAATATAAAGCCAGACAGGCAATTTCTTCTGGCTTTGCCATGCGCCCGATAGGCTGTGTGGCAGATAATTTTTTAAACATCTCGTCTTCTTTTCCCGGATAGTTTTTGGCTATAAATCCATCTACAAACGGCGTGTGCACCCGTGCCGGCGATATACTGTTACAACGGATTCCATATTGCAGATAATCTTTCGCAACAGATAACGTAATGCCTGCCACAGCGCCTTTTGTCATGCTATAAGCAAAGCGGTCGGGCAAGCCAACATGCGCAGCAATCGAAGCCATATTTAGTATTGCGCCACCATGTTGTTTCATATATGGCAAAGCCGCTTTTATCGTATGATAAACGCCTTTCACATTCACAGATAACAACCTGTCAATATCGGCTTCAGTTGTACTTTCTGCCGTACCAACATGCGCGATGCCAGCGTTATTTACCAACACATCAATACGACTGTTTAAGGCAGCCATTTCTTCAACAACCGTTTTTACTTCTTCCTCATCTGCCACATTGCATTTTTTAAAAACAGCTATGGCGCCTTCCGATTCAATAAAGCGGATGGTTTCCAACGCACCTGTTTCATCCATATCAAGGATAAAAACATTGGCTCTTTGCTTTGCAAAAAGAATGGCTATCGCCCTGCCAATGCCGCTTCCGCCGCCGGTGATAAGAATGGTTTTATTTTGAAGACTAAACATAACCCTGAATTAAAATTGATGAAAGAACAAGAGTATGCAAAATTGTGTTAGCTTATCGGTTTGAAATGATATACAAAATACATTTTTGGTAGCCGTCGTCCGTCGCTTTTATCATCGGCAGTTGCGTCGCACACAGAGAGGTTCCGGGCAATGATTTAGCTTTTACAAAAGCGAATCCGAGGTTGCATCTTTACTTTCAAATAATCACCATAAAAATTGTTACAGGCATCAAAATATAAGAACAAGCTTTTACTAAAATTGCCATCGTTGTGTCAAGTCTTCCGCACACAACAGAAATATTTCTTCCCTTTGCAGGTCAATTCGTTCGTGATAATTTATTGCAAACAGGAATGAGTTCTTCTCAAGAAAAAAATATGGATAACAGCGAAACAATAAATTGGAAAGTGCAGGGCATGAGTTGTACCAACTGTGCACTTTCCATTGAAAAATATTTAGAAAAACAAGGACAGAAAAATGTCAAAGTCAATTTTATTGGCGGCGATGTTTCGTTTGAAAAAAAGGAGGGAGCAACCGACCTCGCTTTACAAAAAGGCATTAATAGTTTAGGCTATAAGGTAGTAACGGAAGAGGCTGACAATGGAAGCAGCCGCTTGGTTTTTAAAAACAACTTTTATCGCTTTTTATTCTGTCTGCCGTTCACGCTGCCTTTGCTTGCCCATATGGTTGGCTTGCATAGCATGATACTCATGAACTCTTATGTGCAACTGGCGCTCACACTTCCTGTTTTTATTGTCGGCATGAATTATTTTGGCAAAAGCGCTGTAAAAAGCCTTTTGAAAGGCGTGCCAAACATGAATGTGTTAATCACAATCGGTGCGGTGGCTTCTTTTGTTTATAGTCTTTACGGAACATTGACCGGGCAGGCAGAGCAATATCTTTTTTATGAAACCACAGCTACTATTATCACGCTTGTATTTCTGGGCAATTGGCTGGAAGATAAATCGGTGCAAAGTACACAAACAGAGCTGCTAAAATTGACCGTATCGCAAAAGCTGATGGCGAACATGATAGCGTATGATGATCAGCACCAGGAACATGTTTTTCCGGTTGAAAGCAGCAGTTTAAAAACCGGCGATATTTTGCTAATCAAAACCGGCGAACAAGTGCCTGCCGATTGTAAAGTGTTATGGGGCGAAGCCAGCGTGAGCGAAGCCATCCTGACAGGTGAAAGTGCGCCGCTGGAGAAAAGGATGAACGACAAACTGATTGGCGGCAGCCTGGTAGAAAGTGGCACTTTAAAAGCTTATGTAACGGCTGCTGGTAACGATACCGTAATGAACCAGATTTTAAAAATGGTTCAGGACGCACAGTCAGAGAAACCGCCTGTTCAACAATTGGCAGACAAGATAAGCGCCGTCTTTGTTCCGGCGGTTGTTAGTATAGCGTTGCTTACTTTTTTGATCAATTATTTTTTTGCTTCCGCAGGTGTGGGAGAAAGTCTTTTGCGGGGCATTGCAGTGCTTGTTATTTCGTGTCCCTGCGCTATGGGATTGGCAACGCCGGCAGCCATTGCTGTTGGGCTGGGAAGAGCCGCCAGGAATGGAATTTTATTCAGAAATGCTCGCAGCCTTGAAGTGTTTAAAGACATTCAACAAGTTGTATTTGATAAAACAGGAACACTGACAACAGGTGAATTTACCATCACCCATTTTTCAGTTACTGCTCATCAGAAAGAACAAATTGAAGATCAGGTTTTAGAAAAGTCAACAAGCACTCTCACATCTCATTCACCACTCACCACTCATCACTCACCACCTACTATTTACAATGCATCGCTCACCGCTGATGAGTTCAAGCGCATTGTGTTTTCCCTTGAAAAATATTCAAGTCACCCAATTGGAAAAGCCATTGCCAAGGAATGGAAAACGAAAGGCGATATACGCTGGGCGAAGATTGAAGAAATAAGAGGCATTGGCATGAAAGCAAAGGATAAAGAAGGCAATGAATTTATAGCTGGTTCTTATAAAATAGCCGGACAACTTACTGCCGATGACTCTCATAATGTTTACCTTCTTCGCAACGATGAATTGATAGGCTGGCTTGATGTGGCAGATGCTATTCGTCCGGAAGCCAAAGATGTAATAGAACAACTTCATCGTAAAAAAATAAAGACAATATTGCTTAGTGGTGATAGCCGGAAAAAATGTGAGCAGGTTGCCGCACAACTGAGTATTGATACTGTTATTGCAGAGCAAACACCAGAGCAAAAGCTCCGGGTTATTGCTTCTCTTTCGCAAAAACAACCAACTGCAATGGTTGGCGATGGCATCAATGATGCACCAGCTTTGGCAAAGGCAACAGTAGGCATTTCACTAAGCGAAGCCACACAGATTGCAATGCAAAGTGCGCAGGTCGTTTTAATGAATCATGGCTTGCGCAACCTGCCGCTGGCTCTGGGTTTGGGCAGGCATACTTATCAAACCATCAAGACCAATCTTGCCTGGGCATTTGCTTATAATATCATCGCGATTCCTGTGGCAGCACTTGGCTTTTTAAATCCTGGTGTTGCAGCTTTATTGATGGGTTTCAGCGATGTGGTTTTAGCAATCAACTCTGTGGCTCTGCGCTGGAAGCGGGTTATTTAAAAAGGTCTATTTTAGAGTATGCAATCGCCGCTTTCTATTCTTCAGCAATACTGGCATCATACAGCATTCCGCGGCGAGCAGGAAGCCATCATTCAATCTGTGCTGGATGGCAACGATACATTAGCTCTGTTGCCGACTGGTGGTGGCAAATCCATTTGTTTTCAGATACCGGCTCTCTTAAAAGATGGTTTGTGTATTGTTATTACACCATTGATTGCCTTGATGAAAGACCAGGTGCAAAACCTAACAAAGAAAGGCATTCCTGCACTCGCTATTTACAGCGGTATGACTCAATATGAAGTGAAGCAAACCTTGCTGGATGCTATCTATGGCGACTGCAAATTTCTTTATTTATCTCCCGAACGATTAGAGACAAATTTATTCAACGAATATCTGCATGCACTCAACGTCAATCTCATTGCAGTTGATGAAGCGCATTGTATTTCGCAATGGGGATATGATTTTCGTCCGCCTTATTTGCGCATTGCGCAGCTAAGAGATAATCTTGAATATGATGTGCCAATATTAGCCCTGACAGCTTCTGCTACACAACAGGTACAGGATGATATTCTTGATAAACTCAAGTTCTCCGGCAAACATATTTTTCACCAATCGTTTGAAAGACCCAACCTCTCCTATTCTGTGTTCAAATGTGATAGCAAAATCAACAAACTAACCGGGATTTTACATAACGTGCAGGGCAGCAGTATTGTGTATTGCAAAAGCAGAAAACGCACAAAAGAAGTTGCGCAATTACTGGCTTATCAAAACATTTCTTCTGATTATTATCACGCTGGTCTTACGGGTGAGGACAGAACGCAAAAGCAGCAACAATGGATAGATAATCAAACCCGCGTAATTGTTTGTACCAATGCATTCGGTATGGGTATAGATAAGCCTGATGTAAGAACGGTGGTGCATTTTGATGTGCCTGACTGTATGGAAAACTATTACCAGGAAGCCGGTCGCGCCGGCCGAGATGGCAAACGTGCATTTGCTGTATTGCTTCATCAGGTGAAAGATGTTGAGGAGCTAAAAGCCTTGCCGGCTGCGCGTTTCCCTTCTGTTACGCAGATTAAGGAAGTCTATCAGCATTTATCTGATTTTCTTGAAATACCGGTGGGCAGCGGAGAAGATATGTATTATGACTTCGACATGAAAACGTTTATCACCAATTTTCATCTTGATGCCTCTGTGGTTATTTATGCACTGAAAGCGTTGGAAGGAGAAGGTTATATCACCTTCCACGAAACGATTTTTTTGCCTTCAAAAGCTATGTTTACTACTGATAAATTTGGGCTGGGTGAATTTGAGCGAAGCCATCCGAAATGTGAAGCGATCATCAAATGTTTGCTTCGTAGTTACGCTGATATTTTAGACAATGAAGTATCTGTTTATGAACGGCAGATTGCACAATTATTAAAGGTTCATGATGATGTGGTAAGAGAACAATTGCGACAGTTGCAATCGTTTGGCATTATCAAATACAAGCCACAAAAAGAAACTCCGCAAATTCATTTTCTATGCAATCGCGCACCGGCAAAATATCTGAATATAAATAACGAAACTTACCTGCAGCGACGTCAGCACTACACCAATCGTGTGGAAGCTATGATTGATTATACATTGCTTGAGCATCAATGCCGCAGTCGCTTTATGGCTTTTTATTTTGGTGATAAAGAAGCTCAGGATTGCGGCGTTTGCGACAATTGCCTGCAACAAAAAAGTCTCCACATTACCAATGAAGAATTTGCTGACATACAGCAGCATCTTTTAAAATTGATTACAACATCAGGCATCAATATCAATCACCTGAAATTATCTGTTACACATATTCACCGCAATAAATTCTGGAAAGTATTGAACTATCTGCAGCAGGAACGAAAAGTGAAAAGTGTGGATGGAATGATACACCTCGTATAAAGTGTATTTGAGTTGATATTTTGAACGTTAAGTAGTCATTCAAAATTAAACGGATAATAAAGCAGTTTCGTCATTCCGCAACCTGGCGTCTTCAGCGCCATGCGGAACCTGATAACTGAATTTTGCATGGATAATTGTGCATGACTACTTATTATCAAATCCCCCCCAAATCTACACTTAGAAAGCCTTCCAGCCTTGTGCAATTAAATCGTAAGTATTGCCGCCTTTACTTAAAAACTTTCTGCCTTCTTCCTCCGGCGCAATATATCCGATGACGCTAATGTCTTCGTTAAGAACAATTTTATCATAATCATCTTGCTTCAGCGTAAAGATCAGTTCATAATCTTCGCCGCCATTTAAAGCGCACACAGTTGGGTCGAGCCCAAACTTATAAGCTGCTTGCCTGGCTAATTCATGGATCGGCAGTTTTTCTTCATAAATTCGGCAACCAACGCGGCTTTGCTTGCAGATATGCAATACCTCGCTGCTAACGCCATCGCTTACGTCCATCATTGCTGTAGGCGTAATATTTTGCTCTTCGAAAAACCGGATGATATCACGACGGGCTTCCGGTTTTAAAAACCTTCCTACGATATAATCTTCACCTTCAAGGTCAGGTTGTATCTGTGGATTTTCTAAATAAATTTTCTTTTCCCTTTCAAGCAATGTAAGACCTAAAAAAGCACCGCCAACAAAACCACTCACACAAATCAAATCGCCCGATTGCGCCGTATTGCGTCTTACAAATTGATTTGGCGTTATTTCCCCTAAAGCGGTTACAGAAATCAAAAATCCTTTTTGCGAAGCAGATGTATCGCCTCCAATCAAGTCTACATTATAACGCTCGCAAGCGGCATACACACCTTCATAAAATTCGTTCAGCGCTTCCACGCTAAAACGGTTGCTGAACGCGATGCTTAGTGTAATTTGCGTAGGCGTAGCATTCATCGCATACACATCGCTCAGGTTTACGATGACACTCTTATAACCTAAGTGTTTAAGCGGCGTGTACATCAGGTCGAAGTGAATGCCTTCCACCAATAAATCTGTAGTTACCACAGTTTGTTTTCCGTAATGATCAATTACGGCCGCATCGTCGCCAATACTGACAACCGTAGATGCATTTTGTATCTCAAAGTTTTTCGTAAGATGATCAATCAGTCCAAACTCACCCAGTGTTTCTACTTCTGTGCGTTGCGCTTCCATAATAGTGTACTATGTTAGTTTTTGATGCCTGACTTATGCAAACATCATTCATCATTTTTTATGCTTCGTTGTTTACCCATTTTACCAACTCATCATGTATTTTGCCATTGGTGGCTACAATGCCCGGTTGATAAGGGTTGTATTTATTGCCTTTTAGATCAGTTACTTTACCGCCAGCTTCTTCTACAATCAGGTAACCGGCGGCACTGTCCCAGGCGTTTAATTTATGTTCGTAAAATCCATCAAACCTGCCGGCTGCCACCCAGCATAAATCAATGGCAGCGCTGCCTAAACGCCGTACTGGCACGCCTTTGCGGATGAGTCGCTCAAATACATTCAGCGGTCCGTTAGGCGATTCTAAGTATGCATATGGAAAACCGGTAACCAGGCAACTGTTGCCGACTTCGGTTTTTGAACTAACTGATAACAGCTTCTGATTGAGCGTAGCACCATACCCTTTTTCGGCAAAAAAGAATTCACCTAAAATAGGATTATAAACAGCACCCATAATGATGTCACCATCCTTTTCCAAACCAATAGATACCGCGCAGATAGGAATACCGTTGGCAAAATTTACCGTGCCGTCAATCGGGTCGATGATCCATTTATAAGATGATTCCTGTACAATTTCGCCGGCTTCTTCACTCAGCAAATAATGGTCGGGAAATGTTTCCCTGATAACCTCGAAAATGGCTTTTTCGGCAGCATGATCAGCTTCAGTAACCAGGTTATTGATACCTTCTTTATTCGAGATTTTAAACTCGCCGTTAAAGAAGTGTTTCAGTACCGCAGCACCCGCTTCTGTGGCGTTCAGTAAGGTTTGTTTTAACATGCGGCGAAGATAAGTATATGTATGACGTTAGATGTAAGATGTGTATGGATAATGCGATAGGTAAGAAAGCAATCTTATGATTGTATTGTATTTGTAGTATTGGGTCATTTTAAGATAGAAAATTGGAATTGGGTATTCGCTTTTATAAAAGCCCAATTATTGCCTTAAATGTTGATGGGAGGATTCTTGCCGCTTCGACACGCAAGAATCACAACTGTTGATCACAATAACGACGGACGATGGCTACAAAAAACTGTATTTGGTATTTCTTTGTTAACCAACACTCACTACAATATTTTAATTCTTTGTATTGAATCGAATTCGTTGTTTTAACTAAAAACATACAGTTTAAGTTAACGATGAATACCGAATCTTTGCATCGGCGAAATAGCAAAATATGAATGAAGTAAACAATCCGTGGACGATAGTTTCGGAAGAAGAAAAATATGATAATGCATGGATCAAGGTGACGCATTTTAATGTGATGACGCCGACCGGAACGAAAGGCATTTATGGCAAAGTTCATTTTAAAAATTACGCCATTGGCATTGTGCCGCTTGATGAAGAAATGAATACTTATTTAGTAGGCCAATACCGGTTTCCACTGAACCAATACAGTTGGGAAATACCGGAAGGCGGATGCCCGTTAAGTGAAGAAAAACTTGTAGCTGCGCAACGTGAACTTCTGGAAGAAACCGGCTTGAAAGCAGCACATTGGCTACAAATTCTTGACGTGCATTTATCCAATTCCGTAAGCAATGAAGCTGGAACCATTTATGTCGCCACTGGTTTATCTCAGCACCAGGCAATACCGGAAGAAACAGAAGAGCTGGTGATAAAAAAACTTCCGTTTGAGGAAGCGCTCGCAATGGTGAAACGTGGTGAGATTACAGATTCTATGAGTGTTTCAGCCTTATTGCAAACTAAGCTTTTATTATTAAATGGCGATCTGCAGGTGCATTATCAATCTGTTGAATAATGCTTCTTATGTTTTTCTATCAATGCGAATATTATAAGTGTGCAGCAAGCCTTCAATACTGCTTACAGAAAAGGAAGCCTTCCGGATTTTGTTGAGATTTGGATCGATTGAATAATGAAATGAGGTTCGAAGATCAGCCGATTCTAACAACGTGTTTTCAAACTTTGCATCCTGCAAATCGCAAGCTGTTATCACGGCGCTGGTAAGATCGCAATTTGTAAAATCGACCTCGTGCATTACACAGTTATTGAAAGCAGTTTTTTTGATTTTTGCATCCTGGAACGAGGAATGATTTAGGGTGCAATTGTTAAACCGGAAAGACAAGCCAAATTTGTTGCAATCGCAGAATAAAAGCCCGGTCATTTTACAATCTGAAAAAACAACATCACGAAAGATAGTGTCTGAAAGCTTTGCCAGGCTTACATTGCAGCTATTCAACCTGCACTCGATAAACTTTACGCCTGATAAATCAGCATTTGAAAAATCGCAGTTATTAAAGATGCAGTTTTCATATTCATTTGATCGAATCGATATGGCTTTAAAATCTGTCTTTTCAAATGTTTTATCCTCACAATACATGATGTTTTCTTTACCGGGTTATTGATTCATCAGCCATTCTTTTACGGCTTCAAACGTAGCCTGCATGCGGACGCTTTTTTTCTCTAAAGAGAATATTCCTTTTGCAGATTCCGGTATCTCTATTTGCCTGCCAATCGCTTCTTCTACAACACCGGGAAACTTAACCGGGTGCGCTGTTTCTAATAACAATCCTTTGCCGGCATGAACGGATAAGTAATCTTCCAAAGCTTTATAAGCCACAGCGCCATGCGGATCTAAAATGTACCCGTATTGCTGATAAACTTCCGAGATGGTTTTCTTCGTTGTTTCATCTGAAACAGTGGTAGCGGTTATGGCTTGTTTTATTATAGGCAATTCATGTTTAAATATCTGCAGGATACGGATAAAATTACTTGGATTACCTACATCCATTGCGTTGGAAACGGTTGCCACAGATGGTTTTGGATCGAATAAACCATTTTGTAAATAACGATATACTACATCATTTGCATTGAGAGCCGCTACAAAATGCCAAACCGGTAACCCGGCAATATGAGCCAAAATACCGGCGCAAATATTTCCAAAATTTCCGCTTGGTACACAGATCACAGGCGGCTCTTCTGATTGCCATTGTTGCAAAGCGAAAAAATAATACATCTGCTGTGGCAGCCATCTTGCCACATTGATTGAATTGGCAGAAGTAAGCGATAGCTTCTGATTTAAATCATTATCAGCGAAAGCTTTTTTTACTATTGCCTGGCAATCATCGAACGTGCCATCAACCTCTAAAGCTTTTATATTTTGCCCACAGGTTGTAAGCTGTAATTCCTGCACTGGGCTTACTTTTCCCGAAGGATATAAGATGACAACATCAACGCCTTCCACACCCAGAAAGCCGTTGGCAACCGCGCCGCCGGTATCGCCGGAAGTAGCAACGAGTACGGTTGTTGCTTTATCCTTATTTTGGTTAAAATAACCTAAGCAACGGCTCATAAAACGGGCACCTACATCTTTAAAAGCCAATGTAGGACCATGAAACAATTCCAGCGACGAAATGCGTTCATTGATGTTAACGAGAGGGAAAGGAAAATTCACCGTTTCGGTTATGATCGCTTCAAGTTTGTCAGCAGGAAGACTGTCTTTTACATAAGGCTTCATCACCTCGATACCAATTTCTTCTTTCGTGTACTGCTTTATATTTTTTATAAAATCTACTGACAACGAAGGAATGTATTGCGGAAAATATAAACCCTTATCCGGCGCCTGTCCTTTTACTGTGGCTTCTTCGAAAGAGGCATGCGGCGATTGATGATTGAGACTGTAATATGTCATGATGGTGAGTAGTCAATGGTGAATGGCGAATAGTGAGTAGTGAATGGTAAATGATAAGTTGCGCTGTTTACTCACAACTCATTATTCCACTGTTACGCTTTTAGCTAAGTTGCGCGGCTTGTCTACATCGTAGCCTTTGCTGACTCCGATATAATAAGCCAGTAATTGCATTGGAATAACACTGAGCATAGGAGCAACAATTTCATCCGATTCAGGCACGGCGATTACATCATCTGCTATCGACGAAACCGTATCATCTCCTTCTGTTATTACCGCGATCACTTTGCCTTTGCGGGCTTTTATTTCCTGCATGTTGCTGATGATTTTTTCATGATACAAATCTTTAGTTGCAATGAAAACAACCGGTAATGAATCATCTACCAAAGCGATAGGACCGTGCTTCATTTCTGCAGCCGGATATCCTTCGGCATGTATGTATGAAATCTCTTTCAGCTTTAATGCGCCTTCCAAAGCAATGGGAAAATTATAGCCGCGCCCCAGGTATAAAAAATCGTGCGCATCTTTATATTTTTCAGCAATGCTTTTAATAGCATCTGTGTTCTTTAATATCAGTGAAACCTTGTCTGGAACAGCAGCCAGTTCATTGCACAAAATATCAAACCTCTCTTTTGATAACGTTCCTTTTGCGTAGCCAATTTTTAAAGCAACCATCGTTAGCACAGCTAATTGTGCCGTAAATGCTTTCGTGCTGGCAACACCAATTTCAGGACCAGCATGTGTGTACGCACCTGCGTGCGATAAGCGGGCGATAGAAGAACCAACCACATTTACCACACCTAATACAATGGCGCCTTGCTCTTTCGCCTTTTCAATGGCAAACAAGGTGTCAGCCGTTTCGCCGCTTTGCGATACTGCAATAATTACATCACCATTATGGATAACAGGATTGCGGTAGCGAAACTCAGATGCATACTCAACTTCTACGGGGATGCGGCAGGTTTCTTCAATAATATATTCAGCAATCAAACCTGCATGCCAGCTTGTGCCACAAGCGATAATAATGATACGCCCGGCGTTCGTAATCAGCTCTTCGTATTTATCAATACCGCTCATGACAATCTTATTATCGGTTGTATCTAAACGACCGCGAAGACAATCAAAAATGGTAGCAGGCTGCTCGAATATTTCTTTCAGCATGAAGTGTTCGTAACCACCTTTTTCAATGGCCGCCAGCTCCATATTCAGCTTTGTAATGAATGGCGTTTGCTTATCGTTTCCCAGGTTTTTTAAAACCAGTTCATCAGGCTTTACAATGGCAATTTCATAGTCATTTACATACACCACTTCCTTTGTGTACTCAACAATAGGCGATGCATCCGACGCTAAAAAATGCTCACCTTTTCCAATGCCAATAACCAGCGGACTTCCCTTACGCGCTGCAATAATAGTATCAGGATTTTCTTTATCTAATATCAAAATACAATACGCACCTACCACGCGCCGCAAGGCTGCGCGAATCGCTTCTTCCGTAGAATATTCGCTGTTTAGTTGTATGTCTTCAATAAAGTTTACCAGCACTTCGGTGTCAGTGTCACTTTTAAAAGAATAGCCTTTTTTTATAAGCTCGCTTTTTATCTGTGCATAGTTCTCAATAATCCCGTTGTGAATGATGGCAAGTCTGCCGCTTTGCGATAGATGCGGATGCGCATTTCGATCGCTCGGCTCGCCATGCGTAGCCCAGCGCGTATGACCGATGGCAGCATGACTATGAAGATATTTTCCTATCACTTCATTCTCCAGCTCGGCTACTTTTCCTTTCTTTTTATACACTTCCAATCCGCCGTTCAGCAAAGCAACACCGCTGCTATCGTAACCACGATATTCCAATCGCTTCAATCCTTTGACGACGACCGGGTAAGCTTCTCTTCCACCTACATAACCTACAATTCCGCACATAATATTTCAGTTCTGTTTTTTAAGAATAGTTTTCATTTTTACAGTGAAATAAAAACAAAAATATGGGTAATGAATTCAACTGTGCCAATGATTATATACTTGAGGATGAACGTGCTTTGTTAAGGCCGCTCAGCGTTGATGATTATGAAAACGTAATGCCCTTTGCATTGCATCAGCCACACCTCTGGAAGTATTCCCTTGTAAGTCCGGCGGGAGAAACGGGCATGAAAAAATATATTGATGACACGCTGAAATTAAGAAGCGAAGGCAAAGAATATCCATTCATTGTTTGGGATAAAAAAGCAAAACAATATGCAGGCTCTACAAGATTTTACGATATACAATTAACCAATCAAACCTTACAGCTTGGCTATACCTGGTATGGTGAGGAATTTCAAAGAACAGGATTAAACAGGCATTGCAAATATTTGTTGCTTTCGTTCGCCTTTGAAGACATTAACATGGAACGGGTTGAGTTTCGGGCAGATGCTGATAACCAAAGAAGCATCAATGCTATGAAAGCGATTGGCTGTGTGCCGGAAGGTATTTTGCGAAGCCATCTTCCGCAGGCGACCGGCGGGCGCAGAAATAGTATCGTGCTGAGTATTTTGAAAGAGGAATGGTTTGGCGGAGGAAAGGAAAGGCTGAGGGAAATGATGAAATAGCTGAAAAAAACAAGAGCTGGTTTAACCGTATGATTCAAACCAGCTCTTGTTTTAAAATATTATAATATCAGCTTATACTCTCTTTAATATCCTGCATCAGTCGCTTTGCAATGTTATCTGCTGTCGTTTCAAAATGACTCTCGGCGTAAATGCGGATGATAGGCTCTGTATTGCTCGGACGCAAATGCACCCAATCGTTATCAAACTCTATCTTCAAGCCATCTTCGGTATTGATGGGATTGTTCTTGTATTTGTTTTGAATGCGCTGAAACACATCGGGCACGCTGATGTTCTGTTCCAGCTCAATTTTATTTTTTGAAATAAAATAATCAGGATATTGACGGCGCAGTTGCATGGCACTTCTTTTGGTTTTTGCCAGCAGGCTTAAAAATAAAGCGATGCCAATTAAAGCATCTCTGCCATAATGAAAATCCGGAACGATAATTCCACCATTGCCTTCACCACCAATGACAGCATCTACGGCTTTCATTTTGGTTACCACATTCACTTCGCCAACTGCGCTTGGATGATATTCACCGCCATGTTTCAGGGTAATGTCTTTCAATGCACGCGTTGAGCTGAGATTGCTTACTGTATTGCCTTTGCGATGCTGCAGCACATAATCGGCAACAGCAACCAGCGTATATTCTTCGCCAAACATAGAACCATCTTCGCAAACGAAACAAAGCCTGTCAACATCCGGATCAACTGCAATACCAATGTCTGCTTTCTGCCTATTTACTTCTTTGGAAAGTTCAGTAAGATGTTGTGGCAGAGGTTCAGGATTATGTGCAAACTTTCCGTTGACTTCACCATTTAAAACCTGGATGTTTTCAACGCCTAATGCTTTCAACAATTCGGGAACAGCAGTAGAACCGGTGCTGTTAATACCATCGACTATTATCTTAAAATTCCGTTCCCTGATCGCTTCTGCATCAACCAGCGGATAAGATATAACCGCTTCAATATGCTTTGCTAAAAAATCATCTTTATAAACGGTGGTTCCTAATTTATCAACCACAACAAAACTGAACTCTTCTTTATTGGCAATGTCAAGTATTTGCTGACCGTCTTCGCCACTTAGAAACTCACCTTTGCTGTTTAATAATTTAAGCGCATTCCATTCTTTACCATTGTGGCTTGCCGTAACGATAATGCCGCCGGCAGCACCTTCCGAAATAACAGCCATTTCAACAGTTGGCGTTGTGCTTAACCCAATGTCGGTTACATGCAAACCCAATGCGTTCAATGTGCTCACAACAATTTGTTGAACCATGTTGCCGCTTATGCGGGCATCTCGTCCCACAACAACCGATTTATTATTTTCGTTTTGATTTATAAGCCAGGTACCGTAAGCAGCAGTAAACTTTACAATATCCAGCGGGGTAAGATTATTTCCCGGTTTTCCTCCTATCGTTCCACGTATCCCGGAAATACTTTTTATCAACGGCATTCTCAGTGTGCTTTAATGACAAACATAAACGAAAAACAAGCGATCGCAAGCTATATTTTCACTTGATATTATTATGCAATACGCATTATATAGGTTACTAACAAAAACGAAACATTGATACAACAATCGTTTCCCCGCTTATCTTCGCAACGCTGTGCAGCAAGTGTTTTTCTGCAATAAACAGATAGTGAATCAGTTTATAATAAAATACGAAATACAGTTTTGGTAACCATCGTTCGTCTATCTGTTAAGCTGCGGTTGTTGCCATTCCTGCTGCTTCGACACGCAGGAATGCTCCCATCAACGTTCCGGGCACAGATTGAGCGTTACCAAAGCGAATTATAAATATCAGTTTCAGGAAGAAACATTATTCACAAATCATCATATTTTAAGATAAACATGAATGTGATTTTTCACCAATACTTCCAATACATTTTGGTCAGCAAAAATCATCAGTTGTTTATCTATAA